>JANQQF010000122.1 GCA_028285035.1 Phycisphaerae bacterium
ATAGGTAAAAGGAGACTAAAGTCCCCTCTCTCGCCTGCTTCAGCGGGCTTCAACCTAACATAGGCCGGGGATTTATTCCCGGCCGAAGCTCGAGCCGAACGTCGGCCCAATTCTCGCCCCATAACTGAAACGCACCCTCGACCGTCGGTTTGATTGCCCCCAATCTGACTTTCGGTTATCATAAAGTTGTCACTAATTTGTCCTGAATGACGGTGACGAATAACCAATGCTTCATAACAAAGGAGCCATTGAATGAGCAATCTTGATGCCGAATTAGATACACAAATTGAACAGCTTGATGAACTGATTGATGCCCCTGAGCCAACGGACCGCTTTCAAATTACGATGGCGATTCTCATCGCGGTGGTGGCGATTGCTGGCGCGCTAGTGGCTTGGCGGGCCGCCCTGATTGATGCCCAGGCAGGTGATGCAGATTTTGCTGGATTAGCCGCAACGATTAAAGCAGCCGAAGTCAAAATTTCAACCACCAATTTTATCTACGAGCATTATCGCGGATACACTGTCTACACCCGACATCGGGAAATGCAGCGACTTCTCGAAGAGGAGATCGATTTTGACGCTGCCACCGACGTTCAACAGCAAGCTTGGGCGGTCAGTTCACAGTTAGCCAGCGAGAGTCAAAATCTCTTTCTGGGCCAATACCTCAACACAGACGGCAGTTACAACATCCAACGTCAATATGACGAAACCTGGGCTGAGGAGGGGCAACGCCAGGACTTAACCCCAGCCCCTCACTTCGCCTCAGCCGATAGCCAGCGAGCCAAATCGGCCCTACTGATCGGTATTTTCATCATCCAAGCTATCGCACTGCTCTGTTTCACCGTAGCCGAAGGGCTTAATCCGGCTCGCAACCTCACCCGGTACAGCATTGGTTTGGCCGGGATTGTCATTTTAGTGGTTAGCATCGTATTAGCCGTTCAAATCGAGTTTGGATAAGGAGACCTCAACGACTATGGAACAGGAATCAGCCAAGTTTTTCTCAGGTGATCCGTTTGAACGCAGCATCGCCATTATGATTGCGGCGGTCACGGTCTTTGCGGCCATCGTTGGTTATTTGCAAACGACGGCCGGAGTGAAGGCCGACCAGTTCGCCCGAACGGCCCAGAGTTTTGCCATCGAGGCGGTGAGCCTCCGAGCAAGTGGGGAAATCGAAGCGAGCTACGCCTGGAGTGATTTGTGGCGGGTCTGGTCAGAGCTGGAAACTTTGAGCATTCTTGGTGAGGACTTTGATGACACCGACATGGCGGAGCGGTATCTGACGGTGCAGGAACGTATGGAGACGCTCAATCCATTGATGCAACCGCCCTATTTTGCCCCACAGGACGAGGGCACGCCCAACATTGAAGCGTTTGAAGCCGATCTCTTTATCATCGAAAGCACCTTTCTAGTCGAGCAATTTATCATCACCTTCGAGGTCAGTAGCGCGTGGGGCGCAAAGGCAGACAGCTATGTGGCCCACCTGACCCTACTGGCCGTGAGCCTTTTTCTGTATGGCTTATCCACCACTATCGCCAGCCAGGCGCGCTGGGTCTTTGTATCCTTGGGTACGCTATTTACCATTGGCACGCTGATTTGGGTCATCATCGTCTACGTCCGTCCGATTGAGCGCATCCCTGAGGAAGCCGTTCAGGCCTACGCCGAGGGGGTGGGCTGGAACCACCAGAGCGAGTTCGAAGCCGCCATCGAACAATTTGACAAGGCCCTGACCCTAGCCCCAAACTACGCCAATGCTCACTACCAAAAGGGTTTAGCCCTCTTCGATATAAATGAAATAGCCCAAGCCGCCGTAAGTCTCGAAGCAGCCCAGGCCGCTGGTCGCGTCGATTTTGGCACGGTAGGTGAGTTGGTTCGTACCTACTACTACCTGGGCCGTCAAACCGATTCAATCAAAATGGCTGAGACGGGCATCGGTCTCAACCCCGCAGAGCCAGGCTACTATTTTGACCTTGGTCTCAATCATCTGACTTTGGGACAAGACGAGCAAGCCCAAGCTGCTTATGACAGAGCTCTCAACACCACCACCGAAATTGTGGCCCAGGCAAGGGGGGCAGGACAAGAACCCCCCGGCTCCTTATGGTGGAACATGGAGTTGGCTGCGACCGACCTAGATGCCCTCAACGAATGTCTCTCGACCCAAGACTGTTTTAATGCCCCACCCTACGAAACACTTAACATTGAGCAGCTTTCATCGGATCGGCTGTTTGATCTGTCACGCCAAATCAAACAGCATTCCGTCGCGCTGGAATACACCGGACAGCCCATTCAAGATCCTCTTGAGGCCATCATCACCACTCTGGAATTTGGTGGCTATGAAGATGACATCTCAGATGAGCTACTCATCTCGGAAGAATTTCCCGCTGGCACAGACGAGGTTTCCATTTTGTTGGCCTTTGAGAATATGACCCAAGATCATCTTTTGGTGGTCAAAGTCTTTCTCGATACCCAAGAAGATGCCAGCTTGCGCATCGCCCAGCCCTGGGATTTTGGCCCAGCCGGTGAGGCTGAACTACTCATTAGCAAGGGGCTTCTATCTGATTTAGACTCAGGCGAATACTTTGTTGAAGTTTATATTGATGGTCATTTACTTCAACAAAGTGGTTTTTTTATCGCAGAAGAGTAACTGTAGCCAACCATTTTCCCAACCTCTTTGACCTGAGGATTATTTATAAACACAGTCATTATACCCAAAGGAGGGCTTTCGATGTTTGGCATTGATGCCTTAACCTCAAATCGATTTTTGATATTTGTCACAATTGTGGCAATGACCTTTGTTGTCGCCTGGATCACCTTGCGCATCCTCGACATATATGTCAGACGCCTGACCGAAAATAGTCGTAACAAGCTCGATGATGTCCTCCTTAAAGCCCTTAAGACACCCTTAACCATCTTCATTGCAATCGTCGGCAGTTGGCTTGCTTTCGAGCAATCAGGCTTTCTAGGTGCCACAACTAGCCCCTTGCTTAACACGATATTTTTTGTGGCCTACCTAGCCTTGGGCTACATCGTGATGATTCGGCTGGTGGTCGGGCTGTTAACCTGGTATGACGAAGAAATCGCAGTACATACCAACACCGAGATTGACGAGCAAATCCTCCCCTTGGTGCGACGGGTGGTTGTCATTATCTTCAGCCTCATTACCTTCATTGCCCTACTTGACCACTTCGCGGTTGATGTCCGTGCTTTGGTCGCCACCCTCGGGGTCACAAGTTTGGCCATTGCTTTAGCCGCCCAGGCGGTGTTGGAGGATATGATCAGCGGATTCATTTTGAATGTGGACCGGCCGTTTCGAATTGGCGACCGGATTGAGTTGCAGGAATTGGATACTTGGGGGGATGTGCAGGATATTGGTCTAAGAAGCACCCGCATTTTAACGCGTGATCATCGTTTGGTGTCTATTCCAAATTCAATCATTGCTCGCAATAGCATTGTCAATCATTCTATCCCGAGTACTCAATTTCGGGTGGAGACACATGTCGAAGTAGCTTATGGATGCGATATTGATTACGTCCGCAAGGTGCTTGTGGATGCGGTCAAGGCCGAGGGCTGGATCATGCACAATAAGCCAGTTGAAGCCCTCTTCCTGAACTTCAACGACTCAGGTCTTCAGTTTCGGGTCCGCTGCTGGATCGAACATTACGTCGAAACCCGGCGAATCATTGATAAGTTGAATACCGCCATTTACAAAGCCCTCAACAGCGCCGAGGTTGAAATCCCCTTCCCCCAACGAGTGGTGCATTTACAAACAGTTGGGCAGATAGAACAAAACCCATCTTAGACCGGTGTTGATGTTGTTTGCTCCGTATCCGATTCACTACTTATGCGACTTGTGATCGTCTTGCGCAGCCCTATCAATTGCTTCAGTAGATCAAACCAAAAGGGTGCGCCCATTGCGATGGCTATCGCGCTGACTGAGATGCCTAACACCTTACGGATAAAAAAAGCCGTATTGCTAGGCTTGAATTCATTAACACAAGTTGTGTCGATTTCTGAGTTCTGGGCGGTATCATTATCCTGTTCATCTGACTGGCACATCTTCCACCCTATCGGTAAATCAAGCTGATCTAATTGACTTTCGATGTCGCCCACATCAATCTGAGATACATCGTCATCCTCCGTTTGAACATTATCAGCCATCGCCACAACCGAAGCTCGTAGCGTAGGGTTAGTCCAAAAGCTGTTAATCAAGACCAAAGTATCAACATTTAGAGAAAATGTCAGGAGAAACGCAATAATCACTAAAATGACATGGACTTTTCGTTTATACCACAACGAAACCTCAGCCATTCCCTCATTGAACCAATCTTCAAGGCGATTGGTTACACTTTGTATGCTATCATCTGTTTCTCTGAGAAGGGTTCGTAATAGCTCCTTAAATTCATCTGGAATATTTGCGAGGTCCAGTGAATTCTCAGCAGCTTCAACTGGATTTGATATTATTGAAGGCTGCGAGTCTTCCGACGCTTCTTCAGATGTTCCATCGGGATTCGACCCCGCTGAATCCTGTGAATCCTCGAATGGTTCATCTGGTTTGAATTCGGCTAGCACATCAAGCAAGGTTAACACAAATAAACGAGGTGAAATTTGGGCAGGTTTACTCTTTCGTGTCCAAATATTACTAATGATTTTGTCAAAGTAGCTATCCCGAGCCAAACTATTAATCAGAGGATGTTCATAAAATTGTTTAGCAAGTTTTTCACCTGAGGGGTCTAGTAACAGACCTCGAATACCTGCCTCAAGGGTATTTGAGCGCAAAGCCAAAAATCTAGCAATACTATCATTGACGGCCGAACAAATTAGGCTAAACAGCAAATATACAAAAACTGTGCTGATAACAACTTCAAGAATAGTCAAGCCGAGGAACATAGTTTTCCCTCCCTGATTTTAACAAAAATCTGACATCAGTCTTAGATTGGTGGCAAGGCTTCAATAAGGGAAAGTATACTTAAATCTAAGTCTAAAAAGCTCTATGATTTATCCCAGGGTTTATCAGTCGACTCTCAGAGATGAGTGAAATGGAGTTGATATCAGAGAAGAGGCACTTGGTATTATCTGAAATACCAAGTGCCAAGCAGTGAAAAATCAACTTGCGTTGATAAGGCAGCAATTCAAGAAGGATTAGCCGAATTATTCTCGATGGCGGTCTCATTCATCGGGCCAATGACACCAAACCGACCATTCTCCCGTAAGCTGATAATCTGTTGAGGGTACGGAATAATGATGCCTTCTCTCTCAAAGGCCTCTTTGAGTAACTTGCGGAGCTGAAAACCGACTTCGCGGTGACGGCCTGGCTTAGCTTTTGTGTTGGTGTGAATGAGGATTTCCGACTGACCAAACTTGGAAACTCCCTCGACCTGCGTTACATCCAACACATCCTCATTAATCTCCTTGAGATGACGACCTGTTTCTTCAATCACCTGATACACATGGTCGAGATCGGCATCAAAGCCAACTTTGACCTCAACCACAGTAAAGATAAAGCCTTTGGAGAAGTTCACAATGTCGCCAAGCTGACCGTTGCGCAGGATATAGACCTGTCCATCGGGATCACGGAGGCGGGTCGTCCGAATGTCAATGGCCTCAACAACGCCCGAGGCCTCGCCTGTTTCAATGTAATCACCAACGAGATAGATATTTTCAAAAAGGATGAAGATCCCCGAGACCAGATCGTTGATGACCGATTGCGCCCCCAATCCCAGAATCAAACCTAGTCCGCCCATTGCGGCCAAAATCGGGGTGATATTCACATTGAAGGTTCGTAAGATGAGCAGGGCCGCCCCAAAGTAGATGACATACAGCAGAAAACTTTTGCCGAGCGGGGTGAGGGTCAATCGCTGTTGCCATTGCACATCTGTTAAATGATCGGGGCGTGACTTGACCAACTGATCGAGCAGGACATTCCCCACCTCAATCACAACCCGGCCCAAAAAGACAATGCCAATGACTTGAATGAGGGTTGGCCCGTAGATGGCGAGGTGAGATATGAAATCAATTTGCCCAACGACCAAGGTCGCGGTGAGGACATAAATAACATACTCCAACACCCTTTTCCACAGCCCCAACAAGCCTTGCAGCCGTTGATAAAAGGTCTCGAATGACGTATCTTTTGAGTATCGTTCGGCCAAGGCATCTACACTGTCAGTCACAGCAGAAACCGCCGTTGCCAGCAGGCGTCCAACCGCAATAATGAGGTAAATCGTGAGAATGAGAAATAGAAAGTTGGCTACCGACTCTGGGAGCGGAGAAATTCTGGCCGATTGGGCAATAACGAACAGCCAAATGCCATTTTTTTGGATATGATTGAGGGTGTTAAAAAAGATGGCAATGCTTTCGGTATTGGCTTTGATCTGTTCGTAGGCCTTGGCCCGTTTCTCTAGGAAGCGTATCAAACGCTCCAGTTGGCGGACCAGAAATCGGGCCACTAGGCTCAAAACGATGATCATTCCCACCCCTAACGAGAGCCGCTGCCAAAAATCAGCCGGAATCGTGCTCAACATTGTGAGGGTGTAGGGCAACACCCCTTCGTGGATGTAAATCAGGTAGCCGTTGAACACCAGCACAGCCAAGCCAGCCACAACAAAGACCAAGAGAATCAAGCCCTTGGTGGTCCGCCTAAATTGTGCGACTTGGGATGAGTATTTTTCCAGGCGAGGCAGGGTTTCAAGCAAGCGTGTAAAGATCAGATTTACCAGCGAGTTGAGAATGATAAATCCTAGCAAAATTAGAGTTAATTCTGCAACAATTACCCCGATATCCTGATATGTAACAGTGAGTTGACTCATAAACCTCTCGTGATGTCAATATTCGTATGACTTCGTCTGTTTAGCATGGTTCAGCAGGTCTTAACATTATAAGACCAATGTTATTTTCTGTCTGTAGCCAAATTTTCCCTTTACGGGCTTTCGCCCTCCTGTGTGATTACTCGTGAAAGCTGCAACAGAGGAAATGTGTAGATTCGTGAGCCAGTCTGATCAGAGACAAAGTCGCGAGTCTCATAATCTAGGGCGGAGATGGTCAAGGTCAACACACCAACATCTCTCGCCTCGCCATTCATCGAAAATGAACCATCTGTGGTAGTCGTCGCTTGTACTTGGACACCATCCTCGCCTAAAACCCCATCAACGATTGCCCCTTCAACAGGCATCTGCGTTCCGCTCTCAAAAACCTGTCCAGAAATAGCCCAAGTGATAGCTGGGTCTTGTTCAGGTGTTAGTTCCAATTTAGCAAAATCATAGTCACGGGGAGAAATTGGCCCCACTGTCACCATTCGTGTCCCATAATTTGGCGCTGTCAGAGTAAGGGTTAAGTCACCAGCGTTACGGGCCTTGGCTACAATCGAGAAATCCCCGTTGGTATCGGTCAACGTCATCACCGAAAGGCCATCATCCCCGAGAATAGCTTGGACAGATGCATTAGCAATCGGCTCATTTGTCACGATGTCAATAACCCGTCCGGTGATCGTCCAGTCGACAATGAGTAGGTCGGGGGGGATCGGTGTTTTTGTTGGGGTGGCCGTTGGCGTGGCTGTCGAGGTAGCCGTCGGCGTTCCAGTGGGTGTTGGCGGTGGGTTAATCCAAGGCACCGTATCTATGTTACGAGCGACCGTATAGCCAGCAAAAATCCAGCCTTGGCCATTTGGGCTATTCGTAAATGGAATTTGCCACCAAAGCGCGTTATCATCAGGGGAAAGTTGCTTCCCTGTAATCGGCACAACTGCCCCGTTCTGGTAGGCACCAAGCTCAGGGACATAAATCCGACCGGGACCTGAACGGACTGTTAAGAAGCCATCAGGGCTATCAATGAAGGCGTGTGGGGTTGGGGTTGGCTCTGGGGTAACAACAACAGGTGTGGGCAGCGGAGGGGCAGTTACCCAGGGGACACCATCCGTGTTGGTGGCATTGGTATAGCCAGCAAAAATCCAGCCACGTTCATTGCTATCCGCATTAAAACGTATCACCCACCACAAATCCCCGGCCGTATCTTTCTGTTTACCTAACACCTCAACCACCGACCCGTTGTTATATGTCCCCAGTGGCGGTTGATAGGCTACCCCAGGGCCGCCACGCACATTCAAAAAGCCATTTGGGCTATTTATCACGGCTTCTGGATTAGGAAGTGGAGTAGCAGTGATAATGACAGGGGTTTGGGTATTAGTTGGGGTAGGTGTATTGGTGGGGGTAGAGGTTGAGGTTGCTGTGGCGGTATCAACCGTCGGACCTGCATCATCAGCGATGGGCGAGGCAGGGACTTGACTCTGGGATGTTCCACCCACTGTCACCGTCGCGAAGATTAAGTTAGAGGTCGGTGATGGCGGTGGTGGATTGTTCAACTGGCAACTCATCACACTCATAATGACAAAAAATCCAACAATAAAACGCATCTTCACACCCTCATACTATTTGTTTTCCAAAAGATCATATTATGTATACATGATAATCAACACCTTACCATCTTACAAGTTCTTAAATTTTGCTGAAAAGGTCATTTACTTTCAACCTGACACCTTTTTGGTAATAATCAAGAGCGACGCAGACTATCTTGGCCCAGAAAATTTAATCAGTTAGGCCAGCCTTTCACCCTGGACTATAATAGCGATTATGGTAGCGATGATCGGGTAAGGGTTGCGAGACAGTAACACGTCAAAACAAAACGCATATATTTTAACTGACTAATATCATCAATTTTGTTCAATTTAAGGAGAATACCGATGACTGACCAGAGAAAACCAACTTCAATTGTGATATTTGGGGCGTCCGGGGATTTAACCTATCGAAAGTTAATCCCAGCCTTATATAACAATTTTCGTAAAGGTCGTTTGGATGAATGTAGCTACATCATCGGTTTTGCTCGCCGTCCGTGGGATGATGATTTTTTTAAGAGCCGCTTACAAGAAGGTGTGGCTCAATTTGCCGGAGGGGAGCTAGATGCTGATATGTGGGCCAAATTTGCTAAAATGATCCACTATTTTCAGGGCAACTTGGATAACAATGACGATTACAAGGCGCTAAATGTTCGTTTGCAGGAAATTGAAGGCGGGGCAGCCAATCGGCTTTACTACTTGGCCACGTCCCCCTCATTCTATGGTCCGGCCTCAGATGCGCTCGGGGCTGCTGGGATGGCCGAACAAAGTGAAGGCTGGCGTAGTATCGTCATCGAAAAACCGTTTGGGCGGGATTTAGCTTCGGCTCAAGCGTTGAATGAGCAAGTTCATAAGACATTCCAAGAAAGCCAAGTCTATCGCATCGATCACTATTTAGGCAAAGAGACCGCCCAAAACATTCTGTTCTTACGATTTGCCAACACAATCTTTGAGCCGGTTTGGAATCGCCAATATGTAGACAACGTTCAAATTACGGCAGTTGAGCAGGTTGATGTGGGACAACGGGCCGGCTACTATGACCAATCTGGAGTTATGCGAGATATGTTCCAAAATCACCTGCTGCAATTGCTGTCCTTGGTCGCGATGGAGCCACCCGCCACCCTTAAAGCCGATGATATTCGTAACGAAAAAGCCAAGCTCTTGGCCGCTGTACAGCCGATAGCATTGTCCGACACGGTGCGGGCGCAGTATGAAGGTTACCTTGACGCACCCGGCGTCGATGATACATCTCAAACTCCAACCTATGCGGCGCTCAAGCTGTTTATCAACAACTGGCGCTGGCAAGGGGTGCCATTCTATCTTCGTTCCGGAAAAGCCTTGGCCGCCAAAACTAGCGAAATCACCATCCAATTCAAAGCCCCACCCGACATCATGTTCCAGCTCACCGAGTCGGCCAGCTTTACACCCAACACCCTTTCCATCTGTGTGCAACCAGACGAGGGTATTCATCTCAAATTTGAAACAAAGGTGCCAGACAGCAACGACTCCAGTTCGGTCGATATGGATTTTCATTACCGTGATTCGTTCAAAGATGTAGTTCTGCCCGACGCCTACGAACGACTCTTACTGGATGCTCTCAAGCAGGACGCCTCCCTCTTCGCCCGTAGCGATGAGATCAAGCATGCCTGGCAGTTGGTTGACCCCCTAATTTCTGGCTGGGCCACCAGTGAAGCACCAGCCCTAGCCAGCTATCCCGCTGGCAGTTGGGGTCCGACTGAGGCGAATGATCTTCTCGCTCGCTCTGACCATATCTGGCGAATGGGGTGTGGGGGACATTAGTGGACACTCATGTTTTCTCAAGTAATTGCCGAGATATGTCTTCATTGCTATACTTTACCGACTTTTTGCCAAGGTAACCTTACCAAAAAAATCGAGGAAAATTTTTCAAAAAGGGGGATGTTCGTATGAAATATTTTTGGGTCTTGTTAGGAGGGGCTCTACTCTTTCTACTCTTACCATCAAACGGTTTAGCTCAAACACCGGTCTTTACCATCACTGTCTCGACGGAGGAGGCTGACAATAATCCGATCTATTTTGCTTCAGTTAACCATCTGGCCATTATTTCAAACACAGGTGAGTATCTCTTTCTGCGCAAAGTCGAGGGTGAAAATAACACAGGCACTGACTTTAAGCGACAGGGAGACCGTTTAACCTACTTTGTTGCGGTCGAAGACCGAATCCGAAGTATCGGCTTTGGTCGTTTTGAAGAAATGGACACGTCCTACACGGTCACTCGAACCTGGGAGGGGGTCGGTGAATTAGCAGATTGGCACGATTTGCAGTACAAGGACAATGGGAATGCTGTCCTGTTACTTTACCGATCACGAACGATGGATCTTACCAGTCTCGGTGGTAGTGCAACTGCTACTGTATACAGTTGTGTTGTACAAGAGTTAGATGCTAATAATAATTTGGTCTGGGAATGGGACTCATATCCTGGTATACCAATTACAAATACGGTACTTTCAGTAACTGGTGATGTTGTTGATTATGCGCATTGTAACGCCGTTGATATTGATAATGATGGCAACTACTTAGTCTCAAATCGTAATTTGAGCAGCATCACAAAAGTGGATGGCACTACAGGTGATATCATTTGGCAATTAGGTGGAGTTGCGAATGAATTTACGTTTACCAACGATGATGGGTTCAATCTCCAACATGATATTCGACGGCTCGACAATGGCCGCATCACGATGTTTGATAACGGTGTAGCCTCGCGTGGATATTCACGTGGGGTCGAATATGAAATCGATGAGGTCAACATGATAATCACAAAAACTTGGGAGCATACCGGCACCTTCACATTTTGCTGTGGCAATATGCAGACGCTCGACAATGGTAACCGGTTAATTTCCTGGGGTTTCGCCAAACCATCAGTGACAGAAGTCAAGCCAGATGGAACGCGAGTATTTGTACTTGAGATTCACAACAACACCTATCGCGCCTACAAAATGCCAGCGCCCCCATTCGACTGGCAAGTAACTTATATGCCAGTAATAATGAAATAGAAATCTACAATCGACAGTCTTTCAAAAAAATCGTCCTCGCATTGAATGCGAGGACGATTTTTTATTTGATAGTCATCCTCGGTTACAAGCTGATGCGATAAACAATTATTCGATTTTGGGTAAAATTAAGATTTCAGAAAGGGAAACATAAACCAGTAACCAACTAATAGAGGAATCACAGCTATTATGAGCGCTTTGAGACTGGTAAAATTCAGATAGTTGGTCAATGTATAAAACGAAAGAGGATACAAAACGGTTATGAAAGCGGTCAAGGCGATGTTATAGGATAGACGTGTCATATTTTCAGTCGGCTCGTTGTTCAAGGTCATGATTGAAAACGTGAGGATGGTCATGATTGGTAAAACAGCGATGATGGAGCCGAGTTTAGGTAGTTTTCCGCCATAAGTGGAAACGAAGGTAACAATTGAACCAGCTATCAGAATTTTTAAGATAAATGAGATCATATTACTCACTGCTTCCTCAGCTTGTAACCAGACCGCAGAGGTTTTCAAATGAACTTCAATCGTACTTCAATTTCGAATACCATACCATTTATGATTGACATTTAAGACAAAACCTCTGCGGTCTTTTTTAATTTGTAGTAGCCAATCGTACACCAAGTGCAGCAAAAGCAACGGCAAATGAGCGCTGCAGCCCAACTACAATCCCTGGTGAGTTAATTATGTACTGACGCACACTATTGGCTGTGATCCCATACAAAATAAACACAATCAAGGTGATGGCCATAAACACAAAACTTAAAAATACCATTTCCACAGTTGGGGTTGCGCTGTTAGGTGAGACAAAGAGAGGAAGAAAAGCCAAGAAAAAGATTGACAACTTTGGATTGAGAATATTGATTAACACCCCTCGTTTGACGATCTGCCACGCATTTGTTGTATCATCAGCGGCGTCAAACTCAAGTGTTCCCGTGTCATGCCACATCGACCAAGCCAGATAGAGCAAATAGATTGCCCCTACAATTTTCAGGCCTTGAAATGCCATCGCGCTCATATGCAGAAGGGCGGATAACCCCAGGATACTCGCGGTTAAATGGGGGACAATCCCCGCTGTACAACCGACGGCTGCGGCAATGCTGGCCCGCCAGCCAAACAACAGGCCGGTTGACACCGTATAAATTACCCCAGTCCCAGGAATCAACACAACCACCAAGGATGTTAGCCAAAACTCCGTACTCAACATTGTTACCTCCAGATAGCTTCCAGTAAATTGACATCAGTGATTGATGCCTGGCTGGAGCATATTACACTTTGAGGTAACCGTCTTGTACGCTGTTGCGGTATTGACCTGGGGTAACGCCCCATAACCGTTTGAACCAACGAGTGAGGTGGCTTTGGTCAGTAAAGCCCGTCGCCGCCGCAACAGAGGCAATGGGCTGGCCTGACGCCAGCATTCGCTTTGCCTCTTTTACACGCACCTGTCGGAGATAGGCGTGCGGAGGCAAACCGACTTCGTTATGAAATACCCGCACCAGATGATAGCGGCTGAGGTGGGTCAGATGGGACAATTCCGATAATGAAACATCCTCACTATAATTACTTTCAATGTACTGCTTAAGGATCTTAACCCGACTTGTTTCCTGCCCAACACGGTACACAGGAGGACGATCATCGGCATATGTGACAATCATTCGAGCTAAGGTTTCGACCAAAGCCGTTTCCTGCTCAAGGCGTGGCGTCTCTTTTTGCTCCAATCGATAGTGCAGTTGGCGCAGCTGGTAGGCTAGAGGTGCATCCTCAATCACACCTGATTGAAAAAAGGGGAGTTGGTGGGGTCGATCTGCGATTTCGGAGGCGACTTTCTCAAGGGTACTAACATCGAAGTAGAACATCCGATAGGTCCAGCCTTCGGCCCCAGCGGGTTGGCCTGTATGGACTTCGCCTGGGATGCACAGGCTGATATTGCCCGATGTCGCAACCACATTCTCACCGCGATAGTAGAAGCCTAAAGCGCCTTGTTCGATGACCCCGATGGCATATCGTTCATGTGTGTGCCGGGGAAAGGATTGCCTGAGATGTTTGGCCCGTAATAGTTCCAAATTGTCGATACTTGAAATACGCGTAATTCTTTGCTCTGTTGAGATTTTAACCTCCAAGAAGCCCTGTAAACAGGCTAGGTTGATGTCCCTGACCAATCTATGAGTCTTTCCTGATTGATACCATTTCTTCTGTTATCAACTGGAAGCCTCGCCCGAGTCTAAGTTCTAATTTTCCTCAATCAATGCTTATTATTGATCGAGATTTTACTGCATTCATCTGATTTTACAAATAAAAATATAGCATAGGTGGTTTACCTGCGAGTCAGATACAAGGCGGCTGAATTACCTACTATGTAATTTTATTACTCCCCTAGTTCACAGTTCGATATTTACCGTTTTTCAACAAGGATCAACCTATAAACTTATCATGTTTGACGATATACTTGCATAAACTCCGGAACATCGTCGGCGAAAGGATTACTTCGTGATGACCTCAAATGTGGATGAAATGTTCCACAAGAACAGACATTCATCGACAGTATATCAGTATAATTACAGTCTCAGCAGACATTCGATGATTTGCACAAGCATTTGAAAGCAAACATTAAAACAAGTGCCTTTAGAGAGCATTGTAGTATTTGATACCACGGTGCTTTTTAAGTTAATTAATCACACCTTTGTCCCGTTTACTTATTTAGATATATTTAGTAATGTAGCCAACAATGACAGTTCGATCGTTGATTTTTACGGATGTTATTTAGCACGTTAATAAATACACTTTACAAGAAATATTCATTTTTTCAGAGTATTCATTTGCGATAGATATAGAAACGTTATAGGAAAATATTAGGATGTACAGGTGAAAGGTGAATGATGATGAAATCGAAGCTCGTCTGGAAAATGATGTTTGTTTTATTAGTTGTAGCAACACAGATGACATTAGTGACCCTACCGACCGTTCGCGGTCAAGATCCCGACCACAAGCTCTGGTTACCTCTACTTAGCCGGGCTAACTCCAATCCGGTATATGACGGAATCGCAACCTATTACAGCGCAACCGGGGCTGGAGCTTGTTTGTTCGATGCATCGCCGGGTGATTTAATGGTCGCAGCGATGAACGCGGAGCAATACGATAATGCAGCAGTCTGTGGCTCTTACGTCGAGGTGACAGGCCCTAAGGGGACAATTACAATCCGGATTGTTGATCTATGCCCAGAGTGCGAGTCTGGACATTTGGACTTGAGTAGAGAAGCCTTTGAGCAGATTGCCGATCTCGTCCAAGGTCGGGTTGATATTACGTGGCAAGTTGTCAGTCCCGAACTAACCGACCCCATTGTCTACAACTTTAAAGACGGTAGCAATCAATGGTGGACCGCTGTTCAAGTGCGTAATCATCGTAATCCAATCGCCAAACTGGAATATTTGAACAATGATAGTGAATGGGTCAATGTGGGTCGCACCTCTTATAACTATTTTGTGCAAACCAGCCCAGGCATGGGGACAGGCCCCTTCACCTTCCGAGTGACTGATAGCTATGGCAACCAACTTGTTGACACAGGGATCACACATATTGAAAATGGGTCAGTGACAGGTACCAGTCAGTTTCCAGCGGGACCCTGAGTGCACGGGTAGTATTAGCCCCCACTTCAATCATTGGAGAACGGTCAATCTATTGTCAACCTTTCTCTAGCTCTCGTGCGTTATACTGTCACAAATAGATGACAGGTGACTCGTACCAAAATGATTAAATACAAATACTTCATTTTTACATTCGGTGTTTATCTCCTGATCTTGGCGGCTTGTGCTGAAATGGCAATTGCTCCACCAAGCCCTACGCCTGATATGTCGCGAAATAAGCTGGGTGTCCACCTGCTTTTGTCCGATGGTCAACATGATTGGCCTGTCGATATTTGGCCATTACACCTAGAGTATGCTCGTCAGGCGGTTGGGGCAGGGGGCTATGTGATAGAATTGATCCGCTTGGATGATTTGGACCCGGCTCGTTGGCAAACATTTCAGGATTTATGTGCTACGCTTAATCTAACACCTGTCATCCGTCTCGCCACCACCCACGATCCCGGTGGTGGCTGGCGTGCCCCACCGATGGACGATGATGGTCGGTATCAAACAGTCGCTAAACAGTATGCCAATTTTATTGATCACTTAGAGTGGTCAGGGCCACTTTACGTGATTGTCGGGAATGAACCGAACCATGGCAATGAGTGGGGCGGGCGACCTGCCCCCGCCCAATACGCCCGCTTCCTAGTCGATGTAGCCGAGGCTCTGCATCAAACTGACCCACGTGTAAAAGTTCTCAACGCTGGATTTGATGCTTATACTCCCCACACGGGCGATCAGCCCTTTATTGATGGTCAGTTCTATATGGACTCAGAAACATTTATGGACGAGATGGTCGCTGCCGAGCCTGATGTTTTCTCCCATATTGATATTTGGGCTAGCCACCCCTATCCGCTTGGCCCTTTCATAGAAGGGCCGTGGCAACAGACGTATCAGGTAGATTGGTTGAATGGAGTGACCAACCCAGCCCACCAAAAGCCAGAAGCGGGCATCAATAATCGGGGCATCAATAGCTACGAATGGGAGCTGTGGAAGTTATCGACATATGGCGTCGAGCCGATGCCTGTTTTGATCACCGAAACAGGCTGGCGACACGCCGAGTCGGTTGATCCCAATTCGCCGGACAATGGCCGCCCTTTGCCTGACAATGAGCTAATGGCCCAGTATTTGGATCTGGCGTTACAGGGGAACAATGGGCGCTATCCTGATTTGCCGGAAACCGGGTGGACACCGTGGCTTAGTGACGAGCGGGTGATGGGGGTCGTTTTCTTCGCCTTCAACGGCCATCCCAGCATTTGGGGGCATACCAACTGGTTAATCCTTGAGCCTGACGGCGCAGTTCTCGATACGTACGCCCCCTTTCGAGTTCTCGCGGATATTGGGAATGGGGAAAGCTACTAATACACCCCTCTTTGGAACATATTGAAAAGGTTGAGATTGTTCTTCCAATTCGTCAGCCCCGATGGGTGCAGAGAAACAAGCCTATTGTCATAAACGTGCCATAATACTTTGTCACACGATGGATATCATTTGCTTTGTATCTAGGTTTCTGCAATTAGCATATCTGGCGTTTAAAGAGGAAATCAAAGTTATGGGTATAGACTTTGCCAATTATCAGGTTTTTGCAGGGCGTTCTAACGCAGAGGTCATTTATCGTGATCTTCTCTCGCAATTACCTGAACTTATGGTTAAAAACGGTTTCCAAGCTGTAACGCAAAGTGAGGATGTGGATCGAGCTATTGTGATCGGGCCACCAGACCGATGGATTTGTGTCTACGACTCCTCTGTCAAAGGAATTAATCCGACCAGTCAGAAGGCAGAACAATTAGCTGTTGCATTATCCGATTTTGGCCCGGTTGTTAATATTGCGATGTACGACAGCAGCATAGTACACTTCTTCCTTTATCAGCAGGGTCATAAAGTAGATCAGTTTGTTAGTGCCTCAAGTTTTTACCTCTGGTATATGAAGAAATGGCAGCCCCAAGCAGGGTACAAGGAGTCCGATTTTTATGGCCAGCTAGAACGGTGGTCGGGTTTTCTGCTGGCCCCAAATGATGCGGACGCTTTAAAGTTGGCTTGGAAACAAAAATTACCACATGATATCCTGCAACAGACGGCCAAAGTTGTTGGATGGGATTCAGCTTTATGCCAAGGCGGCTATATGGTCAGCGATGATGGGCAATTTAATTTTAGATACGATGAGTATTTCAAATCCAAGCAGTTTAAGGTAAATCTATCAGAGGTTCAAACATTCCACTTTAGAAAAATCAAGCGTTGAATTCCCCGCGCTCTGCCGGATTATTAATCGCTCTACATTTTATCCCAATACGGTGGATTACCATAATAACTCGCAAAATAGTCGATAAATACCCTGACCTTGGGAGCCAGTAGGCGTGAGCTGGGATAGACTGCCCAGATAGCAGTATTGGAGACCAATGGATAGTCTGGCAGGATCTGAACCAACTTTCCTCGATACAAATGCTGGTAGACACTCCACCTCGAATTGACGGCGATCCCCAAGCCAGCCACACAGGCATCTCGCATGGCCTCGCCGTTATCGGTTCGAAAGACTCCTCTCGTTTTCACACTCAACTGTCCCTCGGGGGTATCAAATACCCAATTCTCAAGCCCCATCAAATTAACGCAGCGATGATGATGCAAGTCGTCGGGTGAGGCTGGTTCACCAAACGTTGCCAAATAGTCAGGTGAAGCACAGACAATCCGTTTGTCCGAGGCTAACTTACGGGCAATCAAGGTAGAATCTTTGAGTTCTGCATTACGAATAGCAATATCAAATCCCCCCTCAACCAAATCAACAATAGTGTCTGTAAATCGAAAATCTAGCAGGAGATCAGGGTAGCGGGATAAAAAACCCTTCACCGCAGGCATTAGGTGCATCCGCCCAAAAGAAGCCGAGGCTGTGACCTTCAGAGTACCTCTGGGTGAAGCATCGCCAGCCCCAACGGAAGCCCGCGCCGTTTCAATGCTAGCAAGCACTTCTTCGGCGTGTGGGAGGAAGGCAACCCCCTCTTCCGTCAATGAAACCTTTCGTGTTGTACGGTGGACTAGGCGAACGCCAAGCCCTGCTTCCAGCTTGCTGATGTATGAACTGGCTACCGCTGGTGATAAGCCGAATTCACGTCCCGCTAAACTAATATTATTTGTAACGGCTAACCGCACAAAGAGTTTGAGATGTTCAATATTCATGGCGGATTATCAATAAAAACTAAAAAGTGATTATGTTTTTTGGTCTATTATCATTTTTTATTTTATAGATATAATGGGACTATGCAATCTCTTAAGAGAATGATAAAAACGGCGCTTCTTGTACTAAGTGAGGATGCATACGCAGGATTTACAACCACGATCGTCATTTCCTGATTGTACCTGCAATCGGTAAAATCAGGGTTGTTTTGTCGGGGCGTATCTAGCGTCTCGAATTTCTGTTTAATGGATAAAAATATGCTTAAAGATGTCACTGATACAGGGTTTCAAACCATCAATCGAGGCTACAACTCCGTATTCCACCCAAACCAAATGAGCTTTGGTTTAGTGGCCCCGATTGAGACCTACACCACAGGCCCAGTGCCGACCATGGCCCGTCATTTGGAACGGGTCCAACTGGCCGAAGAACTTGGCTTTTCAGCAATCTGGCTACGAGACATTCCCTTCAATGTACCAGCATTTGGCGACGCGGGACAAACCTACGATCCCTTTGTTTATCTTGGTCTTTTAGCTGGTCAGACCAAAAACATCGCACTTGGCGTGTCTAGCATCATTCTGCCATTGCGGCACCCAGCCCATGTCGCCAAGGCGGCGGCTACTGTGGATGTATTGTCGGGGGGACGCCTTATCTTGGGGATTGCTTCGGGCGACCGTCCCGAGGAGTTTCCGGCCCTTAACATTCCTTTCGATGACCGTGGTGCTCAATTTCGCGAGAGTTTTGCTTACATCCGGCGGATGAGCGAAGACTTTCCAGTCGTTGACACCCCATATGGCCGCACTGGTGACAATATGGATATGCTCCCCAAACCTGTGGGTAGAAAACTGCCCCTGCTGATTACGGGCGGAAGCCAGCAAGCGCCCGAGTGGCTCGCCCAAAATGGTGATGGATGGATGGTCTATCCACGAAATCTCTTGTTGCAAGAGCACTTTATTAGCAATTGGCGGGCACAGATCGAGATAGCGGGGCGACCTGACCAACCTGTGTTGCAGCCGCTTTACATTGACTTGGTCGATGATCCTGATGCTCAACCAGAAACCATTCATTTGGGCTTCAGGTCGGGGATACGCCCACTTCTGGCTTATCTACAATCACTGAAAAACATTGGGCTGAACCATTTGGTGTTTAACCTGCGCTTTAATCAAGCTGATATTGAGACAACGATGAAACGTCTGGCAGATGAAGTGTTGCCAGTGTTTGCTGAATAAACCAAGTTTTGATATATGATCTGGCACCAACGCAGAGCATTGGTGCCAGAGGGAAAAAGGAACAAAAACAATGCAAAAAACGATACTTATCACCGGAGCGACCGATGGGATTGGTCTGGAAACGGCCAAACTGCTTGTCCAACAAGGTCACCAGATTCTGCTGCACGGCCGTAATCCCGCAAAATTAACAAATGTGGAAAAGACGCTTTCTGCGTCAGGTGGTCAAGTTGAAAGCTATGTGGCTGATCTATCACGGATGGCTGAGGTGGAGGCAATGGCGAAGGCGCTTACTAAGCACCACAACAGCCTTGATGTGCTCATTAACAACGCTGGGGTCTATAGCGTGAGTAAGCTTATCACCGAAGATGGCCTTGATGTCCGCTTTGCAGTCAATACGATTGCCCCCTATCTACTAACAAAACAATTGATGCCGCTATTTGATACATCTAGTCGGGTCATCAATTTGTCCTCTGCCGCTCAAGCCCCAGTCAACCTAGATGCGTTGGCTGGACGGTTGAAACTGTCCGATAACTTTGGTGTGTATGCTCAAAGTAAACTGGCGATTACGATGTGGTCCCGTGTGTTGGCCCTCAAAGATGGCACCCCAATCATCATTGCCGTCAATCCTGGCTCGATGTTGGGTACAAAAATGGTCAAACAAGCCTTTGGCGCGACGGGCAAGGATATCGGTATCGGTGCAAAAATATTGGTCCGTGCTGCCTTATCCGATGAGTTCGCCACTGCATCCGGCCAATATTTTGACAATGACTCGCGTCAGTTTGCCCCACCGCATCCCGACGCCCTCAATCCGCAAAAGTCCGAAGCGATTGTGCAGGCGATTGAGGCGGTGCTGGCTAAAATAACATAATTAGCGAAATCATTTCGGCTGTATTGAAAAGAAGTGATGATTTTCTCCCCTGAAGCAAAAGCTGAAGTCACGCGGGATCAAAGTATCAATCCCCTAAAATTGCCTCTTGACTTAGAGCGCACTCTAAACGATATACTGCCCTCCGTCTAAATAAAATTTGTGTTGTCATCACTATGAAACAGAGAAAGGCAATAATTCGATGAATTTTAACCGATTAGGGAACACGGGGTTACTCGTTTCAGACTTGAGCCTGGGCGCAATGACCTTTGGCGAGGACAATAGCCGAGGCACACCACCCCAAGAGGCCATTCGCATGATTCACCGCTATTTGGACGCAGGCGGTAACCATCTGGACACGGCGAACGCGTACTCAAGTGGCCGTTCCGAGGAGATCACCGGGCAGGCTATAAAAGATCGGCGCAGCGACGTCATTTTGGCCACAAAGATGCGGGTTAAAATGGGTGATGGCCCTAATGATGAAGGCCTCTCCCGCCACCACATTATCCAAGCGGTAGAACAAAGCCTACGCCGCTTGCATACCGACTACATCGATCTTTACTATATGCATTTATGGGACCTGATCACGCCATTAGAAGAATCGCTGCGGGCGTTTGATGATCTTGTGACAGCGGGCAAGGTACGCTACATTGGGGTCTCGAACTTCAAGGCGTGGCAGATCATGAAGGCGTTGGGGGTGAGCAAATGTAACGGCTACCATCACTTTGTTGCGGCTCAATATCAATACAGCCTGATAAAACGGGATATCGAGTATGAGTTTATCGATCTATGTCTAAGTGAAGGAATTGGCCTTATGCCATGGGGACCGCTGGGTGGTGGATTTCTTTCGGGAAAGTATACCCGTAATCACCGCCCAACAGAAACAACGGAGGGACGCATTGCCACGGCAGAAGGGGGTATGGAGGAGACGTGGGAACGACGTAATACAGAGCGTAACTGGCGTATTGTCGATGCGGTGGATGTGATCGCCCAGGAACGGAACGTGTCTCATGCCCAAATTGCCTTATCTTGGCTACGAGCGCAATCGGCTGTAACGAGCGTTATCATCGGTGCCCGGACAATAGCTCAACTGGAGGACAATCTCGGTGCCGCTACCATCAATCTCACCGAAAAGGAGTTACAAAGGCTCGCTGAGGTAAGCGCCCTGCCCGAACTCTATCCATACGGAATGTACGACCAATGGACACCACGCATGAATTGGGAAAAACACACAAAGCCAAAATAGTCGTATAACACCCATCGCTGTTTTAATCTAAAAATCGCCCTAGCATCACACACTAGGGCGATTTTTATCTTTACACCTTCATTGGTTGAATACCCCGCAGCTTACTGCGGAATAAGAATTTGGAGCTTGCTCCAGGGTCTATACTATTTATTAACCTCCTGCTTGTCGGGAGGTCGATTATTCCTCACTGTCATACTACCGAGACGACTCGCCTCTCTAAAAAATCAGTTGTCGCCCCCAACCTAACGATTGGTGACGTTCTTTAAACGTTTTTGTGACGCTTATGTGTTAATATCAAAGCCATTGAACGAGGCAAGATTCACATTTATAGCAGAATTCTTTATAATAATATATACTTTTATCCTTGATGTACACAATTAAAGAATTTGTAAAGCGGTATAAGCGAGTGCACAACTCTTGGCTTGCCTCATCACCTCTTGTCCAACTTATAGCTCTTCCCTCAAAATTGAGGGAGGGGATAATGCGGAGCATTGTGAGGAGGGGATATCTTGCGCACACCAAAAATCAATAACCAGCATAAACAAAGGAGGCATATGTCAGGTAATATCTATTGGCTCAAAGCAGTTCTGGATCAGACTCACGGGCAAATCCCGTTTGACGCCATTGGGCTTCGTCCCTATGGTCAACGCCCAACGCACTGCTGGCCCGATGGGTGGGGGCACGGCTATGCGGGTGATCGGATTTCGCAATATTACAAGGCGTTTGGTAAACCCATTTGGATGACCGAGATGGGCGTGAAAACAAATGATGATCAGTTCCAAGCCGATTTCCTGACCCGCTTTTATCAGATGGTCACTGACAATCTACAAGGTATCATCGAGCAGGTCTGTTGGTTCTGCTACTCGGATAGTATGCAGCCATCCTACGGATTGGTTACAGAGCTGGGTACCCCTAAAGCAGCCTATACAGCTTATCAAAAATTGCGAACAGCTAACCAACCAGTTGGGTTAGTAAATTATAGTTGGCCTGTCATTTCGAGAAACTGAGAAGTCCGACCGTTGGCCTTCTGCAGAACGAAAGAAACTTCAGTCCCTGTCATTCCCGCACGCTTTTTTGCTATGGGGACTATAGCCAGAGTCCACTGTTTGTTGCCCCCAGCCAATGGATACCCGACAACTTCATTCGGGTATGACACAAATCAACAAGTTTCTTAGAAGAAGCTGAGAAGTCTGCTGGTCATAGCCAAGGTTTCCAATTTAATGTTTTATCCTAATAAGGGGAAAAAGACCGTAGAGGTTTTACCCTTGACATCAACGTAAAAAGGGTTAATTTCAACAAGGTCGAGTTTGACTGGTTTCGATTTAAAAACCTCTGCGGTCTGGCTAATTCGCACAATCGGTTTAAGCATTATTTTGAGAATAGCCAGCCTCTTTTAGTGTAAAATACAATATTTGCCCAAATTTTGGCAATCTTGTATAGTCCGCGCTAGGGATTACCCCAAATTATCCTCATCACAGCGATACTGTTATCGCCCCATTGCCACCGTTGCCAATAAATTGTAAAAAAACATATCTGGATTTAGAAATTATTAGACGGGATTGACAAGATTAACAGAATGAAGACTTTTGTGTAAGATTGAACCCCCTGTAAATCCTGTCCAAATTTTCATTTAGCAAATTTTAATTCCATATCTAAAGGAGAGATTGATGTCTAATATCAAAGATCATATCTCGCCCGGCATCATTACAGGCGATGCCGTGCAGGCTGTATTTAGCTGGGCCAAGGAAAACAATGTTGCTTTGCCAGCAGTCAATGTAACGAGTACCAACACAGTGAATGCTGTGCTAGAAACAACTAGCCAAGTTAACTCGCCGGTGATTGTCCAATTCTCAAATGGTGGAGCCGTTTTCTTTGCCGGGAAAGGGATGGGCAATGAGGGGCAACGCGCCGCGATTGCTGGAGCCGTTTCTGGGGCACACCACGTGCGCCAAGTGGCCGAGTTGTACGGCGCTCACGTCATTTTACACACCGACCACGCCGCGAAAAAGCTGTTGCCCTGGGTGGATGGAATGCTGGCAGCAGGCGAGGCCTACCATAAGGTTCACGGCGAACCGCTCTTCAGCTCTCATATGCTCGATTTATCGGAAGAGCCGTTGGAAGAAAACATTGAGATTTGCAAACGCTATTTGGAGCGAATGAGCAAGATCGGGATGACTTTAGAAATCGAACTGGGGGTCACCGGTGGTGAGGAGGACGGCGTTGATAACACCGATATTGACAGCGCTCGCCTTTATACCCAGCCCGAAGAAGTGGCTTATGCCTACGAAGAGCTAATGAAAGTGAGCGACAAGTTCACCGTCGCCGCAGCCTTTGGCAATGTCCACGGCGTTTACAAACCAGGCAATGTTCAACTCCGCCCCGTCATCTTGAAAAACTGTCAAGACCACATCCAAAGCAAGTTCAACACTGGCCCTCAGCCCGTGAACTTTGTCTTCCACGGTGGCTCTGGCTCAAGCGAGGCCGAAATTCAGGAAGCCATCTCTTACGGTGCAATCAAAATGAACATTGACACCGACTTACAATGGGCCTTCTGGAATGGGGTGCGCACCTACTATCTCGACAAAGCCGATTATCTCCAAGCCCAAATCGGCAATCCTGATGGGGACGATTCTCCAAACAAGAAGTTCTACGATCCCCGTGTTTGGCTGCGCAAAGCCGAAGAGTCGTTCAAAGTGCGGTTAACACAGGCGTTTGAAGATTTGAATAATGTGAATACGTTGGGGTAAGATAGAGGGATTATGGATTAAGGAGTAAGTAGTATGGTAAAAAATCTACTTACTCCCCACTTTTTACTCCTTACTACGTCGTTACACCAAAAAACCACCTAACTTCGTCTCCAAATACTCCACAATCCCCTCCCGGGCGCCCTCACGGCCCAGACCACTTTCCTTCATCCCCCCAAACGGCGCAGCAGCACTGGTCGGGTTGATGTCATTGATCCCAATAATACCAAAATCAAGACCTTCAAAGGTGCGAAGGGCTTTTGATAAATTTTGGGTGTAGATGTAAGCAGCTAAGCCATAATGGGTGTCATTAGCCATTGTTAGAATATCGTCGTCATCATCGAAGGGGATGACCCCGGCGACCGGGCCAAAGGTTTCTTCTCGATAAATCTGCATATCAGGGGTGATGGCGCTCAACAGGGTTGGGGCGTAGAAGTAGCCATTTTCCAGACCGTTTTCACGCAACGGCTGCCCCCCATTATGCAAGACCGCCCCTTTCGCCACTGCATCCTGCACCTGTCGATCTACCTTACCAACTGCTGCTTGACTGACCAACGGTCCAATACTCACCCCCGTCTCCATTCCATTACCCGCCACCATTTTAGTCACACGCTGGCTAAACGTCTCGATAAACGGTTCCATAATGTTGCGATGAACAAAAATGCGATTGGGGCTAATGCAAGCTTGCCCAGTGTTGAGGAATTTCACCAGCGAAGCCCCCTTGGCTGCGTGTACTGGGTCGGCATCATCGTAAACGATGAAAGGGGCGTGACCACCAAGCTCCATCGACACCCGCTTGAGTTGTGGGGCGGCATCGGTTGCCAGCTTCTTACCCACTGCCGTTGAGCCGGTGAAGGTCAATTTTTTGACCAAAGGATTGGTGCAAAATTCAGTACCAATCGGTCGCGGATCAAGTGCTGTGACCAGATTAGCAACCCCGGCGGGGAAGCCAGCCTCCTCCAAAATTTGGAAAACGGTGATGGCACAAAAGGGTGTCGCCTCCGCAGGCTTGAGGACGACCGTACATCCGGCAGCCAGGGCTGGCCCGACTTTGCGTGTGATCATTGAGATTGGGTAATTCCACGGGGTGATGGCCCCGACTACGCCTACAGGTTGATACTGCACCATAAAGCGTTGATTGGCCCGGGCCGAGGGAATGGTTTCGCCATAAATTCGCTTGGCTTCCTCGGCGAACCAAAGCATAAAATCGGACGCATACTGCACCTCATTCAAGGCTGCTTTGAGGGGTTTCCCCTGTTCCTTCGTCATCAATTCCGCCAATTCCTGCTTCCGATCCATCATCAACTGATAAGCTCGATAGAGTTTGGCCGAGCGTTCATAAGCGGTTGTTTTTGACCAGGTCTTAAAAGCTATGTGGGCCACTTCAATCGCCTGTTGGGCTTCGGCTTGGCCACCATCAGCCACCTGGCCGATTTCTTCGCCCGTGGCTGGGTTGTAAACTGCAAAGGTCTGATCAGAGCTAATCCAATTTCCGTCGATGTACATCCTGTACTCCTAATAAAATTCGAGATGTTGAGTAATTCCCACCCCAAATAATACCAAGACATTGATCGGGGTGCCAATTATCAAGGGTCAAAAGGCTCAATATCTAAATTGTCCCAAACAAGTGACAAAATTGCCCTAAATTTGTGACAAAATTGTCCCATTCTCATGATAGACATCATCGCCCAAATTTGATACCATTTGAGTTGGAATTTAAAAAATGATTTTTTATGGACAGTATGATAGGAGATAATCAATGAAATCTAGCTCGACGTCTCAATCTCAAACCGAATCGGATAACATTCTCACCTTTTTGTGCACGAAAGCAATCGCTACAAGAAACCCTTGGTTGGCCAGCTACTTATTATGGCAGGCCCAACGTGCCGCAATTTTTATCAAGCAACTGCGGGCATTCTCACAGGCGATGCGGCCCACCAAGCAGCTCGTCGTGTCTACGGTGACGGGGGCGGCGCTCATTCTGGGGGCAGCGGCCCCGGCTTTAGCGGGAACAATCACCGTTGATAGCACCACAGATGATACCACCGGCTGTACCTTACGTGAAGCAATCGTTGCCGCCAATCTTGATACCGATTATGGAGGATGTACCATTTCAGGGGCTGGCCCTGATGATATCATCGATTTAACAACCATCAGTGGCACCATTGCCATAACCAGCAGCCTCCCCGGCATCAGCCAAACTGTCCAAATCAATGGACCTGGGGCCAGCAGTTTAACCCTAGACGGAAATGGACATACGGGCATCATTGGCGCTGAAACAGGGACAAATATCGGGATAGATGGTCTAACCATCAGCAATGTATCAGGCCACGGGGTTGAGGCTTACAATGACGCAACGATTTCGAACAGTATCATCACCGGAGCAAATTGTGGTGTGTACACTATAAACGGTGATGCATTTGTGGATAAAAGCACCATCACCGGGCAAGGATGTGCCGGTATCGCTGCTTTTGGTGGCGCAACAGTCACCGACAGTGTGGTTACTGGAAATATTGATGGGATTGTGACCACATTAGGGGCAATTACAGTAACCAACAGTTATATTACCGGGCAAACATACCAGGGAATGTATGCTAAGGGGCACCTCACGGTAACGAATAGCTCAATTGTTGGCGCTAATTACGGTTTTAGAGCGTTTGGGCCAGCCGAGGTCAATAACAGCACAATTACTGGTGAAGTCGATAATGGGGCTGACTCCTTTTCAAATATCACCATAATTAGTAGCACCATTACCGCAGGCTATGAAGCCGTTTATAGTGTGACTGGTGATATTTTAATCATAGACAGTACACTTACGGGCAACGATGATGATGCGGTGGATGCGGAAACGGGAAGTGTGACCGTCATCAATAGCACCCTGACCGGGGGTGATGATGGAATTGATACGGAAACAGGCCCCGTCACAGTTATTAGAAGTAAAGTGACTGGGTCGGATAAGGGAATTACTGCGGACGGACAAGCAACCGTGATTAGTAGTACGATTTCCAGTAGCACAAGCTATGGTGTTTACGCTGAGACCAATGCTACTATTTCATACAGTACGATTACGGCAGGGCTAGATGGTGTTGCTGCGAAAAATGATGTTTCGGTCAATAGCAGCACAATTTCTAGTAGCGGTCGGCACGGGGTACAAAGTGTGAGTCGACAGAGCGTCACTATTGCTCATAGCACCATTGCCA
Source organism: Phycisphaerae bacterium (assembly GCA_028285035.1). Next base: position 27,473 of record JANQQF010000122.1, read on the forward strand.
ACAGTGTTGGCTTTGGCGTTGTCAATCCAGGTGGGGTCAGTACCGTCATTAGTCACACGATTGTGGCTGGTAACAGTGGTTCAGGCACTACGCGTGATATCAATGCTACGCTGGATACCAACAGCGGTTACAATGTGATTGGTAATGGCGATACGACTGGATTGACAAATGGTGTAAATGGTAACCAAATTGGCACCACCGGCACCTTACTCGATGCCCAACTTGGGCCGCTTGCCGACAATGGGGGAGAAACACAAACTCACCTACCTGACATTACCAGCCCAGCCCTCAACAGTGGCGACCCTAATTTTAGTATGCCTCCCGTCAATGATCAGCGTGGCAATGGCTTTACTCGAATTGTTGATGAGATCATTGATGTTGGTGCCGTCGAAAACACCATCAAGGGGAAATTCTATTTCCCAAGCATTTACAAAAGCTAAAAATGGCTTGGGGATGAGCCTTTAAGATATTCTACGAAAAAAGCCGTCAACCCTTATGAAGGGCGGACGGCTTTTTTATTTCTAAACCCTCACACTTAAAGCAACGCCTTCTCGATAATCGACCGATAATGCTCAATTGGGGGTGTTTCCATCCCCGGCACTTTCCCTGCTTCATCATACCGTCGCACCTGAATGGCCTGTTTGAAGTAGGGGTTTTTTTCGAATTCCTTAACTTCTTCAGGGGTGAAGGGGCCACCTTGCAATTCCAAACTTTGCAGTGATGCAGGTGAGACCATAGCAAAGTACTCCGCGTCAACAGCGCACAAATATCGCTTGGCTGCAACGTGGAGACGCATCGGCTCAATAATTTCCGGGCGAAAGTAATCCTTTAAATATTCAGCCCCAACTTCTTCATGTTTGCCATCGATGCCGTGGTCGGCGATATCTTCGCCCAGGCCGTGGGTAAAGTGGCCATAGTCGTGCAGCAAGGCTGCCGCAATAATTAGGTCATTCGCGCCATCCTGCTCCGCAAACACCGCCGATTGCAGCATATGCTCCCGCATATTCACCCGCTCGCCATATTCTAAATGGCCTTTTTCGTTAAAGGCTTCAATGATTTCGTCGATAATATTTTGGTTTGTCATTATTTGCATCCTTAGAATTATGATTATTGAGGATTTGGCCCTCACCCCCCAACCCCCTCTCCCGAGTTGGGCTGAGGGGGAGTCCAGAGCGATGCGATGGGCGAGGGCATTCTCCTATCCCCTGCTCAACACCGCCAGCTTGCTCAACAAACTGTCACGGTCGGCGTAGCAGCCTTGCAAGTGACGTTGCCCGCTGCTCTCATAGCCGATGCGCCCGTGTAGAATACGTTGGTTGTCAAAGAGCATCGCGTCCCCTGACTGCAATTTGAAGGTAACCTTATTTTCATCAGCCTCCAACATTCGGCCAAATTTTTGATAGGCGGTGTAAAAGGCTTTCATTTTGTCCGGAGTTAGATAAAAGGTTTGTAGCGAGCGATTGTTAAAACGAATGCCACTGACCTCACCCCAAGGGTTGGTCTCGATAATCGTGGTTTCGTGCCGTAGATCAGCGTCGGGGCTATTGAACCGGAACGTCACCGGCGAGGTACTCAGCAGGTCAAAGGCAGTTGGGTCAGCCTCACGCAGCGCCTCGGCCACGGCAAAGCCGTCGACGAGGGTACTATCACCGCCCTCAACTTCATTTTGCAAACAGTGCAACAATTGCAGGGTCGGCACGGGATGACGATATGGATTATCGGTGTGTCCAGTCAGAGTGCGGCTAGTAAAAGCCAAATTGGTGGGATCGGGTGTGACCTTTACATCATAATAAGTGCCATAGTTTGTCTCACGCACATAGCCAAACAAGTCGATCACCTTAAACAAGTATTCCGACCGCGTAGGCACCTGCCGAATGATGGCAAAGCCATAGTCAAAGACCATCGATAACATCGCCCGCAGGGATTGCCAGTCCTCTGCCAAGTCTGGATAGTCAAATGTGGGCAAATTCTCAGCGAGATCGGCCGCCTGCCACAAAATAGGACGAATGCGCCGAGTAGCCACCTCCTCTGGCTCATAGGCATTGGCCCGCAGCCAAACTGGATCAAACTCACTGACCGAGCCATCATCAGTCCAATTAATCGCCACTTTCTCACCCACAACAATCACGTTTTCGGCCCGACTATCGAGAGGGATTTGGACAGAGTCGACTAATTTTTGTCCATTAGCGTGCCGATTGCTGGGAGCGTTATCGCGCAGCCAAATATAATGAAATTCACTTTTGTGCTGATCAGCCCACGTGATGGTGAGCTTCTCTTTGTCAAAATCAAACTGTTGAATATCATGCGTTTTCATAGCCCTGATTATACAAAAAAGTAACCCGAACTCAATGGATCGAATGATGGAGAGAATGGATAAAATGGCACTCATCTCGACCCAACAACCGATGTTAGGCGGCACAAAACAAGGAACGCGCCCCCGTCGTTACAGCTACTGGCGCACGGGTTATGGGCATCAAACCAGCCCGAACCTCGACTTCTGGGTGGCTCAAGCAGGGGAATATCACTGTCTCCCCCACTTTGAAGCCAATGAAGCAGAGCATCCCCATCGCCTGCAATTTTATTATCAGACCAAGGGGCAAGCCCATTTAACCGACAAAACCACCCCAGGAAGCGTTATCACTGCGGGCGACATTCTCATCATTCCCCCCAACCACAGCTTCACCTATCAAGCCGAACAAAGAATCCAACTTCATTGGTGTGCCATCGCCGGAAATCTGCCCACAATTTGCAACTATCAAACATTAGTTTGCTTGTCAGTGGGTCAGAATGTTGAGTTAGCAGAGAAATTTCACTTACTACGCGAAGCTCTCATCAGGCAAAAACAAGGATATGCCCTACAAGCGATTGCAATTTTTTACGAGATATTGGCGTTGCTCACTCAAGCGCAAAGTGAAGAGCCGCTCGAGTCACAATTCCCCGACACCATTCGCCGGGCCTTGACCCACATCGAAGAAAATTATCAGATCCCTTTTGATGTCCACCAATTAGCTGAGCACGTGGGGGTGAGCAGTTCTTATCTACGTCAACTCTTTCGAAAATGGGTTGGCGAGTCGCCCCAACAACATCACACCCGCCATCGCATTGCCGCCGCAAAACGGATGCTCACCACCCAAGCCCTCAACGTGAAAGAGGTCGCTGAACACGTTGGCTACAGTGACCCCTATCACTTTTCCCGCGTTTTCAAGAAAATAACCGGAAGCAGTCCCAGCACCGTCAGGAAGTGAGCAACTGTCTCTTTAAACAAAAACGCCCCAGGTCAAAGTTTGGAGCGTTTTTTCTAAACCTTTACCGTGCTGTCAGTCACAGCGCAGCAGGCCATTAATTCTTGATGACGGCTGGTAGATAGTTCAGATAGTCGCCAGTGATAAATATCGTGGTGTCGGTATCAGTGAGTTTATCTTGCGTTCGAGCACTACTCGCGCCACGGGCACTACTAGCCCCGCGAGCACTACTAGCCCCGCGAGCACTGCTGGCCCCCCTGCCATCACTCGCAGGATCATTTGGATCACCATCCGGCCATACGGCCCAGGCCAGGAACTCATCCCACACCCCTTCTTCGCTCATAGTGTAGCGGGTTGGGTAGAGACCAAAGGCACTTGAGGTTTGGGTGGCGGGATAGTAAATGGCCAGCCCATTCGATCCACTGTGGTTCCAGAAGTTGCCCAAAACATAGCCACTGGCGTGCTTTTCGAGGACAACGGCATCATCCACAGCAGTCTGTACCGCAGCGGCTTCAGTCGGGGCCAGCGTTGCTAGGTTCTTGGCCAAATCTTTCAGATCGATGTAGTCGGCGTGATCGGGATTGGTGGCATCATTACTGTTGGCGTAGGCTTGGGACTGATCGCGCAGGGCGTTGACCTGAGTGATGGTGGTAGTACCAGAGATCGTTGTCACCAGATTATCCACGGCGATACGAACGTCATTCATTTCGCTCAGCTTGATGGCCGAGACCACGTGTGGGTAGCCCAACCCACCGTTGGCCACTCGAGCCTGGTCTGAATATTCCCGGACGATGAAAGGGGTAAGCTGGTCGGGAGTGTCTGTCGCCTGTAAGTTTTTAAAGTAGTTGGGATAGGTGCTGATACCCCAGCTAATTTGGGGGAAGGCCACCATATAATCGATCCATTGGCTCAGATCGTGGGCATTTTCAGCCAGCCCCATCAGACAGGCCTCGTAATCAAAGATGTCGATTTTACGGTTGCCGTTTATGGTCGCAGATTTGAGCGCTTGATAGGTTTCCTCGGGCGTCAAAATATCATTGGAGGTCTTGTCCTGACTGACCCCGTAGACCCCATCGCCGTGGTCATCGATAGAGAGGAAGTAATTTTCGGCCGGGTAGAAATCCATTCCCCAGGTCGCAAAGTCGGCCAAGGTGTCTGGATCACCGACGTTAAGCTCGCCCAAGTTCCATAAATTCTGATTGGTCCCCGTCAGATTATATTGACCACTGCCATCAACAATCAGACGATAGGTGCCTGATCCGGCTAGACCATTGCCAAACAGATCACTCTTCGTGCTGGAGGCTGGGCCATCATAGAGTACGGCCACGGTGAGCCAGTCTTTGCCATTGACCACCGATTCAAGATCGCTAATATAGCCGAGTAAGATGTCCTCAAAGCCAGAGTCCTCAGCATTGAGATACAACATAATGGTCCAGGTATCAGCACTGGGTGTTTCAATCGTCGGGGTTGTTGGTTGCCCACTCCCTGTATCGGCGCAATTCACTGCAAGATCGTAAAAGTGTTTGGAGCTGCCAAGTCCTGTGTAATCCTCAACCGTCACATAGTAAGTTTGACCAGCGGATGGCACATTATATTGCAGGTAGGAGTCGTAGCTTTGTGGATCATCATCATTTTGGGCCACTTGATTGCCACTTTGATCGTACAGAGTGACAATCGAGTCTAATTGAGACCCCGGCACCTGCGTACGAGCACTAATGTCAATATCCAGATTACCAGCAGGGACATTATCAATTTTGAACCAATCAATATCCTCACTACTAAAGACTTCGCCGATATAGCCGCTTACAGTTGTATCACAGGCAACCGAGGTGGCGTTCGCCTGATCGTCGTTAAACTCATTGCTATCGAGGAACCCAGCCGCTCCCGTCCCCGTGGCGTAGAACTGAACCTCATCCAGCCAAACGGTTGAGGTAGAGCCAGAGGCACCACCATCATACAACTCAAACAGTAAACGGATCGTGCCATTGTTGGGCGCGCCCAAAATCAGGTTCAACTCATCGGGGGTCAGGCTAAACGCGATCTGGCCCCAAAGATTCGAATCCTCATCGGCGTAAAAGAGATCAAAACAGCCCAAATCGACCACGATATTATCTCCTGGCGGGAAGGAGGCGGTGGTCGGGACCAGACTCAAGCAGAGCCAGTCATAGCCAGGTTCTGTTTCAGTCGTCTCAATTGAGATGGCATAGTTGATATCGACCTTTTTGGTTCCTGCTGGAACAGTGAAGTCCTGGAAAAGATACGTGCCACCCGAACTAGCCACAGTGCGGGCCGTTGCCCCGCCATTACCTGTCATTTTAACTGAGCTTGAGCCAGCGAAAGCTTTACTCGAGTCGATTTCGACGCTGGCTTGGGTTTGCCACGAGCCTAAGCCGCTCTCAAAATCGCTATCACTCTCAGAAATCATTTGCCCAGTTGGGTCGGGTGAAGGTGTTGGGGCGGAGAAGGGGGTAAACTTTTGGATGCGATTGTTGCCTTGGTCTGCTGCATAGACATTGCCATCATCATCAATTGCCAGGTAATGCAGGCTACTAAACTGCCCATCCCCACTACCTGCACTCCCCCACTTGGTGATAAAGGTACCGTTACCATCAAACTTTTGGATACGATTATTGCCAAACTCCGATACATAGACGTTATCACTGCTGTCCACCGCTACACCAACGAGTGTGCTAAACTGTCCATCCCCGCTACCTACACTGCCCCACGTGGTGATAAAGCTACCACTACTGTCAAACTTCTGGACGCGGTTATTGAATAGGTCCGCCGCATAGACATTGTCCCTACTATCCACCGCCACACCATATGGCCTGTTAAACTGCCCATTCCCCGTGCCGTTACTACCCCACGTGGTGATAAAGTTACCATTGCTGTCGAACTTCTGGATGCGGTGGTTTATATGATCCGCCACATAAACATTACCACTACTATCCACCGCTACACCATATGGGTCATTAAACTGCCCATTCCCCGTGCCAGTGCTGCCCCATTTAGCGATAAAGTTACCATTACTATCAAACTTTTGCACACGATCGTTTCCAGACTCTGTGACATAGACATTACCATTCCGATCCACGACTACATCCTCTGGGACGTTGAACTGCCCATCTCCGCTGCCCTGGGTCCCCCACTTGGTGAGAAAGGTACCACTACTGTCAAACTTTTGGATACGGTGATTATTCCTTTCTGTCACGTAGACATTACCATCACTATCAACTGCCACGCCAGTTAAAAGATCAAACTGGCTATCTCCACTACCTGCGCTCCCCCACTTCGAGTCGAAGATATGGGACTCGGAAACAGGGGTAAACTTCTGGACGCGATTGTTGCCTTGATCCACCGCATAGATATTATCACTGCCATCTATGGCCAAGTATTGTGGGGAACTAAATTGGCTGTTCCCACTACCAGCACTGCCCCATTTGGTGAGAAAGTTACCATCACTGTCAAATTTTTGGATGCGGTTGTTGTTCAATTCCAACGTATAGACGTTACCGCTACTATCCACGGCCACGCCTCTCACATTATCAAACTGACCATCGCCACTACCGGTGCTACCCGCTTGACAAGATGAGGTGCAGATTTCAAGTCCATTGGCTCCGGTTGCCACGCCCCAGCCCCACATCCGCTGAAACGTTCCGCTACTATCAAACTTCTGGATACGGTTGTTACTAATATCGGCCACATAGACGTTGTTATCACCATCGACCTCGACCCCAAAGGGGCCGTTAAATTGGGTAGCTCCAGAACCATTGCTGCCCCATTTAATGAGAAAGGTGCCACTGCTGTTGAATTTTTGAATACGGTCATTGAGTTGTTCCGCCACATAGACGTTACCGCTACTATCCACCGCCACAGCAAGTGGAACATTAAACTGACCATCACCACTACCGGTGCTACCCGCTTGACAAGATGAGGTACAGATTTCAAGTCCGTTGGCTCCGGTCGCCACGCCCCAGCCCCACACTGCCACAAAATTGCCGTTGCTATCAAACTTCTGGATACGGTTGTTGTCCGTATCTGCCACATAGACGTTGCCGCTGATATCCGCCACCACTTCATTGGGGAGGTTAAATTGCCCCGCCCCAGCCCCATCAAGACCTGTCTGGCAGGCTGAGGTACAGATTTCAAAAGCGGCAGAGCCACTAGACACCCCCCAGCCCCACGCCCGCAGAAAGTTACCATTGCTATCAAATTTATTGATGCGATGGTTGGCTGAATCTGCCACATAGACATTACCGCCCCCATCTGTTGCCACCCCGATGGGGGTATTAAATTGAGTATCACCCGTGCCCAGACTTCCCCATTCACGCTCAAATTCGTGCGGATCGGTGACAGCCAAACTAGGCCGACTGGCCGTGGCCGCAAAGGCGATCCCGGCGCTGATTACAATCAGGACAAAAATCGTCAAAATTGACGTTGTTGTCCGCTTCAATGGATCAAAAAAGTGGTTCATTTTTATTTTCCTCCCCGAAAATAAGGTGGTACCACAGGTTGAAATTAGAGAATTGAAACCTGTGGTACACATAAATTTTAGCGAGTACAGGTGGAGCCTACACTCTAGGTCTTACATCGCCCAAGGAAACAAAAAGCTAAACGCCAAGGCCATTCAATATTTTGGCCAAGGGTTGCGCTTTCCTCAACATCCCTCCTCTTCATCGATGGACATCATAGTGCTCGGACCTTGAGCTTATGCTTGAAGGTGGTGTTCATATTGCAAATTTTTTAGCAAGGGTGTCTCTATAATTATATACATTCCACCCAACCTGCCAAGCAAAATCATCCATTTTTCACCGCCTCAATTCTTAAGGGCCGCCATCCGCCACGCCAAATGCAATATCATCAAACACGATTGTGCCCGTGGTTGGGCCATCGATGCGATCCACGTTCAGGCCAAGGAAGCGGATGGGGTAATCGATCGTGCCGTTGTCCGGGCCGTAGAGCCGACCACCGGGCCATTCGGCGTCGGCATCAATCGCTCCGCTCATTTGCCGCCAGCCCGTATGGCTGACCATCCCCATCGGCACCGACCACGCCTCGCCGTTGGCATCTTCCAGCCAAACATTGAAGAAGTGACCCGAGCCATCGCCATACACCCAAACCTGTATCCTCGTTGGTGTGCCAGAGACCGCGCTCGGCTGGGTGAAGATGACAAAGTCGTCGGAAGTGGTCGCATCTGAGAAGTCGTAGGTTAACGTACCCGCCGCATCGCCTTCTTGCACCGGACTGCTGGTTTGGCTGAAGGTGCCGTACGGCTGATCACCACGCCGCCAAGTGCCAAACGTTTCAAACGTCAGCGGGCTGGCGCTGGTCGCGGGGGCGGCTGTGGTTGTTGCCGTTGTCGCGGTTGGGCTGGGCGTGCTGGTTGCCGCCACCACCGCCGAGATCGGTGCATCAATTTCCAACGTCGCCAGTTCATCCCACGTCACCGCATCCCACACCCGCACTGTGCCATCCCGTGATCCCGAGGCGAGCCACACCCCCTCCGGCGACCAGGTCAGGTTGGTGATCCGCCCTTGGTGGCCGGTGAGCGCCCCGACGAAAAGCCACGTCTCGGCATCCCATACCCAAATTGTGCCACTCTCTGTCCCCACCGCGACCTGGCTCCCGTCCCGTGCCCAGACCGTTTGGGTTACCCTACCGATCACGCCGCTCTGAGCAAACAGCGGGGTTGGCAACATCAGCCCGGCCAGCAGGATCAAGACCCACTGCCATTTGTTTATCTTCTTTCTTAGGTTTAACATCGTGAATGTCCTTTTGTGAATGGTGAATTGTGAAGGATGACGTAGACTTTACCATTCACCATTCGCCATTTATCATTTACCATTTCATAGCCTTTTAGGGATTACCCGCGAAATCAACATGCGGTATGGTCGCATCGACCTGGGCATTGACTTCAGTTTGCACACGTTGAAATGTACTATCTCCGACCGCGTTCGCCGTATCACAGGATGCCCCTTTGATCGCATCCGCAACCTCTTGATACCGCTCACGCCACAACTTCACTCTGAGCCGTGAACGCTCCACTTGAGTCGCAAAGTAGTTCTCCCATTCAGCAATCAGCTCAGATGATGCGCCCGCAGGTGCCTTCCAAATCGCGATATAAGGGTTTAGTCGTACAATCGACATCGTCGTCGTATCTAAAAGACAGTTGCCTTGTCCATCACCATCCCACTGCCAGGTAAACTCATTAAACGTGCCAACAAATCGCTTGCAGGGCTGTTTTGCGCTCGCGAGGCCAGCATCTCATCTTTCGTAGCACCTTCGATGTCATAACAGATTACTTGAAGTGCCCCATCGATTTTCGGACACGTTGTCACGACCGCACTCTGCGTGGGTGCGCTCGTCGGGGCGGGTGTGCTCGTCACGGCAGGCTTTGGGGTTCTGGTTGGAGCGGGTGCACTGGCTTGGTCAGTTGCACTGACCTGGGCGTCCATCGCGTCTTCTACGGAACATTGAACGGTGTCTGGCACGATGACCTCGACGGTGTCGCCAGTTGTACCAGCCTCGATATTGGTAATCTCGATGTTACAGACCGTCAGCGACTCCCCTTCAGCCAACGGTGATTGGTCACGATAGGGGTCATTGTTGAGGGCGGGCAGTACACGGATCGGTGCCCCATTTCGTTCCACGGAGGTATCCACGACGTAGACCAAGGCCCCTTCTTTTTCGAGATCAGCGTCGAGGCCAGTGGCGCGGCGACTCTCGACCACCAAGGCCGATTGCGAGTCGAGCGGAACCATGACGGCTTTGGTGCCCGTTCGTTGCCCGATGGCGGCGAGGTCTGTGGTTTGCTCCCCCTCGGTCTGGCAAACGATTTGTCCATCATCCAACCAGCCCAATTGCCAGCGTTCAAAGGCGAAGAGGCCTGGGGCCTTAGCATCCGCCGTCAGGTTACCCATTTGACTAAATGAGCCAGTCGCACCTTCGCGCTCAAGGTCGGTTAACCCTGAGAAAATGTCGCCGTTTTGATAACCATGACGCATTAGGGACATGCTAAAGCCGAGTGCTCGGGTAAATCGATTTTCAACACGAGTTGCCTCATAGTCGTTATATCGCAAGTCGTTGCCGATGATGAAGCCGGTGGGAATGGCTGAACCATCGACCTGAATAGCGTCCGCCGCGTTAGCACTGGAAGCGATATATGTGAACTCAATCCCATCACGTGCATCTTGGTTTGTGATGACCACAATCACATCCGCCGTTGAAACATCAACATCGGAAGCCGTTAAAGCCACAACCTCCTCAATAAAGTCGACTTCATCTGCATCGGAGGTTTTGTTGTTCATCAGTTCATTGTAGTAGCTGGCCGTTTCCGGCAAGGTTAACCAAGTGGGATAGGCCTCAAAATCCAGCGTCATCCGGCCATACGAGGCTTTGGCGAAGAAGTCGGCTGTTTCGTCAGGATAGAGCAAGGCAAATTCCGCTTCCGGGTCGGTGCTGGCCTGGGCATCGCTATAATCAGCAAACAGGACCGCCACCTCGACCATGCCCGTTGATGGGGTGAAGCCAGTGGGGCGAGGAATACCAAGCTGCTGGTAGTCGAATACGTCTGTGCCTGACCGACCGCGCAGTTGGCAGGCCGCCACGGAGGCGGCCCTTGAGTTTGAGGCCAACGGCGCACCTGTACCCTCGCCTTGCAGCGTGGCCAGGGTATCCCACGTGTCCGCATCCCACACGAGGACCATACCATCCGCCGAACCAGAAGCCAGCCGATCACTCTGCGGCGACCAGGCCATACTGGTCACGCTGCCTTGATGCTCGGTCAGCGTCGCCAACATCTCCCACGTCTCCGCCTGCCACACGGATACCGTGCCGTCTTCGGTCCCCGCCGCAAGCTGGCCCCCGTCCGGCGACCAGATCAGACTCGTAACTCCATTTTGCCCGCCTTGGGCATACATCTGGCTTGGCAGAATAATCAGCAGAGCCAGCAGGGTTAATAAGATGAAGCGTTTATTGCTCGGTTGCGTAGACATTTGCAGAAATGTCCGAAATTTTGTTTTCTTCATTATTTTTTCTCCCGTTTTGTCCAGCCAGGGTTTACCCCCAAATTTTGCTTCTGAATGTCGAAGTAATCATACAACAAGTAACGTTTCCAAAACGCTTCCACATCGCTTCCACCCCTCGGCAGGGATAGGCAGATTGAATGTCGTGGGTTATAATCTGGAAGCGTTTGGTGGAATGGAAGCGTTTGGCAAACTGGTAGCGTTTGAGGAGAGAGAAAAAGAATGACCGAAGCAAACAAACCAATTGAAGTTGGCTCAATCATTCACCTGAAGAATGGTGTCCCAAACGGGGGCTATCTCGATATGAGTGGCTGGGTGATTGAACAACCGGAGGTCGAATATTGGGATGATCCTAACATTCTAGCCTTTGTTTTTACCCACTTGTTTGAAAGTCGAGCAGGGGGTGGGAGTTGGGAGGTCATTTCGGCCAGCGGGAAGCAAAATGGTGAGCCTCTTGAAAATGGAGACCAGATTTACCTGCGCAATATGTATCCTGGGGCTGGATTCCTGAACACATTTGAGTGGGTTTGGAAGATGAACCCTTTCCAAGAATATCCAATGACCGCTGGGGTGTTCACCTGCCGTGAACGGCGAATACAGAGTGGTGCGCCAGGTACCTGGATCATCAAATCGAGTGTTGAAAGGCTGGACGACAAAATGATCCGAGAAGGTGATGCGATCACCCTCGAAAATGTTGATATGATCAATTTTTTGAAATACCCCAATGTCGTCAAAAGAATTAAGGGCAAACCAGGGAGCTTTCTCCGCACGTATGGCAAGGTGACGGATGAAGAGATCTTTAATGCGTATGATGAGCATCGATATTTTGTTTTTTCGGGTTCCACATCAGATGATAACGCCCACACATGGACCGTCTCCTTGAGCAATTCCTCTGGCAACACCTATCACTTGTGGTCAAATCCGGCGGAGGGGTGGTTGGATTTTGGTGAGCTTAAGATCGGTGATCTTTTGAGGAAACCCCTTGTCTCCTTAAGAATCAAGGCTAAGGCAAATTCCAAATGGTTGGCTGGAAAGGTGCAATACAGTGGGGAGGGGGTCGTGGATTTTGAAGCAGAGTGGAAGGGGGAAAACAGTTATGAGGTCAACCACAAACTCAATAGACAAGCTAGTGAGGCGTATCCAAACGGGGGTTGGGAAATTGGCGGGCGTGTTGATCAACAGATTGATCGCCTTGATATCACCTCGACTGATAACGGACGTTCTTTTACAGGCACAATACGCTACCAAGACGAAGATGAGGCACTCCAAATCAAGGGCATTCAACCCTCGACAGAAACCTTTAATAAGTTCAAACCACCGCTGCTTTATGATTTTTTTCAACCGGGTTTATGGAAGACTCGGATTGGTCGAATTGATGAGTCACTCAATACAGCCGTGGCCGAGTTAGATGATGCCCTCCTTGGTATCGATGGGATTTCTATTGAAACATTAGAGAAGCTCATAGCCGAGGCGGGTGGAAGCAATGCCACCGATTTCAACCATTTGAGTGAGATGGTGTCAACGTTAGCCGCCAGCCCGTCAGCCCCATCAACAGAGAACTCACTAACGGCAGATATTGAAGTCCAAGTCAAACAACTCCTTAACCTTTACACGGTGTGGCGCACGATGATCGATTTTTGGGAAGAATGGGGTACCACGGCCAATCAAGCCATAGATAAGCTGGCCACGGTCCAAATGCAGCCTCCCGTGCATCGGCTTCAAGCCTGTTTCCGTCACTTCACTACCGATTTTGAAATTATTCAAAGTGCGATTCAACAGCGACGGTGGATCGCTGATAATAAGCAAGCTCGGAATCTGGTGATGACAGACAAACTGGCCTCGATGGCTATGGCCCCATTTCAGCATTTGTTATTAAAAGACGAAGCGGGCTTAGCAAATGAAGCAGGCTTAGCAAACAAAGCTGGCTCAGAAGAAGCTAACGTTATTCCCATCACCTTCTTCAGCCAAAGAATCTACATTCGCAGATTACCCTACACAAATCGATTTGTATTTGTCGGCCTCACCTATGATATCACCTCATCGATTACCCGTATCTCATCAGACAAGCCTGAGGTACAAACCGCAGATGTTCCCTTTGAACTGATGGCGATCCCGCATGAGGTTGGGCATTTCATGTACCATTTCCTGCCCTTGGAGAATAAGACCCCCATTACGAACTTGGCAGAAATATTAGCTAAAATATATAAAGACAAGCCGCCCAAGCTATCGATTGAGCAGATACAGCCATTTAACACCTTCTCTGAGATTAGTAACATTTTCAAAGACCATCCGTATCATCATTGGTGTGAAGAAATTTTTGCGGATCTATACGGTTGTATGATTGCGGGACCATTTTCGGTTTTGGGGATCCAATCATTGCTGGCGGCCAGCGACAAAACGCGAATGATGAAGGATGACGAGGTGCATCCTACCCCGATTTTGCGCCCCTATTTTCTGACGGAAATGTTACGGGTTCTGGGTGATACAGAATCCAATCCGGAAAACCCACTGTGTGAACGATATAACTTTGCAGAAACAGCTTATATTTTGGATGCAAACTGGACAGCGGTTTTGGAACGGTGGGGGTTTGTGCTCGAGAATGTACGGCTTGGTCGCCCCGCTCACATCCGGATTCCGAGCAGAGTGAACGAGCATTTAGAGAGCTTCATTAATGTCAACATCGACAAGGCATTAGCCAATGCACGCCTCATTATTAAAGCCTTCACCCAAGCCTTATACGCCAATGCGACATTCAAACCGCAACCGACCGATGCCACTGATGACAAAGCGACCCGCATTCCGTGGTGCCAACACGAAGAAACCTTAACCGATTATAGAGAGAAGCTCATAGAACTGATTGAGGACATTGCGAGTTATAATGTCCCCCTCCTGCCCTGGAGCGAGGCCAATCCATTAAATCAGAACATTGATATCAACAACGTCGATCTGGCTGCAACGCTGTTTGATCAGGAAACGTTCTTAAACCGATGGAAAGATAGTGGCGCGAAAGGGCGTCGGACGTCAGTACAAATCGGTGTCGTGCGAGACCTTGGTCTGGGGGGAACAAGTGGCGGCTATTCATCATGAATCAAGGCTATGCCAGCCACGCGACCAACTGAGAGTCATTCAACTCCCGGTTCAAAGCCAACGCCTGCGCTTTCGCCTTGGCACTTTCTACGATCTCACCGATTTCAGCATACAGTTCATGTAGGTAGAAGTAGAGGTAGGCCTGCTCGTAGGGATCTTCTAGTTCAACAAATATGGCCAGCGCTTCATTGAGCAAGGTTTGGGCCGGCTGATACGCCTTTTGGGTTTGATGCAGCAGGCCCAGTTGTACCTTGACAATCCCTTCCCAACGCAAACTCCCTTGCTTTTTGAAGCTGCCTAAACAGTCGTAACCTAAGGCCAGCGCCTCATCATTTTGCTGCTGTAGCCTATAGAGTACGGTCTGTTCATAAAGAACCGCAGCGTATTCCCCCAGATCATCCAATTGGCGACTAATCTGTGACGCTTCGCTTAAGCAACGCTCGGCTTCGTCATACGCACCCGACATCAGATGAACCCGCCCCAAAAAGCGAAGGGTTTCAACATAGCAGGCAGACTTGGAGAGTTGGTGTTGCAACGCCATCGATTGTTCCAGATTACGATACGCGCTTTCCACATCTTGATTGAGGGTGAGATGACAGATCGCGCTTAAGTTTAAGTTCTTCGCTACACCAAGCCAATCCTCTGCCGCTTCAAACGTCTGTTGCGACGCCTCAAAAAGAATCAAAGCCTTCTCATCTTCAGCCTGTTCACTTTTAATGACCCCCAGCAGGTATTGGCTCTCAGCCAAACCCAACGTGTCCTCCAGGTTGACAAAATTCTTTATTGCTTCTTCCAAACGTGTTTCGGCCAATTGATAATCATCGATCTCGATCTCAATCTCGGCCAGCCGCAACTGAGTTCGGGCCAAGGCAGGCTGATCCTCCAGCGCGCTAGCTGCGGCCAAGGCCAGACCCAGACCGATTCGCATGTCGCTAAAACGCACCTGCCGAAACCACGGCTCATCCAACGCCTGCACCAAATCCAGCACCAAAGGCCACGCTTTTAGCCCGTGGGCTTTACGGATTGCAGCCAACAGGTTGGCCCACTCCGGCTTGAGTTCACCGTAATCCGTCTGATGATCACGGACAAAGTGAACAAAGTAGTCGGCAAAGGCACGGTTAACCTCGGGGGTGCGATCAGCCAGTTTGTCCGCCGCGAATTGGCGCACCAAACTATGCATTGAATAGCGTTCGGAGTCTTGCTGCTGTTGTAACAACGACTTTTCGCAGAGCAGATCGAGATCAATGAACTGGGCGCCCGCCACCTGTTTGGCGGCGTCAGCAGAAAAGCTGCTGGGAAAAACGGACAGAGCGGCCAACACATCCTGCCCCTCGGCCTCAAGCAACGCCCACGAGGTTTCAAAGACCGCCCGCATACTCCGGTGGCGGGGATCGATATCGCGCAGCCGGGTGCTCAGGAAGTCGAGCGACTGGCCGATGGAGTCGATGATTTGGGGCAATGAGCGCCGCCGCACCCAGGCTGCGGCCAAGGCAATCCCCAGTGGCAAGCCATCCACCAACGCACAGATGTGGCGGACTTGGGTCAAATTTTCAGTAGATATGATAAAATCATTCCGGGCCATCTGCCCCCGCTCAGCGAACATCGCCTCGGCGGCCTGAAGGTCCAAAGCCCCGATCTTGGCCTCATCAATCACCGCCTCACCGGCCGGCAGGCCGTCAAGCATCACCACCGACTCTGCCTCAAAGTTGAGGGGTTCGCGGGAGGTGGCTAAAATCGCGACCTGTGTGGCCCGTTTGAGCCAGTCGGGGATAAAGTCAATCTCATCCAGTACCCCATCACAATTATCCAGGATCAGCAACACCTGCTTGTCCCGCAAAATCGCCAGCACCTGCTCGCCCGTCAATTGCTTGTCTGCCTCAGCCAAGCCTGCTGCCTCACCAACGGCAATTTTGATTTGCTCCGCGCCCCCTTTGATCGCGACCAGCGAGACAAACCACACGCCATCAGGAAAACTGGCTTTAACCTGCTGCCCCACCTCAATCGCCAGCCGTGTTTTGCCCACGCCACCCGTCCCTACCAGGGTGATAAGACGATAGGTGGGGTCCACCAGCCGTTGTAACAGGTGGGCTTGTTCGGTTTGACGACCAAAAAAGCGGCTGGCTTGCAGCGGTAGATTGTTCGGTGTGGTCACCTCGCCGAGCTGGGGTAGGGCTTGATCGAAGATTTGTTGCCGAAGCCGCTGTGTTTCCGCCTCCGGCTGAGCACCTAACTCATCCCACAACTGCTGTTCACATTGCTCAAATTGAGCCAAGGCCGCATTGCGGTCACCGAGCTGATAGAAGGCCAGCATCAGATCCCGATGGCCTGCTTCCAGCCACGGCTCTAAGGCCAATTGACGTTGCGCCACGGCCAATACCTCATTCCACGCACCCTGCGCCAGCAACGCTTCCCGCAGCAGAGTCATCGCCTCCAAAGCCCGCTGCTGAAAATGCTCCCGCTGGGTCACCAACCACGCCTCCCACATGTCGCTGGGGAAATTCAGCCCGGCTAACAACTCACCTCGTACCAAATCAACCGCCGCTTGCAATTCCGCCAAACAGGTGGGGCAGCCGGCCAACTGGCGATGGGCGTGGTTCTCTACCGTCTGCAGATGCTGTTCAAAGTGGGCGACATCGATGACGATGTCGGAGCCGGTCCGCAGGGTGATTTGCTTGCGATCAATTTCAAACCAAGGCGGCGTAGCCTCGTCATCGCCGAGCGCCCGCCGTAGCCGGGTCAGGCGATTGCGCAGATAGGTCAGGGCTTCTTTGTTGGGGCGGTCTGGAGAGAGCAATCCGGCCAAGGTATCCCGCCGTTGGGGTGCGCCTTGATGCACGGCCAAATAGACCAGCAACGCTCGCAAGGCATCGGTGCGGAATTCGGCAGGTATTTCGTTGATAGTGACCGTGAACGGGCCGAGGAGGTTGATTCGTAGTTCGCTCATAAAAACAATGGTAAATGGTGAATGGTGAATTATCAACGGTAAATGATTTTTGGTTTACCATTCACCATTGGCAATTTACCATTTACCATTGATTTCCTTTTCCCCAATGCTGTTTGAATACTCGCGTTCACAATCCGACAAAGCTGTTCGCATTCATCCTTAATGCTGACCAGTTTGGCTTCTGGCAAAAGTTCACTCCGCAAAATGATTTGTAGATTGATGTTCGACTCATTGAGTTCTTTATGCACCACGCGCATTTTGTGAACAAAATCTCGCTTACTTTCGGCAGCCCGTGCCTCGCCATAGTTAAAAGCAGGTGAGGTGCCACTACGAACAAGCTGACTGCTCAAGTGCTTCCCCGCCACCGTTTTTGGCATCGCCTCGCACAACCGAATAATCCGTACTGCAAAGTCAACGAGGCGTTCTTCAATATCATCACCTTTCGCCATTACTCACTCCTTTTAAGGATCATTGAGGGGTGAATAGTAAATGGCAAGCAGTAAATTGTCAATGATTTTTGGTTTACCATTCACCATTGGCAATTTACCATTTACCATTGATTTTCTACCATTCAAAACGCACCCGAACACCCTTCTCCCTGGGTGCGTTATGGGTGCGAGGCCTTCGTATCTTGTGGCTGTCAATACGGCTCAACCAGAGCCGGACAAAAACCACATTACATAGCTACGGAGGCTAAGTTATGAAACAGTTAAAAAATTGGAAACTTATTGCAATTGCAACCATCTTCTCAGTGATTGCAGCAGCCCAGCCTGTCGTCACCTACGCGTCAGGGTGCGCTGGGCATACAGGTTGCTAAACAACCCAACCCACACCTTAATAACTGAAATGTAAGAAGTACTTAGAATGGCCGAGTTTGTCAGTGACAACTCGGTCTTTTCTGTTAAATAACAACAACTGTAGCGTTAGCATCCTGAGTAGCTCTGATATAGTTCCAGAGCGTATCGAAGGGTGCGGCTCCACCGATGAATCTTTGCCAACCCGCATCCTTCGATACACCTACGTTACACTTCGGCAGGGTGCATTTCTGTTTGGGGCACGCCTGCTCCCAACCTTCGCGTGGGACTAAAGCCGCCACGCTATCATAGGTCAAAGGAGACTAAAGTCCCCTCGCTCGCCTGCTTCAGCGGGCTTCAACCTACTATAGGCCGGGGATTTATTCCCGACCGAAGCTCGAGCCGAACGTCGGCCCAATTCTCCCCCCATAACTGAAATGCACCCACTTCGGCACTCAGGTTGCTATCGTAGTAGTTCATATAACCTCTGTACTACACCTCTTCATCAACAGATACACTCAAATAACGTTCAACAGCCGTGGCCCGTTCGAGAAAGATTGGGTTTTGGATGGCTTTGGCCAGAGCCATGGCTTGCGTGCTGTATTCTTTGGCTCGGCTACTGTCGTTACCCCGGCTCAAAAGCTCGGCCAAGCCAATTAGCACATCACACTCGGTATGTTTTAGATTATCCTCTTGAGCAATCTTTAAGGCTTGATTGTACAAAGCCTCTGCCTGCTTTGTGTCAGCCTGTGTTTTGCTCGTCTCGGCTAGATGATACAGGGCCATCGCCATCGAAGAATGAGACCCGATTAACTCCGAAATCTCTAACCCTTGTTCCAGGCTTTCGACGGCCAAATCAGTTTTGCCGAGTAGCCGATAGTTTCGACCAAGATTAACATAAATTTCTCCTTGACTGATTAGATTACCACTAATGGTTACTAATTCAAGACCCAGTTGTAAATAATGGTGGGCACTCAGAAAGTCACCTTGTTCAGTGGCAATGATACTGAGATTGTTTAATAGTGTCGATTGTTGATGATGGTTGTCTAATTTTGCACAAAGAGACAAGGCTTCCTCCCAAGACTGTTGAGCTGCTGGCAAATCACCCTGATGGTAGGTCACAACCCCTATACTATTGAGGCTGCCACTCAAGGCCTGCAAGTTATCGATGGCTCGCCAAGCAGCACAGGCCTGTTGGAGATGATTGAGAGCAGTAACATAGTTGCTTTGGATGTCGTTGATGATGCCTAGATGGTGGTGGCTCCAGCCGAGGAGCAGGCTATCATCAAAGTCATGGGCGATGGTGAGGGCGTGGTTAAGCTTGCCATCTGATGCATCATATTCTCCCAGCCGCCACAGGGCTTCACCCCACAGTACGTGCCCCATTCCTTCTGCCCCTTGATCAGCGACTTGTACAGCTAATGGCAAAACCACTTTGAGTGTTTGAATCGCGGGGCGATAACGACCCAAGCGAATCTGGAAGCGACTCCGCTCTAAACCGGACCGGATGGCCAAGACGAGACCCTTAGCCTCCCAGATCCGGGCTGTACGTAGCGTTGTATACATTACGCCTTCTGCCTCGTGCGCCAAACCACGTAACTGGTGGTAAATCGAGAGCGAGGTCAGAGCGTTCAAGAGCAAATCAACCTTACATTCAGCCAAACCCGTTTGCCAAGCCTGTCGAATATTAGCCATATCCGCTTCAATCTCGACCATCACTGCTTGGGGGGCGCTTGTCTGTAACGCTTCGGTGTGCTGGGCCAAGAGGGTAAGATAGTAGTGGGTATGTTTTTGGGGTGTTTGATCAGTCGCAGCGCGATGCTCGGCGGCAAATGCGCGAACCACGGCGTGTAGTTTATAACGATTGATCGTTGAGTCATATGAAAGTAGCGACTTGTCGCTCAACGTGACAAGCTGCTGGGTTTTGGTCCCAGTGATTTGCCGAGCTGCAGCTTCTGTAAACCCGCCACGAAAGACAGCCAATTGCGCCAGTCGTTGTTGCAAGGATGGGGTCAAAGTCTGCCAAGACATGTCAAAGACAAGCTTGAGGTTGCGGTGGCGTTGTGGGACATCACGTAACGAGGTAGTGAGGGTTGCAAAATTCCCCTCTAATTCCGCTGCAATTTCCTGGGCCGTTGTCTGACGGGTGAGACCAGCCGCCAACTCAATTGCCAAGGGCAACCCCTCCACCAGACGGCAGATTTGACCCATTGCCGTCAGTTCATCTGCTGAAATACCTCCACGTCGCTGCTGGGCCTGACGCGCTGCGAAGAGGTCAACCGCGTCGAAGCTCGTCTCATTTGTCTCATCGGTCGGATATTCTAACCCAGTCAACGATATTACCCACTCTGCCTGAAGCCGCAACGCCTCTCGCGAGGTGACCAGCAATTGCACCGTTTCACTATGCCGAAAAATATCTTGCACCAGCTGAACGGTCGCTTCAAGCAAATGTTCAGCGTTGTCGAGGATAATCAACATCTGTTTGTGTTGCAGGTGGGTCAGTAGTTGCTCAATCGGCTTTTTAGATCCACTCAACCGCAGATCCAGCACCGTGGCAATTTCAACAGCGATAGCTTCGGCCACATCTGCATCATCTGTATCAATTGGCGCCAGTTCAACCAGCCAAATCCCATCCCGATATTTATCAAGACGGCTGCGAGCAATCGTAGTAGCAAGCCGTGTTTTGCCCACGCCGCCCTCCCCCACAATGGTGACCAAACGACACCAGGACTGATCTAACCGGGCGTCAATTTCTTGCTGCACGACGGTTCGGCCAAAAAATTGGTTATGCGGAGCGGGCAAGTTGTGGCGATTGATGGGTGTGGGCTGTTCAATGACAAGCGTGGGGGTCGGTCGAGCGTCGATGAGTAAGTCTGTCATAGCTGCGGGTGGCGCAATATCCAACTCCCGATGAAACAAATCAGCACAATACTTGTAATGGACTTTGGCCTCGTGAGCCTGATCGTTTTCGACCAACAATTGAATCAAAAGGGTGTGGGCTGTCTCGTTGAGCGCATCCACCTCGAGCCAGCGACGGGTAATGGACACCCCCTGATCCAGTTCATTCGCGGCGCGGGCATATTGTCCTAACTTCTCATACGCGGCCCTGACTTGTTGATGAATATGATCGCGGGTGGTCGTCACCCACGCGTCAAAACGGGGAGCATCAGGCAAATAAAAATCGGCCAGGAAGTGCCCCTGATAGGCACCAAGGGCTTTTTGGAGGGGAGCGGCCTTTTCAGCAGTGTCAACAGGGCCAAATTCCAGCAATATGTTCAACAAATGGACCGCATCGATCTGCTCTCGATGCTCTGGGGCAAGGGCCAGCGATTTACGAGTCACCACCAGGGCTTCATCAACCTGCTTTCTTAGGCGGGTCAAGGTCGTACGCAAGTTACTGAGGGCCTGCTGGGTTGAGCGACCATCCCACAGCAAATCAGCGATAAATTCACGTGAGTGTGTTTGTCCAGTTTGGGCTAAATAAATGAGGAGGGCCACCTCTTTTTGGCTGCGAAAGTGGCTTAACGGCACGCCGTTTTTGTATAGCGAAACCTCGCCAAGTAGGGTAAACGACAACATCTGTTTGGCTAACTCTGTGCGGTTTTTTGTAACAATCTAGCTAAAAGTTTTCGCCGCAATCACTTTTTCTCGTTAGGGCGTAGCTCTATAACAAGTTTTGTAGGGAGTAGGTTACTTGTCAATAGGAGGGACCTGGAGTTGCAGAATTATAGTGCCAAATCTTGTTTGGGTGGCAAAGAATATTTAGGCGTCAGGATTTTAGTAGTTAAGAGTAATTGTTACATTTTTTCTTCAAGGTTACCCCCATGTTACCCTAAAATACACAATCAGAAAAATTAGAAATTACCTACTCACGCAACAACATCTACAACAACAAAGGTTATTTTCTAATATATTGCATCTTGCTATAATACGCTGGCGAGTCATTTGTCATTGGTCTCTGGTCCTTTGTAACGAAGCAAGGGGCAAATGACGAATGACAAATGACCAATCAAACCAAATTATATTTTAGGAAAAGAGATGACAAGCGAAAAAGCAAAAATCATTTACACCATCACCGATGAAGCACCGGCTTTGGCAACTCAATCATTCTTGCCCATTATCCAAACCTTTACGGACGCCGCCGGCGTTGTGGTTGAGACACGTGATATTTCATTGGCAGGTCGAATCATCGCCGTTTTCCCCGAACGGTTGACGGCTGAACAACGCCAAAATGATGATTTGGCCGAGCTGGGTCAATTGGCCCTGACCCCAGAAGCCAATATCATCAAGCTGCCGAACATTAGCGCTTCGATCCCGCAGATGAAAGCGGCCATCAAAGAGTTGCAAGATAAAGGGTATGATTTGCCAGACTATCCTGAAGAGCCAGAAACGGATGAGGAGCGAGAGATCAAAGCACGCTATGACAAGGTCAAAGGCAGTGCGGTTAACCCTGTCTTGCGCGAAGGGAACTCTGATCGACGTGCCCCGAAGTCAGTGAAAGCGTACGCCCAAAACAACCCCCACCGCATGGGTGCTTGGCGTTCAGACTCAAAGTCACACGTGGCCAGTATGAGCAGCGGTGACTTCTTCGAGAACGAAAAATCTACAACCGTTGCTGAAGCAGGCAACGTCCGCATCGAATTTGTCGATCAAGCGGGCAATATTACGATACTGAAGAAAGGTATTCCCGTCCAAGCGGGTGAAATCATTGATGGCACCTCTATGAGCCGGGCTGCCCTGCGTGAATTCCTAGCTAAAGAAATTGACGACGCCAAAGCGCAGGACATTCTCTTCTCCGTTCATCTCAAAGCCACAATGATGAAGGTCTCGGACCCGATCATTTTTGGGCACGTGGTCACCGTTTACTTCGCTGATGTCTTTGAAAAGCACGCCGCCACCTTTGCAGAGCTTGGGGTTGATCCGAATAATGGTCTCGGGGATGTCTACGCAAAAATTCAGAGTTTACCCGAAGCCCAACGTGCGGCAATCGAGGCCGACATTCAAGCTTGCTACGAAAAACGACCCGAGTTGGCGATGGTCAACTCAGACAAAGGTATCACCAGCCTCCACGTCCCCAGTGATGTGATCATCGACGCCTCAATGCCTGCAGCCATCCGCTCTTCGGGGCAAATGTGGGGACCCGATGGCAACTTGAAGGATATGAAAGCGACCATTCCGGATCGCTCTTACGCGCCCGTTTACCAGGAAGTGATTGACTTCTGTAAAGAGCACGGGGCCTTTGATCCGGCCACAATGGGTAGCGTGCCCAACGTCGGCTTGATGGCCCAGAAGGCCGAGGAGTACGGCTCGCACGATAAGACGTTTGAATTGGCCAGCGACGGCACTGTCCGTGTGGTCGATGAGTCTGGCACAACCTTGCTGGAACACAATGTCGAAACGGGCGACATCTGGCGCATGTGTCAGGTGAAAGATGCTCCCGTGCAGGATTGGATCAAATTAGCCGTGACCCGCGCCAAAGCGACGGGCGCCCCCGCCGTCTTCTGGCTGAATGAGGAGCGCGCTCACGACGCCGAGTTGATCAAAAAGGTCAACGAATATCTGTCCAACTACGATACCAGCGACATCGAAACCCACATTATGGCCCCCGCAGCGGCCACGCGCTTCTCGCTGGAACGGATCAAAGAGGGCAAAGATACAATTTCGGTCACCGGTAACGTGCTCCGTGATTACCTGACCGACCTCTTCCCGATTTTGGAGGTAGGTACCAGCGCCAAGATGCTCTCGATTGTGCCACTGATGAATGGTGGTGGGTTATTTGAAACAGGGGCGGGTGGCTCTGCGCCAAAGCACGTCCAGCAATTTGAAAAAGAGGGGCACTTGCGCTGGGACTCGTTGGGAGAGTTCCTCGCTTTGTCAGCCTCATTGCAGCATTTGGCCAACGGCTTCACCAACAAACGTGCCGCCATCCTAGCCGACACGCTCGACGACGCCACCGGTAAATTCCTAGAGAACCGCAAATCACCCTCCCGCAAGGTCCACGAGTTGGACAACCGGGGCAGTCATTTCTATCTGGCGATGTACTGGGCCCAGGCCCTCACCGAGCAGACGGATGACGCCGAGCTTCAGGCCAAGTTCCAGCCTCTCGCTCAACAAATGGCTGAGAACGAAACCAAAATCATCGACGAACTCAATGCGGCCCAAGGCCCGGCCCAAGACGTCGGTGGCTACTATCAGCCCAATGCTGAGTTAGCCGCCAAGGCAATGCGGCCAAGCGAGACGTTGAATGGGATTTTGGCATCGATGGGGTAATTCAGTAATGTAGGGGTGTCCCTTGTGGGCACCCAAGAGCGGGCAAGCACAAGGCATTGCCCCTACAAAAACCGATACTCTCGTGGGCGAGGCAAATCCATTGCATATTCAGATTTCAACGCATTTGTCTTTAGATTTGCCGTCGCCCCTACATTATTCATCAAATGATTCCGCCTCGTCTTCAGCGGTCTTGAGCATCAGATGGGGTGGCAATTCCCAGCCATTCGGTGTTTGACGACCCAGCGCATAGCCGTCGAGGGCAGATAGCTTGCCTCGCCAGAAGATGCCCGGTTGATGGAAAGGGGGGATAGAGTCACCCGAATCAGGGTGGAAGCGGGCATCACGGAGATGGATATAGGTTGTCCGTGATGCTTCAACTACATTGGGATTAATCCCAAAGTTAACCCCCTCTTCTGCGATGGTATCCAGCCAATGATCCCCATACTCATCTGGCCCAATAATATATCCAGAGACAAGGCTGCCGTTGATATTGAGTGTGATGCCAACCGGTTCAATTATAATTGCAGCGATGGCCATGATTAGGCTCAAGTAAGGGTCGTCAATTTTCTGCGCTTTGACCTGAGTAAGCGCCCTCAACTTCTCTTCAATATCTTCAATCTCTGTCAGAATTTCAACCGGCGTATTAATCCCTTGTCTGGCTTCTTTTTCTTTTAATTTTTGCAGTCGGCGTTCATGCTCTTGAATAAGCTTATTGATGGCTTGTTTGTTATCGGTCATATTATTCTTCCCCAGCCCGTGCCAAATTCAAGGCCAGCAACCGCTCTAAAATTTCCTCATCACTCACATCGTGGGGCCAGCCGTAGGCGTCGAGGACGGCGCGGTCGAGGGTTTGGTGGGCGAGGTCGAGCCAGGTGGGGCGTTGATTGTAGAGGTTGGTCAGGGTGCGCTTCTTGAGTTCTTTTTCATCTGCCCCTTCGGGATTGAGCCAGTTGTCCCGCTTTTCGACCAACGACCGCGCGGCCTCGGCGATGGCCTGCACACGGGGATCATCGAGCGGTTCTTGACCCGGTGGCCAAGGGAAGGGGAAGGTTTCGAAGGTGGTGGTGGGCGTGTAGCGGGGTCGATCTTCGAGTGATGTTCCTTGGCGCAAGGCCCAAAGTTCGTGCAGTTTGGAATGAAGAACGCCGAAGAAGTAGTCATCTTCACGGGCATAAACCAAATTAGCATGATCAACTAAAACTTCATTATCTAACCAAACAAAAATTCTGTGCTTTGCGACAGCAGGGCTTACAACGTAACGGTTCTGCTTACTCAAGATTTCTCTGTATCTAGGAGAAGGTCTAGCATGTAACCACCAATACTCTCGCTGACGCTTTTCCCTGCGGTTTTTTCTTTCTGGATAAACTACCTCTCTTACATATTCAAACGGTGCCTCATACAATGCAGCATCCTCTATGGACATCATCACGCCAAAATCAATCACCCAAGTTTCATCTGTTCTCCGTAATATTTGCATAGCGTTTACTGAACGCTTGATGACATCTTGATTATTTAAACCAAATGAGTTGTGTTGAGAAAGTAACTCTTGTGCTTTTTGGGGAGTGATATCAAACGAACCTTTTTGCTGGGAACCATAGAAACACAAATTCACATTTTCCTTTAATTTATCTGCAATCGAAAGATCAGCTATAGATGTAAGATCAGGATTTATCTTTGAGCTAATTATTCCATTAAGCTCTTTTTCCATTATAGAACCATCATCAAAACCAATAATTGACACTCTAACTGCCGCCCCTTCTAAAACCCAAGGACGGTCACTCCAAGCCATAAAAATATCCCCACTCTCCTTAATTCTTTCCAAAACACGTCGATTGACACCTCCCCGAATCGAATTCGTGGCTAGAAGCCCAGCCCTTTTTAATAATTTCAACTCAATTAAAGCCCGTGTTCGTTCAAACCAATAGCAAACGAGGTCTGCAAATGCGGGTATGCGTTGATGATACAGTTGAAAAAGGGCATCAACTGTATCATCACCTAATTCTTGTCGTATCCTATTTCCACCCAAAAACGGGGGATTACCAATCACTACATCAGCCTCGGGCCACTCCGGCTCAACGGGCTGGCCGGCCTCGTCATAGGCCAAAATGGCATCCATCTGGCGGATGTTGTGCAGGGGTTTGAGGATCGGTTCGCTGGGGCGGCCAAAGCCGTTTTCACGCAGCCATTGGATGTAACCGATCCAGACGGTGGCCTGGGCCAGTTCGTGGGCGTAGGGGTTGAGTTCGATGCCGTATAGTTGCAAGGGCGAGGGGGCGGTGACGGTGTTGAACAGAGGGAGGCCCAACTCGCCCGCCAGCAGAGACACCTGTTTCCACAAATCGAGCAGTTCCTTCAGGGCGACATAGAGAAAGTTACCGCTGCCACAAGCGGGGTCCAGCACGCGCACCTGGGTCAATTCCTCGGCAAAGCCTAACAACAGGTTGCTCAACTGGTTTTGCAGCTTGGTCTGCTCGGTTTGCCGTTTCGCCTGATCACGGCGCTCGGCCAGCGCCTCGGCCTCAGCTTTGACCTCGGCCCAGCGTCGCCGCAGCGGGGCCATTAGCACCGGTTCGACGATGAGCAGGATGTCTTCCTTGCTGGTGTAGTGCGCGCCCAGTTGCGACCGTTTGGCCGGGTCAAGACTGCGCTCAAAGAGGGTGCCCAGAATCGAAGGTTCGATGCTGGACCAGTCGAGCGCGGCTACTTTAACCAACGTATCTAGCCCCTGGCTGTCCAATTCCAAAACAAATTCATCCTCAAACAGCCCGCCATCAAAGTGGGCGATTTGATCGGCCCCAAACCAGCCGCCGTGGGCCATCGCCCCGAAGAGTTGGCGCAACTGCCCAGCAAAGGCAGCCGAGTTACGCCGTGTTTGGGTGACCAGACGGGTGAAAATATCACGGGGCAACAGGTTGATATCCTCGGCAAAAAGGCAGAAGAGGAGACGGGTCAGAAAGTGGGCAATCTGCTGGGGATCTTCGCCATATTTACGAAGCAGGTCGGCCAGCTTGGCAAACTCGGCAGCAGCCTCGGCGGTGACCTGAGCGGTTGTTTTGGATATTTTGAGGTTGTCCGGCGCGGTAAAGGTGGCTTGAAGCAAGGCCAAACGTTCTGGATCAAGCAGGTCGTCGAGATCAAGCCGTTCGATACGTTTGATGGTGTTGGTGAAGTTGGTGTGGATGATGATCTGCTCCATATCCGACACCACCAACAGCGGCGGGTTTTCCAAGGCCTCTCGATATTTGAGCAGTTGTTCGTAGGCTTTGTCCAAATCAGCGTGCTTGCCTTTGTACTCCCAAGCAAAATGACCTCGCTTCCAAACGTCGGCCCAGCCCTTGCCCCCACCCGTTTTGTCGGCCCCGGCCTCAAAGGTAAACTTCTCCCCTGTCGGATCAGCCTCAGCGGGTGTAGGGTGATCGAGCAGGCGACAGAGGTCGATAAAATGCTCCTGCGAACCAGAGCGTTCTTTGAGGGTGACATCCCGCCACTTGGCGACAAATTCTTGGGGAGTGAGGTTTGACATCCGTTTGGTCTACTCCTAAGTTTTAATTGGGTAGGACACCTTTATTTTAGCACGTTTCTGTAGACATAACAATCGCATGCAAAGCACTCAGTATTTTGTTGCATAGGTTAGCACAAACCACCATTCCTATTGCTCGGTAGGGGCAAGGGCAATCGGAATGGGTGACCGCAGGCCAGGGATATTTCCGCACCAATTACCTTGCCTGTAACTTGGCTCTACCGTGGTACCCAGCCCCCGCTGACGGGGAATATTTGCCCGACAAAACAGTTTGCCGCATCGGAGCAGAGGTAGGCCACAAAGGCGGCATCTTCGCTGGCCGAGACCAGTCGGCCCAGTGGAACCTCTCGTTTGACCCGCTCCTGAAATTTGGGATTGGCTTTGATTGCTTCAGGGAAATAGGCCTCGTTATCAACAAAATTTTGGGCAATGGCATTGACCTGAACATTGTGCTTGGCCACTTCAACACCAAGGGCTTGCACATAGGCGATTTGCGCACCTCGCGCAGCACTGTAGGTCGAAGTCCGCTTCATCCCCCGCAGGGCTGAGGCGCTACCCATCACGATGATTTTTCCAGATTGACGATCAATCATCTGGGGTAAAACGGCGCGAGTCAAGCGGGGCAAGGGGTGCACGAGTGCAGCAAAGACTTCGTTCCATTCATCATCCGTAACACTCGGGGCCGGAGTCGATGGAGCGCCGATGGACAAGTTGGCAATCAGAATATCAACCGGCCCAGCATCAGCAACAATTTTAGCGGGCACTTCGGCATCCGTCAGCGGACCAGCTTGGGCAATGACCTCTGCCCCTTGCGCCTCCAGCGTTTCACAGATGGCTGGCCCCATAAATTCGTCCGCTTGGGTGACCAAAATTCGTTTTCCATTGAGTGCATTTTGCATTGGATTTCCCCTAAATTGGTTTGAGTATGCCCCATTATAAAATAGTCCGATCCGTCAGAAAATTTTTCTTGCTTTGATTAGATTGTGGTAACATTAAGGAACCTATTATGCGAATTAGCGATTGTTACATTTTAGAGTGTCCTGCCCGAATGGTTTTGTCGGGCATCCACTGGGTTGTGAGCGAGGGACTCCCGCCAAAAACACACGGGAGTGACATGATCCGCCCCATTTTTTGAAATATGCATAATCGGTTAAGGAGTGCTTGGAGGGCACAATGAGAAAAAGCATTGTCATTATCGCAACAACCCTAGTGAGCGTGGGGTTAGTATTGGGCGCGGCCTTTGTGGTGGTTGCGCAGGGGTCGGATCGGCCCGAGCGAGCGGCCCAGGCCAGCACTGGCCGCTCGGTGGTAGGCGAGTCAGAGGGGGAAAGTCGTTCAGAAGGAGGCGGCCAAGCCGGTCGGCAGGTTATAACAACTGGCTCAACAGACACGTCAGCTCAAGAGGCACCGGCAGAAGGCAGTCGTCCCCATCAAAGTGGAACCCAACTCATTGGCGATCCAACCGAAGATATCCGCTTTGGCCGTGATCGTGAAGCTGGGATCACGGCCAAAGAAAGCAGTTTGGCCGTCACCAGCACCCTATCTGAAACGATCTATGTTTTCAGCGGGGTGAATGATGATGGGGCTAAGGGTAGTGGCTCGCGGACAGAGGCCACTGCGGTCCATTGCTCAAACTTTGGGACAACGGACGCATTGGTAGAAGTCCAGTTTTATCAATTTGATGGGACAACTGTTTACACTGGCTCAACCACCATTGATGTCAACCGCACCTGGACCTTCAGCAGCCAAAACACGTCAATTTACACCGATGATGTCATTGTTGGGGGTGGCTCTGGCACCGATGCTATTGCACAAGGCTTTGGCCGAGTTCTAGCCGCGCACACCGACATCATTTGTACGGCTCAGCTCCTCGACCCACTCAACAATCCACCGACCTACATTACGTCACTGACAATGGTCAAGCCCTAATGTCTCATCTGCTACGACCTCTGACATTGGCGGTCATAACCGCTTTAGGCATTGGCCTCACGCTGACCATCACCGCCCAAGAGCGGCTGATTGACCAGCCGCAATCGGCCCAATCAGTGACCTCGGCGGCTAGCCTTTCTGCACCCGCTGATCTGCTTTATGTGTTTAGTGGGGTTACCGATGATGGGGCGCAAGGCGGGGCATCGCGCAAAGAAGCGACGGCGGTTCATTGCTCAAACTTTGGGACAACGGATGCACAGGTAGAGGTTCAGTTGTATCAGTTTGATGGTGCAACCGTCTACACTGGCTCCACCACCATTCAGGTTAACCGCACCTGGACCTTTAGCACTCAAAATACGTTGATTTACTCGGATGATGTCATCGTTGGGGGTAATCCTGGTACGAATGCCATCAGCCAAGGATTGGGCCGAATTTTAGCCGATCAGACCAGTATCGTTTGCACGGCCCAAGTGCTCGATCCCCTCAACAATCCACCTCAGTACATGGCCAATCTAACACTATTTAAGGTGCCTCGCACGATCTATCTACCCGCGATTCTGAAAACGGCGGTATAGTCAAGACGTATCGGGCTTAATCTCCACATTGACAAATCGCTTCGTCTGGGCTGGCCACGTAACTGGGCCAGTGAAACCAAGCGTAGAAGTGCTGATCAATCACCTTGGCGCCCAAGTATCCTTGCATAATTGCATCCTGAGGCTCAAGGCCAAAGCTGGCCGAGACAAAGTCTGCACAGCTCGAGAGTCCAATTCCCGTGCTGCCCCGCGTGACTCCACTCGCAAAGAGCTTTCTCAAATCAGGGCCAATGCTTTTGGCAAGCCAGTCTGCCTGATCAGAGAGCAAGGCATTTTGCACGACCCAGCGGACAAGCCCATCGCCGACAGGAAAAATAGACAATTTGACTTTATTATCGGCGGCAAATCGAGCGGCGTTGTTAATGTAGTTGTACAAAATGCGGTCGATGGCCGAAGTCTCCAAACAGCGATTGGTAATGTTGCCTGAAAATGTCGAGATCACCTCAACGGCGATGTTTCTTGTCCCCAACCGGATTGAGCTGTTTTCCCATTTGTTAACAAAATCGGAAATGGGATGAATTTTGATACTCTCATCGGCCAATCGAACTGTGGGGTCAAGATCAACCAGCGCATTGCGCATCACTTTGGCGTGGTCTCGTGCCATCAAGATCGTCCCTTTCACCCATTCCTCTTCAGCTGGATCCTGAGCTAAGAACCGAGCGTTGCCCACCAACGCGGTCAGTGCGCCCCCCCGAATGTCGTGAATTACCTTACGGGTCAAGTCAGAGGGGGTGTCTAGGGCGTAGGTGGCGGAACCGATAGCTAAAGCGCTATCCAGAAATTCATCATCAGCCACCTCTTGAACAATCACCTGTTGAGCTAATTCATAGTTGGGCGAGTCCTTCATATACAACCACAAATCATAGACCTTTTTGACAGCATCGTACATACGCGCAATCAGGGCCGCATCCTGCGGGGCAAAATCACGGATTGAGGCATTGAACCCACCCCCGCTATAACGATCTTTACGGTGTATACGCAGGTGGGTTGGGGCTAAATCAAATAAATGTTGTGAGATCATCATCATTTTCAAATTGCATCACTGCAGTTCGAGTGGCATTGTATAACAAACGGCAGTTCCTTCCAGCACAACTGTATCATCCTCAAGTTTCACCTGCGTATCCAGTTCGGTGATAGGCTTATCCTCACGCACCTTAATCACCACAACTTCTCCAATGATGGTATCGCCAGGGCGCACTGGAGCTTTAAAGCTCCAGTTGGTTTGCAAGAAGACAGTACCGGGACCGGGCAAATCTTCAGCAACAACCGCATTCAAAATCGAGCTGGTAATCCCCCCTTGCACGACAATGCCACCAAAGCGTGTCTTTTGGGCAAGGGCTTCATCATAATGCAATGGGTTGCGATCACCACTCAACTCAGTGAACAGCTCAATATCACGTGCTGTCACCAATTTTGAGCGTTGTGCTTTTTGACCCACAGAGGGCATTCCATTGGGCCAAACATCATGTGCAAGGTTTGTCACACTTCGTCATCCGCTAACATCAAGTTACCGTGCGTTTTAACCTCACTCAACACCAAACTTGTCTGCAATCGAGAGACACCCGCCACCGGGGTTAGTTTTTGCACCAAAAAGTGTTCGAGGGCTTTGCGATTTTTAACGACGACTTTAAGCAGATAGTCAGCTTGACCGGTGAGAAAGTGGCATTCGATCACTTCTGGCATCGCCCGAATTGTATTACGAAACGCTTCAACAAAAGCCACATCGTGGCTCTCCAAGCTCACTTGGACAAAACACATCAAATCAAAACCCAGTCGTTCACGATCAACGAGGGCCGTATACCCCTGAATAATCTGATCCTGCTCTAGCTTCTTAACCCGAGCCAGGGTGGCCGCCGGGGAAAGGCCAATCGCTTCAGCCAAGCGCACATTGCTCAAAGCGCCATCTGCTTGAAGGTGTCGCAAAATAGCTCGATCAGTTTCATCTAGGTGGGGAAGTGAGTTGCTCATACGTTGTCCCTCTTTATCAAAACTTTAGATTATATCGAGCATTATGCCTTAATTACTGACATTTCAGCAACTCCAACCGCGATAGGAGCAAATTGAAACCGTCGTAAAATCTTGGCTTTTTTAAGACTGGCCCAATATAATAAAGGGCGTGCAACGCCCTTTCACTGAGTTCTGCAACTAACCGACTATCTCATCGCTACGGATGATTGAGTCATGCCAACCCATTATTTACACACGCATTTGGCGTATGAAAAAATTTTCAAAGAGTCTTTGCGGAAGGAAGAGGAGCTTGCTTTTTTGCTAGGAGCAATCGCCCCAGATGCGGTTCCTTTTGGGCAAACTAAGCGACGTTCGCACTATAATTTTCACTATGGGATCACCTGGTTTTATCGCTTCAATGCCTTTGAAACCGAATTTGCGGATTACCAACAACAATCCCCGTTACATCACTGGTTTTACCTTGGCTATCGTTACCATCTCCGTCTCGATTGGGTTTGGGTAAAGTGCTGCCTCAACCCAGCCATGATACGATTGGGCTGGAACCAGTTGATCAAAAAAGGCCCTCAGATCAAAGCAAAATACTACGAAGAAATGGGCCGGTATGATGACTACTTCCGGGCCACACAGAAATCGCCGCCAGTTGAGCTTTTTGACCAGCTTAAACATACAGACCACACCTTGCTCCCCAGCTTCCTAGACACAGACCGATTAGGTACAATCTTTGAGCATCTCCAGCAAACCGTCTCACAAACCTGTCAAACATATGAAGGGGGGCTCCTGCCACACAAAAACATTGACCGTTTTCATACACAAGCTGCCAAGCTTGAGGCGATTTAACCAAAATTTCTGATCCGCAAAATTGCCAAATCACCTCAATTTTAGTTAAATCAGTATTGTACAAACCAAATCAGGTACTCAATCTCCAAGGAAGTCAGGTAATTATTGTGGCTCTTGAAATTCGAGAAGCAACCGACCAAGATTTTGAGGCGATCTGGCCAATTTTTCAACAGATTGTCTTGCGAGGTGACACCTACCCTTACGCACCCAACACAAACAAATCACAAGCCTATCAATTGTGGATGACCAGCCCCCACAAAACGTTTGTCGCAGTGGAAGACGGGCAAATCTTGGGTACTTATTTCATCAAAGCCAATCAGCCCGGCCTCGGGGGACACGTTTGTAATTGCGGGTATATGGTCGCTGAGCAAGCCCGTGGTCGAGGCATTGCCACCCAACTTTGTGAACACTCGCAGCGTGAGGCTCAACGTTTGGGCTACAAAGCAATGCAATTCAATTTAGTTGCAGTAACAAATGAGGCGGCGGTTTATCTGTGGCAGAAGCTGGGTTTTGAGATTGTCGGTCGATTACCAAAGGCATTTAATCATCAGACATCAGGCTTGGTTGATGCATTTGTGTTGTATAAGTGGTTGGATGATTAGCCATGAGCTTGATGTCTCAGCTCCAAACTTTTGATGGCAAGCACATCGATACCTTAGAGAAGGTAGCAGAACAAGTTACGCCTGATAATGCCCTTATTGAAGAATTGTGCGAGATCACCAAACAAAAGGAAGCCAAGTTACAAACGGCCACAACTTGGTTGCTGAAACGATTTCAGGAGAGAGGCGTCGTCTACGCTCCCAGCCAAATTGAAACCATTCTAGAACTTTTTGAGTACATTAACCATTGGGAAGCTAAGTTGCATCTATTGCAAATATTGCCAGCCCTCGATATTCCATCACAGCAAAAAGAGCGGCTTTATCAGACACTGATCGGTTATTTACAGGATAACAAAAAATTTGTACGGGCCTGGAGTTATAATGGGTTAGCTTTGTTGGCTGACAAATTTCCCAAATATCGCCCAGAGGTAATTAGACGATTAAAAGATGGTCAGCAAGAGGAATCCGCCTCGATCAAGGCCAGGATTCGAAATATGGCCAAGGATTTATCGTGGGTCACATTATAGGTATTTTTTCGGACAAAAATCACTAATAAATACTATTTATTCGAAAGGGGGTTGACAAGTATAATTGGGTGTGGAACTCATCAGCAGTTGAAAGAGTCTGTTGATTAACTGCTACCAACTATTTGAACTAACCTAAACCTTTTTTGAGGAGAATTTATCATGCCCCTACCTGTTAAAGTTATCGCTCACGATCCTGCCTGGAAAAGCATGTATCAGACCGAAACAGAGAAAATAGTTAGCGTGCTGGGCAAGACGATCCTTCGAAGCCACCACATTGGCAGCACCTCCATTCCCGGCATTTTTGCCAAACCTGTCATCGATATCTTATTAGAGGTTGATGATATCAATCAGGTGGATGCAAGCAATTCAGCAATGAAAGAATTGGGCTATGAGGTAATTGGCGAGTATGGTATTATTGGCCGTCGATTTTTTCGCAAAGACAATGAAGCTGGCTTACGAACCTATCATGTTCATGCGTATCAAAGTGACAATCCCGAAATCGCCCGACATCTCGCTTTCCGTGATTACATGGTGGCCCATCCTGATGAGGCCCAAAATTACAGTGCGTTAAAGCAACAGTTAGCCCAAGCCCACCCCGACGATTATCCAGCCTACATCGCAGGCAAGGACTCCTACATCAAAGAGCAAGAGGCCAAGGCGATGGCGTGGTGGGCGGCTCGTCAAGCATCATAGGTTATGCCCGATTTTGACCGCTTATTACTGATTATTCCTGACAAAAGAGATATTGAAAGAGATGCTGTGGCTGAGGCTTGGCAGGAAAATGGTGGGGATATCTTACGTCTTGGTCGGTTTTGGGAACCGCCTGTTTTGGAGGTAAGCCAAGTCCGCCTCTACGGCCCTGATACATTCTGCTTAGTGCTGGCACAGCAACTCAATCTTGATTTAGTCTCTCCCACAGATGACCTCCTGATTCATCTTGATGAAAAGTGGCTCAAACGCCAAATACAAGTTCATCCCCTTCAGCAAGTAGCGCGTCTAGACTTCCCCCTATTTGCCAAACCACTCATTCCCAAGCAATTCCGAGCTAACGTCTACCCTAATAAAGATGCCCTTTTGGATGAATGCAAAGGGTTGTCAGATGACATCTCAGTTGTTGTGTCCAGCTTAGTCAATTTCATTGCAGAAGCCCGAACCTTTACCCTCGATGGTCAGGTAAAAACCTGTGCCATTTATGAAGGCATTGGAGATGAGAACGAGGCTCATCGCTTTGCTTCAATATTCGCCGAAGAAAATCAACTGCCTAAAACGTGCGTCATTGATGTAGGATATGTTGAAAACTCAGGCTGGGCGGTGATTGAAGCGAATGCCACTTGGGGGTCGGGCCTCAATGGGTGTGATCCTTTAGGAGCAGCGGAGTGCATTGCTCAGGCGACTTTGTTTGAATAATTTACAGCAAAAGCAGGGAGAAGATGATGGATTACAAAGCCTATCAAGAAGCCTATTTCACCAACCCTCAACCGACGCCTCGTTACGACTTTAGCGGCTCATTTGGGGTCACGCTTTATTTCGAGGATTTCGCCGAAGCCATTGCCTACTACGAGCAAGTTCTTGGGCCACCCGCCTATGTTGAAGGGGAGCATACCCGAGGCTGGTCGATTGGGACGGGCTGGCTAACCTTACTCCAAGGCAAATCTGGGAATCCGCAAAATGTAGAGATCACCTTCCACCTAAAAACACCTACCGAGGCCGAGCGGCTACAACGGACCTTTATAGAGGCTGGCGGGACAGGCCCCGCCCCTTCCGACCAATTGATGTATGAGCCAATTCGGGCCTGCCCCGTCCGTGATCCATTTGGCACGGAATTGATGATTATTAGTCCACTTTCATAGCACCATCGGCGCTCTGCATTGATACACACCTGCCCTGACAACGAGGCTAACTACCTTTTAATTTTATGAATGAGCAGGTCTACGCCCCAATGCTTTCTGCTGCGCCAATAATTTTCGGGGATGAGGTTGTCCCTGTTCAGCGTAGTACTTAAGCTCCTCCATAGTCTCATTGACCAATCGCCGCATTTGCACCTTAAAGATGGGCAAGATCAATAGGCCAGGGAGAAACAATAGCTCCATTTCAGCCTGCGCTTGAGCCACACATCGATCAGCAGATAAGGCACGTACCGACCAATTATTTTCCGCCTTGGTCAAAAACCAAGGTAAGCCTGATGCCCGATAGCCGTACCGCATTTGTTCCTCATCAAAATAGGTAAATGTTTCCTGAATATCCCCAAATCCAGGCGCAGTACAAACACGCCCTCCAACCTCGGCCCCGGCAGGAATGATTGTTTCCGAATTAACCCCAGAGGCTGCAATCGCTGAGGCCCATCGTTCGATATGCTCAAACTCATGGGCCAAAATTTGCCAAGCTTTTGCCGCCGAGACATTAAGTGTGATTTCTCCATTAATTTTTGTTTTCATTGCCTTAATCCCTTTCCAAATTTGGCCAAATGATACACGGTTGACTGATGCCACAGCCACCTGGTTTACTGCCAAATCGTGCCAAAAGGATCGACATTTCTCACAAAATCCCGCGTTGCCTGAAGAACCACAACAATTTTTTGCTTGTCTATAAGCATCAAATCTACTGCC
Source organism: Phycisphaerae bacterium (assembly GCA_028285035.1). The sequence goes on from JANQQF010000122.1 coordinate 64,413, forward strand.
TGGTCACCAACACCGAAGGTGGTACGACCTGAACCTCAATACCAGCAGGGGTGATCAGGTTAGGAATCAGATCAGCATTTTGTCCCCGGCGTAGATCGGTTGGATCAACTAAAATCTGAATAAGATTAGGATCATCTTTAATCTCATTCAAAAGTGGGAGCGGACCACTAATCAGCAAATCAACTTCAGAGGGGGTGATTGTTGCCGTCAGATTTGTGGAGGTCTGCAAAATTTCTACAGGACGAGTGAGGCTAATGGTTCCATTTCGAGGGACAATACGAATCGAGACGGTAACTGTATCGATTAACGCGCCATCACTATCAATCACCTGCAGATCAGGTGGTAAATCCAATATTGCCTCAGTTGTAAAATCAGCAGTGGCCTGGCTAATATCAATGGGGCTGGTATTGACGATATTACCAACAGTAGTCAATTGGTCCAAACTACCCTGTAACGTGACAACTGTCGGGGTGATTGTCAAGGTTGTAAATTGATAATTTTGTGGGGGGGTGCCACTGATAATCGCATTGACTTTTGCTTCACGAGCATTTAATTTACGACGGATCGCCAGATTGATTTGAGCTTGATTAGGTTGAAGAATAACATCTCTGATCTGTCGCCCCTGCTCATCCAAAGCTTGTAAGGGATGAGATTCTCGAATCGAGGTTGTAGCATTAGCAACTGAAACCGTTGCCTGAATTTGAGAGATTTGTTCAACAGCTGAGGCTGGCCCTAACACCTCAATTGTATCAGGATTAACAGTGGGTGGCCCGTTCATTTGATAAGCAAGGGGCAAGCTTTCAGGATCGGAAATTAAAACATTGATAGGGAAGGTACGGCTGATCACAGGGACAACTTCTACATCAATTGCAGCCGGGTCCATGGACAAAACCAAGACTTGTGCTTCACCAGAATTGACCTGAATCGGAAGACGATAGAGGCCTGGATTATTGCTTTCGGGAAGCGCCGCAATCGCCTGAAAGGTACGGCCATTTAAAGTAGGTAAAACATTCTCAGTTGTTTGAACAACGGCTGAGATACTAGTGGGAGGTGAGGGGATGAGGCGTGTATTAGGAGGAATATTATCGACCCGTAGCGAAATGTTATCAATGCGTGTTTGTTTAAAGGGATCAGTCTGTTCGATAACAAAAGACCACACCACAAAAGTCAACAAAATAGAGATGAGAAGTAATCCAAAATTGGACAGTTGTTGCCGAGGGTTCAGCAGAGCGGCAGGGTGCCAAATAGAACGTCCAACTTGTTTTATGAGGCTCCACAGGGAAAGTGAGGTAGACGGGGTTAAGGTAGGATCATAGAATTCAGCTAACCGTTCACGAAGCTCAAGTGTCGTTAAGGGACGATCCAATATCCCCTGATACGCTACGCCAATAGAGCCAGCCTCTTCACTAACCACAATGCTCAACGCATCATAATTTTCGCTCAAACCAACTGCAGCGCGATGGCGCGTACCTAGCCGTTTTTCAGCCTGTAGCGATTGTTGGGTCAGGGGCAACACACAGCCAGCTGCTACTACTCGATCAGTACGAATAATCACAGCACCATCATGAAGGGGGGTGCCCTCGTAAAAGATTGATCCTAATAATTCTGCACTCACCCGCCCATTGACCACAATCCCACTATCGACTAAATCCTCTAGCGAGTCGTACCCCTCTAATACAATTAAGGCCCCAGTTCGAGTTCCAGCCATATCCTCAACGACATGGACAATTTCAGGTAAAATATCTTCAGCCACTTCCTGTCGCATCGATTGACCAAGACCGGAAACCCGCCCCAATCGTTCGATGACTCGGCGTAAGGGTGCCTGAAAGATGATTGGGGTAATAACTAACAGTGCAACCAGTAATCCCCTGACTAACCAGTCAAATATAGGTAATGGCAGAAGGGTGGTGATGATAAATAAAAGTAATCCAAGGATCAGTACCTCGCGCAGCAGGTAAACGGCTGAGCTACGACGCAAGAGGCTAAGGACAAGATAAAAAGAACCAGTAACGAGAAGTAGGTCAAGGATACCAAACCAGGTTAAACTGGAAAGCAGAAAAAAGATTTGATTGTATGATTCTTGAAATGTTGTCATGTTAACAAGTATTAGTTTAGATGTTCAGTCAATAACTCAAGTTATACTCAACCCCCATCAAAAACCTTCAAAGTTTGACCAATTGTACGCCTTATCGACTTGATTTTTTATTCTGTCAGGGCTTGCCACTTTACATCAGCGGGCAACTTTAGATGATCCATGGTCCGTTTGGTAAAAATGGTGACCAAAGTATCTGGGTCTTGACTCTCTACTAACACCTGCCCCCCAGCCATACTTCCATGTCCACCAGCCGCACCTTCTGTACCAACAATTACCTGAGCTAATTGTCCCGCTCCTTGTTGATTTTTTGTTCGAACAGATAGAATAAACTGCTCTTTGTAAATCCCCATACAAATTACCCAACGACATCCTTTCATTCGCAAAAGAAAATCAGCTATCTCTGCCGTTAAATCGGGGTAGGTCATCTTGCCTAAGTAAGAGATAATCACCCCTTTATAAATGCGAGCTGTTTGCAATGCGTGTGTAAAGCCCTTAAAGTAGTCAGATGGAACTTGAGCATTCTCTATTTTTGAAATAGCTTCAATATCAATCCGAGACAATAGATGGCAAATTGCCCCCGTATCAACCTTAGTTGTGCCTCGCCCCAGCCCAAGTGTATCTGTTTTGATCCCATAATAAAGGGCAGTGGCGATCATCGGCGGAATAGAAAGTTTGGCTGCTCGCAAATACTCCACCAGAATACTACAGGTGGCCCCAATCTCAGGTCGAACATCCACAAATTCTCCTGCTGCCGATTGGGGTCGCCAAGGGTGATGATCAATAATTACATTTGGCGTTTTATCTGAACGAAGCGCGTTATTCCCTGCTCCCGGTTGAGTATCAACCAAAGCAATTGAGTCTGTTTGTAAGTCAGCTGAGGCCAATCGTTTGATGGGAGAACCTAAATAGCGAACCAGTGCTTTGTTCTCGCTACGACCAATAATCCCCTTGTAAGCAATTTGACTTTCAACACCTAAAGATTCGGTTAACAAATATTGCAAGGCCGCAGCACTACCAATTGCATCAGGATCAGGATTGTTGTGGGTCAAAATCAGTAGCTTCTTTTTATCTTTCATAACCGCTAGCAATCGCTCAAGCTTTTCACGTCTCGTCATAGACTCTCCACAATTCAGATTATATGGCAGCTATTATGCTCTAAGAAAGAAAGGCAGGCAAAGGCTTACAAAAGGTAAAGGGTAATTTTTTGTCACAATATTCCCACATCATATAATAATAAGGTGGAAGTTAGTACAAAGGGCTATCAAAGATGTATAAGCCTTATAAACAAATATTATAGAATGCAATCAAAGAGGAGCGTACTAAAATGAGTGACTCACAAGTGAGTGATGTTGTTTCTTGGATATTGGAGCTTTCAATAAAAGAAGGCGAAGTCGAAACCCTAAAAGCCTTGATGAGTGAGATGGTTGAGGCCACCCAGGCTAATGAGCCAGGTGCGCTGATTTATGAGTGGTTTATCAGCGAGGACGAAACAAGCTGCCACATTTATGAGCGGTATGCTGACTCGGCGGCGGTGATGACCCATCTGGGTAATTTCCAAACCCACTTTGGCAAACGTTTCATGAGCATTTTAACCCCAAAACGAATGATAGTTTATGGGAATGCAAATGAAAAAGTCCGAGGAGCATTAAGTACAATGGGTGCTCAATTCTTGGGCGAACTGGGCGGGTTTGCTCGCTAGATTTATGTCAGTGTAGTGTATTATTAACATATTCCCTCCTAGCCAGTTGACGGGTATTAAACCTAATTACCCCTCCAGGTTTAATACCCTTTGTATATCCATTGTCTCACCAAAACACCCCTCCTATAATTTAAAGGATGGTGTCATTTGATACCACAAATTTTATTATAGCTGACAGAACTATGTCGCTTTTGACATATGCCAGAATTTCGATGACCATAGGAGGTCTATTATGAATAAGAAGTGGGTGTACGCCTATCAAGATGTTGATGAAGCAGAAGAAGTGGCGGGGAGTTGGGAAGGTGTCCGAGCCCTGTTAGGTGGTAAGGGCGCGAATCTGGCCGAAATGGCTCGGATTGGGCTTCCTGTTCCCCCTGGCTTTACCGTAACCACTGAAGCTTGTAATGCTTACTTGGCGGCTGGTGAAACGTTCCCCGATGATATGTGGGAGCAGGAGCTGGCCGTACTTCATTTATTAGAAGAACAAACGGGCAAAGAACTCGGCAACCCCGACAACCCGTTGTTGGTTTCTTGTCGGTCTGGGGCGAAATTTTCGATGCCAGGGATGATGGACACGGTGCTGAACATCGGTCTGAATGATGAGGTCGTAACCGGGCTAGCCCGGCTGACCGAAGATGAGCGTTTCGCCTATGATGCCTACCGCCGTGTCGTGCAGATGTATGGTTCAGTAGTGATGGGCATTGATGATGAGCCGTTTGAAGATATATTGACCGAGGCCCGCCGTGAGGCTGGAGTCAAAAGTGATACCGAACTCAACGCTGCGCAATGGCGTGCGGTGACTGACAAATTTAAGGCCATCTTCAAAGAAGAAACTGGTCAAGACTTCCCCCAAGATCCAACCGAACAAATCAAGTTAGCCACCGAAGCCGTTTTCAAGAGTTGGAACGGTAAACGGGCTAGAGATTATCGGAACGCAGCCAACATTCCCCACGACTTAGGGACCGGGGTTAACATTGTAACGATGGTCTTTGGGAACTTGGGCAAAACCTCTGCCACCGGCGTGGCCTTTACCCGTGATCCTGCGATTGGCGAGAATGTGATCTATGGCGATTACTTGATGAATGCGCAGGGTGAGGATGTGGTAGCTGGGATTCGCAACACCGAACCGATTGCTCATCTAGCTGACGAAATGCCCAAAATGTATCAGGAGTTCGCCGAGATTTGTGACAAATTGGAGGCCCACTATCGGGAGATGCAGGACGTTGAGTTCACCATCGAGCAGGGTAAGCTGTGGATGCTGCAAACCCGCGATGGTAAACGTACTGCCCGAGCCGCTCTCAAAATTGCAGTCGATATGGTTGAAGAGGGCTTGATTACGAAAGAAGAGGCCGTGTTGCGGATCAAGCCAGAGCAAGTTGACACTTTGTTGCACCCCCAATTTGATCCAAATGAACGAAAGGCCGCTAAAAAAGATGGTCGTCTGCTGGCCAAAGGGGTCAATGCCTCGCCTGGGGCTGCGGTTGGGGTAATTGCATTTGATGCTGATTTGGCTGAACAGTGGGGTAAGGAAGAAGGCAAGCCAGTCATTATGGTACGCCCCTTCACTCGTCCAGACGACGTCCACGGCATGTTGGCCGCAAAAGGAATTTTGACTAGCGAAGGCGGGGCCACCAGCCACGCTGCTGTGGTCGCCCGTCAATTCGGAGTGCCCTGTGTGGTCGGGGCCAGTGAAATTGCCATTGATTTGCCTCATCGCCAACTTCTGATTGAGGGTGAGGTCAAAGCCAAAGAGGGTGATTGGCTGTCGATTGATGGCTCGTTGGGTGAGGCTTATCTGGGAAAAATTCCCCAAATTTCAGCCGAGTTAGAGGAACAAGAGGATTTGAAAACGATCTTGGGTTGGGCTGATGAGTTCCGCAACCTGCAAATTTGGACTAATGCCGACTATCCCGAAGATGCCCGCCGCGCCCGTAACTTCGGCGCTCAAGGCATCGGCCTCTGTCGTACAGAGCATATGTTCTTTGAACAAGAACGTCTCCCGATTGTGCAGGAGATGATTCTATCAGATGATCAAGAAACCCGCGAGGCCGCTCTCACCAAATTGCTCCCCTTCCAACGCCAGGATTTCACCGGTCTGTTTGAGACAATGGATGGTCTACCTGTCATTATTCGATTAATTGATCCACCGCTCCACGAATTCTTACCTGATCACGATCAAGTGCTAACAAAGGTCGTAGAGCTACGCGAACATCACGACTTTGAGCATCTACCCGAAGTGGAAGAGCTGCTTAGCAAGATCGACAGCATGCATGAAAGCAACCCGATGATGGGCTTCCGGGGGGTACGTTTGAGCATTTTGTTTCCCGGTCTAGTCAAGATGCAAGTCCGAGCCATCTTCGAAGCGGCCTGTGATGTGGCCAAACAGGGCAAGGTGGTCAAGCCTGAGGTGATGATCCCGCTGACCGGGCACATCAACGAGTTGAAGCGTATTCAGCCGCAGCTTGAAACGGTCGCCAAGGCCGTGATGGAAGAAAAAGGGATTGAGATCGAGTACAAGTTTGGCACGATGATCGAGATTCCACGCGCTGCTCTAACCGCCGCCGAAATCGCCGAGGTGGCCGAGTTCTTCTCCTTTGGCACCAACGACCTGACCCAAATGACCTTTGGCTACTCCCGCGATGACGCAGAGGCGGGCTTTCTGTTGGAGTACATCGAAACGGGCATCCTACCCGCTAATCCGTTCCAAACCATCGACCAGGTGGGTGTGGGGCAGTTGATGGAACTGACCACCAAGCAGGGCCGCAAGACCCGCCCCGATATCGAAATTGGTATCTGTGGTGAACACGGCGGTGACCCCGCCTCCATCGCCTTCTGTGAGTCGCTCGGCTTGAACTACGTCAGTTGTTCACCCTTCCGCGTTCCTGTCGCGCGTCTCGCTGCTGCGCAGGCAGTGTTGCATTCGAATGGAGTTACGGAGAAGTAAATAGCACTTAGCTAGAATTTTGTAGCCATCAGACCTGCCAGGTTTCTCAAGACATGAAACAGAAATCCTGGCAGGTCTAAAGTTATGTCTTCTTACACTGGCTGCACAGTCACTTCCGTTAACAATGGCTCATTCGCCAGATACCGCCGCAGATTATCCAAAAACAATAAATCCCCGCGCAGGGCGGTGTTGTGCCCCGAATTGGAAGTGTGGCTGGTGACAGTTACATTGGGCATATCCCACAGCGGGCTGTCTTGGGGAAGGGGTTCCTGGGGAAAGACATCGAGGATGGCATGTTCGATGGTTTTGGCTTTGAGCGCATCGAGTAGCGCGACTTGGTCGATAATTCTACCTCGCGCCACATTCACCAGAACGGCGTCCGGCTTCATCTGTTGCAGGAAGGTACGATCAACCAAACCTGTAGTTTCCTGGGTCAGGGTACAGGCGATGACCACCACATCAACGGTCGGCAAGACCTCAGCGAGTTGATGACGGGTGATGATATTATCAGCCAGGGAATGGGGCTGGGCTGACCGTCGCACGCCGATGACCTGACACTCAAAGGCCCGCAGACGCCGGGCCAGGGCTTGGCCGATATTGCCAAATCCCACCAACAGCCATCGACTGCGCCACATCTCCCGAAACACAACCCGCTCCCAGTGATGGGCTTGCTGTTGGGCCTGGCGTTGCCAGATATTTTGAAAGTGAGCCAAAACGTGGGTGAGTACATACTCCGAAATGGAGATGGCCTGGGCGTTGCTGTTGGAAATTCGTAGACCTGCCGCAAATAAATCTTTGTAAAAGGGATGATCCAGGCCGGTGTTGAAGGTTTGGAGCCACTTGACCGATTGCGTTCTTAGCACCAAGTCAACATAGGTTTGGGTCATTTTGGCTCGAGCGATGCCCACATTGAGCCAGGCAATGTCGGGCCGGGCCTTGGTGATGGGAATCGTTTGCCCATCGCGGGTGACACTACCATCCGGCTGCATCAGCACAAATTCAAGGGTGGGATCAACCTCGCTCAGTTCGCCTTCCAGGCGGTCGAAAGCTTCAGCTTGCATCAAGATAGTAGTCATACAAAAGAGTCTCTACGTTGCATTGATTAAGCTATCCCAGCTCTAGTCGAAATACCCTACCATTTTAGGGCAGATCATCTACTCTTAAATCCGGCAAGGGGGCTTAGTCCCCAAACTCCTCAAGCGCCCCTTCGGGGGGAGAAAAGAAGACTAATAGCTTTAACTCTTCTGTGATCGAATGAAAGCAATGTTTAACCTTGGCTTCCACCAAAATCACGCTTCCTGTTTGCACAGCACGATCTTCGTCGCCAAGCTGAATTCTCCCCTGCCCACTCAACACATAATACACTTCATCTTCCGCATGTGGTCGTTGGGGGTCAGTTTCACCCGGGGCCAAAACATAAACACCTACGCTTAGGGTTGGCAAACGAAGAAATTCAAGCCAAGGCTCGTTTGATGCTTTTCGTTTTGCTAAAATATCACTAATTTCAAAGGCGTCCATTTGTTATTTCTATCGTCTTTAAATTTTTGTGACAACTTTCTAACACAATACTTTACCATTATAAATAAAGACTTTAGAAAATCATAATTAGACGATTCAATCATAAATCTTACAGTTCTAGCCTATCCAGACAGTTGAATCCGCCGCAAAATCTCATTTTTATAACGCTGAATTGCTGCTGCTTCACGGTTCTCAATGACTTCTAAAATGAATGTCGTCATCACCCCGCCCCAAACTGCAACACCCAACTCAAAGGTCATATCCACAACAATCTCATTTAAGAACAATTCGCTCCCAAATGGATCAAAAAAACCGATAATCTTGGAAGCGAAAACTAACGTAAAGCCGATCATAAAGCCAACAGGCAAGATTGAACGATGGCTTCGCCCTTGCTTTGTAATTTCCTCAATTTTTTCAGGGTTCTGCCGATAGTAATCAACCTCTTCAGCTGTAATCAAGGAAGGGTCGGCGGTTTTGAACCAATCGGTTATGCGATTTCGGTCAAACATAAGTATAGAGTCCTATCACTTAAACTGTCGTAAACAGGCCCAACAACAAATACCCTGACATCCAGAACCAGGTAAAAATGATGAGCCAATACCAAACGGGATTTTTTGAACGATAAATCGTTTCAACTAAATGCACTTCCCCCAAACGAATATCTTGTACAAGCCACACTAAAAACAAAAGACCCCAAACCCAGCTTAATTCAAAAAGGACAGCCAGATAGATGATCACAATCGCGATTAGCGTGAGAAATTTGAAGCGGTCCCAAAAACTCCCGGCTGATCCAGAGTTAGATTGAGGCTTACTATAACCACTTGATGAATTTGGGTTTTCAGTCAAGGCAAACGCCGCCCCTTGCGGGTCATGCACCAACGCCAGTTTGGTGCCTCCCCGATCAGACTGATCGACAATTTCACCACCCTGATGGGTGACAACCTGCAAGGCTTGGGTCATATCTTTCACGGCGAAGTAGGGCACCCAGAATTCATGCTTCCCTTTGATTTCGTTGGGAATTATCTCAAGCGCAGCAATGGCAGTGCCAACTCCATTGTAAATGTCATACCGCTCCCCAGCATAACTTTGATCACGGGTGAAGGACCAGCCAAACACCCCTTTATAAAAATCGAGCACGAGGGCTGCATCAGAGACGTACAGCTCATTCCAGGCCATTCGGCCATGTTGCGCCCCTTCGTCTTTTCCGCCCAGATCGGGTCCCTCCCACACGGTAAAGCCGGCGCCAGAAGGATCGCGAATCAGTGAGATTTGTCCACCCCCCATAAAATCAGTCGGCTTGACCTCGACAATGCCGCCCATTTGCTTTGCTTTTTCGACCACCGTATTGATGTCAGTCACCAAGATGTATGACATCCAAAATGATGGCATCCGCATCTTCTGAAATTTCTCTGGCATCACGTAGACTCCAGCCGCTTGCTGGTCCCCCACATAACCAAGATGGTAGCCAGCTTCAGCGTGATATTGCCAGCCGAAAATTTTTTCATAAAATCCTTTGGTCGCATCAAGATCAAAGGTGGAAAGATCAGTCCAAACAAAATTTGAATTTTTCATTGTGTATCCTTTATTTGCCTAAGAGTCGAGGGCGGGTTTCCCTAACCCTTTTGTCAGTGTTCGAAAGGCCAGTTGAGCCGCATCATTTGGCGCAATCGAACCATCGGCTACGGCCGCCCAAGCCCCCCAAATCAATAAATCAATCATCTGCACACCCCAAGCAGTCGGCACATCCAAAGCAATAACGCCGTCACGCTTCAAATCTTGCACATATTGCTGGAGTTCACTCAACTGTTGTTGATAGGCTTGGGCGACTTCCTCAAACTGCATCAAATCTGAATAGGCCAGAACATGATAGGAGGCTCCCAACGGAATAAGGGCCTCAAACATTTTCAACACCCCGTCTTCCGCACTCAAGTTCATTTGATAGAGCGGGGCCAAAGCCGCGTCCATCTTGTGGATGGAGTCGAGGGCGATTTCACGCAAAAGGTCATTACGTTTGGGGAAGTAACGCTGCAAGGTAGCTCGCCCTACGCCAATATTTTTGGCGATATCGTTTAACGAAGCACTAGGTTCCCTAGAAAGGAAATTTGTTGCAGCATCCAAAAGTTTTTGCTTCTTTTTTGAGGCACCATAAACCATAATGAGGCAATTATGCCTCATTTCAGGCAAAAAGTCAATACCCAATCACAAAATTCGATTTGATACACTTGTAAGAATATAGATTTAGCTAGTTGAAAGTCGGGCCACCCCAGAGACCGCCGAGGCTTTGGAAACCTCTATGGTCTGGGATCTAAAAAAATTAGGCCGAAAGCCTATCATCAAAGTGATAGGTAGACATTCGTTCGACTCGATCTTCTAAGATCAAGAATTGATCCTCTAGTTTCACACCCTGATTTGTCTTATCTGAGCCAATGTAGCTTTCCAAGCAGATAATCATCCCTGGTTCGAGATATCCAGCCAAAGCATATGGCTCACCTTTTTGATAATGGGGAATATTGGGGAATTCTCCAGCCATTCCCAGCCCGTGCCCCACACAGTAGTAGCGGCTTTTTTGGTGTTGTTCCGGCACCGGCCACGCCTTTTCAGCCAACTCCTGATATGCTACGCCCGGTCCGAGCAGGGCGGCATTGATCTCTAGTTGCTGTCTGGCTAAATCATACAAGTAGCGCTGGTCATCAGTCGCCTTGGCATCGCCACAAATGAAGGTACGGGAGAAATCTACGGCATAGCCTTCATAGCCAAGGGCATCGGTATCCAGGCAAAGCAGATCACCCACCTCTAATTTACGGGTATCGGCCTCTTGAAAGTAGGGGAATGTATTTGGCCCACTTTGGAACAAACGGGTGCTAACGTATTGCCCTTCTTTGGCCATAAACTCGTAGTGATACTCAGCCCATGCTTCGGACTCACTCTGTCCAGGCCGAATGGTTTCCTCCATTCGGCGCACCGCAAACGACACGCGCTTCATCGCTTCGCGAATGTAAGGCAGTTCATTTGCGAGTTTGATAGAGCGGGCGGGAATAAACGCATCATCGGCATCACACAAGGTAAATCCTTCGGCGCGGAGGGCGTCGATGGTGGGGTAGGGGAAGCGGTCGATGCCGATTTTGTCAATGGTGGGATCAACCTCGTGGACAAACTCAGCAATGATTTGAGCAAACCGTTGCCCAGCACCAATCACATCATCGCCAGAGGTCAATTTACTCAAACCAATTGCTGGTAAAATCCGATCAAGCGTGGGCAGCCCCTGAGCTAGATGCTCACAGCCGACATATTCAAAGAGAATGTTTGGTCCGTTTTGAAACGCAAGCAGGTAACGAGAGGGACTCCGAAGCCCAAAAAGTTGCATATTTCGGGCCCCGGTCATATAAAAAATATTATTTGGATCGGTGATAACCAAGGCGGGCATATCGGCTCTAGCCATAGCCGCTTTCACATGAGCCAATCGCGCCAAGTAAAGATCATAACGCCGGGCATACAACTGGACCTCATCCCAAATTTGGTGATAAAAATCCTGATTAAGCGTTTGAGTCATCATTGACCTCCTTGCGATATTTATTTATTTCAGGTTAAGAAGCAGTGCCTTCCATCACCGCAGGTTGAGGAATGGTGGCCAGTAGCACGACGAGGACAATGGGGGCCAGGGCCACCAAAATCGTCAGCCAACTCATAATCAGGAAGCCAAGGCCCGCCAGGATAAAACCACTGCTAACACTTCCCACTGCCGACACGCCAAAGTTGAGGGCATCCGTCAAGCCCTGTAAACTCCCTTTCTCCTGAGGACGCACAATTTTTGCTACCAAGGCCGAGCCAGAGACAAAACAGAAATTCCAACCTAAACCGAGCAAGAAGAGCGAAATCGCCAAGGCGATGACGGTGTTCCAGAGGGGAGCCAACAGACAAGCCATTGTCAAAACCAAGCCACCGGCCACAATCATTCGAATTTGACCAAATTTATCGACCAAATACCCTGTCACAAAAGATAAGCCAAACATCCCCAAGGTATGGGCCATAATCACCCAGGCAATCGAGTCGATACTGTGGTCGTGCCCCCGCATATGCACCGGGGTCACTGTCATCACCGCAACCATAGCTAACTGGCCTAATAGGATCGCCCCAATGGCAATTTTTGCGGTAGGCAAGGCCAGGATTTCACGAACGGAACGCTTCTCAGTTTCTTCGATGGGTAAATCTGGCTCTTGCTCGGCCATCTGTTGCGCAATTGTGGCTGGATCGGGCCGCAGAAAAATGAAGATAACACACAGAGCAATAAACAACATCACTGCCCCACCAAACCAGGCCCCACTCAATGGGTCAAATCCATACGTTTCGGCTAAACCATTGGTCCAGCTGATCAAACGGGGGCCGCCGACAGAGCCGATTGTCCCCCCAAAAACGACAATACTAATTGTTCTGGCCCGCTTGTGGGCAGGCGAGGCTTCCGCAGCAGCATATCGCCCCAACTCGCTGCCGCTACGATTCAGGCCAAGCCCAAACACCCCTACCAAAAAAAGCGGGATCGATTGGATGATCACGGCAATCCCAGCCAGGATGGTCCCCACAATACCCAACGAAAAGGCGAGCATCAGCCCTGGCCGACGACCAAAACGGTCCATCAGACGCCCCATCGGATAAGACATCAATGCCGCCCCGGCCAACATCAACATGGAGGGGATACCTGTCAGACGGGTATCATTGCCGGCCATCTCCACCAAAATAATTGCACCAACCGTAAAACTCATAATCATTGCCGCAGAAAACAGGCTTTGCGAGACAAATAATGTAGATGTAATTTTTTGGCTAGTTCTCTCTAAATCGTGCATAAAATTTTCTCCAACAGGGTCGTTGCCCAAAAAGATGCATCCAAATCGGTTAAAATGAAAAGATGATTATAGTCCTGTTCAAGAAAATTTGCGAACACCTTTCATATTGAATTCTTCGCCAAAGAATTAACAATAGTGTAAAGTAATCTCGCATTAAAGAGGGCCGAAATCAACTAAAAACCGTAGATTAACAGAAACACACGGATAAAACAGTAAAAAATTCGCGACTTTCTGCCGATCTGCGGTTCTAATAGAGAAATCAAATAAACACCGGAAAATAAAAACCTTCCTGTCATGCCCGAATGGTTTTGTCGGGCATCCACGTGGCCTTGTAGCGATGGATGCCCGACAGAAGCACGCTGGAATGACAGGCGCCGATTTTTACGGGGTTAAAATGGTTCGTCTATAAGCAGCCAAAACTAAACTCATTTAAACTCAAACATCAAGGATATTGCAATGAATTCACCCGCCACCCCAACCCAGCAAGATACACTGACTCGCCCGATGACTGGGGCCGAATATTTAGAAAGCTTACGCGATAACCGCGAAGTTTGGATTTATGGCGAGCGGGTCAAAGATGTCACCACCCACCCCGCCTTTCGCAACACCGCCCGGATGACCGCCCGGTTGTACGACGCGATGCACGCGCCAGACACCCGTGAGGTGTTGATGTGTAAAACGGATAGTGGTAATGGCTACACGCAGAAATATTTCAAGCCAGCCAAAAATCAGGCAGAGATGATCGGCAGTCGGGATGCCATCGCTGCTTGGCAACGGCTTAGTTATGGCTGGCTGGGCCGTAGTCCCGACTACAAAGCGGCCTTTTTAGCTGGGCTTGATGTCAATGCGGACTTTTACGACCCCTATCAAGAAAACGCTCGGCGTTGGTACAAGCTCGCTCAAGAGCAGGTGATTTATATGAACCACGCCCTGGTCAATCCCCCGGTTGATCGCCACAAGCCCGTTGATGAGGTGGCCGATGTGTACATCCATGCCCTCAAAGAGACCGACGCGGGAGTCATCGTCAGCGGGGCCAAAGTGGTCGCCACCAATTCGGCGCTGACCCACCAAACCTTTGTCGCCCACCACGGCCTGCCTATCAAAAAAGAAGAGTTCGCCCTCGTTTTCACCCTGCCAATGGACGCGCCGGGGATGAAGCTGATTTGCCGCCCCTCTTACGAAATGCAAGCGGCGGTGATGGGCAGCCCCTTTGACTACCCGCTCTCCAGTCGGCTCGACGAGAACGACGCGATTTTTATTTTGGACAAGGTGTTGGTGCCGTGGGAGAACATCTTTATCTACCGCGATGTCAAACATTTTAACGTCTTTGGCCGTCACTCCGGCTTCTTCCAGCGATTGTGTCTGCACGGTTGCACCCGTCTCGCGGTCAAGCTCGATTTTATCGGCGGGCTGCTGCTCAAGGCCGTGGAGACCACAGGTATCAAGGATTTTCGGGGGGTACAGGTCAACGTCGGCGAGGTCATCGCTTGGCGCAATCTCTTTTGGGCCTTGAGCGATGCAATGGCAATGAACGTGGAGCCGTGGCACGGTGAGACCGTCCTGCCCAATCTCGAATCCGCCTTAGCCTATCGTGTCCTGATGACCCAAGCCTATCCCCGCATCCGCGAAATCATCCAAAACCTCATCGCCAGCGGTCTGATTTACCAGCCCTCCAACGTTAGGGATTGGCAGAACCCCGAAATTCGCCCCTACCTGGATAAATACGTGCGCGGCTCCAATGGCGTGCAGGCCGAGGAGCGCATCAAGCTCATGAAGCTCCTATGGGACGCCATCGGCACCGAATTCGGCGGCCGACACGAGCTGTACGAGCTCAACTTCGCCGGCAATCACGAAACCATCCGCTTCGAACCCCTCCTCGTCGCCAAGAGCGGCGACCTCGCCGAGCGGTTGACCAACTTTGTGGACAAATTTATGAGCGAGTACGACTTAGAGGGCTGGACGGTTGAGGATTTGGTGAGTAATGATGATGTGAGTTTTTTTAGGTAAGAGGGTATAATAGGAAATATTCTAAGTGGTGAGGAAAGATGGACGAAGAAGAACTTCTCGAAATTATTGAAGATGCGGCTAGAAATGAAGTAACCGAACTTGACCTTTATGGTAACGGTCTAACCAACCTACCCCCTGAAATTGGTCAACTTACCAGCCTTACCTCCCTTGACCTCAATTCCAACCACCTAACCAGCCTACCCAAAGAAATTGCTCACCTAACTAACCTTAAGGAGCTTATCCTCAGTGGTAACCATCTAACTAACCTACCCCAAGAAATTACAAATCTCACGAAACTCACCTCCCTTATACTTAGTCACAATAATTTAAAGAGTCTACCCCCTGAAATTGCCCAACTTACCAGCCTCAAAGAGCTTGTCCTTAGTCTCAACAAACTGAAAAGCCTGCCTCCTGAAATTACAAATCTCACCAGTCTAACCTTTCTTGACCTCAGTACCAACCACCTAACCAGCCTACCCAAAGAAATTACTCATCTCACTAATCTTCAAGAGCTTGTACTCGAAAATCTCGGCCTAACCAGCCTACCCCCTGAAATTGCCCAGCTCACCAACCTCACCCATCTTATACTTAGTATAAATAACCTAAAAAGCTTACCTCCTGAAATTACAAATCTCACGAAACTCACCTCTCTTGACCTCAATGCAAACCACCTAGCCAGCCTACCCAAAGAAATTACAAATCTCACGAAACTCACCTCCCTTGACCTCAGTCGTAACTATCTGACCAGTCTACCCCAAGAAATCGGCCAACTCACCAAACTCACCTCCCTTAACCTCAGTGACAATCCATTGGATATTCCACCTCCCGAAATTATATCAAAGGGGACTCAAGCCATCCTGCAATATCTCCAACAATTGGAACAAGAAGGAATTGATTATCTCTATGAGGCTAAACTGTTGATTGTCGGTGAAGGAGGGGCAGGTAAGACCACCCTAGCCCATAAAATACTTAATAAAGATTATGAATTACCTGACGAGGAACCTTCCACACAAGGCATCGACATACTCCGATGGCGCTTTCCATACATTAATGACAGAGACTTTCAACTCAATATTTGGGACTTTGGTGGCCAGGAGATTTATCATGCCACTCACCAGTTCTTTCTCACTAAGCGCTCACTCTATGCTTTAGTCATAGATAATCGCAAACAGCACACCGATCTTTATTACTGGCTCAACGTGATTGAGCTTCTCAGCGATAATAGCCCAACCTTGATTGTACAAAATGAGCGCGGGGATCGGTCTGTGGAGATCAACCTTCCAGAGTTACGAGAGCGATTTGCCAATCTCAAAGAAACTTTGGCTACGAATCTCAAGAACCCTGAGGGGATGGAGGGTGTCTTATATCATATCAAACATCATCTGAGCACTTTGCCTCACATAGGTGATACCATACCAAAAACATGGCTAAGGGTTCGTGATGCGATGGAAACAAGTGATCAGGATTACATAAGCCTGACCGAGTACCTTGCACTTTGCGCCGACAATGGTATTGACCGAAAGGAGGACAAGTTGCAGCTCAGTGGTTATCTCCACGATCTTGGAGTCTGCCTTCACTTTCAAGATGATTTACTCTTGAATCAAACTGTTATCCTCAAACCTACCTGGGGTACTGATGCCGTTTATCGAGTACTGGATAACAAGCAGGTGCAAGAAAATTTCGGACGATTTAGTCAGGTTGATTTAGCTCTAATCTGGACAGAAAAAAGGTACGCAATCAAACAGGCTGAATTGTTACAACTGATGACCAAATTCAAATTGTGTTACCCTTTACCCAATCAACCTACCTGGTATATTGCGCCTCATTTATTGACAGTGATTCAGCCAAGTTATAACTGGGATGAAACCAACAACTTATTATTACGGTATGAATACAAGTTTATGCCAAAAGGCATCATTACCCGCTTTATTGTGATCATGCACCATCACATAGAAGAACAAGCTAACGTTTGGCAGAATGGAGTCATCCTGGTCAAAGATGAGACCAGAGCCGAGGTGATTGAATATTATAATCGCCGTGAAATAAAAATCCGGATTGTAGGCCCTCATAAACGAGATTTGATGATCATCATTACCTTCGCATTAGATGAAATTCACGCCTCGTACCCTCGCCTCAACTACAGCAAATTGGTGCCGTGCAATTGTTCTATATGCAAGGGCAAGCAAACACCTCATTTTTATACTTATGAAAATCTACGACGACGCTTCTCAAAGGGAAAACGAACAATTGAATGTGATATCAGCTATGAGGATGTTTCTGTTAGGAGCCTATTGGATGATATAGGGGAACAAGTTGGAGATAAAGATAATCCAGAAGTTGAAGGCTTGCAAAGGATTATTGACGCCAAGAAAAGACGATTACAATTACTTAGAGAAAATGAAGGAAAAAAAGGGATTAATGCCGATCCTGAAACGGTCATCGAAATAGAAGATTTAGAGACTGAAATTCTCGAATTGCAATCAAAATTGAACGACCTAAGATAACTCGCATGATTGGAAAAAATCATTGCAGATACAAAGCCATCAGCCTCCCCCACAACCCTGCTCCAACACCTCAACCCGTTCATTCAATATGCCCAGTTGCTCCCGAATATCCTTCAACACCTCAAGCACCTCGTCATGATTGCACCATCGCTACTTCTTTCCTTCATCAGCCGCTGGCAAGGTAAAATAAAACAAACTCCCTTGCCCCAATTCACTCTCAACGCCGACTTGTCCGCCTAGCTTATCGATGATGCGGCGCACAATCGAGAGGCCGAGGCCGTGCCCATCGGCTTTGACCTCGTTGAGGCGGGTGAACTCGATAAAGAGGTTGGCCTGTTTTTCGGGGGCGATGCCGGGTCCATTATCGCGAACCCAAAATCGGATCATGCCATCAGGCTGACAGGTCGCCCCCAACTCCAATTCAGGATGATCGCCGCAATATTTGAGACCATTGCTGATGTAGTTGGCCCAAACTTCTTCAATCCACGGCCCATAGCCCACCGCCACGGGCCACTCATCAGGATAACTCACCTCTCCCTCATACTCCCGGATCATAAAGGCCAGCCGTTGCACGACTTGGTCTATCACCTGAGACATTTGAAACGGTTCAGGGGTGATGGTCTGGCCTCGTACCCCGGCCAAAAGCAACAATTCTCGCACAATATTGGCTGTTTTTTGACCAGCCTCTTCAATGACCTCCAATTTTTCGCTGATATCTTCTACAGTCATATTGTCGGACAGTTCACGGATGAAGCTGGCGTAGCTAACAATCGCACTGATAGGGTTGCTAATATCGTGAGCCACCGTCCGGGCAAATGCATCCAGTTCAGCGTTATGCTCTTTCAGGATGATGTTGGTGTCGGATAGTTGTTGATTGGTCTCCTGCAACTGGGTCTCGACCTGTCGTTGGCTGGTCACATCTCGCACAATCATCAACACTTTGTTCGCGTTGAGCGGTACCAACCGTGTATCCAAATAGCGTTGGCCCGTTTCGACATCAATTTCATAAAAAATTTGAGTCATCGTTTGGTTTTGCAAGGTCTGCGTAATCGCCTGCTGAATGCGGTCGGCCAATTCAGGGGGTAGCAGATCATGAAGTTGTTTCCCACCAACTGATGGGTGATCATACGAGTCCAGATGACCGTGCGTTTCCAAATAGACTCCACTGGCGTCCAACACAAAAATCAAATCGGGAATGGCCTGCAACAAGGCTCGATTTTTAGCCTCGCTCTCCCAAAGGGCGATTACAGCCTTTTGATGCTCTCGAACCTCTTGGGCCAAGTCATCAGTGCGATGTTGAACCTGTGTTTCCAGCGTACGGTTATGCGCCTCTAGCTGATCCTGGAGCGAAGCCCGTTCAAGCAGCAGGGTTTCCACACGGGTAAAGGCTCGCGAAAAGCGGATCGACAGAATAAGGGTTTGGGTGAAGATAAAGCCGAACAGACCAAAGGGTATAAAATATCCCGTTTGAATTAACTGATTCTCATGCAAAAGATCGTTAATGACACTCAGCAAGAGAATTATAAAACCAGCCATAAAAATACGAGCGCTGTCACGCTGATGTCTTATGGCTTGAATGATAACGATGATGAGATAGACCGCGAGAAACAGGACAACGATTTCAAAAAAGCTGATCGTTTCAGTGAAAATTCGGGGAGAGGTGACCACCGCAATGGCTGCTAGGCCCATCGAGATGATCTGAACCAGCCTCAGGATTCTTTTTGAAAACTCCTGTTGATACAACTCGTGGCAAAACATTGCAAAGATCGGTAGCCCAATATAAACGGTAAGGATGTCAATTCGCACGATGGTGGCCCAATTGACCATCGGGAAGAGCCGCACAAAATACATCTCGCCGGTGACTAACATACGGAGGGCGATCAGGCAGCTAAACAGACCAAAGTAGAGGGTCGATTGATCTTGGCGACGAATGGTAAACAGGCCGATATGATACAACCCCATAATCAAAAGACTGCCAAACAGAAAGAGGTTGACCGCAATGCCGTTTTCACGAAGCGCTATAAGTTCATCGTCTCGACCCAAGAGGATGTCCGTCCAGGGACCACCGGCATCCCGATGAAAATTGGCCACTTGCAGGATAATCTCCAATTCATCTCCAGGAGACATAACCGAAGCGTTGTAGGGCGCATAGCGTGGGGTGGTCGTCACCGCTTGATTGCCGACTTGTCCATTCGAGCCGATTTCCTGCCCATTGACAAATAACCGATGGGCAGTACGAATGATGTCCATTTTGAGGGTGAGTGCATCTTGGCTCGACTGAATGGGAACCCGTAGTCGATAGGTGGCATAGCCTTCATCGGGGAAGGTTCGCCCTTCAAGCTGGTGGTTGGTCCAGCTTTTGGGGAGGGTCACATAGCCTGTTTGTTGCGGGGGTGAGGCTTGTTGAAAATCCTGAGGGGTTAACAGTTGTTCCCAATAAAACTCCCATTCGCCCCGCAGGGCAATCGGGCCATCCTGTTCAAAATCCCACGCAGAGAGACGCAACACCCCCGATTCAGCTTGAGGCGCATTGTTTGGATTGGGTTGAACGACCTGGCATCCAACCATTCCCAGGAGACATAATGTGAGCAGTACAAAGGTCAAGCGCAGGTTCATGTAAAAGACCTAATGTGTTTGGTCGATTAACATCAAAATTGGTGTAAGCTACTATCAAGATGAACAATCTCATTATACCATAACCCAAATGGGGCTGCTGTAGGAAAATCGATGCAAGATGGGGGTTTGAGTGAAACATTAGTCCTATGGGAGGAACAAAATGTGGGCTAGGGGTCTGCCAAGCAAGTTACAATGAGGGTCAATATACGCTTTGGCTGGGTTTAAAATGGTGATTTAATATCACTCATTTTCCGCCCCACCACGCCCCTGTTCCAACGCCTCGACCCGCTCATTGAGCATTCGTAGTTGTTCCCGAATATCCTTCAACACCTCAAGCACCTCGCCATCCTCCGATTTCCCCTCAAAGCCCCACATTTTGAGGGCCTGGTTGCGAGCTTCATCAACCTGCTCTTTCAAGGCTTCTGACTGCTTGACGGTTTGGCGCATGGCACCGAACATCAAATCGGTGTAGGTGTTGGCAAATTGCTCCCATATTTTGAAATTCTCCTGAAATACCTTTTCCTGGTTCATATTTTTCCCTCCCTCAAGTGTTTCTGCGGTCAATTCGGCTAAATGTTGTTGAATAAAGGCCACGGCCTCAGCAAAGTCGGTAAAGCGTGCTTGCTCATCACTTTGCACGTGCCGGACGTGTCCTCGCCAGCGTACGTGCGGCTCATCGGCTTGATCGGACCACAGTTCCTGGGTGAAGCGCAGCATAAATGAGGCGATGTTGTTGTCTTTTGTCATTGTTGGTTGTCCTTAATTGTTGTAAGCGTACTTAGTCGAAACAATTCGATTTCAACGCCGTATTGCGTATTGCGTCTACTTGTTCAACTTACATAATACATAATACGCAATACGTAATAACCCGATTGGGCGACCACAAGGGTGCGTCCCTACATCATCCCAACCTTCCAGCATCATTCATCGCTGCAAAATCTCCTGATGAAGGGTCTGGGTTTGGGGCAGCGGATCAATCCCAAGTTCATCATCTAATATTTTCACGCAAGTTTGATACGTCCGTAATGCCATCGGGCGGTTGCCTTGTTGTAAGTAGGCACGCATGGCGATGCGGTAGGCGTCTTCCCATAAGGGATCGATGGCGAGCACACGCTGGGTGAGTTGGATGCTCTCCAGCGGGTTTTGCTCAAGCACCAAATTGGCGAGCGTGGTCATCAGGCCCAGCGCTAAAATCTGCAAGCGTTCTCGCTCAGTACTACTCCAATCCTCATAGCGGCGTTCGGGTAAAAAATCACCTTTGTACAAAGCCAAAGCCCGCCGAAAGAGAGCAATCGCCAAGGATTCATCCTCAGCCAGATTTTGGTTGGCGGCGGTAATCGTCGCCTCAAAATCGTCGGCGTCAATCCAAACGGTCTCAGCGTTCAGGCCGTAGGTTAAGTCGTGCCGTTGAATAAAACGAGGCTCTGTTCGAGCCTTGCGCTCTGGCTCCAAAACCTTGTTAACGGCGTGGAGGGCGACCTTGAAATCCCGGTCCCCCTCATCCAGGTCCACCACGGACCACAATTGCTCAACAATCTGCTCTTTGTGCAGATGGCCCGCTTGCCGTCGCATCGTGACAAAAAATTGAAAGAGATGCAAGGCTTTCTCACGCTTCCAGGCCGATGATGTAATCTCCACACCATCCCGCCAGATCCGAAAGCCACCTAACGTTTGAATTTGCAATTCTGCGTCATTATCGCTTATCGTCTTCACGACTTACTCAATCAACCCCGCCATCTTGGCCTTATTTAACACCTGCTCAGCGGCCCGTACCAACGGCATATCCACCATTTTTCCCTCAAAAGCAAAGGCTCCAGATCCTTCGGCCTGATGATTCTCATGTGCTTCGACCAAGCGTTGAGCCTGAGTGATCTCGGCCTCAGACGGGGAGAAGAGTCGGTTGATGACCTCGACCTGTCGAGGGTGAATAGCCATTTTGCCGCTGTAGCCCATCTGACGAGCCTCCATCGACTCAGCCTCCAGCCGAACCACGTCACTCAAATCAGTCAACACCATATCCAAGGCGTCCAGTTTGTAGGCTGCAGCAGCCGTCACAACCGCACTGCGAGCATAAAACACCTCACGATTTTCAGGTGTTCGAATGGCACCGATATCACCGGCTAAATCTTCCGCCCCAAACATCAGTGCTTCCAGACGGTTGCTCGCTTGCCCAATTTCCTTCAAATTCATAATCCCTTTAGCCGTCTCAACCACAACTAGCAACCGAATAGTGCCCAGTTGCCAGCCATAATTCGCTTCAGCTTGGGCCAGCCGCCGACTGACAACTTGCACATCCTCAGCGGTTTCGACTTTGGGCAGAACATAACCATCAGGCTTGGCCTCAATTGTACCCATAAAATCTGCTTCAAACAGATCAGTCTCGCTGGCTGGGTTGAGGCGTACCAATCGCTCTCGTCGGCCAAAGTCAAGGGTGTTCAGGGCCTCGGTAACAACAGCCCGGCCTTCTGCCTTTTGATTTATAGCAACCCCATCCTCTAAATCCATCACGATACAATCCGCCTCAAGCTGGGTAGCTTTTGTGATCTTTTTCAGGCTGTCTCCCGGCATAAATAGCATTGAGCGGCGGAGTGGTTTTGTCATCGGCTAGTTGTCCTTTGTCATTAATTAATGAGAGATTGGTGTCCAGTCTTCAAAATCCTGGTTATTCTCAGAGTCAACCTTTTACGAGTATCATTCGGGCAATATCATAGTCTAAAGACTGGACCAATCTAGCTCATCCAAGCTTTCAAACTAACCTCTAATGACGACTCGATTGGGGTCGCTTGAACATCAACGCCGTTCGATCAAATTCAATGACAACTTTACCGTCTTGATTGCGGCCAATATGACGCATCTGTACGATGCCTTGACTCGGTCTCGATTTCGACTCACGTTTGCTCAAAATCTCGGTTTCGACGTACAAGGTATCCCCGTGAAAAAGGGGATGGGGATGGACGACTCGCTCATAGCTAAGATTGGCGACAAGGGTCCCTTCTGTCAATTCCGGGACTGTGATACCGGTAGCCAAGCCTAACGTAAAAATCCCATTGATCAACCGCTGACCAAATTCCGTTTTACTGGCAAAGTCCTTATTCATATGAAGCGGCTGGGTATTCATGGTTAGTGAGGAAAAGAGAACGTTGTCCATCTCGCTCACTGTTCGGCCCAAACTATGTTTGATAATTTGGCCCACCTCAAGCTCTTCAAAATATTTTCCGGCCATTCCGCCTCCGCGTTTGCTAGGAAAATTTTGTAACCTAAGCTCGACGTTTGATTCATATCATTTCGAATGGAGCAGAACGCAGTGGAGCGCAGAGAGAAATCTTCACATTTGTTGCTTAGCAGGCCTACCTACAAGAAGATTTCTCCTCCTTTGTCGTCGAAATGACATATTTGAATATCAAATGGCTAACTATTATTTTTCGTCGACCTCAGTTTAATAACATTTGGTTACATTTTAGGATTTGACTGTAATGAGACAAATTTTGCAAGGGTGATAAGAATCCACCTATGCTTTTACCGTCGTCACCAATCGCCCTTCCACAACTTTCACCAACCCACGCTGCAAAAACTCATCCATAATCAGTTGGTATCGTTCCTGATACTTTCCATCAAAGTAAAAATCAATCTCTGCGTCAAACCATTTCAACTGACGTAAAAAATCAAAAAAATTATCTGATCTGATTTTACCATTATGCATCAGCAAAGTGTTAATAAACATCCTTTTGAGCATGGCATGGGCAAATTTCTGAGGGTTAGCGAGATGTCGTTGGATTTTGGCCTCGACCTTGGCAATGGAGCCAGCAAAATCGGTAAACGGAGGGCCATGTCCAGGATAGATGATGGCCACATCTAGAAATTTTAGCCGGTCCAGCGACTCCTTGGCGTGAAACAAAGCGCGACTACCCTCAATACGAATATTGATGGCGGGCAGATCATTTTCCCACAAGACATCACCCGTAATGAGCAAACGGTTTGCTTGATGATACAACACAATTCCATCAGACGCGTGCCCTGGCGCATAAATCACCTCAAACCTATAGGGGCCAACCTCGATCTGGTCACCATCTTCTAGTGAAATTGTACCATCAAAAAATTCACCCTCTTGATGATAATAGCTCCGCCAGAGTGACCATTCATCCCGCATATCATTGAAATACTTGCCAATACGATGCACAGCAATGTCACAGCCAGAATGGTCTTGAATGATACGATTACCACCAATATGGTCACAATGACTGTGGGTGTTGATGATCAGTTTGGTTTTGGCCAGATCAACGCCGACGGATGTAATCAATCGTTCGGTTTCGGCAAAATCGGTCAAGTACCCCGTATCAATCAAAATCGGCTGTTCAGCCCGATAGACAAAATGATTGCCATTGAGAAAGCCCCGTTCAATAAAAAAGAGGTCGGGTAAAATTTCGAGGGCCACCACCCACTATTTCCCCATCTTTTCACTTAACTCAATCACATCATCGATACCCAAGCCATACAGTTGCGGTGGCTTCGTTTCCATCAAGGTTAGATACATGGCCAACTGGCTGCGGTGATGAATTTCGTGCTCAACCATCGCCATCAAAAACCGCCAAGCTTTAACTTTTGGGCCATCAAGTGACGGGCGCGGCACCACTAAGCCCCCATCATCCATGCGCTCCAACCGTCCCATCGCTTCAGTGTGACATTGTTCCAGATAAACTTTCAAATCGGCCAAGCTCTGACCCAAGGCAGGTTCGTGCCCGCCATAGTTCCAGTGCCCTTCGGTGACCACCCCAACAAACATTTTTTCTGTCGAGCCTAAATGCCGCAACAAATCGCCAACCGTGAACTCATTCTCATTCGGTGCCCAATCAACGTGATCCGCTGGAATGACCTCGATAAAGTTCATGGTCCGCCGTCGGATACCATCAAAATATTTGATAAAGTTTCTAACGCTAGTTATCATTTTGTACTCCTTATCCAATCAGGTCATCAACTGATGTCAAAACTGAGTTTTGACACCCAATTGGGTTACGAAACTAGAGTTTCGTAACCCGTCCCAATACAGAATTTTCAACAGAGGGCTTTCTCCGTAAGTGTAAGCGACGTCGAAATGACATATTCCACAGATCACATCCCTCGAAATTCAGTCGGCAACGGCTGCTTCGTGGGCATAAATTGCCCGCTCCCCCGACCCACTTCCTGGCCCGCCTCATCATAGACAACCGACTCGGCGATGAGCAAGCGGCGGGATTGATGAACAGCTGTCCCGACGGCTCGTATTTCACCCGCAAAAACCGGCCGCATAAAGTAGATGTTGAAGGTTGAGGTCACTAGAAACACATCTTCGATGAGCGAGGCTGCTGCGAAGTAGGCAGAGTCATCCATCATCTTGAAAAAGACCGCGCCGTGCGCCGAGCCACCGGTATGAAACATTTTGGGCTGCACCGTTATCACAACCTCGGCCTGCCCCGCCTCAATTTTGATCGTCGGCTCAAAATATTGGTTGAAGGGCGCAGCCAGATACATCTGCTCCAACTTACGAAAGTGGGTCTCAGTTGATGAACTCACTACGCGCCTTTGTACTCGGGTTTCCGTTTGTTCAAGAAAGCGTCAATCCCTTCCTGTGCATCCGTAGTCTTCGAAATATCGGAAATAGCCCGAGCCTCAAGCTCCATCTGCGTTTCAAGTGACTCATTCCAGGAGGAGTGTAATAATCGTTTGGTCGCGCCAAAGGCCAAAGTTGGCCCTGCTGCCAATTTCTTCGCTGTCTCCATCGCCTCGTGCAACAACTCATCTTCTGGCACCACACGATTGATGACACCCCACTCCATCGCCTCTTTAGCCGTCAAACGACGGTTGGTTAAAGCCAACTCCATCGCTCGACGGAAGCCGACCAGTCGGGGTAAATAGTAGGTTGAGGAGCCATCGGGGGTCAGGCCAGACGCCGTGTAGGCCAACACAAAACGTGATGTCTCGGCCGCATAGACCAAATCGCAGGCACAAACGATGCTCATCCCTGCACCACCTGCAATGCCGTGCACCGCTCCAATCAGCGGAGCGTCCATGCGAGCAAAGCGGGACATCGCCGCGTGAAAGTAGACAGTCAATTCCTTGAGATTTGAACCCAAATCCTCACCGTGCGAGGCAAATTCCTTCAAATCACCGCCCGCACAAAAAATCTTGCCCGTGCTCGACAACAAGACCGCCCGCACATCCGGGTTCTCATCACAGAAAATCGAAACCTTGAACAAGTCTACCCCCATCTGACCATTGAGCGCATTGGCGGCATCAGGCCGATTGATGGTAATGTGGGCCACATTGTCCTTTATATTCACCAGTAATGTTTCGTATTCAAGCGCCTTATTCATTGTTCCTCCGTTGATTATTTAGCTTAATCAGCTTTATGAAAGCGACAATCTCTCTTGGATCTAGAGAGATTAGGAGATCAAATTTTTTATCAAGCACAGGTTATCGTCCAAACGCTTCTTGAAAAAAGTTAACTACGTTCTCTCTATAGTCATTGGCTTGATCCACTGGATAGCCATGTCCCAGGTTCTTAATGATCCATAGGGTTTTAGGTTCTTGAGCCACATGATACATCTGGTGTGCGTGGCTTACAGGAAATAACGGATCATCTTCGCCATGAATAATTAACACAGGTCGAGCCCGCATTGTCGCTAAAGCGTCTTTAGAACTTACCTGCTCTACACTTAGCCCCAATTCTTTTTCTGCCGCATTGACCAATAATGGGGCAAAGGGCCAGCTTGGCAAGCCCGTGTGTTGACGAAAACTATCTCGAACAGCATCATTTAAGCTACTAAAGCTACTTTGTACAATTAAAGCTTGTATTCGTTCATCCAATGCTGTAGCTCTTACAACGGCTGATCCACCCAATGAATAGCCTATTACACCAACTTGCTCAATTTCTGGTCGAGCTATCAAATAGTCAACACCTGCAATTACATCTAATGCTTCATAATATCCATACGATTGCATTTCCCCTTCACTCAAGCCATGCCCCCGCAAGTCAAGGGTTAAAACATGATATCCTACTTCTGAAAGTATTGCCGCCGCAGGTAAAACCGCCTGTTTATTAGCCCAAATTCCATGAACCACAATGACGGCTTGTGAATTGGTCCCAGGTATATACCAAGCTGAGATATCAAGACCATCCGATGTCTTTAATGTTACATCTTCATACGATAGGCCAATATCTTGGGGCGTACCTGTGATAGGCCATCCCCCGGCTTGGGTTAGAGCTTTGGCATAATAATCTACCACATAACCTCCAACTAAAATCAAAATTATGACAACTGGGAGGGATACAAACAGTATTTGTTTACCCCAGCCACGAAAAACTCTTTTCATTCACGATCCACAATTCACAATTATTTAGCTTCTTATTTTCTTCACAAATGCCGCAACCGCCTCACCAATTTCATTGGGTGAGTCCTCTTGAATAAAGTGCGTGCCTTTAACCGTAATTTCTTCTTGGTTGGACCAAGTGCGGCAGAAGTCCCGCTGCGGCCCTTTCAAGATGACGCCAGGGTCGGCATTGATAAAAAGTTTGGGCATGTCATTGGAGGCAAACCACTGGGCATAGGCATCCACGATGGCGTGGACATCAGTGGGTTCACCTGCGATGGGGATTTCACGAGGCCAGGTCAAGGTCGGACGACGGCATTCACCTTCTTCAAAATAGGGCTGGCGATAGACATTCATCTCGGCTTCCGTCAGGTCACGGATGATACTGTTGGGTAAAACTCGCTCGATAAAGAAGTTTCGTTCGAGAACCAGTTCCTCTCCCTTTGGCGAGCGAAAGGCCTGGAAGATACCACGTGCTTCTTCTGGCCACTCTTCCCAAGTCACGGGCCGAACAATTGACTCCATATAGACCACGCCTTGTACCCGACTATCATCTCGGTTTTGATAAGCCCAGTTGAAGCCAAGAGCCGAGCCCCAATCGTGAATAACCAGCACCACATTCTCAGTGATCCCAACCGCCTCAAACCAAGCCTCCAGGTAACGATAGTGGTCTACAAAGCGATACGATCCCGCCGGATTTTCCCCCGATTGCCCCATCCCCACCAAATCAGGGGCCAGACAGCGGCCCAGCCCCTCGCAGTGTGGGATGATGTTACGCCAGAGATAGGATGAGGTGGGGTTGCCGTGCAAAAAGACAATCGGGGCACCTTCGCCCACATCTACATACGCCATTTCTGTGTCCAACACCGCAACACGTTTGCGTTCGTAATGATCTTCTGCCGAGATCTGTGCGCTCATTGTTTTCTCCTTTGAAAGATGTGATTGGTCGCCGAGATTGGAAATCTCGGCGACCAGATAATGTTACAAATTTTCAATCAACAGCTTATTTAAAGCCGCCCGAATCGAGTCTGGGATCGGCGTGGGACGTTGATCTTGCCTATTGACAAAAACGTGAACAAAGTAGCCAACGGCGGCAACGTCTAGGTCGCCCTGCCGAAAGAGGCCAATTTCATACCGCACACTGGAATTGCCCAATTTGGCAACGCGCAGGCCCGCCTCAACCACATCTGGAAACTGAATGCCCTTATAAAATTGGCAATGATTTTCCACCACAAAGCCAACCACCTGATCCTCGTGTGGATGCAAGCCGCCCACTTTCATCAAATAATCCCCCACCACTGTATCAAAGTAGACGTGATACAAGGCATTGTTCATATGCCCATAAATGTCATTGTCAATCCAACGGGTAGGAATGGTTAGAAAGTGGGGAAAGTTATCTCGGGTTTCGTTTTTGTCGTTTGGCATAGTGCTCCATTATTTTGGCAGATGGGTCGTTGGGTCAATCTGGCCTATAAATTGATCACCAACATAGTGGGCAACAACCGCTATTTCGCCTTGGATGTTTTTGTTAAATTGAGCTAATTCTTCAGCGGGCACCCACAATTCTTCGTGCTGGCTACCACCCACCACCTTCACCTCAAATTGGGACACGTATTCATCATCAACTGTAAATTCTGTGACAAAGCCAACATAATCCGAAACCTCATCCTGAGTATTCCAATCACGAGCAATTTGGGCGGCATAGTCAAAATTGAGCACAGGATAGAAAATAGGTTGGTGGGATAGCCGTGGTGGAAACGCTTGAAAACCGGCATCAATAATCAATTGTAATTCTTTTAGGCCAACAGGGCGGTATAAAATCATCGCTTTTCTCGAAATTTACGATTTTAGACGATTGAAGTGGTAAACATTGATTTCTCCCGCAATATTTATATCGCCACTTTACACCTTCAGACTTTTTGTTATACTACAGCGCATATCTACCGAGGTACAAATCAATGTCTTATACAATTGTCAATGATGAAAATGAACGAATTTCCTGGTTAGCCTTCCCCGCAGAAGACGCCCTTGATGATGATTTGAAAAAGCTGTTTGGTAAGGCTCGTGAAAAGCTGGGCTTTGTACCAAATGTCTTTGTAGCATACGTCGCTCGACCTGAGCACTTTCGCCGTTGGTTTGCCCATTTTCGAGAGATCATGACCGGTGAATCGGAGCTGACCTTGGCCGAACGAGAGATGATTTCAGTGGTCGTTTCGGCGGAAAATCGTTGCATTTACTGCCTCGCCAGCCACGGTGCCGAATTACGTCAGCTCTTGGAAGACGCAGTCCTCGGTGATCGCATCCTGTTTGATTATCGTCGGGCCGGATTGAATGCCCGCACCGTCGCAATGCTCGATTATGCTGTTAAAATCACCATCGCCCCTGCCGAATGTGAGGAGGATGATGTCAACTTGGTCCGCAGTCACGGCTTCTCGGATGAGGCCATATTCGACATTGTCGAAATTGCGGCGATGTTCAATATGACCAATCGTCTCGCCTCTGCCACCGGGATGCTTCCCAATCGGGAGTACCATTCCTTGGGCCGATAATGAAGAGGCGTTAAGTCGCTTCGACTTCCACCAAGACCTGCCCACGCTCAACCACTTGCCCGATGGTACAATGAACGGCCTTCACCACCCCATCATGTGGCGCAGCGATACGGATTTCCATTTTCATCGCCTCAAGCAACACTAATGTTTGCCCACGCTCGACGACGTCATCGGGGGCAGCCAGCACATCAAGCACTTGACCGGGCATCGTGGCTTGGAGATTACCCTGACCACCGCCTGCCCCGCCTCCAGCAATCGCTCGTCGGGCTTGACGTCGCGATAATCGCTCCAGCTGCCAAGTATGTCCAGTGAGATTGACGTAGCGATCATTTTTTTGCGTGATTACGTTTGCTTGCTGCCGAAGCCCATCAATCGTCAAATCGAGCAACCCCGAGGCCAACATCGAGGCGGTTACCTCATAGCTATTTTCGCCGACAGTAACGCGATACACCTCGCCATCCAGCTCAACCGTAACCTGCTTGATTTCATTGTTGATTTGGTAATGATATTCTTGTTTCATCTTATTTGTACGTATATCAATGGCTCTTCTCAGACAATCGGAACGCCCCTAACCGTCCCCACGGGCTATAAGCATCACTTGCATCAGCGCCATTCGAAGATTGAGCAACCTCAGGCTGTCCACCACCAAGCATTTCAGCCAAGGCCGTGGCAATCAAAGCAGTGTCGGGAACTTCAGTTTCACCCCGCCAATCGGCAAAATATTGATCGATAAAATGGGTCGTGGTGTCGCCCGCCTGAAAAGCAGAATGCTGCATCACATCTATCAAAAACGGGATATTCGTCGTCACCCCTAAAATCGCATACTGTTGCAACGCCCACAACATCTTCTCCACTGCATCAGCTCGGGTCTCGCCCAGCACAATTAGCTTCGCCAGCATCGGGTCATAGTGCAAAGTCACCTCATCTCCTGTTTGCACCCCCGTGTCTACACGAATACCAGGACCCGTTGGTTCTATGACCCGTAACAAGGGGCCAATGTCAGGCAGGAAGTTATTGCCAGGATCTTCGGCATAAATTCGACATTCAATGGCGTGACCTCGCTGATTTAATTCAGCCCCACGCTTTGGCAATGGCTCACCGGCCGCGACTCGTATCTGCCATTTGACCAAATCCACCCCAGTCACCAACTCCGTGACCGGATGCTCCACCTGCAAGCGCGTGTTCATCTCCAAAAAGTAGAAATTGCCCGCATCATCTGCTAAAAATTCAATGGTCCCCGCATTAACGTAATCAACCGCCCGAGCCGCTGCAATCGCTGCCTGCCCCATCTTTTCCCGCAATGGCTCACCCAGCAAAGGCGAAGGGGTCTCTTCGATAATCTTCTGATGCCGTCGTTGGACAGAACATTCCCGTTCAAACAGGTGGATAATGTTACCGTGGGTATCACCAAACACCTGGAATTCGATATGGTGCGGGTTGGCAATGTAACGTTCGAGGAAAATTTGACCATCGCCAAAGGCACTCAACGCCTCTCGCTGAGCCGACTCAATGGCCTCGGCCAGATCATCGGCCACTTGGACAATCCGCATTCCCTTACCACCCCCGCCTGCCGTGGCCTTGACCATCAACGGATAACCAATCTCATCCGCTGCTTTGGCTAAATCATCCGGGGTATCGCCGTCATGGGCGTGATAGCCCGGCACCACAGGCACCCCCGCCGCCTGCATCGTCTCACGCGCCGCAATCTTCGATCCCATCGTACGCATCGCCGCACCGCTCGGCCCGATAAAGGTTAGACCGGCTGCCTGCACAGCCTCGGCAAAGTCGGCATTCTCGGACAGAAAGCCAAAGCCGGGATGCACCGCATCACAGCCCGTCTCTAAGGCCACCTGTAAAATTCGTTCTTGATTGAGGTAGGAAGCTGTAGGTGCCGGGGGACCAATCAGCATTGCTTCATTAGCCAGAGTGGTGTGCATCGTGCCCGCATCAGCCTCAGAATACACGGCCACGGTTGCTAAACCCATCTCTCGACAGGCTCGGATAACCCGCACCGCAATTTCCCCTCGATTGGCAATTAGAATTTTTTTGAACATATTTCAAGCCCATGAAATTACTTAACCCACACCGATGCAAAATCAATGCCATCATCATTGGTCAAATTAACCTGATTTTCCCCATTCGCATCAACAACATACACTTCTAAATTACCAGTAATGTCAGAGTGGAACATAATTTGCTCACCATCTGGCGACCAAGAAAAATCGCCTTGGGTCGACTCCTGACTACGGGGCATATTGGTGATATTCACCGGATCAGTGCCATCGGCATTCATCACATAAATTTCGGCGTTACCATCCCGATCCGTGAGAAAGGCAATCTTATCTCCGGTTGGTGACCAAAGCGGGAAGCCGTCAAACCCTGGTGCATCGGTCAAGCGTATTGTCTCGCCATCCTCGGTATTCATAGAATAGATTTCGATATTACCATCCCGATTGGTCATAAAGGCAATGTGACCGCCATCAGGTGACCATAAAGGACGTCCGCTATCAAAGGTCGGGTTGGTTAACTGCATTGACTCGCCCCCCTCGACATTAGCCATATACACCACAAAGCGGCCATCACGATCCGAAACATAGAGCAGTTCCTTGCCGTCAGGAGACCAGCCGCCAAATAAATCCTCGCCAGGACTGTTTGACACATTGACGACTTGCTCGCCATTGGCATTGACCACATACACTTCGGCATCTTCTCCACGGCCCACCCCTAAGGCTAGCCATTCACCGGTTGGCGACCAATACACTGGACCGGGTGGCACCCGAATCTCATCTGTTAAGACTCGTTTATTGCTACCAGAGTCATTATCGAGATAGATCGAGAATTCCTGTGAGCCGCTATTTTCTTCCAAGTAGGCTATGGTTCTGGCGCGAGAAGACCAAGCGGGTAGCAACTTATTCACCTCGGTCCCATCAGTGACCCGAGTCACGTTCTGCCCATCCCGATCCATAATGTAAATCTCAAAATTTGTATCTCGATTGCTCATAAAGGCAATCCGGGCTGGTTTTTCGGGCAACTCCGCGGCCCGTGGCCCTAATTGGCAACCGGCCAAAAGCGTACTTCCAATCATCAATACCAACATCGTAAACCACTTCATTGTATTTTCCTTGCTACATGTGAATTTTGGATGGTGAGTACAAAAAAGTTCATCCTTTCAGCTCACCATCTCTCCAAAGCGTACTCTTGTGATCTAAAAACTTTTGTAAGGCGGCTTACGAAAAATTCAGTAATTAGTAAATGGTAATTCTTGTCACATTCATACAATAACCAATATTATTTACCAATTACCATTTGTTACATTCGGAAAACTCCATAATCGGTCTTGGTAACCGGTGCATTCAGGCAAGCCGACAAGGCCAGCCCCAAAACATTACGCGTGTCGACCGGATCAAGAATGCCATCATCCCACAACCGAGCTGTTGAGTAGTAGGGGTTACCTTCGTGCTCGTATTTATCAAGGATCGGTTGCTTAAACGTCGCTTGGTCCTCTGCCGACATCAACGCCTCGCCGCGTCGAGCGAGCTGGTCCTGCTTCACGGTGAGCAAAACATTGGCGGCTTGCTCACCCCCCATCACGCTGATGCGGCTGTTGGGCCACATCCACAAAAAGCGGGGGCTGTAGGCGCGGCCACACATCCCATAATTTCCAGCCCCAAATGAACCGCCAATAATCACGGTCAATTTAGGCACGGCGGCATTGGCGACTGCGTGAACCAATTTGGCTCCATCTTTGGCAATCCCGCCTGCTTCATAATCGCGACCAACCATAAAGCCAGTGATGTTTTGCAAAAAGAGCAACGGGATACGACGCGCAGTACACAGTTCGATAAAGTGAGCACCCTTTAAGGATGACTCGCTAAAGAGGATACCGTTGTTGGCGATAATGCCGACCGGATAGCCGAAGATGCGAGCAAAGCCGCAAATTAGGGTTGTGCCGTACTGCGCTTTAAATTCACGCAAGCGGCTACCATCGACCAAACGGGCGATGACTTCGCGCACATCGTAGGCCACTTTGAAGCTAGAGGGGATCACACCGTACAGTTCGGCGGGGTCATACAATGGGTCCTCGGGCGGCTGAATGTCAAGATCAACCTGCTTGCGACGATTCAGCGTGGCGACAATATCCCGCATAATCTCAATGGCATGCTCATCATCGACGGCAAAATGATCGGCCACGCCGGAGACACGGGTGTGAACATCGGCCCCACCCAAATCTTCAGCCGTAACCTCTTCCCCCGTGGCAGCCTTGACGAGCGGCGGGCCGCCAAGAAAAATCGCCCCGGTTCCTTTGACAATGATGGCCTCATCGCTCATTGCCGGAACGTATGCCCCACCCGCCGTCGAAAAACCCATTACTGCGGCAATTTGGGGAATTCCCGCCGCACTCATCGTGGCCTGATTGTAAAATATCCGACCAAAGTCATCAACATCAGGGAAAATTTCGTCTTGCAAGGGAAGAAATGCGCCTCCCGAATCAACCAAATACAGACAGGGCAACCGATTTTCCAGCGCAACCTGCTGGGCACGCAAATGCTTCTTCACTGTCATCGGGAAGTAGGTTCCGCCCTTGACCGTGGCATCATTGGCTACAATCATACATTCCTGCCCCGCCACGCGCCCAATGCCTGTCACAACCCCAGCCGCCGGTGCCTGACTATCATACAATTCCCACCCTGCTAAAGGTGATAACTCAAGAAACGGCGAGCCTGGATCAAGCAGTCGATCAATACGATCTCGCACAAACAGCTTGTTCTGCTCGGTGTGCCGTTTGTGGGCCTTTTCGTTGCCACCCTGCCGAATTTGGGTGAGACGATCTCTCAACTCATCAGAAAGGGCGCGGTTGTGTGATTCGTTTTGTTTGAATTGTTCGTCATTTGAATTAAGTTGCGACTCGATGATTTCGGTCATAATCCCCACTTAATAATTGATATTGAGAGAATGATCATAATTGTATTAGGTTAAACATGCCATTTCGAGAAACTGAAAAGGTCGACGGCAGGCCTTCTACAAAAAGCAAGAAACTCTGGGCCATGTCAGGCCCGAATGGTTTTGTCGGGCATCCACCGTTCGTTACCCCCGGTCGGTGGATACCCGATAACTTCATTCAGGTATGACATAAATCAGTCAGTTTCTTAGGAGCTACCCCACTGGGCAATTGGCCCAGTTCATAATGAAAGAAACAGCTTGTTTCTTACAAGGCATCAGGATGCGTGGTTCGAACCTAATTTATGAGCAACCCTCATTTAGTTTTAATTGTTTGACAGATCAGAAAATCTATCAAACAAACCTGATTATTTATCAAAATCGGTAATTTATCTTGTATAAAATAGACTAATACTGAAGAGATTGATGTATTAGATGTAGTGATAAGGGTAGGCAGCTAGAGGTCTCTAATCGGGCACAAGATAAAAGTCCAAATCCTTAGATTTGTTGATCACAAAAGACAAACCTAAAGGTTTGGACTTCAGAAGTACAATTTATCAGTTTTGTATTTGGCCAATGACGCGTGACAAATGGCCAAAGATTATTCCCAGGTTCGTTCATCAACGATGGTACGAGCAGAGGCATCAATGGCCCCCATTTCCACAAACTCAATCTCGTCGATTTTCAAACGAGCCGCGTTACTGGTCGCGGAGCGAACTTGTTCGTGAAGAGTGCCTTTGTCGAGCGTGAGCAAATCATTGTTCAGCTCAACACGCAAGCGCACGTAGTCGCGGGTGTCAGGGCGGGTGACGATGGCTTGGACATTACCCAGAGCTTCAAATTGACCAATGGCCGCCTTGAGGGGGAGGGGGTGCAGGAACATCCCCCGCACTTTCACGGCATCACCCACGCGGCCCATCCAGCCTTTGATGTGTGTGTGGAGGCCTTCTTCATCACGGTCACCCACAAACATACTCAAATCGCCGGTACCGAAACGGATTAAGGGGTAAGTTTTATTGAAAGTTGTTACAACGACCTGGCCCGTTTCATCCGTGGGGACAGGATTGCCAGTTTCGGGGTCAGCAATCTCAACAATCATGTTTGTTGATAAACGGAGAGCCGTTTCGCCAGTGATATCGTAACCGATGAAGCCTAACTCAGCTGTCCCATAGCCTTGGGAGGTCGTCATCCCATACTCACCTTCAAAAAATGCTCGCATTGATGGTGGATAGGGTTCAGCCGAGAACATCCCTTTTTTGATTGGGATATCAGCCTTGGCGATACCCATCTCCTCGGCCTTGGCAAAGATAATTTTCAGGAAACTGGGCGTCCCGACATACCCCGTCACGCCCAAAGCCATCATAATGCTCACTTGGGCTTCGGTGTTACCAGGGCCACTTGGAATGACAGTAGCTCCCAGTGAACGCACCGCTTGATCGACTGCCAAACCAGCCGGCACCATCATGTAGCCAAACGTATTGATGACGATATCATCAGGGCCAATCCCTAACGCAGCAAAGGCTTCAGCACTCCAAGCTTCTTCGCTACTCCCCGGTTCAAAAATGGGGCCAGGGGACACATAAATGCGCTCCAAACTGGTTGGGGGTACGGCAAGCCAGCCCCCAAATGGCGGATTCTCACGCTGCATTTGAGCAAGCTGGTCCTTGGTGGTGATTGGCAATTTGGCCAAATCTGCCACCGATTGAATATCAACCGGGGCTACTCCAGCCTCGTCAAACAGCTTTCTCATCGCCGGGGCATTCTCATAGCCGTGCGCAATTATTTCTTTTAGTCGTTCTAGTCTGGTCATTGATTGACCCCTATCCTTGAGAGATGATTTTGATTGAGAATTAGTGAGTAGTAATTTCTAAATGCCACACAAAATAATCAATTATTAATTACTGTTTCAACTATCAGCCACGTTGATAATCACGCGACCACGAATTTTTCCTTGTAGAATTTCTTGGCTCAACGTCGGAATCTCATCTAAAGTTGCTTCCCGATCCGTCATCAAGTCAAGCGCCCCCTTGGGTAATTCGGTTGCCAGACGCTGCCAAGCCACTTGTCGGCGGGCAACGGGGCAGAAGTTCGAATCGATCCCTAAAATGTTGACCCCTCGTAAAATGAAGGGGAGCACAGTTGTGTTCACAGGCACCCCCCCCGCATTACCACTGAGGGCGATACTCCCACCTCGCACCATTGTTCGCAACAATCCGGCCAAGGTTGAGCCACCGACCGCATCGACAGCAGCCAGCCAACGCTCTCGCTCTAATGGCCGTTTTGACTCTTCACTTAAAAGGCTGCGATCAATGAAATCACGAGCGCCCAGTTTTTGCAAATATTCGTGCGTTTCAGGGCGTCCGGTTGAAGCCACCACATTATAGTCGTGCTGCCCCAAAATCGCCACTGCCATACTACCAACCCCACCACCTGCACCGGTGACGACCACTTCACGGCGGTCTGTCGGGGTCAGACCGTGCTCTTCGAGGGCCATCACCGAAACCATTGCGGTCAAACCGCCGGTACCAATCACCATTGCCTCACGCAAGGTCAGGCCCTCAGGTAAATGCACCAGTGACGTCGAGTTGACCCGTGCCATTTGGGTATAGCCACCCCAATGCTTTTCCCCAATTTCAAAGCCCGTTAACAGAACTTTATCGCCAGATTTGAAATCGGGTGACGCTGACTCAACCACAGTGCCGGCCAGATCAATACCTGGCACCATCGGATGACTGCGTAATACTTTGGCTACGCCTGCGACCGCCAACCCATCTTTGTAATTCAAACTAGAGTAGGCAACCTTAACCAGAACATCACCTTCGGGTAAATCAGCTTCGCCCAACGTTTGAATTGTCGCGGTTGTTGTTCCATCTTGCTGATCAACCATCAGCGCCTTGAATGTGCTCATAATGTATCCTTCATCGTGTAATTGGTAAATAGTAAGTGGTAATTATTTTCATTAAGATCACCACTTACCAATTACAATTCACTAATTTACCGCAGTCCTAGCTCATTCCGGGCAATAACCATTCGCTGAATTTCGCTCGTGCCTTCGTAAATTTCGGTGATTTTAGCATCACGGAAGAAGCGCTCAATGGGCATCTCTTTGGTATACCCCATGCCTGCGTGAATTTGTACGGCTTGGTGAGCGCAGAACATCGCTGTTTCGCTGGCGTACAATTTAGCAATTGAGGCCTCAGAGGTGTATCGTTCACCTTTCGGCCCCTTTTCCATTTTGGCCAAGGCCGCTTGATAGGTTAACAATCGAGAGGCCTCAATGCGACATTTCATATCAGCGATCTTCCACTGAATGCCCTGATTTTGCCCAATCGGGCCACCAAACGCTTCCCGCTCTTTAGCATATTTCACACTGGCCTCGTAGGCTGCCTCGGCAATGCCCAAGGCTTGAGCCGCAATTCCAACCCGACCTGCATCTAGCACACTCATCGCAATTTTGAAGCCTTGACCCTCTTCACCTAATCGATCATCGACGTGGCAACGATAATTTTCATAGTGACATTCAGCCGTTGCACTAGCCCGAATACCCAGCTTATCCTCTTTACGACCCACGTGAAAACCCTCTTGGTTAGTATCGATCAAGAAGGCGGTAATGCCTTTGTGTTTGGCTTCAGGATTTGTCATGGCAAACAACACGATGTAATCCGCTGCTGGGCTACTCGTCACCCAACTTTTGGTGCCGTTGATGACATAGTGATCACCATCACGCACCGCTCGGCTACGCATTGTCCCCGCATCAGAGCCAGACATTGGCTCGGTCAACGAGTAAGCCCCAACCTTTTCCCCGCTGGC
Source organism: Phycisphaerae bacterium (assembly GCA_028285035.1). Next base: position 103,275 of record JANQQF010000122.1, read on the forward strand.
AACAGGCACCAAAAATTTTTGCTTTTGCTCCTCAGTGCCAAATTTCATAATTCCGTGAGCATACAAGGAGTTGTTGACGGACATAATTGTCCCGTGCGATGCATCAGCCTTGTTGATCTCTTCCATCGCCAATACATAAGCAATCGTATCCATCCCAGCCCCACCATACTCTTCTGGCACCTCGATCCCCATAAAGCCCAATTGTCCCATCTTTTTGACTGTCTCGTAGGGAAATTCACCCGTTTCATCCAGTTCCGCAGCAACTTTTGTGATTTCTTTTTGAGCAAAATCACGCGCTGCCGCTTGAATCATCTTATGTTCTTCACTAAGTTGTAAATCCATTTTTTGTATACCTTTCTGGCTTGATAGCGTTTTTGGGGCGGGTTTTATTCTAACTTAAACAGTCTAATCCATGATACGTGATGCGTATTTTGTAATGATTTCCTCACGCATTACGCATCACGTGTTAAATTCATCTTAATAGTTACAAAGAAGTCTTAATTATATTAATCTTCTCTAACTTTCTGCCCCCATTTATCTAAAATTTCTTGCACCACATTATATGGGGTCATTTCTCGTTTCACTAATTTATCAGCCACATCTGTCCAATACGAGTCGTCAATTCGCTTGGCTAATCGGGCCATCAATTCACGTTGGACGGCGCTTTCTATCTCTTCAAGTAACCGAGCTTGGCTACGATTAACCAGTTCACCACTCTCTTTGAGATACTCAAAATGTTGGTCAATCGCCTCAACAACATCTTCAATACCTTCCCCCTTCAGGGCCATCGTCTTCAGTACAGGTATCTGCCAGCCGCTAATCTCCGGTCCATCATCTACTGCTTCGACCGACATCAGTTGGCTATGATGCATAATTTGTTTCGATGATGGATGCCCTAAATCAAGCATCGTTTTCAAACCAGCAATCGTTCGCTCGACACCAGGTCGATCGGCTTTGTTAACAACAAAAATATCGGCGATTTCGAGGATACCAGCCTTGATGGCTTGAACGTCATCCCCTAAACCGGGAGCTTCGATGACAACAATAGTGTGAGCCGTTTTAGCAATCTCGACCTCACTCTGACCGGCCCCCACCGTTTCGATAACGATCAGGTCAAAGCCTGCCGCATCTAAAACCTTGATGCCATCATCTACAGCTTTGGCCAGACCACCCAGGCTGCCTCGACTAGCCATACTGCGGATAAACACTTTGGGATCACCCGACAACTCTCGCATCCGAACCCGATCCCCCAAAATTGCCCCGCCCGTAAAGGGGCTAGTCGGGTCAACCGCAATCACGGCAACTTTTTTATCTTGCTTTGCCCGATACTGCTTGACCAACTTATTGACCAAGCTCGATTTCCCAGTGCCAGGTGACCCTGTCACCCCGATCAAATGGGCTCGCCCCGTGTGTGGGTATAAGGCATTTAGAACCGGTTGCACTTTTGGATGACTATCTTCGACGTAGCTCAGAAGCCGAGCTACCGCCCGGGTGCGACCTGCTAGAACCTGCTCAACAATCTCTTGGCTCATAGGCTAGTCAAGGGATAGTCCAGTCGCCTCAGTGACATTGGCGTTAATGTAATCAATAATTTCCTGGGTGGTCGTCCCTGGCGTGAACACCCCTTTGATACCGGCAGCCTTGAGTGGCTCAATATCTTCTTCGGGGATGATGCCACCAGCCACGATCAAAACGTGGGCCAAATCCGCTTCGGTCAATTTTTCAGCAATCAAGGGCAAAAGTGCCATATGCGCCCCACTCAAAATTGACAACCCAACCACATCGACATCCTCTTGTAAGGCACTCTCCACAATCATCTCGGGCGTTTGGCGAATGCCCGTATAAATCACTTCCATCCCAGCATCCCGAAGTGCACGGGCCACAACTTTGGCCCCTCGGTCGTGACCATCTAGACCCGGTTTAGCGACCAGCACTCTGATATTACGTTCCGTCGTCATCAATTCGTTTCCTTTGATTGATTGGCGTTCACATTGTCAGGCAAGGCCAAAGTGGAGTCATCACTAACAATTTTTTGCGTTTGACTCGACAATGATTCATTGCCGAATTCATCTTCCGTAGGTGACAGTCGTTGGACAATCTTATCAACCGCAATTAACACCCATCGCTGATTTAGGCCCGCTAAAAATCCAACGATGAGTTGAAAAATCATAACAAACTGGGCGAGTTGACCTCTCAGTGTCAATTCAAAAATATCATCAGGCACAAATGTAATGACCAAAAAACCGGCCTGAATAATAAAATAGGCCAAGGCCCCCAAAACTATCCCCATCAGCGGCCGGATGATGTAGATCATTATCTTTTGTTGGGTAAAGGTTTTTTGGATAAAAATCGAGGTGTAGAGTAAGTAAAAAGAGCCTATCACTCCACCAACACCGCCACCCAAGGCCGAAAACCAAGCAGTTTGTACCGCAGCCACGCCTTCATTCGTAGTCGCCAGTACGGCTGCAATTGTATTTGTCGAAAGGTAGCCCCACAACAACAAAATCAACCACAGCAGGGTGTAGCCAAATGAAAACCCACCCCATTGGGTTGAGACTTGCCGCGTACTTCTTTGCGCCTTAACGGCATTACGAGCCAGAGCAGTTTGATACAGGGCTTCTTCTAGCTCTCCGTCCAGAGCTAAAATTTCCTCCGCCCGTTGGAGATGTTGCTTGGCGACATCGTGTGCATCAAGATCATTTTTGAAGGTGCTATTGACCTCAAGATGGAGCCGTTCAATCTCAACTTTGAGCTTGGAAATTGCATTTTCTCTGGTAAAATAATCTTCGTTTTCTTCAGACATTTGCTGTTTGTGGTAATTAGTTATTAGTAAATGGTAATTGATTCTCTACAACATCAGCAATTCCTAATTACCCCTTACGACTAACTCAACCAACGTTTTCGACGTTTATAGTGCTTGACATCCCGATAGCTTTTACGTTGCCCAACCTCAGTTAAACCTAAATAAAACTCACGCACGTCAGCATTGTTGGACAAGGCTTCCGGCGTGCCATCCAACACAATGCGACCGCTCTCCATAATATAAGCGTAATCGGCCACGTTGAGCGCCAACAATGCATTCTGCTCAACCAGTAAAATCGTAGTGCCTTGCTCTTTATTGATCCGCTCAATAATCCCAAAGATTTCCTGAACCAATAATGGGGCCAATCCTAAAGATGGTTCATCCAGCATCACCAATTTCGGTTGTGCCATCAAAGCCCGGCCAATCGCCAACATCTGCTGCTCACCCCCGGACAGATAGCCCGCCGTTTGAGACCGTCGTTCTTTTAAGCGGGGGAAATATTCGTAGACTTGCTCAATATCAGCCGCTACGTTTCCTTTACGCCGTCGCGTATAGGCCCCAGCAATCAAATTTTCCTCAACGCTCAAATGCTCAAATACCCGGCGTCCCTCCATCACCTGAAAGATACCTTGTTTAACGATGTCCTCAGCGTCCATATGGTTGATGGTCTGCCCCTGAAACTCAATTGTTCCATCCGTCACCTCACCATTCTCTGGCTTGAGCAAGCCCGAAATGGATTTGAGGGTAGTCGATTTGCCTGCCCCATTGGAACCAAGCAAGGCCACGATTTTGCCTTCGGGCACTTCTAAGGACAAGCCTTTGAGGACCAAGATGACATCATCATAAATAACTTCGATGTTATTGACACTGAGCATAAGAGAATCCTTTGATAAAAGGTAAAATTATATTTCAGAACAAATATTGCGTAATTTGAACAATATTTCTCTGTAATTAGTAAATGGTAATTTAAAGAGTTGGAACAATAATTACCAATTACCATACCCCAAGTGTGACGAGCTTCGTTATTTCGCTGAAAAGACTCCACTCGTCACAACTTAGATTACGACTTATTAACCTGAGTTCGATTTAAGAATTGGCGTTTATATACAACCTTCAATCCTGTCATTTCGACGACGGAGGAGGAGAAATCTTGGTGTTCGGGGCTTGAATTGCTGGCAAAT
>JANQQF010000124.1 GCA_028285035.1 Phycisphaerae bacterium
CTCTTTTCTCTTTTTTCTGGGCGTTTTCACCAAGTTGAAACCTGCCCTGTTTGAAGCAACTAGTTGAATCACCCTCTATTTGTACAAAATTATGGTTACTAACCCTAACTTCGGTTTGATGGTTTTTTCGTTTGTTGTCATCTGACATTTATCCTTTCTTCTTTTTATGATTTTACTACAAATGTCAGATTAAGTCTTGACTAATTCACATATAAACGACTTTGGGCTGGTAACTGGTTGAAGTAGTCACGATAGTGCCGTCTGGCTTCTCGCAAGATTTCGGTTTCACCTTTTTGCCGGTTAAATGTATTAGCATATCTAGTTTTAGAATCGTGTTGTCACTATACGTTGGCTTTGGCCCTGGCTTACATCGGTCGGGCTGTTGCAGCATAAAATGATCGATGATTGTAAACAACAAATTCACCAGTTTTTGATGATCTATCTCTTCTTCAGCTTGATTTGACTGGACTAGCTCGTCAATGTATTCTTGCCTTGGCTCGGGTGCTTTCATTTGATTTGTGCAAACTACGATGATCTATACCCACCTTCTTAATCGAGGTGGTCTCGCCGTTCGTAGCCCTTTGGATGACTGATCACCTCTCATACCAATCCCCTAAATTGTACCCTCTTAAATAAGCGTCTTTGTCTCGCCCCAACCCCTGATGAATATCATGCCAACTTGATGCCCCTACTTCGACACAACCTCGTTTGGCACTTCCTCCCATCCCTCTTATAATTCTCTGCTATGTCCACACCAATTTTAACCACCAAACTGTATGTTCCGGCAGCGCGGACGGAGTTGGTCTCGCGGCCCCGGCTGACGGCGCGCTTGGATGAGAGTTTGGCGCGGGTGCCAAGTTTGGCTCTGATTTCGGCCCCGCCTGGCTTTGGCAAGACGACGTTAGTTAGTAGTTGGATTGAGCGATTGTTGGCAGAAAATGGGCAGGCTCAGGCGGTCTCCTGGCTCTCTTTGGATGAGCAGGACAACGATCCGACTCGCTTCTGGAGTTATGTCATCGCGGCCTTGGATCGGGTACATACCGGGGTCGGCGGTAATGCAATGGCAATGCTGCAACCTCCCCAACCTCCGCCCGTGCAAGAAATTTTGGTGTCGTTGCTCAACAATCTAGCCACCGTGCCAGACCGTTTTACCCTGGTCCTGGATGATTATCACATCATCGAACAGCCAGCCATTCATGAAGGGCTGACCTTTTTCCTCGATCATCTGCCGCCTCAATTGCATTTGGTTATGATTAGTCGCACTGATCCCCCGCTGCCCCTGACGCGCTTTCGGGTGCGCCATCAGTTGACCGAACTGCGTGACAGTGATTTACGCTTTACGCCCGATGAAGCGGCCACCTTTCTCAATCAAATTATGGGGCTGGATTTATCACCCGATGATATTGTGGCCTTGGAGGGGCGAACCGAGGGCTGGGTGGCAGGCTTGCAACTGGCTGCGCTCTCGATGCGTGGGCGGAATGATGTGCAAGGCTTTGTGGAAGCTTTTACGGGCAGTCATCGTTACGTTATCGATTATCTAGCCGAAGAGGTTTTGAGCCAGCAACCTGATCACATCCGAGACTTCTTACTGAGGACGTCCATTTTAGAACGTCTACACGGTCCGCTGTGTGATGCCGTGCTCGATTGTGCCGATGAAACGCCCTTCTCACCTGATTTTCCGACCAGCCAATCCGTATTGGAGCATTTGGAGCAAGCCAATCTTTTCCTCGTTCCGCTTGATGACCAACGACAATGGTATCGCTATCATCATCTTTTTGCCGACTTTCTCCGGGGGCACCTGTATAACGTGGTTGGAAAAGATGCAGTTGCCGCGCTTCACTATCGGGCCAGTATCTGGTATGAGCAGAATGATGCTGGTTCCGAGGCTGTTAGCCACGCCCTCCAATCAAGAAATTATGAACAGGCCCTGCCCCTGATTGAACGTATCTCAATGGAGTTTTTAACCCGAGGGGAAGCCCAAACTTTTATCAAGTGGACGGCAGATTTACCTGAAATCTTTATCAAACAACGCCCCCGTTTGAGTTTGAGCCTGGCTTGGGCTTACATCATTATCAATCAATTTGATCGCATTGAAGAGCTTCTTTCTTATGCGGAAACAAGCTTGGCCAATCCTGCCGCAAACTTTTCAGATGATGGCCCTCGCCTCAGTCGGCTGGAAATGGAAGGGGAAGTTGCCGCCATTCGCTCGATGACTCTGGCCTTTCAGGGACAAATTCAAGCAGCCTTGACTCTGGCTGAGGAAGCCCTTGAAAAAATCGCCAGCGATGATTATTTAGGGCAAAGTATTCTAAAAATGCATTTGGGCAATATTTATGAGGACCAAGGGCAATTTAGCAAAGCCATTTCCACGCTGACTGAGGCCATTCAAGATGGGGAACAAATCGGTAGCTTGATCACGATGTTGACCGCAAGCAATAATCTGGCGGATACCCATATGCACTTGGGGCAGCTCAATCAAGCTGTTCAAGTCCATCGGGATATGTTGGTCGCTTTTGAGAAGAGTGATCCAAAGGCGGGCGGCAAATCTTCATTTGCAGGACGAACATATCTTGGGTTAGCTGAAGTGGCCCGTGAACAAAATAGGCTGAATGAAGCGATGGAGCATATAGAAACGGCCTTTGAGATTGTACGTAAAGGCAGTAATATTTTTGGTACATATGAACTGGGGCATCTGATTCAAGCGCGTATTTTGCAAGCCAAAGGTAATTTGGATGGTGCTCTAGCCTCAATCCAAACAGCCCGCGAGGGTGACCCACTATTTGCCAATCTCTGGTTAGATGCCATTCAGGTTCGTCTGTGGATCAGTCAGGGGGATTTGGCTTCGGCAGCAAATTGGGCGGAGACGTGTGGTCTTGAGATCGGGGATGACCGAAGTTACTTCCAATTTCCAGGTGAATATTCGACCCTGGCTCGTATCTTTATCGCTCAGGAACAGTTTGACTCAGCCCGTCAGGTGCTGGATCATATCTTTGCCTATGAAAAAACGTATCAACGCAAAGCCCGTCTGCTGGAAATTTTTATCCTACAGAGTGTGCTGGCCTACGCCGAAGGCAATGTGCCTGATGCATTGCAGGCGTTAGGGCAAGCGTTGCCTTTGGGGCAGTCAGGTGGCTATGTGCGCCTCTTTTTGGATGAGGGCCAGCCCATTATTGATTTACTGCAACGATTAAGCACAGAAAGCTCGCCCCACCAAGCCTACATAACTCGATTGCTCGAGGCTGCCCAGCCCATTGCAGCCACACCCATCATCTCGAATCGCTCAACTTCCCAAACGACCAAATTGGTCGAACCTCTCAGTGAGCGTGAAATCGAGGTGCTCCACCTCATTGCTGATGGTCTATCCAACCAAGAAATCGCAGATCGTTTGGTCATCGCCGAGGGCACAGTCAAGAAACATATCCACAACATCTTCGGTAAACTCGGTGTCCGTCGCCGTACCCAAGTGGTGTTACGTGCTAGAGAATTAGGCCTACTTGAGGATATTTAATGCGACGGATCAGAAGATCGTTTGAATATTGCTACCCTGCAACCTGCTACCTTCCAGTAACGAAGACAATGGTAGAAGGTGAGCAATAATTAGATTGAGTTCCTCTTTTCCTTACCTTTTCGCACAAAACCTCACGAAGTTAATACGTAATATTTATGAACAATAGCCCTATGATGGGCTACACTGACCCCAGCTTCTGTCCCAAACCGCTACAAGGGTATAATCATGTTCAAACTTAGCCTCAAAAAATTTGTCAGATTTATCTTTGCCCTCACCCTCTTCATCAGTTATTTGGGATTTTTCCTCAAACGCAGCCTCTCTCGCTCGTAGCTAATATTCCCTGAATATAATCTCATACTTTTATCTTGGAGATTATATTCTACTCAAAAATCTCCAATCTCCCCAAATAAACCACCCAATTAAACTTTAGTTTACTGACACCTCCCTGGTTTATTGCTAAACTATTCCTCAAGTTCAGGCAATCAACCTGATACAGAGCGCAACTTAACGAAAAGAGTCTCGTAATAATAGCGAAACCAAATTTGTCTCAATCTATCAAGTGAGAGAGATCAATACGCTATTCTCCAGGGAGCAATCAAATGAATGAAAATAAAGAACCGATTATTCAAGTAAAAGATGTGGTCAAGACGTTTCAAGTAGGTGATGGTGAGGTGACCATCCTTAAAGGAATTTCTTTTGACGTGACCAAAGGTGAGTTTGTGTCCATCGTTGGCCCGTCAGGGAACGGGAAATCAACCCTGCTCAATATGATCACCGGGATTGATCGCCCTAGCGGCGGTGAAATCTTGGTCACAGATCAGCCTGTTCATAAAATGAGCGAAAATAAATTGGCGGCCTGGCGCGGTAAAAACGTCGGGATCATCTTCCAGTTTTTCCAAATGCTTCCCGCTCTGAGCCTGTTGCAAAATGTGATTTTGCCGATGGACTTCGCCAAAATGTACACACCCAAAGAGCGCCGCGAGCGAGCGCTGCATTTGCTCGATATGGTCGGCTTGGCTGAGCAGGCCGAAAAGTTGCCCAGTATGGTCTCGGGTGGGCAGCAGCAGCGGGCTGCCATTGCTCGGGCCTTGGCCAACGACCCACCCTTACTCGTGGGCGATGAGCCAACGGGTAACCTTGACTCACGCACTGCTGGCGACATCTTCGAGCTATTTGGCGAACTTGTTTCACAAGGCAAAACGATGATTATGGTCACTCACGACAAAGAGTTAGCCCGCCGTGTCCCTCGCCGTATCGAAATCAACGACGGTCAAATCAGTCGGGATGATTATTTAATGCAGTTGCCGCAAGCGGTAGAAACGTTAGTTCCGGCGTAACTTAGTATTCGTCCGTCATTTTGACCTCTGGTTCCAATGCTCTGCGTTGGAACCCAACCACCTAAAACGTGACAATGCTCTGTATTGTCACGAGAGAAAAATGTACAGTCAAAGTGTGGAAGGTTAATTCTCAACTTCCCCAACCTTTCACACGTCCAACCTTCCATTCTTCCAATCAACCTAGGAGGACATCATGAGCGTTATCTGGCAAAAAGTTTGGTCTGATTTATGGCATCACAAAGTGCGTACAGCTTTGGCCGTGGTGAGCATCGCCGCCGGGGTATTCGCTTTGGGCGCCATTTTTGGGATGATCGACCAGTTGATTCCAAACCTCAATCGGGTTCATCGCACGGTCAACCCCGCTCATGTAACGATCTTCCTGGCCGATCGTATTGATTGGGACACGGCTCATGGTTTGGAAAAGATTGATGGTGTCGCTGGCGTCGATTTGATGAACTTAACCGACATTCGTTATAAATTGACCCCAGATCAGCCTTGGGAACCGGGCATCTTGATTATGCGTAACTATCAGGAGCAAGACTTCAACCTGCTACAACTGAAGGCTGGAGACTGGCCTGAAAGAAATAAGGTTGGTATCGATATTCGCTCTGGTCCTTCTCTTGGGCTTGAATTTGGCGATGAGGTCATTTTTGAACTGGATGGTACAGATCGTGCCCTTCCGGTTAATGGTAATGTCCGCTACCACTTTATGACCTCCCCCGATTTTGGTGACAACGCCCACTTTTTCGTAGATGCAGCGGGCCTCGAACGCTTCAATATTCCAGACGGTGAGTTTAACCAACTGCTCGTTCAGGTTGAACCCTACAGCGAAGCCCGGGCCCGCGAGGTCGCCTCGGAAATCAAGGATCGTTTGGGCCGGGAAGGGATCAACATCGGTCAGGTTTTCTACAACGATCCTGAGGAGCATTGGGGACGTGGTTTCTTTGACGGCCTGAATGTCGTGCTTCAACTGCTGGCAATCGTCTCATTGTTTTTGAGTGTGGTCCTTATTTTTAATACTCTGAACGCCCTCATCACCCAGCAAACTGATCAGATTGGGGTGATGAAAGCCATCGGTGGCGGTACAAAAACGATTGTACAGGTATATTTGGTGGGGGTGTTGGTGTATGGCTCGCTCTCGCTGTTTGTGGCCTTGCCCCTCGGCTCATACATGGCCTACAGTGCCGCTCGTTACTTCCTGGGCATTTTTAATATCGATCACAGCGTCTTCCAACTCTCGACCCAAGCTCTAACCTTGCAAATCATCGCCGCCATTGCGGTTCCGCTCTTGGCTGCGCTATGGCCAATTTTGAATGGCACGTTTATCACGGTCAGAGAAGCCATTTCAAGCTACGGCTTGGGTGGTGATTTTGGCTCAAATTGGCTTGATCGTGGTGTGGAACGTATTGCCCAGCGATTGTTCTCGGCTCCGTATGCGATTGCCTTGGGAAACCTGTTTCGCCGGAAAGGGCGGCTGGGCTTGACTCAGGTGGTGCTGATTACAGCGGGTACGTTATTTCTGATGGTCACCACCTTGTCTGCCTCAATCACCCTGACAGTTGATAATGAGCTAGCGCGTCGTGGCTATGATACGATCATTCTGTTTGATGAGAATCAACGGGCTGATCGGTTGACCGACATTGCTGAGGCGCTGCCCAACGTTGATTACGCCGAAATGCGATTTAATCAATCTGCTGCCATTCTAAAAGCGGGTCAACGCACGACTGAGGCTGGGGTCGGCGCACGGCTAGTTGGGGTGCCCAGTAATAGCGAGATGGGCCAGCCTAAGATTGTCGAGGGTCGTTGGCTGCGCCCGAGCGACCAACACGAACGGGTCATTGTCATCAATGAGGAGACGGCCGAAGAAAATGATATTCTGGTTGGTGATGTAGTCACGCTAGATTTGGGTGATCTGGGTAACAAAGAGTGGCAAGTGATCGGTCGCTATCGGCGGCTGAGTATCGGCTTTGATCCTGATTTCATCTACGCTCCGCAGGAAACGATCTTTCAGGTGACACCAAAGTACAACACCGGCAGCGAACTGTTGGTCAGCATGAATTCGTCAACGCCAGAAACCAGCTTGGCGGTCACCACCCGGCTCAAGGAGATATTTGAGGAACGCAATTGGGACGTTGACGACACCCAAACGATCCACGAGGAGCAAAGCTTTTTTGACAACTTCTTTGCCCAATACATTCCTATGCTGCTGGCATTGGCCGTAATTGTGGCAATGGTTGGGGGCATTGGTCTAATGGGCGCGCTCTCCATCAGCGTGGTTGAGCGCACCAAAGAAATCGGTGTGATGCGGGCGATTGGGGCCAAAACGCCGATGATTATGGGAATGTTTGTGATGGAAGGATTGCTGCAAGGCTTCTTTAGCTGGGCGGTCGCGGTTCCGCTCTCCTTTCTCCTTGGTCAACCCCTCGCAGGTCTAATGGGCCAATCCTTGTTCGATATCAATCTCGATTATCAATACAATATGATTGCCGTCTTCGTCTGGCTGGTTGCGATCCTGATTATCTCTGCTTTGGCCTCGATTATGCCTGCCCGTAGCGCGACGACGATCAGTGTGCGGGAAAGCTTGACGTATGCGTAGGAGTTTGTAGCGTTGTAGGGTTTATGGAGGTTATGGCGTTAGGAATAGCTTTCGCGACTGGTATCAATGCGCTGTGTTGATACCAGTTTTGTTGTCATAACATAGAGCGAGTGAATTTACACCGTCCACAAGTGAGCGACGGTCAGGGCTGAAGGGGCGAATACAGGAATGGATTGATCAGGCTGTAAGCTTGGATTGATTGGGGTATGTTCGTGAATGATGATGCGTGCCCCAGGAGAAAGTTTTTGGCGCAGGGTAGGCAGCAATGCAGCGACAGTGTCGATAGGCAGAAACAAAAAGAGAACGGTGACCTCAGCCAAATCCATTTTTCTCGCATCGCCAAGCTGTACCTCAACTAAATCATCTACTCCGGCTGATTTGATTTTAGTGCGGGCTAAATTAACCAACTCAGCATCTTGCTCGACACCGATGGCTCGACACCCTCGCAATTGAGCCGCCTCAACAATGATTCGCCCATCCCCACAGCCAAGATCCATCACCACATCGTTGGCGGTGACCCCTGCCGCTTCTAGAAGTGGCTCGATAAGCTCAGTCGGTGTTCCCAAAAATGGCCCTAGATAGCCAGGCGGACGCCAGCCAAATATTCGACTAGCAATAAGGCGGAGCGGTTTGATGAGATGGTAAAGCGGCCACATCATCGTTGGTACATCGACCAATTGGTAGTCAACATCAGAAGGTTGTAACAACCGCAACCATTTGGACCGAGGGCCATTTTCACGCCATTTCATTGTCATTCGTGTGGTCATCTCATCAGGTTTGATGACCGCAACGCTTGAACGCGTTTGTAACAGCGATTGTAAAGCCCCCCCTTGCCAGAACTCCCCTTGCAAATACCCATCTTTTTGGGCAACAGCCAGAGCTTGTTTCAAATCTTTCGCAGGTATCTTTAAGTTGAAGCTATGAATTTGAGTGGCAGGGGTATCGTCACTAGCTGATAAAACGGTGACCCCAGCCGTCTCTAATTGTGAGGTGATTCGCTGCTTTTCTGATCTGTTGTATTGGGCAATGGTGTCACAGGTCGTCGTTGCAGCCTGAGCCAGGTCTCGTGCCTCTGGGGTAACTGTTTCAGCCTCAAGTGACAGAATAGCTTGGCTAATTTCTGCCAGTCGTTTAGCATAAATCGCTTTGATAAACAGTTCTTCAAGGTATATCTTTGTCAGAGGACTCGGCCACCTGGTAGCGAATTCAGGGTCAATTGTGGAGATCATCTTTGGAATTGAAGTAGTTGTGACATCATCCTGAGGTGTATTCAACTTGGTCATGGTTTACCTCAAATTGTCGTGATGTATTTATGTTGCTTTGAAATTATTACAATATAGTAACATTTGATATTGTCTTTAGTCTAAATCTGGTTCCTCTGGCACGACCCGGAAGGTTGACTCATTGCGATAGGTAACCAAGCCGAGGGCGGCACCTTTGATAGCTCGCACGTGCTTTTTGAGGGTGACATCAACCTCGACGCTGGTATCGTTGCGAGCTTTAGAGTAGTGCGCGGCAACGCTGGCGGCCCAAAAGACATCCTCTTCGCTGGGCAGACCCTGGGCGGTGGGGATGAGTACGTGCGCCCCTGGAATACCACGGGCGTGAAGCCACAGATCATCACCAGTTGCTCGGTTAAAGGTGAGTTCTGCATTTTGCAGCGCATTTTTGCCCACCCACACGGTGGCTCCGTCGGGAGCCGTCAATCGCAAAGGCTTAACCCCTGGCTTCTTTCGGCGTTTTCGCCCTTTGCGGGTCTTGATGTATCCAGCCTCAGATAATACCGCAGAAATGGTATCAATCTCTGGTCGATCTTCAGCCATCTTCAAGTCTTGTTCAAGTTGGTCGATGTAACTTTGTTCCAACTCAACCTTTTTTAACTGCTCTGGAATTTCATCAGCAGCGCGAAGGGCTTTGCGATAGCGATTAAAATATTGCTGGGCATTATCGCTGGCTGACAGGGCTGGGTCTAGTTTGATCGTAGGAGGATCATCGCCAAAGCCCCAGGTTGGCACAAATTCAGTCTGGCCCGGCTGAATGGTATGAGCAAAGGCCAATAAAGCCTCCCCCTTACTTTTCAACTCCTCCGGATTAGCCTGCGCCGCCGCGTCTGCTACAAGCCGTTCGTGGCGACGTTTGAGCCGGCTACGAATGTCGACTAACGCCTCAAATAAGGGTGTCTTGGCTGCGCTGTAACCAGACGCGACCTCCGCAAAATACTTTTCAATCGCCTCAGAAAATGTGGTGGTGGCCTGAGTGTGAGACAAATGCTCTGGTTTGAAAGAGGCAAAACCCTCTAGCTGCTCATCTTCATCCAAAATTAGATGAGCTTGCCACTCATTGGCCCAGAAATGGGTAAAAACCTCGTGAAAGGCATCGAGCAACGGCGTACGTTGGTTGAGCTGCTCAACAGTCGTTTTTGTATTTCCAGTCGCACGATAAACGACCTCACGCGCCACAAAAGGACTAAATCCTGCGATAAATTGAGGCAGTAATTTCACCAACGATTGGTCCGGTTTAGCCTCGGATAGGGCCTGATGTAAGTGTAGCTCTGTAAATTGGGTGGGCGGAAGCTTCTTTTGAGGGGCTGGCGGCTCGTAAAAGTGACCCGGTAGCAGATTTTTCTGCCGACCACGAGCGGTGGCTTTTGGTAGACGAGCCACCCCTAATATTGTTTTGTCCTCGGATAATAACAAAATGTTGCTGCGAGTCCCCAACAACTCTACAGTCAAGATAATCGGGCCAAATCGGGTTTTGAAGTGAAATTCAAGAATGCGCTCATAAGGGGGTTGCTCAACTGCCTCAAGAATGGCCCCCCGCATATATTTGCGTAATACCATCATCAACGGCGTCTCATTACCCACGCCCCGACGGGCCCGTGCCTCTGTCAGGTATAACCGAGGGGCTTGTGGTTCAACCGAGATCGTCAGATAGTGACGGATAGGGTGAACATACACCTCAAGGGCATAACTCAAAGAGTTGATTTGAATAATTTGTTGCACCCGGCCATTTATAATGACATTTCTCATTTCAGAGGCGATGGCTGCAACGGAAAAGGTATCAAAATTCATTTACACTACTCAATTCATTTCCATTATTCAGGTAATTTATTGGCTAAATCAATCACACGATCATTGCCGCGTACTCTCACCCGAGTCATTTCATAACGACCATTAAAAAATTGGTCCCAGCCATGTTGGGTTGTCACTGCCGCCCAAAAATTGGCTTCTTGAAGAATTTTGATGGTATTTCCATCATATCGCCCAGCAGGGTAGGCAAAAAATCGAACAGGCTCCCCAATTCGCTCCTCGATCGCCTCTTTGGATCCCAAAATTTCAAAGACGAGAAAGTCATCGTCTCGACCACTAAGGTCTGGATGACTGTAAGTATGGGAGCCAAATTCCATGCCAGCCCGATGCATCTCTTTGACCATATCCCAGGATAAGTAGTCGACGTTACGCGTATCGATGACTTGGGTAAAGATGAAAAATGTAGCCGTAAATCCATACTTTTGCAAAATCGGAAAGGCATTTTCATATTGGTCACGATGCCCGTCGTCAAACGTGATGATAATTGGGTCGGGGGGCAGGGGGGAGTTACGACTGATCGCGTGGGCCAGATCGTTCAGGGAAATAGTTTGATACCCCTCCTCTTTGAGGTAAGCAAGCTGGGCCTCAAAATTGTCTGGCGTGACCGATAAATCCAGTCGAATTGCATCTGCTCCAACGGGCGGGTCGGAAAGATAATGATACATCAAAATAGGGACGCGTTGGGTGAAACCGGAGCCGATTGGGGTCGGAAATGGAGTTGGGGTTGGCGTGTTGGTTGGGGTCGGTGTTTTTGTTGGTGTAGAGGTTGGCGTGGCCGTATTTGTTGGGCTGGCCGTGCGGCTGGGAGTGGCAGTTGGGGTACCAGTGGCGGTTGGGGTTCGGGTTGGAGTATGACTTGGTGTGGCTGTAACCCGGATGACGATGGGTGTGGATGATGCGGGCAGAGAGGTAATCGTCGCGGGTGCTTCAACGGTCATCGTCATAGATGGTGTTGGGCTTGCCGTTTCCTGAGCTGTTGCTACAGTGTTGCCCCCACACGCGAATAGGCCCGCTGCTAACAAAAGCAGTGGGCTTAGGGTGAAACAACGACCGATCATCGGCCATATCTTAAACATCATTTTTGTTGAAACCTTGTGCACTGATGTCAAACCAACTAACTACGCCTCAAAGTCCTCCAGTTCGCCGGATGGCATCAACTGTTTGATGGAGAGCTCTGCATCATCGAGAGCAACGCCACAATGTTTGGCCAGCGCCATGCCCCGCTGATATAAGGTCAACGCTTCAGCCAGCGGTAAATTGCCGACTTCCAGTTTTTGTACCGTTTCTTCTAATTCGCTAAAGGCCTGCTCAAAACTCATATCTTTAAGGGATGAATCGTTCTTACTCATTGTTGTTCTCGCTCTGCCCAGGCCACCGCCCACTCAACCGCTCGTTTGATGCCTTCATCAAATGGCACTTGTGGCTCGTAGCCTAGTAATGTTTTAGCTTTGGTTAAATTAGCGACATAGAAATTGATTTCCCCAGGCCGGATCGGCTCATCAATAATCTCGGGGGTCACATTTAACGTCGCTGCAATTGTCTCAGCGAGCTGCCCAAGCGTGGCGGGGCTGCCGGAGCTGATGTTAAATGTCTCATTTTCGACCTCGCCTGCCAGTAATTTGTCAAGGCCCAACATTAAACCATTGATGCAATCATCAACGTAGGTAAAGTCGATTCGTTTGCTACGATCATAAATCGTAATTGGCTCGCCGCGCCGCATTTGGTCGATAAATATGTGGATCACGCGCGTCATTCGGCTGAGATCACTATCATATCGACCGTACACATTACTCAGCCTGAATACTAAATATTTAAGCCCGTAGCAGTGCGCATAGGTGTAGAGCAGCATCTCATCGGCCATTTTATAGGCCGCATAAGGGCTCAAAATGTCATAAGGATTCACGGCTGTCTCGGCCACAGTTGGGGGGGCAGGTCGACCGTAGATTTCACGTGAACTACTAAAAACAATCGGTAGGGCGTGTTCTCGACAAAACTCGAAGACGTTGAACGTGGTCGTGCCATTTTCGTGGGCACGGCGAGGATTGACGACCAACTCGTGGACCTTGGCATTCGCTGCCAAATGGATGACGATGTCAGGTTGACCAAAACCGGGTTGTGCAGCCTCTAGCTCCGCTAGACTTGGCATCCCATCAGTCGCTAGATCACGCTCCAGCCAAGGAATTTGATCGGTCCAGGTGTTGGCACGACGATCAATCCCGAGAATGGCGTCGCCGCGAGCCAGCAAGGCCAAACCGAGGTTTGTGCCCACCTGCCCGCTACTACCGGTGACAAGGATCTTTTTCAATGATGTCTCCTTGAGAATCAAGTTGTGGTGATGTATTGGTAATATTGTTCTCGTAGGTCATCCACCGCTACATCTGCCCGAGGGGTATCATACACAATTTTGCCTTTTGCCAAAATCACAACCCGATTGCCGAGTGAGAGGCCTCGTTCAAAATTGTGGGTGGTCATTACGATGGTGCGTTGGCTAATGTCAACCGCCCCCAACAGCTCGATCAGGCGGTCTGCTGCGTGTTGGTCCAAACCCGTGTCTGGCTCATCCAGCAAGAGGATGGGCGGGTTGTGAAGAATGGCCCGGGCGATGGCGAGGCGCTGTTGCATCCCGCGTGAGTAGGTCCGCACTGAGTCTGCCCCGCGCCTGCCCAACCCAACTTGTTGCAAGAGGAGTGGAATGCGTTGTTCAACGTTCACAATGTCATACATTTTGGCGTAGAAGCGGAGATTTTGCTCGCCCGTTAAATCACCATACAGGAGGGTTTTGTGGGAAACGACCCCGATAAAGCGGCGCAACTCGGTGGAGGCGTCAGCCATTTGATAGCCATTGATTAATACCTCGCCCGCCGTGGGTTTGCTCAAACTGGCCAGAATATGAAGCAATGTGGTTTTTCCAGCCCCGTTCGCCCCCATCAAGGTGACGAAATCTCCCTGGTTGATTTGTAAATCAATGCCTCGCAGAACCGGACGATGACCAAAGGTTTTTACGAGCTTACGAATTTCAATCATATCCGCCCATCAGGGAGGCAAGCTGGGCTTTGTACTTCGCACGGACTTGCCGATAAACAGCTTCTTCCAACTCGCCCGTCTCAAAACGTTCATCCAATCGAGCCAGCGTTAGAAGCAGTTTGTCGTACTGCTGTTGGGGTGTATTTTTTTCTGTGGCTTGTGGACGGCGTGTGAGCGGATAGACGACTCCCGCCCCAATAACTGCAACGACCCCCAAGCCGAGTAACGACCAAAGCAGGGTGGTTTGACTGATGCCAGGCGGAGTAATAGTAGCGACAGCACCCTCTGGGAAGATCGAGGCAAGTGAGCTGATATTATTCAGCTTGAAACGCAGGGTATCCCCGGCTTGGAGTGGAACCCCGTTATACAAAGCAAAGGTGTTGCCTTGAATGTCACGGTTGTCAACGAAAAGGAGTTGATCACTTTCAAGCTCTATACCTCGACCGTCCAATAAAATGTTGGACGAATTAACATCAGCATATAAAGGGATTTCGATTTCAATGTTATCGCCTTCATATGGAATATCATACGTCAAGGCAACGGCTAGCCCTTCTTCTCCTGGAAGCACAGGATCGGTGTCGGCGTAACCAAGCTCTGTTTCAATAAAACGATCATTGCTTTGGCTGCCCTGAAAGATGATGTTTTGGGCATTTTCGGGAAGCGTAAAATCAAAGGTTTGTCCGTTTTCGTCACCAATGTAAGCCTGATTGCTTTGATTGCCGACAACATAAATTTGAAAAACATTAATTGCGTCGGGTTGAAAAACGATGACGTGATGCAACTGAGTGATGTCAACCGCTTCATCACTAGTGGTACTTTCGTAAAGATTGAGATCGAGAACAGTTTCTGTCCCACTGTGGGAAAAACCACCTAAATCGCTGGAAAATGTAACATCCTGATAGATGCCTTCGGTTACGAATACATAATTTGGGTCAGTGGGAAGTTTTTCAAAACGATAAGTGCCCGTATCGTCTGTCGTGGTGGTTAAGGTACCGACCTCGGTGCTTTGATCAAAGATGCGCAGCGTGATTTCTGTATTTGGGAGGGGTGTGCCAAGTGTAGCATTAACTGCCTGTCCATTGAGTATTCCATTTTGTTGGGGGATGGCAAAAGAAAAGGTCCGTATATAATCTAGCGCTTGCCAAATCTCAGTGTCGGAGAGGCTAGATAGGCTGGCGTGAACATCAGCCGCAGTGTAATTGACCTGCCAATCGGTTTGGCTAACCTGTATGGCCGATGCGACATTTGAGAAGTTCGTCATTGTGCCATCGCCTGTCCCATCTGCTCCGTGACAAGCTGCGCATTGCTCCGCGTAAATCATTTCCCCCGCTGTAATATCTTGGGGGGATACGCCTTGATACCAAACCAGAGCGGCCAAATCCCAAATTTGTTCGTCATTTAATCGATTGCCCCAAGGTGGCATCAAATTTTCAATTCGACCATTTTTAATGACATCAAAATTTTCAAGGGGAATACTTGAACGAGCTACTGCTGGGTCGGTGAAGTTGGGAACGGGATTATCAATCGCTTGGGCTGTGGGTCCATCGCCTGCTCCGCCTGGACCGTGGCAAGGGGCACAATTTTCCGTCCATAATTGGCGTCCCTCAGTGATTGAAGGTGGGGCTGCTGGGTCTTGGGCTTGGGTAGATGTAGGGAGGATGAGAAGTAGAGCAAGACTGAAAAAAATCGAAAAAATATGAATGCGTTTCACGGAGAACCTACGGCCTCACTTCGTATTGGGGTAATTAAGCTTGTTCCACACTGAGCGCAAAATTGATCATCAGGTTGAGTGGTATAGCCACACTCAGGACATCTACTCTTATGATCTGAAATGGCCTGAGTATTCTTCTGTTGAGTCATTCGCTTAACTTCAGCCTTGATTTCTGTTTGAAGTTGGTTGATTTCTGCATCAATTTCGGCCAAGAGAAGCCCATCAGGCTCAAGTGGCGTATGTCGCACCTCAGCGACCTGTTGCTCAATTTCAGCATCGATTGTGGCGTCTAACGGAATTTCTTGTTGTAAGCTATCAATGCGTTGGCGAATTTTTGCTGCATCTAATTTCGCTTTGGCCAGGAGCGGCTGATAATCGGCCTCATCAATCTTGCCCATTTCATGATCAAAGATGAGTTCTTTGACAGAGGCTAAGGCCACTTGATAACGGACCTCAGCATTAGCTAGTTCTTGATTAAGGGGATCAACCTCGGTAACAGAATTAGATTGGGTGCGTTGCCACAGGGGATGGACAATCAGGAAGATTGTTACAATGACCAGGGCTGTGATGAGGATAAGCGTTAGAGGATCCATTAAATATCCTCATCCAGCTCGGCAACGAGTTCATCTAAAATGGCGTACAGTTGTGGCTTTTCAATGGAGCCAATGTGGACGTGGGCAATATTGCCTGCCTTGTCGATGAAGATGGTTTCGGGCACGCCAGTTAAGCCATAAGCCTTGGATATCTGGGTGCCGATGTCAGGGCCAGAGGGATAGGTAATGTCATACTTTTCCATATAAGCTAGCGCTTCTTTGTCTGTGTCAAGATAATCGACGCCGAGAAACATGACGCCTTGATCTTTGTAATCACGCCAGGCTTGTTCTAATAACTCTGCTTCTCGAAAACACTCAACACACCAACTGGCCCAAAAATTGATCACCACCACTTGCCCCTCCAATTCAGACAGAGTGACTTCATCCTGTTCAAATTGATCAAACAGGGGCAGGGTAAAATCAGGGGCTTCACTGCCTTGTAGCTGGATTGACTCTAACTCACCGATGTTAAGCGCTAAGGTAACAAGAATGCCTCCGATAACGACCAAGCCAATT
The DNA here is from genome assembly GCA_028285035.1 of Phycisphaerae bacterium. The sequence goes on from JANQQF010000124.1 coordinate 16,375, forward strand.
GCAGCTAGGATCAGACGTTTCATCGAAGAGCCTTTTTGTTGGGGAAGGGCTTGTTCTGTCATAAATTCTTTTCACTCAATTCCTAAATCTCGATCAACTTGTCTGAGGTAATTATCATCAACCTCAGTCGACGAAGGGCTGATAACCATCTCAGAGGCAGTGGTGGCCATTGTTGGTGTTTGCTGTTCTGTCCAACGTCGCATCGTAAAGTAGAGCCAGCCGCCACCTAATACCATCGCCAAGATGGGCAAGATCCATAAAATTAAAGTGAATCCGTTTAGAGGTGGTGATTGCAACACTTGCGTGCCGTATCGTTCCGCAAAGAAATCTAACACCTGTTGCTCATTATAGCCATCTTGAATCAGATCGCTGATTTGGCCTCGCCACTGTTCACAAGTGACCGTATCGCAATCTGACAAATTGCGACCGGCACAAGTGGGACAATTGAGCTGCTTGGCAATTTCATTGACCTCTTGATAGCTGGGTTCTTGGGCGAAGATTGCACTTGGGCTGAACAGCATAACTGCGATAAATAGCAACCCAAACAACCAAAGCATCTGTTTTGTAAATCGCATCATGTTATTTTGCCTATTTGGCTGGAACAGCCGTGCTGGGTAACTTAACCTTACGTCGAACGGTTTCTGGCTGGGCTGGGGGCCAAGCGGACACAATGGCGCCGATCATCATTACAAAACCACCAAGCCAAATCCAGTTGACCAAGGGATTGATGTAAGCCTTAAGGGTAGCGGTTTCGCCACCATTTTCCCAACCAGCGATGAGAACATACAGATCATCTGCTAATGTGCTACGCTTGTCTGGAATGGTCATCGGTTGCTGTTGTACCACGAAATATTCGCGGACAGGAAGCAAACTTCCTGCAGGTTGACCATTGTGACGAACGCTAACATTTGCCCCAGTAATCAATCGATCGTCTGGGCTGCTTTCTTCCGTCAGACCTAGGTAAGTTAGCTCATAATCTCCAATCAGACTACTACTGATGGTCATCGTTTCACCGATAGCCAGATTTTGTTGGTCTTCTACCTGATAGAAGCGGCTGCCAATAACCCCAATGGCAACTAAAATCACGCCGATGTGTACCAGATAGCCGCCGTAACGACGTTGGTTGCGACCAAACAAGGTCCGTAATGCGACTGGATAGCTCTCACCTCGACTGCGATGACGGGCTTGAACCCCACGCCAGTATTCCATCACTGTCGTGGCCAAGGTGAAGGCGCAGAAGCCGAAGGCTAATAACGCCCAGAAAATTTTGATACCAATAAGATAGAGAACGCCCATTGTAATCAAGCCAAAAACAGCGGGCCATAGTAGGGTACTCCCAAGTTTGCCAAGTTTGGCTTGTCGCCAGGGAATGAGTGGAGCAACACCCATCAACAGGACGACAACTAACCATAATGGTCCTGTTGTTTGCTCATAGAAAGGCGGTCCGACTACGATTGTTTCGCCCAGAAATGCTTCAGAGATCAGGGGGAAGCTGGTGCCCCACCAGACAATGACCGCCAGTCCAACGAAGACCAGATTGTTGAGCAAAAATGCAGACTCCCGTGAGACAAGTCCATCCAGTTCGTTCTCCGAGCCAAGATCATCCCAGCGCATTATGAATAGGACTGCGGAAAAGACCAAAACGATGGAGAGGAATACCAGGAAAACAGGTCCAATTGGGCTTTGGGCGAATGTATGCACCGAAGCAATGAGACCCGCTCGGGTTAGAAATGTACCGTACAACATCAGGATAAATGTCATTAAAACTAGGAACATGTTCCAGCGCTTGAGCATACCTCGGCTTTCCTGCATCATCACTGAGTGGAGGAAGGGGGTTGCAACAAGCCACGGAATGAGCGACGCATTTTCAACCGGGTCCCAGCCCCAGTAGCCACCCCAACCTAGTACATCATAAGCCCACCAACCACCAAGTATCAGCCCCAAGGTTAAGAATACCCACGCCGTCAACGTCCAGCGGCGGGTGGTACGAATCCAAAGATCACCGGTTTGTTTGGTGACAAGGGCGGCTACAGCAAAAGCGTAGGGTATGACAAAAGTAACAAAGCCAATGTACAAGACAGGGGGGTGAATAATCATTCCCCAGTGACGAAGCAACGGGTTGAGGCCCGTGCCGTCGACAGGGAAGAAACTAAGCTGTTCAAAGGGGTTGGCTAGAAAAATGACAAGACCGACAAAGAAACCAAGGGTCACTTGGCAGACGGAAATAACATAAGGGATCAAGGCTCGCATTGACCCCCATTTTTGCAGGAGGGCAATCGAGCTAAAGACGGCCATCAACCAAGACCAAAATAGGAGTGATCCATCTTGGGCACCCCACAAGGCTGTAACGCGATAGAAAAGCGGGGCAGCATCGTTGGTTACTTGGTAGACAAACTCAGTTTGATAGTGACCTGTGATGAGTAGATACTCTAAAATCGCAACGGCTAACGTCAACAGCCCGGCTGAGACAAATGTTGCATTTCGAGCACTTTTGACTAGCTCGGGCATCCGGGCCTTAGCTCCGACAACAGCAATAATCGCCCCATAAATACAGGCCACAAAGGTTAGGGCAACAGCTGCAAAACCAATATTTGGCATAGTAAGCTCCTCAAAAACAGTCGTTAGTGATTAGTGAATAGTGGCTAGTAAAAAATATTTGCTGATTTTGCCTGGGCCACTCTAATCCACTATCGAATCGCCTCAACCTGTACTTCCTCAATTACGTTTTCGTCATAACGGCTTGGACATTTTAGCAGAAGCGAGTCAGCGACAAAGGTGTCGCCATCATATTTGCCTTCTAGAATAGCGTCGGCTCCGTGACGCATTTGGTCTGGCTTTGGTCCGTTAAATACAACGGCCATTCGCTCACCCGTTTCGCTGGTCACGTCGAAATTGATGATAAGATCACGGTTGTTGTAGGCAATACTCTGCTCGTCAACCTTGCCGGCTACACGGACTGTGCGATCATGCAAACTTTCGCCCTTTTCATAAAGCTCATCCACCGTTAGAAAATAGGCAGCTGTACTTTGGACGCCAATCACAATTAAGTAAGCAATTGCTGCTGCAATCAATACACCACCCACGATGAATTTTGTCTTCTTGTTCGCAGCTCGACCACGAACTTCAATATTAGGAATGGTACCACTTTGAGCCATCATAATCCTCCTGCGATTATTCGGAATGATTGTATTGAGAATAGTATTAATGTAATAATAACGAATGTTCCAAATTTCACAAATTAAGGTTTTCTAAATAAACCAAGCAACTTACTCGCTCTTACAAGGTGTAATCTATTATAGAGTGGTGTGTTTTGACTGGCAAATACTTTTAGACGAACCAATATATTCTAACATAAAAAGCCATCCTTCCATAAAGAATGAACGGCTTTTATACGTAGTGATTTTATATTAATAAAAAGGGGCTAAGTTCTCTTCTCCGCAGGGTCCAAAAGCACAATCAAGCCCAGCATTCCTACATTGGCGAACAACAGTGGGGCCAATAGTGGCGCGCCGCGTAGGAAACGCTCCTGAACAATAATCCCTTCCCTGATAAGATTGCCTTGAAAATGGAACCACGCCCCAATAATACCGACTATGATGAATAATATCATTGCCAAAAAGTAGACGATTAAGTCTCCACGATTGGGATGGCTGATCGCTCCTAAAACAACTGCCACAGTTGTCCCAAAAACGCCAATGGCTGTGGCTAACCACAAGGAAGGTTCCGAAAAGTCTAAACGAGCGTGATCAAGGACACTACTGATGAGGGTAGCCAATGAAGCCATACCGATGATGTAAAAATAGGCTTGGGTCTTTGGATAAGGCAACTTTAAACGATATTGTCCGAACAAGGTCAACACACCACTATCGGTTGGCTCTTCGACCCAAGCCGCACTGATCCCCAAGATGCCCACAACAGCAAACATCATAGGTCCTAATATCGGAGGTGCCCACACCAATAGATCCAAGGTCAAGCGTTCGCTAATAGGTGCGGTGGGCAGAATTCCTCGGATGAGGTGGAAATAGGCCCCCATAACGCCGACCACAATACAGGCCAACAAGGTTGTGGTGGCGAGTATTGTGGCCAACGAACGCTGGCGTAACGCGATTAGACCTGCCAGGAGAAGCACCAACCCAGCAACTGGGCTGAAAATGACTGGTATCCATTCATTAGGCCGGATTGTGCCGTTAGCAACATGCACTAAATAAGTATCAAGGCCCAGAAAAATCAGGTTGATGGCCATCAACAGCATTATGAACTGATCACGTGAGAACGGTAGCTTGAGTCGGCGAATAAATGGAAAGATTGTAGCCAGATGATACATGACTACTCCTCTGCATTTTCTAGCTTTTCATTCACTTCCTCTTTTAATACTGCCAGCTCACGCAAAATCTCATATGCGCCGTGCCATTGAACATAATCAGGACCCTGCATCCAGGCCCCAAATTTGGCAGTTCGGCCCCAATGGTGCCAAAGATCAAAGTGGGTGAAGTCGATTGGTTCGTCAAATGGTTCGGCTGTTAGCAAATTCTGTTCTTTGAGGGGGGCAATGATGTCATTACTCTCTCTGACCCACTCATTAATAGCCTCGGTTAATTTATCGCCATCTTCATAGAAGGTGTCAACAAATTCACTGCTGTGGCACTCTAGACAGACATTTTGCATACGGATTTTGTTATCCTGCCAACCCGGTCGCCGCTCGCTAATCGGGGCGAAGAGATACCACGTTAAACGATCGCCCACATCGTGCGTGGTGCCGCTAGACCCGAAACCACTTATATGACAGGTGGCGCAGGTCGGAGCTGGAAAATCACTGGTTGTTAAAGTGCCAGGTTCGGCTTCCCAATGCCAATTGTCACCGCCTGTAGCATAGGCGATCCCATGGGGGGATTCCTGATAAATCTCCCATTGAGGATGATCAGGCCCAATATGGCAATGGTTACAGGTCTCAGGCTTACGAGCTTGCTCTAAGCTGAATTCGTGGCGGAGGTGACATTTAGCACATTCACCCACTGAGCCATCTTCGTGGGGCTTACCGATATTATGACACCCCTCGCAGGCAAAGCGAGTGACCTCTGGCCCTTCTAATTTGAAAAGGGCATTCCGTGCTCGGTCAGGGTTATAGCCCCCCTCCGGAATAGCCTCATACACCTCAAGTAGCTCTGGTGATAATTCCTCAGCTCCGACCATCGCCACATAGGATGGTAGACCGTGTCGACTTTGGTTAAATTGAGCCACTTGTTGAGTGTGACATTTTTCACACATTGCCGTAGAAGGAGACCCTAAAACGTGCGTTCCCTCATGTGGTGTCGAGCCAGGATATCCTTCTTCAACCTCGTGACAATCCTGACAGCTAACCTCTGCCGCAGCCATTGAGCTGTGGCCATACTGTTCAACAATACCTGGTGTCGTGTTGGTGTGGCAAACCACGCACTCATTATCACTGTCGGCTAAAACATTGACCCGTTCAGGTCGAATGTGTGGCTCAGCCGTAGGTGTGGCAGAGCGATTTAAGGTTGCGGTGACAAGCGCAAACCCCAATACAACAATAACCGCTACCAAGCCGATGATTAATACCCGGCTGGATTGTAAGAGGTTACCTGACTGATTTTGATCGGCCATTTAAACTCCCTCCTTAAGAAGTCAGATAAGGCAACATTGCCCCAGATTAAGATAAAACAAGATGGGGTGATAGAAGAAGTATAAGGCGGTAGTTCTTATTTTTCTTTGCGCTAGCGCAAAGAGAGACACTTTAGGCAGTTTCAAGAAAATAAATAAGCAAAGTATCAACAGGTAAAAATGATCTAAAGATTAATCAACCTGAATATAGAGCTACTATAAAGCTTTTCTTAAATTAAGATGGTGTCTCATATAGGTTTGTCGTTTACCTCAACAGTTGACGAATTTAATTCTTGGAAAAGCCTTATAGCTCAGCCACTGCTTTTAAATTAGGAATATGGCAAATTTTAACCCTTTCTCGACCTATTTCAACCAGCCCTTGCCGTTCCCATTCACACAAAATCCGACTAATACTGTATAAGGTGGTGCCAGTAAACTCGGCCAAATCTTGCCGAGACAGGGTTAGTGTCTGCTGTTTGTTATGGCCATTATATCGATGACGCTCTTGAGTGAGCCGAAGTAAAGCGCGGGCTAATCTTTGCTCAACGCGTTCTGTGGCTAGTTCTAGATAGCGTGTTTGTAGGTGGTGTAAGCGTTGTTCAACTAAATTTAGAGCACTGATCGGAAGAGCGGGATATTTTTTATACAAATAGTCTCGTTCATCATCACGCCAAACCAAAGCTAAACAATCTTCAGTTGCTTGGGCTGATAGGGAATAGATTTTGTTGGGGATACTCACAAGTGTCCCAAAGTCGGTACCAGGCGAGATAAGACGAATAATAACTTGTTTCCCTTGGGCGTTGATACAGGTCAGGTGCACTTGCCCTTCTAAAAGAACGTAAAGAGCGGTAGCTGGATCACTTTGATGGAAGAAAAAATCACCACGTGACACACGGCACATGACACCACTTTGATAAATCTCCCCCAATTGAGGCGGTGTTAAATCTTTGAAGAGGGTAATTTCCTGTAATGAGTATAAGCTTTTGGTTGAACTTGAGTTTGGTTGCATTGAACACCATAAATTCCTGCAATGAATTTATACTGCTACACCCTGAGACTAAATAAAGCCCTTAGCAAAAAGTACGATTAGTCTCAGTATTACACTCAAACTATATCATGCAAAACAGGTCTTAACCCCAATCGATTGTTGGGGGTAAGACCTGTTTACTTGGCTAGTTTGCTCCTATTCAGTCAACCTATTCAACTAAATTCCACCACGGTTTGACAGATAGTGGGAGAGGGACGCCTTTCAAGGCAATTAAGTGTGGATCATCGCCAATTTCCTGCATGCGATCCCAATTAAAAAAGCGTTCCAATGTTTCGGGGGGGTAAATATCGAGCATGGCCTGATACCAGTTGGTGACCCCCTCCTGCTCAAATCGTTTTTGATAATGCCAATATTCAAAAGCGATAAAGTGCCACGTCCAGCTATACTCATCATCATCATAAGATGAGATTCGGGACCAGCCGTATTCTCGGCCCAGCGCAGTCAGATCAACATAATAGCCTTGTTGATTGGTCTTCTCAATGCCACCTTGTTCGGGGGCCAAAATTGCGCGGGCCCGTTCGCTGTAATTCCAAGCGTTAGCCGTGATCGGGCGACCGCAAGCCCCGCTCTGGTCCACACAGCGGAGTAAGACACGCCAGTAGGTCTCACCGCTGTAATCCTCACGGACAATTTCGTGGGCCAATTGGTCGTTAATACGATAATCGAACAGGGTATCAATGGCTCGTCCACTTTTGTGCCAACTGGCATATTGGGATGTTTCAGTGTAGGCGGCGACGTTTCGGGTAGCATCAGATAGGCGATTCAGAAAATCGTAGCCGACCTCGTCACGTAACCGAAAACGCCAGCCCTGAAATGAGTCATCGACGGTGTCGGCCAGCCACGGGGTGCCCACATCGATGTCATTGAGCCGGACCATTTCATCGGATGTTGAATAGGTTTCGTTTTTTGCCCCAAATGTTTCCACATAAAGATGATCGGCCAACTGCGGATCTTTGAGATTAGCAATCGTCGCCCCAAAATCGATGGCTTGAGCGTGCCAGGTCAATCGGCCTTGAATTGCCGTTAGGTCAGTGATAAGTTGCGGCAGTTGATGCTTCGCCCCGATGGTACTTAGCGTAATAAAGTCACCATCCCAGCGATGAAAAACTGCTGCAATCTGCTGACCGTCGGGACTCCAGGCCGGTCCATCTGTGCGCCCCGACCAGGTGATGGCTTCCAGCGGCCCCTCAGAAATAGGCGGATTATTGACATCGAAAGCGAAGACCTCTAGATCGCCCAAATTGTCAATCGCGATCGCCATACGGCTCCCATCTGGACTCCAGGCCGCTTGCAACTCTGCAGTCGGAGCATTGGTCAGTGGGGAGACAGACCCATCGTTAACGTTATACAAAAAGATACTTTTGTTGGTGGGAATAGTTTCCCGCACATCGCCGATGCGTCGCCAACTGGTGAAGGCGATAAACTGCCCATCCGGACTCCAGGCGGGGGCGTAGTCGCCGTCGAGTGACTCAGCAGTGATATTATTGGCTGGCTCAGCGCCCGACGCATCCACCACCCACACATCAAGATCGCCGTTTTGGTATGATTCGTAGGCGATAAATTGGCCGTCGGGACTCCAAGTCGGTGCTCCATCGTAGTGGGAGGAGGTGGTCAAACGAGTTTCTGCCCCACTCTGCAAATCAAGCACATACACATCCCAATTCCGATCTCGCCGCGAGGCATAAGCTAGTTTTGTCCCATCAGGCGAGTAGGCTGGGTCGGTATCCTCAGCCAGCGAGCGGGTCAATTGCTTGGGAGCCGTACCCTCAGGCGTGATGCTATAGATGTCCCACTGTCCATTCCGATAGGCAGAAAAGGCGATGCGCTCGGCAGTGGGCGTATCTTGGGCTTGGGCAATATTAATTGGAAAGATTAGCCAAATTAAAATTATAATGAAATAGAGTATTCTGCTCATAATTTCCTATATTCAAAAGCTAAACACAAAGATCACAAAAAAGACACGAAGAACACAAAGTTGTCATTAATCATTCACAACCCACAATTCACTATTCACAATTACCTACGGTCTCGACGTCGCCTCGTCCGCACTGTTTAGGCCGATAGTGTAATAATAAGGCACGACTGAAATCCAAGTTGTGCCTGGTTTGAGGGCGTATGGCTCCTCATTTTCATCGCGGAAGAAGGGCGTCTGTGTGCCATCAGTCTGCCACGTCCCTTTGGTCAGCACGCCATCACGGAACATCCAGGCCGGTCCTGTCCCATTGACCAAAACTCTAACCGAGGTTGCGCCTTGTGAGTCTTCAACGATGTCTGTGTCTTGATGATCGGCAAAGTAGATGATGACATTATCGACACCAATTTGCTCACCATCAGCTACGTCAATCAACGGTTCACCCGTCACCCAGCGTAGGTATTTCCCACTGTCCGAGTCGTAATGCCACTCGGTGAACGAAGTAGAGCGGGGGTAGGGGATGTAAATATCTTCGGCTGGTTCCCCGCCGTTGGGTTCATCGGTGAAGGGGAAGCCAGCTTGATCGACTTCAGCCTCAAGCTCTTTGTCGACCAAATAATCGCGGGCTGCTTCGGCATCAATCGCCAAGCGGGTTTGCCAGCCCTCATTTTCGCGATAGAAGTAAGGGGCCGGATTGAAGTATTCATCCAGATTGGTGATGGGCGTTTGGGAAATTTCCCACCGGACACCGTCCGAGCCACCAGAGTGAGCCAATGCCCCTTGATATTGCGGCACGAGTTGCACATTGATCAAGCGGGCGGAACGGACAGGCCCAACTGTATCCGGCATCTCGCTCAAATAGATGGCGGTAAGGCGGGTGATCCACCATTCGGTGATTTCTTCATAGACAATGTCCGCCTGGCCAACCCCAACTTGGGATTGACGAGCGGCAGAGTCATTCCCGATTCGTACCATTAATGGGCGGCGGGTGAGAATGTCGGGATCGTCAACTTTTAGCCCCGTTAGGGGGTTGATGTTTGGCGCGTGGGTGATTTTTGGTGGTGGCGGTAAATCGATTTGGACAGGCACGGGTGGCTCCGCATTCGATGTCGAGGCCTCGACTGCCCCCGAACCAACAATCGCCCCGCTTTCGATGGCTTCTAAATCTCCCGCATTAGGAATGATGATTTTTTGCCCAAGCTGTAAGAACTCTTCTTCACCAACCCCATTCACCTTGCTCAATGCTTCGACCGTAACCCCATAGTCAATGGCAATACCCAACAGGGTGTCAAACTCTTCTACGATGTGGACCACTGGCGTCGGCGATGGAATTGGGGTGAGTGTGGCGGTTACGACCAAAGTGGCCGTTGGGGTTGGGGGTGCCTTGGTTGGCGTAGCTGTTGGCGGAGGGGAGGTGGGGGTGAAGGTCGGCACTGGCGTCGGGGTATCTTCAACATCGGTTTCCGCTACTTCATCCGGTTCTTCAACAACCTCCTCGACAACCTGCTCAACAGGTGGGTCTGTTTGATTACAAGCCGCCAAAATTAATAAAACTAACAAGAGGCTCCACTGGAGCCATCGTAGAGGAATGCTGATCATCTTCCGTCTCCTTCAACAAAACACCGATTACTTGATCGACTAAATTTCACTGTCAAGGCGTATACTTAGACAGGTTCCCAGAAGCAGTCGATAAGTATTTGATTTGTCTTTGCAAATTCCGGGTATTATAGCATCAAAAAGTGTGTGAGGCGATTTGGTCGGTGGGGAGGAGTGGCTCTTGATGTTAGAAAGGGGAGAATTATTTGAAGATTTGGAAGGCTAAAAGGTTTAATTTGTCCTAGCCTTCCAATCTTCTAGAGCTTTCTACTTCATCAACGCTGCGCCGGCCTTCTGGAACGTTCGCAATACATTGATCAGTTTCTCTTTTGGATGATCAACGTCAGTCAACGTATCGTACATCATCACGAGGCCGTTGAACCCATCTGCTTGCCATTCTGCATCTTCGGGCCAATCTGTTCCAGGTAGCGTCTCGGGTGTGGGGTAGGCGGTGAGATAGAAGTAGGGATCAGCGATATGTTCATCCCCTGGCACGAAGCCAAAATTCATTTGCTCATCAGCGTATTCGGGATTATTTGGGTCTTGATCAGGCACCAAACGGCCCGAAAACCAGAGCATCGCGTGGTCAAAGTGATGCGCCCATAGTTGAACTGGGCTTGTTTCTTCACGTAGTTCGGCTTGGAACTCATGGAAAATGGCATCAACCTGAGACAACACAAGCCAATATTTCTCGACAGCACCTTTGTCATAGGTGCTTGGCGTATCATCATTAAATGGGGTGCGATCAAAATCAACATTGACACCGAGACTGGCCAGCGCAAACAGAACCTCCTGCAAGAACACCGACGTCGATTGCTCACCGATGGGGCGTTGGACCCGTTCTCCTCGGCTGGTCGAAATGACGAGCTGATGTGTCGTGAAATCAAGCAGCAATTCAACGGTACGTGCCCCAACTGAAATTGGGCCGGTACTTAAACCCGTTGAGGCGGCTCGTAAACTGATATGAAAGAAATGCTTGCGGCGGGGACTCAGGGTGCTACGGACTTTACTAATAACTTTGGCATACCCCTGAAGTGTTTCCATAGTCGACTGCCACTCCGCGAATGGCATCGGAGGGAAATAGTTTGCAGACATTGAATAAGCTCCTTTGGCAATATCAATATATCGATGAAGAAATCGGCGATAATTTCATCATAACTGATGAAAATTAAGAATGTATTTCATAAATGACGTTTTTGCACCTTTTTTATCTTACGTAGCTTTCAAGTTAGGGCGTGTTGATATTTTGGATTAATCTCATTTCGAGAAAATGAGAAGCCCACTGGCCTTCTACAAAAAGAAAGAAACGTCGGATCATGTCACTCTCGCGTGCTTTTGTGCTATGGTTTTCATAGCCGGAGTCCACTGTTCGCTGCCCCAGTCAGTGGATACCCGACAACACCATTCGGGTATGACACAAACCAGCTTGTTTCTTAGGAGGCGGTTTTTACCGAGAAATCCTCCCGAATAGTTGATTGCAAACAGATTTTTGGGTGGATTTTTGCGTTCGTTACCAATGCAACTCATTCCTCGCTCGAAATGACTCATCGGGCTAGATTTTAGCAAATGTCAACAGACCCTAGATACTGTTTGCGATACGAAGATGGAGACATTTTCAATTTGCGGGTAAATAGTCGGGTGAAATAGCTTTGACTTTCAAAACCAACCGCCAAACTGATATCCAAGATGGATAATTCAGTCGTCCTCAATAATATCTGAGCTTGTTTTAAGCGTAGGGTATGTATCTGCTCTACGATTGAATAGCCCGTGTAGGTTTTGTAACACCGCTGGGCGTGTGCAGCACTAATCCCCACCTCGGCGGCAATCATTTCAATAGAAACCGTGTCAGTATAATGGGCTTCTAAATAGGCTTGAATTTGATGAGCGATTCGGCGTTGTGTGGCTGAAGGCGATTGTTCTTTACGGGGAGATGTTTGTAAAATAATGGTACTGGCATAAACGCCTAAAGTGTCAACAATGAGAGTTTCAGAAAGACCACCGGCCCGCAGTTCGGCCCTGAGCACAGATTGCAGGGCTGTCAATCGTTCGTTCAGAGGGAGATAGACCTGTTTCGGGGTCTTAGCCCGACGGCCTAATTCGAAATAAGCTTGTTCCAATAGAACACGCGGTAGATTGAGGACGAGGAATTGGTTATGGCCTGTGGCCCAGAAGGTATGCTCAACCCCGGGCTCAATAAAGGCAAGACGTTTAGGGGTGACGCTTCCGGCCTGGCTAGCGATTTTCATATTCATCTGCCCTTGTTCAGGAAACACGATCTGATAATAGTCGTGTGCGTGCGTCAATTGCTCAGGGGTGTATGAATAGTGGGCGACGGAAATATTTTGCTTAGTCATTCTAAACCTCACATTGTCTTTATCTTGAGCCAGTGTAGCATAGCTCACATCGATTGTCATATAAGATAATTAATATATCTCTAATAAAAAGATTGGCTTTTCTTAACTTCCTCTAAGCTGTTGCTAAAAAAGCTCTCATTTTTGCTTGATATAAATTAGGTAGTCAACAGGGGAACAAGGTAGTAATGTAGCAAGGGATACTCAGCATCATAATCTACTGCTTTATTGGATCGCTGAGTATAACAAAATATTCAAGGCCGGCAGAATAATTTTTGCGACCTTGCGACGTTGCTACTCTGTGACCTTAACGTTTTGGTAAATGTTATCGTTAAGAGACAAGGAGATAATTTTATGAAATATTCTAGCCGTTCTTTATTTATTGCTGCAGGCTTTGGGGCTGTCGCAATGTTGTTCCTAACCTTGGGCGTTTTTGCGGGCGGGGTTTTGTTTAATTCTAGCTTTACAGACAACGCCCAGGCGGCGGCTGTCCCTCCAGCCCAAGTCGCTGCTGAAGATTTGGTTGCGGCTTATGAGCAAAACCTTATTGATGTGTACAATGATACCTTGCCGTCTGTTGTCAACATTCGGGTGACAAGAAACATTGCTAATACAGGATTTGAGTTGCCAGAAGGGTTTGAAGAAAACTTCCCTGAGCTTGATCCAGATGCATTGCCCGATGAACAGCCTGATTTCTTTGGACAAGGTGGTGGCTCTGGCTTTGTTTGGGATACTGAAGGACACATTGTCACCAATCACCACGTGATTGAGGATGCGGTTGAAATCGAAGTTATCTTTGCTGATGACACAATTTTTGAAGCGGAACTGATTGGTAGCGACCCCGACTCTGATTTGGCCGTTATCAAAATTGATGCGCCCGCCTCAGACTTAACGACTGTTACTTTGGGAGACAGCGATGCCTTGCAAGTAGGGCAGCTCGCCATTGCGGTTGGTAATCCGTTTGGGCAGGACTTTACAATGACGAGCGGAATCATTAGTGGTGTGGGTCGAACCATTCGCGGTGGCAACAGCGGTTTCTCAATCCCAGAGGTCATCCAAACGGATGCCCCCATCAACCCTGGTAACTCTGGTGGCCCCTTGTTCAATCGACAAGGTGAAGTTTTGGGCGTCAATAGCCAAATCATCAGCCGCAGTGGAGCTAACTCAGGGATCGGATTTGCTGTGCCAATCAACATTGCCAAAGATGTAATCCCGACATTGATTGATGGCGAAGAAGTTGAGTATGCTTGGCTTGGTATTTCAGGTGGTACAGTTGGGACTGATGTAGCCGAGTTCCGCAATATTGAACCCGGCGGTGTTTTGGTCATTGGTGTTGCGGAGGATGGCCCTGCCGAAGAAGGTGGTTTGAATGGTCGCGATGAAAGCCTAGATCGTGATGACGATGCCTTCCTCTACGGTGGTGATATTATTACGGCGATTGATGGTCAATCCTTAAATGATATGAATGATTTGATCACCTATCTAGGGGGCACTTCCCCTGGCGATGTGGTTACACTTGATGTCATCCAGGCAGATGGTACTGAAACTCAACTTGAAATTGAGTTAGGAGTTCGTCCCTCGCTGAACTAATGAAAACGATTTAGTAAACGAAAAAACTCTAGCCCTTTTGGGGGCTGGAGTTTTTTATTGTAGTCGGAAATTTCGACGTTTATGCAGTTGTAATTTTGCGTGCTAGCGATTAATGACTAGTAATCGCGGCGTCCACCGCCACCACCACGGCGTTGCTTCTCTTGCGCTTCATTAACACGCAATTCTCGTCCACCAAGCTCTTTCCCATTGGCCCCTTGAATAGCGGCATCGGCACCGGCATCATCCATTTCAACAAACCCAAAACCCCGTGATCGGCCTGTATCCCGATCTTTAATAATTGCTACTGACATGACCTCGCCGTAGGCTTCAAAAAACTCCTGAATTTCGTCTTCTGAAATGCGCCACGGTAAATTCCCTACATAAATCTTTTTCACGATGAAATCCTTGTAACTATACTGGGATAACTTGGTCGAAGTTATCCGAATCAAATTGAGAGCAGGAAGCTTGGTGATACAAAAGCCCTAATACGCCTTCCTTACCTAGATTATACAACCTATCCTCAAAAAAAAACAAAAAAAATTTTGGATATAAATTAAGATTTTGTGGTAAATCGTCCCAAACATGCTAATTCTCTAGTTAAAATTAAGGAAATTTAACAAAACTTTAAAAAATTCTAAATGAACTGTTTCTGAAATTAATTTTGAAATTAATCTAATCTTAAGTTGTGTTATAATTTTATAACAAAGAAGCGTATATAAATATAGAAAATTGTATTTTACCAATTGACCCAATCCAACTACCCGCATTGTATATAATAAAGAGAATTTTACGTGACACATTACTCTATACACGGAATGATTTCTTGCTGCGTTACTATTTTTATCTTGTCCATACTTGGTGTTATTGAAACAGATCAGGTCTCTGCTACCTATTCTGATCAATATGATATTGGGAAATCAGTAAATGATCGCAATTCCCCGATTGAGGGTATTCTTTACTCTCCTCTAAACATTCACAATAACATTGTTCCCGGTTACTTAACCTATATCTCATTTGCTGATGGTGGGAGTTATACCATTGGTTCCGTAACGAGCGTCGCAAATGAAGATATTCTCTCGTTGGATGGGGAAAACAATTTTGCGATGGTGTTTGATGGATCAGATGTTGGGGTGGTACCAAGCATCAGTGCGTTTCACATAGTCGATGAAGATACCATTTTGTTCTCACTTAGAGCGGGTGCCACATTTGGCGGCTTGACTGTGGATGACTCAGATATTGTTCAATTTGATGCAACCTCACTAGGAACAAACACAGCGGGCACATTTAGCCTTTTCTTTGATGGTTCTGATGTTTCACTCACCACAAATGACGAAGATATCGATGCCTTGGCCATTTTACCTGATGGACGGTTGTTGATTTCAACGACAGGAAATCCAGTGGTGAGTGGTGTCTCTTCAGGGCGAGACGAAGATATCTTGGTCTTTGATCCCACTTCATTAGGGCCAAATACGTCAGGTGCTTGGTCACTGTATCTGGATAGCTCAGATGTGGGCCTGTCTGTTTCAGATGAAGATATTGACAGCTTGGCTGTGGCTGATACAGGGGAATTATTTTTTAGCACCGTTGGTTCCTTTAATGTCTCAGGTATTTCAGGGGCAGATGAAGACATTTTTAGCTGTAATCCAACAAGTCTTGGAAACTCCTCTACTTGTTCCTTTGCCTCTACACTGGCTTTGGATGGGAGCTCGTTTGGCTTTGCTGGGTTGGACATTGATGCATTCAGTCTGGGCGAGGATCCACGCGACCCACCAATTGCCAGTTTTGCCTCATCCACGCCAGATTTTTTGGGATCATCCACACTCTTTACGAATACTTCGACAGGGCCTGATTTGAGTTACAGTTGGAATTTTGGGGATGGTAGCCCGTCCAAAACGGCCACCGATCCTACCTACACTTATCTCAATCCAGGGACATACACGGTTGTGCTGACTGCAACAAATGATGATGGCGTAGACAGTTTTAGCCAGATTGTAGAGATTACTCTGCCCGAGACCATAGATGGGCTTACCTTGTTCAACGACAGTCCCACAACTTTGGGAAGTGTGACTAATTTTGATGCGACGGTGACCAGTGGAGAGAATGTGCAATATGTATGGAATTTTGGAGATGATAGCCCTGAAATTGAGGCTGGTGCTGTTAGTCACACCTATGGGGCCGTGGGTGAGTATACCGTCGTGGCAACGGCGACGAATGCTGTAAGTAGCGCAGTTGCCACGACAGCCGTCACTGTCCTTGATGAGCCACCGGTAGCAAACTTTAGCCACAACAGCCCTGTTAGACTTGACAACGCCATCAACTTTATAAATGACTCAAGCGGGACAAATCTAAGTTATGAATGGGCGTTTGGGGATGGCGCACTAAGCCTAAATCAGAACCCAACTCACACCTATGCCACTACAGGCACATACACGGTGATCCTGACTGTAGAAAATAGTGTGGGGACCGATCAATACAGCGAGGCCATCATCGTGGCTGATCCGGTTGAAGAGATTACTGGCTTGACAGCAAGCAATGATAGTCCAACCGAGGTTGGAAACCCTACGACACTATCCGCAACGATTAGCAGTGGAACAGAAGAAAGCTATCTGTGGAGCTTTGGGGACGGTCAAAATGGGGTCGGGGCTGTCATCAGTCATGCTTACAATCAAGCTGGACAATATACCGCGACGGTATTGGCGAGCAACGAGGCGGGAGTTGCGATTGCCGAAACCATTGTTACGATGGTTGACATTCCCCCTGTGGCAAACTTTACCAGCAACAGCCCAAAACTATTAGGCCAGCCGATCATATTTACCACCAACTCAAACGGAACAAATTTGAGCTATGCGTGGAACTTTGGCGATGGCTCAATCAGTAACGCTGAGGATCCCAGCCACAACTACAACGCAGCGGGCTTTTATACGGTGGTGATGACGGCTAGTAACTCAAGTGGCATCAATACAACCAGTCAGATTATTGTTGTACAAGCCCCACCATCTGACCCGGAGTTGTATCTCACATTTGGTCTTGGCGGCTCGTACACCTTGGGATCAGTCAATGGGGTTCAGAACGAAGACATCGTGAAATATGATGGGACTGATTTTGAGATGGTCTTTGATGGCTCGGATGTGGGCGTGACTCCCAGTATCAATGCCTTCAAAGTTTTAGATGAAGATACCATTCTGTTTTCATTAAGATCAGCTGCAACATTGGGTGGGTTATCAGTGAGCGATGCTGATATTGTGCAGTTTGAGGCAAACAGTTTGGGGACATCGACAAGCGGGAGTTTCAGCCTCTACTTTGATGGCTCGGATGTTGGGTTGACGACCAGTAACGAAGACATTGATGGCATTGAGGTTTTGGAAGATGGCCGGTTGTTGATTTCGACGGCAGGTAACCCCAGCGTGAGTGGTGTATCCAGTGTAAATGATGAGGACATCTTGGTGTTTACCCCCAATTCTCTAGGGGGTAGCACCTCTGGAACCTGGGCCATGTATTTTGATGCCAGTGATGTGAGCTTATCGAACTCAGGTGAGGGGATCACGGGCATTGCTCAGACTGACGACGGAGACCTGTATTTAAGCACGATTGGCAGCTTCGCTGTGAGTGGGGTGAGCGGTGCCGATGAGGATGTGTTTAAATGTGACTTAATCAGTCAAGGGACGAGTACAGCTTGTAATTTCACCTCATCGTTGGTATTTGATGGCCATAGCTTTGGGTTAAGTGATAATGAGATTGACGGGCTTGATTATTGGGCGGGAGGGCTTAGCGAACTTCTTCCCGTAGCTGGATTTACCACTAGCAGCCCTGATGAAGTGGGGGAAGTGACCAGCTTCACCAATACAACAGTTGGTTCAAATTTGATTTATGCCTGGAGTTTTGGGGATGGTGCAATCAGTAATGCGGTTAATCCCAGTCATAGCTACGCCAGCCCAGGAAGTTATACTGTTATTATGACGGCGATTGGTATTAGTGGGAGTGATACGACTAGCGAGATTGTGACCATTACGGCCCCGCCAGAGCCAATTGTCGGGGTGATTGTCACCAATGATGGACCAACCGAATTGGGCCAGAGCACGTTGCTGAATGCAGATATAGTCAGTGGTAATCAGGCCAGTTACCTATGGAGTTTTGGGGATGGCCAAAATGGGACAGGGGCAGTAACAACCCACAGTTACCCCCAAACAGGTGTTTACACAGCCACCGTGCTTGCTAGCAACGATATCAGCAGTGACATTGGCACAACCACTGTAACCGTCGTTGATGCGCCCCCGGTTGCGATCTTTAGTAGTAGTAGTCCCGATGAACTGGGGCAGGTGACGAGTTTTACCAACAGTTCACTTGGCACAAACCTAACGTATGAATGGAATTTTGGGGACGGGGCAATTAGTACAGATGAAAATCCAAGTCATACTTACGCCGCAATCGATAACTATACGGTCATGATGACGGCAACAAATAGTGTTGGGAGCGCCATTGGTACTGAGCAGGTGATTATAGAGGCAGTGCCTCCAGCCACGCCAGAGTTATACCTGTCCTTTAATGATGGTAACTCGTACACTCTAGGATCTGTTACTGGCGTGCAAAATGAAGATATCGTGAAATTTGACGGGACCGACTTTGAGATGTTTTTTGACGGTTCCGATGTTGACGTTGCTGCCAGTATTGATGCCTTCAAGATTTTGGATGAAGATACTATCTTGTTCTCCTTGCGTTCTGGGGAAACATTGAATGGCTTATCCGTGACGGATGCTGATATTGTGCAATTTGACGCGACAAGCTTGGGCCGCATAACGGAAGGAACCTTTAGTTTATATTTTGATGCTTCGGACGTTGAATTGACGACCAGTAGCGAAGATATTGACGGATTTGATGTGCTGGAAGATGGGCGACTATTGATTTCGACGACCAGCAATCCAAGCGTCAGTGGTGTCTCTAGCCCAAGAGATGAAGATATTCTGGTCTTTACCCCAAGCAGTTTAGGCTCCACTACCTCGGGTAGCTGGGATATATATTTTGATGGCTCGGATGTCTTACTCAGTTCCTCGGATGAGAATGTAACCGGGCTTGCACTGACCACTGCCGGTGATTTGCTCCTGAGTACGGTGGGGAATTTCTCCGTGAGTGGGCTGAGTGGGGCCGATGAGGATGTGTTTAGCTGCGGCTTGACGAATGAAGGCACGAACACCGCTTGTGATTATGATACGTCCTTATTTTTTGATGGGTCTGCATTTGGGTTAAGTGATTATGAAATTAGTGGTCTCGATTATAGCCAAGCTGGCAATACTGATCCGCCACCCATCGCCGGATTTACAAGCAGTAGTCCAGATGATATCGGTGAGGTGACGAGCTTTGTCAACACGACCACCGGCTCAAGTGTCAGTTATGAATGGGACTTTGGGGATGGGACCACGAGTACAGCGGTCAATCCTACCCGCCTCTATGCGACGGATGGAAGTTACACGGTTGTTTTAACGGCGACGAATGCACAGGGGAGTGATACATTCAGCGATGTCGTGACGATTCTGGCTGTGCCTGAGTCAATTGTTGGTCTTGATGCATCGAATGACGGGCCGACTGAATTGGGGCAAAGCACATTGTTGAGTGCCAGCGTGACGAGCGGGACAAATATTAGCTACACTTGGGATTTCGGTGATGGTCAGGCTGGCAGTGGGGCCAATGTAAGTCATACTTATGACGTGGTTGGAACCTACACCGCGACCGTGACAGCCAGTAACACCGAGAATAGTGAGATTGCGAGCACGATCATCAATGTGGTTGATACCCCACCCGTGGCAATTTTCTTTAGCAGTAGCCCCGATGAACTAGGGCAGGCAACAAGCTTTACAAATAATTCACTTGGCACAAATCTGAATTATACCTGGAGTTTTGGTGATGGCACGACCAGCACAGAAATTACCCCAATCCACACCTATGTCACCACCGGCACGTTTACGGTTGTGATGACAGCCACAAACAGTATCGGGAGTGCCATTAGCACCAATGAGGTTGTTATCGTCGCCCTACCTCCCCCCGATCCGGATCTTTATGTGACGTTTGGTAGCGGTGGTTCGTACGCATTAGGGTCGGTTACGGGTATACAAAATGAAGATATCGTAAGGTATGATGGTGTTGACTTTGAGATGTTGTTTGATGGCTCAGATGTTGGGGTTACCCCAAGTATCAACGCTTTTAATATTTTGGATGAAAACACAATTCTATTTTCAGTGCGGTCAGCCACAACCTTGGGAGGGCTGTCTGTTACGGACGCTGATATTGTGCAGTTTGAGGCCAGCAGTTTAGGGCAGACCACGCAGGGAACATTTAGCCTCTACTTTGATGGTTCAGATGTGGGGCTGACGACGAGTGATGAAGATATTGACGCGATTGATGTACTCTCTGACGGACGATTGTTGATTTCGACAATCGGTAATCCTACGGTGACTGGTGTATCTAGCCCAAGAGATGAGGATATCCTGGTCTTTACCCCAAGTCGCTTAGGCACGAGTACAGCAGGTAGCTGGGCCCTGTATTTTGATGCCAGCGATGTGGGGTTATCGAATTCTGGTGAAGGAATTGCCGGGGTAGCTCAAACCGATGATGACTATCTGTATTTGAGTACAGCCGATAGTTTTTCTGTGAGTGGGCTAAGTGGGGCAGATGAGGATGTATTTAAGTGTAAATTGATCAGTGAAGGAACGAGTTCAGCTTGTGATTATGCTTCTCCGCTCGTCTTTGATGGCGATAGCTTTGGGTTAAGTGCAAATGAGATTGATGGCCTTGATTACATCGGCCTCGGTCTCACAGAGGAGGTGCCCGAAGCGCAGTTTGTTAGTACTAGCCCAGATGGGGCTGGTGAAGGCACAAGCTTCACTAATTTATCAGTTGGGCATAACTTAAGTTATTTATGGGATTTTGGTGATGGCTCAACGAGTACAGACAAAGACCCAATTCACATTTATCCCACGCCTGGGACCTACACGGTTCTCTTGACCACCTCAAACATCTATGGATCATCCACTGTCTCTGAACAAGTGATCATTGTTGATCCAAATCAGGTGACCGAACGGGAACACCCTTACCTCTTGTTCAACCTTGCTGAGTTGGTGGAGGTCCGAGCCGCAGTCCAGCAGAATGGCGACCCTCGGCAGGATATGCTCGCTGCTTTAGAGGATGGATATTTGAGCGGCTACGATAGCGACCCAACTGATGGGGATGATATGTTTTTGAATGCGGTGGCCTATGCCGTGACCGAGGAGACAAAATATTTTACGCGAGCCCGAGCCGATCTACTGGATTTTGTTAATAACGAGAGTTGTTGGGATGTATCGGTAAATAATGCGTGTCTGCGAGATCGAGTCGCTGGGATCAATATGATTAAGGTCAGTCTGACCTACGATATTCTCTATCAATCGTTGAGTGATAGTGATCGTCAGACGGTTCGAGAACGACTATTTTTAGAAGCTTGTAAGCAGTATGAAGCCGCGACGTGGGGTGGGACAAATGGATCGTGGAGCAATTGGTGGTCTACAACCTATACCAATAACCACTATACATCCTCGATAGCAGGTTTAGGCATCGCGGCCTTGGCCTTACAACCAGAAGAAGCCTTGCTGGGTACGTGTGAGAGTAGTAATTTCGCAGGCGCAAACTTTAGCACAACTGTGGATGACTGGATCGATTACACGACTAACAGCTTTAACACAGCCAAGATTGTGTGGGATCAAATCGAAGATGGCCATTGGCCCGAAGGTGACATCTATCACGTCACGCTTTTCTCGGACCTTGGCCGGACGCTTTACATTTTGGATCGATTGCAAGGCACATCCTTCACTGACACACCTATCATGAAAAAATTTCCGCAATATTATTTGTACGACTCAATGCCCAATCAGCGGTGGAACAATATTCTTAATGCTGGGGATGCCTTTTCAGCCAGACGAGAAAGCTTCCGTTTTTTGAGAGATTTACGAATGCTGGCCAACGTGCATGATGATGAAGTGGCGCAATGGTTGGCTGACGAAATTATCGTTGACTTAGGTGGGCGTCCCAAGAATGGGGGAGATTTGTTCGTGCGGGTCTTTGAAGAATTTGCCCATGAACTCTTTTACTACGATCCGATGGTCGCCGCGACGAGCCCCTCTCAAATGGCTTTCCATCGGACGTATCAAGCCACTGATGGGGAAGAAGTGTTTATGTGGTCGGGTTGGAATGATGACAATGCTTTAATTGCGGCCCTTCACAGCAGTCCTCCTGGCGGAGATAGTGGGTTTGATATTGCCAAGAGTAACTATGATGGCCGAGAGTGGGAGGGGGACGGTGTAGCCCCACAAGATTTGAGGCCCGCCACAGCCCACGCCCACGCGGACTCAAACGGCTTTTACCTGTACGGTAACGGAACCTATCTGATTCCCGAAATTGCGGCCACGCGTGATAATGATATCAAGTGGGCGTCATCAACCACCGCCCACAATACAATCACCGTGGGCGGTAAAGATCAGATTGGTGGGTGTCTAAACAATTCGGCCTGTACAGGGGATGAAGAGTATGTGCCCTACGGGGTTGCTGATGCTTATTATGGAAAAGATGAGTATTGGAATCAAGGCGATGTAGAAATAGCGACTTTTGCCACGGCAGAGAATTATGATTTCACCGTGGGCGATGCAACCGATGCCTATGCCAATGCAGAAGGTG
This sequence comes from Phycisphaerae bacterium, assembly GCA_028285035.1. Next base: position 39,185 of record JANQQF010000124.1, read on the forward strand.
TGGAAGAGTTCACGCGAAATATCATGTTTGTAGAGAAATCCTATGTTGTTATGATGGATGATATTCGTTTGACAAGCTCGCAACAAGTCGATTGGTATATGCACACCCAAGATGGGGCGTCGTTGGAAGGCGATTGGGTGAAGGGTTTGGCTAATAATGACAACGTGATTGGCATTAAGGTCTTGTCACCCGCTAGTTTTTCTTTTAATGTGGCACCCGTTGATATTGATAATGACCAAAAATTCGAACTGCAATATCTAGATCCTGATCGAGAACTGTTCCGGGTGAGATTACAGCAAACGCAGGCCACCCCTCGCTTTATTACGGTATTCTATCCCAGCACAACCAGCACTTGGAGTGCTCGCCCAACCGTTAATTTGTTGAGTGAGACAAATGACGGGGCCAGCGTTGAGGTCGTTCATCAGAGCGGGGAGCGAGAGGTGACGGTGGTTAACTATGGTGAAACCAGCAGTGTAAATTTGGGAAGTTATACGCTTGATGGTAAAGCAGCGAGTGTATCATTTGATAATGCAGGGCAGGTTGATGGCTATTTCTTGGCTGAGGGCACTCGCCTAAAAGATAGCGGGCTGAATACCTCGGCAGCCAGCGAATATGATGATGTGCTGGTTACCCAATTGCCTGCTGGGGCAACGTTTGAGGCCAATTTTGCTGGAACTGATTTGACCGTAAGCGGCAGTAATGTGACCCAGTTTGTGGCGTATGCCCCGGTAACTGTGCAGCGTTTATATTTGCAAACTATAAATGCAGACAATAAAGTCAACATCGTCGAACTTGCCCCTACAAGTTATAGCCAAGTCGGAGATTATATTTATTACAATGTTGCGCTACCGATTGATCCACCAACCGCAGAGTTTAGCACCAATAGCCCGGTATATTTGGGACAAACCATCAACTTTACTAGTCAATCAACCGGCCAAGATTTAAGCTACAGTTGGAATTTTGGGGATGGTAGTCCATTAGTGTCAACGGTTAATCCAACCCATACCTATTCTGCCACCGGGACCTATACAGTGACCCTAACTGCGAGCAACTCAGTCGGAAGCGATAGCTTTACCACCCAGATAACTATAGACAATGTGCCAGATGAGCCAATCGTGGGATTAAGCCTGGAGAGTAGTAGCCCAACCGAGCTTGGCCAGACGACGGCTCTGAGTGTAACGGTAAGTGGTGGGACGAACATTAAATATGATTGGAATATGGGCGATGGCACGGTAATGCTAGATAGCGGCGCGACGATGAGTCATACCTATGCGGTGACGGGGACTTACACGGTGATGTTGACCGCCACAAATGGTGTTGGGAGTGAGGTGATTACAACGATGGTTGATGTTATCGTCCTGCCCCCCATGGCTAGCTTTAGTAACTCCAGTCCAGACCAATTAAATGAAATAACAAGCTTTACCAACACCTCTACGGGTACAAACTTGACCTATAGTTGGACGTTTGGTGATGGCGAAACAAGCAGCGTCCAAAACCCCACACATACCTACAATTTGACCGGAACCTACACGGTCGTTCTGACTGTGACCAACAGCATCGGTCAGGATATGACTTCCTCTCAAGTGGTTATTGAATAAACCTAAATCTTAAAAATTCTTAAAAACAGGGTGTTGTTATCTCCAACAACACCCTGTTTTTAAATTCTTTAAGAAACTCGTTTAACTTTCAAACCTGATTCAAACTTAATAGTGTTATAATCATTTTGTCCTACTGGAAAAGTCTATATGGTTGTATATTTATCGACCTGCTATGTAAATAACAGGGTGGGGAGATATTTATTGCTGAAGTATTGTTATCGCAATATCTAATTCTCTATAGACTTAACAATTTTAAGAAAATTTAGTTAGGAATATTTTTAACAAGATACTTTTGAGAAGATTGACCAAATATCTGTGTACTTCTCAACCCCCCCTAACTACTACTTTAAGATACTCTTTCGGTGAAGAATAATTATGGAGAGACCAAGGAAGCTTGTGCTCAGGCCCAATATATTTTTGCGCACAATTGGAGCGATGGTCATTGTGATCATAGCTTTAATTGTGAGTCCTCAAGCAACATTAGGACAGGATGAATATAAAACCCAAAAATATATCATATCGGGTGTATCAGATACCTCAAATCGAGAGCAAATTACCCGAACAGGTGTGATTATTGAAGCTACTGGGGATGATTGGTTTCAGGTTGAAGCCACTATTCAAGATATTACTGAGCTTGAAAAATTAGGATATACTATTGAAATTTTACCCTCATCCATCTCTGAACTTCCTGCTAATGTCACACTTAGTGAACTAGGGTTCAAGATTTATTTGCCTGTCATTACTAATAGCGGGGCGGATTCTTCTGGTGTTTCAATCAATACAGTTGGAACAACTGTGTTTGTTGGTGGATATACCAATCAATTATCTGTTGACCAGGGCACTGATATTGACTTCCACATTTCAACCGACCAATCGACTTATAATTTAACCATTTGGCGAGAGGGAGCAACTCGCCAATTGATGAAAACAGTCACTGGATTGAGTGGTGTAGAACATGATTGTACTGATGGGTATGATGATGGCTGTGGCTGGCCCGTTTCCTATACTCTCAGTGTCCCAACCTCTTGGCCCTCCGGAATTTATACTGTCGATATTCCTACTTCTTACGGAACGCAATACATTATTTTTTGGGTTCGAGAGAACAATCCTGGCTCGACTTCCTCAATGCTCTTTCTTTCCTCAGTAAATACCTATAACGCTTACAATAGATATGGTGGGCAATCGCTATATAATGATGATCAGGGTAATCGTTCACACAAAGTAAGTTTTAATCGCCCATTTCGATTTGATGGTTTGGGTGAGTTTGAGCGATGGGAAAAGCAGTTTGTCACCTGGGGTGAAGGTGCAGGATATACCTTTGAGTATGGTACGACGGCTGAGTTAGAATTTACTCCAAACCTCTTAGATGATTATGATGTAATGATTATCGCTGGACATAGTGAATACTGGTCATGGCCCATGCGTCAAGCGGTAAAAGATTTTGTCAGTAATGGCGGACGCTTTATCAATTTAAGTGGTAATACAATGTGGTGGCAGGTTCGCTTTGAGGATAATGGGCGCACCATGATCGGATATAAAGATCACGCACTCGACCCGGCCAGTGGCGCCGCTAATGTGACCGATAAAACCTGGGATTATCCTGTTTTTGATGCTGAGGCCGCGATCACAGGGGCGTTCTGGAAGGATGGTGGCTATTACGACCATTCATCCGATTACACGTTTAAACATCAGGATGGGTATGGGGGGCATTGGGTCTATGAAGCCAACCACTGGTTGTTTGCTAATACAGGCTTATCTAATGGCAGTATTATCGGACGAACCAATAATCTTGATACCGATATGATTGGGTATGAGTCGGATGGAACCCCCTTCAACTGTGCTACAGATGGTCAAACAATCCTAAGTCCGATGATCAATACTGGAACCCCTGATAACTATACAATTCTGAGTATTGCTCCAGTTTCCGCAGGGGGCCGGGTTGGAATGACTAATATGGGAATATACACCCATCCAAGCGGTGGGGCTGTATTCTCTGGTAATACGGTTGGCTGGGCCAATGCTTTAAGTGAAGATCCCGCTTTGGCTCAATTGGCCCACAATTTAATCAATCAATTTGTGGCAGGTAATGTTCCACGTGAACCTGTCCGCACCACCGACTCAAATTATTTGTTTTACGATCGGTTCAATTGTACCAACCTATATCAAAATGGTGTACTAAACACCTACTCCGGTCAGGAATGGTATAATGGGGTACCAAACTTGCCCTATGTCTACACCTCTGAATGGGATTATAATAACGTAGAATATACAAATGCCTGTGGGGTTGATGGGGCTGGTCTGAAATTAACTGTTGATAATCAAAATAATTTCAATTTTATCACCCAGCTACAGCCAGGGTGGCAAGACACGAACACACTTCATTCTCGTGTGTTTATAAATTTTTCCAACCTAAATATGTCAAATGGCGAACAGTTTGTTCTCTTTAATCAAGTTTATGACAATCGAGTTAGCACTAATCTTGATAATCAGGCTCAGCTTGAAGTACGTAAGGAGAGCGACCAAATTAGTATTCGTTTTGTTGATACCCCAACTAGCCAAGCTACAAGCTGGGTAAATGTTCCCACCAATCAATTTGTTCTTGTCGAAACAGCCATTGATCAACCAAACGATACACTTTCACTTTGGATAGATGATGTCCAATATGATGTCTCTGTAACATTGTCAGGTCGTCCACAGTTAAACCGCGTTGATCTGACCTTGGAAGCCTTGGACGCGGGTACAAGTGGGTACCTGTGTTTAGATGAACTGGTCTATGATGATCTCCGAGTTGGCACCTCGGTGAGTACTGTTGATGAAAGCTTGAAAGGCTATTGGACACTGGATGAAATGAGCGGGCAGCGACAGGATAGCTCTGGTCAGGGGAACCATCTGGCCGATCTAACGGGCGTTGGCAGCACTTCTGGGCCGATCAATAACGCTGCAACCTTTGACATCCTGAATCACGAATACTTATCTATTGATGATAGTAGTCAGACGGGCTTAGATATCACAGGTAGTTTGACCTTGATGGGGTGGATGAAGCTCAATAAGCCGTGGTTACGGCAAATAATGATCAGTAAATATGATCAAATTGATGACGAGCGCTCCTATGAATTTTTCGTTTCTGGTAAGGCATTTAATTTCACCGTTTCACCCAATGGAAACTACAATAACAACTTTAAGCTCGTAGTTGAGCCCTCGACTCCGATTATTGCAGATACATGGTATCACGTTGCTGCGGTATTTGATGCTGATGCTCAAACTCTTTCAATTTATGTTGATGGGACCCTGATTGGGACAAAAGCCGTCAGTTATAATTCAATTCATAATTCAACCGCCCCCTTCTTACTGGGTGCTGATATGGGTTTAGGATACATTGATGAGTACTTTGATGGCTCGTTAGATGAGTGGCGAGTTTTTGCTCGGGCTTTGACTCATGGAGAAATTGCTGATTTTTCCAGTGAGGGCGCTCCCCCAGCTAGTGTGCCTCCCACCCCTCTTCCTCCGCCTCCCCCTCGAGTGCCTGTTGCTTGTAATCCCACCGGAGGGAGTGGTGGTTTGGCCCCTGGCAGTAATGTACTTACGACTGTAGGTGGGCTATCTACAAATGTTGTTGTTGGCGATGGATATGACGCCAACACACCAACCTATCTGGGTTTTTTCTTGCACGGAGATGGGGGGAATTACAGTCGATTTACAGATGCTAACAATGCAGTTACGAAATGGGTTAATCAGGAAGATTGGATTTTGGTATCCCCTCAATCTCCAAATGGGTCAGAATGGTGGATAAACTTTAACGGCGATCATGTTCTGGCTTTCAGCCAAGTGCTGGATGAAATGTTTGCCAATTACAATGTCTGTCGTGATGTTGTGTTTGGTTCTAGTGGTTCAGGGGGATCTGAGTTCTTGACCTCACAATTCTTCCCGCAAAAGGGTGGAGATTATCCGGCTCACACCGTATTAGGCTGTGGTGGTGGTCAAGCCTTGGGAGATAGCGCTACGCGTAAGGAGCTTGTTCTTCTAGGTCAAGATTTTGATGTGGTTAATCGATCCACTTTTAATTTTGTCTACGGGACAAATGACTACTTGTATGGATCAATACAAGGAAGTGTGGGACTTTACAATTATGGTGGGTTCCATGTAAATGAAGAGATATTGGATGGGGCAGGACATTGTAATGAGTGGACTGGGGCGGGGCTCCCTAGTTTGAGTGAACAAATTGCCACGCATTGGGAAGAGACGATCGCTGATTTGGGGCTGGGTTCCCCGATGGCAGACTTTATTAGCACCTCTCCCGATGCCCTTGGTGAGCCAACCACATTTGCAAATACTTCCTCAGGGTCTAACTTGGACTATACCTGGAGTTTTGGCGATGGCTCAAGTAGTACAGATACCAATCCCAGCCATACGTATGTAACGACGGGAACATTTACCGTTGTATTAACGGCAACCAACCTGCTTGGTAGCGATACAACCTCGAGTCAGGTTTTTATCACCGATGCAGGACAGTCTGTTGTGTCCCAATTCTTCTTCTCATTTGAAAACCCCGGCCCTTATGCGATTGGCTCCACACCCAACGTTTATAACGAAGATATTGTAACCTTTGATGGGGGCGATTTTTCGATGTTGTTTGATGGCTCAGATGTAGGCGTGGTCGGAAATGTTGATGCGGTTCATATTGTTGACCCTGATACCCTTCTCTTCTCAGTACGTGCCGCGACATCTCTAGGGAACTTAGGAACGGTCGAAGATACAGATATTATTCAATTTGACGCCACCACATTTGGGGCGACGACAACTGGTGTGTTTTCTCTCTATTTTGATGGCTCGGATGTCGGTCTCAGTATTAGCAATGATGATATTGATGCGATGGCTGTTTTGCCTGATGGCCGAATTGTCATTTCTACGGTTGGTACCCCATCTTTTGGGGGCGTCTCTGCCCGTGATGAAGACCTACTTGTCTTTACGCCAAGTAGTCTAGGGGACAATACGTCTGGCACGTGGGCGATGTATTTTGATGGCTCGGATGTCGGGTTGAACACATCATCCACTGAGAATGTGAATGGAGTGACTGTCTCTGATGCTGGAGAAATTTACTTAAGTACAATTGGTGATTTTGCCGTTAGCGGTTTATCGGGTGGCCCTGAAGATGTCTTTGTCTGTAATCCGATTAGTTTAGGAGACACAACTGCTTGTACCTTTAGCTCGGCTCTGGCCTTTGATGGAAGTGAATGGGCTTTGACCGGAAATGAAATTGGGGGATTGAGCCTACAAGGGGCCGCCCCCTCAATGACCTCACCAACGGCCAACTTTACAAGCTCAACGCCCGATGATTTAGGAGAGATGACCACCTTTATCAATACCTCAAGTGGGACAGATAACACCTATCTCTGGGATTTTGGTGATGGCTCGGTCGCAAGCACTGCTATGAATCCAACCCATACTTATGGGATGACAGGGACGTTTACCGTGATTATGACAGCAACCAATAGTTTGGGGCACAATGCCATCGCAAAAACAGTCACGATTAATCCGCCAACGGTTGTTGTTGATCCGATCAGTGATCTTGCGGTCTTCAATGATAGTCCGACAACGCTGGGGCAGGTGACGACATTCTCCTCAACCCTAACCACTGGTAACTTTGTGAATTATGAGTGGAATTTAGGGGATGGCACGATTATTCTCAACGATTCCCCCTTCCTATCCTATACCTATAACACCTTAGGCGAATTTACCACAATCGTAACGGCCTCAAACTGGATCAGCTCTGATGTCGCCACAACGATCGTGACTATTGATGATAATATTCCTGTGGTCAGTTTTGTTCATAATGCCCCACACCGTTTGGGGATGACAACCAGTTTTACCAATACCAGTAGCGGGACGAACCTGAGCTACGAGTGGAACTTTGGGGATGGTAGCCCGCTGAGTACAGCAGAAAATCCAACCCACACCTACCTAACATCGGACACGTTCACGGTCGTGATGACAGCCACCAATAGCCAAGGTTCGGACAGCCATAGCGACACGGTTACAATAACCACGCCAGCCCCAATCGAAGGGGTTGCGATCCAAGATAGTAGCCCGACGACTTTAGGCGATGTCACTCACTTGTTGGTTACGTTGACCGACGGTGAGGACGTAAGTTATGTTTGGAATTTGGGCGACGGTAGTGCTCAAGTTGAGGCCGATAGTGTGTTTAGTTACACCTACGGGGCAGTAGGTGAATACACTGTGGTTGCCACGGCGACAAATAGTGTCAGCAGCGAGGTTACTACCACCACCGTAACAATTATCGATGAAGTGCCCATCGCCCACTTTAGCCACGATAGCCCAGTGAGATTGGGTGACCCAATTAATTTTGCCAACGGTTCAACAGGAACAAATTTGAGCTATGAGTGGGCCTTTGGCGATGGATCATCGAGTGTAGATGTCAATCCGACTTACACATATGCTACGACCGGGACTTACACAGTTGTTCTGACGGCTGAAAATAGTGTTGGGATCAACCAATACAGTGATACGGTGACGGTGACTGACCCAGCCCAGCTTATCAGTGGATTAGCTGCCTTGAATGATGGACCAACGGTAGTTGGAGATGCCACGACATTATCGGCGACCGTTGAGAGTGGATCAGACGTCAGTTATCTGTGGAGCTTTGGCAATGGTCAAAACGGGGTTGGAGCGTCAGTGATCCATACCTATACCGAACCGGGACATTTCACGGCAACCGTGTTAGCGAGCAGCGAGGTGGGGGTTGCGATGACCCAAACCATCGTCGTCATTGTAGATGAGCCGCCCGTTGCTAGGTTTCGTAGCAACTCATTCACTGAATTGGGGCAGCCAACCTCATTTGCCAATAATTCAACGGGAACCAATCTGGATTACACTTGGAACTTTGGGGATGGGGCGACAAGCAGTGAAGAAACGCCAAGCTATACCTATAGCTCAGCCGGAAACTATACTGTTCTGCTAACGGCAACCAACAGTAGTGGAGTTGCTGTTGCTACCCAAAATGTCATCATCTTTGCCCCGGCTAATCCTTTGTTGTATCTGACTTTTAGTAGTGGATCGGCGTACAATTTAGGGGCGGTGACTGTTCAAAATGAAGACATCGTGAGCTATGATGGGTCCGAATTTGCGATGGTTTTTGATGGCTCCGATGTTGGGGTGGTGCCGAGTGTGGATGCCTTCACGATTGTGGACGAAGATACCATTCTGATGTCATTTCGGTCAAACACAACTGTGGGTGGCCTGTCGGTAACCGATGCAGATATTGTCCAATTCGACGCCACAAGCTTGGGCGAGACAACCGCCGGGACATTTAGTCTGTACTTTGATGGCTCAGATGTCGATTTGACGAGCAGTGGTGAGGATATTGATGGCATTGATCTGCTGGATGATGGCCGATTGTTGATCTCGACGACAGGTAATCCCAGCGTCAGTGGCTTGTCAGGCCTGAGGGATGAAGACATCCTGGTCTTCACCCCCAGCAGTCTAGGGATCCACACAGCCGGAACGTGGGCGATGTACTTTGATGCTGGCGATGTTGGGCTGACGACATCGAATGAAGGGATTAACGGGCTGGCTTATACAGATGATGGAAATCTGTATTTGAGTACGGTTGGCAGCTTTGCCCTGATCGGCTTGAGTGGTGAGGATGAAGATGTATTTGCTTGTGAGCTAACAAGTACAGGTAACACCACCAACTGTACCTATGATCCGGCTCTTATATTTGATGGCGATGCCTTTGGCTTGAGTGGGAATGAGCTTGATGGCTTGGATTACAGCGGCGCGCCGAGTGAGCCAGCTCCTATCGCAGGTTTTACCAGCACCAGCCCTGATGAAGTGGGCGAGGTGACCAACTTTACGAATACCACTACGGGGGCAAACGTTATCTATCAGTGGAGCTTTGGCGATGGCGCAACCAGTACTGCCGTTAATCCCACTCACACCTATGTCGAAGCTGGTGATTACACAGTGGTGATGACCGCTACCAGCATCGGCGGGGTTGATACAGCGAGTGCCATTGTCAGCATCACTACACCGCCCCCTCCGCCAGAACCGATCACTGGTTTGGCGGCGAGCAATAATGGGCCAACTGAATTAGGACAAAGCACCTTGTTCAGTGCTGGTGTGATCAGTGGGACAGATGTCAGCTATTTGTGGAGCTTTGGGGACGGACAGAACGGTGTCGGGGCAAATGCGAGCCACACTTATGCTCAAACGGGCTTTTATACGGCCACCGTGTTTGCTAGCAACGATGTCAGCAATGACACTGCCACCACTTGGGTAACGGTTGTTGATGAGCCACCCGTGGCAATTTTCAGTAGCAATGGCCCGACTCAATTGGGTGAGGCAACAAGGTTTACGAATAATTCAATCGGCTCCAACCTAAGCTATGTCTGGAGCTTTGGCGATGGTAGCACTAGCAATCTCGTCAACCCAACTCATACATATGCTGCCACAGGAACATTTACCGTTCTGATGACTGCCACCAACACGGCAGGCTCATCGGTGATGTCAGAGCAAGTTACGATTATCTCACCGCCTGTTCAAAATACACCAACCCTCTATCTAACTTTTAGCAGCGGGGCATCATACAATTTAGGTAATGTAACCTCGGGGCAAAATGAGGATATTGTGAGCTATGATGGCACGGACTTTGAAATGGTGTTTGATGGTTCCGATGTTGGCGTGGTGCCAAGTGTGGATGCCTTTAAAATTGTGGATGAAGACACTATTCTGATGTCCTTCCGATCCAGCACAACCGTCGGTGGTTTGACGGTAACCGATGCTGATATTGTGCAATTTGATGCCACAAGCCTAGGTGAGACAACCGCCGGAACCTTCAGCCTGTACTTTGATGGCTCGGATGTCGATTTGACGAGCAGTGGTGAGGATATTGATGGCATTGATCTTTTGGATGATGGTCGATTGTTAATCTCGACAACGGGCAACCCCAGTGTCAGCGGCCTGTCGGGGTTGAGAGACGAGGACATCTTGGCCTTTACCCCGAGCAATCTCGGGGCAAACACAGCCGGAACCTGGACGATGTACTTTGATGCCGGCGATGTTGGCTTGACCACATCGAATGAAGGAATTAACGGGCTGGCTTATACAGATGATGGAAATCTGTATTTGAGTACGGTTGGCAGCTTTGCCGTGACTGGCCTGAGTGGCGATGATGAGGATGTGTTTAGTTGTGAGTTGACCAATGCGGGAGCCGCCACTACCTGTATCTATGACTCGAACCTGATATTTGATGGTGATGCCTTTGGCTTGAGCGGGAATGAGCTTGATGGCTTGGATTACAGCGGGTCAGGTGGTGGTAGCCCAACTGAACCAGCGCCAGTGGCAAGCTTTACCACGAGTAGCCCTGATATAGTGGGTGAAGTGATTAGCTTCTTCAATTCAACCACGGGAACAAACGTCAGTTACGAGTGGAACTTTGGCAATGGGGCCACCAGTACCTTGGTTAATCCCGGTGTTAGTTATGCCGTTGCCGGAGATTACACCGTAGTGATGACGGCCACCAACCGTGGCGGTAGTGATGTGGCCACGGCGATTGTGACAATTTTGGATGAAGCACCGCTAGCTGGCTTCATTAGTAGTAGCCCTGATAGCCTTGGGCAGGTGACCAGCTTCACCAATGACTCGCTTGGAATAGATCTGAGTTATGAATGGAGCTTTGGTGATGGGGCAACCAGTACGCTACAGAATCCAACGCACACATACGCGGCTGAAGGAGTGTACACGGTGGTAATGACGGCGACTAACAGTGCTGGTTCGTCAACCGTATCCGGCCAAGTGGTGATCACCTCACCACCCATTCAAAATACACCTTCTCTGTATTTGACCTTTGCCAATGGCGGATCATACAGCGTCGATGGGGTGGCTGGCGTGCAAAATGAAGACATCGTGAGCTATGATGGTACGGACTTTGAAATGGTTTTTGATGGCTCCGATGTTGGGGTGGTGCCGAGTGTGGACGCCTTTACGATTGTGGATGAAGACACAATTCTGTTGTCCGTGCGAGCCGATACAACGTTGGGTGGTTTGGCCGTTGATGATGCCGATATTGTGCAATTTGATGCCACAAGTCTGGGTGATACGACAGCCGGAACGTTCAGTATGTATTTCGATGGCTCGGATGTGGAGTTTGACACCAGCAGTGAGGATATCGATGGTTTTGAGCTATTGGATGATGGACGCCTGTTGATGTCTGTCACCGGTAATCCAAGTGTGACAGGATTATCCAGCTTGCGGGATGAGGACATCTTGGCCTTCACGCCGAGCAGTCTGGGGAGTAATACCGCCGGAACGTGGTCACTGTATCTTGAAGGCTCCGATGTTGATCTGACAGACTCAAATGAAGATGTGAACGGTTTGGCCTACACCACTGACGGCAATTTGTATCTGAGTACGATCGGCGCGTTCGCAGTCAGTGGCGTGAATGGTGATGATGAAGATGTCTTTAGTTGTGAATTGACCAGTGAAGGGGCAAATACAGTCTGTACATATGACTCATCCTTGACGTTCGATGGCGATGTCTTTGGCCTAAGTGGTAATGAAATTGATGGTTTGAGCTTGTTTGCCCCAAGTCCTGTTGCCACCTTGATTGAGCCTGCTCCGGTTGCTGGATTTTCCAGCAGTAGCCCAGATGACCTTGGTCAGGTGACTAGCTTCACCAACAGTACAACCGGAAGCAATGTCAGCTACGAGTGGAGCTTTGGGGACGGCGCGACCAGCATCGCTGAAAACCCAACGCATACCTATGTCAGTACCGGCACTTTCACGGTCGTCTTGACGGCAACCAACAGCGGAGGGAGTGATACGGCGAGTAAGCAGGTTATCATCGAAGCCCTTCCTCCAGTGGATGACCCCATCAGCGGATTGAGCATAGCAAGCAGTAGCCCAACCGAGATCGGGCAGACGACAGCGCTGAGTGTAACCGTAAGTGGTGGTACGAACATCACTTATGACTGGAATTTGGGAGATGGAACCGTGCTTCTGGATGGTGGGATTAATGTAAGCCATACTTATGGGCAGACCGGAACGTTTACGGTGGTAGCAACGGCTACGAATGGTGTGGGTCGTGAAACAGCTAGCATCGTGGTTGAAGTGGTCGAAATACCTGCATCGCCCCCAGCGGATGCCCCAATCAGCGGATTGAATGTAGAAAGCAATAGCCCCACTGAGATTGGGCAGAAAACAGCGCTGAGTGTAACGGTAAGTGGCGGTACGAACATCACTTATGATTGGAATTTGGGTGATGGGACCGTGATTGCGAATGGTAGCATGAATGTGAGCCATACTTATGGTCAGACCGGAACGTACACGGTGGTTGCCACGGCCACGAATAACCTGGGCACTGAAACAGCCAGCACCGTGGTTGAGGTGCCTGCGTCACCGCCTGCCGATGATCCCATCAGTGGATTGAGTATAGAAAGCAGTGGTCCCACTGAAATCGGCCAAACGACAGCTTTGAGTGTGACTGTGAGCGGTGGGACAAATATCAGTTATGCCTGGAATTTGGGGGATGGAACTGTGCTTCTGGATGGTAGTGCCAATCTAAACCACACCTATGGCTTGACTGGTACTTATACGGTGATGGTGACAGCAACTAACGGCGTGGGAAGTGAAGTGAGTACCATAGATGTATCGGTTATCGTTCTGCCACCGGTTGCTAGCTTTAGCAGTTCTAGCCCTAACCTATTAAATGGAGTAACCAGCCTTACGAACACCTCTACAGGGACAAACTTAATGTACAGTTGGGCATTTGGTGACGGTGAAACAAGCAGCGTCCAAAACCCCACGCATACCTATAGTTTGACCGGAACCTACACGATTTTTCTGACTGTGACCAACAGCATTGGTCAGGACACAACTTCCTCACAAGTGGTAATTGAATAAACCTAAATCTTAGAAGTTCTTAAAAATAGGGCGTTGTAGGAGATAACAACGCCCTATTTTAAATTCTTTAAGAAACTCGTCTCATTCTCAAACCTGATTCAAACTTAACAATGTTATAATTATCTTTGCCAACCTGAAAAAATCTATAGTAATATAGAATATGGACCTAAACAAAGCAGTTTTGACAGAGATGATGCTGGGTAAGGTTGTCTCAGAAATCTTTTAATCTAAATCAGAGAAATCACTTTAAAAAATATAAGAATTTTTGTGAATATCTAAATAAATTCAATTTGAATTTTTATTGAAATAAATATTGAAATAAATTTCATCTTTATTGTTATGGACCTGTGATATAATTTGTCCGGTCATTTTTAGGATATTCAAATCCTTCTTTAACTTTCAAACCACTAACTTCTTATTCCCTCAACACGCTAACACCATCTACGCACTTTATTAAAACTTTGTAGAAAATAAATTCGGGGCAAGATCAGCTTACAAATTTTTGAGCTGCAACCTTGACCCGTTTGCTGAGTATATTTCGGTAATACGATTATTAACGTATTTGACTTTATAACAAGTTGTCCACATATATTGATTTGACCATTTTGATACCGCCATTTTTGTGAGGGGATTTATTACGATGAAGAATGCTTTTGGGAGATTTCTCGCCATCCTATTTGCTGTGTCATTGCTTATATTACCGGGTGAAGTTGACTTGGCTGAGGCAGATATCATTCAGGATATGACCTCAATACAAACACAACACCTTGGGCCTATGGGGCAACCTGATTTGAATCGGGATCAAGACTTCGATGGTATTTCTGATATTGATGAAGTTAATGGTTGGTTTAGCAGTTTAGGTGGCCCCTATCACACTAATCCGAGTGATGCAGATAGTGACAATGATGGGTTAACCGACGGTGAAGAACAACTTTTTGGGCTGAATCCATTAAATAATCGTAGTCCTGGGGTTTATGTTCGCTACGATGACGCATACCTTACAAAGAAATTTTATCCTTGGTTACAATACGGGAATCAATTCATTGCTCACGCTGATAACCCAGATAGTGACGAACGTGATGTTATTATGCGCCGAGGAACTACGTTTTTGGTTGGTGGCCCATACACCGCCTCTATCGAAATTATCAAAAGCCAATCTTCGCTAACGACGCTGACTGCTACGTCTCACGGCTGTGGGAGTGGTTGGTCAATTACGATTCCAGAAAACGCAACAACCGGAACCTATACTATTCGCGTGACCGAGGGTAGCTGGTCTGAGGACTTAACCCTTCACGTGGTGTTAGAGCTTGATGAGCCAGAGTTGGAATTGACCCAGGAGCATATCGATGTCTTCGCCTATAATGATGATTTGGCGAACCAGAAAGATGTTGTCGCCCTTTACTGGGACACGTCATATGAATTTGCCACTGATCCTGCTAACTTTAGTCCGACGGACCACGAAGTCTACGGGTGGGGGATTGGCTGGGACACAGATTACAATGAGCAGTATGTATTTGAAGATCACCTTATGACGGCCATCCAGGGGCAGACTGATCGTCGAACGATTGCTGAAGTCATCCGAGACTATACCAACACCGGGGCCGGGATTGAATTTCTTTCAACGTCGTGGCCCAATAGCACAAAAAATGCTTTAACAAACTTTAACTTTGACACAGACGGTGATGGACTAATCAACGCTGATTGTAATGGACACGCCTCGATTTTTTCGACCTTCCTTAAAGGGGCAGGGATTACGTCACGGGCCATCGCTGTGGACTGGAGATTTAGCCATTATGACACGGCCAATGAAATCTGGTTAGATGGCGATTGGTGGGTCAGCCGTGCCTATGGTTATGAAGGAAATTTAATCTCACGCAGTCAGTGGGGTGGCTCTTACTACACCTCCTACAATGATTTGATTTTGGTGGCCGGACCCAATTGGGAATGGGATCTGATTAATGTCAATTATGAGGGGGTTGAGCGTGAGGATTATTATACCGAGCGTTATGAAAGCATAAACCCACCTCGTTATCCCCATTATCCTGGCTCACCGGCTAATGCTATCAGTGAGATTAAAAAATGGGATTGGGTGCAAACGCCGATTAATGAATATTGGGGTAGGCAACCTGCCACGGTCATTGGAGATTGTAGTGCAAGTGGAAATAACGGCTGTGAAGGTGGCCCGGTTGGTTACCCGAGAATTGTGCCATTTGTTCTGCCAACCCAGCCAGAGCTAGCCACGATTGGCTCCGTTTTACGAGATTACGGCGTAGACCTTGATAGTGATGGTCGTTTTGATCAGTTGGTGGCTGAAGTTGAGGTGGAAGTCTATCAAGCCGGTCATTACACGATTGAAGCCATTCTGAATGATATCGATCCAACGACGCGGCTAGGAAGCCAAGTTGATGCCGTGGATTGGTTCCAAGAGAGGCTTTATCTGGAACCAGGCAACCACACTATTCCCCTTACATTTAACGGCTTATCAATTGCTCAAAAAGAGATTGTTGGCCCTTACATTTTGGATCAGGTGTTGCTGACCGATCTTGAATATTCGGTGCCAGGTCAAGCGGCGAGTTCAGATCGGGTAATCGATATTGTCGAAGATGATTACGCATTTGGAGCGTATTCGCTTGATCAATTTGAGACGTTTGGCGCAAAACTCACCAAGACTTATCAACATCAGACGCGTGATCTTGATGGAGATGGGTTCTTCGATAGGCTTCTGCTTGAAACCGGGCTAGAGGTTACGTTGGATGGAGTTTACCGTGTTGAAGCTGATTTAGTCGATCACCAGGGCAATTACCTGACCACAGGATATTGGGAAGGTGCTCAAACACGTACAAGTGCGAGTGATGAAACTCAAGGTGGGCTTCCCCAAATTGAAACGCCGTATCAATTATTTTTGCCTGTCATTATGAGTGGTATCGCCTCCTCTGATGACGACATATCTCTGAATTCTTCGGTTACATTGATATTTGACGCCTTCTTCAGCCAGACCACCCCTTACCATATTACAAATGTTCGACTGTACGATGCTGAGGGCCGACTAATCGACTTTGAAGAGGATCAAGCCTTTAATGGACTATATCCCTATTCTACTGGCACCCTCTATCAAAATAGTGGGATTGCCTTACTTGATCAGCAAGAAATGACATCGAACGTCACCTCAACGTCAGTTGATCTTGATCAGGATGGTGATATAGATCGACTGGATTTTGTCGTTGAGAAAAGCATTGTTGTTGCAGGGGATTATCGTGTCGAGGCGTGGTTAGAAAGTAGCAATGGAGCCCTGATTGCCAAAGAGATGTCTGATCTTGTGTCTCTAACACCCGGTCAACAAAGCTTTACATTGTCATTTGATGGATCTCAAATTAATGCTTTTGGTGCGAATGGACCGTATAAATTAGTTGCCCTGAAAACCTTATTTGGATCATCAGGGTATCAAGTCTTGGACACGGTTAATGTGGTCTACGAAACAGACGCATTTGTCTACAGCGAGTTTGATCAGGCACAGGATCAAGCCCCTCAGCGTCAAAGTGGCATATCAACACTCAATGGCGATCTAGTCTGTGCCTTGTTCAACTCTACCGCCCCAGACTTTCTTGGGGAGATTACCCACTTTACCAATGAGTCCATTGGTGAAAACCTCTCCTTTGAATGGAATTTTGGTGATGGTAGCCCCCCTGAGACATCTTTCTCTCCAAGCCACACTTATGGAAGTGCTGGAAACTATACCGTATGGATGACGGCCACAAATACCTCAGCCACCTATGTTACCTCTGGAACTGTCAATATTGATGATGCCTTTGCGCCAACCGCTAGTTTTACGACAACAAGTCCGGATGCACTGGGGCATACGACCCAATTTACAAATAACTCAATTGGGGGATTTTTAAGCTATGAATGGGCCTTTGGCGATGGGACGACCAGTACGGCGGAGGAGCCTACACATATTTACATCGTTCCGGGAACCTATACCGTGGTGATGACGGCGACAAATGGGATAGGCTCATCGACGATATCAGAGCAGGTTGTTATTACCCCCTCACCCGTGCAAGGTGGGGAAGAGTTGTATATCACCTTTGCTAGTGGAACATCATTTAACTTGGGTAGCGTGACTGGTATCAATAACGAAGACATTGTGCGATACAATGGCACTGACTTTGAGATGATATTTGATGGCTCCGATGTTGGGGTGACGCCGAGTGTGGATGCGTTCAAGATCTTGGATGAGACGACGATCCTTCTGTCGGTTCGGGCGGATACAATATTGGGTGGTCTAGCTGTAGATGACGCAGACGTTGTTCAATTTAGTGCGACGAGTTTGGGCGAGACGACGGTCGGAACCTTTAGCATGTACTTTGATGGCTCGGATGTAGAGCTAGATACCAGTAGTGAAGATATCGATGGCTTTGACATTCTTGATGACGGACGTTTGTTGATTTCAGTTAGTGGTAATCCTGCTGTTACTGGCTTATCAGGCCTAAGAGACGAAGACATTCTGGCCTTCACCCCAAGTAGTTTGGGAGATACAACGGCAGGGACGTGGGCCTTATACCTCGATGCGGGTGATGTAAGCCTGACGACTTCGAATGAAGGGATAAACGGGCTGGCTCAAGAGAATGATGGATATCTCTACCTAAGTACAGTCGGCAGTTTTTCGGTGAGTGGATTGAATGGGGCCGATGAAGATGTGTTCCGCTGCGAGCTAACGAATGAAGGTGCAAACACATCGTGTAACTATGACTCAGCGTTGATGTTTGATGGACATGGCTTTGGCCTGAGTGGCAATGAAATCGATGGGTTGGATTATAGCGGTTTGGGTGGCCAGCCCCCGGTGGCTAGCTTTACCCACAACAGCCCCAACGATGTGGGTGAGGTAACCAACTTTACCAACGCAACGATAGGGCTGGATGTAACCTATGAGTGGAATTTCGGAGATGGTGTAACCAGCTCGGCCACATCTCCCAGCCATATCTACACGCTTGCTGGAGATTATTCGGTTGTTATGACAGCCACCAATAGTCACGGAATCGATAGTTACAGCGATACAGTGACTATTGTTGATAAGACTCCTGTTGCCCAATTTAGCTACAATAGCCCGATTAATTTAGGCGAATCGACTACCTTTACCAATGAGTCCACAGGGACGAACCTCACCTATTCCTGGAACTTTGGGGATGGAAGTTTGTTGGAGACAATCGAAAATCCAGCTCATACGTATGTGTCTGCAGGCATATACACGGTGATTCTAACCGTTGAAAATAGTGCTGGTCTAGATCAATTTGTGGATATCGTGACAGTCACCGATCCACCAGAAGTAATCAGCGATTTAGTGGCGACCAACGACAGTCCTACGGTTGTTGGTGGTACAACTACGCTAGCAGCAACCGTCCAAAATGGTACAGATGTGAATTACCTGTGGACGTTTGGGGATGGTGAGAATGGATCTGGGGCCACAGTCACCCATAACTATGCCCAGCCTGGGGTGTACACCGCCAGCGTGTTTGCTAGCAATGGGGTGAGTAGTGAGATTGCCATAACAGTAGTGACAATCGCGGATGAATCACCTGTCGCAATTTTTAATAGTAGTACCCCAGACGAACTGGGTGAGGTGACCAACTTTACCAACAGCTCGACCGGAACAAATCTGAGCTATGAGTGGAGCTTTGGCGATGGGGCAAGCAGTACTGCCATCAATCCAACGCACACCTATGCCGAAACTGGCCTCTTCACCGTCTTGATGACGGCCACCAATAGTGCTGGGACATCAACAATGTCCGATCAGGTCAGTATCACCACGCCACCTGTTCAGATTACTCCACAACTGTATTTAACCCTTGGCAGTGGTGGCTCGTATGATATAGGGGCCGTGATTGGGGTGCAGAACGAAGACATTGTACGTTATGATGGCACAGACTTTGAAATGGTATTTGATGGCTCAGATCTCGGGGTTATTCCAAGTATTGATGCCTTCAAAATTGTGGATGAAACAACAATTCTGATGTCATTCAGATCGGGCACAACTGTGGGCGGGCTCACGGTTTCAGACACAGACATTGTACAATTTGATGCTACGAGCTTGGGAGAAACAACAGCAGGGACATTCAGCCTATATTTTGATGGCTCAGATGTTGATTTGACGACAAGCAGTGAGGATGTTGATGGGTTTGATTTGCTGGAAGATGGCCGATTGTTGATTTCAACGACTGGCAATCCAAGTGTCAGTGGCCTATTGAGCTTGAGAGACGAAGACATCCTCGCTTTCACCCCCAGTAGTTTGGGAGAAAATACCGCCGGAATATGGTCAATGTACTTTGATGCGGGTGATGTTGGTTTGACCACCTCAAATGAAGGCATCAACGGCTTGGCCTATACGGATGATGGTTTGGTTTTGAGCACGGTGGGCAGCTTTGCTGTGACAGGCTTGAGTGGCGATGATGAGGATGTGTTTGTTTGTGACTTAACCAGTGAAGGTAACACCACCGCCTGTACCTATGAGCCAGCCTTAATGTTTGATGGCGATGGCTTTGGTTTGAGTGGCAATGAAATTGATGGTCTGGATTACAGTACAGGTGGTGCCCCGAGCGAACCAGCCCCAGTCGCTGGCTTCACCAGCACCAGTCCTGATGAATTAGGCGAGGTGACGAATTTCACCAACACCACCATAGGCTCAAATGTAACCTATCAATGGAGTTTTGGGGATGGCTCGACAAGCAATCAGGTGAATCCAGCTCATACCTACCTTACAACGGGTACCTTTACCGTGGTCATGATCGCGACCAACAGCGGTGGCAGTGATACCAGCACCCAGGTGGTCACCATCACTCCCCCGGCTGAACCGTCTGACCCGATTGAAGGCTTGTCGGCAAGCAATGATGGGCCAACCGAATTGGGACAAAGCACCTTGTTCAGCACGAGCCTGACCAATGGGACCAATGTGAACTATCTATGGAGTTTTGGTGACGGTCAGAATGGCACTGGAGCGACAGTCAATCACAGTTATGCTCAGCCTGGAACTTACACGGCCAGCGTATTTGCTAGCAATGAGCTGAGTAATGAACTTGCGACAACAGTTGTCACTGTTGTAGATGTGCCCCCTGTGGCGATTTTTGGCAGTAGTGGTCCCAATGAATTGGGTGAGGCGACCAGCTTTACGAATAGTTCGACGGGAACGAACCTGAGCTATGTCTGGAGCTTTGGGGACGGGGCCACCAGCAATGCGATCAGTCCAACCCATACGTATGCTACAACCGGAACCTTCACTGTCTTGATGACGGCGACTAACAGCGTTGGTGAATCAACGATGTCAGATCAAGTGGTGATTACCACACCGCCTGCTCAGACTACCCCCTACTTATATTTAACTTTTAGTAGTGGCGGCTCATACGATGTTGGTGCCGTAACTGGCGTACAGAACGAAGACATTGTGCGTTATGATGGTACGGATTTTGAAATGGTCTTTGATGGCTCGGATGTTGGTAT
Source organism: Phycisphaerae bacterium (assembly GCA_028285035.1). The sequence goes on from JANQQF010000124.1 coordinate 60,184, forward strand.
AACGCCAAGTATCGACGCCTTCAAAATTCTTGATGAAGACACAATCCTGCTATCTGTGAGAGCTGATATAACGCTAGGTGGCTTGGCTGTCGATGATGCAGACATCGTGCAGTTTGATGCCACGAGCTTGGGCGAGACCACAGCCGGAACATTCAGCATGTATTTCGATGGCTCGGATGTAGAGTTTGATACCAGCAGTGAGGACATTGATGGCTTTGATTTGCTGGAGGATGGTCGTCTGCTGATGTCGGTCAGTGGTAATCCAGGGGTGACGGGGTTATCCAGCCTGCGAGATGAAGACATCTTGGCCTTCACCCCGAGTAGCCTGGGAGATAACACTGCCGGAACGTGGTCAATGTACTTTGAAGGCTCAGATGTTGATCTAACAACTTCAAGCGAAGACGTGAATGGCTTGGCCTACACCACGGATGGCAATTTGTATCTGAGTACCATTGGCACGTTCGCCATCAGCGGCGTTGGCGGCGAAGATGAAGACATCTTCAGTTGTGAATTAACCAGCGAAGGAGCTGTGACAGCCTGTACTTATGACCCAGCCTTGATCTTTGATGGCGATAGCTTCGGCTTGAGTAGTCTGGAAATTGACGGTCTGGACTACAGTACGGGTGGTGGCAGCTCCAGCGAACCAGCTCCGGTGGCTGGTTTTACCAGCAGTAGCCCCGATGAAGTGGGCGAGGTGACGAGCTTCACCAATACCACAACAGGTTCTAATGTAAGTTATCAGTGGAGCTTTGGCGACGGGACAACAAGCACGGCTGCAGATCCTAATCACAGTTATGCCCTCGCTGGGAATTACACGGTAGTGATGACAGCCACGAACAGTAGTGGGAATGATACAATCAGTGCAACTGTGACTATTACCGAGCCAGTAACGCCTGAACCGATTAACGGCTTGGCCGCAAGCAATGATGGGCCAACCGAATTAGGGCAAGACACTTTGTTGAGCGTGAGTGTGACCAGCGGGACGAATGTGGATTACGCCTGGAACTTTGGGGATGGTCAGTTGGGCACCGGGGCGTCACCAAGCCATAGCTATGCCGCCGTAGGGACATACACCGCCACGGTGACCGCCACCAATAGCGAGAATAGTGAGGTAGCCACAACTATTGTAACCATCGTCGACGCACCACCTGTCGCAATCTTTAGTAGTAGTAGCCCTGATAATGTTGGACAGGTGACCAGCTTTACTAATAGTTCACTGGGGACAAACTTGAGCTATACCTGGAACTTCGGTGATGGAGCAATGAGTGCTCAAGAGAATCCAACACATACCTATGCAAGTGAAGGCCCCTTCACTGTCTTGATGACTGCTACAAACAGTGCTGGTTCATCAACGATGTCAGATCAGGTCATTATCCAAACTGCGACGCCCGCCCAAGAAATATTGTACCTAACGATTGTGGAGGGTGGAAGTTTTACCTTTGGTTCAGTGACTGGTGTTCAGAATGAAGACATCGTGAGCTATGATGAAAACGATTTTGCGATGGTATTTGATGGCTCAGATGTTGGTGTGACTGGCAGTATTGATGCCTTCCATATCGTAGATGAAGATACCATTCTGTTCTCTGTGAGAGCAGCGACAACCTTAGGTGGTTTAGCTGTAGCCGATGCTGATATTGTGCAATTTGATGCGACAAGTCTGGGGGAAACCACCGCTGGAACCTTCAGCCTCTATTTTGACGGTTCAGATGTGGATTTAACGGACGGTGGTGAGGATATCGATGGCTTGGCGGTGTTGGAAGATGGTCGTCTCTTGATCTCAACGAACGGTAATCCTAGTGTGACAGGGCTGTCCAGCTTAAGAGATGAAGACATCCTGGCCTTTACACCAAGTAGCCTAGGGACCACAACCAGCGGAACGTGGGCAATGTACTTTGATGCGGGGGATGTAGGGTTGACCACATCGGATGAGGGCATTACTGGAATAGCACTAACATCCGAAAATGAGTTGTATTTAAGTACACGTGGGAACTTTGCTGTGAGTGGGCTGAGTGGAGCAGATGAAGATATATTCAAATGTAGCTTGACGAGTGAAGGGGCTACAACAATCTGCACCTTTGATCCAACTTTCGTGCTTGATGGCAGTGAGGTTGGGTTGGGAAGCAATGACATTGAAGGCTTGAGTCTGCTCGGTCAAAGCAGCAGTGAGCTTGCCCCGACCGCCGGATTTAGCACCAGTAGCCCTGATGAGCTTGGTCAAGTGACGAGCTTCACCAATAGCACGACTGGAAACAATGTAAGTTATGAATGGAGCTTCGGGGATGGGGCCATAAGCACCGCTGAAAATCCAACGCACACTTACGCCGTAGACGGTACGTTTACGGTTGTAATGACGGCTACGAACAGTGGGGGGAGTGATAAAGCAAGCCATCAAGTGGTTATCGAAGCCCTTTCTCCAGTTGATGACCCGATCACTGGAATGAGTGTAGACAGTAGTAGTCCGACGGAACTTAGCCAGAGCACAGCCTTTAGTGTGACCGTGAGTGGTGGAACGAATGTTAGTTACGACTGGAATTTGGGTGATGGCACGGTGATTGTGAATGGTAGTACCAACGTGAGGCACACCTATAGCCAAACTGGTACCTACACAGTGGTGGCAACGGCCACAAATGAGGTCGGCAGTGAAACAGCCAGCACGACTGTCAAGGTGGTAGACCCAGCTCCGCCGCCAGCCGATGATCCGATTAACGGGATGAGCGTAGATAGCAGTAGCCCCACTGAAATCGGCCAGAGCACAGCCTTTAGTGTGACCGTGACTGGAGGAACAAACATCAGTTACGACTGGAACTTCGGTGATGGCACGGTTGTTGCTGATGGTGGGGCTAACATCAGTTATATTTATGGGCAGACCGGAAACTATACCGTGTTAGTAACAGGAACAAATAACGTCGGTACAACGACCGCTAACACAGCGGTAACAATTGACCCGCTCAGTCTTACTCTGTTAGGGCCAGCGGATAATAGCACGCAAGCCCAACCGCAGTTTGATTGGGAAGATGTCACTGGTGCGACCAATTATCAAATCCAGATATCTGATAGCAATGATTTCAGCAATCTCTTGATTGATCAGAATGTAACCGAGAGTGACTACAGTTTCATCAGCATCCAAACCGGACAATACTTCTGGCGCGTCATTGTGAATGATGGACCAGCGGATGGGCTACAATCAGAGGTTCGGTCGATGCAGTTGGTCAACTACAATGGCGATGACGATGGGGATATTCTGCCCAATGGCTGGGAATTGCATGGATACGATGCCGAGAATGATGGAACCCTCGAGGTTAACTTGCCCGCCTTAGGCGCGAACTACCGCCACAAAGACATCTTTGTTGAGATGGACTATATGGAGCGGGCTTCAGCAGCAAATGGCTTGGCTCCGAACCAGAATGTAATCAATCAAATTACGGCAATCTTTGCCAATGCCCCGGTATCTAATCCCGATGGGGTTGATGGCATCAATATTCACCTTGAGTTGGATGATCTGGTGCCGTATGATGAGAGCTTTGCCTGGGAAGGTGGCGATCTCTCAGAGTTCATCGCCTTGAAAGATACGTATTACGATACGCACAACCAAAAAATTTATCACTATATGATTTGGGCCAATCGTTACAATAACCATAACACAGAAACGCCAGTTACTATTGGTGTTTCCTCCCGAGTGCCTGGTGAATTCTTCTTTGTAAGTTTGGGCCACTTCAACGGTGGCGATGGTGGCACGGACACTCAAAAAGTGGCGGCGTTTGTGCACGAGTTAGGGCACAACCTTGGCTTTGGTCACGGTGGGGAGAATACTCGAAACTACAAGCCCAACTACTTCAGCGTGATGAACTATTGGTGGGCGTTAGATGGCATTCCTGATGGGACGAACAAGATCGATTATCAAGGCTTCACCCTGCCAACTTTGGATGAAAGCAACTTGGATGAAACCGTCGGCTTAAATGGGGGCGGGTTGTTGACCGGATACACAACCAGCTACTACTGCCCGAATGGCTCAACCCAGACAGTGGCGGCAGATGGTCCGATCGACTGGAACTGTGATGGGGATGATACTGATACCGGTATTCAAGTTGACCTCAATGATGACGGGAATATCAACAGCTTGAGTTCCCAGAACGATTGGGATTCGATTGTGTTTGATGGAGGTAATCGCCTCGGCCCATAAATTTAAGTGCGAATAAAGGTTTATCGCAGAATTGAGTAACAGGGAAAATGTGTAAAAGCATTTTCCCTGTTTTGTTTTGTGCCTCATCAACTTGAAAAATTTAATGATGACAATGCAAAGCAAACGAAAAGCAAACGAAAAGCAAATTCAACTCGATCCCAAATTTGATATACTTATAAAGCGAACGTGCGTCTTTTTGTGGGGTAAGTTGTAGTGTGCCAACCACTTTTAAGACGATTGAATGTTTTAACAACATACTGTCTCAAGTGCATTTTATTTACGACCAAACCTTTATTTTCCTCAAAAATTAAGACTGTAAACCATAATTCAAACCGGATTCACACCATAATCAGGTATAATTTAGGGTAGGTTTTATTTTAGAGGTATTCTCTTGAATGCTATGAAGATTGGATTTCAACCGGACTTGTGAACTTAGGAGAGAAATGAACACCAGAAACTTACAGAAACTAATCCGATACTTGTTATTTGTGGCGATCCTAATCTCATTGACCTATATTTCCCCTTCATCCACAGTTTATGGGCAAGAGGGAATTTCTGAGCCACAACGTTACGTCATTTACAATGCCACTAGCGAGTCTGATTTAACAAAAATTGTAAGCGCTGGTGTCTCAATTGACTCGATTACATTTGACCTGGTTGAAGTGACAGCTGATGCTACACAAGTTTCTACCCTACAAGACCTTGGTTATGATATTGAGTTGATGGCCGACCCAATCGTGAACTGGAAGGGCGCATATACAGTCTATCTACCCCTCATCACCAATAATCTTGTCCCCTCTTCCGAGCCAATCACGATTTTGACCAATGGTGATTCAATTCTTCACCTCACAATCGCTGAAGGAGGCTCTTTCACGTTCGGTACGCTTGCTGGAATAGCCAATGAAGATATTTTTCGGTTTATTGACAATGATTTTGAACTGGTGTTTGATGGCTCGGATGTTGGCGTTCTGCCCAGTATTGATGCTTTTCATGTTGTCGATGACACCACCATTCTATTCTCCGTACGGAGCGCCACAACCCTCAATGGCCTCGCGGTTACTGATGCCGATATCGTGCAATTTACAGCCACATCACTTGGTGATACCACAGCGGGCACCTTCTCTATGTACTTTGATGGCTCCGATGTTGAGCTAACCACCAGTAGCGAAGATGTCGATGCCTTTTCGATTTTAGACGATGGTCGACTGTTAATCTCAACGGTTGGTAATCCGGCGGTCACTGGCGTATCTAGTCCACGTGATGAGGATATTCTGGTTTTTGATCCAACCAATTTAGGAGATACAACCAGTGGCTCCTGGGATATCTATTTTGACAGCTCGGATGAAGGGTTGAGTGTTTCAAATGATGGTGTTGATGGCTTAGCCATTGATAGCGATGGGGTGATGTACTTTAGTGCACGGGCTGACTTTACGGCTACAGGCGTAAGTGGTGATGGCAGCGATGTTTTTTATTGTGACCCAGTCACCCTAGGTATCACTACCGATTGTAATTTTGTTTCAACTTATTTTTTTGATAGTGATGCCAATGGCTTAACTGGCAGTACCGTTGACGGTATTGGCTTGGTCCAATCAGCTGAGGATCAACCAATTGTTGGTCTAAACGCCACGAACGATGGACCGACGACGATTGGTGATTCAACCACATTATCCGCGAGTGTCTCCGATGGGAACGTGACGACCTATACTTGGAATTTAGGGGATGGGACGATTGTAAATGGCACGATCGTTGATCACACTTATTCTGCGGTTGGCGAATATACGGCAATGGTGACCGCTGAAAATAGCTTGGGTTCAGTAACTGCCTCGACAACCGTTACCGTTGTGGATGTTGTTGTAGAAGCCCCCGTCGCCAATTTTAGTAGCAGTAGCCCCACTCAATTAGGCGATCCCACAAGTTTCATAAATAGTTCAACTGGAACCGACTTGAGTTACGAATGGAACTTTGGTGATGGCTCACCAGTCAGTACTGAGGCCAATCCAACCCATACCTACGCGGAAGCGGGAATTTATACGGTCTTGATGACTGCCATCAACACGGCTGGCTCATCGACAATATCGGATCAGGTTGTTGTCACTTCCCCACCGGCCCAAGGCACCCCTCTGTTGTATATGACCTTCTCAAGTGGTGGCTCATATGATGTCGGCTCGGTAACGGGGATGCAGAACGAAGACATCATAAGCTATGATGGCACCAATTTTGAAATGGTGTTTGATGGGTCAGACGTTGGAGTCTTGCCCAGTGTCGATGCAATTAAGATTGTAGACGAGGACACTATTCTGATGTCATTCAGATCAGGGACAACCGTCGGTGACTTGACCGTCTCCGATGCTGATATTGTGCAATTTGATGCCATAAGCTTAGGTGATACTACCGCCGGAACCTTTAGCCTCTATTTTGATGGTTCGGATGTTGAGTTGACCATGAGTAGTGAGGATGTTGATGGAATTGATATTCTCGAAGATGGTCGATTGTTGATCTCAACCACAGGTAATCCCAGTGTAACGGGCTTATCTAGCTTGCGAGACGAAGATATTCTGGCCTTTACCCCAAGCAGTTTAGGGGATACTACCGCCGGAACGTGGGCGATGTACTTTGATGCTGGCGATGTAGGTTTAACGACTTCAAATGAAGGCATCAACGGCTTGGCCCAGACAACCGACAGCGATTTGTATCTGAGTACAGTCGGCAGCTTTGCCGTCACAGGGTTGAGCGGCGATGATGAAGATGTGTTCATGTGTGAGCTGACGAGCGAAGGAGACACAACCGCCTGTACCTTTGATCCAACCCTGGCGTTTGATGGCGATGGGTTTGGCTTGAGTGGGAATGAGCTTGATGGCTTGGATTACAGTGAAGGTGGTGACAGTCCGAGTGGGCCAGCGCCTGTCGCTGGCTTTACGAGCACCAGCCCTGATGAAGTCGGCGAGGTAACCAGCTTCACCAATAGCACCACTGGTTCAAATGTGAGTTATGAATGGAGCTTCGGCGATGGGGCAACGAGTACGGAAGAAAACCCGAGCCACACCTATGCTGTTGCCGGAGATTATACGGTTGTGATGATCGCGACAAACAGTGGTGGCAGTGATACAGCTAGTGCAACTGTAACGATTACGGATCCGCCTCCTACACCTGATCCCATCACCGGTTTAGCGGCCAGCAATGATGGGCCAACTGAAGTAGGGCAAAGTACGTCGTTGAGCGCGAGTGTGACAGGTGGGACCAATGTGAATTATCTTTGGAGCTTTGGTGATGGTCAGAACGGTACAGGGGCAAGCGTCAATCATACCTACGCTCAAACAGGGGTTTACACGGCGACTGTGTTTGCTAGTAATGAGGTCAGTAGCGAAATTGCTACAACATTGGTGCAGGTCGTTGATCAAGCCCCCGTGGCTATCTTCAGCAGCAGTAGCCCTGACCAACTTGGTGAAACCACCAGTTTCACAAATAGCTCGTTAGGCACAAATTTAAGCTATGAATGGGATTTTGGGGATGACTCAGCAGTCAGCACCGAAGTCAATCCAACCCATACCTACGCGGAAACGGGAACCTATACGGTCTTGATGACCGCATCCAATGGTGTTGGCTCCTCAACCATGTCAGAACAAATTGAGATTACCTCACCCCCCGCCCAGGATGCGCTGCAACTCTATCTAACTTTTCTTAACGGTGGAACATACACTGTAGGTGTTCTGACCAATGTTCAGAATGAAGACATTGTGCGCTATGATGGTAATGATTTTGAAATGGTGTTTGACGGCTCAGATGTTGGTGTTGTCGGGAGCATCGATGCCTTTCATGTTGTAGATGAAGATACAATTTTACTCTCGGTCAGAGCGGCTACAACCTTAGGTGGTTTGGCGGTGACTGATGCTGATATTGTGCAGTTTGATGCAACAAGCCTGGGCGAAACCACAGCCGGAACCTTCAGTATGTACTTTGATGGTTCGGATGTTGAGTTAACGACGAGTAGTGAAGATGTTGATGGCATCGCTATCTTGGAAGATGGTCGGTTGTTGATCTCAACGACAGGTAATCCCGATGTGACTGGCTTGTCTAGCTTGCGAGATGAAGACATCTTGGCCTTTACGCCAAGCAGTTTGGGGGATACCACCGCCGGAACGTGGGCAATGTACTTTGATGCTGGCGATGTTGGGTTGACCACGTCAGACGAAGGGATTACGGGCATCTTTGTAACCTCAGACAATGAGCTTTATCTAAGCACCCGTGGTAGTTTTGCTGTGAGCGGTTTGAGTGGAGCTGATGAGGATGTGTTCAAATGTAGTCTGACCAGCGAAGGGGATACCACCGCTTGCGATTACGATCCAGCCTTGGTATTTGATGGCGATGCGTTTGGCTTGGATGGTAATGATATTGAAGGCTTGAGCCTATTTGCCCCAGATGATCCTGGCCCGACGCCACCTGTGGCTGGCTTTACCAGCAGTAGCCCTGATGAGCTTGGTCAGGTGACCAGCTTTGTGAATACATCAACCGGTAGCAATCTCAGCTATGAGTGGAGTTTTGGCGATGGGGCAACCAGCACTGACGAAAATCCAACCCATACCTATGCCGAAACAGGAACATTCATCGTGTTGCTGACTGCAACGAATACAGATGGCTCATCAACAGCCTCGCAACAGATCATCATCAATGATGCGCCACCAGTTACCGAACTTGTTCACCCCTACATTGCCTTCACACCGGCAGAGCTAGCTACCGTAAAAGCAGCTGTTCAGGTGATTGGTGATCCACGACAAGATATGCTAGCTTCTTTGGAAGATGGTTATCTGGCCGATTACGACAGTAACCCGGCTTTAGGGAACGATATGTTCTTGAATGCGGTAGCCTATGCTGTGACGGAAGATGACAAGTATCTCACTCGCTCACGGGCCACGATGCTGGATTTTGTAACAACTGAGACGTGTTGGGACAAGAGCAGTAATGGTCAATGTCGGCGGGATCGGATTGCCGGAATTAATATGATTGATGTGGGGATGACCTATGACATCTTGTATCAATCATTAAGTGAGAGTGATCGACAGACTGTTCGAGATGTCCTGTTCCATCAAGGTTGTATGCAGTATGAAGCGGCCACCTGGGGCAAAAATAATACGGCTGAAGGCTGGAGCAACTGGTGGTACAATGCCTACACCAATAATCACTACACCTCATCTTTGGCAGGCTTGGCGATGGTGGCAATGGTGTTGGAGCCAGAAGAAGATTTGCTGGGCACCTGTTCAAGCAGCAATAAGGATGGAGCTAGTTTCACCACGACCGTAAGTGACTGGCTCGATTACAGCATCGATAACTTTAATACAGCCAAGATTGTTTGGGATGAGATCGAAGATGGCCACTGGCCTGAGGGTGATATTTACCAAACGGCCGCCTTTGCCGAGTTGACTGTCGTCGTCTTTGCCTTGGATCGATTACACGGCACAGACTTTGCGACAAGTCCGATCATCGAACAGTTTCCACAATATTACTTGTATGACTCAGCGCCTAATCAACGTTGGAACAACATTCAAAATGCTGGGGATGCTACCTCAGCGCGACGTAGAAGTTTCCGGTTCTTGAAAGATTTACGAATGCTGGCCCGCTTGAACAATGATGAAGTCGCGCAAGGGTTGGCTGATGAAATTATCGCTGATTTGGGGGGGCGTCCCAAGAGTGGGGGCAGTAGCATTGGTGATTTACCCTTCAAAGAAATCGCCCACGAGCTATTTTTCTATGACCCAACTGTGGCTGCGAAAAGGCCGGATGAGCTCGCTATTCACCGATCCCAGCAAATGACCGATGCCGAAGAAGTTTACATGTGGTCAGATTGGGGCGACAACGCTCTGGTCGCCGCACTCCATAGCGGACCTCCGGGTGGAGATAGCAGTTTTGACCACGCTAAGACTAACTACAACGGTCGTGTTTGGGCCGGTGGTGGTCAAGTTCCGCAAGAGTTCAAGCCAGCGACTGCCCACGTCCATGCAGACTCCAACGGTTTTTACTTGTATGGAAATGGAACGTACTTGATCCCAGAAGTGGGTGTCTATCGCGACGACCGAGCGCTATGGGCCTCGTCAACCACCTCGCACAATACGATTACTGTTGGTGGTAAAGATCAGATTGGTGGCTGTTTGGATAACACCAGTTGTACTGGCGATGAAGAATACGTGCCGTATGGCAATGCCGACCTTTATCACGGCAAAGATGAATATTGGAACCAAGCGAATGTGGGCATTACCACCTTTGCCACGGCTGCGAACTATGATTTTACAGTGGGGGATGCTACGGATGCTTATGCTAGCAGCGAAGGGGTGGATGAGTTCACTCGAAACATCATGTTTGTTGAAAAATCCTATTTCGTGATGATGGATGATATTCGGCTCAGTAGCTCCAATCAAGTAGACTGGCACATGCACACCCAAGATGGTGCCTCTTTGGAAGGCGATTGGGTGAAAGGTCTGGCTGATAATGACAACGTCATTGGTATCAAGGTGCTGGCTCCCAGCAACTTCTCTTTCAATACCTCAGCGGTCGATGTTGAGGAGCAGTATGATTACACCTTACAACATCTTGATAGTGACCTGGAATTACACGAGCTGACATTACAAACTACTGGTACTTTGCCCCGGTTTATCACAGTATTCTACCCCAGCACAAACAGCACTTGGGATGCTAAGCCAACTGTCAATTTGTTAAATGAGACAAATGATGGAGCTAGTGTTGAAGTCGTTCACCAAAGCAGCGAACGTGAAGTGACGCTGGTCAACTACGGCGATACAAACAATGTTAGTCTGGGGGATTACACCCTGGATGGGAAAGCGGCCAGTATCTCATTTGATAGCAGTGGTCAACGAGATGGATACTTCCTGGCTGAAGGCACAAGCTTAAAAGACAGTAGCTTGGTCACCTCAGCGGGAAGTCAATATTCAGATGTATTAGTGACCCAATTACCAGCAGGGACGACCTTTGAAGCTAATTTCAGCGGTACGGACTTGACCGTGAGTGGTAGTGGGGTGACTCAATTTGCGGCATATGCGCCGGTCACGGTGCAGCGTTTGTTTATTCAAACTGTGGATAGCGACAATCGAGTAAGCATTACTGAAATCCCTTCAAACGCTTACACTCAAGTAGGTGATTATATCTATTACAACGTCGCCGCACCTGATACCGCAATTAGTGGCGTTAATATAAATAGTAGTAGTCCGACGGAACTTGGTCAGGCGACGGATCTGAGCGTATCGGTGAGCACCGGGACAAACATCATCTACGACTGGAATTTGGGTGATGGAACGGTAATTTCGAATGGTGGTACCAATGTGAGTCACAGTTATGCTGCAATCGGTAGCTACACGGTAGAGGTAATGGCTACGAATGGAGTTGGTAGCGAAACGGCCAGTGTCGTCGTTGAAGTCGTAGATCCGACACCACCGCCAGCCGATGAGCCTATCACTGGGATGAATGTGACGGGCGATAGCCCAACCGAGATTGGCCAGAGTACAGCGTTGAATGTGACCGTAGCTGGTGGCACAAATATCACCTATGACTGGAACTTGGGTGATGGAACGGTCATCATTGATGGTGGAGCAGCCATTGATCATACGTATGGCGAAACCGGAGTTTTCACGGTGTTAATTACCGGCACAAATAATGCGGGTATGACAACGGCAAGTACCGGGGTGACGATTGAGGCAATTGGGATTGATTTGCTTGGTCCGGCTGAAGGAAGCACACAGGCTCAACCACAATTTGATTGGGAAGACGTTACCGGAGCAACCAACTATCAAATCCAAATGTCTGATAGCGATGACTTTAGCACGCTGTTGCTCGATCAAGCCGTGCTAAATAGCGACTATACCTTTACCAGCATTCAAACGGGGCAATACTTCTGGCGCGTGATTGTGAATGGTGGACTCGCAGATGGGCTACAATCAGAGGTTCGGTCGATGCAATTGGTCAACTACAATGGCGATGATGATGGCGATGTGTTGCCTAACGGCTGGGAGTTGCACGGATATGATGCTGAGAATGATGGCATCATCGAGGTTGATTTGCCAGCCTTGGGCGCGAACTATCGTCACAAAGACATCTTTGTTGAGATGGATTATATGGAGCGGGCCTCAGCCACGAATGGTTTGGCTCCGAACCAAAATGTAATCGATCAAATCACAGCGATCTTTGCCAATGCGCCAGTATCTAATCCCGATGGGGTGGACGGCATCAATATTCACCTTGAGCTGGATGATCTAGTACCCTATGATAAGAATATTCCCTGGGATGACGGGGAGATAACCGAGTTCATGGCCTTGAAAGATGCTTACTACGATACGAACAATCAAAAAATATATCACTATATGATCTGGGTTAATCGATATGGCGGACACACTGCAGAAACACCAGTGACCATCGGTGTCTCAAAACGCGTGCCGGGTGAATTCTTCTTTGTGAGCTTGGGACACTTCAATGGGGGAAATGGTGGAACGGATACCCAAAAAGTGGCTGCATTTGTTCACGAGTTGGGGCACAACCTTGGCTTTGGCCATGGTGGAGGCAACACCCGAAACTACAAGCCCAACTACTTTAGCGCAATGAACTACTGGTGGGCTTTGGCGGGTATCCCAGATGGGACAGCCAAGATCGATTACCAGGGCTTCACGTTGCCGACGTTGGATGAAAGCAACTTGGATGAAACCGTAGGCTTGAATGGTGGTGGGTTGTTGACCGGATACACAACGAGCTACTACTGTCCAGATGGATCAACCCAGACGGTCGCTGCAGATGGTCCAATCGATTGGAATTGTGATGGAGATGACACCGATACTGGGATTCAGGTTGACCTTAATGATGATGGGAACATTAATAGCCTAAGTTCTCAAAATGACTGGGACTCCATTGTCTTTGATGGAGGTGGTCGTCTTGGCCCTTAATTTTATAGGTAGTCATCCCTGATTTTAGAGAGGGACTCCAGAAATTTTATTCCAAAGGAATGTCTTTTTAGAGGCATTCCTTTTTCTTTTTAATATTAATGAATATGTATCTAAAAAACCTTAAGAAGCTCGGCTTTCCTCAAACCAGATTCAAACCTAAGTATGTTAATATGAGTAGGTCTAAAATAGGGCTTTTTGAATAAATCGGATCTATTAATAAATAGATTGGTTTGATCAGTTTATTGTTTGGGGGATAGAATTTTATGGTACAGTCTGTACGACATTATCCGATTAAAACGATGTTTGCAGTTAGTATCGCTGTTACGATTATTTTTTTGTTAACAACAAGTGGTAGAGCCATTTCTTCAAGCGACATTCAAACGAACAATGTATCATCTTCCCTCCCTACTCTTGTTCAACCTATTACTATAGAATCTGAAGTAGAGATTAAGGCTCGTCCCCTCAATACAGACCCTGATCTGGTCGCGCATTGGACCTTAGACGTTGATTCTGGCCAATGGTTAGATATTTCAGGGAATGACAATCATTTGACTGAAGGCAATAATGGGGTCAGTGTAACTGACGGTCCAGTAAACTCAGCCGCAAATTTTGATTTGAGTCAAAAGGGATATCTTGAAATTTTAGATGAAGATCAGCAGGGGCTTGATGTGACGGGGAGTTTGACCTTAGCTGGCTGGATGAATACAAATAATCCGTGGATGCGTCAATCACTGATTAGTAAATATGACGGTGAGCCGACGGATAATCGCGCTTATGAGCTGTATCTAAGTGGTCGAAATCAAATAGGATTTGTTGCGTCAAAAGATGGTAAGATTACCCAAGCCTATGAACTTCAAGCTAGAACTGATGAATATATTGTCGCCGGAGTGTGGTATCACGTCGCTGCTGTATTTAATGCCAGTACCAAAACTATGGCTGTCTATCTAAATGGTGAATTAGTTGACTTGATATCTGTAAATCATAATAAAATTTATAATTCATCCGCCCCCTTGGTTCTGGGTGGCGATTATGCGTTCGGATATGCCGATCGATATTTTGATGGGGCGCTTGACGATTGGCGAGTGTATAGCCGAGCCTTGAGTGGCTCTGAAATTAATGATCTTGTAGATGCTGGCACGCCGCCCGATCCAATTACCCCGCCTTCATTTCCCACACCACTTGAGCGTACAAAAGTTGTTTGTGAGCCGAGTGGTGGGAGTGGTGGTTTATCGGCAGGTACAAGCACAGTAACCACTATTGAAGGATTAAATGTAGATATTTTAGTTGGGGATGGGTACGATCCTAGTGAGCCAACCTATCTTGGCTTTTTCTTGCACGGTGATGGTGGGGTATACACTAGATTTTTTGGGAAGGGTAAGAATGACCCTCTCGTAAAATTTGTCAATGATAACAACTGGGTTGCAATCTCACCACAAGCCCCACTTGGGACAGATGGACAAAATATTTGGTGGAATGAAGATAACTGGGCTGTTGGGGTCAATTATGTTGATAAATTTACGGACCTGCTGGATACAATGTTTGATGACTATAATCTTTGTCGCAACATCATCTTTGGCTCTGGGGGGTCGGGTGGACCTGAATTTATGACCCGTCTCTTTGTGCCACAAAAAGGGGCTGAATATCCCACCCACACAGTCCTAGGCTGTGGCGGGGGACAGGGTGAAGGCAAGAGTGCTATCCGGGATAGTGTTGTGGCGCTTGGTCAAAATTCCGATGCGATTAATCGCTCTACGATGGCCTTTGTTTATGGAACAGAGGATTACTTGTATAATTCTGTTTTGGGTGGATCTGGTTTGTATCAATATGGCGGCTTTCATGTGATTGATAATCTGATGGTGGATGCAGGGCATTGTAATGAGTGGACTGCGGCTGGATTGCCATCATTAAGCGAGCAAATCGTGATCCATTGGCAACTCATTCTGGAGGATTTAGGGCTGATTCCGCCCGAAGCTAACTTTACGAGCGAGACAACCGTCGAACTGGGTGAGGCTGTTAACATTACAAATAATTCTACCGGGAAATTTTTGGAGTACAGTTGGAATTTTGGCGATGGCTCTGCGAGTAGTGAGGCAGACCCAAGCCAGCACTACTATCTCAATCCTGGCACTTATGTAACCACCTTAACAATTTCTAATGCAGTTGGCACCGATACCTTTTCAAAGACTGTTATGGTAAGCCCACATTCATCGGGAACACAACCCATTATCGGTCTCACCATCAGTAATGATGGGCCAACGACACTAGGTGGTGTTACACAGTTGTCGGCTAATATTTTGGCCGGTGAGAATGTAATCTACGATTGGGATTTAGGAGATGGTACCTCATTTGATAATAGTGGTACCTCACTCAACCATACATATTCCAATGTGGGAGATTTTGTTGTAACAGTTGAA
The DNA here is from genome assembly GCA_028285035.1 of Phycisphaerae bacterium. The sequence continues at coordinate 75,711 of JANQQF010000124.1, forward strand.
GCGTCAAGTTCAGCCAATACCGTGGTGGCTACTACCACAGTTACGATTCAAGAAATTACCCCCATCGCAAATTTTGTTAGCTCGGCCCCTTCTTCATTGGGAAGTATCACCACATTTGAAAATCAATCTACTGGGTCTAATTTGAGCTATACCTGGAATTTTGGCGACGGCTCAGCAACGAGTAGTGAGACTAACCCAACCCATACCTACCCCACCACGGGAACGTTTACCGTCAGGTTGACGGCAACAAACTCTGCGGGCGCAAATACCTATAGTGACACAATTTCGATTGTTGCGTCGACCCCCGTCTATTTGCCTCTTCTTGTCAAATAAAAATATCAAATTTAATTTATGAAATAGGCTAAGAGTCTTCTTAGCCTATTTTTTATTAATGGTACTTTTACCTTACTGAACTTTAGCGGCAAGGTGTGGTATATATAACCCCGCTGACTTATTTGACCGATGAAGCTCATAGTCACTTTATCCAAATCTAAGAGAATACAAGGAAAACTCTAATGAACAATTTGCAAATTTCTCTAAAGATATTGACTGGAATAGCTGTAACCTTAGCAGTTACATTAGTTTTTAGCATAACCAACGCGGCCTTAATCGGGGCTAAGTCAGATATATGGGCTGGAACCAATGCCATTGATCACAACTTTGATCAAGTTGATTTTGCCCCCATCGTTCCCCCAACAAATGCCTTATCCGAAGCTCGGCTTACTTTCACAACCGGATTTACAAATTATCTACCCGCCATTCAACGTAGTACAGTAGGACTTGCCACAGCTTGTAATCCAACGAATGGGTCAGGGGGCTTGTCCCCAGGTATCCATGATACAACATTTAATGGGGTGAGAACAGTGATTGTTGTTGGTGATGGGTATGACCCTAACACCCCAACCTATCTTGGTTTCCATCTCCACGGTGATGGAGGCAACATTTTAAATAACTTTACAAGTAGTTCAAGTGAAGTCACCACCTTTATCAATGAAAAGGATTGGATATTTGTCGCTCCAGAGGCCCCCAACAACTCAAATGAGTGGTGGACTAATTTTAATAGTAGTGAAGCCGATCATATTCAACACTTTGCCAATGTATTGGATGATATGTTTGCTAAATATAATATCTGTCGGAATATTGTTTTTGGTTCAAGTGGTTCAGGGGGTGGGGTCTTTTTGACCAATCAATTCTTCCCTAATAGAGGCGGAGATTATCCTTCGCATAATGTATTAAGTTGTGGGGCGGGTTCAGCTAACTCTAGTGACCGCAACAAACTCAATACAATTGGTCAAGATGCTGATGTCGTTAGCCGCACGACCTTCTTCCATTTTTATGGTGAAGATGATAAGTCAGTTACAGCCTCGACAGTTGAAGGGAATATTGATATGTACCAAGATGCTGGCTTTAACGCCTCTGGCCAAAAGCTCAACAATGCTGGCCATTGTAATGAATGGGTAGGTCAGGGATTTCCTAATCAACGAGAACGGATTGTTGAAAAATGGGCTGATTTTATCGTTGATTTAGAGCTTGAGTAGACCTACATAACTCAAAGGGGGCAAGATTTTACCTTGCCCCTTTTTTGATTCAACTATGTTGTGCTTATTAAGCTGGAACCATCTCAGTTGGCTGGAATTGTGCTTCCTCGGTTGATCCGGTTAAGGCCTTTGTTGAAGAGACTCCTTCTGAAACAGCCTCTGAGACCATATCAAAGTAGCCTGCCCCAACCTCTCGTTGATGCTTGACCGCAGTGTAGCCCTGATTTTCTTTGGCAAACTCCGCTTCTTGTAAACGGACATAGGCTGACATACCTTCTTCGGCATAACCCCGAGCCAACTCGAACATTGAATGATTGAGCGAATGGAAACCGGCCAGGGTGATAAATTGGAATTTGTAGCCCATCGCCCCTAATTCACGCTGAAATTTGGCAATAGTAGCCTCATCTAAATGACGTTTCCAATTGAAGGATGGTGAACAGTTGTACGAAAGCATTTTTCCTGGGAACTGGGCGTGAATAGCCTCGGCAAAGATGCGGGCCTCTTCGAGATCGGGCGTTGAGGTTTCACACCAAATCAGGTCAGCATATGGCGCGTAGGCCAAGCCACGAGCAATTGCCGACTCCAAGCCGCCAGTTACTTTGTGGAAACCCTCTGGCGTGCGTTCGCCGGTCATGAATTTGTGATCGCGGGGATCGACGTCGCTGGTGAGCAACTTGGCACTATCGGCATCGGTGCGAGCCATTAAAACTGTCGGAACGCCCATCACATCAGAGGCTAGTCGAGCTGCATTCAGCGTCCGAATGAATTGGCTGGTCGGCACCAAAACTTTACCACCCATGTGACCACATTTTTTCTCTGAGGCCAACTGATCTTCAAAGTGAACCCCACTGGCTCCGGCTTCGATCATGCCCTTCATCAATTCAAAAGCATTCAAAGGCCCACCAAAGCCTGCCTCGGCATCAGCTACAATCGGCGCAAACCAATTCACCCCATTTTTGCCTTCGGAGTGATGAATTTGATCGGCGCGTTGCAATGCTTGGTTGATGCGTTTGACCACATTGGGTACGCTGTTGGCGGGATACAAACTTTGGTCGGGATACATTTGGCCGGCAATGTTAGCATCCGCAGCCACCTGCCACCCACTCAGATAAATCGCTTTGAGTCCCGCTTTGACCATCTGCATCGCCTGATTGCCAGTCAAGGCACCTAACGCGTTTACATAATCTTCAGTATGCATCAAATTCCACAGCCGTTTGGCCCCGATTTTTGCCAACGTATGCTCAATCTGAACTGAACCGCGTAGTTGCACCACATCTTCCGCTGTATAATTTCGTTTGATTCCTTGCCAGCGTGGGTCCTTGGCCCAGGCAGTTTCCAATGTTTCAATTGCTTTCTGTTGATCCTTCATTTTTTTCTCCTATAAAAATAATTTGAGGTAAATTGATAAAACAGTACCTCCGCCTAGAACGATGTGGGATTGTTATAGGCGGCTTACTCCTTTGTAAACAAACGGTTAACTGCCTATCTGCTCGTAAGCAGGCAGGGTTAAAAACTCAACAAACTCATCAGCTTCGATTAACTCTGAAAATATTTCTCTAGCCTTCTGATAAGCTCCGCTCGTAAATTGATCTCTGCCAACAATTTCCTCGACTTTCGTCATCTCTTCACCCATCATTTGATGGAACATCTCAACCGTCACTTTTCGACCATCCTCTAGGGTGCCGTGAGGGCTGCGAATCCATTGCCAAATTTGGGCACGAGAAATTTCGGCGGTGGCAGCATCTTCCATCAGATTGAAGATGGGGACACAGCCTACGCCATTCAGCCACGAGCCAAGATATTGAATACCGACATTGATATTAGTCCGTAAACCAACTTCAGTAATCGGCGTTTCAGGGCCAAATTTGAGCAAATCTTCGGCGGTAATCTCAATATCCTCACGCTTGCGATCAATTTGATTTGGGCCACTCATAACCGAGTCAAAGGCGGTTTTAGCAATGGGTACCAAGCCTGGATGCGCCACCCACGTTCCATCATGCCCATCAATGGCCTCTCGCTCTTTGTCTGCGCGTACTTTAGCTAAGGCTATGTCATTGGCTTCTGCATCATGTTTTATAGGGATTTGGGCTGCCATTCCGCCAATGGCGTGCGCGTTGCGACGGTGGCAGGTTTTTATCACCAACAAGGAGTATGAGCGCATAAAGTGGCTGGTCATTGTGACCTGGGCTCGGTCGGCGAGACAGAAATTGGGGTCGTTGCGGAATTTTTTGATGCAACTAAAAATGTAGTCCCATCGCCCACAATTTAGCCCGGCCGAATGTTGTCGTAATTCATACAAAATTTCATCCATCTCAAAGGCGGCCAGAATTGTTTCGATTAAAACCGTGGCCTTGATTGTGCCTTGGGGAATGCTCAACTCACTCTGCGCCATTACGAATACATCATTCCACAGTCGAGCTTCTAGATGGCTTTCCAATTTTGGCAGATAGAAATAGGGGCCAGAGCCGTTTTCTAGCAATGCGGAGACGTTGTGGAAAAAGTAGAGACCGAAGTCGAACAGTCCGGCCGACATTGGCTGTCCATCGACCAAAACGTGCTTTTCCAATAAGTGCCAGCCTCGGGGACGAACGAGAAGCGTAGCGATTTGCTCCTTTAGCGCATACTGTTTCTTTTCGGTGGCGAAGCTGATTGTTCGATTAATCGCATCGCGTAAATTGATTTGACCTTGTACCGAATTTTCCCAGGTGGGGGTGTTTGAATCCTCAAAGTCAGCCATAAACACATTGGCCCCGGAGTTGAGGGCATTGATGACCATTTTGCGATCCACCGGACCTGTAATTTCGACCCGGCGATCTTGCAAATCGGCGGGGATAGGGGCAATCGTCCAATCACCTTCTCGAATTGAGTCCGTTTCGGGTAGAAAGTCTGGTCGTTGACCTTGATCGATCTTGGTCTGCCGTTCGGCTCGTTTTTCGAGTAATTCGACACGTCGGTCTCGAAATCGTCGTTCCAACCTGGCTATAAATGAAATGGCCGCTACTGTTAATATTTTTGAAAATTCTGGGGATACAGAACCTAAAATTTCAACCCCTGGTGGCATTGTCTGGGGCATAGGGTGAACCTCCTTGGTTTTGACTTCCTTCAACATCATTGTCCTTCCTTGAAAAACCCTCGATTTTTGAGAAAATATAAATATTAGCGAATTTTCGCTAATATAACACATTGCTCTGATTGTGTCAATACCTTTTTTTGAGGAAATTACACTGTGGCGTGCGTTAAATTTCAGATAATCTTAACTGGTATGGTAAAATGGTGGTGCAAAATTTGCATACAAATTCAATGAGGAGATGTATCAATGAAGATTGAGGCTACCCTAACCAAGGATCTATTTTTTCGCCTCTCCCTACTCCGACACTTTCAACGCATTCACTTTTATTTTTGGGCCATTACTGCGGCTGGCTTAACGGCTTTTGCTTTTGTGCAAGGCCCTCTCATTTTGTTATTAGTGGCTTGGACCCCATTTGTTCTTTATGTTCTGCTCGGGGTGATTACTGCTATGCGTAACAGTAATAATGAAGAACATCCTATATTTTTGACCACGAAATATGAGTTTTCAAAGAAAGGTGTCTTTATGAGTAGCACTCAGGGGCAGAGCCAGCTGAATTGGGATCAGTTTGCCAGTTGGAAAACGATTGCCGACTGTTTTGTGTTAGTGTTGACCTCAGGAGCGATTATGGCTATCCCGCGCAACGATGTGCCTGGGATGCAGCAAGTAAAGCTTGAGGAGTTGTTGAATAAGCATATTGCTGGTCGTGCCTAAATTGTGTGAGGCGTTATGACTGTAAAGCATTTTGGCCACAGTCTTGTATCGGATGGAGTCTATTCTTAACAAACTTACAACGTTGCAAAGCTTCATCAACCTTGAGCTCAATAGACAAACTTGACCCTCGATCAGTTGAGGATTTTGGGCGATGTGGATTATTTAGAATGTCTTTTTGATTTATTGAATAATATGGCTGATCTGGTTGAAAGTCATCATTATGGTAAGTTTATGACCGCAAAAGAAGAGACATAAAGGAAATTTATTATGATGTTGAACACTGATCTAGTGAATATTATTTTTGGAATGAAAGTTCGGCAAGCCCGGTTGGAGACAGCCCTTAATTTGTCCGAGTTTGCCCGCTGTTGCGATTTATCCCCTTCGTACATCACTGAAATTGAGAAGGGGCGTAAATACCCAAAAACGGATAAAATTCTCAAAATGGCTGAGGTTTTGGGAAAGAGCTATGATGATTTAGTTTCAATCAAACTGGGACCATCTTTGGCGCATTTGGAAAATATGTTGTCCTCACAGTTCTTACAGCAATTTCCTTTTGAGGCGTTTGATCTCGATCTAAGCGATCTTGTTCAACTGCTAACCCGCACACCCGACAAAGCCAGTGCCTTACTCCACGCCATTTATGAAATTGGACGACAGTATGATATGAAAGAGGAGCACTTTTTACGAGCAGCCTTACGTTCTTATCAAGAAATTCACGAGAATTATTTTCAGGACTTGGAGGACGCTGCTGCCAAGTTCGCTCAAGATTTTGGGATTGCTAATAACTTATTGTTAGATCACGTGGCCTTGGAAAAAATCATTAGAGAAAAATTTGGCTATGAACTCGATTTTACCCGGCTAGCCAATTATAAACATCTTGCCAATTACCGCTCAGTTTTTGTGGGTGGGGCGAAGCCAAAACTGCTGATCAATTCTTCTCTTTACCCAAACCAGATCAAATTCATTCTAGCCCGTGAGCTGGGCTATCAAGTCCTCAGCCTCAAAGAACGATCAAACACCTCTGCTCCAGATCAAGTTGGCTCATTTGAACAGGTCCTAAACGACTTTAAAGCATCATACTTTGCCGGAGCACTACTGATCCAAAAGGCTGCGATTTTAGAAGATTTGCAGACTTTTTTTGAGATGAGAACTTGGGAGGGAGCAATGTTGCTTGATATGCTGGCCAAATATGACGTGACCCCAGAAATGTTGCTCTATCGCTTCAGCGAGTTGATCCCGCAATTTTTTGGCATCAAAATGCACTTCCTTCGTTTCCATGAGGAAAACGGGCAGTATCGTTTAGTCAAACATTTTAACATGAATCAGTTGCCATTGCCGAGCGGTATTGGCTTATCAGAACATTATTGTCGACGTTGGGCGGCGGTACGGCTTCTGCGTAAAATGGACAAAAGTAAGCCTGATCCTAAAGCCCCTCCTCTGGTTGGGGTGCAAATCTCCGAATTTTTGAATAGTCACGACCGCTTCTTGGCCTTTGGCTTTGCTCGACCACTTGCCTTGTCTCTAGGGGTTGGGAGTAGTGTCAGTGTTGGCTTTCGATTGGAACCAACCCTAAAAGATACCATTCACTTCGTCGATGATCCAACCATCCCCAATGTAATGATCCATGAAACATGTGAGCGATGTCCCTTAACGCATGAGCAGTGTGATGAGCGGGGTGCCGAAGCTTCGATTATGTTGGCCGAAAAGCAGCAAGCTAAACGTAGAGCCTCACTAGACCAGCTAATGGGGGAATTGCAGAACTAAGTCTATTCCGGCAATTCAAGCAAGCCGACTTTGACTGCCGTCAACACCGCTTGGGCGCGGTTGGGCTGTTGGAGCTTGCTTAAAATGCGTTTGGCGTGACTCCGAATCGTTTCCTCGCTGACAAAGAGTTTTTCCGCAATCTCACGATAGGTGCCAGGAGTAGCCATCCAGTGAAGGACTTCTTTTTCACGGGGCGTTAATTTTACATCGAGAGTGGGGTCCGAACGTTGGGTGTTCATTCGATTGAGGAGCCGTTTGACTATCATGGGATGAATATATGCTTCGCCTTGGGCAACTGTTCGAATGGCTTGAGCCAACTCGTTGGGGTCAATATCTTTGATGACATACCCATCGACCCCTGTGGCTAACAAATCCAGGGCCCGATCATTAACTTCAACGCCGCTCAACATCAAAATTTTGGTGTCAGATATACTGGCTTTCAAGGCCAAAGCTGTTTCGCCACCATCCATCTCCGGCATGACAAAATCCATAAGCACAATATCAGGGCGTAATTCGTGAACAAGATTCAAGGCCTGTCTGCCATTTTCAGCCTCGCCTACAACTTCAAAATCTGGCTCGAGCCGTAACACCATCATCAACCCCTTCCGCACAACAGCATGATCGTCAACGATGAGAATGCGAATTTTATTGTCCATGTTCATTGCCTCCATTTACGGGGATACGAATCAAAACTTGGGTACCCTGATCGATTTGGCTCAAGATGTCACAACTCCCACCCAATGTTTCCACCCGCTCCCGCATACCTCGTAACCCAAAATGCTCTCGATTTTGCTCACGAGCCATTGCGATCTTTGGCTCAAAGCCTTTTCCTTTATCACGAATGCTAAGATTGATCTCGTGAGGTTCAACATATAAATAAATACGTGCTGTATCTACCCCGGCGTGACGGGCTGCATTAGCCAATGCTTCCTGACAAACTCGATATAACGCACGTCGAATGCCAACTGGCAGGCCTTCAAAATCACCATTGATGGCGAAGTCGACATGGAAAACGTGGGCAGGAGCACAATTTATGACATATTTTTCTAGGTCCTCTCGAAATCGTACCTCAGTCAGCTCAGTTGGCCACAAATTCATAATGGATTGGCGAACCTGCTGCCGCATCATATCGGCGACCTGCTTTAGCTCAATCAATTCCGTTTTTACCACCTCTGCTTGTTTGGGGAGTAATTTTGTACAGGCATCAAGGGTGAATACGATGCCGAACAGAGATTGAGCTACTGTATCATGAATATCACGGGCAATTCGATTGCGCTCCTGCTCAACCGCTAGTTGTTGCGTGTGATTTATCGTGCCTAAGGCAACGGCAGCTTGGCTGACGAGTGAGGTGAGAATCGGCCAACGGTCGTCATTTTTGTCGACTGGACCTGACTCTGGTACAGAAATTAATAAAACACCTACGGTTTGTTCTTGCCATCGCATCGGTAAACTTAACCAACTGCTTGTACCCAAATGAAATGAAAACCATTCATTCTCCGTTATTTTTTCGTTTGGTGTTGTCCAGCGAACCTGTTGTTGAAGCGCAGATTGTGCCAAAATGCCCTCATCAGCTGAAAGGTAAAGGGGCTCGGCCTCTGCTAGCTCTGGATGCCAAAGTGGATAAAAGTGCCATTTTTCGAGACGACTTAGGTTTGAATTGAACAAAGCAATGGCCGCCCGATCAAATTCAAGGGTTTTTACCACTACATTCAGTAATTTTTGCTGAATTGTCTGTTTATCAGGTGCGTACAAAAACAGACTTAATTCGTGGATTAATTCCAACTGATGATGGGTAGTAATCAACTCATCATTTTGTCGAGCCAATGAAGCGTGGGTTTCGGTTAACGCTTGGTGGGTTTGCTGTAACTGTTTGACTAGGTCTGAAAGACTCCCGAACAGAACCGTAACCAACCAAAATCCAGCGACTTGAGTGAAAAGTTGTGCTATATCGAATGCAGCCCCAAATCGCTGCAGGGATAGCCACAAAATTAAGGGATAGATTAAACTAGAAACACCAAGTGAAATAATGGCCCCACGCATCTGAAAAAAAAATGCGCTGGCCAACAAAGGGCTGAGCGCATAGAAGGTGAAGGGACTTTGAGGCCCACCACTGAGAGTCAATAAAGTTGCCACAAACAATAAATCAAACCCAATCAAAAGGGGCGTATCTAGCAGCATTTGTTTTAAGGGGGTGTGAAAAATTGTGATGAATAAAGTGCCTGCGAGGGCAAAAGCCAGGAGAAATGAAAGAGAGACGCCAACTAACAACTCGGTCTTGGCAATAAAAAGCCACATCGCCAACAGCAAACTGCCCCAACGATAAATCAACAAAAACATAAAAAGGTTTTGTTTGGGGATGTTTGGAAATAAGCTGTCCTGCTGTGGACGATCAGCCGTCACGGGTGATTGAAGCGTATGATGTAAATTCACATTTCTTCCTATTCACTTATCAAAATCTATGATACCTAACCCCCAATTTTTTTGCAAAAACCCAAATTTTTGTTTTTTGGACAAAATATAGACGGGAATTCTACAACGATATCAATTTGTTCATCCCCCTTGCGGGGGAAATTTTTTTACCCTTTTAAGGGGAATGTTCTTTGCCCGATAGGGGGACGACTCTTTTTAACAATTCTGTTAAACTGAAAAATGAGATTGGGGAAATTTCACTGCCACAATATATTGCTATTTAAAACAAGCTATTTTGCTCTAATTTACGATTACTTCCCACTCCACCCTATTTGAGGTGGCGAATTGTTTCTATCTGACCCCTCTCCTCAGATAACTTTGGCAAAACGTCACCTCAACTCTTATAATCAAGCTGTTCCATTGTTAATTTTCAAAACTATATTATCGAAGGAGAGTTCATCAATGAGTGATAACGAAAGCATGGAAGCCAATGAAGCCCAAATTGCGGTACTTTGGCAGGAAGAAAACAAAATTCCAGCCCCCCGTGAGTTTGTGGCTCAAGCCAATATGACTGATGCTTCAATTTATGAGCGCTATAGCCTGGACAATTTTCCCGATTGTTTCCAGGAGTATGCTGATCTGTTGGATTGGTACAAGTATTGGCACACCACCCTAGACACCAGCGATGCCCCCTGCTGGAAATGGTTTGTTGGCGGCGAATTGAACGCCAGCTACAACTGTATTGATCGCCATTTGAAGGATAACCAAAATAAAGCGGCCATTATCTGGGCTCCAGAGCCTGAAGATGAAGCCCATCAAGTCATTACCTACCGCGAGTTATATGCGCGGGTCAATGAGATGGCTGCGTTGTTGCGTGGCTTTTGCGGCGTTCAGCGTGGCGACCGCGTGACAATTCATATGGCAATGGTGCCAGATTTACCGATTGCGATGTTAGCCTGTGCTCGCATTGGGGCGATTCACTCGGTTGTCTTTGGTGGCTTTAGCGGTCAAGCTTGCGCTGATCGAATTATCGACTCTGGTAGTAAGGTATTGATTACCATGGATGGCTATTACCGAAATGGTAAACTGCTGTCTCATAAGGAAAAGGCAGATGAAGCTGTAGCTGGGGCTGCTAAAGAAGGGCAGACGGTTGAGAAGGTGTTGGTCTTCCGTCGCTACCCCAATCAGTATCACGCTAAAGTTGATATGGTTGAAGGCCGTGACTACTTTGTTGACGAAGTGATGAAGGATTACAAAGATCAGCGGGTTGAGCCAGAGCGCATGAAGGCTGAAGATCCATTGTTCTTGATGTATACCAGTGGGACAACTGGGAAACCCAAAGGTTGTCAGCACGGTACGGGCGGTTATCTCGCTTACGCTACAGCTACATCCAAGTTCGTTCAGGATATTCAACCGAATGATGTTTACTGGTGTATGGCGGATATCGGCTGGATTACAGGCCACTCTTACATTGTCTACGGTCCCCTCTCTTTAGGTGCAACCACTGTGATGTTTGAAGGTGTCCCCAGCTACCCCGATCCCAAACGACCTTGGCGTCTGGCCCACCGCCTCGGCATCAACATTTTCCATACCGCCCCAACGGCCATTCGCATGCTGCGTAAAGCAGACCCGGCTGGTCCGGCTGAATTCGACATTCAATTTAAGCATATGACTACGGTCGGTGAGCCAATTGAGCCAGAAGTATGGCGTTGGTACTTCGAAACGGTGGGTAAAGGTCAAGCAGCGATTGTCGATACCTGGTGGCAAACAGAAACGGGCGGCTTCTTATGCTCAACAATGCCTGGAATTCACGGAATGAAAGCGGGCAGTGCTGGTCCGGCTATGCCTGGAATTCACCCAATTATTTTGGATGAAAACGGCGATGAATTACCCGATGGGCAAGCGGGGGCTATTGTCATTCAAAACCCATGGCCTGGTCAATTCCAGACAGTTTGGGGTGATCGTGATCGCTATGTACAAACCTACTTTGCCAAATACAACACCAATCCCGATAGCAAAGATTGGCGTGATTGGCGTTATATCCCCGGTGATGCTGCTGTACGTGCGCCTGATGGCTACTTCCGAATCTTAGGCCGAATGGATGACGTGATTAACGTGGCCGGCCACCGACTTGGGACGAAAGAGATTGAGTCAGCCGCTTTGGTAGTTGAGGCCGTCGCTGAGTCCGCTGTAGTACCAGTCAGTGATGAAGTTAAAGGGAAAGTACCGGATCTCTACGTTTCTCTGAAACCTGGCTATGAGGACAATGATGATATTAAGAAGCAGGTCATGGATGCGGTTATTCGTGAAATAGGTCCGATCGCCAAGCCCAAAAATGTTTATATTGTGCCTGACATGCCGAAAACACGCTCCGGTAAAATTATGCGCCGGATTCTGTCGGCTCTATCTAATGGCACGGATGTAGGTAACACAATGACTCTGGCGAATCCAGAAGTTGTTGAAGAAGTACGCAAAATGGTTCAGGGTGAGTAGACGTTAAGCGTCAGAAACATCCCCCATTCAAAAAATAAAAGGTGGTGCGTCTTCTGACGCACCACCCATAGTTAGAAAGGAGGTTATTTGTAGAAAATTTATTTATGGTAATCGACATCAAGGTGAGATGTAAAGTCTTATTGGCGGCCACCATATGACGCTTACACCGCTCACCCAGATGCCGTACTGCAAAAAATTTGCATTAGGTTTATTGTAATTCCAATAGAGGAAATGACAAAATGGATGAAAACAAAAGACAAGCGTATTGGAAAGCTAACGTACGTTTAATTCTAATCTTACTATCAATTTGGGCCTTGGTATCCTACGTATTCGGAATCATCTTGGCACCAGTTTTGAATAATATTACCATAGGGCAACTGCCCCTCGGATTTTGGTTTGCCCAGCAGGGCTCAATGTTCACATTTGTAATTTTAATTTTTGTTTACTCAACGCTCATGGACAGAGTTGACCGTAAGCATGACGTGAATGAATAGGAGTGAGGTGAAAGATTATGAGCGTAGAAGTCTGGACATATATTTTTGTTGGCTTGAGTTTTGCTGCATATTTGTACATCGGTTATAGCAACCGGGTACGTGATACAAAAGGATTTTATGTTGCTGGACAAGGGATTCCGGCAGTTGCGAATGGGGCAGCCACTGCGGCTGATTGGATGTCGGCGGCCTCTTTCATCTCAATGGCTGGTTTGATCTCCTTCCTCGGTTATGATGGTGCGATTTATTTGATGGGCTGGACTGGTGGTTACGTATTGTTGGCCCTTCTGTTGGCTCCGTATCTGCGAAAGTATGGCAAGTACACAGTGCCGGATTTTGTGGGTGATCGCTACTACTCTGAAACGGCCCGTTTTGTAGCCGCTTTGTGTGCGATTTTTGTTTCGCTCACCTATGTTGCGGGTCAGATGCGAGGAGTTGGGATTGTATTCAGTCGCTTCCTGCAAGTTGAGATTTGGATGGGTGTTGTTATCGGGATGATTATTGTAGCATTCTTCGCCATCTTGGGTGGGATGAAGGGGATTACCTGGACCCAGGTAGCACAATATTCAGTCTTGATTGTCGCTTTCCTGATTCCTTCGGTCGCCATTGCTTTGCAATTGACAGGGGTCCCAATCCCCCAATTGGCGGTAACCTTCACTGACATTGTGCCAAGATTGAATGAAATTCAAACCGAATTAGGCCTGAGTTCCTACATAAACTCAAACCGGAATATGATTGATGTTTTAGCGATTACTGTAGCCTTGATGTGTGGTACAGCTGGCCTGCCCCACGTGATTGTCCGCTTCTACACGGTCGCTAACGTGCGTGCAGCTCGCTATTCTGCGGGTTGGGCCTTGCTTTTCATCGCCCTGCTCTACACCACTGCTCCCGCTTTGGCTGCTTTTGCTAAATTTAACCTCATCAATACTTTGCACAATGCCCCAATTGAACAAGCCCGTTCTTTGGATTGGGTCACAAGCTGGGAAACAACAGGGTTGCTTGGCTTAGAGGATAAAAATGGTGATGGTGTTCTCCAAATGGCGGCTGGCGATGCGAATGAAATCCGCATTGACCGCGACATCATCGTTCTCTCTACCCCAGAGGTTGCTGGCTTAGCTGGTCCTGTCATCGCCTTGGTGGCTGCTGGTGGTCTGGCGGCGGCGCTTTCGACCGCATCCGGTCTGTTACTGGTTATCTCTAGTTCCTTGGCACACGACATTTACTACCGCCGCATTAATCCCGACGCCAGTGAGTCACAGCGCTTGACAATGGGTCGGGTCATGATCCTCTTGGCGATCTTTGTAGCAGGTTACTTCGGCGTTAATCCGCCCGGTTTTGTGGCTGAAGTTGTGGCCTTTGCCTTCGGCTTGGCGGCGGCCAGTTTCTTCCCAGTCATCTTGATGGGTATCTTTGACAAGCGCAATAACAGTCAGGGTGCTGTGGCTGGTATGATCGTTGGGATCGTCTTTACTGCCATTATGATCTTGATGATGCGCTCGGTACAGTTGCTTGGTACAGATGCTGCAATTTTGCCTGACTTCCTCGGTATCACGGCTCAAGGGATTGGAACAATCGGGATGATCTTGAACTTTGTGGTCTCCTACGTCGTTTCACGGGCCACAGAAGCACCACCACAGGAAATTCAAGATATGGTCGAATCAGTTCGTGTACCAAAAGGTGCTGGAGCTGCTTCTTCTCACTAGGAAGTATAATAAGTTGTTGAAGTTGACTTCGGGAAGAAATCGTGTCCCTAAGAAGAACTTCTGGTTTTTCAGAGACTAGGAGATTAGAGATTGGAGATTTTGTAGTTACCTGCAAAATCTCCAATCTCCTTAAGTGAGACGCCTCTCCAATCTCTTCTAAATGAGGAAGCTGTCTTTTTAGATACTCCTCATTAATTCTTCAACTATTATTGAAGATGTAAAGAGCTTTCGGAATGAATTCACAATATTTAAACTTCATCCGAATCACCCCACCATTTGACTGCTTAAATGAAACAGAACTCGCTTTGATTGAAACTACGGTTGAATTGAAGGATGTCTCAGCGAGTAATCACATTTTAGTTCAAGGTGGTGACTCTAGTCGCTATCTTTACCTGATTTACGACGGTGCTGTTCGTTCAGTCCGAGATGGTCAGGTTTTTCAAGTTTATGAGGATGGCGAGTTATTTGGTTTTTCTTCTTTGCTCAATCAAAATTCGCCGACCGCTGATCTGATTGCAGAAGAAAATACCTCACTACTCTGCATTCCGGCCGATACGTTTCGTATCCTTATTGATAATGTCCCCTTTGTTGAATTCTTTCTGAAAGATTTAAGTGAACGTCTACGTCAAACCTTAACCTCAGATGCTACAAATTTGAGTGGCGACCTGATGACACCGATCGGAGATTTGATTGTACGATCGCCCGTGATGGTACAATCAAGTGCCACCGTTGCCGAAGCGGCCCGAGCGATGCGGGAAAACAGGACTGGTTCGGCGCTTGTTCAGGGACAGGCACTTGGAATTGTAACTGATAGAGATTTTCGTTCACGCTTGCTGGCTGAAGGGCTAGGCCCTGAAACGCCCGTTAGTCAGATTATGAGCTCACCCATCAAAACTGTGGAAGCTGAATTACCTGTCTATGGTGCTTTGCTATTTATGTTAGAAAAAGGCATTCGTCACCTACCATTAACCCAAGATGGTGAGGTTATAGGTATTATCACGGCGGATGATATTCTTAGGCATCAGGCAAAAAGCCCTTTCTACTTCTTACGTCAACTTGAGAAAATGGATACCCCAGAGGCCTTATCCCGTTATGCTCTTGAAATTGCTGGAATGGTCGAGATGCTCTATCGTGGCGGACTGGATGTGGCCCAGATTGGCCGGATGATCGCTAGCTTAAATGATGCTCTACTTCGTCGTTTGTTGCATCAAGCCGAAGCTGAGCTGGGGCCGCCTCCAACACCCTACGCCTGGATCGTATTTGGCTCAGAAGGGCGGATGGAACAAGCTCTATTGACTGACCAGGATAACGCTCTGGTTTATCTCGAAGATAGTGAAGCGGCTAAAATTTATTTCGTCAAACTGGCCGAGATGATCATCAATGGGCTAATTCAAGCTGGCTTTCCACCTTGTCCTGGCGGATACATGGCTACAAATTGGTGTCTTTCTCGTGCCTCTTGGGAAAAAATGTTTCGGCGGTGGATCCAGCAACCAGAGCCGCAAGCTGTCCTTGATGCTGCTGTCTTTTTTGATTTCCGAGCTATTCACGGCGAACTCTCCGTCGAGTCGCTGGAGCAAATTGTGGTTGAGGCAGGTGACAACGGGGTGTTTATGGGCTTACTCACCCGCTCTGCATTGGACTTTAACCCACCGCTCGGCTTTTTTCGCCGTATTCGGGTTGAGGAAGATGGGCAGGTTGATTTGAAAGCTGGAGGGATTGCCCCGATTGTAAGTTTAGCCCGCATCTATGCCCTGAAAGCCAAGTCACGCGCCCGTTCTACATTTGAACGACTGGAAGCGGCTCAAGAAGCAGGTGTCCTTAGCCAAGAGGGTGCAGAAACATTGGCCCAAACGTATCGATTTCTCTTTCAATTACGGCTACGAGATCAACTGGCCGCGTTTGAGGCCAATCAAGCGCCTAATAATAAAATACATTTGGATGCATTATCATCAGTTGAAAAGCGGAATCTTAAAGAAGCCTTTATGGCGATACGAGAGCTACAAGATTCTGTGTCGCACGGGTTAGTAGGTTAAAAGGTAATGGATAAATTTCATAAACTTAAAGGCCAAAGACTGATTGCGCTCTTTTTAGTCGGGTGCCTGCTTTTCAACTATCCTGTGCTGGCAATTTTTTCACAGGATGGCTTGATTTGGGGGATGCCTATTTTATATGTTTACATTTTTACAGCCTGGATTGCTGTTATTGGGTTGATGATGCTCATCATCGAAGTACGTCAATGAAGATCGGATAAGTATGTTACAAACGTGGGTGATTTTACTGGTTGCGCTAATTTATATCGGTGTGCTATTTGCCGTTGCTTATTATGGTGATAAGCAAGCTGATGCTGGCCGCAGCCTGATTAACAACCCCTATATTTACGCGCTCTCATTGGCCGTCTACTGTACCGCTTGGACATTTTATGGTAGCGTTGGGCGCGCCGCTAGCTCAGGCATTGGGTTTCTGCCCATTTATCTTGGTCCTACCTTGATGATGATCTTAGGTTGGTTTGTTATTCGGAAAATGATTCGTATCAGCAAGGTTAATCGGATTACTTCCATCGCCGACTTTATCGCCTCTCGATATGGAAAAAGTATGATGTTGGGGCGGTTTGTGACAATTATTGCGGTTATTGGTATCATTCCTTACATCTCATTGCAGCTAAAAGGAATTGCTACTAGTTTCACCGTCCTGTCTCAATATCCCGAAATTGTTATGCCCACCCAAGTTGGTAACTTGCCGATTTCAAATGACACCGCGTTCTACGTAGCTCTACTATTAGCAATCTTTGCCATTTTATTTGGTACTCGTCATTTGGATGCGACGGAGCACCACGAAGGATTGGTGCTGGCCATTGCTTTTGAGTCGGTTGTTAAATTGCTTGCCTTTTTAGCGGTTGGCATCTTTGTCACTTTCAGCGTTTACGATGGATTTGGTGATGTCTTTGCTCGTACTGCCGCCATTCCTGAACTCAATACATTGTTTGTCTGGCAAGATACTTTCACCTCTTGGATGTGGCTGACCTTTTTGTCGATGATGGCTATTCTATTCTTGCCACGTCAGTTCCATATGACTGTTGTCGAAAATGTGAATGAGCACCATTTAAATAAAGCCATTTGGTTGTTTCCGCTCTATTTATTGCTCATCAATCTTTTTGTGCTCCCCATTGCCTTTGGCGGTATCTTGCACTTTCCAGACGGAACTGTCGATCCAGATACATTTGTGTTGACTGTCCCAATGGTTGAGGGGCAAGAGCTTTTAGCCTTGTTTGTGTTTGTTGGTGGTTTGTCCGCCGCAACTGGAATGGTAATTGTGGCTACGGTAGCCTTAACAACGATGATTTCAAATGATTTGGTGATGCCGTTACTTTTACATTGGAATGTACTGCAATCTGAGTGGCGTGATGATTTGGGCTGGTTGTTATTAGCCATTCGACGTAGTGCAATTATTGTGTTGATGTTATTGAGCTATGGCTATTTTCGGTTAACAGGTGAGTCACAAACTTTGGTATCCACGGGGTTAATTTCATTTGCAGCCGTCGCTCAATTTGCTCCTGCGATTTTGGGGGGAATGTATTGGAAGGGGGCCAGTCGAGTTGGTGCGTTGGTTGGCTTGATAGCAGGTTTCTTGGTGTGGGCTTATACCTTACCGGTGCCTTCCTTAGTCGAATCGGGGTTATTGCCAGAGGCATTCATCACCGCTGGACCTTTTGGTCTGACGATGCTAAAACCGTATGAGCTATTTGGGCTACAGGGGCTTGACCCAATCTCACACGCAATGTTGTGGAGTATGTTAGTCAATATTGGTGGATTTGTTATTGTCTCACAGTTGAGTCAACAAAGTGTGATTGAGCATACACAGGCAACTCTTTTTGTTGATGTTTTTAAGCATTCTAATGCGAGTGAACAAGTTCGCTTCTGGCGGGGGAGTGCCTCTGTCGAGTCGCTGCGCTCATTACTTGGTCGATTTTTGGAACCACAAGAGACGGATGCTCTTTTTGCCGATTATGCGGCACAACGGGGTATTAATTGGGGGCAAGTGACTGAAGCTGACGCAGAGTTGGTTGACTTTGCCGAGAAACAGTTGGCAGGGGCCATCGGCACAACCTCTGCCCGAGCCATGGTTGCCTCTGTTGTTAAGGAAGAGCAACTAAGTGTTGATGAAGTGATGCAAATTTTGGATGAAACCTCAGAAGTGATTGCGTACAGTCAGGAGCTTGAGGAGAAATCACGTCAACTACAGGCAGCAACTGATGAATTGCGGGCCGCGAATGAGCAGCTTCAGGAGTTAGATCGTTTGAAAGATGATTTTATGTCAACAGTCACTCATGAACTCCGTACCCCGTTGACCTCCATTCGAGCCTTTTCTGAGATTTTGCACGATAATCCTGAGCTAGAGCCAGGGCAACGCATTCAGTTTGCCAGTATCATTATGAAAGAGAGTGAACGTCTCACCCGTTTAATTAACAATGTGTTGGATCTATCAAAAATTGAGTCCGGCAAAATGGAGTGGTTTTTATCTGAATTTGATATGAAGATCTTGATCAATGAGGCCTTAACCTCAACTGGACAGCTTTTTCAGGAAAAGGAAATTGCGCTTGAGGTTGATCTACCACAACGCGTTCCTTTGATATCAGCGGATGCAGATCGAATTACGCAAGTGTTGCTTAACCTTTTATCCAATGCTATAAAGTTTTGCAAAGGTTGGGTCTCTGTTCAGCTTCATATTGAAGATCACTATCTACGAGTCGATGTTCTCGATGATGGGCCGGGAATTGTGTCTGAGAATCATAATATTGTTTTTGAAAAATTTCGACAAGTTGGTAATACACTGACCGAAAAGCCCCAAGGTACAGGGCTGGGGCTACCAATTTGTCGACAGATTATCAACCACTTTGGGGGTCGCCTTTGGGTTGAAAGCGAGTTTGGGTATGGGGCTAAATTTTCATTTACTTTACCGTTAGAGGCAAAAATTACCAATGGTCAAAATGTTCCGGCTCAACCTTTGACAACTATTCATTATCCTGATGAAGATAGTTAAAAAATTTTGATAGTTAAACATATGGAGACAATTTTACAATGATGCAACGAAGCATGTTACGCGTTTTATTTGGCTTTGCCATTGGTGGTTTTGCTGGAATAAGTATGGCCACCGGAATCTTGCCATTTGTTATTGGGCAACTGACAGAACTGACTTCATTTGAAGTACTTATTTTTGTTCGCACCTTTACTTTGTCTGTTGCGTTATTATGGGCCATTGGTGGTGGAATGATAGGCTGGTATGGAGGCCTACAGATGGGAACGATTATTCTTGGGGTGTGTGGTATCTTAGGCGGTCTTATTTTAGGTGCATTCGCAATGTCTGGTGATGCCTTTGTCATCGCCGTCAGTATTCTGACTGGGCTAATTTATGGTGGGTTGGGTGGTGCTCTATTTGGACGAATTTTTCCGGAATCATTGCCTGAGGAAGCGTAGGGCCTCATCGACTATTTTTAGGAATTTGGACAAAATGGAAAATCTTGTTTGGTTTTGGCTCGTCCAGGTCAGGACATTTATGTGTATAGATGTGGGGGCTTACAGTGACAAAAAAAATATTAATTGTGGATGATGAAGAGAATATTGTCATCTCAATGGAATTTTTGGTACGACAAGCCGGATATGAGTTGCAAATTGCTCGTAATGGCGAAGAAGCGTTGGAAAAGGTTGCCAGTTTTGAGCCAGATTTGATCTTACTTGATGTGATGATGCCAAAAATTAATGGCTTTGAGGTGTGTCGGCGGGTGCGAGCTAATCTGGTGTGGCAGGACATGAAAATTATTATGTTAACGGCTAAAGGGCGTGAGGTAGAAGTCAAAAAGGGCTTGGCACTTGGGGCGAATTCGTATGTGATAAAACCATTCTCAACGAAAGATTTGATGGCGGAAGTAAAACGAATGTTAGGTGCATAATGAAGCGACAGCTAGAATCGATTCTACTTGTAGGTGGCATTTTTATATTTTTTGTTGGCTTTGGCGTAGCTTGGCTACTATTTGGGATACTTGACCCTGACTATACCCTTTATATTCTTGGCGGGACCATTATTCTAACCATTGTTTTTGGCTTGATCCTCAATTCACTCATTCAAAGCTACATCTTTGGTACGCGACAACTTAATGAGGAAACCAAGGTTATTTTTGCCGCAAATAAGTCCCACCGTATTCAGCCTGAGGGGCCAAAAGATATACGAATGTTGGCCGAGACAATTAATGTTTTTGCTGATCGGTTCCAGGAGACTGTCGAGAATCAAGCCGCGCAAATTACCCAGAGTCAGGCGGCTTTAGAGGATGAGAAGAATCGTTTAGCTGCCTTGATGTCAGAACTAACTGAAGGTGTTTTGGTCTGCAATCTTGAAGGCCGAATTCTGCTTTATAACAATCGGGCTAAGGATCTTCTGCAGCAACGGATTAATGGCACGTGGCCCGAACAGGTTGGTGGCTTCGTTGGTTTAGGCCGATCTGTCTTTGCCTTAGTTGGTCGTAATACCATCACTCAGGCCTTGGAGGAGTTGACATATCGGCTGGAGAAAGACAATGCTAATCTGGTCACACAATTTGTCACTACTGCCACAAATGGTCAATTAATTCGCTCTCGAATTGCTCCGGTTTTAGCCCAACACAATGAGATGAACGGGTTTATTCTCACCCTTGAGGACATTACCCAGCAGAGCCAACGAAGCTTCCGCCGGGATAGGCTACTACAAACCCTGACGGAAGGCGTTCGCGCTGCACTAGCCAATATTCGAACGGCAATTGAAACCATTGAGTTGTATCCAGAAATGGATGCTAATAAATTGGCCCAGTTGCGAAAAGTCATTTACGACGAAGCGCTGACGTTAAGTGCCAAGTTGCAACAGATTACATCTGAACATGATCGAGATTTAAAGTCAGATTGGCAATTAGAAGAGATGTTAGGGAGCGATTTGCTATGGGCTTTGCAACGTCGATTTGAGGATCGATTGAACATAATCACAACTGTTTATGAACCGGATGATAATCTATGGATTAAAGTTGATAGCTATATCATCGTACAAGCCATGACTCATTTAGTGGAACGATTAAAAGCAGAGTTTCAGGCAACTGAAGTTAGCTTGCGCTTAAAGAAAAACGGTCATTTATCAACCTTTGATTTGGTTTGGGCGAGTGATGAAACCGATATGGATAGCCTTTGGAGCTGGCAGAATGAGCCATTGCATACGGATGAGGCTGAAAGCCGCTTGACTTTACGAGATGTGGCGGAAAGACATGGGGGCGAGGTTTGGTGCCAAGCCGACCCCGAGACAAACACAGCCTATTTCCGCCTGCTTTTACCTACCATCAAGCCGAAACATCATGCTGCCCCAAAACTCCGTATTCAAAGTAGTCGACCAGAATATTACGATTTCGATTTATTTCACCAACCCGATCAAACGCCTGAGCTTGACCAGCGATCTCTGTCTGAATTGACTTACACGGTCTTTGATACCGAGACAACTGGCCTTAACCCATCGGCTGGCGATGAGATCATTTCGGTCAGTGCCATGCGAATTGTTAACGGTCGTTTGTTGCGCGAAGAGATTTTTGACTATCTGGTTGATCCGCAACGGGAAGTATCAGCAGAGGCGACCAATGTTCATGGTATTTCTTCTGAAATGTTACAAGGAAAACCCAAAATCGCGCAGGTGTTGCCCATGTTACATGGCTTTATGGAAGGGACCGTTTTGGTTGCCCATAACGCTGCATTTGACATGCGTCTTCTTCAACTCAAAGAGGCATCCACTGGCATACGGTTTACCAATCCAGTGATGGATACGTTGTTATTGTCGGCAGTTTTACACCCGAATGATAATGATCATAGCTTGGAGGCAATGGCCCAACGCTTTGGTATCAACGTATTTGGGCGGCATACCTCTTTGGGAGACACGATGTTGACGGGGGAAATTTTTCTGAAATTTATTCCGTTGCTGGCTGAACAGGGGATCGTTACGCTGGGTCAAGCGCGTCGAGCGGCGGAGAAGACCTATTACGCTCGTTTTAAGTATTAGTTCATAGCGTTTATGGGTTTGTAGGGTTGATAGAGTTGGTAGTATTATTGGGGTCTAAATTAAAAATTTCTTTGAATAGGGACGTTTAATGGCTACATACAATGAAGTATACAATCAATGGAAAGATGCCCCTGAAGACTTTTGGGCAACTGTCGCCGAGGATATTCACTGGTATAAAAAGTGGGATAAAGTGTTGGATGACTCACAAAAGCCCATTTATCGATGGTTTCCGGGGGGTGAGGTCAACACTTGTTACAACGCCCTGGACCGACACGTGGAAGAGGGTCGGGCAGATCAGTTAGCTCTAATCTACGACAGCCCAGTGACTGATAGTGTCAAGAAATTCACTTATCGGGAATTGCGTGATGAGGTGGCTCGCCTCGCTGGAGCGATTGCTAATCTGGGTGTCGAAAAGGGTGATCGGGTCATCATTTATATGCCGATGGTGCCCGAAGCGGCCATGGCGATGTTAGCTTGTGCCCGGTTGGGTGCGGTCCATTCGGTTGTGTTTGGTGGGTTTGCGCCGAATGAGCTAGCCACGCGCATTGATGATGCCAAGCCCAAGCTGATTATCTCGGCTTCATGTGGCATCGAAGTCACTCGCGTGATTGAATACAAACCCCTCCTCGATGAAGCGATCGAACTATCTGAGCATAAGCCGGAAAAAACGGTCATTCTGCAACGTCCACAAGCCCAGGCCTCAATGATTGAGGGGCAGGATGTGGATTGGGTTGAAGCGATGGAAACGGCTACAGCCGTCGATTGTGTTCCCGTTGCTGCCACTGATCCGCTATATATTCTTTACACCTCTGGTACAACCGGAATACCTAAAGGCGTTGTTCGAGACAATGCAGGTCATATGGTTGCCTTGAAGTGGAGTATGCAAAATCTCTATGGTGTTGAACCGGGGGAGGTGTATTGGGCAGCCTCCGATGTGGGCTGGGTGGTTGGTCACTCCTACATCGTTTATGCTCCGCTATTCCATGGCTGCACCACGATTTTGTTTGAGGGTAAACCAGTTGGTACACCCGACCCAGGGGCATTCTGGCGAGTTATTTCTGAGCATAATGTGAGTGTTCTCTTCACTGCCCCTACCGCTTTCCGTGCCATCAAGCGTGATGATCCTAACGCTGAATATCTGAAAAAGTACGACATCAGCAACTTTCGCACCCTCTTTTTAGCAGGTGAACGTTGTGACCCGGATACCCTGCATTGGGCGGAAGAAAAATTAGGTGTCCCTGTCATCGATCACTGGTGGCAAACGGAAACAGGTTGGCCGATTTGCTGTAATCCGATGGGGATTGAACAACTCCCGGTGAAAGCCGGTTCAGCGGCGGTGCCTGTGCCAGGCTATGATGTTCAGATATTGGATGAGGGGAATAATGAAGTTGCTCCGAACGAAATCGGTAGCATTACAGTCAAATTACCCTTACCGCCTGGCTGTTTACCCACCTTATGGAATAATGATGAGCGCTATCTCAACTCATATCTGGCAGTATCGCCAGGCTACTACACCACCGCCGATGCTGGCTTTAAGGACGAGGACGGGTATTTGTCAATTATGAGCCGAACGGATGACATCATCAATGTGGCTGGGCACCGTCTCTCTACAGGAGGGATGGAAGAGGTGTTGGCGGCTCATCCCGATGTGGCTGAGTGTGCGGTGATTGGCGTTAATGATGCGTTAAAAGGTGAAGTGCCTTTGGGGACAATTGTTTTGAAGGCCGGTGTTGATCGACCTGAAGAAGATATCGTCAAAGAGGTGATCCAGATGGTCCGCGATCAGATTGGTCCGGTGGCCTCGTTCAAGATTGCTAAAGTCGTCACTCGTTTACCAAAAACGCGCTCTGGGAAAATCTTGCGAGGGACGATGAAAAAGATTGCAGATGGCACTGAATATCGGATGCCCGCTACTATCGATGATCCAGCTATTTTAGACGAAATTACCGAAGATTTTTCACAATTGGGCTATCCAAAAGTATCTTAACGAGTTTATTTCAAGGGTGTGAAGATAATTTTTCTTTATGTCTTTGTCTGTAAATTAAATTAATTTGGAGGTGTACTATGTTTGGGCTTGAAGATCGTATCATTTTGGTAACTGGTGGTAATCGAGGAATTGGGGCTGAGATTGTGGCTCTATTGGAAGAGTTGGGGGCCAAAGTGGCCTACACCTATCGTAGCGCCCCTGGTCCGAAAGGAGCCTTGGCGGTTAAAGTCGATGTGACGGATCGAGAGAGTATGAACGGGGCTGTTGAACAGGTTGAGCGTGAACTTGGCCCGGTTTATGGTGTGGTGGCGAATGCTGGGATCACGAATGATGCTCTGTTATCTCGTATGACCAATGAGCAATGGGAAAGTGTGATTGATACCAACTTGAATGGTGTATTCAACACGATTCGCCCTTTAGCCCCGTTGATGTACGAGCGTAAAGAAGGAGCAATGGTGTTCATTAGCTCGGTTGTGGGCGAGCAAGGCAATATTGGGCAAGCAAACTACTCTGCCACCAAGGCGGGCTTGATTGGGATGGCCAAAACCTTGGGTTTGGAAGGGGCGCGTTATGGCGTACGAGCCAATGTTGTTTGTCCCGGCTTTACTGAAACGGATATGGTCAAAGCCATTCCCGACCCAGTCAAGGACAAAATCTTGCAGACGATCCCGTTACGTCGTTTTGCCACTGAGCGGGAAGTAGCCTGGAGTGTAGCCTTTTTACTCTCGCCGACAATGGCTGGATATATTACAGGCACCGCAATTAGCATCAATGGAGGCCGCCACACGTAAACTTCATAGAAAGTAGGCCGTAGAACATAAAATCAAATCTACATTCTGCGGCCTACCTTTGAACTATAAATCATTCCCCTAAAGCGCTCTGTCTATTCCTTCATCTTTAAAGCTAAACCGAATTTGTAACTCATTTGCAACTTGACTTTGGTAAAGTAGGATCATCAGTAATAAATTTGCCAATAAGTTAGTATGACAAAGGAGATTTAACCATGGCAGCAACTAAAACAAAAAATGGTCAAGTTGTAAATGATATGACAGATGCAATGAATGATGCAGCGGCTAAAGCTACTGAAGATGCCAAAGCAATGTTTGATAATATGATTGAAGCTAGCAATAAAATGTTTGCTGATAGCAAACCAATCATCGAGAATCAACAAAAATTTATGCAAGATGGTTTTGCGATGTGGCAAGAGGCTAGCCAAGCCTATGCTGATTTTATGCTAGAGGCCGTTCAAAAAGGGATGGATCAATCATTAGCTATTCGCCAGCAATGGTTCTCAGCGATGGAATCGAATGCTAAAAAAGCTGAAGAAATCTTTGCGGTTGAGCAAAATGTGGCCTTGAAAATGGTTGAAACCTATCAAGCACAAGCCAAAAGCGCAGCCGAACAATTGTCTAAGTTTTACACACCGGCAAAGAAATAAGTTGTTCTGTTTCAGGAAAGAGGGAGAGGCAAATTTAGTCTCTCCCTTTTTGCCGTGGAGAGATGAGAGGCAGTCAGTACCATAGTTTTTTCGTATACACGAAGTAGGCAATTCTAAGATAATAAATAATTAACTGATAACTCGGGGGACACGCCAAAATTTAATGACCAGACAAACTGTGGAATTGCTTGAGTTTTTCCACAGTAGATAAACGTCAAGTTTATTGCGTTTGACCTGTTTGTTACGTTGATGAATTTTATTCTTGGAAAAGCCTAACTCCTGAATTTCTTAATTCGTCGAAATCACAAACTTCACATAATTCTTACATTTTTTCGTTTACATTCATATTCAAAATTATTTTAGGAGTAGGTTATGCGCCTCAAAGATAAAGTTGCAATTATTACCGGAGCGGGTCGTGGTATTGGGCGAGCTACTGCCTTGCGATTTGCCGAAGAAGGAGCGTCAGTCGTTGTAGCTGACATTGAGTTAGAGATTGCTAAAACGGTTGTGGATGAAATCCTG
This sequence comes from Phycisphaerae bacterium, assembly GCA_028285035.1. The sequence continues at coordinate 101,892 of JANQQF010000124.1, forward strand.
GCCCAAAAACATGTTCGAAACGGCAATGGAAACGGTTTGCCTGTTGCTGAGGGCGAGGTTCCGTCTGCGATGGCTATTGATGTTAATGTGACGGATCAAGAGTCGGTCAAGCGAATGGCGGGTCGTACGATTGAACAGTATGGCCGAATTGATGTCTTGGTTAACAATGCGGGGATCGTGCGTGATGCGCAATTGGTGAAGATGAATGAAGCCGCTTTTGATGCTGTGATTGATGTCAATCTCAAAGGGGTTTACAATTGCACCCAAGCCGTGGCCCCAAAGATGATCGAGCAAAAAAGTGGCGTTATTTTGAACTCGGCTTCCGTTGTCGCGGCTTATGGAAATTTTGGGCAGACAAACTACGTTGCCAGTAAAGCTGGGGTCATTGGGATGACCAAAGTGTGGGCCAGAGAGTTAGGTCGTAAAGGGGTGCGGGTCAACGCCATTGCCCCTGGTTTTATTCGGACTCGAATGACTGAAGGTATCCCTGAACACGTGATGGATAAGCTTGTTGATAACATTCCATTAGGTAAGATGGGGTTGCCTGAGCATATTGCCAATGCCTTTTTATGGCTGGCGTCTGATGAAGCATCATACATTCATGGCCATACATTGGCTGTTGATGGTGGGGCTGTCTTTTAAGGGCAACAGAAATAACTGTTGACAATGCAAACTAAAACGTCAATAAACAGGCTCGAAGCCTGTGTTACAAGGCTTTTCAAAGGAGTATTATAATGGACTGGAATAAACAAACTGAAGCAATGTTCAAAAATTGGACGGATGCCCAAAAGAAAATGTGGGAAAACTGGCAGGAGATGGCAAAACAAGGACCATCACTTGACCAAGCGACCCAAGTTTGGCAAAAAACGATTGAAAATTGGGAAGAAACGGTCAAAAATACGATGGAAGCTCAATCCGCCTGGACCAAGAATTGGTCTGAGAGCTTGAATACCGATGGCTTGCCTGAAGAGGTTGTAAATTGGGCTAAACAAGCACAGGATATGAATAAACAATTTGGCGATGCTCAAAATCAAATGTGGCAGGGTTGGTTTGATTTGATGAAACAGACAGACTTTTCCAAAATCAATAGCAATTGGGATGGTGAAGGCCAGCAAGCCTTTCAACAATGGCAAGAGATGGCCAAGCAGGTGATGGAAGCACAGATGCAGTGGGTTAATATGTGGATGCCTAAATCGGGCGAAGCATCAGATAAAAAGTAGAGGCACACCGATCATGAACTGGAATGAACAGGTCGAAGAAATGACCAAAGTTTGGACCGAGAATCAGCAAAAGATGTGGCAAAGCTGGTATAATTTAGCCCAATCTGCCCCGCAAACATCTCCATTTGGGGCGGTCAATTGGCTAGAGCAGTGGAATGAGATAGCTACAAAAGGATTCGAGTCTTGGACCGAGCAGGCCGATCCGACGGCCAAAGCCACGGCCCAGCGTATGTTTGACAATCAAAAGGCGCTATTTCAATTTTATGAATTTGCCGCTGAAGCTTGGCAAGGAATGATGAATCAGATGCAGGCTGGCGGAGATTGGCAGAGTAGTTGGGCTGAGTATACCAAGAAACTACAAGCACAATTGACCCAATCTGCTGAGGCTACATTTAAGATGAATGCTGATAACCAAGAATTATGGCAGCAGTACAGCGGGCAAATGCAAAAAATGTTGGAACCTTGGTTGCAAGCCTGGCAAAACCCTGTAGACTTTTTTAGCCCCAATGGTATGGGGCGTAATCAAGCCTTATTCAATCTTAATAATTTGTATTGGAACACATTTGATCAAACCTTTGGTCAATTTTTATCAAGTCCCACACTAGGTTACACTCGTGAATTTGAGGGTAAATTACGTCAGAGCTTCAAAGCTTGGCTGGATTATCGTCGAGCCGACTACAATTATCAACTGCTTATCATCGAAGCGTGGGTCAAATCCTTTGAAAATTTACAACAGAAATTGGTGACCTTGAGTGAAAAGGGAGACACGGTCGATAGTGTCGCTGAATTTGCTACTTTATGGACGACGCTTGCGGAAGAGTCCTTTGCTGAGATATTTCGCACTGAGCAATTCATTCGTACGCAGGGAAAACTAATCGAAGCGACAATGAATTATCGCATTCAACAACGACAGCTTGTTGAGATGGTTTGTGAAATGCTCGATATTCCTACTCGCACCGAGGTAGATGCCGCTCACAAAGCTAATTATGAGTTACGGAAGGAAGTCAAGGCCCTCAAAAAAGCGATGGCCGGGCAAGACAGGTCATCAACCGATGATGTTAAGCAAACTATTGCTACATTGCAGGATGAAGTTGCTACTTTGAAGGATGCTGTTGCTAAGTTGACTGCTAAACCCAGCCGAAGTTCGGCCCGAACAACTAGCCGGTCTACGACCAAGAAGAAACCTGCCAAGACCGCAGCCTCTACCAAAAAAGAAGGAGCATAATCGTGAATTCATTTCCAATTCAAATCAACCCAGAAGCTGCGATGCAAGAGCTTTTTGAGATGAACAGCAAGGTGGTCAAGGGCGTTAAAGTTCTCAGCCAAATTCGTGAAGATGAAGTGCAGTTTGGGGTGAGTGAAAAAGAGGCAGTTTTCCAAGAAGATAAAGTTGTTTTGTATCACTTCAAGCCTCTTGTTGAGAAAACCTTTGAAATCCCGATGTTGATTTCCTACGCCTTAGTCAATCGTCCTTACATGGCTGATCTTCAGGAAAATCGCTCCTTGGTGCGTAATCTGCTAAATCTAGGAATGGAAGTATATCTGATCGACTGGGGCTACCCTGGCCGAGAAGATCGCTGGCTGACCTTGGATGATTACATCAATGGCTACATTGATGATTGTGTGGATGTCGTTCGTGAGCGTCACAACGTGGATCAGATCAACTTACTGGGTATCTGCCAAGGTGGGGCCTTTAGTCTGTGCTATACTGCCTTGCATCCCGAAAAAATTAAAAATCTGATTACAATGGTAACGCCCGTTGACTTCCATATCGAAGATGGCTTACTTAACACCTGGACTGGCTGTAAAGTGGGTTCGGAGAGTGTTGATGCTGATTTGATGGTTCAAGCATTTGGTAATATTCCTGGCGATTTTATGAATTTTGGCTTCTTGCTGCTCAAACCTTTTCAGTTGAATGTCCAAAAGTATATGGCCTTGGCAGACATTATGGATGATGAGGCCAAGCTGCGAAACTTCTTGCGTATGGAGAAGTGGATTTTTGATAGTCCTGATCAAGCGGGTGAAGCTTGGCGACAATTTATCAAAGATTTCTATCAAGATAACAAGCTGATCAAAGGCGAAGTCGAAATTGGTGATCAGCTTGTCGATTTGAGTAATATTACGATGCCCGTTTTCAACATCTATGCTGAGGAAGATCATCTGGTGCCACCCGCTTCATCCTTAGCCCTTGAAAATCACATTGGCTCGAAAGATTACACCGTTAAGTCTTTCCCGGCCGGACACATCGGCATGTACGTTAGTGGTAAGGTACAACGTGATTTGCCACCAACAATTGTGGAATGGCTTAAGGAACGGGCATAGGTTAGTAACTAGTTATTGGTAAATGGTAATTTTAAGTGCCTGTCCCAATAACTAATTACTATTTACTAATTATCCGTAATCAAGGATAATCTGTTGCTTAAACTGATAAATTGTCCTTGATTCGATTGGATTTTTTACGATGAACCCAAAAGTAATGGAAGCCTGGTTTACCCTGATGGCTGAGGCGATGCGGGGGACAGAGCAAGCGCAAACAGCCCTAAAATCGGTGCCGATGGGCGACCCTGAGGCGTGGCAAAAATGGATGAATCAGTTTATGCCAAATGCAACGTCAGGGACGGCCTCTGCCTTTGAGGAAAATCTTGAAGATTGGTATCAGATGATGGGAGTCGTGCCTCGGGCGCGCTATCTGGACGCGCTGGAGAAGATTGACATTTTGCAACGTCGTTTGGAAAAAGCTCAGGAAACTATCGAAACATTGCGGGCTGATCGTAAGGATAGCCAGACTGATGAAGCAAAACAAGCCCTCGACACCTGGAGCCAAATGCTCAATGAAACCCTCAAAACGCAAACAGAGTGGATGCGAGCTTGGACTGAAAACAACGAGCCAGGTTCAGCAAAACAGGATGGCGACTCAGCCGAGACATCACCAAAACCTGATGTTTCAACTGAGTCAGATGGTAAATAACAGGCGTTGCTGCCTATATAATAAACGATAAAACGAAATATTAGACACATATTAAGGAGAAACATCATGGGTGATGCCTACATTGTTGCTGGTGCCAGAACGCCAATCGGTCGATTTGGTGGAGGTTTGAAGGACGTTTCGCCGTCGGATTTAGGCGCACACGCAATGAAGGCCGTGCTTGAACGAGCTGGCGTTAAAGGTGAAGATTTAGACTTGTACATTTTCGGTAATATCTTGAGAGCAGGCCACGGGCAATTATTGCCTCGCCAAGCAGCTGTAAAAGCGGGAATTCCCCAATCAGTGGATGGCTATGCTGTCGATATGGTTTGCTCATCTGGCATGATGACGGTGATGAACGCCGCTTCAATGATTAAAGCAGGTGAGGCTGATTTGGTTTTAGCTGGGGGGATGGAGTCGATGTCCCAGGCGGGCTTCTCACTCTCCTACAAGGCTCGCTGGGGCTACAAATTCCTGATGGGCAATGGTGAGCAACTGACCGATATTTTGCTGCATGATGGTTTGACTGATCCGATTGAGAATGCTGGAATGGGTGATGAAACGGAACGGCTGGCTGATGAGTATGAAGTTACCCGTGAAGAGTTGGACCAAGTGGCATTTAATTCTCATAAGCGTGCTGCCGAAGCAACGGCCAATGGCTTCTTCAAGAAAGAAATTGCGCCGATGGAAGTTAAGATCAAGCGTGATATTAAAGTTTTGGATGAAGACGAAGGCATTCGGGCTGATACCACATTGGAAGGGTTGGGTAAATTGCGCCCTGCTTTTAGCAAAGAAGGTGTGCTGACAGCGGGGAACTCCAGCCAAATCAGTGATGGGGCAGCAGCTCTGCTCATCGCTAGTGAAGCGGCGGTTGAGAAGTATGATCTAAAGCCGATTGGTCGTTATGTTGGTGGATCCTGGGCCGCTGTCGATAGCTGGCGGTTTGTTGAAGCTCCTGTACCGGCGGTACGAAAATTAGCCGAGAAGCAGGAGCTGAACATTGAAGATTTCGATTTGGTTGAAAATAACGAGGCCTTTGCTGTGAACAGTATCCTCTTTAATAAAGTCCTCGGCATTCCCTACGAAAAATTAAATGCTTACGGTGGTGGGATTGCCTTGGGGCACCCAATTGGCTGTACAGGTGCCCGATTAATTGTGACTTTGCTCAATGGCCTCGAAGACAAAGGTGGTAAAATGGGCTTGGCCTCACTTTGTCACGGCACAGGTGGCGGCACAGCTGTAGCGATTGAACGATTGTAGGTTATGGGTAATTAGTAATTGGTGAACGACAGTAACTAACTACTCCTTACTGTTAAGTCAATGTTGAATAAAAATGTGTGTTTTTGGCTGTTTGTCTCGTGGGAAATGATTTGACTGCTGATTGGACATCCAATTTATTTATGCTATCATGTCCCGCTGCATGGACGCTTTAATACATAACCTTGAATTAAAGAAAGCCGCTGGGGGTGTTTTGCTCTCAGCGGCGATTTTTCTCACAGCCTGTGCTGAACCGTCTGCGGAACCGGCTAACCTTGCGACTGAGGTTGAAATTGTTGTGGTTACGTCAACCCCAACCGAGACAATATCTCCGACTGATACATCCCAGCCAACCGATGCGCCATCGGCAACCCTCACACCTCGTCCAACAAATACTCAACCGTCCACATCAATACCTACGGCTACACAAACAGCAACATCTATACCATCATCGACCCTAACTGCTGCTCCCCCAACACAAACACCTACCAAAATTGTGACGGCTGATAAAATTGTCGATAGACAGATGGCGGTTACTCAGGATAATTCCGCCGCTAAACTTGAAGTGTATGAAACGACAATTACGTTACCGACATATCCCTATCAAGAATATTTGATAGAGGTCTTCGATCCTGTCTATAATATGTCGGTGCTGTATTTTAATCGGCCCACTTATGAACAGACGAACCCAACACCAGAGCCAGTCGATTACACTGCGGTTGTGATTGAAAACCCATATCTTCGGCTAACTTTTTTGCCAGAATTAGGGGGACGGTTATACAGTGCTGTTGTTAAGGCGACGAATCAAGAGATTTTTTATCAGAATGAGGTTGTCAAACCTTCTCGTTACGGTGTGCTACAACCGTATGAGGCCAATTGGTGGTTAGCCACTGGGGGAATGGAGTGGGCTTACCCTACTCAGGAACATGGGCACCGTTGGGGGGTTCCGTGGACGTATCGGATTGAGGAAAGTGACGAAGCCGTGACAATTATCCTAAGCGATCTAGGTGATAATCGGGTGAGTGTTGATGTAGCAGTGACGTTACAGGTGGATAGTCCGATTTTTGAGGTTGCACCGAAATTGGTGAATAATGGCCCAAATACAATCCCGGTTCAATTTTGGCTCAATGCTGCCCTGGCCTTGTCTTCCAATTCGATGTCACGCCGTACCCAATTTATTGTGCCTTCTGATGAGATTGAAGTACACAGTCGTGGCGAGGAAGGCTGGCTTATGCCAGAGGCTCAATTGATGACTGATTGGCCAGAAATTGATGGGCGCGATCTCAGTGATTATCGTCAATGGCAAAATTATTTTGGCTTTTTTGTGCCCGAGCCTGACCTATCTTTTATGGCTGCCTACAATCCCGATACCGATTTGGGGGTGGTTCGTCTGATCGAGCCAGATACACTGGGGAATAAGCTCTTTGCCTTTAGCACGCAATTTGATGATCGTAGCTATACCGATAATAATGCCCAATATTTTGAAATTTGGGGTGGAGTCAATCGTGGCTTTTGGCCCGAGGCTGACATACAGGTTGCGCCAGGTGAAGTGATCGAATGGCAAGAGCGATGGTGGCCTGTAGCTGAAGTTAATGGTATTACTTGGGCCAATGAACAGGCGGCCATCGGTGTGCAACGGATAGCTGATACTATTGAATTATCAGCCATCTTGGCTCAACAAAGACAGGGTGAAGTGATTGTGTCAGCAGATGAAGAAATCTTGTTATCAAAGACATTCACAACTGAACCTGCGATGCCATTACGTTGGGAATTTAGGGCGAATGATGTTCCTCTGGACATTCAATTGCTGGATGAACAAGGGCAAATTTTACTGCAATATTGTGTGGGTTGTTCATAAATTATGAGTGACGAATTTAGAATACAGTGCCAATCTTGCGGCACATTGTACAACGATTTAGAGGAGGTATGCCCCTATTGTGGGACACCTCAACCCGCTTTAGATACAAGACCCGAAGAAATCTATATTGAAGAGCCTGTTCTGGAAGGGTATGATCCATCGGGGGAAATGTATCCGGAAGATGAGGGTGACGATGATTTTTTGGAGGATGAGGAATACCTCGATGATCACTATTTGGATGAGGAATATGAAGATGAGGGTGAGCCTTTAGAGGAAGATTATTTTTCAGACGATGATATTTTTGCCGTCGCCGGTGAAGATGATGAGGATGAAGAAGAATTTTATGATGATTACGAGGCTTCATACAATCGACCACGTATTCGATTTAATACGGGTTACGCTGATGAAGATGATGCCTTGTATGATGAGGATGATGAATTTTATGACGATGATTATGAGGAAGATGATGAACCTCAACCCCGTCGTCGTTGGCGGATTTTAGTTGGATGTTTGGGAGCATTTATCTGTATTGGTGTCTTGTACGGTAGCGTGGGTGTGCTGGGCGCTTATCATGGACTCCAAGAAAGCGCCTCCGAGATTGATGCTGAGGCGGAACTGAGTTATCAGCAGGGCGTTCAGTATTTTGAAAATGGTAACGTTGAACTTGCTATTGCCGCATTTGAGAATGCCTTAAAGCTAAATCCTAACATGCTTGATGCACGTGAAGCGTTGCGCCAGGCCGAGAGTGTTTCTTTAACCCAGCCAACCCCAACTTCCGAGACCCGCTCGGCTGCAGCGGCTGATTTTGTAGACCAAGCCGAAGCTGCCTTGGCTGATGATGATTGGCAACGGACGTTTGATCTACTGGCCCAAGTACAGGATCTTGATCCCGATTATGATCCTGAGCGGGTAGCAGAGGTGTCTGCTCAAGCCTACTATCTTCAAGGGGTGAGCTTAATCTCAGAAAATACGATTGATGAGGCCTTGTTTGCCTTTGAGCAAGCGTTGGGTCTGCAACCCGAAAATACCGATATCGCCATTGAGCGGAGCAAAGCCCTGCTTTATTTGAATGGTCAAACGGCTTTGGCTGATGATGAAGTTGAACTCGCAGTGGTGGCTTTTGATGAACTGTATCAAGCTGATGATGACTATCTTGATGTCGAAAAAGAATTGCTTGTGGCTCGTGAACAATTCGGTGATCAATTGGCTGATGATGGGGTCTGGTGTTTGGCCGAGATCGAATATCTAGCCGCCCTCGAAATTGAGCCATCTGATGAGATCCTTGAGGCCAAGGCAGAAGAAAGCAATGAAGAATGTGGGGTGGCAACAGTCGATGAGACGGATGGTGACGCTGAAGATGAAGAATCAACACCGATCCCGACGCGATCGATAGTAGCTAGTAACGTTACTGCTACCCCAACAATTTCGGCGACGGAAACGGTTACCGAAACTGAAACAATCTTGTCTCCAATCAGTGGCTCCATCTTCTACGCCTTTTACAATTTTGATGAGGCCACTTGGTTAGTATTGTCTGTGCCTGCTGCTGGCGGCGATCCTAGAGCCATTGTTAGAAATGGTACGATGCCTGCGGTCAGTGCAAACGGTAAATTTTTGGTCTATCGGGGGGAGCTGATTGAGTCGGAGGGCTTGCACCTCTACGATATGACCACTGGCGAGGATACCCGGATTACAACCCGTCGTCAAGATATTTTGCCGCGTTGGGGTGGTGATGATTTCCAGTTTGTGTACGTGGCTCAAGAGCCTGCCTCAGGCCGCTGGCTAACTCGCATTGGTTTTACCGATACCAATGTTGAAGCGCAAATTGTCCGCGATGGAAGAACGCCAGCTTGGGCACCGAATAATAATTTGATTGCCTATCAAGGGGCCGAGCCGGATGGTAATAATCCAGGTATCTATACCGTAGCCTTTTTGGGAGGGGCCCAAAATCGGGTAACTGATCACGAGAGTGACCGTGCCCCCAATTTCTCGCCCGATGGCTCTAAACTTGTGTATATGTCAACCCGAAATGGTAACTGGGATGTTTATGTGACTGATGTGGCGGGTGGTGAACCCCAGCAGATAACTACTTATGCTGGTCAAGATGGCTTGCCGGTTTGGTCGCCCGATGGTTCACGCATCGCCTATGTCTCGGATAGCGGTGGCGCGTGGGGGATTTATGTGATAGACGCCGCTGGTAATGGGGATCCAGTCAAAGTTGCCGAGTGGGATGGTAGTGAACGAGAGGATTGGACATTGGCTCAAATTTCCTGGGCACCCTAGATTTTCCTGGTCCCCTAGTTTGATTTTTGTAATGAGTTGGGTTATACTAGCCTTTATGTTTCGGGGTGTAGCTCAGTCCGGTTAGAGTGCTTGCTTTGGGAGCAAGAAGTCGGCAGTTCGAATCTGCCCACCCCGACTGTACCGAACGTTAACTTATTGATACGACCCAGCGTGCCCAGCACCCGGTTCCAAACTCTGTAAATCCTGTCTAAACTAGGTTTAGTGATTTGCACGTTAGAGAATTTTTATGACCCGTAGTGTCACTGATCCGATTCGTGTTCTATATGTTGAAGATGATAAATCCCTTCAGTTGACAATTTCACAAATGTTGAAAATGTTAGGGTATGAGGTTGCCTGTGCAGATAATGGGCAAATGGGTGTAGAGAAAGCACTGAACTGGCACCCTGACGTCATCTTAATGGACGTTCGGATGCCATTGATGAATGGGGATGAGGCAGTACGCGTACTTCGACAGAAATCGGAAATGGAAAAGGTTCCGATTTTCATTTTATCGGCTTATACCGATGCCCGAACACGCAATGTCTGTCTTGAAGCTGGGGCCGATAAGTTCTTTACAAAACCAGCTGATGTGCGTCGGCTTGATGCAGCCATCAAAGAAGCTGTAAACCACGTCTAACTTACACCATCCCCTAAACCAAAAAAATAGTTATCAATAATGCGGGTATAGCTTAGTGGTAAAGCCCTGGCCTTCCAAGCCAGTTACACGGGTTCGAGTCCCGTTACCCGCTCTTTTTTATGGGCCCTTAGCTCAGTGGTTAGAGCATCCGGCTTAAAGCAGGTGATCTAAGTCGATTGATACGATACCCTGCAAAGGGCTGTCTGTGAAGCAATTTGCAGATGAAACCCTGTCAAATTCGGGGAACCCTAAGTCATTATATGATATGGTAATCCCGAGCCAAGTCTTCATTTGATGAAGAAAGGTGTAGAGACTAGACGGCAGGCCCCCATTTTTTGGGGTGAAGGGATAGTCCAGCCCACAAACCCGAAAGGGGCAATGAAAGTTGTAGTTGGGACGCATAACCGGTTGGTCGCAGGTTCGAGTCCTGCAGGGCCCACAAAACATCCACTGCACGTGGATGTTTTTCATTTTAAAAAAGTTGATAACGATATTGCACACTCGTTTGTTGTGGGTACAATACTCTGGATTTAAGATTAAATAACCTTTCACTAAAGACTAAAGGAGCTACTTCAATGGGTGTTTCGGATATAATTACACGGGTTCGACGGAATCATGGCTTGGAACATGCGACAATTCACATTTTGAGCCAGCGGCAAAATCGGCTCTCTTTAGCTGGGCGCAGCGATTGGAATGGGTTTACGATTTATGGGGCAGTCGATACTAGTGAATTAAAACGGGCGACGCAGGATGCGCTCAATCGATTACGTCAAGGCGAAGCTGATTTAGCAGTCCATCCCCGCTGTGGAACCGTTTTGGTCACCACGGGCTTAATCACAGGGCTGGCCGCTTTTTTTGCGATTAGCCTGGAGCCAAGTGGTTCGCGCAATCGTTTTCGCTGGGCGGCTATTCCTGCCGCAATCTTGGCTGCCACCTTTGCCGCTGTTTTTGCTCAGCCGCTCGGTCTCTTCTTGCAAGAAAACTACACTGTAGATGGAAACCCTGGTAACCTCGCGATTAAACGCATCTCCCTTGAGTCTGATACTGGCCTGATTATCCATCGTGTTGAAACAACGCAATAAACCGATGGATTTCTGTTTCCGATATCAATGAAATAAACGAAGGATACCTTTATGAGAATCTTGGAAAATCTCGAAGAATGGCAGCGTGATTTTGAGCAAGGTTGGCTAAAATTTTTTCAGGAAACTGGTCAATTTGATTGGAAAAATTATGCCCGAATCAAAAATAGTGAGGCTCCAGCCGGCCCCGGTGTAGATTTGAGCAAAAGCCGATTGATGCTGATTACAACCTCAGGCGCTTATCTGCCTGCTAGTCAAGCGCCGTTTGATGCCCCTCACCCAATTGGTGATTACTCAATTCGTACTTTTTCTTCCTCAACCCCGTTTGAGCAAATCGCCTATGCTCACGATCATTTTGATCATACAGATGTCAATGAAGATCCTCAGGTGTTATTACCTTTGAAGCACTTAAAAGATATGGTAGAAGAAGGTGCCATTGGTGAACTAACCCCCTCAGTGATTAGTTTTAGTGGGTATCACCCTGACGTAGGCCAAGTCGTCAATAATATGATTCCAGAGATTTTGGCTGTAGCAAAAGCAGAGGCAATTGATGCCGCTTTACTGGTGCCTGCCTGACCGCTTTGTTCTCAGTCCGTTGGATTGATTGCACGTGCCTTAGAAATGGTAGGGATCGCTACTACATTGACCACTTGGAATGCTGGAAAGGCTCGCCCTACCGCACCCCCTCGGGCCACATTTACCAAGCTCAATCGCGGATCAACCATTGGTCGGCCACACGACGTAGCCCAGCAACGTAGGGTCCTTGAGGCAACCTTAGCCCTGTTAGCCGAAGATGCGCCCGTTGAGATCGTTCGTTTGGATGAGACGGCTGAATAAAAAACCAGATAATCTAAGAATTTGATCTAATGCTCCTAGAAATTGCTAGAATTTTTCTTGATGTCATCACACCTGTATTTGCTCTGGTCTTGATCGGCTATATTGTTGGACCCCGCCTTGCGCTAGAGGCTCGAACCCTCTCTCGATTTGCCTATTTTGTCCTCGTTCCTTGTTTTATTTTTAACGTGTTAAGTCAAGCCAAAGTTGAGGCTGACTTAGCCGTTCAGATGATGATTTACATTTTGATTGTACACATTGGTTGTGCTCTACTTGCCTTTGTGGTTGGTTGGGTGTTGCGACGCCCGAAAGAGATGATTTCGGCCTATGTATTGATTGGGGTCTTTGGGAATGTTGGAAATTTTGGCTTGCCTTTGATCGAATTTCATCTTGGCCCCGAAGCCATTGTTGCTGCCACGGTTTACTTTTTAGCCATCATCATCATTGCGTTTGTGCTGGGGGTGGGTGCGGCCAATTGGCATAAAGGTGGCAGTTGGGGAGCCTTGTTAGCGGTATTCAAAACACCGGCTCTCATTGCGCTGGTTCCAGCGTTGGCGTTTAATGGCCTTAACACCGCCTATGAAATTGCCCCTCCCCTCTTTTTAACCCGTATTACCGGATTGCTTGGCGCCGCGATGATCCCGACCATGCTTGTGGCGCTAGGGGTCCAACTGGCTGGTACTGGTAAACTGAAAATTACTCAAGATACCATTATCGCCAGCTCCCTTCGTTTAATTGGGGGACCTGCCCTCGCTTTGTTGATCGTCACATTCTTCAATTTACCCAATGTCGAACGAGGGGCCGGAATTTTTCAATCAAGTATGCCCACGGCGGTCCTTGCCTCTATCATCGCCTTAGAATATGATTTGTTGCCTGATTTTGTCACGACAACCGTTCTCTTTACAACGATTGCCAGTGTGATTACCTTGACAATCTTGCTGGCCGTTGTCTGACACAAATCAACTGATTTTAACATTCACTTTTAATGTTTGTGACCTTGATGTAAAATATTAGCCTAATCGCTTCAATGAAAGGATCTAACAATGGCGTATCCTTTAGCTGAGAAACCTCATCAAATTCTTGCCCCAGATGGTACAGTTGTTGGTGATCTGCCTGATTTATCCGATGAAAAGATGCTCGAGTATTTCCGTTGGATGAAGTTTGGCCGTATTTTTTCAGACCGGATGATTGCTCTGCAACGACAGGGACGAATGGGAACGTTTGGCCCACTTAATGGCCAGGAAGCTGCATCCATCGGGATTGCAGCCCCATTGCAACAAGAAGATTGGCTAGTTGGCTCTTATCGAGAAATTATAAGTTACTTTATCAAGGGTGTTCGACCGTTAGATGTGATGAAAACTTATCGAGGCCATATCGGTGCCGAGTATCCCAAGGACGCTCGTTGCCTTCCCATCCAAATTGTTCTAGCTACTCAGATGTTGCACGCGGCGGGAATTGCAATGGGGATCAAATATGAGGGTAAATCTGACGTTGTTGTTGGGGTTTGTGGTGATGGGGCAACATCTGAGGGCGATTTTAATGAGACTCTCAATTTTATGAGTGTGTTTCAAGCGCCAATGGTGGCGGTTGTCCAAAATAATGGTTGGGCCATCTCTGTGCCTCGTAGTTATCAAACAAAAGCGGAATATATCGCCCATCGTGGCCCAGGGTTTGGTATGCCAGGCTACGTGGTTGATGGCAATGACATTTTCGCTATGGTTCAGGTGATGACAGATTGTGTGGCCCGGGCCCGGGCGGGGGATGGCCCCAGCTTGGTTGAGGCAATTACTTATCGTTTGGGGGCACACACCACCGCAGATGATCCAACAAAGTATCGTCCTGACGATGACCTCGAGTATTGGAGTGTACGCGATCCGCTCATTCGATATCGAGCATTCTTGATAGATAAAAATATGGTAACTGAACAGGAAGAAGTGCAGATGGAAGAAGAAATTCGAGCTGAATTGGAAGATGCCCTCGCTGCTCTGGATGCGCTTCTGCCTCAAGATCCCACCGGTATTTTTGATTTGGTTTACGAAGAACCCACCGCACAACTTATTCAACAGCGATCAGAGCTTATAGCAAGCTGGCGGGGGGAGTAAACGATGGCAAAAAATGGTACACCGACCGAAAAATGGACGATGGTGCAGGCAATCAACAATACGCTCGGGTTGGCCATGTCACGTGACCCCCGCATTTTGATTTTAGGGGAAGATGTTGGGAAAAATGGCGGTGTTTTTCGGGTAACGGATGGGTTGCAGGACGAATTTGGTGAACACCGGGTGTTTGATACACCCCTGGCCGAGTCTGGTATCATTGGGACCGCACTGGGAATGGCCATTTATGGCCTACGACCTATTGCCGAATTACAATTTGCTGGCTTTAGCTTTGTCTCCTTTAACCAAATTGCCTCCCAGGTCACCAAAATGCGCTATCGTTCTGGTGCAGTATTTACCGCGCCGATGGTGATTAGAGCCCCATTTGGTGGGGGTGTCCGAACCCCTGAATTACATTCAGACAGTGTTGAAGCCTATTTTATGCATTTACAAGGGATCAAAGTTGTTATCCCGTCCAATCCGTATGATGCAAAAGGGTTGCTACAAGCGGCGATTGAAGACCCTGATCCCGTTTTTTTCTTAGAACATATGAAACTATATCGATCGATCCGACAAGATGTGCCAGTTGATTACTACACTGTGCCCTTGGGGCAAGCCGCTACCGTACGCGAGGGCGAAGATTTGACAGTTATAACGTATGGAGCGATGGTACAGGTATCGGTTGCGGCGGCTGAACAAGTTGAGGCTGAACAGAATGTTTCAATTGAGGTGATAGACCTGCGGACCATCGCGCCGATGGATGAGGCAGCGATTGAGACCTCTGTGAGTAAGACGGGCCGGGCTGTTGTGGTCCACGAAGCGGCTCGCACTGGAGGAGTCGGGGCTGAAGTCATTGCGGTTATCAATGAGCGATGTCTTTATTCCCTGTTGAAGCCCGTTGAGCGTGTAACATCACCGGATACGCCCTTCCCGGTTCCCTCTGTAGAAGATGAGATATTGCCCACGCCAAATCGAGTGGCTCAGGCAATTCGACGTACACTTGAACCGTAGTTCAGGAGAGTTTTATGGTTGTTGGCGATTTAGCCACTGAAGTTGATGTTGCCGTCCTTGGGGCTGGCCCAGGCGGCTATGTCGCTGCAATCAGGGCGGCTCAACTGGGTAAACAGGTTGCCTTGATTGATCCCGGTCCCATTGGCGGAACCTGTCTAAATGAGGGATGTATTCCTTCAAAGGCCCTGCTTTCAGCCGTTGATGCGGCTTACCAACTGAAAAATTTGGCTGATATGGGCATTACTGTCCGTGAAACAATGGTTAATCTCAAACAGATGCAAGAATGGAAGGACTCTGTTGTTGAGCGATTAACACAAGGTGTTGCCAAATTGTTGCAAGGTCATAATGTTGAGGTTGTGCAGGGGAAAGGGTGGTTTTTAGCAGAAAACGAGTTGCGTGTCGAAGGCGAATATGGGGCCAAACGATTTGCTTTTGAGCAATGTATCATCGCTGTCGGCGCTGAGGCCGCTTCCTTGCCGGATTTGCCTTTTGACGGGGAGCAGGTACTTACCCCGAGCCAGGCATTACAAATCGAACGCTTGCCCGAAAATGCTGCGATTATTGGGGGTGATTATATTGCCGTAGAAATTGCCACAATTTATGCTAAATTAGGGGTGCCTGTAAGATTACTCATTCCTAAAGGGCAACAGTTACTTGAAGAATTTGATGTAACGGCTGGCCGACTAGTCCAAGCGGAATTGCGAAAGCTTAATATAAAGGTCGAAAAAGAGCTTGATGACCTGACTGAGGTGACCACTGAAGCCGCTCTAATTGTCATTGCGATGGGAGTGGTACCGCGAACGGCCGATTTAGTTTTGGATCGGGTAGGTATTGCTACCGATAGTGACGGGTACATTCTTGTTGATGACAAAATGCGAACAAATCAATCCAATGTTTATGCGGTTGGTGACGTGACGGGTGGCCCACCACTGGCTGCCTTGGCCATCAAACAAGGCAAGGTAGCGGCTGAAGCGATTGCTGGATTACCCATACAATACGCCCCCCAAGCTGTACCACGGGTGGCTTGGCTCACACCGGAGGTTGCCTCCGTTGGCCTCACAGCCGAGGAAGCCACAGATGCAGGCTATGACGTTGTAACAGGGCGGTTTCCGCTAGGGGCGAATGGACGTGCCTTGACTCTGGGTGTTATGACAGGTGTGGTTTTGACTGTCGCTGAAAAGGGAAGTGAACTATTGCTTGGGACAACGATTGTTGCCCCACAAGCAAGTGCTTTGATCAATGAAGCTGCACTTGGCATAGAGATGGGGGCCACATTGACTGATTTTGCTGAAACGCTGCATCCGCATCCAAGCTTGGGAGAAGCGCTCCAAGAATCTTGTGAGGCTGCACTGGATAAAGTGATCCATACATTAAAATTGTAGATAGATCATAAGGCAACAGTCCAAAATTCCTAAAGGCGTTATTCTGTTTTTGTGCTATAATATTTTTGAAATCAGGCCATAACTTTTAAGGATGAAACACGTGAACGAGCAAGCAAGAATTCTCTCAATTGAAGATAACCCAGAAATGCGGGGCCTCATTCAACTCATCTTAGAGCGTAAGGGCCATCGTGTCATTGGGGTAAAACGCGGTGATTTAGGTCTTGAATTGTTGAAAAGCCTGAAACCAGATATATTGCTGTTGGATTTGATGTTGCCCGATATTGATGGGTGGGAAATTTATCGCCAAATGAAAGCAGATGCTGATCTTGCCACGGTTCCTGTGATTATTATTTCAGCGAAAGATGAGGGGCAAGATGCAGCGGAAGGCGATCACGTCATAGGTGATGATCGATTTCTACAAAAACCATTTGAAGTTTTTGATTTGATCAATATGGTTTACGAAGCTTTGGATAGACACCCAGTTGGATATTAATTGAAATTTCTGATAAGATTCAAAAAGCCGCTCACACAATAATGGCGGCTTTTTTATATCTTTAAATCTGGTTGCATTCAGTGGCAACTAAGCTAAACTTTCCGCAGCCAGTGCTGCTCCGATGATACCTGCCTCATTCAGCATTTCCGCCGTCATAATCTCGGCGTCGACCTCAAGAAACGCCTGATATTTCGCGAATTTTTTGCTAACACCACCCCCGATAATAAAGAGGTCAGGTGAAAACAACATTTCCATTCGCTGCAAAAACTCATTCATACTCTGGCCCCATTCTTTCCAACTGAGGTCATTCTCTTTACGAATACGGGCGGCTGCTCGATGCTCAGCATGCATCCCTCGAACTTCCATGTGACCGAACTCGGTGTTTGGTAGTAAGTGTCCATTCACAAAAATCGCACTGCCGATGCCTGTACCAAATGTTAGGACGATAACAACCCCATCTCGACCGTGACCCGCGCCAAATTTGAACTCAGCTAAACCAGCGGCATCTGCATCGTTCAGCAGCAAGACAGATTGACCTGTTTTTTGTTCTAATAAGCTTTTCCCATCTGTGCCAATCCAGGATTTATCAACATTGGCAGCAGTGTGAACTACACCATTTCTGACGACCGCAGGAAATGTACAGCCAATCGGCCCTTGCCATTCAAAATGTTGAACCAGTTCCGCTACAGTGTCACCAACAGCATCCGGGGTAGAAGGCTGAGGCGTCGGAATACGATGTCGCTCTCTGGTTAATTCTCCTTTGGTGGTGTCCACAGGAGCCCCTTTTATACCCGAACCACCTATATCTATGCCTAAAATTTCCATTGAATTTTACTCCAAGATGATATGACACTATATGTAGTCAAAATTTGTTGAATTACCACAACATCTGGGCGATGTGATCTAGGTCTAATTTTAACCTTAAACGTGCTGACTGGCAAGCAAGTCGAAATTAGATATTGAGTTGAAGGAATTTTTAATGATGACGTATAATGTTATTGTTGCAATGTTACAGGTGCCTGACATCAATATTGTAACAATACTTCATTGCCATATCTGAACCATATCCTAACAATAACTTCGCATATGAATCAAATCTCTAAACGTAATACGATTGTTTTTTTTGCAATTATTTTATCAATATTTGGGGCCATTTCAGTTGGTTCGTTGCCCCCTGCCGTTGCGGCCCAATCAACCAGCGATAATTTACCCACGCGTACCTCAACTCCCTCTGCCACGGCTACCCCAAGCCCAACCCAGTCAGCCACAACGACACCCAAAACTTGGGTTGGGCGAATTGTTAGCAATACCTCAGGGGTGACTGAAGGAAGCGGCTCAATTTTTAGAGTACGAGTGGATGGATTAGCTGATATTCCAATCGATTTGTACCTAGGTAGTGCTTACATGACTGCAACTTCGGGGAGTAAGCCTGAGTATGGGCCTTATACAGCAGAGTTTGCCCCAGTCACCGCAGGGACGTGGACAGTTGCTGTGCCGTCGTTAGGGACTAGTCTTGAGGTCGTTGCTGATAATTACAATCTTGTTGTCATTGAATTTGTGCAAATTCCTGTGCCAGCCGCAACCCAAACTGCACAACCGACTGCCACAAAGACACCTTTGGCTGGTGAACTTTGGGAAGGACGCATTGTTCGTGAAGAGGCAGGGGCGGGGGTGACATTTGCGCGTTTGCTTGTTAAAGTGACCGGGCGTAATGGGCAACCCGTGCAGCTTTCAACCCCTATTGAATTTATTAATACGGCTTTGACAGGGCAGAAACCCCGTGAGCTTGGCCCAAATATGGTTGAATTTACGGGATTAACCCCTGGCAAGTATATTATTGAACCACTTGGTTTAGGGACACGACTTGAGGTAACTTTAAAGGCTAACGTTGTGACACGGGTTGAGTTTAATCAGAAACCAGCTACGGCAACGTCCACTCCTACGCCAATACCACCGACGCTCACTCGAACCCCTCTTCCATCTTCTACCAATACCCCGACCCCAACGCCAACGACCACCTCAACCGCAACTGCCACCGCCTCTCCAACGAGTAGTGCAACGCCCCCCCCATCTGCAACATCGACAGCAACGGGGACACCAACCCCCTCCCCAACACCCGTCGCTTCCCCCACACCAGTAACGCGGTGGATTGGGGCAGTGGCAGGCCGAGCTGAATATCAAGAGGAGCGTTTACCAACAATGGAAGTTCGAGTGGTTGGTATTAGTGGCGTGCCAGTGCAATTACGAGCTGTAGACGGTAATTTTACGAGCGAACAACGATGTATCACTGGCGCAACTGGAACGGACATCTGTCAATTTAGAGAAGTTACACCAGGCGATTACATTGTTTCACCAGAAGGCTTGAACTTGAGTCTACCGCTCACCATTAATGCTAATCGTGACATCCAAATAATTTTTGACTTGGAAGTGTTACCCCCTGGAATTACGGGGTGGCAGTCGCGGGTGATAAACAACACGAATGGCGTAGAGGCGATTGCCCGTGGAAACGGGATTATTTCAGCCCGAATAGATGGGCGTGCCGGACAAATTGTTACGTTAAGCTCGATTCGAGGCACTGAAAGATATTGTGAAGCAACCTTTAATCCCTTGCTTGATGGCTTGGTTTGTGAGTTTGGTGGGTTAGGCCCAGGGGTTTATTTGGTTGAGGTACTTCATACAGGGGCCAGACGCCGAATATTTGTGGATGGTCGTGGTCGAGCCGATTTGATTTTTTCGCCGAACGCTACATATGCTACAGAAGGAGTTACCCAACTTCCACCAGTCATTGGGCAGGGTGCAGATCCTATCCGCCCTAACACGCCAACACCTACAGCTACAGCTACATTGATCCCCTTACCCCAACCTACAGCTACGGCTTCTCCCCAACCAACCAGCACCCCGACCCCTACCCTAACCCCAACAATCACCCCGACTCCTACGCCTGCTTTTGCCTGGCAGGGGCGGATCGTTGAGCGGATTGATGGAGTGGCGGGGACGATCGGTGTGCGAGCGGCTGGTTTGGAAGGTCATCCCGTGATCGTTCGTAGTGGTGGCTGGGAAAGCCCTCCTCAAGTAACCGGGACCAAACCTGAACTGGGCCTATATGCGACCGAATTTGGCGGATTGGCTCAAGGGGAATATATCGTAGAATTACAGGACTTGGCGGAAATCAAGGTGACCTTGGCTGGTGATCAATTCTTGCTCATCGAATTCCGCTACGATTTTGTTAATCCACCCCAGCCAAATGAATAATGCGAGCTTAAGTTATTTGTACGCCTTCTCCCCTGCCCGGATCGGTAATTTTAGATGATTTTCAAAGGGAGGGAGTGGGCAAGAAAAATCCTCACTGTAGGCACAGAACGGGTTGTAGGCGTGATTAAAATCGACTAACAGCTCGCCACCCCCCAAATCGTGTGGTTCCAAGTAGCGGCCAGCCCCGTAGGTCTCATTGCCACTGGTTCCATCACGGAAGGGCAGAAACAACCCGCCGTGGTCGGGTGACTGGTAGATCGCCAGTTGTGCTATTTCTTCTTCGCCCTCAATCTCAAATTCAATAACCCCCAATCGAAGATATGTTTGCTCATCACCAGTGCTGGTTTGAAATACTAATTCTTCTTGTTCAGCAGCGGGTTGCAAACTCAGCGCATAACGATAAGCTGGGTTAGGATCATAATAATTAAGACCATCAAAGTGGATACGATCTTCAATCGGGCTGTGTGGGTCCATCCGAAAAAAACGATCTTTCATTGCTCGATCTTCTTCAATGCCCGCAATGTAATATTGCTCATTTGATTTTTTCGGCGTTGGATCAGGATTAATGGGTTCGCTCGGGGTGTTATCTGCCCCGGTGAATATTTTTTTGATGCTAGAAAAGATGCTCATGTAGGTTACCTGTATATATTTTGCCCTTTGGCTTTGTTTTAGGATTTGGGTTTGCTCTCAAATCGACGTAGAAGGTGATGCGTGATATGTGACGCGTATGGCTTTTCACGCATCACCTTCTACGTATTACGCCTAATCTCAAGCCCACCATATTCAATGTAAATCCATCCCTCTGACGACAACGCCTCTCCTCATCTTACCCAATCGTTGCCTCACGTAGGCGTAGGCTATTCCCGACAACAGTGACGGAACTAAACGCCATGGCAAAGGCAGCGGCCACAGGATGAAGTTGGCTGAGATAAACAGGCAGTTGGGGGAAAATGAGCGCGAGGACACCGGCGGCAATCGGAATTAGGAGGACGTTGTAAGCAAAGGCCCAAAATAGATTTTGCTTGATGGTGCGCATCGTCGCCCGACTAAGGCGGATGGCGCGAGCAACGCCGTGCAAGTCACCACTGATAAGGGTGACTCCTGCGGTCTCCATCGCCACATCGGTGCCCGTGCCAATGGCCAACCCGACATCGGCTTGGGCCAACGCAGGAGCATCATTTAGACCATCGCCGACCATCCCCACTGTATGCCCCTCGGCTTGGAGCTTGGCAATATGAGCGGATTTATCACCAGGTAGCACCTCAGCCTGCACGTGGTCAATTCCAACATCGGCTGCAATTTGTTGGGCTGTGGTCGGATTATCGCCGGTGAGCATAACGATGTCTAACCCCAGCCGTTTCAATTCGGCCACGGCTTCCTCCGCCTCTGGCTTTAGCGTATCGGCCAAACCTAGCACCGCCTCGGCTTGCCCATCGACCGCCAGCCACATCACGGTTTGGGCTTGTTGTTGGAGGAGATGAGCTTGCTCAGCCAATCCATTCAATGCAACCTGCTTTTGTTGCATCAAGCGTAGGTTGCCCAACAATATCTGTTGTTCCTCCACCCTCGCTGTGACGCCTTGTCCAGCAATAGCCTCGAAGCGGCTTGGTTCACTCAATGTTAACCCTGCGGCGGTGGCGGCTCGCACTACAGCTTGTCCAAGCGGGTGTTCTGACCCTTGCTCAGCTGAGGCAGCCAATCGCAAAATTGTCGTGCTGGACAAGGGGCTGGCGTAATTTTCGCTGACTACATTTTGCACGGCTGGCTTACCCTCGGTGATGGTGCCCGTTTTATCAAGTACGATGGTCTTCAACTTGTGGGCCAATTCCAGAGCGGTGCTATTGCGAAATAAAATACCCATCCCGGCTCCTTTACCCATCCCGACCACGATGGCGGTTGGAGTGGCTAAGCCAAGCGCACAGGGGCAGGCAATCAATAGCACGGTGACCAAGCGGATTAATGCACTGCTGAAAGTGGCTCCGTTGGCTAGCCAGAAACCAAAGGTGATTAAGGCGAAAACAATGACGCCAGGCACAAAAACCGCAGCAATTTTATCGGCCAACGCTTGGATTGGGGCTTTAGAGCCTTGAGCTTGTTCAACCAAGCGAACAATTTGAGCCAGAGCCGTGCTTTGTCCCACATTCGTGGCCTCAACTTTTAGGAGGCCGTGGGTGTTCAGCGTGGCTCCGATGACACTGTCCCCAATTTGTTTATCAACGGGCAAACTTTCCCCGGTAAGCATCGACTCGTTCACGGCTGAATAACCGCTGATGATCCGACCATCTACCGGGATTTTTTCACCAGGCCGAACGATAACAGTGTCCCCAATTTCTACCTCGTCGATGGGCACCTCTACGGATTGCCCCTGCTGTTCTACCGTCGCCATTTTAGCTTGGAGCCCAATCAAACTTTTTAACGCAGCACTCGTTTTCCCCTTGGCCCGGATTTCCATCAGTTTACCGACTTTAATTAAGGTGATAATCATCGCCGAGGTTTCGAAATAGGTGGGCAGACCAACTAGGCCCACTGTAACAACAACCGAGTAGAAATAGGCCATCGAGGAGCCCAGCACAACCAGCACATCCATATTGGCTGAGCCGCCTCGCAAACTTTTGTAAGCCCCAACGTAGTAATCCCAACCCGTATAAAATTGAACAGGCGTAGCGAGAATAAGCAAGGCAAAATTAACCCAAATTGGATAAACCCAATTATCGAGGGAGCCAAAGCCATAAGTGCTTAAAAAAAGAAAAAGCCAATTGTGGGCAATAAAAAAGAGTAGGCCAGTGAAAATTAAGCCGATGACGAGACGCTGGGTGTGTCGGCTAATTTCGGCAGCCCGGGCCATTGCCTCGGCATCAATCGGTTCGATGTTCGGCTCAGCTTGAATGACCCCATAGCCTGCTTTTTCGATGGCTCTGACGATGTCGGCTTGGGTGACAGCCCCAGGAACGTATTGAATGGTTGCTCGCTCCGTGGCAAGGTTGACGGAGGCAGTGACAATACCCACCAGCTTTTTGTTTAACACCCACTCAATGGTAGTGACGCAGTTGGCACACGTTATTCCGGTGATCGGCAGTTGGATAGTCGCCAGAGGAACCTGATAACCAGCCCGCTCTATGCGTTGGATGATGGCTTGTGGCGTGGCGGTTTTTGGATCGTAGCTAACCTGTACCTTCTGGGTACCATAGTTGACCGTGGCCTCATTCACCCCGTCTACTTTTTTTGCATTTCGCTCGATTGTCGTCGCACAATTAGCGCAGGTCATGCCCAAAACGGGCATCGTGATTTGTTGTATTGTCATAAGTGTTATTTTAGTAAACCAGAAGAAGTTTTCAAAAATGAGATGTGAAAATGGCGAAAGTTATGTGTAAATGTGTCTGGGTCCCGGTTTACTATTAGTAATTTGTCAAAATCTGCTCAAATTTCGATCTATTTGGACTAAATTCTTAGGATTTACGCAGAATACAGGTGAAATGTCGGTTGAGCCTGTCGAAACCAGATATTTCGTTCCACAAAACGTTGATTGAGCCTGTCGAAAGTAACGTTTTGCCTAAGTCCTGTTCTAAACTTTTATTTTTATTATTTTTTGCGAATTACTCTACCCAAATACGGTGTGAGACAAAATGGACAAGGTAACAAGGTTGTAGACTCGTAAGATAAAAGAAGGAATTAAGTTTGGCGGGCAATCGTGTCTTGGTTAAAATGTTTCCAAATCATTTTTTGGGAGATGACCATTGAATAGTGAGAGTCAGTTGCAAACAAGATGGACACCATTGATCCAACAGTATGGGGCCTATTTGGCCTTAATTCCAGCTTTGGCTGCTATGTTGGGGAGCTTGTATTACAGCGAAATCAGACACTTTATTCCCTGTACGTTGTGTTGGTATCAGCGAATTTTGATGTATCCGCTAGTTTTGATCCTGTTGATTGGGATCATTAAACAGGATGAATATTTGTCAACCTATGTGTTACCCTTTTCGATGATTGGACTTGGTATTTCGATCTACCATTATTTAATTCAGATTGGTGTGCTTAGTGCTGGGACAGCTTGTTCCGGTGGCGTTCCCTGTGGTACACGATATGTGAATCTTTTTGGCTTTGTGACCATTCCTTTTATGGCCCTTATCGCCTTCGCGCTGATTACGATCATTATGGGGGCGGTTAAGTTGACCGAGAAAAAGGTCTAGTCACTACAACAAATACCCCACCATAAAAAGGCCCAATGCCCAGTCATAAATCAAACAGGCAGGTGGATACCAGCTTTGAATGGTCGTTTGGACGCCTTTAGGATGATGGGCCAGATCCCACAGGCCATGGGCAAAATAACCGACGATTAAGAAGATCGGTGATAGCCACAGTCCGCCAAACACTAACCCGAGAAAGACTGTGGCTATGCTAATTTCAATAATCAAGATATTGCGGCGACCATCGTTGATCGCAAAGCCGATGTAAATGGCGGCGATGACAGCTAGCAGAACTGCGATGGCTTGCCACGCCCAATCCTGCGGGAGAATAGCCAGAACTAACATCGTGGGCACAGCTAGTCCGAGGCCAAGGCCAGTCTCTTTGATCCATTTCATATCGTTGCCCTTCGCAATCGCAAACTGTTCCCAACCACGCTCACCGAGCTAAATGCCATCGCAAAGGCGGCGGCAATGGGATGAAGTTCCCGCAAATAGATGGGTAAATTTGGCAAGAACACCAAAACTCCAGCTGCGATTGGGATAAGTATAACGTTGTAGGCAAACGCCCAAAAAAGGTTCTGTTTGATGGTGCGCATCGTGGCTTGACTGAGGCGGATGGTTTGGGGGACACCCTGCAAGTCACCTCCCATCAAGGTGATGCCTGCGGTCTCCATCGCCACATCAGCGCCTGTCCCAATTGCCAAACCGACATTAGCCTGGGCTAGGGCTGGAGCATCATTCACCCCATCCCCCACCATTGCTACATTTAGCCCCTCTGCTTGGAGTTTAGCGACATTGGCTGCTTTATCCCCCGGCAAAACCTCAGCCAGCACCCGATCAACGCCAACTTCAGCAGCGATAGCCTCGGCGGTGGCTTGATTGTCGCCTGTCATCATCACGACGTGGAGCCCCATCGATTTTAGATCGGCAATCGCGGCTTTTGAGCTAGGTTTGATCGTATCGGCAATCCCAATGATGGCGCTGGCTTGACCATCCACCGCCAACCACGTGGCTGTTTTCGCCTCCTGTTGCAATTGGGCCACTTTTTCGCCTAAGCCATTCAAATAAATCTGCTCTTGCTCCATCAGGCGTAAATTGCCCAGCAAGATTTGCTGCCCTTCAACCTCAGCTTTGACGCCGTGCCCTGCAATCGCTTGAAAGCCCGTTGGCTCGCTCAATGTCAGTTGTTGAGCCTGGGCAGCACGCACAATCGCTTCGCCGAGTGGATGCTCAGAGCCACGTTCGACCGACGCGGCCAGCCGAAGTAGATCCGTTGCGTTGTTGCCACCAACGGTCTGCTCGCTCACAATCACATCGGTGACCGTTGGTGCGCCTTTTGTGATTGTACCCGTTTTATCCAACACGATGGTGTCGAGGGTACCGGCTTGCTCTAAGGCCGTGCTGTTGCGGAATAAGATGCCCTGGCGCGCCCCTTTGCCCATTCCCACGACGATGGCCGTCGGTGTGGCTAAGCCCAGCGCACACGGGCAGGCAATGACGAGAATAGCGACCAAGCGGATCAAGGCTGGCGTAAAGCCAGCTCCGCTAGCGAGCCATACGATGAATGTTAATATCGCGAGGCCAATCACAATAGGGACAAATATCGCCGATACCCGATCGGCCACAGCTTGAATAGGTGCTTTGGAGCCTTGAGCCGCTTCAACCAAACGTACAATTTGAGCCAAAGCTGTTTCCCGCCCAACTTTTGTCGCTTTGATCTTAAGCAAGCCCTGTTTGTTGAGGGTCGATCCAATCACGGCATCCCCAATATTTTTGTCTACAGGCAAGCTTTCGCCTGTCAATAGTGCTTCATCGACGCTTGATGTGCCGCTGATGACAACGCCATCCACGGGGATTTTTTCCCCAGGCCGAATAACCACTCGATCATGTACAATGACCTGATCAGTGGGAATATCGATCTCAACACCCTCACGTTCGACCCGCGCTGTTTTCGCTTGCAAGCCCATCAACGCTTTGATAGCCTCACTAGTTTTGCCTTTTGCCCGAACTTCAATCAGCTTGCCAACCTTAATCAAGGTGATGATAGCCGCAGAGGTTTCGAAGTAAACGTGCCCACCGAGCAGGCCAAAGGTGACGACAATTGAATAGAAATAGGCAACCGATGAGCCAAGGGCGACCAGGACATCCATGTTGGCCGATTTGTTTCGCAGGCTCTTGTAGCTACCGACGTAGTAGTCCCAGCCGGTGTAGAACTGAACGGGGGTCGCCAGAAGCAGAAAGAGCACATTGACCCAGGCTGCGTGTGCCCAATGCCCAATTAGGCCAAAGTCGCGAGCCATACTGAAGATGAAAAGGGGTACAGTGAAAATGACACCCACCCATAATTTTCGGGTTTGATCGGCCAAATCTCGCTCTCGAGCCACTTTTTCTGCATCAACGAGATTAGCCGTCTCATCGGCAATAATCACCCCATAGCCAGCTTTCTCGACAGCCGCAACCATCTCTGTGTGGGTGACCGTTCCTGGAATATATTTGACCACTGCCTTTTCGGTTGCAAAATTGACCGATGCTTCAATAATTCCAGGGACTTTCTTGTTGAGCGTTCGTTCGACCGTATTAACACAATTGGCGCAGGTCATACCTGTGATTGGAAGTTCCAACGTTGCGACAGGGATTTCATAGCCCGCCCGGTCGACTCGGTCAATCATCATTTGTGGTGTTGTCTGGTTGGGATCGTAGGTGACCGCGACCTTTTCGGTGCTAAAATTAACAACGGCGTCTGAGACACCGTCAAGTTTCTTTATATTCCGTTCGACACTGGCGACACAGTTGGCACAAGTCATCCCCAGCACTGGTATCGTCAGTTGTTTTTCCGTTGCCATAATCGTCTCTCCCAAATAACGCTCTCGTTATGTTTCAGCGGGATAATTGATTTCTTCCAGTAGGTCGGTAATACCTTGCCAAGTTTGGCCTTCAGCCCACTCAACTGTTACCAATTTGCTGGTTTCATCGGCCTTCACCGTTGTCACCCCATCTAACTCTGCTAACTCCATTTCAATCGTTCGCACACAGTGAGCACAAGAAATATTTGGCACTTTAAATGTTTTTGTTGTCATTATAAACTCCTTTGCCTTTTCTTAACCTTTTCCTTTTTTATCAAAGACTTGCATAACTTCACGCAGGACCCGCTCTCGTTCTTCAGGGTCATCTCCCTGAATCGCAGTGGTCACACACGTATGCAAATGTTCATCTAAAACTTGGCTACTAACTTTCTGAAGGGCAGATTGGATGGCGAGAATCTGATTGACAATATCAATACAATAGGCCCCATCTTCAACCATTTTTTGTACGCCTCGAACGTGACCTTCGATACTTTTCAGCCGGTTCGTCAATTTTTTTGTTTGCTCATCCATTGTTATAAACTCCTTACCTCTTCATATCCCACCCCCCAGGGGGCGGGGTAATTGTGAATATTATAACAACGCTAAGAAGCCGTGTCAAGTCAATTGTAAATGAAATTAGGTCGGTAAGTTTTATCTAATTTTCGTAGGATGAATACGAAAATCGGCACAGGGATTGATGTATGCTTATCACAATATAGAATTGATTTTAGTAGATTTGGAGGTAAAATGAGAAACCCTGGTACAGCAGCAGTCTTGAGCTTTCTTGTTCCAGGAATTGGACAAATTTATAATGGACGGCTTGTGTGGGCCATTATTTGGTTGATAATTACCCCTGGTTTTTGGTTAGGAACGGGTGGAATATTAGGATGGGTGTGCCACCTCTTGTCGGCCTATCAAGCCTATAATTATGCTAAAACTCACCCTCATCCTTATTAAGTGATCAATAAATTGAGAAGGAAGGAATAGTTACAATGCCTATTTGGTTTGTCATCCTCTTGATTCTATGTGCCGTTATATTATTGGCGGGATGGTGGTGGTCAAAGCAAAATAAGGCAGGATGTCCTCATTGCGGTAGTTTGAATATTGGCGAGGTCTCTAAAAAACCAGTAGGGCTAGAGAATTACATCAACCCGCTGGGAGGTGAGACGCAGCTTCGTTATGAGGTAAAATATCAATGTGGAGATTGTATGGCAGGGTGGCAGCTTACAATTTCCGAGTACCAATAAATTTTATGCGGCTTATTGGAATATAAATCCTAAATCTAAAAAAGCACACCAACTTATCGGGTGTGCTTTTTTATTATTTCATAATCAACGTTGATAAACTATTCTTTGACCTTTATCACCGCAACAGAGATATTGTCTTTGCCACCGGCCTCATTCGCAGCGTCGACTAAATTGTCGACCAGTGAGCTTGGGTCACTTGCGGCTTGGAATAGTTTCAATATGTGTTCATCAGAAATCATATTCCACAAACCATCACTGCACAAAAGAAGCCAATCACCCGGCGTTAAGGGCACTTCGATGAAAGAGGGAACCAATGGAGGATCTTGCCCAATCGCTTTGGTGACGACGTGTCCAAAAGGGTGATTTTCGGCTTGTTCTTTAGTGATAAGCCCCCCTTCCTCCAACTCCCTGCTCCAAGAGTCATCTCGGGTCAGTTGCATAATTGTGCCACCTCTTATTTGGTAGGCTCGGGCATCACCCGCGTGACTGATGTATGCCTTGTCTTGATAAATCAACGCAATGACAATGGTGGCCCCCATTTTACGCTTTTGTCCTGCCTGTTGCCCCGCTTGGTAAACAGCGTCGTTGGCAGTTTCCATGGCCCCAACGAGGAGCGTTTCGAGAGTCTTTTTGGACATATCGGTGGGGCGGGCTTTTACTTCCTTGCTCACCACCTCGCCGATTTTGGTTGACCCCATTTCACTGGCAACCTCACCCGCCTCCTGGCCTCCCATACCATCAGCTACGATAAAAAGCCTAGCTGCTTCATTGGTCCAAATAAAATCTTCATTTTGTCGTTTTGGATTTCGTCCAACATCACTTTTATGGGCGGATGCAATGACCATCAGTCGCTCCTTAAAAATTATTGTATACCATATCTAAATTGTGGTTTGGTTTCTAGTCGATAGCCGAGGCCTTGAACATTTTGAAAAAACTGGGGACTGCCTGGTGTATCTTCAACTTTTTTGCGGAGACGCCATATGAGATGATTAACCTCGCTCTCAGTCCGATCCACTTCATCACCCCAAATTGCCTCAATTAATTCTTCATACGCACACATTACTGGCACATTGCCGTTACTGCGATTGCGCTGATCCATATAACGCACTAGTTTATGTTCTTGTGGGCTCAGGTTTTTAATTTCATCCTTTTTTGTGCCAATGATTCGGTACAATTTAGCCTGTAACCAATCATATTCGATATGGGGAGTGAGAATTACTCGTTTTGGCACCTGGGTGCTCCAAGGATCCTCAAAGTTCAACTTCCAATAAATTGGCGTCCCATCTTCGGTGAGCTTTCCCAAAATACAAATGATATCACTTGGGCTGAGCCTTGCTCGCCCTTCGACCATTGACATTGCTTCATCTCGTTTGATAAATGTACGATTGATGCTGCCGTTATCAACGATCCACCAAGCCCCTCCTTCACGCTCTATGGCACAATGGACTTTGCGTGAAATAAGTTGTTGTGGGTCTGGCTCAAGCGCCACATCATTGAACTCAGAAAATCGGCCAATGGTTAAACGATCTTTGCTCAAATATACTTTTGATACCTGACCGTCAGGACCAATAATCTCTAAAAATGGTAATTTGTTGCTCATAATGTCTACTCGACCATACAACACAATCACTTCATCACGAGTATGAATCCAGTATATCATTGGTAGGGGGTTATTGCAATGGGATGTAGGTTGAAGGTAAATTTAAATTCTGTGTAAAATAGATTGATTCGTCGGGAGATTAGCGTATAATGCCACCGCTATGATGATAACCGAACAGAATTCAAATGAGCCTGATAAAAATATGCTATCTTTAAAGTCTCTCGCCTCCAGAATTTTACTGCTTTGGCTATGCTTGTTATTTATCCTGATTCCATCAGCTGCCCCTCCCGGACAGATTGAGCTTGGCCCCCAACAAACGGTTGTCACGGTCAATCCAAAGATGGGGGTTCATACCCGGCTGACGGATGAAGTGGAGCCTTGGAAGATCAAACGAACGTTGGAAATGGTCCGAGAGATGGGAGCACCCTGGATTGTCGAATATTTTCCGTGGGCGTATCGGGAACCCCAACCTGGGGTGTTTGATTGGAGCCACAGCGATTTAGTGATGACTCACGCCGAACGACAAGGGTTGACCGTCATTGCCCGGCTTGGCTTTGTTCCAGAGTGGGCCAGACCTGCAGACTCGGCCTCATCCTATCTCCCCCTCGAACACTACCTTGATTTTGCCAATTATGTTCAAGCATTTGTCAATCGTTATGGGGACCGCGTGCCAGCTGTTATTATCTGGAATGAGCCGAACCTTGCTTTGGAGTGGGGGTTTCAACCCATTGATCCCGAAGGCTATACCCTGTTGCTCAAGGCCGCCTATCACAGTGTGCAAGAATCAGACTATCCCGATACCATTGTTTTGGGGGGAGCGTTGGCCCCAACCTTGGCCCCACCAGGTAACGAGCAAGCCCTCAACGACCTCATTTATTTGCAGCGGATGCTCGATGCGGGGGCGGGGGACTTGATGGACGGTCTCTCAGTCCACGCCTATGGTTGGAGCTTCCCGGCTGATGATCCGCCGCATCCAGAGGTCATCAATTTTCGCCGAACCGAACTTGTTTATGAGATGTTGGTCGATAACGGCTATTCTGATTTGCCGATTTATATTACCGAAGGCGGGTGGAACGATCATCCGCGTTGGACACGGGCGGTGAAACCTGGTCAGCGTATTGAGAATACCATTACGGCCTATGAATTAGTGGAAGCGTGGCCTTGGGCTGAGATGGCTGGGTTGTGGGCGTTTCGTTTTCCCTGGCCCACGCGTACTTATCTCGACTACTTCACGTTTGTGACCACGGAATTTGAACCGAAACCGCTCTATCTAGAGGTTCAGCAGTATGGTCAGGGAAATCGCGAATGAGTGACCATAAACGATCAATCATAACATCTTTTCCAGTGAATGTTGCATTAGGGCTTGGGGTGTTGATCGTCATCGCAATTATAGCGTGGTGGTTCCTCCAGCCCCGTGACGATGGTACCTTGGTCGAAATACAACGACGGGGTACGCTTAGGGTTGGGCTAGACGCCAGTTTCCCCCCCTTTGAAATGATTGATGCCGAGGGTAATATTATCGGGCTGGATGTTGATATTGCCCGAGCAATTGTTCAGGATTTGGGCGTTGAACTTGAGATTGTCAACATTGGTTTTGATGGGCTGTATGATGCGCTTTTGGCGCGGCGAGTGGATTTAATTCTGTCTGGCTTGCCCTATGATCCCCGCTGGACGCAGGATGTGGCCTATACCCAAAATTATTTTAATGCCGGTCAAGTTTTGATTGTCCGACAAGGCAATCAAGGCATCTTGAAAATCGAAGATTTGGATAGCCAGCTTATTGCGGTGGAGTGGGGCAGTCAAGCAGATATGGAGACGCGGCAACTGCAAAAGGAGCTTGGTCAGCTTGAGATTTCACGCCAAGAAACAGCAGAAGCAGCCATTGTGGCCGTGATTGAAAGTCAGGTTGATGCTGCCATCGTTGATGCCGTGAGTGGGGCCAGTGCTGTCCCCCGAGGAATTCATCTCGTCACATATCTAACCGATGAATGGTACGCCGGTGCCGTTCATATCGAAAGCCAGGCCTTACTTGAAGCTATTGATGCTTCGCTTGATCGCCTTAATGATGAGGGCGAAATGCAGCGTATCCAAGCGTTTTGGTTACACGGCCAATAACAATCAGCCAGACAACCTTGCCTGTATTTGCTCTCGCAATTCTTCCCCCCAACGTGCTCCGCTATCCCACTGAATGCCGGGACTTTGGGTATTAACCAACTCTTTATAGCCATTCAGGGCCGTTATTGGCAGTTTTAGACTGTTGAGCAGCCAAGCAATCAAGGCGGCACCTGACTCAATTTGAGCGTCGGATGGCGCTACCTCTGTGAAATTTCCAGCAAAACAAACCCCGATAGAAATTGGATCAAAGCGGCCAGCGTGTCGTGAAACTGTTGTTAAATTGTTGGTCTGTTGAATGACCGCATTGCCAGTGATGAAATAGTGGTAACCAATGCCAGGCCAATCCTGTTTGTTCACGCGGTGCTCGGCAATCCGTTCAGCCCCAACACTAGGCACAATCGCTGTATGGTGAACGATGATGCGCTGAATTTGGGTGAGGGACCGATTTTCATAGCGTTTCGTTGCATGTTTAGGCAAAGAATTGATCAGACTTTGCATAGGCGGCCGTGCTACTTTTGGTTGGGGTGCTGGTAAGCCAGGTGTTGAGCCACCTTGGCTTCGTAGCTGTTGTTGTAACAAATCGATCATCTGCTGCATTTGAGTCTGCTGACTCGATAGTAGCTGAATTTGCTGCTGAATTTGAGCGACCTGACCTTGTAAGGCGGCAACAGCATTGTTAATTTTGGTTAGGTCTGGTGTTGACGCAGGTACAGGTGTAATTGAGGTACTAGGTGCTGGTAATTCGATGGCTGGAGGAGTCGGGGGTGGCGTGGAGTCCGGTGGCGTAGGCGGGGCAGACTCAACAGGGAGTGTCGGTGTTGTAGGTTGGCTGGGGGCCGTTATTCTCGCCGGAGCAGCAGCAACGGCCTGTTTAAAGCCATCATAAATTGGTTTGCGATTACCATTCTCCTCTAAAAAACCAAAGGTCGGTACCATCCCATCAGCATAGCAGAACCAGTGCATAAATTCGACTTTGTCACTAAAGTGGGTGGTAATTGTCTTGTAGTAACGTTGTAAAAACTCAGATGCTTGATTGCGATTGTTGCCCACATCCTGCTCTTTGATCCCCATTTCGGTGATCCACATCTTCTTTCGTTGGCCAGCCTGATAATAGGCATTGAGCAAATCACCGACATAGCCAAAAGCCCAGTTGGGATTGGGCCAGTTTCGTTCGGGGCGTTGCCCATAGGGATGAAAGGCGACAATATCTGCGGATAAGACGCCACCTTGAGATCGGATGACGCGAGTCAACCAACTGGGATTACCTGCCGCTAAACCAGCCGTAACCACTTGAAAGTTGGGGTTGACAGCTTTGATTGCATCATAAGTGCGGCGTAGCATTCGACCAAAGACCGCCTCGCGCAGGGTCGGAACATAGTTGCCAGCCGGTTTGTGGTCCGGCTCATTCCACACCTGAAAGGCTGGGTTCCACTGGCCTAAGGCTCGGGCAATCTGAGTGGATCGCCGCACAAACTTATCAATATATTGGTCCCAAGGAGCATCATTCCCGTCGTGGGGAGGACGATTGGGGTAGGTATCATAGGTCAGAATAATTAATGATCTGATACCGACTGCGTGATAGGATTTAATACGATCAGTGTAATAGTTTACACGAGCGGGATCGACCTGATCCCCATCACTGTAATCATAAAACGTATAGCGGACCATCTCAACGCCTAATGCTTTTAGCTCAGCCGCATCTGGATTGCCTTTTGGATTATTCGGATCAATATTCAAACCAAACATAACTGCCCCCTGGTGTTGGTAATTCAGTTTCGGTAATATAATTTATTATAACACATTTTATGTCAATCACCGATGCCAATCTTAAGTTTACTATAGATATGTCAAGTAAGTCAACCTTGGGGCTTCTCGTACTTCGTAGACAGTTTAGCTTACCTTATATTGGGTCAATAGGAGCCCAATCTTGCAACAGTGCTTTGCTATTAGCCCTGAAAACGTAGTAATTCCCCCCACCCTCCCCTGGTTGATCTTCTGCTCGGGTAATTGGGATCTGTTTGAGATAGCACAAATACAAGGCTCCCACACCGCCATGGGATACAATCATTAGATCTTACTGACTGTTGTCTTTCTTAATTAGACCCTCAATACAGCGTATGATGCGTTGCTGAGCAGCTTGAGCTGTTTCCCACCCTCGAATGCTAACTTCCGGATGGATAAAAAATTGGTCCGCTGTCCGCTCAAATTCTTCTTTTGGCAAAAAACCTGTGGCTGAGCGATCATTTTCCCCTAATGACTCTACTATCTTATAGGGTAACGAAAGCGCCTCGGCTACAATATAAGCCCCATCAATAGCCTTTTGTTCTGAACTACAATGGATTGATCCAATATCACCAATCCACGGTTGATGAAGCATCATTTTCATCCGTGAAATTCCCTTGGAGGATAGGGGCCATTGCGGAATAGGAATCTCAGGATTAATAACTACTTCAGGGTGTGTAACAAAATATACCGTTTTTTCCACTGTTATCTATTCACCATCATTATGCTACTTCAGGATGTAATAAAAAAATCGGTATGACTCGCGATGTTTTTTCCTGAAATGTGTTAAATTGTGGAAATTCCTCGCTTAAAGCTTCCCATAGCTTGTCCCGCTTCTGATTGACTGCCAGTTCTGCCCTGACCTTTATTTCTTGGCCTTTGATTTCAATAATCGTATTTGGATTTTTGTGCAGATTATAATACCAGCCAGGATGTTTTGGTTGTCCCGCTGCCGCCGCAACGACCATATACACTTTACTTCCTTCATCTTCTTCTTCGATATAGGCGATGGGCGTTGTATAGGATTTTCCCGACTTGGCTCCAATGTGGTGGAGAAGTAGGATATCTTGCCCACCCATCTTGCTGCCTAGCCGACCATTGCTCAGTTGATAAACCACTTTGTGTACTTTTGCAATTGTTTTCAAAACTGGGTTCATTTTCTTTCCCTTGAAAATAGAGTGACATAGGCTTCTAGCCTGTCGATTTGCGGGTAAACAACCTATGGTACATTTTATCACTCAATATTGAAGCTTGTTTCTGCTTGGATTCCTAATTAATCTAAATCTTTGTCTTCCAATTCCGTTTTCAATCGAGCCAGTGCCTTGAGCGCAGCGGGCCGACGCACTGGAAAGTAGAGCACATAGAACATCATCCATTGTACGAACGTCAGGGTAAAATCAAACTGACGCTGCACAATCGAATGTTCGGTCTTAGGCGTAATTGTGAAGGTATGGTGGAATTTACCCGTGGAGTCGCTACCTCTAAAAGCAAATTGATGGGGTGGGTCAAGTTTAGTGATTGTTAGCTCTGCTTCAAAATGAAGACTGCCCACATCGGCCTGAGAGTGGTAACATTGTCCGACCGCGATGGGCTGGTCGGCCTCAACCGGCGTTATCGAGAGCGAATTACCCGCCCACTCCCCGTGGCGTGACAGGTCAGAGATGTAGGCAAAAATCGTCTCAGGATCAGCGTGGATCGTTGTTTCAAAGCGCATGGACGCGTTCGGCATAGAGTGCTCCGTAAAGCTAAATGAGAGGGTATTGAAAAAGTAGGTAAGGTTAAGAGATATAGTCACGTATTCGATATGGGTAATTGCTGTCTAATCCAGTAGACCCAATGCCTGCTTCAGCCGCACATTGCGTCCTGCTCTAAATTCTACTATTTGGCTACCTACGATTGCTCGATTGTCAAGTGCAGACGGACCTACTTTGAGTTGGCTGGAAAGCGTTCATCTTCACTCTTAAAATGACGACGGACGACAATTTCATTGTTAAGTTTAGCTGTCAATGTGACATCGGAACGATAATATTTGCTATGACTTGTAATCATTGCTTCAACGCTGGTGGTCACACACCAATCACCCCGACTGACTTCGATATCTCGCTGTATCTCCATTTGCGCTTTCTCTGGCTCCTGCTCATCAATGGTGTATGTCCGTGTGGTTGCATTCCAGGTTTGAAGCTGATGGTCGTCGAACTGGATACGTGGTGCGACATCTGTGATGCGATAAGCAACCCTACCAGACGGCATGTCACGAATCAGCTCTCTTTCAAAAGTTGGAGGCGTAAGCTCCGACTTGGGCAAAGATGGATGTCCATCACCCTTAGCAAACTCGTGATAATCTCGAACATCAGGGGGTGTCGGTAGAACCAGTTCTGCCCCGTCAGATAAGAGAATCAATGCATCATCTTGATTGGAAGGCCAGAGCATTGGCCAATAGGCGTTGGAGAGAGCTAGCCTGATCCTTTCGCCTTTGGAAAAATGATGGGCTACCCCACCCATTTCGATTTCAATTGAATAGGTGTGATTAGGGTCGAGCGCTGTATGATTTTGAGTGCCGCCTCGGGTTGAAAGCTCAAAGGCACCGATGGCAATGCGGGTTGATGAACCATCGGGAGCGACGTTACATAGTCGCGCTACAATAAATCCAGCCGGCTTCGAACTCTTCAACGTCAGAGACAAACGGGGTTTCCCAATGACCTCTATCGCCACTTCAAGCGGCTCTGTTTCAAAGCAAACGCTCGCTGCGTCGTCCAGCCGCTGCTCGCTCGGCAAGTCGATGCCCCAGCCCATCGGCAGGAATTCTCCGCTGGCCAGCCCCGTTGATGCAGCACTCTTGATTGTGATTTCACTTGGAGACCCGCCTGAGTCCAGCCGACCGTTTTCTCCTAATTTGAATGTAATTTCCGAGGCAGACGTTAATGCTTCTGGCCTCAAACCAATCCAGCGTCCTTCCCGTCTCCCAATAGATTTTCCATCAGCCACGTAGGGCTTGGTGACAAAAAAGCGCAGGGGCGGGTCTTCTTCCACGCCATTTGGCTCATTTCTAAGCCAGCGGTCAAACCAGCGTGTGGCATGATATAACCAGTTGATATCCGGCTCAGGCAATGCCCGATGTGGAAAATGGTGACCCCAAGGGCCGATCACGCCCTTCACATAGTCTGGATTCCGTGACACCATTCGTAGGATAGCATTGACGTAAACGTCCGAAACACCGCCAGCCAGCAACGTCGGAACGCGTAGCCCATTGGGTTGGAAACGCGGGAATCCGGTTGTCCAATATGTATCCCGAATGGGATGGGCCAACCAGGTCGGCAAGATCCATTCCAGCGCGTTCAAACGGTCGATCCAGACCTTTTGCCACGCTGTTCCCAGAATGTCTGGATCTGGTGGACGGGTCAAAAAAGAGAGAAGGGTGACGGCCCAACCGACGTGTTCGCTGGCCATAACGCCACCAAGGAAATGGGTGTCATTATCAAAACGATCATCGGTTGCCCCGGCAACGACAATGGCTTTCAATGGATCGGGGGCCAATGTCGCCATTTGAATACCATTGTAGCCGCCCCAGGATAGACCATACATGCCGACAGCCCCATCACACCAGGGCGCATTAGCGATCCATTCGATGACTTCTACCGCGTCTTGGCGTGCTAGCTCCGTATACTCATCAGAAAGAAACCCCTGACTGTCACCAGAGCCTCGCATGTCGACCCGAATTGATACATATCCTTGCTCAGCGAAATAGCCATGTCCAATTTCATCGCGATCAGCCGTGACATATCGTTTAGGATAAGGGTGATATTCTAGAATTGCTGGAGTTGGATTACTTGTATTTGGGAACCAAATGCGTGCGGATAGGCAGGTTCCATCGGATAGAGGTATGACAACATGATCAATTATTCTACTCATAAATACTTACCTATATTGGTTATGTTTCGCCCCGTCTAGTTCAAGCTCGTTCGAGCGGATCTCCATC
The DNA here is from genome assembly GCA_028285035.1 of Phycisphaerae bacterium. Next base: position 140,003 of record JANQQF010000124.1, read on the forward strand.
CTGCTCGCTAATCCTAACAAGATTTACCCCATCCCTGAATACCAGCTGAATGCCATGCTCTTCATCCCAAGCACAGTCACACAGGATCTGCACATACATATGTGTTTCGCCAGCCGCTGCCGCTTGAACTAAATGAATCTCTTGCGAATCAACAAAATTCCAAATCTCTGCTGAGGAATCAATTTTCAATAAAGGGCCTTGCTGTTCAATGACTTGGCGTTGCCAATCTTGGAGGTCCTCAAGGGCTTCGAAAAGCTCTATCGTCTCTTTAAGACCAATAAGCTCGATGTAATCCCGGCATAATCTATAGACAGCCTCAGAAATCTCCTCGCGATCTGTATTGCTCTTTTTTAGAAAATTCGCCAGCGCAGAATCAGCTTCGGATATAAACGATTGATCAGCCTCTGGGCTACAAACATAAACCATCTGCATCGCTTTTCCATCAAAGAAAGGGACTGGAAAACTTTCGCTATTCCAGAAATCGTAATTCGGATTCTCTCTGGTCAAGGTACCTAATATTTCTGAATTAATAGTCTCGGTCATATGGCTTTGTACTCAATCAATGAGTTTTGTCCTCTCTCTAGAAATATTATTGAGCGGACTTAGGTTCGCTTAAGCCCCCAATCCGCGCCAGCGCCCAAGCCGCGTGCTCTTGAATCAGCGGCTCCGGATCCTGACAAGCCTGCTCTAAAATTGGCATGGCGGCTTCATCTCCCCAATTGCCAAGGGCGATGGCGACGTTGCGGAGAAGACCACGGCGTTTGGTGCGTTTGATGGGGCTGCCTTTGAATCGTGAACGAAAGTCCACATCATCAAGCTGCATCAAGTCGATTAGCTTGGGGGCAACTAGATCAGGATCGTAGGTCAGAAAGTCGCTTTGCCTCGGCTGGCTATAACGCCGCACCCACGGGCAGATTTCCTGGCAATCGTCGCAGCCATAAATCCAGTTGCCCAGCAATGGACGCAGTTCCAAGGGAATCGAGCCTTTGTGTTCAATGGTTAGATAGGATATACAGCGGTTGCTGTCGAGGATGTAGGGGGCGGGAAAGGCGTGCGTGGGACAAATCTCAAGACAGCGCGTGCAGTTGCCGCAGGTTCCAACCCGTTTGGACTGGCCTGGCGGGTCGATCTGACAACTGGCTCCACCATCGGGGGACGGCGGATCATAGTCCAATTCCAAATCGATCAAAATTTCGCCCAAGAAGAGGTAGGACCCCCATTTGGGACTGATAAGTAGGGTGTTTTTGCCGATAAAGCCGAGGCCCGCTTGGGCCGCAAAGTCTCGCTCCAAAATCGGCCCTGTGTCAATGTAGCTGCGCTGACGACGTGGTTCACCCACGTTTTGGTCGATAAAGTCACCCAACTCGCGCAAACGGGGCAGCAACACATCGTGATAGTCCAGACCCCAAGCATATCGGGCAATCTTACCACGGCTGGGATCGTGCCAGATTTCGGCGGCGGGATCAAGCACGTGGTAGCTGATGCCCACAACTACCACCGATTGGGCACCTTCCACCACATTTCGCAGGTCTTCTCGCCGTTGCGGCTCTCGCCCCAGCCATTGCATCCCCGCTTGATATCCTTGCGCCAACCAACGTCGATAGGCCTCCGCGTGCGGAGCACGGGTGGCTGGGGCAATACCGATCAGGTCGAAACCAAGATCGTATGCTTTTTCTTTGATGCGGTCGGTTAGCGACATTGGGCGGTCTACGAAAAACGGCCCCGGCTTTATGCCGGGGCCGTTAAATGATTAAGAGAAAGTTGTGAGATTAGTTGCCATTTTGGTGGCTCTTGTAATCCTCATCTAAATAGTGAACTACAGCTCGGAAAGAGAGAACACCATCGGGGCGACCTTCATCATCTGCGATCAGCACGTGACGGAACTGGTGTATTGACATCAAGTGTAGGGCATACGCTAGGCTCGCATCAGACTTGAAGGAGGTCACTCGTGGGGTCATGTAATCTTTCACCTTTGCTTGGCTCAAATCATCGACATTACAAACCACTTTCTTGAAGACGTCACCTTCAGTAAAGACACCAACCAGCTTCCCATCATCATCAACTAAGGTCATCAGACCAACATTCAATTCTTGAAGTTGATTGATTGCCTCTTCCAATGAAATCTCAACATGGGCGATCAACGGCTTACGAGGATTAAGATCGGCGAGGGTATCGGTAATCAACGAATGCTCATCCAAATCTGAACTGCGTTCGCCTCGGAAGACTACCCCGGCATACTCATCCTCAAATTCGCTACTGATATCGATGGGGTCAGCCACCACAGGCTTTTTCACATCGGCAACTGCATCTGGTTTAACTTCCCAAGTATCTGAAGAGAAGTATAGTTTTTGTAGATCACCCTTGCCTCTTTGTGCGATTGCGGTATCAATTTGTTCTAAGGCACCGCGCTCGTAAACTGGCTTCTCAACAGAGCGGAAAACACCGACAGGTTCTGGGAATTCTGGCTGGCGCATGCGGCTTAACAGATACGCTAAGCTTGGCTCAGGGGCGTATTCATCGTGAACCAGTAATTCGCCTTCAGCCGCTTCAGCCACAGGAACCACCTCAGGATTGAGACCATTCAAACGAATACCTTTGTCTCGATCCTTCCCAAAGATCAATGGTTGCCCGTGCTCCAACATCAAGACATTTTCATCCCGGACTTTAGCGTCAGTGGCATAATTCCACGCTTTGTCGTTGAAGATGACACAGTTCTGATAAATTTCAACAAAGGAGGTGCCTTTGTGTTCAGCCGCACGGGTAAGCATCTCAGCCATGTGCTTTACATTGGTATCTGCGGTTCGAGCCACAAAGGTTGATTCAGAACCGATAGCTACGGAAAGCGGGTTGAGCGACTGCTCGACCGAACCCATTGGCGATGATTTTGACTTGTGCCCACGTAATGAGGTGGGCGAGTATTGACCTTTGGTTAGTCCATAAATGCGGTTGTTAAACAGAATAATGTTGATGTCTACATTACGGCGCAAGGCGTGGATCAAGTGGTTACCGCCAATTGACAAGCCATCGCCGTCCCCGGTGATAACCCAGACGCTGAGGTCAGGGTTGGCCATTTTCAAACCCGTGGCCAAGGTTGGGGCGCGACCGTGGATACTGTGAATACCATAGGTGTTCATGTAGTAGGGGAAGCGGCTAGAGCAGCCGATTCCAGAAATGAACACGATATTTTCTTTAGGAATACCCAAGTTGGGCAATACTTTTTGCATCTGGGCCAAAATCGCGTAATCACCACAACCAGGGCACCAGCGTACAGTTTGATCTGAAACAAAATCTTTTCGAGTTAAATTAATCACTTCACTCATAATCTTAGCTCCTTAATTCCACTGGCCCTATGCCAGGTATGACTGGATCTTGGTTTTTAGTTCGTGAATAGTAAAGGGGCGGCCTTGTATCTTTGGATAAGAAATGAAGTTATTGCCGCCATATTGGCTACGCAATAGAACAATCAATTGGCCCATATTCATTTCAGGGACCAAAATGCGATCGAATTTACCTAGAATTTCACCCATATTGCGAGGGAAGGGGTTGAGATATCGGACGTGAGCATGAGACACTGTCATCCCAGCCGCTTGTGTCTGACGTACAGCAGAGCGAACGGCACCATAAGTGCTGCCCCAACTCATCACGAGCAGATCCCCTTCTTGCGGTCCAAATACTTCTTGTTCGGGAATGATGTCAGCCAAGCGAGCTACTTTTTCCGCACGATCCAACACCATTTGGTTGTGCTCATCGGGGACATAAGAAACGTTTCCTGTACCCGGCTGCTTGCCCAAACCACCTAGGCGATGTTCTAAGCCTGGGGTGCCAGGGATAGCCCAAGGGCGGCCCAATGATTCTGGGTCACGCTCATAAGCCATAAATTCCGTGCCATTGCTTGGGCTTGAGGGGTGAGTCACCACAATTTGTTCAATATCATCAGGGTTTGGAATAGTCCACGGCTCTGAACTGTTGGCCAGATAACCATCACTCAAAATAAAGACAGGCGTGGTTGAGCGAACAGCCATTCGGAAGGCCTCAATCGCCGCATCAAAGCAGTCACTCGGTGTTGATGGGGCGATGATCGGGAGCGGCGCTTCCCCATTTCGACCATACATGGTTTGAAGCAAGTCCGATTGCTCTGTCTTTGTCGGTAGACCCGTACTTGGCCCACCACGCTGAACGTTGATGATGACCATTGGCAATTCTAAAACCAAGGCCAAGTTGATTGCCTCACTTTTTAGTGCGATCCCAGGACCAGATGTTCCTGTGACGGCAAAGGCACCACCAAAAGCGGCCCCGATAATCGATCCCATCGCAGCAATTTCGTCCTCTGCCTGGAAGGTGCGTACATCAAAGTTTTTCAACGCAGCCAAGTTGTGCAAGATGTCACTGGCGGGCGTGATGGGGTAAGAGCCATAGAAAAGCGGCTTACCAGCTTTGACTGCCGCTGTAACCAAACCAATTGACAGGGCTTCATTACCTGTAATTTTGCGGTAAACACCGGGTGAGAGTTGGGCGGGCTGGATGCGGTAGCGAGTTTGGAAGGCTTCGGTATTATGCCCAACGTTGTAGCCTGCTTCCAAGGCTTTGCGGTTTGCTTCCGCAATCATTGGCTTTTTGCCAAATTTTTGGTCGATATATTCTATTGTTGTCTCTAACGGGCGATCATAAATCCAGAAGGTTAGACCGAGGGCGAAGAAGTTCTTACTGCGGTCCATATCCCGATTGGTGATGCCTTCAATGCCCTCCAAGGCACTTCGATTTAAGGTTGTGATCGGTAATTTGTAGGATTTGTAGCCATCCAACGTCCCGTCTTCAAGCGGGTTTGACTCATAATCTGCTTTTTTCAAATTCCCTTTGGTAAAGGCATCAGTATTTACAATCACTGTACCACCAGGGATTAAGTCGCTGAGGTTAGCTTTTAGGGCTGCCGGGTTCATCGCCACTAAGATTTGTGGGGCGTCACCAGGGGTGAGAATATCTTCACTTGAGAAGTTAACTTGGAAACCACTGACCCCAGCCAAGGTTCCAGCGGGGGCACGAATTTCTGCGGGGAAATCGGGGAAGGTACTGATGTCATTACCAAATACTGCTGATGTGTTAGTAAACTGAGTTCCGGTGAGCTGCATCCCATCACCAGAGTCTCCAGCAAATCGAATAATAACGGAATCTACATCTTCATACTCAACAATTTTGGGCTCAGCCATTTAATGTCCTCCAACATTAATAAAACGTGATTAGCACTAATTGTCATTAGAGCTGACAATTAAGCGCCATCACGATTGCTTGCTACTTGATTAGGATCGGGTGGTAAATTGTATACTGACTCAGGGAAATGATCTGATAAATATTTGATCACTGCATAGTGGGTCATATTCCCCACAATTTCGCCAGCATCATTGATGACGGGGACATTTCGATATCGTTTTTCATCCATCATGGCCAATGCTTTGGCCGCTGGATCTTGAGAATTAACCGTATCGGGTGAAGCCGTCATGACTTCATCAATTGGATTGTCCCATACCTCTGGTGTACTCACAACTTTTCGTAATACATCACGGTCCGTGAAAATACCAATTAGAGCACCGTCTTTGGTGATAAATGCGCAATTGTTTGAAGCTTTACGCATTTTACTGATCGTATCTCTAACAGATGTTCCACTCTCTACAAGGGTAAACTTATTTAGGTCTAAATAGATGACCTTTTCGTTTTGTAAATCAGTTTCCAGGGTCATATTGTCTCCCTATACACTATTTATATATGTCAGGTTGTGCTCAACTGACTCTGTAAAAATTTCGATACTCGCTCAAAATCGTCAAATTTACAAATAACAATTTTCACAACCACTGTAATCATACATATTGTATAATAAATTTTCAAAAATAGGCAATAAGTCAAAAATGGATTGCCTATAAGGAAAATGGCGATAATTATTTTCTATTCAAAGTCAGAATCGAGTTTGAATTTTGAAAAATATTAAGATAAAACTTGACAAAAAAGTGTGATTTATCTAAAATTTGAAATCTGAAATTTCAGATTTCAAACTAGACACTTTTCCACTACCCTCTAATACATTTCTCAACAAATTCAATATATTTGTATAGCCGTTATTGAAAGCAGCTACTATGGAAGTAGACGTCGAAAATAAATTGAATCTGGTTAACATTCGTGAAGAGGTCTATAAACTACTGCGGGACCGTATTCTTCGTCATGAATATCCACCTGGTTATCGGTTCGATTTATCTGAGCTAGAAAACCAGCTTGGCATCAGTCGCACCCCCCTCAAGGAAGCCTTACACCGTTTAGAGGTTGAGGGACTTATCGAGATTCGGCCTCGCCGTGGCACCTATGTCGTTGATATCAGCTCGGAGCAAATTGCAGAAAGTTTTGATGTTCGTCGCATTCTGGAGTGTGCGGCTGCCGAAATTGCGGTCGAGGAAGCCTCGGATGAAGATATTCAATCACTTCGAGATATTTCCCATCAAATGAGTGAACTTCTCGTTTCAGATGCCTATCAAACGATCATTAGTGATTACATTGATCTTGATCGCGACTTTCATAAAGCCTTGATCAACCTAGCTGGGAATAAGCGTCTCACCCAAATCTGGACCCAGCTTGACACCCACGTCCAAATTGTCCGCGTTCGGCAAAACTTTGTTCGATCCGACTCTCAGCAATACACCGAAACAGAACATGAAGCCATTCTACAAGCCTTTGAGCAACGTGATCCAGAAAAGTTGACTCAGGCCGTCGCTGAACATATTGAGCTATCAAAAACACGAACGCTAAAGGTCATGGAAAATCATGTCTGAGCAAGATATCGTTATTGTGGGCGGAGGCGTGACCAAATTTGCCTCAGAACGAGCTGATGCCAATGTGCGTGATTTAGTCGTTGAGGCCGTGATGATGGCCGTTGAGGATGCCGGCGTTGATTTACAGACGGTTGAGCACGGCCTAACCAGTTATGAGAGCGATCACTTTAACCGCCAGATGACCTTGGGCGCGATTTTGCACGATCATATCGGGATGACGCCCAAGCCCAACGTGCGAGTTGAGGGTGGTGGAGCAACCGGGGCTTTGGCTCTACGAACAGCCTTTGCTTATCTAAAAAGTGGGCTGTGTGAGTCGATTATTGTTTATGGTGGTGAAACTAACGGCAAAAGTGTGACCTCAGCTACAGCTCAGCAATTCTTTTCCCTTTCATCAGACGCAGATTGGGAGATGATGGTGGGGGGCACCTATACGGCCTATTACGCTGCGATGATCCGCGAACATATGCGATTGTATGGTACGACCGAGCGACAATTTGCCCAGATCGCGGTTAAAAACCGGCGAAATGCTCAATACAACCCTATTGCCCAAAAGCCGATGGATTTGTCTGTTGACGATGTACTCAGCTCCACTCCGATTGCAGAACCTTATAAACTGCTCGATTGCAGCCTGCTTTCAGATGGGGCTGCCGCTTTGATCTTGGCCACAGAACGTTGGGCGAAAAAGTACTCGACAAAATGGGGTGATCGGCCCCCTGTTTACTATACAGGCACTGGCTGCGGCACCGACACAATGCGTTTAGGGGATCGTCCCCACCCGTATCCCGGCTTGGCCCACTTCCGTGGCAAAAAAGAGGCCTCCCAACAGGCTTATAAAATGGCCGGAGTCACAGATCCTCTAAAACAGGTGGATGTGGCCGAACTATACGACTCCTACAGCGGGGTTGAGTTACAAGCCTACGAAGATTTGGGGTTTTGTGAGTACGGACAAGGTGGCACCTTGGCTGAAGCGGGCGTGTTTGATTTAGGGGGCGAACTGCCGGTCAACACCTCCGGTGGCTTGCTTGGGCGGGGTGCTCCAGTCGGTGCAACAGGGCTGGCGCAGACCCTTGAAATTATGCTCCAGCTACGGGGTGAGGCCGATGCCCGACGGCAAGTGCCAAATGCGCGACGTGGTCTAACAGACACCCACGCGGGGACAGGCACGCACTGTGTGGTCAACATTTTTGAGAGGCGTGATTAATGGCAACGGTCAATAATAAACTGCGGCAAGAAACAGCCTCGCACCCGATGGGACAAACCCCAGACCCTTGGACCGATTTTCGAGAAATTGAAGTGCTTGGGTTGGAATGGGTGCAGAATTACCGGCATAGCCTGGGAAAATACTCTCGCTTCTTCTTGGAATTGGAAAACAAACGATTTATGGCTACCCGTTGCCCAAAGTGTGAGAAAGTGTGGACTCCCCCCCGACCCGTTTGCCCCGATGATTTAACGATTACCGAGTGGGTTGAACTAAGTGGTCGAGGCGAAGTCGCCAGCTTTTCTGTGTTGCACTATGCCCCAGCAATGCTTTCTTTTTTGAAAACGCCGTATGTTCTGGCCTATGTCAAAATGGAGGGGGCCGACACGCTCTTTGCCCACCTCCTGCAAAATTATAAAGACATCGAGCAAGTCCAACACGGCTTGCCCGTTCAAGTGGTTTATAACGATGGCCCAGTTGAGCATCCAATTCTCTTGATGGCATTTGAGCCAATTGGTGATTAGGACACCTAAGTAAAGGACTCCTTGCAATGCGAAAAATAGGGATTGAAATATTCTACTGGATTGACAAGTGGCAAGAAGATCAAATTGCCTATTTTGAGCGAGTGAAGCGCTGTGGTTTTGACTCTGTCGAGATTTCGTTGGTCTCTGGCCCAGACATTGACATTGAACGAATGCGAACAGCCTTGGCCGAGTTTGACCTTGATGTCTACTGTAGTATGGGATTGCCGAAGGAATTGGATATCACCAGTGTTGATGAATCAACTCGTCGAGCTGGGGTCGAGTATCTCAAACGGTGTGCAGAAACGGCCCAACGGATCGGTAGCCCGGTTTTGGGTGGCTTACCCCACGTGCCATGGCTCGACTTTCCCGAGGTAGATGACTTTCGCCCGTATCGAGACCGATGTGCCCAGTCGCTGCGAGAGGTCGCAGCCACGGCCGATGATTTAGGGATCAATGTAACGCTAGAAATCATCAACCGCTTTGAAACCTACATTTTTAATACGGTTGGCGAAGGCTTGACCTTACTCGAACAAATTGATCATTCAGCGATTAGGCTGCAACTTGATACTTATCATATGAATATGGAAGAGGACAACATCGCTGCTGCAATTCGACAAGCTGGATCGTCCATCGGCCATTTTCATTGCGCGGCCAGTAACCGTAAGTTGCCAGGACAGGGCCATCTCAATTGGACTGAAATTCGGCAGGCCTTGGATGAGGTTGACTATCAAGGTGGGATCATTATCGAAACCTTTCCTAACCCCGCTGCGGAGACAGGTCGAACCATCAATGTTTGGCGACCGCTGGTGCACGATTTTGATGAAGAGGCCAAACAATCTCTTGCATTTTTGCGGCAGACGTTTGCCTAACATGTGACAAAGAAAAAAGGACTTTTTATGTCAGTACGGACCAAAAAACTGATCAACAACCCGGATAATCTTGTCCCTGATATGTTGGAGGGTTTTTCGGCAGCGTATCACGATATTGTGCGACTGACTGATGATGGCTTGATCGTACGACGTCACCCCAAAGTGGAAGATAAAGTGGCCCTGGTCATTGGCAATGGTAGTGGGCATGAGCCAGCGATGATTGGGTGGGTGGGACCAGGGCTGTTTGATGTGAACATTCCCGGTGACATTTTTGCTGCACCGGGTCCGGGCCGTATTTTGGACGGCATCAAGGCCGTACAACGTGAGGCAGGCGTTCTCGTGTGTGTTTCACATCACGTGGGCGATTTGATGAACGCGGAAGCTGCTTTGGAAGAAGCGGAGGATGAGGATATCGACAACGTTGAGATGGTCGTGCTGTACGATGACATTTCTTCCGCTCCCAAAGGCCAAGAGCCTGAGCGGCGGGGCACAGCAGGCTTGTTCTTTGTCTGGAAAATGTTAGGGGCCTTCGCTGAGACGAGCAGTGATTTGGCAGCCTGCAAGGCGCTAGCTGAAAAGGTGCGCGACAACACTCGCTCCCTCTCAATGGCCCTGACCCCTTGTGCCAACCCTGTCACGGGCGAGCCGATGTTTGAGCTGGCCGATGATGAGATCGAAATCGGGATGGGGGTGCATGGCGAAGCTGGGATGTACAAAGGCAAGGTGATGAGTGCAGCGGAAACGATCGATCACATGCTGCCTCCTATTCTGGAAGACTTGCCCTTTCAGGCGGGCGATGAAGTATGTGTCCTGCTCAACAACTCAGGCAGCTTGACCTTGATGGAGCTTTCGATTTTGTATCAGCGGGTGGCTCAATTGTTAGCGGACGCTGACATTCGGGTTCATCGTAGCTGGCTGGGAAGCTATGCTACTACGCAAGAGATGTCTGGCTTTGGTCTGTCCTTGTGTCGAGTCGACGAGCAACTTAAAGCATTGTACGATGCGCCAGCTAATGGGGCGTGGTTTAAGTCGGTTGGGTGAATTTGATGAGGGATACAGAGCAATCAATTCAAATTATTCGAGCGATGGCGAAAGTCATTATGACCGAGCGTGATTATTTGTCATCTCTCGACTCAACAGTCGGGGATGGGGATCACGGGCATAATTTGGCTAAGGCGATGAAAACTGCCGTTGAAGCCATTGAAGCACTAGAAGAGCCAACGGTTAATGAGATATGGCGTGTAACCGGAAAGAATGTTCAAGATAGTGTTGGGGGGGCGTCAGGTCTGCTCTTTGGAGCATTCTTCACCGGAGCTGGGCGAGCGATTAAAGGGAAGTCGGAAATAGGTCTCACAGAGGTTGTCGATATGGTAAGTGGTGGGCTGGCTCAAGTACAAAAGCGGGGGAAGGCCCAGCCTGGGGATAAAACGATGGTGGATGCCTTGGCCCCGGCTGCCGAAGCCGCTCAACAAGCGGCTGAAGCTAATCTGTCTGTGGCTGAAACTTTATCTCAAATTGCTAATGCTGCTCAAACGGGGGCTGAGGCAACGCAGGAGATGGTGGCCAAGCATGGCCGCGCAAAATTTTTAGGAGAACGATCGATCGGCTATCAAGATGCTGGCGCAACCTCGATGGCCTTGATGCTAGCCGCTTGGGCGGATGTGATTGTTGGAGAAACTGTATGACCTTTGAATCTGCCTTTACGATGGATACATCGAGTATCAAATATGGGCCAGGCACAACGCAAGAGGTCGGCTATGATATGGAGCGCTTTGGAGCCAAGCGGGTGATGGTGGTCACCGACCCGAATTTGTCCAAAAGCGAACCCGTCTCTACAGTGATGGAGTCCTTGCAATCAGTCGGGATTGAAGCCGTCTTGTTTGATCAAACCAAGATTGAGCCAACAGACGACTCGCTCAAGATGGCGATCCAGTTTGCCAGCGATGGAAACTTTGATGGCTACATTGCGGTTGGTGGCGGTTCCAGTATTGATACCGCTAAGGCGGCAAATTTGTATGCAACCTATCCTGCTGATTTTCTGGCCTACGTTAACGCTCCAATTGGGCAAGCTCGCCCGGTTCCTGGCAAACTTAAACCACTGATTGGAATTCCAACAACAGCAGGAACGGGTAGCGAAACGACGGGGATTGTAGTGTTTGACCTGCTGGAAATGAAGGCGAAAACGGGCATCGCTCATCGTGAATTGCGACCCTTGTTGGGCATCATTGACCCCAACAATACGCGGACACTGCCTAAAATGGCGGCGGCTTGTACAGGCTTGGATGTCCTTTGTCACGCCGTGGAGTCGATAACCGCCATTCCTTACGATCAGCGACCCGCTCCCGAAAATCCCAGACTACGCCCTGCTTATCAAGGGGCCAATCCCATCAGTGATATTTGGACCAGCCAGGCCATCCAGATGGGCTCACAGAATATTGTCAAGGCCGTACACGAGCCGGAAGATGATGACGCCCGAACCCAAATGTTGTTGGCGGCCACCTATGCTGGAATTGGCTTTGGCAATGCAGGCTGCCATCTCCCACACGCGATGTCCTATCCGGTGTCGGGGATGGTTCGTGATTTTGTTCCAGAGGGCTATCCACAGGACGCCCCGATTGTACCACACGGAATGTCTGTCATTTTGAATGCGCCCGCTGTCTTTCGTTTTACCGCCCAAGCTGCGCCTGAGCGTCATTTACAAGCGGCGAAGTTGATGGGGGCTGATGTGTCTGGAGCGTCGACAGAAGATGCAGGTGAAATATTGGCCCAATCCTTCATTAAAATTATGCAGCAGATTGGCATTCCCAATGGTTTACAGGCCGTGGGTTACACGCCAGCCGATGTTGATAAGTTAGTGGCAGGCACTTTGCCCCAACATCGCCTGACCAAATTGTCACCTCGTCCAGCCGAGGCTGATGATTTGAAGCAACTATTTTTGGACTCAATGGTGTTGTGGTAAGAAAGATTAGTAATTGGTAAATAAAAGTTGTGAAATTAAACGGGTAATTGTCATCAAGAGTTTTGCCTAAATGACAGGGCAGTTGTAAGGGCACCCACAAGGGACGTTCCTACTTCATGATAACGCATATATTAAGGAAAACGATGCAAAAACTGAAAGTCGGTTACGCCGGAACGGCGTTAACCAGCTACTACGGTGAAGAATACAATCAATATGAACGAGCCATCACAGGCCTTGAGGCCTTGAGCAAGACGTGGGATTTTGAGCTTGTGCCCATTCGTCATGGGCTGACCGATATCGAAATGACCGAGCAGGCGGCGCGTGAATTGGCCGCAGAACAGGTGGATTTTTTGCTATTACAAAATGCGACCTGTGGCTTGGGAGAACAGATATTGTCTCTTTCCAAAGCAGCCCCTCGATTGGGGCTGTGGTCGACACCCGACCCAAAGCAAGAGGGCGAAATTCAGCTACACTCACTCGTTTCGATGAATCACTATGCCTCAATTTTAAAGCGGTATCTGCGAGATGAGGCCCCACCCTACAAATGGTTTTACGGGCAGGTTGAAGATGAGCGTTTTCAAAAACGGCTAGGGGTGACAATTCGAGCGTTGACTGCGGTTAAAAATATGGCCCAGGCGAAAGTTGGCTGGATTGGGGGTATCTCGCCCGGTTTTTACAATATGATGTTTGACGAGCGTAAGTTGTACGCTCGGATGGGCAGCCGGGTCATTCCGCATGAGCTAGCCGAAGTGGTGGCGTTGGCTGAAAGCTATAAAGAGGCTGAAGCAATGGCTATTGTCGGAGAAATGAAGGCCGGGGCCAGCGAAATTCAGGTAGCCGATAGTGCTATGCTCAAAGGGGGGCGACTTTACTTGGCCCTTAAAGAGTTGGCCGAACGCAATGGCTATTCAGCCTTGGCTGTTGAATGCTGGCCTAAATTTCAATCGCTTTACCAAGTTGCCCCGTGTATGTCTTACAGTTGGCTAGGCTCTGAAGATGGCTTGGCCGTCTCTTGCGAGGGCGACGTGCTTGGTGCGTTGAGTATGTTGCTACTTAATTACCTGAGCGGTAAGCACGGCTCCTCAACCTTGTTGGATATGACAGCCATCGATCCTGATGCTAACACGATGTTGATGTGGCACTGTGGCGTTAGCCCCCGCCATTTTGCCAACGATGACGGCATTAAGTGGGTGAATCATACCACCCTTGGCCGTAAGTCAGATACAGTTTATGGGGTGGCAGGCGATCAGGTATTTGCCCCTCAGGAAACAACAATCACTTACATTGGCGATGATGCAGAGCGGTTGCTGGTTCTGCACTCACAGGTTATTGAACGGGATGTGAAGGGATTTGATGGGACACGCGGCTGGTTTACTCAATTCCACCTTAACGGAGAACCAATTGAAATCTGGGATTTAATCAACACCTTGACCGTGCGTGGGCAAGAGCATCATTACGCTGTTGGGCAAGGCACGATGGTCGATGAGTTGATGGAAATCGCGGCTTGGCTCGATATGCAGTTGGTTGAAAAAGTGCCTTATCGCGATTATTTACAACGAGAAGGAGTCAATGTTTAGAAAGGAGGTCAATGGAGACAAGTCCAAAAATGAGTATGTTTTCAAAACAAAGCAGTTTTATTAAATCCATTAATTCTCGGAGGAGTATCATGAAAAAAGCGAATTATGTTCTTAGTTTAACGCTGTTGGTAGCACTGCTGTTGATGATGGTCCCCAGCCATATCATGGCCCAGGATGCGTCTTGTGATCAGGACATTGTGGTTCAGGCTGACGACTGGTTGTCAAAGATTGCTGATAAAGTGTATGGTGATATTTTTGCCTTCACCGCGATTGTTGAAGCGACAAATGCAGTAGCTGCTTCAGATGATAGCTACGCCACCATTGAAAACCCAGATATCATTGAGCCGGGCTGGAAACTCTGTATCCCTGCGGCTGGTGAAGCAGCCACAATCCTCGATACTGAAGCTGCTGCTAACGCAGAACAGTTAGCGGCCCTTGGCTACAATAGCTGGGATGAAGTTCTCGCCGCTGCGAACGGTACGACCGTCAACTGGTTTATGTGGGGTGGTTCGGATGTGATCAACACCAATGTTGATAATGACATTGGCGCTGTTGTTGAAGAACAATTTGGTGTCACACTTAATCGTGTGCCGATTGCTGATACCGCCGATGCTGTTAACAAGGTATTGGATGAGTCAGCGGCTGGTGTAAATGAAGGTGGTAGCATTGATATGATTTGGATCAATGGGGAAAACTTCAGAACATTGAAGGAAGCTAACCTGCTTTATGGCCCATTCGCTCAAGCTATTCCAAACTCTCGCTACGTTAACTGGGATGACCCAGCCTTGGCCTTTGACTTTGGTTATCCGGTAGACGGCTACGAGTCTCCCTGGGGACACGCTCAATTCGTGATGGAATATGACACCGCCCAAGTTGATGAAGCACCGCTTACCTTTGAAGCTTTGGCAGAGTGGGTTGAAGCTAATCCTGGTAAATTCACCTATCCTGCCATTCCAGACTTCACCGGTAGTGTATTCATTCGTCACGTATTCTATTGGGCGGCGGGTGGTCCTGAGCCATTCCTCGGCGATTTCGATCAAGCCACTTACGATCAATACGCGCCGGCTGTATGGGAATACTTAAACGCGCTTGAGCCTAACTTATGGCGCGGCGGTGAAACCTACCCCGAAGCCGCAGCAATGGCTTCTCTCTTAGCCAACGGTGAGATCGCTTTCAATATGGGGTATGGTCCAGGTAATGCCTCTCGCCAGATTAACGAGGGGACTTACCCAGAAACCATTCGTACCTTTGTCTTTGATACCGGTACCCTATCAAACAACAACTTTGTGGCCATCCCCTTCAACGCCAACAACCCAGCCGGAGCAATGGTTGTTGCCAATCATATTCTTTCGCCCGACTTCCAGTTGGTGATGGCTGATCCGGATCAGTGGGGCTGGTTGCTCCCAACCGATCCACGTCTCTTCCCCGCCGAAACCCAGGCCGCTTTAGCCGCCTATGAGCTTGGTCCGGCCACCTTACCAGCCGATGTTCTCGCTTCTAAGGTATTGCCAGAAGCCAATGGCGACTGGGTAAAAGCCTTTGAAGAAGGTTGGATTGAAAACGTTCTAGAGCAGTAGGATATTTTTGAGATTGGGTCCAATCTCTGGTTGGACCCAATCTTTACCCTCGGAGACATCTGAATGAGCACAACAGATCAGAGTTCAACAAATCGGGCGTTGCGTCGTTTGCAACTGATGGAAAAGCTGCAAGTCCCGTTGATGTTAACCCCGGCCTTTGCTATCTTGATTTTGCTTTTTGCTGGTGGATTAGTCGTCGGAACTGGGCAAAGTCTGGGCTATATGCCAGTCATTGGTCTGAATGATTTTACCTTTGCGAATTACATTAATGTTCTGACCGACGACAACTTCTTACAATCCTTATGGCTCACTTTTCGGATTGCGTTTGTTAGCACATTTTTGTCAATGGTCTTAGCCGTTGCTTTTGCTCTTGTGTTACGGGATACCTTTATCGGCAGTCAGTTGACGACCTTTGTCTATCAAATTCCGTTACCTATTCCACACTTGGTGGCGGCGAATGGTATCGTTTTGCTAATTACCCAAAGCGGCTTGATGGCCCGTATTTTGGCCAATGTCGGTGTTTTGACCGAACCAGCTCAATTTCCAATTATGGTCTTTGATCGCGCTGGAATTGCAATTATTTTGACATACTTATGGAAAGAAGTGCCGTTTATTGGGTTGGTTGTACTAGCGATCTTGAAGAGTGTTGGCCCTCAATTTGAGGAGTTAGCCCAAACAATGGGTGCTAACAAATGGCAACGATTTTGGTATGTTCTGATGCCATTGATGTTGCCAGCCCTGCTCTCGACTTCAATTATTGTTTTTGCCTTTGTTTTTGCTAGCTATGAAATCCCCCTCCTGCTTGGGGTTCGTTTCCCGACAACGCTCCCGGTCTGGGCCTTCCGTAATTATCAAGATCCCGATCTTGCCTTACGACCCGAGGCAATGGCTGTGAGCGTTATCTTAGCCGTTATCGCTATTATGTTGCTGATCGCCTATCGCCATTTGGCCAAATACGCGATTACTTCAAATTGATAAAAAGTGGTTAGTGGCGAGTGGTTAGTGATTGGTAAAAATTTTTACTAACCACTCGCCACTACTCACTCGCCACTATTCTTAGGAGAAATGTCAATGGTCCGATTTTTGCGCTGGCTGGCAGTTACCACAATTTTTGTGGCGATTCTAGCCCCGATCATTCCCCAAATAATTTGGTCTTTTGCCTTTCGCTGGTTTTTCCCCAGCCTGCTCCCGACCGAATGGAGCCTTGAGTCGTGGCAATATGTTTTTACCGACTCATCGAGGGTAGGTGAAGGCCTGATCAATAGCCTGAATATTGCCTTGGTGACATCCTTCCTGGCCATTCTGGTCGGTTTACCTGCCTCAAGAGCGATTGCACTGCACAATTTTCGTGGAAAGGCAGTCATTGAGTGGTTGTTGATGGTGCCTATTCTTGTGCCGACCTTAGTCGTGGTGATGGGTATCCACATTATGTTTATTCGATACCGCTTAACAGACAGTTTCATGGGCGTGGTGCTCGTCCATTTGATCCCCTGTATTCCTTATATGGTTTTGGTGATGTCTAGCGTCTTTGCCAATTATGGAACGGCCTTGGAGGATACGGCCCGAACCTTGGGAGCAAATCGAGTCAAGACCTTTTGGTATGTCACCCTTCCGGCGATTTTTCCAGGACTATTGGTGGCTACGATGTTTACCTTCCTGATTTCCTGGGGGCAATATGTGACTACTTTGCTGATTGGTGGGGGCCGGATTATCACCTTGCCAATGGTGCTATTCCCCTTCATCACCAGTCCAAACCACGCTGATGCGGCCGCGATTAGCCTGGTCTTTGTCGCGCCAGCGGTGATTGTTTTGATCTTTACCTCACGCTCACTCAGCACTGAATCATCCGTTATGGGAGGTTTTGGTAGACTATGACCGTTGTCGTCTTACAGAATTTGTCACGCCACTTTGGCGATGTAATTGCTGTTGATAATATGAACTTGGAAATTAATTCGGGGGAAATGGTGGCCTTCTTGGGACCGTCGGGTTGTGGAAAAACGACCACCCTCCGAATGATTACGGGCCTCCTGTTGCCTACAACTGGCGATGTCCTTTTCGATGGAAAATCAATGCTGACCGTACCCACTGAGAAGCGGGGGGCGGTGATGGTTTTCCAGAAGCACCTTCTCTTTCCAACGATGAACGTGGCCCAAAACGTTGGCTTTGGCCTAAGGATGCAAGGCATCAATAAACGTGAGATCGCCTCACGAGTTGAGGAGATGCTTGAATTGGTACGTCTGCCCGGCTTTGGCTCTCGGATGGCCCACGAACTGTCTGGGGGGCAGCAGCAGCGAATTGCCTTAGCCCGCGCCTTGATCATTCGGCCTAATGTGTTGTTGCTTGATGAGCCTCTGGCTAACTTGGATGCCAATCTACGGCTTGAAATGCGCGAGTTAATTAGAAGTATTCAAAAAGAAATGGGTATCACCTCGATTTTTGTTACCCATGACCAGGAAGAAGCCGTGATGCTGGCCGACCGCGTCGCCTTGATGTTTGATGGCGTGCTTCAGCAATATGACACACCCCGTACCTTCTATGATCGACCTCGAACGGCCAAGATTGCCCGCTTTTTCCGTAACGATAATTTCTTGCAAGGCACCAAAACAGGCAACCAGCTTAAAACAGCCTCTGGTACACTCACTTTTGCTCAGCCTGATGCTCAGCCTGATGGCCCTGTTTTGCTCACAGTTCGTCCAGAAGATGTCCAACTTGGGGGCACAGAAAACGAAAATAACAGTCTACAGGCAACAGTAGTGGCAAACGTTTATATGGGCACCCACACCCAGCTTGAATTAGAGGTTGAGGGGCAACCTTGGCGTGCCCAAGGCCCAGCCGACTATGATGTTAAACCTGGTGATACCATCTCTGTCCAGCTTCCTGAGAAGCGAATTTGGGTGCTGCCGAGAGAATAATACAGATGTCAGCTGACTGGTGCCAAAACTCAGTTTTGGCACCAAATTGATTACGAAGCTAGAGTTTCGTAACCAGAATTCAATTCTTTCCCTTACCCCTGCGTTCTGTTTACAATGAACTCTCTCTCCCGAAGTAGGAGAGAGGGCTGAGAGGTGAGGGCCATTCCTATAAGGAGAAACATGTGGCAAACGTTGCTTTCATCGGACTCGGTATGATGGGGCTGCCGATGGCTCACAATTTGATCAAAGGGGGCCATCAGGTCATCGGCTTTGATATTTCTAGTGAGGCCCTGGCTCGACACGAAGAAAATGGTGGGACTGTGGCTTCATCGGGGGCTGAAGCAGCGCGTGGGGCTGATGCTGTGATCACAATGGTGCCAAAGGCGGTTCACGTTCGATCCGCCCTATTTGGCCCAGATGGTATTTTAGAGGGGCTGGCCTCTGACGCCCTCTTTATCGAGATGTCGACCATTCACCCCCTTGAGTCGGATGCAATTCGGACTGACTTGGCTGGGCGAGGCATCACGATGGTGGATGCCCCGGTGGGGCGAACCTCTGAGAATGCCAAGGAAGGGACGTTGTTGATTATGGCCGGTGGCGAGCCAGCCGACATTGAGCGAGCGCGACCGATTTTTGATTGCCTCGGTGATACGATCATCGATTGTGGTGGGCCTGGTATGGGCGCACGGATGAAGATCATCAACAACTTCATGTCCATCAGCCTCAACGCTCTCACTGCCGAAGCATTGACCCTAAGCGAGGCTGTCGGACTTGATACCAACTTAGCTATCGACGTGATGATGGGCACACTGGCCGGTCAGGGCTTTATGGCCTCTTACTATCCAAACAAGCCCCTAAAAGGCGATCTTAGCCCTGCCTTTATGCTTGAGCTGGCCCACAAAGATTTAGGGCTGGCCCTGGATTTAGCTGGCTCGGTAAACGTGCCAGTCCCGATGGGAGCCGCTGCCCGTCAGATGTACAGCATTGGTCGGGCTCAGGGACGGGGACGACAAGATTGGAGTGCCATTTACAACACGCTAAAAACATTAACCGACGCTTCGGAGGATACGGATGCCTGACCTTGAACAAACACGGCTGTTTAAGAAAGTGTATGGCTGTATGTTGGGCGGGGCCATTGGCGATGCGCTTGGCGGGCCAGTTGAGGGTGATCCCTGGACGCCAGAGCTTATTCGGGAAAAATACGGGGTATTGGATCGCTACGTGCCCTACCAACGTGATCCCGGCTATCACGCTCACTTTACCAAAACATTGGGAGCCTATACGGACGATACTCGGATGAAGCATTTGCTTTGTCAGGCCATTATCGAGGCGGGCGGCATGCCCCGTTCGGGCGATTTTGGCCACGTTTTGGCCAAGGCCTACCATCACGCTCCAGACGAAATGCATGAAGGTTTGATTGAAGAGTATTACTTCAAAGTCATTTGGGGCCGCGACAAAGTCGTCTTTAGCGGTGAGCCGACCAACGGGGCGATTATGAGCAATTCCCCTATTGGCTTGATGGCAGCCTGCCGACCCGATGAAGCGTATCAAGCGGGGTTCGATCTGGGATTTCTCACGGATGGTTATGCAAAAACTGCCTCAGCGATGTTTGTCGCCGCCGTGGCCGCCGCGATGGAGCCTGAGCCAAATATTGAGGGCGTCATCGATGCAGCCATCGAAGCCCATCTCAATTTTGCTCGGCGTCGTGAAGGGCCACGCTGGAATACGCTGGAGTGGCGTTATGATCCCAACCTCAAATTCCTCAATAAAGCCTTAGACATTGCCCGCGAAGAACGCGATGTTTTTGCCCTGCAAAAACGACTCTACGAGATTTTAGAGTGGGGCCACCTCTTCTCGGAAGCGACGCATACGTTATGTGTGCCCTTAGCAATGTTCGTTGCTGCCGAGGGTGATTTACGCCAAACTGTCATCGGCTGTGTGATGTATGGCCGGGACAATGACAGCTATGCTAGCGTGGCGGGGGCTTTAGCTGGGGCGTTTCACGGCGTTGAGGCGATCCCCGAGGCCTGGATTCAACCTGTGATTGACGGTAATCCTGAGACAGATATGCACGCGCTTTCGGTCCAGATGACCGAGTTGATTGCTCAAGACTATGAAAAAGCACAACGGGCTTGGAACGCAGTTGGACAGTTGCTTTGATTTTGAACCAATAGAATCTATTAAAATCTTACATCATCCACAGATAGACACAGATAAAAAATTTATAAAAATCTGTGAGAATCTGTGTCTATCTGTGGAGAAAATAAATTTTTTGTAGCCCGTGGGGAATTTAATATGCCAAAGGTATATTTTGATGACGATGCTGATTTAGCGGTGATTCAAGATAAAACCATCGCCATTTTAGGCTATGGTAATCAAGGGCGCTCGCAGGCCCTGAACTTGCGTGATAGCGGGCTGACCGTGATCATCGGCAGCCGCTCTGATGCCTCGGCTGAGCAGGCTATTCAAGACGGATTCAAGGTGTTCGGTTGGGCTGAGGCAGCTCAACGAGCCGAAATTATTTTTCTGCTTGTGCCTGATGAAGCGATGCCAGCCTTGTACACCAACGAAATTGCACCTAATCTGGCTGCCCACAATATGCTGGTCTTTGCCAGTGGTTACAATATCTTCTATGGCTTTATTCAAGCGCCTTCGGATGTTGACGTCGTGATGCTGGCTCCTCGGATGATCGGGCACGGTGTCCGCACCACCTATGTTGAGGGGCAGGGCTTTCCGAGCTTGATTGCGGTTGAGCAAGATGGTAGTGGGCAGGCCCTAGCTCGGTTGTTAGCTTTATCTAAAGGCGTCGGCTCGACCCGAATGGGGGCAATTCTGTCCAGCTTTGAAGAGGAAACCGTCATCGACCTCTTTGCCGAACATATGGCGCCCCTTTACGCTATTCGTCGCTACTTTGATGCGTTGGTCGAGGCAGGATATGACCCTTGGACGGTTATCCTGGAATTTTATGCCTCTGGTGAAGGGATCGAAACGCAAAAAGCCTATGTTGAACAGGGATTGTGGGGACAAATCACCGCTCATTCCCGCACTAGCCAATATGGTCAAGAAGTGACAGGACTGCTCCCCCCGAATGAAGAAGCCCAAGAGCGGGATCGTCTGCGGGCCGTCATCGAAAATATTCGTAGCGGACAGTTCGCTAAAGATTGGACGTTGGAACAGCAGGCTGGTGAGCCGATGTTCCGGCGCATTCGTAAACAAAATCTTGAGCATCCCTTGGTTGAAGCTGAGCGGGAACTCTATAAAGTTTTGGGTCGATCAAAGGATTAATGATGATCAACTCTCCTGGCAAGCTGCGGGGACTTCAGCAATGTGCTAATTCAGCCGGCATCTTTACCATTCTAGCCCTCGATCATGGAGACTCATTGCTCAAAACAATTCGGCCCGAGGCCCCAGAGACGGTCACTTTTGCTGAGGCCGTTTCGATTAAGGCAACCGTGTTGAATGCATTGGCCTCAGAAGCCAGTGCGGTACTGCTTGATCCAGTTTACGGTCTAGCTCCGGCAATTTTGCACGGTGCCCTGCCCAGAAATGTTGGCCTGCTGGTGGCTGCTGAAGATGGCGACTATGCCACCCCACAGCGACCTGCTCGTCTGTTTGAAGGCTGGAGCGTAGAAAAGATTAAGCGGGCTGGTGCCGCAGCCGTGAAATGCTTCTTTTATTATCACCCCGATGACACCAACTTAGCTCAGGCCCAAGAAGCCTTTGTGCGTGATTTGGTCCTAGAATGTCAACGCTATGATATCCCTCTCTTTGCCGAGCCGTTGTCCTACAACACCTCGCCAAATGATCGGCCTCGGGTGGTCATTGAAACGGCCCGTAACATCTGCGTCTTGGGTGTCGACATTCTGAAAGTCGAGTTTCCAGTTGATGTGCATCATGAGCCTGATCAAACGGCTTGGTTATCAGCGTGCCAATCATTAACCGAGGCCTGTCAAGGCACGCCTTGGGTGTTGCTCAGCGCGGGTGTCGATTTTGATACATTTGCCGATCAGTTGCGGATTGCCTGTCAAGCCGGAGCCTCAGGCTACTTGGCCGGACGGGCTATCTGGAAAGAGGCGGTGCAACTTTTAGAGCAAGCCCAACAGGCTTTTTTAGAGGATGTTGCGACCGTTCGACTACAACAGTTAGCCCAAATCGCCTTAGAATACGCCACACCTTGGTCCGATCTTTACCTCTATTCAACCGAACTGCCCTCACAAGACTGGTATCAAGCATATGACTCGTTTGCGGATGATTGAAGTATATCAATACTTATCGTTAAAGGATGTAGCGGTAGTTAGACTAATCACTCGCCACTAACCACTAACCACTATTCATTATTTTTTAAGGAGACAACCGATGGCCCTACCCACCTTCCCTAAATTAAGCGACGATAAATTACGTCAATTGTTGGAGCCACCGACAGGACGCGTGCGGTTGGTCATTGACACTGATGCACACAACGAAATTGATGATCAATTTACGATAGCGTGGGCCTTGCTCTCCCCAGAAAAGATTGATGTTGAGGCCGTTTATGCGGTGCCCTACTCCTTCGCCCATCATAAAGAGCCGATGCTCAAGGCCTATGAGTATCTCAAAGCAACAGCCAGTGATGAAACAGCCGATCACCAGATGTCAGGTGAGACCGTTGGCTATTCTGGCTGGGCGCAACGGTTACTTGCTATTGGCACAGACCCTTATAGCATCCCCTTCGTTCCTCCGGCTGAAGGGATGGAGTTGAGCTACCAGGAGATTTTGACGGTGTATGAGAAACTGGGCATGGATTCGACCGACCGTGTTTTTCGGGGATCACCAAACTATCTTACCTCGTTGGATGAACCAATCCGTAGCCCTGCTGTTGAGGATTTGATCGAACGGGCCTTGGCTGGCGGGGATGAGCCGCTTTATGTGGCGGGGATTGGTTGCGCTACAAATTTGGCCTCGGCCTTGCTCATTGAGCCAGAGATCATCAATCATATCGTCATCCTCTGGACCTCAGCCTATCCCACCCCAATGAATTTATGGAATGGGGCATCACTCAACTTGGTGCAAGATCCTCTAGCCTCACGCCTGCTCTTTGATTGTGGGGTGGCCCACGTTTACCTCCCCGGCTTCCATGTTGGGGCACAACTCACGATCTCACTGCCAGAGATGGAGTTGTGGGTCAAAGGCAAAGGAGCAATCGGCGATTATTTGTATCACCTTTACACGCATAATCCAATCCATTATCAGCGAGGCATCAATGATCACTTTGGCCGTACTTGGATTGTGTGGGATTTAATCAACATTGCTTGGTTGCTTAACCCTGATTGGGTGCCCTCTCACTTGGTGCCGTCGCCTGTTCTCAAAGATGATCTTTATTGGGAGGCTGATCCGAGCCGCCATTTGATGCGAGAAGCGTATGACATTGATCGTGATGGTGTATACCGAGATTTTTTCACCAAGCTTGATCAACTGGCCTAGTGCCGAAAATGCGGATTATTGCCTGGAACATCAGGGCGGGTGGGGGGCGACGACACATCGAGATTTTTCGGCAGCTACGCCGCTGGAAACCCGAAGTGGTCACCCTATCCGAATTTCGAGCGACGCCACCCAGCCAAGCTTTGGCTGAGGATTTGGCTAAAATCGGGTTAGATCAACAAATTGCAAAGGTATCGTTAGAGAAATCGGCGACGAATGGCTTGCTCGTTGCGACCCGATACCCGCTTCGACCTATCACCCTTCCGACTGCACCGGATGAACCGTATCGCTGGCTTTTGGTTGAAATACAAGCTGATCAACCCTTTGTGATGGGGGCGATGCATATACCAAATATGGTGACCAAGCGAAAATATCCATATCATGATGCGGTTTTGGCCACCATCAAGCAGTGGCAGCTTGGTCCGGCCTTGCTGATCGGTGATACAAATTCGGGGATACCTGATATCGATGAAGAGGCGCCTGCCTTTGGCCCAAAAGAGCAAAGTTGGATTGAAGCCTTGGATCAGCTAGGCTGGGTGGATGTTTTTCGGCACTTGAAAGGCAATCTTCGCGCATATACTTGGTATTCCCCCAATGGTAAAAATGGCTTTCGTTTAGATCAGGCCTTTCTCAATCAATCGTTACTCCCACAGGCCGAAGATGTCCGTTATGTCTGGGGTAAGCCGTGGGGGCAAGCTAAAGGCCGTCGTGATGCTTTGAGCGACCACGCTGCTCTTATTCTTGACCTAAAGGAAGTGTAAATGATGAAGATTCGGATGAATTACTTCCCCATTGGCTCCAGCTACTATCCACCCTTCCACACCCCTGAGGAATGGGTTAAAGATGTGGAAAATATGGTCAAAGCGGGGTTGAATATGATCCGCACTGCCGAGTTATTAGCCTCATGGGATTACATCGAGCCACGACAGGGCCAACCGGAGTGGGATTGGCTGGATCGGATTTTTGAGTTGTCCGAGCAACATCAGCTAGAAATTGTCTTGGGGACCGGCTCGTGTAATCCACCGATCTGGATGATGGAGCTTTATCCCGATTTACAAAAGGTGTCGCGGGAAGGGCTAAAGTACCCGCTGAATACGGTTTGGGGCTGGGCCTGCCCCAATCATCCTGGCTTGCGGACTGAACTCACTCGCTGGATTACTTTGCTATTTGAGCGGTATGGTCAACATCCTGCGCTCTACTGCTGGCAGATTGATAATCAAATTGGTCATCACAATGCTTTTACGGGGGCCGAACATTCCCATCCGCGACAGTATGGCTATTGGTGCTATTGCGATCATTGCGCCCGCTTATTTCGAGCGTGGGTCGAGCAGAAATATCAGGCGATTGAAGTCCTTAATGAGACCTGGGCTTGGGATCCGACCCACTATCGCTATTATGGCTGGCATCAAATCACCCCACCCCGCTCAATGCCTGCGGAGTGGGGCAACAATACGGCTTGGCTGGACTATCGTCGTTTTTGTGACGACACCCTAACCGACTTTATTCGCTTCCAACACGATCTTATCAAGAAGCTCGATTCCAATCAGATCACGATGCATAATTTGTACGATTGTATGCGGCCGGATTTAGGGGCGCGAAATGAGCCTAATCATTGGGACATCGGCGCGGTACCGGACATCATCGGCCACGACATTTATCCCTCCGAAAACAATTATCGGAATGATCCCCCACACTCCTCCTGGTTTTTGGATTTCGCCTATTCGGTCGCACATCACAACAACCGTACCCTGTGGATTCCTGAGCTGGAAAGTGGTCCGTTGGGAGGATATTCGGCTGGTCCTAATGTATCAACCACAGCTTTGGACATCAAACGCTTTAATTTGGCCTGCTTGGGGCACGGTGCCAAAAATATGCTCTATCAGGGCTATCGGGATTGGAACTGTATTCCGTTAACCTGGGGTGGTCTGGTTGATTTTCACGGCGAGCCAACTGATCGTTTTCACGCCGCTGCTGAGGTCAACCGGGTGATCAAGGAGAATGAAGACTTCTTCCTCGATGCCCTGCCCCCACCGGCCCAAGTGGCCATTTACCATTCAGTCGATAACGTACTGGCCATCGATGGGCAGGCCAATGAACGCTTTCTCTACAGCGCGTTACGTGGTGTGCATACCGCCCTGTGGAAAAAAGGGTATTCAATTAACTTTGTCGCCCCCCATTTCATTGGCACTGAAACTGCAGCTTATGAAGTTATTTTCCTGCCCTTCCTAATGCACCTCCCGCAAACACAGGCTGACCAGTTCACCGCCTATGTCGAACAGGGTGGCACCTTGATTGGCTTTGCCAAGTTAGGTCATCTAGATGAGCGCGGGTGGGCCTGGAATGATCGACCAGGGGCAAGGTTAACCAAATTATTTGGGGCACGTGAGCGCCAGATTTTGGTATTCCGTGAGCCAGATGAAGCGGTTAATATCAAGGTGGAGCCGGAAGCAGATTTATTTACGGGAATTAATAAAGACTCCCTGCAGGGGTATTGGCACCGCCAAACCTTTGATCTAGCAGATGATGTTGAAATCTTGGCGCGGTTTGTGGATGGTGAGCCAGCGATCATTCGGCGGCAGTATGGAGCCGGTCAAGCCATTTTGATGGCTACGCATCTCGATATGGCTGTGTGGGAGTATCAAGATCCAGACTTGATCAAGCTCTTTGCAAATTTGTTGACGATGGTTGATGTCACCTCAGATATCATCGTTACGGGTTCGGATCAAACCTATGTAGAAAATCATATCGATGCCCATCTGCTGGTTGATGATAAACAGTGGGCGGTTATTATCAATAACGAAGGTGACGAAGCAACTGACATTTCGGTCACGGTTCCGGGTGCGGCTCAGGCAGCGATAGCACATGAGCTGTTTAGTGGCCAGAACTTATCTGTCACTCAAGGCCAATTCACTTACCATCTTGCCCCCACCGATGGGGCGATTGTGAGGCTCCAATGACGAAACTGACTTCATTGATGGAACTGACTGCTGAAGAATGGCAGCAAGCGTTGGAATTGCCCGATGAGGACATTCCCGACATCGTGATTGTGGAAGGATCGTGGTGGCGCGAACAGCGCACTGAGTGGCGGTTGAGGTATTTATCGGATGTACGAGAACTCAAATTTCCCGATATGTTCTGGGGCCGCTGGCAAGATAAGAAGGTCGTTTTTTGCTGTGCTTACGGGGCGGCCCGAACGGTTGAAATTATTCATTTGTTTGGTATTCTGGGGGCCAAACTTGCCATTCAAATCGGTACCTGTGGCGGGCTGCAATCTCATCTCAAACCGGGTGACATCATTTTGCCGCAAGTTGCGCTTTGTTGGGAAGGGGTGGCTCACATTTATGGGGCCATCGACTCGGCAGTGGGAGATAAAGCTTGGATTATCCAAGCTGAACAACAGTTGATTGATCGTAACCATAAAACCTATATTGGGACACATCTGACGTGGTCAACCCTATTTGGTCAAAACGGTAAGATGGTGGAAACGTGGCATCAAGCAGGCTACTTGTCGGTCGATATGGAAACAGCTACCACCTTTGCTGTGGCCGAATATTTTGGGATGCCCGCCGTGTCGATGTTGGTCGTTTGGGATGATCTCACCCGAAATCGCAGCTTTTTGGACCCACTTTCGGATGAGGAACTGGCTGCCTTGAATCGGGCAAATGAGTCTGTGTATGAAGTGGCCTTGGCTTTGAGTGAACAGCTTTGAATAGGCCCCCTCGATCCCCCAAAGGGGGAAGAAAATCTCTGTATTCCCCCTTCGGGGGCTATGGGTGCAGCTTATTACCCTGTCTTTTGGTACAGGCGACATTCTGATCAAGCGGAGAATGTGAACGGCTGGATTTTTTGATATGGTGATCTTGCTAAAGAGATAACCAATCAAAAAAGGAGCTACATTATGCCAAATTATATTTGTGTCACCTGTGGGGTTCAATATGCCGAGTCGAAGCAACCGCCTGAAGCCTGTGCCATCTGTCAGGATGAGCGACAATACGTGGGCTGGCAAGGGCAGCAATGGACAACGCTGGAAGCTGTTCAGGCCGACTTTCACAACGTCATCAAACTACGTGAACCAAACCTGACTGGTATTGTCAGCCAGCCAAAGGTGGGCATTGGTCAACGGGCTTTGCTCGTACAGACACCGACGGGCAATATTTTGTGGGACTGTATCACCTTAATTGATGAGCCGACCATTGCCGCAATTAAGGCCTTGGGCGGCATCTCAGCTATCGCAATTTCGCACCCGCACTACTACTCGACCATCGTTGAGTGGAGCCGAGCCTTTGATGCCCCGATTTATTTGCACGCAGCAGATCGTCATTGGGTGATGCGACCTGACCCAGCCATCGAGTTTTGGGAGGGGCAAACGAAATCATTGGGTGAGGGGCTGACGCTGATTAATTGCGGGGGACATTATCGAGGAGGCACTGTTTTACATTGGGCCGCCGGAGCGGAAGGACGTGGGGCTTTGTTAACAGGCGATATCTTGCAGGTTGTATCGGATCGACGCTACGTCAGCTTTATGTATAGCTACCCCAATATGATCCCCCTCCCTGCCCACAGTGTACGACAGATTACCGAGACCATCGCGCCATTTGAGTATGATCGGATATATGGGGCCTTTGAGGGCTTGATTATTGATACTAACGCCAAAGCTGGGGTGGCCTATTCCGCCGAGCGGTATATCAAGGCGTTGGAAGGAAATTTTGGGGAGATTGTGTGAAAGCGCTTTCAGTTCTGGGGCCTGTTCCTGCATCGGAATTGGGTCTCACCTTGATGCATGAACACCTACTCTTTGATTTTATGGTTTGTTTGACAGAACCTAAAGATGAGATGGAGCAGACGATTGCCAATCAACAGGTCAACAGCCAAATCCGAGGCGCGTTGCGTTTTAATCCTTGTCTGGTTGTCGATAATCTAGTGCAACAAGATGTCGATTTAGCCATTGCGGAAGTCTCGGCTTTTACGGCTGTCGGCGGGCGAACTTTGGTTGACCCCACCAATGTTTCGATTGGCCGAAATCCGCTGGCCCTACAGCAGATTGCCGAGACGACAGGTTTGAACATCATTATGGGCGCTGGCTATTACTATCAGATCGCCTTGAATGAAGCCTTTTCTCGGCGGAGTATTGATGATATTGCAGATGAAATTATTCAGGATGTAACGGAAGGCGTGGCAGACAGTGGTATTCGAGCGGGGTTGATTGGTGAAATTGGCACATCATCACCCATCACGCCTGATGAAGAGAAGTCACTCCGCGCTGCTGCCCGCGCTCAAGCCCAAACTGGAGCACCCCTCATGATCCACCTGGATGGCTGGAAACGTGAGGGGAACCGGGTGCTGGATATTATTGAGGCTGAGGGAGGCGATTTAGCCCGAACCATTCTATGTCATATGAATCCCGCTTGGGCTGATTTAGATTATCAGACTCGTCTGGCAGATCGAGGAGCTTATCTTGAGTATGACATGTTTGGCATCGATCACTTTTATCCGCCAGATCGAGCCTCGCCCAGTGAAATTCCGGCTTTGGAAGCTGTTGCTACTTTGATTAAGCGAGGATATTTGGAGAAGATACTGCTCAGCCAAGATGTGTATCTGAAGATGATGTTGCAAACATATGGTGGTTATGGCTATAGCCATTTGTTTACCAATCTACCGCCCTATATTGAAGCAGCTAGAATAACGCCTCAAGATTTAGATATGATATTGGTGCAGAACCCACGGCAGGTTCTGGCTTTTCTATGAAATTTGAGTCAGAGGCTTCTCCACTACAATTATGGCAGTGGCGAACGGTGGCCATTGCCTATGGCACCTATGCTTCTTACTATTTGGGGCGGGTTATTATGGCCACAGCTATTCCCGACCTAGAGCAGGATTTAGGCTTTAGTAAGAGCCAGCTTGGCTTGATCAGCACAGTTTTTATCTGGGTCTACGCCCTAAGCACCTTGATTAACGGTTGGTTAGGGGATCGCCTGGCCTTACGAGGCTTTGTTTTTGTGGGGTTGGTTGGATCGGGCGTGTTGAGTCTGCTTTTTGGGACTCTTTCGATTTGGCTGGTTTTGCTCCTGGTTTGGCTGATCAATGGCTATTTTCAAGCGACGGGCTGGGGACCGACCTTACGCCTATTGGCCAACTGGCTTACTCCAGCACAGCGTCGGAAAATATCAGGTGCATTTGGTTCAAATTTTGTGCTAGGTAATGCCATAACCTGGTTGTTGACGGGCTGGCTCGTGGCTAATTTTGGTTGGCGCGTTTCATTTTGGATATGTGGTGTCTTACTTATTCTGACTGGGATCAGTTGGTACGCTTCAATTCGAGACACCCCAGCTAAAGCCGGGTACGGCGCAGAGATGCGAGTCTTGATGCAGGAAGCGAACGTGGTGGAGACGGCCAAGTTAGACAATAGCTTCTGGCTTGATTTTTTATATGGCTTGCGTCGTTATTGGTCGCTTGCCTTGGCGGCCCTATGTGTTGGCTTTCTTTTTGCCGTTTTTACCGTTTGGATACCAACCTACTATGTTGAGGTGGGGGGACTTAATATCGGTTTGGCCGCGACACTATCAGCTCTGCTGCCCGTAGCTGGTATTGTGGGGACAACGCTATTAGGGTGGCTTGTGGGGAATTTTATGATTGGTCGCGAGGCGTTGGGATTGGCTTTGGTCTTAGGCTTGTTAATGGTTGGCTATTTTCTCTACCCCTGGCTCCCGTTTAATTTGGTGCTCAGTGTCATTATTTTGATGTTCATTGCTAGTTTGATGTATGGAGCAACGAGCTTGGTTCTGACCACAATGACAATGGTATTTGGCGAGCGGGCTGATACCTCCCGTACGGCTGGCTTACTCGATTTCTCATTTTCGATTGGCGGGGCGCTCAGTGGAATTACTGTCGGCCTCATTTTGGATTTTCAAACCTGGGCAGCTGTATTTGTTACTTTAGGCGTGGTAGCGTTTTTAGGCGCTGGCTTTACCATTTTGAGCAGTTATCGTTTAGGGCAGCATAAATATTAAACATATTTTGAGAAGTAATAAGTCAAAATGTCCCGCAGGTAGTTTACCTGCGATGTGGGTGGGTAGGTAATCAACCTGCCCTACATTCTAGCTCTACAGGAGTTCAACTATGACTGGACCATTAGCCGGACTTACGGTAATCGATCAAACGCAAGCATTGGCAGGACCTTATTGCTCGATGATGTTGGGTGATTTGGGGGCAAATGTGATCAAAATTGAGCGGCCTGGGGTGGGCGATCAATCGCGGACTTGGGGGCCGCCCTTTTTGGGCAAGGAGAGCGCCTACTACTTGGCGGTGAACCGCAATAAACGCAGCCTGACCCTCAACTTCGCCAAACCAGCCGGAGGCGAGGTGCTCCATCGCTTGTTGGATAAAGCTGATATTTTTATGACCAACCTGCCCAAAATGGCCTCGTTGCAAAAATATCAGATCGATTTTGAGACTTTGCACGCCCGAAACAAGGGGCTGATTTATGCAGCCATCAGCGGGTACGGGCATTCGGGGCCTCGGGCAGGCCAGGCTGGTTATGACATCATTGCTCAAGGCGAGTCAGGCACGATGTGGCTCACCGGTGACCCCGAGGGCGGACCCACTCGTTTCCCCACCCCCATTGGCGATATGACTGCGGGATTGTTTTCCCTGATCGGCATCTTATCGGCTCTGCACGCCCGTCATCAATCGGGGCTTGGGCAGTTTATCGACGTCTCTCTCTTGGAGAGCCAAATGAGCTGGCTGGAGAATTATGCGGGCGAGTACTTTGCCGAAGGAAAAGAGCCACCTAAACGAGGTAACAGCCATCCTCAAGTGGTGCCCTACGAGTCGGTTGAAGCGGGTGATGGCGAGTGGTTTATTTTGGGGGTTGGCTCGGATAATCTATGGCGCAAATTCTGTGAGGTGGCTAACTTGGGTGAAATTCAAGATGATCCTCGCTTTCACACCAATTCGGAACGGGTTCGTAACCGGGAAACATTGATGCCCCTAGTCAAAGAAGCAATGTTAGCCCGACCCGCCCACGAATGGCTGAGCCTGATGACCGATGTCGGCATTCCCTGTGGCCCGATTCGAAATGTCGATGGGGCCTTAACCGATGCCCACGTCATTGAGCGGGGAATGATCGTGGAGTTGGAGCACCCTCTCCTTGGAATGATTAAATCTTTGGCCACACCCATTCATATGTCTGGCACCGGCTTGAGTTATCGTCAATATCCACCTCAACTTGGTGAGCAGAGCGAGGAGATTTTGGCTGAGATTGGGTATAGCCCTACAGAGATTGAGGGGTTGCGGGCTGAGGGGATTGTTTAGAGGAAACAAAAAAGACGCTGATTAATCAGCGTCTCAAGCTTTGTCTATGAAATGCCTCGGGAGAGACTCGAACTCTCACGCCTGTACAGGCACAGGCCCTCAACCTGCTGCGTATGCCAATTCCGCCACCGAGGCTTGTTTTTACAACGACGTTCAATTATAAGGTGTCTGGTGATTTTGTCAAAGAGTTACCATCGACTTCGAACCTTGCCCAACCCCCGCAAAATCCGTTCTGGTGTCAACGGAAATTCGTCGTACCAGATGCCAATCGCATCAAACACGGCTGAAGCTACAGCCGGGGCATACGGCAGATAGGGCATCTCGGCCATGCCTCGCACGCCAAACGGCCCTTCGGGATGCGGATCTTCAACGATGATGGACTCCACGTGATTGGGAATATCGTAGATGCCGGGAATTAGATAGGTGCTAAAATGGGGCGTTAGGACTTCCCCTCGATTGGTCCGAAAATCTTCCAGAATGGTGTAACCGTGCGCTTGCACGATACAGCCCTCAATTTGACCGATGATTTGATCGGGATTGATGGCTTTCCCCACATCATCGGCACATACCACCCGATTAACGGTGATTGAGCCGGTTTCGGTATCCACGGTTACTTCCACCATTTGAGCGACGTAGCCATAGGCAAAGTTTGGCACCCCATAGCCCGTTTGGGGGTCAAGCTCGGTGGTACGTGGAGCGAGCCAGGTGGCTTCGCCGACAGCGGGTCGGTCTTCCGCTCGCCATTTGCGTCGAGCGAATTCGGCCGCTTCCTTAACTGCATTGCCAGCTAACATCGTGAGACGGGAGGCGCTGGCACTGCCGGAGCTTTGGGTGAAGGCCGTATCAGAGACGGCCAAGGTTACTTTTTCAAAGGGAATGTCAAGCACCTCAGCGGCAATTTGAGCCATAACCGTATGGTGCCCCTGTCCGACGTCAGCGCCCGCGATGCGAAGGATGGCTTCGTTAATTTCTGTATCGCCTCGCAACTCAACCTCAGCCCAACTATTTTCCTGATAGCCAAAACTAAAGCCGATATTCTTAAAGCCTGCAGCAAAACCGCGTCCGGTGACAAAGCGCGGTAATTCTTCGGGATAATCAGGATCATTTTCGCCACGCGGACCGGGATAGTACCAATTTGATTTCCAGGCTGTTTCTCGAATGACTTGATCCAAGCTAACCCCACCAGGAATGATTGTACCTGTGCTCGTTTCTTTGTCCTCATCCAATAAATTTTGTTGACGAAGTTCAACGGGGTCTTTGCCCAGCTTTTCTGCCAATTTATTTAGCTGCATTTCAGCGGCAAAGTGGCCTTGTGGTCCACCAAAGCCCCTGAAGGCACCACCAGGAACGTTATTCGTGTAGACAGCGTAAGCGTCAACACTGACGTTTGGGATTTCATAAGGCCCAGTGCAGGTTAAGAGCGCATTGCCGAGAACTTTGTTGCTAGTGTACATATAGGCCCCGGCGTCACTGACAATTTCAACCTCGGCGGCCAGAATGGTGCCGTCCGATTTGGCCCCCCACTTTGATTTTAAGGTCATTGCGTGACGTTTGCAGTGGCCGATCATCGACTCTTCACGGGTCCAAATGATTTTCATTGGCCGCCGATTTTGGTAACGCTCATACATTTTTTGAACCGCGAGAGCCAACACAATCTGAACACTCATATCCTCACGGCCACCAAAAGCCCCGCCAATCGCATCATACACCACTCGTATTTTTTCAGGGTCGATGTCTAAAGCGTGGGCGATTTGTTGCTGGTCTTCCCAGGTCCATTGTCCGGCACAGTGGACGGTAATTCGGTCTTGTTCATCAAGATAAGCCGTACCGGCTTCCGGTTGTAAGTAGGCGTGTTCTTGATATGGGGTTTGATAGACCCCTTCAACGACAACGTTGCATTGATCCCAAGCGTCATCTGTGCTTCCTTTGCGAATACGTTTGTATTCGGCGATATTGTTGAGCACATTGGGATGAAGCTGAGGGCCTTGCCCTGATCGACCAAATTCGGGTTCCCAAATGACCTGTAAATCTTCGTAAGTGACCTCGATCAAGTCGCGCGCTTGGGCGGCGGTTTCTTCATCTTCAGCAATGACGATGGCTACGTTATCGCCAACAAAGCGCACCGTGTCGCCTCCGCGTTTGTTTGAGCCAGGACCACATAAAACTGGCTGATCCGGCACTTGCAAGCCGTATTGATTGACGGGAACATCGGCTGCGGTCAATATATCCATGACCCCTGGGAGTGCTTTTGCTTTGCTGGTGTCAATGTTGAGAATGCGGGCATGGGGGCGACGCGCAAACAAAATTTTGAGCCATAATTCATCGGTTTGATTTCGATCCCCAGGGTATAAAGTTGTTCCGGTCACTTTGCCCAGCGCGTCAACCCGTTTTATTGATTTGCCGATGGTTTTGTGAGTCATATCTCTGTCCTAAGATTATTGATCTGCAGCTTGCTCTAAGGCATTGATGATTTTGTAGTAGCCTGTGCAGCGACATAAATTGCCCGTGATAGCTTGTTTGAGTTCATCACGAGAGGGGAGTATCTTTTCATCCAGGAGTGAAGCCCCGCTCATGATAAATCCGGGGGTACAATAGCCACATTGAACGGCATCTTGGTCGAGAAAAGCTTGTTGAACGGGATGCAGCGTTTCGCCGTCGGCTAGCCCTTCAATGGTAACGATGGTACTATTGTGAGCACGTGGCGCAGGCACCATACAACTCATCACGGCGATGCCATCCAAAAACACAGTGCAGGCCCCGCATTCTCCTTCTGCGCAGCCTTCCTTTGTCCCAATGAGATCCACATTCTCGCGGAGCATTCGTAGTAGAGATTTCTGATTAGCATTCTCTATGGTCTCAGGCTGACCATTGATTGTTGTTTGAATGGCTTCATTTTCAGTTGTTGTATGCGTTGTTTGTTGGTCTTCAATTGCTGGGAATCGCCCGTCGGTGCTGCCCCATAGCATTACCGGATGGACTGGGGTCGAGTCTCGCTCGGTTCCTTCTGCTAACGCTTCCAAAGCATGGCGAGTGACAGTATTAGCCATATACCGTCGGTATTCGGCGGAACCGCGTACATCACTGATAGGGGTGATTGTTTGCGCGGCGAACTCACCTGCCCGAGCAATCACATCTCGGGTTAAAACTTTGCCCGTTAAAAATCGTTCTGCTTCCTGAACCCTGATGATTGTTGGGGCAACACTCCCCATTGTAATCCGAGCTTGGGTGATGGTATCGGCTAATAAACTTAGCACTACTGCAACATTGACGATAGAAATGGCTTGAGCCCGACGTAATCCCAACTTTATAAATGTCCCAATTTGGTGATTGGCTAAGGCTGGAAAACTAATATCAACAATCATTTCATCTGGCTCAAGCGCTGTTTGGCGTACTCCTAGAAAGAATTCGGGGAAGGCTAGGGTTCGTTTGCCGCGTGTACTTTGTAGGGTGATTGATGCACCTAAGGCCCAGAGTGGGGTAATTGTGTCATTTGCTGGTGAAGCGGTCGCTAAATTTCCTGCGATCGTGCCCCGATTGCGAATTTGAGGGGCACCGACTTCCCAACAGGCTTTAACTAACGGAAATGCCCGATCGACGCACAATTGAGAGCCAACCACCTGATTGTGAGTGACGAGGGGTCCTAAATGAATGATATTGTCCTCATCGCGAGTAATTTGATCGAGATCTGGTAAACGCGAAATATCGATAACGACCTTCGCAGAATGAAGGCCTCGCTCAAACTCAACAAGCAAATCTGTCCCACCCGCAATCAGATGGGCTTTTTCGCGATGCTCAGCTAAAAGTTGTAAAGTTTCATTTAGATTAGTGGGCGTGATGTAGGTGTGCCACATAAGTTGCCTTATTTTGAGTTACAAAAAACCCCCGAACCAGTAGGAAAGCGGGGGCTGTATAATTACAGGCCCTAACATTGGACTTGTGATAAAGATTTTTAAGAATATTTATAATTATCGATTATAATGCTGACCCGAACGTAAGTCAATAATGTGTAAACCTAACACCTTGACGGTGTCTATTTAGCGAGGTATGAGCTTGTCCCCAACTAAACTGGCTGCTAACGTTTTTTCTCCTGCTGTCAGAAAATCTACGGTGACTAGTGTGTCATCATCATTTGGAGTCACTGCAGTGATGACCCCTGGACCAAATGCGCTATGCTCGACTTCCATCCCTGCTGTAAAATCCACTGTAGAAGGAACTGTAGTGGTGTCTGGCGAGTATTCTAGTAATTGGTATTGTCGATCTTCCCATAAATCGGCGTATGCTTTTAAGTCTGCAAATGTACCGACTCGCCGTGAAATTCGACTTGTTGTTGTTCGAGCTTGACGTATTTGTTCAGTAAATTCAGAGTCAGAATTGTTTGAACCAACGCGACTCAAACGCACGTCTATATCTTGAAAAATAGTTTTAACATCCTCGACTGTGGTGCTAATTATAATCAACTCGATCCCATGATCGCGGCACAACTCAACACGAGCATTGTGCCGATGTTCGTGTTGCACTTCTTCCTCTAGACTTAATCGACGTCGTTGCTTTTTGCCTTGCAACCCCTCAAAACGAACGGCTACACCAAGCGTTGGATAAAGCATATCAAGTTTTAAGCGGCGATTGGTGGCAGGATTGATGAGCCAGTCTGGGGAGATATTTATTTCCGCGTCAAAGCCTTCAAATATTCGAGCAAGGATTTCGCGCCAGGCATTTGTCTGCATCCATATGGGGATATTTGCCTGTTTTTGGGCCATAAGAATCTCCAAGAAACATTTTTAATACTATAGTGCAAATGTTCTATGATCGCAAGTGATAATACGCTAAATTGCCTAAGCCAAGAAGCGCAATATTTTGCTGATAAATTGTCGCCTGTTGGCTGATGAAAAAAGATAATATTCCGTGTATACTGACTTACGATAAATCGCGAATACCTCGCGCATCTCCTTCCTTCTTTTGCCCAGAGGTCGGCCGTTCCCACCGACCTCTGGGCAAACCTTTTTAAACCAACTTACACTTTTATATCCCTTCTTAAATTTCACAACCCATTATCTCATTAATTATTTAAGCCTAGAGTATTTTGATAGAAAGTTGATAGTGGCTTTGAGCAATTAATTGATAAACTAATTTGTAGACTAAAGTTGGTCAATTATCGTACAAATATAGACAAATGTTAAGGAAATATATATAATAATAGAAATGCAGTAAATATTTTATAGAAGCGGGTAGCTGTTGGCCATAAAATTTATTTGATTATTCTTCGAGGGGGGGATACTATGATAACCATTGATGATAAAAAGTATGACACAATTGATGATGCAATTGATGCGGCTAATTCAGGAGATACTATTTTATTGGGAGATGGTACTTACTATGAGGCAGTTGAACTCATCAGCAAAACGAACATTACACTAAAGGCAGCCCCTGATGCCAAACCTGTGATTAGCGGGGCAATTGAGGCCCTGACAAAACCTGGTAATGATGAGTGGACTCTCCACGAGATTAAAGGTGATCGCAACATCTATAAAACTCGCTATCAACATAATGTTTATCAGCCAATAGCATTGATTGGGAATCAGCGGTTATGGACCTATATGAGTGAGGAAAATTGGGATAAGGCCCATGCTGGTCAGGGCGTATGGTTGGATAAATCGTCCGGGTGGCTCTACATTTGGCTTGATGATGGTAAAAATCCTGGTGATCATTCGATTAGAATATCTCGATATAATCAAGTTCTATATCTAAAACAAGCAAAGAAATGTCGAATAGAAGGGATAACATTAGAATGTGGTGGTGAAGGTGTCATTATTATACGTGATCATTCTAATGATAATGTCATTACGAAATGTGGGATTGCTTATGCTGTAAGAGGGATTTGGTTCAAATCTGCTGGCACTACAGATAGTCAGAGCCGAAATCGCATTTCAGCCTGTCACTTTTATGATAGTTACGCGCCTAACTGGGGTTGGGAAGATATTAAGCAATTTAAGCCAAAAGGGATGGAAACGGGGGGGGTACAATTTAGATCTCCTGGTGAGGATAATATTGTAGAATACTGTACGTTTGATAATTGGTTTGATGGTGTTCGGGTTGGGGTTGAAGAATATCAGAAAAAGACGCCAATCAAGAATACTGAGATTCGCTATAATTTATTTAATGATGTTCGAGATGATGCATTTGCTGTTGAGCTTTGGAGTGAAGAAACGCATATTCATCATAATAAAGTTGTGAATGCTTGGGTAGGGTTGGCGACGATGCCTCACCCTCTGGGTAAGACATGGGTTCATAATAACTTATTTATTTGTAATCGTAAGGCATTGTGGAGTCCTGGCGAATATAAAGATGGCCGCGGAACAAAGATTGGCTATCATCTTAACCTCGATTGTCAAAATGTAAGATATTATCACAATACCGTTATTTCCAATTCAGCTGCCTTTACTGCCAAAGATGATCATAAAAATTGGATCGTCCGAAATAACATTTTTTATATAACAGATGGGTCTGGTGTAGCCGTAGCTAAGCCAGGGACGGCGGCTAATAAAAATAAGTTTGATGGCAACCTCTATTGGCGAACCGAGTCCAGTGCCACAGCCTTAATTCGTGGTTGGAATGGTGCGACATCTGCTCTGGAGAACTTGAAAGCTGCTATAGGGTCTGCCAAAGGAATAGAGAGTGGCTGGGAAGCAAGTGGGATAGAGGCTGACCCCAAGCTTGACGACGATTATCAAATTAGTGAAGATAGCCCAGCTGTCAATAAGGCGATTGAACTCCACAGCTTTTGGCCTGGGTCTGGTCAGAAACATATCGGCCATTTTCAGTTTAAAGAGGTCGCTTATGGTATTCCAGACGAAACTACATCACCAGATCCAGTAGACCCAGTAGACCCAACACCTCCCGAACCATCCGTAGAACAATTCCCAATAATTTTTGGGTTAAAGATTCAAATTAATGGTCCCGGAGAGAAACCAATCATTATTCTTGAACCAACTGAGGATGCGAATATTATTGTCCCCTCTGCCAAGAAATTAATCAATATTAACACAGCCTCTAGTAGCGTTTTGCAAACGCTGCCTAGAATCGGGCCTGTTACCGCTCAGCTCATTATTGCGGGGCGTGATTATAGGGCAATAGAGGATGTGCTAGAAATAAAAGGAATCGGGCCTGCTACATTTGATGTCATTCAAAATTTAATTACAGTTGACGAAGATCGCTCTGTAGACTCCTCTGCTGGTCAGGAATCGATCGTTGTCGATAGCACCGATCTTTATGATGCGCCGAAAGCATTTGTTTCATCAACCAAAGGAGATGGTAAGAGTGGAATACTGCTAAATCTGGCGGAGTTAAATTTTGCAATAGCTACGACTCTGGATGTTGAATTTACGGGTGAATAATTCGTGGTTTTTATATATATGTAATGGCGAATTTTTGAAGTAAGCTTAGCCCGCCCTACTTTACATCAAGTAGGACGGGCTCGTTTTTTATTCGATCATTTGTAAAAGCAGCTGACGCGCCTGTTCAGCATCCTGGTTGATTTGTGAGATTAGCGCCTCAATCCCATCAAATTTTTGTTCTGGCCGGAGGTGCTCAACAAATTCCAAGGTCAGAGTTTCACCATAAATATCTTCGTTGAAATCGAAAATGAATGCCTCTATGGTTCGATGCTGTCCCTCAAAACTGGGGCGAATCCCAATATTTGTAACACTTGAATGACGCTGACCTGTTTTATGTCGGGTGACAAATGTGGCATAAACGCCATTTGTTGGTAGAAGTCTTTCTGCTGGTACAGCAAAATTTGCTGTGGGAAAACCAATTGTCCGCCCTCTCTGATCGCCTTTTATAATGTGACTGGTTAAGGAAGGGTATCGTCCTAATAATTTAGTAGCTCCAGCGATATCACCTGTTGTGATATGGCGTCTTACCTGAGTGCTACTAACCGTTTCTCCCTCAACGAGAAACGGTTCAAACTGACGCACTGAATAGCCCAATTTTTTACCAATATCGCTTAATTTTTCAGTGGTTCCTTCTCTATTTTTGCCTAAAGCAAAATCGTGCCCGGCCCAAAACTCGACGATATTAAGACGATCAACCAATAATTGCATAAAATCATTGGCTGAAATTTTGGCCAATTCCAATGAAAATGGCATGAGTATCAGAATATCTATTTTATGTTGCTTGAATAGGACTATACGTTCTTCTGCCGTAGTTAAATAGTCTTGACCATACTTGTGCGTGGCAAAAATGGCCTTGGGGCGAGGGTGGAATGAAATAACAGCAGACCTAGCCTGATGAGTTTGGGCTGCCGTTTTAAGTTGATTAAGTAGATGTTGATGGCCTAAATGCAAACCATCAAATGTCCCAATTGTTAGAACTGTTGGTTCAGTAAGCTGGGGTTGAGCTAAGTCGCGGTATACGTGCATTACGCTATGATCGATCAGTAGTTTTGCCTAAGGGGTGAGGCGGTTAGCTATTTAACACCATCCCTTAAATCTAGATAATTTGGATTGCTGATAGTAATTTCTAGGCCAACTACTGTGTACCTCCCAGATGAAAAACTTTCTTTGGTTGCCAGAGTGTATCATCTGACTCAACTCTCGTCAAAATTGCTAAAAAAGTTCCATCTAGGGTATAGGCACTCAATAAGTATTCAGTTTGATCAACTTGATCAATTGAAAGATTGATGCGCTGCCCTTGTTGTATTCTCGTTACATCATCTGGGGATAATTTTACCTGTGGAAGATGAGCGACGGCTAGGTCAATCGGATATAAATACTGTTTCCAGGCGTCTTTCTCTGCTATGGCTAGGCGCTCTAATGTTTCTAATGCTACCGCCTCAGATACGGGCCAGTCACTGTTGACAGTGCGAGTTAAACCGATCAAATGTGCGCCGGGACCGGCTGCTTCCCCTAAATCACGAGCTAAAGATCGGATGTAAGTACCCGTCGAGCAGCTAACATCAATCGTTAAATCAGGATGTTGCCACTCAACCCAATCTAGTGTGTCAATTGTAACACGTCTGGGTTTGATATAAACATTTTTGCCAGCCCGGGCTAATTTGTATAACGGTTGCCCATCTTGTTTGATAGCTGAAAATATAGGCGGAATTTGATCAATTTCACCCTGAAAAGCCGGTAAAATTTTTTCTAAGGTTGAGGAGGTTAGCCCAGAGGCATCATTTTGTGTGGTGATATTGCCTTCGACATCTAAGGTGTCAGTGGTAATTCCGAAACGAATAACTGCCCGATACTGCTTTTTGCCTTTTTGAAGATACTCAATAAGACGGGTGGCTTGCCCTAAACAAACAATCAAAACCCCGGTCGCCATTGGGTCAAGGGTGCCTGTATGCCCCACCTTTCGCTGTCCGCTTAATTTCCGAATTCGAGCGACCACATCGTGGGATGTCAGTCCTTTTGGTTTGTCAATATTGA
Organism: Phycisphaerae bacterium; assembly: GCA_028285035.1. The sequence goes on from JANQQF010000124.1 coordinate 181,620, forward strand.
GGATACCAGAAATTACAGACATTACTCATCTATTTCAGATGGCGGGTCGGAGTCTTTGATTTGCTCAAGCAGGTTTTCAATACGAAGCGCATTTTCTAACGAATGATCTACTTTGAATATCAATTCTGGCATATGGCGTAAGGAGACCGCTTGGCTCAATTTATAGCGAAGAAAGCCTGATGCCTTTTCTAAAGCCGCAAATGCTTCTTTTTGATCTGTTTCGTCCCCCAACACTGTGAAGTAAACGGTCGCGATTTGTAAATCTGCCGTGACATTGACGCCGGTGACCGTTACCAAAGCCAAGCGCGGGTCTTGACTTTGGTATAAAACGATCTGGCTTAATTCCTCATGGAGTAGCTCGGAAACTTTGCGTTGCCGTCGGGTTGCCATTTAGTTAACTCGTTCCTTAACGTAGGCCTCAATAATGTCACCTTCCTTAATATCATTGAAGCCATCAACGCCAATACCACATTCAAATCCAGTGTTAACCTCACGTACATCGTCCGTGAAGCGCCGTAAGGAAGAGAAACGACTTTCGTGGATAATTTCATTGTTTCGTACGACACGTGCCAAGGCATTTCGGGCAATTTGTCCATCCAGGACGTAGGATCCAGCCACAACACCTCGTTTCGGAATCTTGAACAAAGCACGTACCTCAGCTCGCCCAGTCACCTTGTCCGCATATTCTGGCTCCAGCAGCCCTTTTAACGCCCGATCTACATCGTCAATCAATTGATAAATCACTTTATAAAGACGAACATCAATCTGTTCGGCTTCCGCTAAACGTTGTGCAGCTGAGTCAACTTCAACGTGAAATCCTAAAACAATCGCCCCAGAAGCAATCGCCAGATTCATATCAGACTCAGAGATATTGCCTGTTCCTTCCAGTAAGATTTTGACTTTGATTTTATTATCATCATAGCTCAAATCATTCAAGGAGTTAACAATAGGCTCAAGAGATCCTTGTACATCCACTTTTAGGATAATGTTTAGATTTTGATCGCCGGTTTCGCTCGCCATCCTGAAGAAGTCTTCCAGAGTAACGGGACCACGCCGTTGCGTTTGGAGCGAGCGGTGATGCGCATCCATTTTGCGTTTTTCAACGATAGCTCGAGCTTCTTTCTCATTTTTTACAACCTCAAAATATTCCCCAGCCTCTGGGACTTCAGATAGCCCCAAAATGGAGACAGGCACGGATAGTCCTGCTTGTTTTATCTTTTTGCCTTTGTCGCTAAACATAGCTCGAATTCGACTGTATTGAGTCCCAACCATCAGAATATCACCCACTTTAAGGGTTCCATTCTGGATGAGCACAGTTACCGAAACACCTCGCCGTTTGTCCACTTGCCCTTCAATAATGACACCTTGGGCAGTGCGATTTGGATTGGCCTGTAAATCTGCAACCTCAGTGACCAGTAGAATATTTTCCAGCAAATCATCAATACCAAAATTCTCAAGGGCAGATAAGGGAACACAAATTGTATTACCGCCCCACTCCTCTGGAACCAACTCCAAATCGGCCAACTCCTGTTTGACGCGATCTGGATTGGCATTTTCTTTATCAATTTTATTGACCGCCACGATAATCGGCACTTGAGCTGCACGTGCGTGTTCAATTGCTTCCCGAGTTTGGGGCATCACCCCATCATCAGCGGCAACCACCAGAATTGCTAAGTCCGTGACCTGTGCCCCACGAGCCCGCATCGCTGTAAATGCAGCGTGACCTGGGGTGTCAAGAAATGTGATATACTTGTTATCGACTTTGACTTGGTAGGCCCCAATATGCTGGGTAATGCCGCCTGCTTCCCCCTTTACCACTTGGGCCTTACGAATTGTATCCAGCAAGGTGGTTTTCCCGTGGTCAACATGACCTAAAACGGTGACTACGGGGGGGCGTGGTCGTAAATTCTTCGGATCTTCCTTAGCGATGAGTTGTTTATGAAGCGGTATGAAATTTTCTTCCTGCTCAGGTTGGATCTCTTCAATTTGAGGGGGAACAATCTCAAAGCCTAGCTCCTCACCAATGATAGATACAGTATCAAAATCAATCTGTTGATTGATATTGGCCATAATCCCGTTACTCATCAATTCTTTGATAAGATCGATGGGGCTTACGGAGAGTACATCGGCTAAATCACGCACCGTGATTACCGGGGGGATTTCAACCCTTCTTTCTTTCGTTTTCGACATAACTAACCACCTCCCAGTGAATATTGTTGTTTAAGATGTTCTTCAGTAATTATCTATTCAAATTGCCAAGCCATTCTGCTTTAGCAATAAAATTTACTTGTGGCTCAAAATAAATAATATATGTCTATCTCAATTCAAGGCAGACACAACAAAGCCGTGCAAAAGCACGGATAATTTATGATTGTAGGCAGTCGGATATTTTCGATACAACAGGATTAACCTGTATCGATGTTATCTTTACCTGAAAAAATCTTAATCTGATTGATTACCTATCGTTGAGGTAACGAAGGGCCTTGGAGTGTTTTGTGAGGAAATGGCTTCTATGGGGAGGAAGTAGAAGAAATTGAAATACGAGTGATTATCTCATTAAGCCACACCTCGCACGCTATTTAAGTTAGAGCGCATCACGACTCACAGTCCTTTTGCAACCTCAAGCCAAAGGGATATTGGTTCATTAGAAACATGTTTCCCGATGGACCCACTTATGATTTTGAAAGTTCAGTTTGCTGATAACGATTCAATTTAACAACATCCTCATCCGAAATCTTAACCTTGAGGGCATTGGCTAAAAGTTTACCCTTAAGCCCCTTTTCCCAGCAAATTTGTTGTTTGCATAAGTACGCACCCCGACCATTTTGTTTGCCAGTATCATCTACAATAACTGATCCCTCTGGGGTGCGTACAATTCGAATTAAGGTTCTTTTTTCTTGTGTTTCCCGACAAGCAATGCAAGTTCTTTGCGGTTTATGCTTTTTACGCATAATTTTATTGTTTAGAAATCATCCTCGTCGTAATCCATCCAGTCGTCTGTGCGGCGACTTCGTTTACGACGTCGTTCTGCTACAACCTCACCCAAGCGCTCATCATAAACTAAGCGACGTTTCTTCTGCTTAGCTTGCTTCTTGTCTTTTTGTGCGTCTTCAAACTCATCATCTTCCCAGCCGGCTGAACCAGTAGGTTTTGCATCTTCAGGTTTGGAGAATAAGATGGCTTCGGCCTCTGCGATAAGCTCATCTGCAGATTTTGGCTTCTCTTCTTCAACTTCCTCAGTTTCAGCCTTGACCTCCGCTTCCGCCTCAGCAGCGACCTCAACTTCTGCTTCAGCTTCTACTTCCCCAACCTCAGCGATAGCTTCTGCTTCAGGAGTGCTTTCAACAGAGGCCACTGGAGCAAGCTCTGCCTCAGCCACAACACTTTCCTCAGCAACAGGCTCCTGCTCAGTAACAGGTGTTTCGACTTCTGAAACAGTCTCTTCTACAACAGCTTCTGCTTCAGCAACCGCCTCGACAGCTTCGGAAACCTCTGTTGTCTCATCAGCAACCTCATCTTGAGGCTCATCACCGATGAGAATCGCTTCTGCCTCAGCCAAAATGTCTCGGGCTTGAGCGGCTTCGCGGGCAGCTTGTGCCTCGGCTGCTTCACGGGCCCGACGCTCACGTTCGATCGCCATTTCAGCTAGGTTGATCATTTCGATGGCCTCACTCATAACATTCAGCTCACCATCTGAATAATCGATCGGTGCTTTTTCTTCGACGATAGAAGCAACTAGACTGAAAATTTCAAGCTTATCTTCAATACGTGGTCGGATAACCTCAAGTGTTTTTGCTTTTTCAATGGCTTCTTTGGCTGCCTCACTGGCGCTTTTAATATCAATTCGCCAGGTCGTTAGCTTGGCTGCTAATCGAGCGTTTTGTCCTTCTTTTCCAATAGCCAAGGAAAGTTGTTTATCAGGTACAACCACTTCTGCGGTTTTGCCCTGCTCATCAAAAAGACGAACGTTCATGACACGTGCTGGGCTTAATGAGTTGGCAATGAAGAAGGATAAGTCGGGATTCCACTGCACAACGTCAATCTTTTCACCGTTTAACTCATTAACGATATTTTGAATTCGCGTACCACGCATCCCAACACAAGAGCCAACTGGATCAACCCCTTCTTGCAAAGCAGCCACCGCAACTTTTGAGCGATAGCCCGCTTCCCGCGCAATTGATTTGATCTCAACTGTCCCATTGTAAATCTCTGGGACTTCAACCTCTAGCAAGCGGCGTAACATGTTGCGATGGGTCCGCGAGACAACAATTTGTGGGCCTCGGCTTGCTTTGGTTACTGAAGAAACAAAGGCTCGAATGCGTTGCCCTTCGCTGTATCGTTCGGTTGGAATCTGCTCATTACGAGGCAAATAGGCTTCAACTTTGCCCAATGACAGGATTACCTGATGTGAGTCAACCTTGTGAACCGTTCCATTTACAATCTCACCTTCACGCTCAACGTAAGAGTTGTATAAAGCGTCCCGTTCAGCTTCTCTAATCCGTTGCAAGATAACCTGTTTTGCCGTTTGGGCGGCAATACGACCAAAATTTGCGGGAGTACTTTCAATAGAAACTAACCCCCCAATCTGCGCCCGGGCATCGACTTTCATGGCATCTTGTAATAAAATTTCATTTTTCTCATCGGTAAGTTCAGTTACAATTGCTTTTTCGATGAAAATTAATGGCTCACCTGATTTTTGATCAATTTGAGCCGTGATATGATTACCACTATAATTTCGCCGATATGCTGAGATTAACGCAACTTCAACTGCTTCTATAACGATATCCAAGGGTAACTGCCGCTCATGGCAAACCTGATTGATTGCCATCATGAAATCATTCTTCACGATGTACCAAGCCTCCTAAATCATTCACGCTAGTCCAAAATAGACCCAACATTCAATAATAAATTTTGATAAGATAAAAGAAAAGTGGGGGGTGCCCACTTTTCCGAGTTACAACATTTTCTCTTGACGGGAAGAATTATATCATGAACTTGACTTGGTTGCAAGTGAAATTCTTACCGGATTTATGAAAATCACTTGATTTCTCTCCGCTAATTTTCATTTTCTATGAAATAGGCTTGATAGTTTCCTTGCGTTTTTCAATGTGAGTGCGTAAAGCTTCATCAATTGCCGGATCAAGAGATGGTTGTTCATACTGTTGTAGACGCCGTTTGTAGATTTTATTAGCGCGCTCATAGGTGTCCATCGCCCCATTCGCCTGCCAAGCCTCACCTGAGTCATAGTCAAATAATTCGGCACGATAAAAGGCGGTGCGGAAGTGTCGCATCGTATGCTGGGTGCCTAGATGATGACCTCCTGGTGGCACTTCTTCCAAGATTGCGTCCATCGCCCATTCATCATCATCCCAATTGATTCCTTTGAGATAGGTATGATACATTCCTAACATCTCACAGTCAACAATAAATTTCTCATAGCCTGCGGTTAGCCCTGCCTCAAGCCAGCCAGCTGCGTGTAGAACGAAATTGGGTTGAGCCAACATGGAAGGTAACATGGCCATCACACTTTCATAGCCAGCTTGAGCGTCAATAATTTTTGAGCTAACGTAGGACCCTGCTGCGCGGAACGGCAGGCCGTAATGACGGGCCAGTTGACCACTGAGATAGAGGGCTAATTGACTTTCTGGGGCACCAAAAACAGGAGCACCACTTTGTAAATCAATGACGGATTGGAAAGAACCATAGACACTGGGTGTCCCAGGCACCACCATCTGGGCGAAAACAATACCGGCGAGTGCTTCGGCATTCAGTTGAGCAACGGTGCCTAAGATAGAGACAGGTCCCATTGCCCCAGATAAGATGAACGGTGTAACATTGATGATTTGATTGTTGCGGGCATAAGCCATCAAGAGACTTAGCATGCGATCATCCAGTCGTCGTGGACTACTAACGTTGACGATGCAATGCAAATAATGCTTTTGAGTCATTGCCTCAGGTCCAAAGGCAATTTTAGCTATATCGATACTGTCCTGGCCCGTTTCACCCGTATGATAAACCCCCATCATCGGCTTATCTCCATAAACCAGGTGGGCGTACATCAGTTCAAGATGTCGGTATTCAATTGGGATGTCGCCCGAAACGACAATTTCCGACCCCATACAGTGTAAGTAAGGAGACATTTGCGTTAGTTTAAGAAAATTGATCAGATCCTGATGGGTACTTTCCCGACGACCTTGGTCTCGCTCAACAACATAAGGTGGCCCAACCACTGGCGAAAAGCAGACATGTTTCCCCCCAATGATCACATCGTGGTCTGGATTTCGGGCTGACCAGGTGAATTGTGAGGGCGCTTTTGCCAGATATTCAAGCACCATTTCCCGATCGAAGTAGGCTACATCATCAACAACTTTTGCTCCGTGTTTACGCAAGATTGCTTGGGCTTCATCATCATAAAAGGCAATACCGCCTTCCTCTAAAATTTGCATTGATTTTTCGTGGATGAGTTGTAATCTTTCCTCATTAACTAAATCGTAGGGCGGGACATTAGCGAGGGGTTGAGTTATTTTTGTGACTGTTTCCGGGGCTGGTCCAGCATTGCGGCGTTGTCGCCGTCTATTGCGAGGTTGAGTCATCTTTGCCTCCATATTGTATCAAGGACATAACCGATACAAATCCTATTTTCAAAAATTCGTTTTCTCAAAACTTGGGTGCATTTCTGTTTGGGGGCACGCCTGCTCCCAACCTTCACGTGGGACTAAAGCCGCCACGCTATGATAGGTAAAAGGAGACTAAAGTCCCCTCTCTCGCCTGCTTCAGCGGGCTTCAACCTAACATAGGCCAGGGATTTATTCCCGACCGAAGCTCGAGCCGAACATCGGTCCAATTCTCGCCCCATAACTGAAATATACCCCCAGTGACTCTAATTTTCGGGATGTTCACTACGTAAGGTCATTTTGAGTATTTTCCCAGTAGCGGTCATCGGTAAACTTTCTCGAATTTCAACCAGTCGGGGATACTTATAAGCAGCCATATTTTCTTTAGACCAAGCAATAATTTCCTCTGGTGTGACTTCAGCCTCATCCTTGAGGACAAGAAAGGCTTTAATTTCTTCCCCATATGCATCATCGGGCACGCCAATCACGGCCGAGAGCGAGACTGCCGGATGGGTCAACAATATTTCCTCAATTTCCCGAGGATAGACATTGAAGCCACCGCGAATAATCATATCCTTAACCCGATCAACGATGTAGAAGTAGCCATCCTCATCCATTGTGCCAATGTCCCCGGTGTGGAACCAACCACCACGTAGCACTTCTGCATTAACCTCTGGTCGTTTATAGTAGCCTTTCATCACATTGTGTCCCCGAATGACAATCTCACCCCTTTCACCCGTAGGCACTTCCCTGTCTTCAAGATCAACAACTTTCATCTCAACGCCCCATACGGGTGTACCAATTGAGCCCACCTTGCGTTCTCGATCTAAATGATTAAACGAAGCGATTGGCGAGGTTTCGGAGAGACCATATCCTTCTAAAATCGGTGCGCCATATTTTTCTTCAAATCCGTTCAGGATTTCTATGGGAAGTGAAGCTCCGCCCGAGCCACAAAATTTCAAATTTCTGGAAATCTTTTCTAAATCATAATCCGCTGCATTCGGATGATTGAGTAAGGTCCAATACATCGTTGGTACGCCGGAAAAAGTAGTGACGTTTTCCTTTTCCATCAGGGCTAATACTGCGTCGGGATTAAATCGTGGTAACAACACGATGGTGCCGCCTACCCGAATTAGAGTGTTCATTTGGCTGGTTTGACCAAAGGAGTGAAAGAGAGGCAAAACGACAAGCCCCACATCGGAGGGTTCAATTTTACGCAACTGGCTACTAAGGGTGGCGTTGTAAAACATATTAAAATGGCTCAACTCTGCGCCTTTTGGTTGGCCCGTAGTACCAGAGGTGTACAAGATCACAGCAGTATCATCTGACCGCGTTTGGACGGTATCAAAGGTGTCAGGTTGACCGGCGATTAGCATTTGCAATGTTTGGGTATCTGCAATCGGCGACGGCGAGGCCGGATTAGCCGCAATGACAAAAAAGTGTTCGCAGCTTGGCACTCGATTAAACCCGGCAAGTCCCTCCTCGCCCAGTGGTAATTCGGGTGTTCCCTCAAAGCAGATGTAGACTTTGGCCTCCGAGTCGGTCAGATGATAGGTGATTTCAGCCCGTTTAAATAAGACATTTAATGGAACGACGACAGCCCCCGTTTTCAAAATACCATAGTAGATAATCGGAAAATAAAGAAGGTTGGGGCAGCTCAAGGCTACCTTATCATTGGATTGAATGCCTAGGGTCATCAATCCATTAGCCACTTGGTTCGCAGCCCCATTGAGTTGGGCATAGCTCAGTCGGGTTTCGTCAAAAACAACGGCTGTCTTTGTTGGGTATCGTCGAGCACTTTCTTCCAGTGAGATGGCTAAATTGAGCATAATTTCTCCTTGACATTACACCCTGTTATCAATCTCGACTTATCCGTTAGGAAATGTGTTGTTGAATACAGTAATGTTTAATCGCGATTTGGTGAAGAGTTGAGGGTAGCGCAATATATCATAGTTACAGAAAGTTGTAAATTGAACACTCGGTTTTCTCATCTTACTTTATTCCCTTGACATCTCAAAGCCAAACGAATATAATAGCCCAAACAATCATTGCTCAGGCAAGCAAATGACTAAAAATCATCTCACTGACACCAGTTCAATTGAAAATGCAGTGGCCTATCGTATTCATCACGCTTCACGGCTACTGAGGTACACGCTGAACCAGTTTATGCGGAGCCACGATATGGACGTTAGCTTGGAGCAGTGGTTTATTCTCTTTCGGCTTTATGAGCGACCTGGTCAAGCCCAAAATGAGTTAGCCGACAAGGACTTACAAGATTATCCCAATATCACCCGGCTGATTGATGGGTTAGAGAAGCGAGGTTTGGTCAGGCGGGAAGCTGATCCAAATGATCGTCGCCGCAGTTTGATCTATTTGACCGATGATGGTCGCCAATTTATGACCAGTATTTTTCCCGCTGTCCTTGAAGAGCGAGAACGCCTCTTTGCCGGAATTTCTGAGGCAGAGATCGAGATGTTCGTCGAGGTTTTGGATAAAATCGAACAAAATATTCGTCAATAAAATTTTTTACGCAATTACTTGCTTAAGCAATTATTATTCAGGCAAACACACCCAAGAAAGGATACAAAATGAACTTAACACTTGGCACTTGGCAGATTGCGATTAATCGAATTCAAGCGACAGAGCCAGAAGTGGCTACAATGTACGATTTTGATACGTTATACTGGCATCAGGCGATTGCAAGTTTGGGTTATTTACGGGCGTATCAAATGCTGTTTGAGCATTTACACGTAAACGATCTTTTTCACGATTTACCACAGCGACCAAACATCCTCGATTGTGGCATTGGCACCGCAGGCTTGAGTTTGAGTTTGATGCAGATACTTGGCTCAAATATTCAGCTCGCGGGCGTTGATGTATCCCCACAGATGTTGCGACAGGCCCAGCGGCGTTTGACTCGCCTGGGTCTCATTTGCGATACACAACGTCAAAGCGTCGAAGCCCTGACCTTTACCGATGCCTCATTTGATTTTGTAATGAGCGCCCATATGCTGGAGCATGTAGCCTACCCTGAGCGAGCCATCCATCAGATGGTGCGAGTATTGCGACCTGGTCGTCCCATTCTCATCATCGTTAGCAAGCCAAGTGCCCTAACCTCACTCATCCAGCTCCGCTGGCGTTACAATGCCTATGAACCTGAGCACCTAATCAGCCTTTTGCAGGAAAAAGGTTTGGGTGGGGTGCAACACTATCCTCTATTTGGGTTTGTCCCTAGTCGAACCAGTTGGGCTTACGTTGGAATCAAACCAATTTAATAAAGCCCTTGTTAAGGAGGTTAAGAAATCGGACATTAGCCCCCTAGCCTTCCAAAGGGGGGAAGCCAGAGATTTTCTTCCCCCTTTGGAGGACCGAGGAGGCTTAATATCGTCCATTTAATACACAAGTTCACCCTCACTGCGAATGAACAACCGCACGGGATACCCCGCTTTTATAAGTTGCTGGGCCGTAGGAAAGCCGGTGTTCTCTTTAGCAGCCATCACTAGAATTTTTGGCTTCACGATAATACCTCCATTTTTTCTGCCAAAGGTGTGGGCGCAACAACTTGTCGCAATGTTCCTGTTCCAGTATCGTAGATGTGGCCAGAGACCACCATCGCCTTGGGCACAAGGGGTGATTGGCGTAACCGTTCGATATCCTCCTGAATAGCCTGTAGGTGATTGTGATTAGCTAAGGCAATGAGCTTTTCCGAGGCCACATTGAGGTGCTGACTCAGACCCGCCACTAACTCAGGATTGGCGAGCCGCTCAAAACCGCAATCTGTGTGATGAATGATGGCCAAGCCAAACCCTCTGAATTGATCACCTGCCATCTTACCTGCCATTGCCCACAATATCCCTAGCTCAAGCTCCAACTCATCCGACACACGGGCACCAGCATTACGAAAAACAAAGGCATCCCCCAACTCTAATCCTAAAAAGTGGGCCGGATCGATGCGCGCATCCCCGCAAGTGAGGACAAAGGTGTTGAATTTCGGCATAATCTGCAATCCGCCTGGGTATTGAGCCGCAAAAGCTTCATTTCGTTCTTGGAAAATTTGTAAATCTGACATGAGTGTCTCCTAAAGATAATAGTGATTAGTTTTTAGTGAGTAGTGGTTGGTTCACTTTCGAGATCAGTCGATCTTAATAGCCGATAAAATTTTTTGTATAATCACCTTCTTCCATTAAAGATCGTTTGTTCTTGAATTCAAGAAAAAAATTTTACTCATTTGGGATCATAGCCTCAACAAACGAGCCCATTAGTTCTCCCATCAAAACCCACTTAAGCCTAATCAAGCACCTTCAGGGCGGTCTTCACACTTCGTTCGATGCGATCATACCCTGAACTACCACGGGCCAGCACAGCCATCCCATTAAATACAGTCACCAACAGATCGGCCACCGCCAGTGGATCCAAGTCAGATCGAACCTCACCACGAGCCTTGGCATTTTCTAGTGCAGTCCGAAAACTGCGCTCCATTCGCTCAATGTGATCGTTAAAGATATCAAGGATGGGGCCAGGTTCAGTGCCAAATGCGACTGCCGAGTTGGCCATAAAGCAGCCATCATCAAAATTACCCGTCTTGACAATGTGGAGCATTGTAAGGAAAAATTCCTCTAGCTCGGCTCGACCAGCCTCTGGCGTGTTCAATTTGCTACTAAGCTGCGTCAAAGTGACTTCGAGATGACGCATCAGGGCGGCTTGGAACAGATCTCGTTTGCTACCAAACGCGCTGTATAACCCCGCATGCGCTACTCCTGTATAAGTGACCACATCACGCATCGAAGTTTCAGCATACCCCTTATGCCAAAAAAGCTCCAAAGCTTTTTCTAATGCTTTTTCTTCATCAAACTCTCTTAATCGGGCCATAATTTCTCCCCTTTTAAATTCAAGATCAATCGTTCTTAATTGTAATCGAGTTAATTCAATTTGTCAAGATCAACTGATCTTAAATAATTCTCAGGGTTCTCTCAGCTTAAGCTCTTACACTTCCTAAGACTATGTCTACATTACGTCCACCCACCAACTACCGTAAAACCCGCCGTGACCGAGATCGGGCTTTGTTTGGCTTGGTCCTTTTCTTCCTGGTTGTGATTGGTAGTGGATTAATCTGGCTCATTTGGGGTACCCAAGCTGCAATCACCGGGGGTATCTGTCTTTTTGGCGGCGGTCTCTTTTTAGTTGTATTATGGGTGTTGCTGAGTTTAATGCAGAAAGGTCTAGATAAGCTGAATGAATAGGAGTAACCTGATGCAGAGTCTATTACGAAAAATGTGGCTCAGTCTCGCTATTGTGATCATTATGTTAGCCTTCGGGGCTACAACCGCCCCGGCTCACGCGCAGAGTGATGTCGCCGAGACAGCAGACAAGCCTTTTATTTTGCCTTTTGCCGAACCATCAAATCTTGATACTTGGCTGCTGGCGCAGCCCTATGGCAATACAACCGGGGCTTATCGCCAACGTTTCACCACCTATGGTCTATCCGGCGGCATTCACTTTGGCTTAGACCTGGCCGCGCCGTGTGGCACTGAAATTGTGGCGATTGCGGATGGCATTGTCTTCGCCGTTGACGGTCCGTTCGGCTCACCGCCCCATAATTTGATGATCGATCACCCTGAATTAGGCTATGCTTCAATGTATGGGCATCTATTTGAGGCCCCAACAAATTTGAGGCCAGGGGATGTCGTTGAACAAGGTCAGGTGATTGCCTTCGTCGGAGACTCGCGGGACCGCTGTTATCGCCGCCCTCACCTCCATCTGGAAATTCGCGATTTGGCCCACGTCAAAAAGTACAATCCCATCCCACTGATTGAAGCCAATTGGGACAGTTTAGCCTTGATTGGCTCAGATGGTCGTGACTTTGCCTATGATTTGGCCGCTCCCCGCAAGTGGCAATCGCTATACGATCAACCAGAAGCCCGAACAGCAGGGCCGATCATCAATGACTTTGATTATGTTTGGCCGATTGATTGGGAGAAAGGGGCGCCTACGCCACCCGTTTCAACGATCCCCCTACAGACTAAAGTTGTCTACACGAATTCATTACAAATATTGCTAGTTGGGCAACAAATCACCGCTGGTCCCTGCTGCACCCAACCGTACTGGGCAGGCCCAGACGAAATTCGCTTTGTTGATCAACCCAATGCGGGTGCGGCCTTGGGGATTTGGGGCGTAGATTTACAAGAATCTCCCACAACACCAGCGCTTGTCAGAGACAGATTGGGGGTCTACAGCCCCAGGGAAGGCTTCATCACTTTCCCGAATTTAACCACCGGATTGACCATTGTTGAGCGGCTTTTTGATGGACGACAGTGGGAGATTGACACCTCTGGTGAAAACGTTAGTTTCTCTCCAAACGGCCGCAATATTCTTTGGACGGTTGATGAGCAAAACGTGCCGCGTGATAATCGGTTGCAAACAATGTGGGTTTCTAACCTCTCAGGCACCAACCAACGCCAAATCATCCAAGAACGGCGCATTGATGACATCGGTTGGCTTACAAGCACCCAACTACTGATGGCCCGCACCTTTCAGGATAGCTCTGATGTCCAACTGTTCACGCTGTCCACATTGACGGGCGAACAAGAAGTCTTGATCGAGCGAATGCCTCGGATGCGGGGGACCGCGCTCAGTCCCAACAATCGATATTTAGTCTACTACACCGTCTTCGACCCGACAGCAACCAACAATGGCATATGGCTCCTCGATTTAGAAAATCCAACCGAAGCCCCACAACAACTCCCCTTCTTCGGCACCTATCGTTGGCGAGACAATGACAGCTTGATCTACATCCCCTTTGAGCCTGAAGCCACCACCCATCAATTTTTTGAGTATGATGTGGTCACAGGTCAGTCAACCTTACTCTTTCCAGAAGATATCGAACTGATCGTTGCTAACAACGATTGGCAAGTGTCCCCTGATGGTAGCAAAATTGTAATGCTGGCGGCTGAGGGTCAGGAGCTAGGTGGTTTGTGGGTGTTGGATTTGCCGCAACCGTAATCAAGAATTCAGAACGTTCTAGGGTTGTATGATTTCATTATTCAAAATCTGATAAGCTGGTTAAGATACCGTATAATTCAACATTGGCTGGCGCGGCACTGGTGGTGACAGAAACTTCCGCTGCTGCTCTGCCATTGCCTGGCACAAAATCGACAAAGGTAAATCCACCACCAATGATATTGTTATTTGCATCATAGGCAATAGCTGAGGCTCTGATATCTGAAACATCTGTACCATACAGGTTAATAATTTCACCAGTAATACTTGAAGAAAAGTCATCAGCAATATAGTTGACATTCTCAGAATTGAATGAAGGGGCATTCGCTTCATCCAAAAAGTCCCCGGCCAAGATTTGTACCTCGGCACGGCTAACAACCTCATCAACAAAGGTTTCTCCGGCAATGCCGATAGTTTGAGCTGGTAATAATATCTCCATGTAACCTTCATCCGTTTTTAAGACTCGCCCATCTTCGGCATAAAGCGTTATTCGATATTGCGAATTTTCAATACTTTTGGCGGGATTCGGATTTTCGAGGATAAAACCAAACCCTATTTGTGAGTCATCTTGACCATACCCACTTTTCAGTAAATTGATATTTTGAGCTCCTTCAGGTAGAGTGTTTTGTGAGCCAAGAAAGGTTAAGCCCGATATTGACGGATAAAGTTCGATGTTTGTGGGTTCACCAGATGTTGTAATAGACGTGTGTACACCTGTACTGCTTCTTGCTAAAATAAAGTTCGTAAATGTGAAACCACCACCATTGATTGCCCCATTGCCATCATAACTGATAAACGAGACTCTTACATTTTCCAGGTCCTGATCGTAAGGGCTGCTAATCTGCCCAGTTGCTAAAGGAGTGATATCATCTGGAATGTACGTGGCTGAGTTGACCTGAAATGTGGGGATTTGTTCGGACGCAACAGCATCTGAGTTGTCGCTTTGTAGCTGAACTTCTATACGGGTGGCAGTTATTCCTTCATCCAAAAACGTTCTGCCAGCAACACCAAGACTTTGACCAGGTAATACGATCTCTACAAAACCAGACTCAGTATCCACAACGACTCCAGCCGCATCATATAAAGCAACTTGATATCGAGTACTTTCAAAGGCATGGGATATATTTGGATTCTGAATGATAAATCCAAATCCAATATCCCGACCATCCTGCCCAAAACCACTCTTCGTAACCGCTAGTGCCTGTAGTTCTGTTGCCTGCGCAGGCGCTTCAGAAAGATTTTGTGGCTGATCACCTTCTTGGCCTGGTTCGATAAATTCTAGTTGTCTTTCTTGGGAAGGTCGGCTCTCAGACTGTTCAGCAATATCGGCTAATCTACTCGATGTTGTGTTGTCGCTACCGCTTATCAGAAGGGCGAACACACCACAAACCAAACAAAAGCCGCAAACAGCGACACCACCAACACCAACAATAACTCCTGTAATCCATACCCACCGATTATTCATAGTTCGGATTCTTTCTAAGGCTAATTGTAGTCAATATATGTTATTTTGTATGAGTTGATCTAAAAGATTAACTTAACAATGTAGATATCGCAAAAATCATCCGATATATTTGGAAAAAATCAATATCACGAAGGAACACTCACTTATGGGTTGACACGGATTGCTTTGGTATAGGTATTTTGCATCCATAAAATTTACTCCTCCTGACGGTTAAAAACAAAAACGTAGCACTAGCTACAATTTATTATTAGAAAGTTGCATCTCTCATATTTTTGTATACAATAGCTTTGTAGCGATCGCTACATTTAATCATATTATTTATAAATATGGAGAATACAATTATGAATCGCACAATCATTTTAATCCTTCTTATTCCGTTTACCATCTTAACCGCTGTCGCCTTATGGAATGATGGGGTCTTGGGCATACTGACCTCAATCACCTCAAGTTATGGGTCGCTTCAAATTTATGTAGACCTCGTCATCGCTTTAATATTGATCTTGGCCTGGATGTGGCGTGATGCAAAAGCAACGGGGCGTAACATTTGGCCTTGGATTATTACCACACTTCTTATTGGCTCGTTTGGTCCGTTGATTTATCTTCTCACCAGAAACTCTACTGATGCAGTTGAGTGAATGGTGAGAAGCAAGTCGATATCTTATGTCGCAAGAGTAGAACACTCGAACACTTATATTTGAATGGCAATCATTTTGATGCATCGGCTGTCCCCCTATTTGGTAAAGCAAAACCAAATTGGCGAGGCGGTTGGCTACGCAGTTGAACGTTAAGGATAAGCGTTGAACTATTTTTGCAGCGCAATCAACAGCTTCGTCCTCACAATCACAATTTTCACCTTCAATGACCAAACGGTACAATAATTGAAACGGTCAACAATTCATCGAGAAACGATGCTCATTTTAGATTTGCGCTGGCTCATTTTGATAGGTGCAGTGATCTTGATAGGGTTGCCGATGCTAACCCTGTGGCTCTATCAATTGAGGCATCGTCAGCAACACAACATCCTGCCTGTCAACCAAACCTTGGTCGAAATTTTTGACCAATCCCCGTTTGGTTATCTGGTTTTGGCGGCTGAGGACACGCACTACCAGTTTGCCAATCTTTATGCGTGCCGCTTGTTGGGATTAGCCCAGCAGACAGACCAGTTACCAAGTGAGGACTGGACACAGGCGTTACAGGAAGATTGTCAGGTAGCCCGGCGTGGGTTTGAGCAGGCTGGCGTGGATCGTCAAGTCACCCTACCCAATAATCGCTATGCGCATTGGTGGATTTTCCCGGCTGAGAGGCTTGATGTTGTCTTTCTGCTGGATATCACCGCACAACGGCAAGCTAACCAACAAGCCCGCTTATTACTAGGCGGCCTATCCCACGAACTACGCACCCCCATTGCAACCATTCTAACCCACCTGGAGGTTCTAGCTGTTCCCAATTTGACCCAAGAGGTAGAAGATCAGTCGCTGCACCTGCTCAAGCAGGAGGCGGGGCGAATGTCAAAGATGGTCAATCAACTGTTACTGCTGGGACGACTGGAGTTAGAAGATCCCTCTGAACATCGCCCCTTACATATCGACTCGCTCGTCAAAGATGTCATCACCCAAATTACATCGTCTGCCCAAGCCAAAAACTTAACCCTTTCATTTGAAGTTGATACCCCGCTCCCACCCATCGCTGGAGATGAAGATCGCCTCAAGCAGGTCTTTCTCAATCTGTTAGATAACGCCATCAAGTACGCTCAGACGGGCGATAGCATCGAGGTCACCTTGCAGCGCGATCACAAAGGGGTGATGTGTGTCATCACTGATAGTGGCCCTGGCATTCCCGCCGAGCACTTGCCTCATCTCACCCGCCATTTTTATCGAGTCACCGCTCAAGAGGCTGAGGGGAGTGGTCTTGGCTTAGCCATCGTCAGCGAAATTCTGCGGCAGCACCATAGCCATTTGGAAATTGCCAGCCCAATCTATGACAACAAGACCGGCAGCAGATTCTCGTTCATAATACCCGCAATTCCGAAAAAGGATGGTGAACCATCGTAACTCGAATGCTTAAGCTTAGCCGTAGATGGGGGTGGGCCTTGACTTTGATTGGGTTGGTGGTGATCATCTGGTTCTTACCGCTTGACGGTCAAGTAGTCATCACCACAGAGCGCGGGCTTGGTTTTCCTCAACCCCAGATTCGACTGCAACCGGTCGCCCCAGAACCTGGTGAAGCCGTGACAGTCTGGGTGACCGATGCAGAGCCTTGGGCCCACGTCCTCTTAACAGTTGATCATGTCCCAGCCGAGCTTGAGCAATCCAATCAAAATCCAGACCAATCTTGGACCTGGGTCTGGGGCTTCACCGCCCCCGATCACGATGCGTATCCCATTTCATTTTATCGAGATTGCCACACGGGATGCCAGTTACGTGGACATGCTGAAATTGGCGCGGGACGAGCTGATGCCCTCCGTGATCTTAGCCCGACAAAGTTGGGGGTAATGTTTCCCAGTCCCGACCGCGAATGGCACAATCGCCAAGCGTGGGCCGTTGATTTGGCCTATGCCACCCTGGCTGATGAGGAGCCTTGGGGAATCGATTATTTGGCTAGCCGGGTGCAGCAGCAACAAGCGAAAGGGTTGCTAACGTTGGTCCGCGTAGATTATGCCCCAGACCAAACCCTACCACCAGCGGGAGATGAGGTCGCTTTGGCCGAATTTCTCGAATATACAGCCAGGCTAGCACGTGATGAGCGGCTGCAAGATGTGTATGGGTACATCATCGGCAGCGGCTACAACGCCTTTTCCAGCAATCAGCGGGATTTGGAGCGTGTCATCACCCCCGAATGGTATGCCCGCGTTTTTAACGGGTATGGTCGAACGGTGATACAACAGGACAATGTGGCCCAAGTGATGCGTCGCGAAAATTCGCAGATCCGCCTTTTGGTTGGGCCAGTTCGCCCCTGGAATCTAGATCAAAATGGCTCGCAAATCTTCACCATTGATGCCCCCTGGCTGAATTATTTTAATACACTCATTTTTTATTTGGAGGAAAGTCGTATGGAAAAAGCAAGCGTTGGTCTTAGTCAAATCGGGCCGGATGGTTTTGCTGTGGAGGCTCCGGGAAATCCATCTGCCCCGGAGTTGGGACAGCGCTCTCCAGCGCAAGAACCTGGCCTGGACTTGCCCCGCACAACTTGGGATGGGGCACAAGTTGGCTTTGGGATTTATCGTGATTGGTTGGCTGTCGTCAATAGCCACCCCTCGACCAAAAATCTGCCTGTTTTTATTAACTCGACCAACACATTTGTGCGTAAAGAGGGCATCACCCCGGCTCAAAACTATCCTAGTGGCTGGTTGACCAAGGCAATGGATGAGGTGCAGCAGACGCCACAAATCAAGTCGCTGGTTTGGTTTATGGATGACCTCGGTGATGACACCCAATGGGCCGCCTTTAGCCTGACGCAACAGAGTGGGCAATTGGTCAAGGCGGCAGAAGAGTTTGATCGATTGTTACAAGGAGAGCAAGGTGAGTGAGGTTATTCGGGTGTTGCTGGCTGACGATCATCCGGCGATGCGCATCGGTTTGCGGGTTTTGCTCGATCAAGCGCACGATATCAGCGTTGTGGCTGAGACGGGTGATGGTGACGAAACATTGGCTCAGGTTGTCGCCTTGCAGCCTGAGGTGACCGTCCTCGATTGCCAACTCCCCGGCCTGAGTGGTCTTGAAGTGGCAGCCGCCGTGAAAGCACAGCAGTTAAACACCAAACTACTAGCGTTGAGTGCCTACGATACCCCGCGCTACCAATGGAGTATGCTGGAGATGGGGGCCAAAGGCTACATGCTCAAAGATGAAGCCCCGACTGAAATTGTCGCTGCGGTCCGAACCGTTGCCCAAGGCGGCTCGCTTTGGCGCCAGGCACAACTCAAACAGATCAAACAATGGCAGGTCGAAATCCAAGCCCGCTGGGAAGATTTAACTGGGCAGGAACAAAAGGTGCTTTCTCTGATTGCTAACGGCAAAAGCAACAAAGAAATTGCCCTCACCTTAAACGTTACCCCCCGCACCGTCGAGTTTCACGTCAGCAACATTCTCGGCAAATTGGCTGTCACCTCACGTGTTGAAGCTGCGTTGTGGTTGCAGGCCTATCAGTCGGATGCCGAGTAGGAGCCACACAAAAAAACCTGTTGATTTCCACAGGGACAACCTACCGCCATCGTGTTACACTGACCTTAAAAATTAGGAGCGGAGGTGAATAATGACTGATGAAACCCCAGAAATTCAAACGGAAACAAAAGCAAAGGCTAGCCAAAAAAAATTACGACCGACCACGGACTCAATGGAACGGATGTACAAACGAGCGGTTGTTCTCATTGCCGGATTCTTGATCTTAACGGTTATTGTGCAAGTCAGCCAATCGGCGATTTACAAGATTCACGAGTATGAGCGAGGCCTACACTTGCGGGGCGGTAAATTTATCAATGTGGATCAACCAGGCTGGCACGTCCAGATTCCTTTGGTGGATACCGTGGTGATTGTCAAAGTCAATGAGCGGCTGGGTTACATTGAGCGGATTCAGGCAATGACTTCGGATGATGTGGCGATGGATGTCTCGTTGCAATACACTTATCGGGTTACTGATCCAGAACGGTTTGCCCTGGAAGTTGATGACCCCGAGCGTATCGTCTTTGAGTTCGTGCAGGGAAAACTACGCGACGTGATCAACACCAAGCCGATGGCCGAGGTCATGCAGAGTCGGGCGGCGATGAACCAAGAGGTGACCGAAGCCTTGGTTGAAAAAGAGGCCCAATACGGCGTTAAATTTGTCACCGTCCAGATGCAAAGTGCCTCGCCCCCAGAGGAGGTGGTCACCGCCATCAAAGATCGAATGGTGGCCGTCCAACGGCAGGAGCAGGCTCAAGCGGAGGCCACCCAAAAACGCACGCTGGCCGATGCTGAGTTTTACGCTTCCCAGCGGGAAGCCGATGCTGAGGCCTATCAGATTGCAAAAACAACCGAGGCGCAACAGCAAGCCCTACATACACTTCTGCAAGAACTTGAAGGCAAGGGTACGCTGGCCGAGCAATACATCCAATTTATGATTGCTCAGGAGTTAAAGAACAATAGCAAATGGATTATCAGCAGTAATACTGCCTTTGGTGAGGGGCAAAGTAGTTTGCTGCAGCTAGAAAATCAAACCCACATGGATGATCAAACCGCAGACACTGTTATTGCAAATGAGTAGCGAGTCCCCTTTCGAATGCAAAATCTTAATATGAAAACAGCCATTCTTATATTATTTATGTCCATAGTGGCATCTGTCTTTATGATTCGATATTTTGGTGGCACAACCAGGCCGATCACTCAAGACGAACTCAATCAACCCCGCATCTATGCCTATCGTGATTGGCAAAGTGTTGGTATCCAGATAGAACCGGGGGATGTCATTACGTTTGAGGCTGATGGCACTTGGCTCTACACGCCTGAAGAGTATCACGGGCCAGCCGGAAGCAGCCGTTATCAGGCCCCAAGCTATTATCCTATACCGGGTGGACCTGGAGGTATCTTGATTGCTCGAATAGGGGAACAGGGTAAGCCTTTTTACGTTGGTGGATATCGTAAGTTTGAGACAAGAAATTCAGGCCTACTTTATCTCCGGATTAATGATGATATTCTCACTGATAATGAGGGCTGGGTTTCGGTTGATATTACGGTCGAGCGAGATGAGCCGCAGGGGTACCAATAATCAACTATCCACCGTATAGTTATGTCATGTCGAGAAAATAAGCAGGCCAACCGCTGGCCTTCTGCACCTAGAAAGAAACGTCAGACCATGTCACTCCGCGTGATTTTGTCGGGTATTCACCGTTCGTTCCCCCAACAATGGATACCCGACAACTTCATTCGGGTATGACATAAACCAGCTTGTTTGTTAGGAGCAGTAGCAAAAAATCCCTCGAACGCCACAAATAAAGGTATTTCTGGGGGAATGAGCAGAAATTTCATCTTTTTGCCAGCCAAATACGGGGCAAGAGGAACGAGGATGCCATAATTCACCCCTTTTTCGAGAAACACAGTAAACAAAAAAATGGTGGATACCGCTCCAAAAAGAGCAACATCCACCATTTTATTTGAAATCAACGGACAATCGTGACTTACTGCTTCACTTCTTGCAATTTCCCTCGAATATCGCCAAAGAAAACTTGCCCTTTGGTGTGGAGATTGAAATAAAGTTGGCCCTCGCGAGCGATGGTTTCCATCCCCGCGATGGTGGTCACTTTATCAACAGGATTGGCCGGAACAATCGGACACCCTGCTGTAAAGGCTCCAACTAGCCCCTCGCCGTGACTCGCGGCGGCAACGAGGTCGTCATTAACGATCTCAAGGGCCAAGACATTGTCAGTCAGGTATTCCTGCAAATCCCCCGCCAAGGCAAAATCAACGATAATCGGGCCAAGCTGGCCGGGTCGACCACAGTGAATGTGAAACATGACAATATCTTCGGGATCAACATTCTCAATGGCCACGTGAACATAAGCCTTGCTCAAATCATTGGTAAAGGCGATGACGCCGTGACCGCGTGACTGCCGCTCATTGCGGGGCACAGATGGCGCGGTGGATTGGAAGGCGGCTGGGATAAAATCGGGCGTATCTTCCTCCTCGCCCCCTTCCTGATGTGGGCTTAAATAGGCTTCAAAGATTGAGCCGATTTCCTGCCCCTTGTTTGGATTTAACTCGATGGGGCTTTCTTGCGTTAATTCAGGGCGAGATTCACCCGTCGATGTAGCGTGACTAGCGTGCCCGGCGTGTCCCTGAGACGCCTCGGCATCGTGATGGGCAACGCTCTCAGCTGATGCGGCGTGGACTGGACTACTCTCAACGGCACCGAATGACTGGCACCCACTCAAAATGACAACAAGTAAAAGATTGACGACTGTGGCACCTGAGAACCAACATTTTTGAAAGGGATTCAAAGAATACATTAAGAATACTCCTATTTTTGTGTGGCAAGACATAGAATTGTAAAATTTCGGTATAGATTGTATGAGATAAAATTAGGACTTTCAATGCATATCGGGCCACATGTCAACAAATTGACACCAACGGCGATATGTCAAAGAGAGGGAGGACACCGTATGCCAAAGAGTGAGAGCAACGACCGCCGCGCTCAAAGAACACGGGCCAGCTTGCAGAGCGCCTTATTGACTCTACTCAAACAAAAGCCACTCGCCAAAATTCAAATCAAGGAGCTAACCGCTCTGGCCGATGTCTCACGGCAGGTGTTCTATTTACATTTTGAGTCTAAAGAAGATTTGTTGTTCAGCTACATGGATGACGTCTTTGCTCAGATACACAAGACATTATTTGAGAATGTTACGAATGTTAATCACCTCAAGCGCGAGATGCCTCTCGTACTGATATTTCAACAATGGGCCAACCACGCCGAGGCCCTCAATTGGGTGATGCAGGTTGAAAACAAAGATTTGCTAATTGAACGATTGCGGGAACACACGAACTTTTTAATGGAAGAAATCGCGGATCATCCAGGGAGTGACGTCCGGCGCAGTCGCATCCACGATCACGTCGCCGATTTTTTGGTCGGGGGGGCCTATATGTTGCTCAAACGGTGGCTAGGAGAGGGAATGCAACAAACGCCGGAGGAAATGGGAATGTTGACTTATCAGCTAATGGAGAGTTTGCCGGGAGATCGAGGGTAGGGGCGGCCGTTAGGTCTTTGGGTTTGGGGAAACGCAGGAAAAGCGAGTAGTAATTTAATCAAATAGTTTTGGCTGGGTTAAATACAATCTTCCAATCTTCCAGCCTTCCAACCTTCCAAAACATGTTATCTACATATGCTGATTGATCCGCATCCCATTCTCGCGCGATGGCTCCTCGACTTCAATGTCAAACTGAGAGCGGGTGAGGCGGGGTAAGCCCAGGCTATCACGTATCTCGTTCTCCGCTTCACGGAGTCGCTCCCGACGACGGGTATACCAAACCACAAAGAGAACGGGGGTCACAATAACGAAACTCCAAAAGATGAGCACGTTCATCTCAAAATCCTTTCGCGATTGACAAGGATATAGTTTTAGCCCAAACCATCAATAAAGCCAAAATCCACACCTGTGGTACAATGCAATCGCCTTTGGAAAAAAATGCGATTTATAACAACGCCATAACTGATCAATGCCCACACCTATCTTAACTACAAAACTTTATAGCCCGCCCCCTCGACCAGAATTTGTGGCGCGGCTACATCTAATCGAGCGACTAAATTTGGGTCTTCATCGGAAACTCAGCCTCATCTCGGCGCCAGCAGGCTTCGGTAAAACTACTTTGATCAGTAGTTGGCTCAGAGGGTTAGAAAAAGAGGAATCTCCAACCGCTAATCTCCAATCTCCTAAATTTGCTTGGCTTTCATTGGATGAGGCGGATAATGACTCCAGTCGTTTTCTATCCTACCTCATCGCCGCTTTGCAAATGATTGCTCCAAACATTGGACAAAACGCCTGGGAAGCACTCCAAACCTCACAACCGCCCCCACCTGAGTCGCTTCTGACAACTTTGCTTAATGAATTGATGAGCATTTCAGCCAAGGTCATCCTCGTACTTGATGATTATCATTTGATTGAAACCCCAGCCATTGACCAATCACTGACCTTTCTGTTAGAGCATCTACCCCCACACCTGCACATCGTCATCACCACCCGTGAAGATCCACCACTTCCCTTGGCCCGCTACCGGGCACGTGGTCAAATGACAGAGCTACGAGCGGCTGATCTCCGCTTTACGCCTGCGGAGGTGACCAGGTTTCTCAATGAAGTAATGGGGCTTAGCCTGACCACGGAGGCAATGGACTCGCTTGATCAGCGGACCGAGGGCTGGATTGCGGGCCTTCAGCTGGCCGCGCTCTCGATGCAGGGGCGAGAAGATGTCATCACCTTCGTCAAGGATTTCGCCGGAGACAATCGATATATCGGGGACTATCTTGTTGAAGAAGTTTTACAACGCCAGCCCAAAGCCGTTCGCGACTTCTTGCTCAAGACCTCGATCCTCAATCGGCTGAGTGGTCCGCTGTGTGATGCCATCTGTTTTGACCTGGATAGTGGGTCACCTAATCAACAAAGCCAACAGATGTTGGAGACTTTGGAACGTAGTAACTTGTTTTTGATTCCTCTGGATGATAAACGCCACTGGTATCGTTATCATCACCTCTTTGCCGATATTTTGCAGACCCGTTTGCGAACAGATGAGTTGTCCAATCAAGTTCCAGCTTTACATCGACGAGCCAGCGAATGGTATGAGCAGAACAATCTCCCGACTGAGGCAATCCGCCACGCCTTTGCGGCTGAGGATTTTATCCGGGCCGCAGATCTGGTTGAGCTGGTTTGGCCAGTCATTCGCAACGGCATTCAGCCTGGCATTTGGTTAGGCTGGGTAAAGATGTTGCCAGATGAGATAGTTCGGGTAAGACCGGTACTGGGGGCTGGTTCCGCATGGACCTTGTTGGATGCTGGCGAGCTAGAGGCTGCTGATACTCAGTTGCGTAATGTAGAGCGATGGTTGGATGCTGATCCCGAAAAGTTCGAATTGACGATTCAAGCGAGTGGCATGGTTGTTGTAAATAAAGAGGAGTTTGCCTCGCTTCAAGGCACAATACCTGTCGCACGGGCCTATTTAGCGCAGAGTATCGGCGATGTGGATGCCGTCATACAAAATGCAGAGCAGGCCCGGTTTCGCCTCCCCGAGGATGATCATTATTGGCAAGGTGGGGCAGCGATGTTCTCGGGGATGGCGCGTTGGGCGGCTGGAAACCTAGACCTCGCCCACAAAATCCTAACCAACAGCCTGGCGAGTATGGAACGTGCCGGAAATATATTCTTCCAAATCGTGATTAGGGTCGCTCTGGGACACATACGTACTATTCAAGGCCGAAGACGGGAGGCCCTAGGCACCTATCAACAAGCATTGGATCTTTTGGCGGTGCAAAGCCAGCTTGGGTTGCAGGAGGCGATAGATTTGTATATCGGCTTGAGCGAGGCCCATCGGGAACGGAATGAGCTAGAAACCGCTTCTCAATTTTTGTTAAAAGGCCAAAAACTGGGTGAGCAAACCGTACTACCAGGTAGCAGATCTCGTTTATATGCGGCAATGGCTCAAATCAAGGCGACCAAGGGCGACCTCGATGGCGCGCTCGAGTTACTACACGAGGCTGAACGCTTGTACAAACGAGATCCTGTTCCTGATTTGCAGCCAGTCGCGGCCTTGAAGGCACGTCTGTGGCTTCGCCAAGGTCGATTAGAGGAGGCCCTGCTTTGGGTTCGCGAGCGAGGCCTGACTATCAACGATAAGTTCAGTTATCTATCTGAATTTGAACACATCACATTAGCTAGAATACTGATTGCCCAATATCAGACCGATAATTCAGCACAAACTATACAAGAAGCCCTGAACCTGCTCAAGCGTCTACTGCAAGCGGCGGAAGCCGGGGGCAGAACCAGAAGCGCGATTGAAATTCTGATCTTACAGGCCCTCGCTCACGCCGCGCAAGGACACACCTCATCTGCCTTGGAACTGCTAAAACGAGCGCTAACCCTGGCCGAACCAGAGGGCTATGTCCGTATCTTTGTTGACGAAGGTCAACCAATGAAGCGGCTTTTATCCAAAGCCTTGACCGGGGGGGCTGATCCAGTCTACATCACGCAATTGTTGACTGCCATCAATCAGGCCTTGGGTAATGAAGCTCCCGTCCTCAACCCCAATCAATTTCTCATTGAGCCGCTGAGTAGCCGCGAGCTTGAAGTTCTGCGCTTGTTGACCACCGGGCACACCAATCAAGCCATCGCTGATGAATTAGTCATCGCTCTCAGCACTGTCAAAAAGCACGTCAACAACATCTTCGGCAAATTGGGTGTTAGTAGTCGCACTCAAGCCATCAATCGCGCCCGCGAGCTTGATTTGCTTTGAAATTTCTCTAGTCATCGTATTTTTGAATAACAGTAAATCGACTGAGATTTATCAATTAATGAGGAACATGTTTAATGCTGACAGAAATATATCGAAAAAAAATGACCCACTATTTTAAGCTGTGGGATCTCAATCAGGATGGGGTACTTGAGTTTGAAGAGTTTTTTACCTTAACGAGGCGGATTGCAGACTTTAAAGGGCTCTCCCCAGACTCGTTGGAGTATCAGCAGTGGCAGGATGATACAGTTCATCGATGGCAGGA
This sequence comes from Phycisphaerae bacterium, assembly GCA_028285035.1. The sequence continues at coordinate 207,915 of JANQQF010000124.1, forward strand.
TATACTCACTTATTCGTCTGATGAGGCCAAGGATAAAATGAGCTTGCCAGATTGGCTAAGGTATTGTGAAGCCAGACTGGAGGATGCCAAACAAAATGGAAAAAATGAGATGGACCAGTTGGTCGCTCAATACTTTTTTAATTTGGTCGATGTGCAACAGGATGGGGTTCTTACCCTCGATGAGTGGCCTATCTTTGTAGAGCTGATGGGCATTAAAGACACCCCGGCGGTGCATTTTCAGAAACTGGATGTCGAGAATAAAGGACATCTGAGCTTAGATGACTTTTTACAATTATATGAACAATTTTTTTACAATGAGAATCCAACAGACCCCGGCAATTACTTTTATGGGTTGTTTGACGAAAGTTGATTTTTTAACGTTGTAATCTCTCGCTGGTAGGCTGCTTCTTTTTCCTGAAACTCAATGATTCGTTGCCACCACTTGGCCAATTTATCTTTTTCCTGCTGACGCTGTGTTTGTTCGGCTTGTAGCGCTTCATCACGTTGGGCCAAACTGAGATTGACAAATATTTGCTCAGCTTGGCTCAAGCTCGACGCGTGGTTTTTGGTCCAATACTCTGCCTCTGTCAGGAGTGCCCCGCGCAGTAACCCGCCTTGATCATGCCCTGTTACTTCCCACTGTTTCGCCAGCAAACGTAGCCGCTCTTGCCAACTTCTAAAATCGCGGTCGCGAGCCAGCCACTGTTGCCAGCGGGGCCAGACACGGATCAACACCTCGTGAATCACCTCGATGGCTTCTGTCTCGGCGATGTTGTTCCTGGCGACAATCAGCCGGGTGTGGATTAGTTTTTGTACCAAAGGCCAATGATCAACCACCAACTCGGTCCGTAACACCATCCGCCGAATATCTGGGGTGTGATCACTGGGCTGTACCAGTTGGATAAAGATTTCTTGCATTTGGACCTGTTCGGTGGGGGGCAACGCTTGATAAACCTGCTCGGCATATTCTGACAAAGCCCCAGCCACCCCCCCGATGGCTTCATAACTTTGGTGAGTCAGACTGAATTGATGGGGCGAAATCTGTGCCCACAACGTAGCCAAAGTGAATTGTAGCAAGGGTAAGCGACCGGCCTCCTGACCGACATCGTGCTGTAAGCGTTGGACGAGACCCGCTTCAAACGCAACCCCTTGCTGTTGCGCTGGCTGTTCAATGGCTTGTTGTAACTCTGCTGTTGACATCGGCCCCAGCAAGAGTAGCCCCGGCTGTAATGCATCAGCCAGAGAACGGTAAGCCAGCATCTGGCCCATAAAATCGGCTCGTAAGGTGAGGGTGATTTGGAGCTTACCTGGCTGCTGCGTTGCCAATCCCTGGAGGAGCATTTGAATAAAGGTTTGCTGTATTTCTGGCTGACACAGCGTGAATAGCTCTTCAAATTGATCAATCACCAATAGGAGGCACGTTGGGGTAGGTTGGCCAGAAAGTGGCTCGAGAATTGGGGTCAGGCTCATCATGCGCTGTAGCTGACTGGCTAGCTTTTGAGTAGAGGGCACTAACTCCGGCCGTGTATCGCGAAAGGCTTGGGCCAGAGCCAGAAAGGGCTGATGGCGTGGCCGTAGCAGAGCAATATCCAACGTGGTGGCTGGGCCAGAGATAGCCTTGCCTTGGAGGTGTCTTAGCCTCGGGATTAGCCCAGCCTGGACCACCGATGATTTGCCGCTTCCGGAGGGGCCGACGACAGCGACGAGTGGCTGTTGCTGAACCCTGCTTAAGAGTGTGTCCAAAAACACATCACGCCCAAAGAAAACATTGGCCTCTTGTTCGGTAAATGCGGCTAGACCAAGATAAGGGGAGGGTGGGGGTTGAGCCAGTTTAGCGGTTCCATTGCGCCTGATGGCGGGTGGCCAGGTGCCAGCCTTGATTTGGTTTTGTAACGTCTCTAGGTGAGCATCAGGCTTGATACCCAACTCGGTGCTCAACAGTTGAACATAGGCGTCATAATGAGCCAGCGCCGCATCACGTTGTCCATTGTGGATGAGCAAATGAAGCAGTCGGATATGAGCTTTTTCGTCAAACTCATTGAGCGCTAATAGCTGTTGGGTCCAACGAATCCCAACGTCATACTCACCATTTTCCAGATAGTAGCGGCTCACCTGATGAAAGCCATTTAACACCAAGCGTTGTAGCTGTTCCCGCTCAAAACTGAGCCAAGCCTCAAAATCTGGCGCATCACTAAGCTCAAACCCCGCCAACAACTCTCCTTGATATAACGATAATATCTGCGCCAATTCCCGCGCTTGCGTCTCAGTTAAACTGCGTTCTATATCAGCCGATACCAACTGTTGTTTCAACTCAAACACATCAACCCAATAGGGCTGATTTTTGTCAAAAGCAAGCGTTTGTCCCTGGCTCAAAATGTAGGGGTCAAGGACTTTTCGCAGACGGGTTAGAGCGGTGCGTAGGTTGCGCTGGGCTTGTTGGGAGGTACGTCCAGGCCAGAGCATCTCAGCCAACTTACTGCGGGTCTGAGGGCGCTGGGTGTATAGCAGATAAACAAATAACGCTTTACCCTTCGTTGAGGCTAGACTTGAGAGTGATTGTTTATTCTGTTTGAGGTCAAGACTGCCTAAAAGAGAAATGATTAATTGATGACTCATATACTTTAAATCTCAGTCGATGTAAGTGTGTTCGTTTGATAGGGGGGCTAATGTCCGATCCTCTCTCAAAATTTTTAAGTTGTTGTGAAGCGTTTGTGAAGCGCTTATTTGGTATGCTGGCTATATCCAATTGATCAAATTATAAAGCTAGACTCAATGATGATGTCAAAACTGAACAAGACCGATACCTATCAAGGCTATTTGCTCCGCTTTTGGCGGCGAGACAGCAGCCAATCGTGGCGAGTCACGGTTGAATGTATTTCAACCCGAGAACGACACCACTTTGCCACAGTGGATAAGGCCCTCAGCTTTATCCAAGCCCAGTTAGATTGGTCCAAGACGGATCCATTGTCTAACTGATTGGGATGGGTTTGTTTGATATATGCCATAAAGGTGATGTGTGAAACCAATGAGGCAGAAATGATGGGACTCTTTCTCGAAAATATGGTGGGGGTGTGGCACCTTCAAAAGCAAATATTCGCGATTACAAACGCATGTACAAACGTTTACAAACACCTTTATTTTAACCTAAGCGCGGCGAATGCAAAAATTTTTTAGTTAAGCTGTTTCTATTATTAGAGATTTCAAGTTGGTAGAGAGGGTGTTATGGCCAAAATCGTGGCTGATTTGAAACAGGTATCATCGGGATGGTGTCTCAACCTGGCTGATGGCCAGCAGATTGGGGATAATCTGCTCCGACTGGCTGAGGAGCTTGCGGCTTTGGGGGTTGGCCCTGGTCGACCCGTGATCATCAGCCTGAACGAGGTCGAGTTGATTGACTCGCGGGCGGTACGTTTTTTGGTTGAAGTCCGCCAACATGTGTCTCGCCAGGGAGCGACGATCAGAGTTCGTCAGGTCAATGATCATACCCGGCGTATCTTTGAGATTATGCAGTTGACCGAGGGGCTTGGGGTTGAAGATGAGGCGTAGGGGCGCTCTACAAATGATGTCTCGTCATCACAAACGCATGTACAAACGTTTACAAACGGCAGGGGTGTACGCTGATTATCATCACGAATTTCGCCTATAAATCACAAAGCCGTTGCAGGGGCACCCACAAGGGATGCCCCTACATTACTACTCGGACCAACACTCTACATTGGTCCGAAGGATGTGGCACGCTGTTTCACACTAGCTATCCCGCAAGTGAAGAAAGGAAGGTGAAGATGTAAATAATGACCTGATCTAACGAGGACAGAAGGAGGCCCAGAAAATTAAACCATTAAGGAGAAATAAAATATGTGGATTATGAATACAGGCAATTTACAAAAAGGACGAGCCGCCCTGCGGTTGGTCACCGTCGCGTTTACCGTACTGATAGCCAGTCTGTTTTTTTTAGGGGTTGTTTACGCCGATGATCCGATCACGAACTATGACTTTGTCGCTACCAGCGGCACCTTCACCCCGCTTTCAGGGGGAACACCCATTACCCTAGACAGCGGGAATATGGATGATGGGTGGACTAATGATCTGCCTATCGGCTTCGATTTTGTTTATGAGGGCAATACCTATAACAACTTTGGAGTCAGCACCAATGGCTGGATAACGATTTCGAATGGGGGAACCGGTATTACAAGTTCTAACCTTAGTAACTTCTTCAATGAATTACAGAATGGAAGGTTTGTCACTCGTCCCATGTTTGCCCCCTTGTGGGACGACATTGACGCGACATCAGGCACACTGTCGTACCAACTCAGTGGTGCAGCCGGCTCTCAGGTTTTAACCGTGGAATGGCTCAATATGGAGTGGAACTCGTTTGCCACCGACCCTGCGATTAGCGTTCAAGTTAAGCTCTACGAAGGCAGTAACCAAATTGAGTATGTCTATCGCCAGGAGACTGGGACCCTCAATAGTCCAACTGCCACCATCGGGATGACGGGGTTGATAAGCGGGACGTTCCTGTCGCTCAATGATAGTTCAACCGCCCCCATCGCCAGCTCTGCGGTCGAGACCAACACCATTGCGATCAAACCGGCCACTGGCCAAATTTACCGCTTTTCCCCACCTAACGCCTGTGGATTTCAGGCGCGTAACGGCGCTTTTACCCCCCTTTCAGGCGCAACATTTGTTACCCTAGAAAGTGGTGATCCGGATGATGGGTATGCTAATAGTCTGCCCATTGGCTTCGATTTTGTCTATGAGGGCAATACCTACACCCACTTCGGAGTCAGCACCAATGGCTGGATATCGATTGGGAATGGGTCAACCAATATCTTAAATGCTAAGAATATTAATGACCCCGGTGAGCTTGGAAGTGGAACCATCGCTCGGCCCATGTTTGCGGCCTTGTGGGATGATCTGGACCTGATGACATTTGGTGGCACACTATCGTATCAACTCAGTGGTGCAGCTGGCTCTCAGGTTTTAACCGTGGAGTGGCTTAATGCGGAGTGGAGATTTCCTGCCACCGACCCTGGGATCAGTGTTCAACTTAAGCTCTATGAGGATGGGAACTGGATTGAGTTTGTTTATCAAGAGGAGGCTGGAACTCTCGATATCCCAACTGCCACCATTGGGATTACAGGGCTGATGACCGGGACATTCACCTCGCTCAGTGATAGCTCAGCCGCACCGACCGCCAGTACCACCGTCGAAACCAATACCATTGCCACGAAACCAGCCACCGGCCAAATTTATCGATTTTGCCGAGAGCCTAATATCGTTGTGGCTGGGAATGCCCAGGAGATTGCCGATGGCGATACTAGCCCCAGCAGTACCGATCATACCGACTTTGGCTCAAGCCCAACCAGCGTCAATCGCACGTTTACCATCTCTAACACGGGATACTCAGCCTTGACGGTAGACACCATCAGTCTGAGCGGCGACTTTAGTGTGACCCAACAGCCGACAAGCCCCATCCCCATCGATGGCAGCACCACCTTCGAGGTCACCTACACCCCTTCAGGGGGTGGGACGACGAGCGCTGAGGTGAGCATCACCAGTAATGATGTCGACAAGGCTCCCTACACTTTCACCATTCAGGGCACAAGCGCCCTGACTAGTATTTACCTGCCGTTGTTGATGAAGTAGGGTTGTCATTTTTGGCATCCTAAGTCCCAATATTAAGGCGTGATGGTGTCATCATCACGCCTTTTTTATATCCCCGCTCATAGAACCCCCATAGCCCCCTTCTACACCCAAATACACCCCTCAATAGAACTTTCGGTTGCCGTCAAGCCACGCCTGATCGCATAGAATGATGTCATCAATCAATGACAGGTATAGGGTCGTGGTTATCAAATACAGCCGACAATCAAATTCAAGTCAAACCACCTATCAAATCAGGATCGAAGGCCATTTGGGCTGTCAATGGCTGGAGTGGTTTGATGGCTTGACCATCACCTTGGAAAAGAGTGGCTGCACGCTGTTATCTGGGCCAGTTGAAGATCAAGCTGCGTTGTATGGCTTGCTTCGTAAGGTGCGTGATTTGGGGTTGCCGTTGCTTTTGGTCGAGCGTGTGAACCCCGACCCGGTTGAGGCTTCGGAAGATAATGACAGGTCAATTGAACAGTCATTTGTTTAGGAGGTGTCTTTGAAAAGATCTCACGTCAGGTGCTGGTTCCAACGCTCTGCGTTGAACCAATGTAGAGCGTCGGAAACAAACTACTGATCCGAAGCGTGACAACGCAGAGCATTGTCACGAGGGAAAATTTGACTCAACAAAACTATCAATCCAAAACAGGAGCAAACAATGTCTAATCATAATGGAAAAACAAATCAAAATAGCTTTACTTTAGTTCTCGGTGGCACCGGCAAGACGGGCCGTCGAGTTGCAGCGCGGCTCAAAGCCCAAGGTGTACCCACCCGCATCAGCTCTCGTTCAGGCACGCCACCCTTTGACTGGAATGATCAAAGCACTTGGACACCCGTCTTACAGGATGTCGGCGCAGTCTACATCACGTACCAGCCTGATTTGGCGGTACCGAGCGCTCCGCCTGCTATCCAAGCCTTCAGCGATTTGGCTATAAAACAGGGGGTGCAACGTTTGGTCTTACTTTCAGGGCGGGGCGAAGAAGAAGCCCAACATTGTGAAGAGATCGTCCAAAACGCTGGCGCTGCCTGGACCATTCTCCGAGCGAGTTGGTTCAACCAGAACTTTAGCGAAGGTCCTTTTTATGACTTTGTTCAGAGTGGTGTTTTCGCCCTGCCCGTGGGATCAATCGGTGACCCCTTCGTTGATGTCGATGATATTGCCGATGTGGCGGTCGCTGCCTTGACCGAGGATAGGCACGCGGGTCAGCTGTATGAGCTGACCGGACCGCGACTCTTGACCTTTGCCGATGCTATCGCAGAGATTGCTAAGGCTACCGGACGCGATATCCAATATCAACAAATTCCGCCAGATGTATTTTCAACCGCAATGATCGAGCAAGGGATGCCAGAGGAGTTCGTCGCGTTAACAATGTACCTCTTTACGACTGTCCTCGACGGGCGCAATGCCTACCTCACAGACGGGGTACAGCGTGCCTTGGGGCGACAACCAAAGGATTTTAGTGATTATGCCCGAGACACGGCCACTACTGGCGTCTGGCAGGTAGAGCAGGTGCCACATGCTTGAAGTCGCAAACAGCCAAGCTCCCGAGGTAACCTTTGGCACTCCAAATAAAAGCGGTTATAGAATTTTGATTGTCTATGCCAGCCAATTTGGCACCACAGGTGAAGTCGCCGAAGCGATTGGTGAGACCTTGTCTCAAGCGGGTCACATTGTGGAAACGCGCTGGGTCAAAGATGCAAAAGATATCGAAATTTATGACGCAGTCGTGATTGGCAGTGCCATTCAGTACGATCACTGGATGCCCGAGGCCAGAGCGTTTTTAACGGCCAACCAAATGGCATTGAGTCAGATTCCGGTTGCCTACTTTTTCACCTGTATGACCTTATCTAAACGGAATCAGAAAAGTGAGCAACAGGCGTTAAACTATGCTGACAAGTTACACACGTTGGCCCCGCAAGTTAAACCCATCGATATCGGGCGTTTTGCGGGTGCTCTGAATTATAACAAGATGCCGTTTATCTTTCGTGTCATTGCACCCGTCCTATTTTCAATCTTTCGGGTTAAAGCTGGCGATTATCGCGACTGGGATGCCATCCGCGCTTGGGCTAAAAGCATCCAGGCAAAGCTGGTTGTTGAACAGGTGCAAATTGTAAATTAAAAATTCAATCAAACACTAATAAAGGAGATGTATCATGCGTTTTATGTTGAAAGCAACTTGGAAAGAAGAACCTAACGAGACAGTTCTGGCCCTTTTACCCGCCGAGGAGACCAGAGCGCAAGAGTTAGCGGAACAGGGTATTCAGGAGGCGTTGTATATCCCGGCGGATAATTCAGGGGCGTGGGCGGTTTGGAGCGTTTCGTCTGAGGCCGAGATTCAAGAGGTTGCCCAGACCTTGCCGTTGTATGAGTATTTGGATTTTGAGGTTAGCCTATTGGCTGAAGACGCGTAGATATCACGTTACATACATTACCGCTTTGTAAAAAGCGACAGGATTTACAAGATTAAACAAGCTTGGGCAGAAAATCTCATTCTGCAAATCTTGTAAATCCTGTCCAAAACTTATGCTAACACTGCGAAATAGCTTCTGATGGGTGGCGGAACAAAAGTTTGGTACGCAATAGCTCTAGCAACTAGAGATAAAGCTGTTGAACAGTTTGCTGTTGATCTTGGTAACGAGTGAATATCACTCCTGAAAGGTCTGTACGAGCGCTTTTTTCCTGAGGATCCGTCTGATTATATTTTGTTTAAGATTGCCAGGCAATCGATTAAAAATTTGAGTTCGTACGGTGTTACGTATTTGCCAGCGTAAGTCGGCTACATAATTATACAATGTCCAATATAATCTATTACCTGAATATGTCTTTAACTCATAGTCAAATTCGGTGAGATACGATCCAGCAATCCAGTTGAAACGCTCGTGTAAGGCTCGCCCCCATTGATTCCAGCGCTCTACAGGCTTAAACGCTGCTGTTTTCTCAACTATCTCCCAGTTAAGCAACTCATCTTCCTTTTTTTGCTGCTCAGATGACCCAGCAACAGGTAAATTAATGGCAGCCTCAAAATCGTAGGCATCCGCCTCTAAACCCAAAAAGCTGAAAACTCGGCGCAACTCTTTTTCACCATCGTGCCAAAGATCCTCATATTTCACAATCAAATAGTTGTGATTACGATTTTTATTAACTTGATCAAACCGTAAAATTGTTTCAGCGGCTGCGGCCCAGTGTTTCATCATCGTATCATAATTGCTGTTAAAACTCTTGACATTTGACTCGACAGCAGCTCGACCGTCCCGAACCAAAAGAATAAGGTGGGCATTAGGGAACAGCTTAAAGAAGTAGTCAAGATTACGAACGCTAGGTGTTTTTGTGACTACCCGTCTTTTCACTGATGATTCACCATCTTCCATTTTAGAATTCAAAAAGGCAACTAGCCCTTTTCCAAGATATTGTAAAAAGATATCCTCTTGATCTTTGACATTCCACATCGGCTGCCAATGCAATGTGACCGCTTTTTTATAGTTAAATAAAGCATCGGCACCATGGATCAAGTGGTCTTCAGGGATAGGTACAGAAGCGTCGCAGTCTGGATGTAAGCAGAGAAGGTTGTAGAAGAAATTTGTCCCACTTCGGGGTAAGATTCCAAGAATAAAAATTGGATTTGTGTTGAAATCAGGAGTGCTCATGACGTATTTCTTTTCTATTTGATTGAGTTGTATTGATTTGCTGTCGCTTATGAGGATGAATGATCGATAAATTTATAGTAACAGAATCTGAAAACAATGTCTAGTGAATTAGCCACTAAATTAAGTGTAGCACAATTTCCTGTCATACTTTCTACGACTCTATCATGTCCTCATTTGACAATTAACGAATGTTCATTTAATATAGAGGTCATGAGACACAAAGACGATAGTAAACGCATCGCAATCAGCAATGCGGCCATTGAATTGATTACAACCATCGGCTTCGCAGATGCTTCAATGTCGAAGATTGCTAAGGCAGCCAATGTATCACCGGCCACCATCTATGTTTACTTTGACAACAAAGAGGATTTACTCAATCAGATCTTTTTGATGATCAAGCGTGAGTATAGTGACGCTATACAGGCTGGGGTTGAAGAGAGTCTGTCCGTTGAGGAAGGCTTTAGGCGAATGTTTGAAAATGGCTGTCGATATTCGTTGACCGAACCCGTGAAATTTACGTTTTCTGAACAATTTAATCATTCGCCCTTGGTCAATCGGGTCAGCCGAGAGGAAGGCTCGGCCTATTATGACACCGTGAAAAATTTCTTTGAGCGCGGAAAACAGGAAGGCATTTTAAGAGACATTCCCTACGCCCTTTTTCTAAGCTATTTTTTTGCCCCACCTATTAATTTATGCAAAAAACACCACGCCAAAGTGTTGGTTTTTGATAAGCCGTTACAGGAAAAAGCGTTTGAGCTGACCTGGGGCGCCCTGACGATTTAGTTTTTTTCTCAAGTTAATTAAATGATCATTCATTTATAAAAACTCTCACAATCTTAAAATCAGATGAACATTCAATAAAGGAGATTTATTATGATCACAAAACAAGAAACAATTGATATCAAAAAAGTAGCACTATCACACCGAAAAATTCACACCGACATCATTATTGAGGCCTCACCAGCCCAAGTGTGGGACGTCCTGACCGATTTTGAATCGTATGGTGATTGGGCTGCATTCATCATCGGGATCGAAGGTGAGAAAAAGGATAACGGAAAAATAAGTGCTACCTTCGAATTTGGGTCGGCCAAAAATACAGTAGAGCGAACTATCTTTTATGAAGAGGGCAAGAAATTTGGCTGGGCTGAAAAGGGGCCATTTGGGATGGTCGACAACCATCAATTTATTGTCGAGGCGATTGACGATAATAAAACCAGGTTTATTCAATCCGACGAGCTAAAAAGTGGAGCTACGTGGCTCTTGGGTGGTTATTTTTCAAAAACATACGCCAATAAATACTCGGAATTTAATCAGTCCTTAAAGACGGCCGTTGAAAAGAAATATTCAAACTAATTTGATATAACACACTTAAACCCAATCCCTGACCGAGCATTATAACAGGACGCGATCACACTTGATGTGATTAGCGCCTTGTTATTTTCATCTTATGTTGCCGAATGAGCAAAAGCTTTGTATGATGGACCTCTCTTTACGAATAAATGTAGGTAATAATCGGTTGTGTTTTGGAGAGATAGATGGAACTAACACCTCGGCCCACGGATGATGTTCAAGCATTGACAAACACCCCCTCAACAGCAGTCGCCTCTACATCGTTACAAAATAATTGGCTTTGGCAGCCCAACTTGATTGTTTTCATCTCAAGTGGCTGTATCATGATTTTGGAGTTGGTCGCTGGCCGAATGATTGCCCCATATGTGGGAGTGTCGCTCTATACGTGGACCAGCATTATTGGGATCGTTTTGGCTGGTATCAGTTTGGGGAACTACCTCGGTGGACGTTTAGCCGACCAGTGGGCCTCGTTACGATTTTTAGGTGGCATTTTTTTGTTGGCTGGCGTGTCATCCTTTGGCATTTTGGCCGTAGATGGGTTGAGTAATTTCACCCCTATTGGTTGGTCTCTTGTCGCTCAAATCCTATTTTTTACCATCACCCTATTCTTTATCCCCAGTGTTGTTTTGGGCACGATTTCCCCTATCGTCGCCAAGTTAGCGGTCGATGATTTGGCTAAAACTGGGAGTACTGTGGGAAAGATATATGCTGCGGGGACTGCGGGCAGCATTGTCGGGACATTTGCGACCGGTTTCGTATTGATTTCGTGGTTCGGTACGCATCTGATCGTCTGGGGGGTCGCGCTAGTACTGTTGGCTTTAGGCGTTCTTTTCCTCTTTGGCGCGCGTTGGCCGGTAATTCTTGGTGGAGCGGTTGTGTTAATCGGCGGTTCTGTCTTCACCTCTCATCAAGGCTGGTTGAATAGTCCATGTTTGCGCGAAACCAACTATTTTTGCATCAAAGTTCGTGAAGATGAACGAAATGGCGAGCCAGTTCGCGTGCTGATTTTGGACCGATTGGTGCACAGCTTTAGTTCGCTAAATGATCCTACTCAGCTCGTGTATGGGTACGAAAATCTATACGCCGAAATTACCGCGTACCGTGCCCAAGCAGATTCTGAACTACGGGTTCTTTTCATTGGAGGTGGCGGGTATACATTTCCGCGCTACATGGAGGCCCTTTATCCGAGCAGCCATCTCGATGTGATCGAAATTGACCCAGGTGTCACTCAGGTCGCCTATGATATGCTAGGGCTTCGCGAAGATACGCACATAAATTCAATTAACGAGGATGCTCGACTTTTTGTGGAGAGAGAGCCAATCACCCGTTATGATCTCATTATCGGAGATGCGTTTAACGACTTTTCGGTGCCTTACCATCTCACCACTAAAGAATTTAATGATCGGGTGTCACTGTGGCTAGAAGATGACGGCTTGTATTTCGTTAACATCATCGACGGCCCCCGTGGCGATTTTCTACGGGCCTACACCCACACCCTCCGCCAAAGTTTTGCTCATGTTTACTTGGTACCAACCATTGACGAGTGGCAGCAATCACCCCGCGTTACCTTTGTTGTGATTGCGAGCAATACCGCTTTAGACCCAACCCGTTTAGCCACTCTTGATGCAGATCAGGGTGTGTCCTTTCTGACAAGTCAAATCCTCAGCGAGGATGAATTAGATACCCTTCTAGCCGAGGGGCGTCAAGTCCTATTGACCGATCAGTACGCCCCCGTCGACCAGATGCTGGCCCCGGTGATTCGAGGGGAGGCGCCAAGATAGGGAGCTCTCACGTTTTAATCATCATCCATTCCCCATAAACGCCGCAATGCTTCTTCATCAAAGGTTGGGCGGTGTTTAGCAAGCGGGCTGAGATATTGAGATTTCTTTTTAGGATGAAATGCCGTATCCTGTCGGTAATCGTGTTTGTCCTGCATCGATAAGTTGATGTTGAGAAATTTTCTAAGAATGTGATATCTATCCACTGTTAAGCCTCATTTTTGTTGTACTGCTCATCTAAACTCTGACGGTAAATCTGGTCTAACAATAATCGATCCTTCATCCAGGTGCCAAATTTCAGTGGCGATCTGTTGAATAAAGGCACGGTCGTGAACGACCGCTAATATTGTACCAGGAAATTGTAAAAGCGCTTGCTCAACCTGCTCACGACCTGAAATATCCAGGTGATTAGTGGGTTCGTCCAAGATAAGGAAGTTGCAGCCTTGAGCCACGAGCAAAGCCAACATCAGCCGGGTCCGTTCCCCGTAGCTCAATGAGCCGATTTTGACGAAGACCTCATCCCCTTTGAAAAGAAAGTGATGGAGAAAGTTGCGAATTTCAGATTGACTCATCTGCTCGGAGGTGGCACGAATGACATCATATGGGGTTTGATCTGGCTCCAAAAATTCCTGCTCTTGGGCCAAGTACCCTAATTTTACCCCCTGTCCTAAATGTATCATACCTGTTGTTGGTGCCAACTCCTGAGTGATCAAACGTAGGAGGGTGGTCTTACCCGTGCCATTTGGGCCGATGAGTGCTACCCGCTGACTGTGGGTTAAAGTGAGGCTGACATTGCGAAATAATACTTGATGACCAAAGGCCATACTGACATCGGACAAGGTCAAGACCTGTCGTGCCCCACTTTTGTCATCCGCGAAATTGACCCTCAAATGCCACTGTCGCTCCGGCTTATCAATACGCTCTTCCGTCAGCAGCTTCTCGATTCGCTTCTCAATGTGTTTGGCTCGATGAACCGTGCCTGCACTCCGATTAGCAAAATGACCTTTGGCAAATTTATCAGCGGTATCGGCCTTTCCCCCACGCTTAAACTTGGCCTGCCCCCGTAACTGTTGGGCTGCCCCTCTAAGCTGAGCAATTTCATCTTGTTGATTTTTGTAGGCCTGCCACTGTTGTTCAGCTTCATGAGCGATGGTTTCGGTGTAGGCCGTGTAATTCCCCGAAAAATCCCGGAGGGTGCGTTGAACCGCATCGATCACCAAGGTGCGGGTTGTCACGGCGTCTAAAAAGGCCCGATCGTGTGAGGCAATCAAGAGGCTGCCTTTGTAATCACGTAGCCATGCCTCCAGCCAGGTGAGTGCCTCGATATCCAAATGATTGGTTGGTTCATCAAGCAGAAGCAGATCAGGTTGTTTGACCAGCAAGCTCACCAACCCAAGTCGTGTTTTCTGCCCACCGCTTAGCTTGGCGACTGATTTAATCCGAGATACTTCCGCTAGCTTAAGACCAGCCAACACCGTTTCAACCCGAACATTTAAGTGATGACCTCCCGCCGCCTCAAACCGTGCTTCGGCTTCTGCGTATGCCTCGGTCAATTGGGCTAAGGTTTCCTCATCTGAAACTTGGCTCATCTTCGTGGCACAAGCCTCCATCTCAGCCCAAGCTTGCCGATGCTCAATCGTTGCCCGATATAGAACACTTTCCAAGGTGTCATCCGCCGTAAATTGTAACGCCTGAGCCAGATATCCAATGGTCACTGCTGGTGAGGTACGTTGAATCGCGCCTTTATCGGCAGCCTCATTCCCCATAATCATTCGCATGAGGGTGGTTTTTCCGCAGCCATTTGGCCCAACCAGTCCCGCCCGCTCATTTTGATTGATTTGAAAAGAGATGTCAGATAATATCGATGTTGCCCCATATGATTTAGAAATATTGGTAATATGTAACATAAATGGCCTCCTTCAATCGCCGCACACCCGCTCGCTGCAATTCTTGACAGGAAGCCAAGATGGACAAACAAAAAAGCCGCGAGCAGAGTGCCCACGGCTTCAAATTCATTTGATAAAAATAGTTCTACACAAATTAATAACGTATACCGATTACACTCCAATTACTATGGTAAACGTTATTATCTATCATTAAAATCTCCGCAAAACTATGATATTTGGAGAGTATATCGTAACTCGATCATTTTTGCAATTCAATTACTTACGTTTTCCTCGCCTCGTCAGCATCTTCTCTGAGAGCCACTCCCCTCGGCCCGGTTCGCTCCAAGGGCAAACCTCGATACAAATGGCACAGCCATAGGTTTTGACAAAGTAGGGGATGCATTTGTCGAAATCGACATACCACTTTGTTTCGCCACGCACGGTCTGTTTTTCCTTGAAGATGGCTCCAGGTGGGCAATCAATCACGCAGCGTTGGCAGGTCATACACAAGTCATCCACGCCAATATCAATAGGTTGGTCGGGTACGAGCGGCAAATCAGTTAAAACGGCAGCCAAGCGAAAGTTGGAGCCATATTCCTTGCTAATCATTGATCCGTGCTTACCAAGTTGACCCAAACCAGCATTGATGGCTAGGGGAATGTGAAGAATTTCGGTGCTGTTAGGGTTGCCGTAGGCTTTGGCGGGCCAGCCCTTAGCCCGGATATATTCACCCAGCTCGATGGCAATGCGCGAGACCTCACGATAGGCTCGCATGACCTCGACGGCAGCCCGTTCGTGGGGGACCTGCTCCATCTCCTCACGATCCATCGGCAATCCTACACAGATGGCATATTGATAGGGCACCTCATAGCCTTCGTAAATTGCATCCTCAATAATGGGTGTGATGCCGACCAAGCCAGCCCCAAGTCGTTTGGCCTCCGCTTTGATCTCAGCGGTCATTGCCGCAGGATCCTCGACCTTGACCGGAGGAAAAGCCAGCGGCCCATCGTGGCGGCGCAATTGCCACACATTGGCCAACATATGGCGGACGACTCCCCAGACATTGATATAGCTAAAGAATTCGTCCAGGGCATTCCAGGGTAATTCTTCACCTGTCGCATTGTGGAACACATGACGAGCTTGAGTCTTTTCGGCTACACCCAACCCATTGATCTCATTGCCTGATTGAGGTGGATTTTTGTAGTCAAAGGCGTAGGTTGGTGGGGGTGGGTTTTTGACTTTCATCAGGATCGCTCCTCATCCACCCAGTACACCTCGCCCTGAGCCGCTTTCTCCTGATAGCTTTGTCGAATACGACGCCCCGCCACCAGATAGGCGAAAAGCATCTGGCCGATCCGTCGCAATAGCTTTAAGTCCCGCCACCAACGTCCAAACAGCGATGACCCTTTCAACAATTGACTATCAATGGTTCGCATCTATGCCTCCTTTGACTTTCTATCGTTTGGTTCTTTGTTAGGTGGCTCAATCATAGTGCAAAAAATCGATTATGCGAATCAGAAAAAATCTTGGAAGTTTCGATAATTTATAGCGATACCTTCTTATCACCTTTAAATCTTTTGCGTTATCATGTCCTTACCCACTCTATATCGAATAATTATTTGTAAATTAGGGTATTTAGTTTATTATTATTTTGATATCAGTATTTTCTCAAATAATCTATTGACAAATTGAGGTGTATATGAAAAAATCAGCACAAGACATGTCTCTTGATCAAATTGATATTGCCATTCTACGCCAGATTCAACAGGACGGGAGGATGAGCAATAGCGAGTTGGCGCGACGGATCAATCTTTCCCAACCGGCAACGCATACTCGAATGAAGCGGCTGGAAACGCTGGGCTTCATCAAACAACACGTTTCATTGTTGAGTCGGGAAAAACTGGGGCTGGATATGATCTGTTTTATCCATATTCGGCTACAGGCTCACTCTGAAGCGGCGATGGATCAATTTCAAGACTCGATCCGAGTGATGCCGGAGGTAATGGAATGTCATCACCTCACAGGTGAATTTGATTTTTTACTCAAGGTGGTGTTGAGAAATCGTCAACAGCTTGGTCAATTTGTGCGGCAAAGGATGGTGCCACTCAAAGACATTGGTCAGATTTCGACCAGTGTGGTGCTATTCGAGGTCAAATCAACCACAGCGTTGCCTCTACCTGAGACATTGTAGGCGTGTCCCTTTTGGCTGAGGCAACCAAACCCATTATCGCAAAGGAGCATAGGTATGTTTGCTGAAGCAGAAGTTCTTGAGGATAACGTAGGTGTCTCTGATGTTGAGTCATATATCAAACGGGGTGAACAAATGACTGCATCGCTGGAACAACATCGCCAAGTGATGCGGCAAAAGAAGTATGACACCATCGCAGTGCATGGTGTCTATAATGCAGAAGAGGCCCTCCGAAATCAGGGAAGCATTATTGAACCCACCTATGCTGGCTCGGCCCAGCATTTCGAAAATAGCGATCACATGGAGGCTGCGTTGGGCTATCTGATGCCAGCTTGGGCCTATTCTCGAATCGCCAATCCGACCCTTGGTTATCTTGAAGAAACCGTCGCTTTGCTGGAAGGTTATGGGGTTGATGAAGCGGTAAGCGCTTGTGTAGCCTCATCTGGGATGGCGGCCATTTTTATGGCAACCAATCCGTTTTTGGTGCAAGACAGCGGCCCGACAGGACCCATGAATATTGTCGCCAGTGCCAAATGTTATGGTGGTACCTACATGCTGTTTAACCAGCGGTATGGCTTGGAACGAGGTGTGGAGATTCGTTGGGTTCACGATTCGCTTGATTTGAATGAATGGGCCAGTCTGATCGATAAAAATACCCGTTTTGTTTATGGTGAAATGCCCAGCAACCCTGGTTTGGCCGTTTTTGATATTAACGCCGTGGCCACTCTGGCGCATGAGTTTGATGCCCCCCTAATTGTCGACTCGACCGTCGCCACCTCCGCCTTGTTGCGTCCCCTTCAGCACGGGGCTGACATCGTTGTTCATTCCATGACAAAAAGTATGGCAAGCAGCGGCTTGGCCATCGCTGGAGCCATCATCGCCAAACACAATATTACGACAGCCGTTGGCCCCGATGAATTACGTCAAAATTTTGCCGCCTATGTTAAATTGCTTCCTTTTCGCGATCATGGGCCAAGCCTGAGTCCCTTCAATGCGTTGATGATTTTGAATGATTTGCGGACCCTACGCTGCAAGATAGACCTGATGAGCCAAAATAGTATGCGGGTCGCCCACTTTTTGGACGATCATCCGAACGTAGAAAGTGTTGCTTATCCTGGCCTGGATAATTTTGCGGGGCACGCTTTGGCGAAAACTTATATGTGGTTAGCCGATGGGGAAGACACCTATGGAGGGCCTGTTAATCGTTATGGACATTTGCTTTCATTTAACGTTAAGGGCGGACACGCAGCAGCTCGACAGGTATTTGATCGCCTGCAAATGATTTGGCGGGCTACAGATTTAGGCCGCATCAAAAGTGTCGCTACGATCCCCACCATTTCAACCCACCAGCAGCAGGGTGAGGCAGGGCGTGACTTGGCCGCAATCCCCGTTAATCTGATCCGGCTCAATGTCGGGGCTGAGCACCACACAGATATCATTGCTGACCTGGAACAGGCGTTGCAGTAGATGTTAGCGATGTAAATGATATAAAGTTGAAAATGGCCGGAGCACCAAGATGACTCTGGCTATTAGTTTATAGAGTGTCATAAGCCTTGATATGTTAACTGCTTATACAATCCCCCAGCCACTAATCCTCGTATTAATTTCACATCCCTCTAACGATAAGGTATTGCTCCATAGCACAAAATGCACATATTGATAAATATCTAATACCCTGCTAAGCAAAACCCGTAGGGCGAGTTTTTTCTTATAGACGAAGCAGTTAAAACCCGTAAAATCGATTTATGTCATCCCGCGTGGTTTTAGCGGGGATCCATCGCTCGCTGCCCCCCGGCCAGTGGATGCCCGACAAAAGCATTCGGGCAGGACATGACTTTTTTATTCCGGTTTTTATTTGATTTCTCTATTAG
>JANQQF010000132.1 GCA_028285035.1 Phycisphaerae bacterium
TTAACCCGGATTATTCACCTGGCGAAAAAATGTCGATAGCAAGAGCGTTTGAACTTGATGGCGGTTCATTTGGTGATGAAACCCTGGGTTTAGGTGGGCATTGGCAGGTTGGAGCGGGTAGTTTTCGGAGAATTTGGTATGATTTTGTCCCTTTATTGGCCACAAGACACACCTCTCCCATGACCATTGCGTGTGGCAATGGTCTTTATTGAACGATGAGGAGTCCAAACAGGTCTTGATGGACAAAGGCCGAGGAGAGTTGGTAATAAACCCTACGCTTGGTCTTCTTCAGGGTAGCCCCTACCTTTAGCAACCGTGTCCTAATCGTATCAATACACCACTGCTTGGCTTGCTTTACCGGGGTTTTGCGAATGGCTTCTTTGAGGAGTAAAAACATTTCATAGGCCAAACTACTGATCAACAGCCGGGAGAAGTTGGCCCAGAACCCATGATTAGACAATCGATCCGCAAAGCACATGTTCTTGACTTCTTTGATCCTGTTTTCGCTACCTTCCCCGCGTTGAACATAGAGGCCAAAGTAAATTTCCCGGGCATCCTGTTGGGGCAAGTTACTCACCATATGGCGCGTGTTGAGGCCTTTCCCAGTGCTTTCCACCTTGGTGTAACATCGCTGGGGTTGATGCCAACTGTTCGCCTGGTAGCTATGGGTGATGAAATGCTGGTGTTTAAGGCCATGCTGAACATAGAGGTGGGATACGGCTTTCTCAGCCCGTTTTACCTTACGTTTCAACACCTCGTTGGTGGCCAAACCCATCACAAAATCCAAGGCATACTCATCGGCTAACTCATAAAACGCCGGGCAGCTAAACCCACTGTCGGCACGGATAATGATGCGCATCGAGGGGTAAGCCGAACGGATCTTGGTGATCACCCGCTTTAAGATCGCTACATACCATTTGTTAGAATGGCTGTTGCCCGGCCGTAGAACGGGAACAATAATTTGGCCAGTTTGACCGTCGTGGAAGAATAACTCGTTATACATAAACTGGCCATAGTACCCATTGAACATCGATAATTGCTGGCGGCCATGGGTAGGATCGTCGGTGGCGTCGATATCAATAATAAGTTCCTGGCGACCTGCAAGGGAAGCTACATAACGATCCACCCAAGCATGGCAGAGCTCAACAATACCCTGCTTGCCCAAACTGTTCTCAAACCTCGACAAGGTAGGTTGTGAGGCCAGCTCCCCGTCCAGGATGTCTTCAAAGAGGGGGTCGTTTTTCAAATGGGCTACATCATTGGTATCTTCATAGCCCTGCATTAGGGTGAAAACACGCTGTTTGAGTAGTTTCTCCATGCTGTGGATGATGCGGAGCGGATGACGGCGATCGGTCATGTGCTCACTGAAATACGAAATGAGCTTATGCTTTCGTTCTAGCTTTTCCAGTAAAACCACCGCGCCGTCTGAACTAATCTCACCGGCGGAAAAGTCCACCTGTACCCCTGTTTTTCCTCGATAAAATGCTGTAGTTTTGTTCCTCATATTTGGGTATCCAGTAAGGTGTGTTTTTTGTTTCTAACTATCTCAAAAATAACACCTTACACCCAAATTATTCGACT
>JANQQF010000144.1 GCA_028285035.1 Phycisphaerae bacterium
GCTACGAAATCTGTCAAATGTTGAATATTCAAATGCCTTCTTAGGCTTGCCCCACCCCAAAACAAAAAATACCGTGGCCTGTCTGAAGACAACCCACGGCATTTTTAGCTATGGTCTAGGCGGATTTGATCATCCACCACCACCATTGCCAGTATGGCTGGCAATGGCTTGTGGCGTCTGGTCGAGGGACGCCATCTCTTCTGTTGCTACAAATCCTGCGCTACCTGCACCGATGATTAACGCCAGTGCGACTGCCAATTGAATAATTCGTTGTTTTAACATCTCATAGTCTCCTTAGGTTGATTAGGAGGGCCGTTGAGATGAGGATCCCCAGCCAGACGCTAATCCGGCTACTTGCAAGTATCTGTTCGACCCGGTTTTATTGGTTGTTCAACCGGTCCGATTGATTGATCACATCATATCTGAGGGATGTGGCACGAGTGTGGCACGAGTGTGGCACAGTTGCCACATATGGGATTTTGGCTAGAATTTGGGACTATTAGGCTATGAAAATGGGGGATTTTGGGGCTTGAAAGGGTAAAAAAAGGGTGTTTTGAGGGGGATTTGGGGGGTGAACGGCTGATATAGGGGGTATTGCGGAGTATGTAGGGTGAATCGTTGTTACCTGCGGAGGGCTTAAGCGAAGTAGCCCCCTAGACCCTTTGGGATAGGCCTGTTAAGTTCTGGCAAGATTTAGGCTCGGTCATTGAGATGTCTAATCGGCCGGTTGAGGGATCGTAGATTAGCCCCTCTAGCCCCCCAAAGGGGGAATCCTAAGCTTCGCGTGGAAGCCCTTCCCCCTTTGGGGGACCAAGGGGGCTGAACGCCAGCATAATTAATGTCTAAGTTCGTTCTTAAAACGATCGCTCAGTTAGAACTTAACAGCATCCAGTCCGTCTATCCGAGCGCTCTAAAGACGCACTACGCACTACATCCCACACCCAACCCTATGTTCGTGGCGAAAAATGAACAGCACTAATTAATAACAGTAGCAAGTATATGGCGAATCGTTTAGAAATTTCGGTATTAGGGGGGCTCACACTCCAGGTAGATGGGCAGCCGGCCAAGTTGCCACCGGGGAAGTCGGAGGCATTGTTGGTCTATTTGGTTTGTACGGGGCAGCCGCAGCCCCGTGAGCTGCTGGCGGAATTGCTCTGGCAGGCGGAGTCGCATGGCCAAGCCCGGCGGAATCTGACCTATGCCCTGTATCGGCTACGGCAGGCCCTGGAGGCCTACATCATCACCACCCCCCAGACCATCGCTTTCAATCAAGGGGCTGATCACTGGCTGGACGCAGCCACCCTGGCCGAGCGTGTCGCCGCAGCCACGCAAGAGAGCACGTTAAGCAATAAACAGTCAGCTAAACTGGCCGAAGCCTTGAGCCTCTATCAAGGTGATTTTTTAGCGGGCTTTCATGTGCCGGATGCCACGGGCTTTGAGGCGTGGGTGACGGATCAACGGGAGTGGTACCATCGCCAAGCGATTGAGGGGCTGCATCGGCTGGTCAGCCATTATGCTGAGACAGCTGACTACACCAACGGTTTGGAGTACGCCCAGCGGCTGTTGAACCTGGATGAGTTTGATGAGATGGCCCATCAGCAAATGATGCGGCTGTTGGCGCTGAGTGGGCAACGGGGCGCGGCCTTATCCCAATTTGATATCCTGCAACAGAAATTGCAAGAAGAGTTTGGGGTCGAGCCGCTGGCCGAGACCCGCACCCTCTATGAACAAATCCAGCAGGGTGATCTTAGCGACATTGAACCACCTCCAACCCGTATCGCTCTCCCTGACATTCCCTTTCAAGCCCCCAATCCGCCCGCTCACTTTGTCGGACGTGAGGTTGAAACGGCCCAACTGCAAGTGGGCTTGACCCAAGAGGCTCACCCTCGTATTCAGGCGCTCGTTGGTATGGGTGGGGTGGGTAAAACCACCTTGGCCGCGTATATGGCCCATCATCTGCGGGAGACGTTCACGGATGGGGTACTGTGGGCCAATGTCGCCATCAGCTCGCCGATGGACATTCTGGCCACGTGGGCCAGCGCCTACAACCACGACTATAGTAGCCTGTCCGACTTAGAGAGCCGAGCCGCAGCGGTGCGTAATCTACTGGTGGATAAGCGGGTTTTGTTGATCATCGATAATGTGACTGGCTCCAAAGACATTCAAGCCTTGCTACCCAGTGGGGAAACGTGTGCCACGTTGCTAACGAGCCGTGATCTCGACGCGGCCCACGCCTTGCAGGCCGAACCGTTGCTGCTTGGGGAGCTATCGCCAGACAATGCGCGGCAGTTGCTGGTCTATATTTTGGGGGAAGCACGGGTGACAGCGGAGGAGGCTGCGGCCCGTGAGATTTGTGAGTTGTTGCAACATCTGCCTTTGGCCGTAGAGATTGGGGCGCAACGGCTCAAATCACGCGTGCGTCAATCGCTGGCGCAGATGGCCGCTCGGCTGCGGGAAATGAAGAATCGGCTGGGGCTACAGGTCAGTGACCAAGCGGTGCGGACTTCCTTTGAGGTTAGTTGGGAGGCGATGGCGGCGGAACTACAGGATATCTTCCCCTTGCTGGCTGTGTTTGAGGGGCGTCCCTTTACCGCAGATGCGATAGCCTACTTGGCGGATGATGCGGATGTGTTTGATATCGAGGATCAATTGTATGCCTTGTGTGCTCTCTCGCTGGTTACAGAGGACGGCGATAGCCACTTCCGGCAGCACCCTCTGTTGGCCGATTTTGCCCAGACCAAGCTAGAGGAGTCCAAGTTAGTTTATGCGCGAATGAGCGATTACTATCTGACCTTCGCCCAAGATAATCAGCAAAATAAAAAGGCCCTGCGACCCGAGTGGCAAAATCTATTGGCGGCGATAAAGGTGGCCTATGAGCAAGCACGTTGGGCGATGGTGCTGGCCTACACCGACACGCTTCAGCCCGCTTGGGTGGCTAATAATCGTCATACTCAGGCGCGGGTCGCGTTTGAGTGGGCAACCGAGGCCGCGCAGCAGGTCGAAGATCGGCACCAAGAGGCCCTCAATCTGCTGTATTGGGGCCAGGCCTGTAGCGAACAAGCTGATTTTGAAGAGGCCAAACAACATCTCAAGGTGGCTTTGGATTATTTTAGGGATCTTGAGCAGCCGGCTCAGGTTGCGGATGCGTTGTATTATTTAGCCCGTCTGTCTTTGGATCAAGGGCATTTCGATGAGGCCCATGAAGCCCTGCATGAAAGTTTACCGCTACGAAACCATCTGGGTGATATACAAGGGATAGCAACCTTGCTGATGCTAAAAACGCGGATCTTTTATACACAAGACGAATTTGCTGATGCAAAAAAAGTCGCCGAAGAAACATTAGCCCTTCAGGAAACGCTGGATGATGATTTTGAGTTGATTGATATTTTGCGTTTAATCAGCCAAATTGTGGCCCGTTTAGGGGAATTTGACGAGGCTAAATTATATGGACTGCGGGCCTTACAGTTGAGCGAGGCCCTACAAAATACCTATGAATTGGCCATCACTCATTTTACCTTAACCACGATTTACAAACTTGAAGGAGATTTTCAAAGGGCGCTGCTGCACGCTGATCAAAGTTTGCCTTTGATGGAACGGGTTGGCCAACAACGGGGTGAAGGAATCGTTCATTATCAGATTGGGTTGATGCAAAGTTCATTGCAGAACCACGATCTGGCTATCACCCATTTTCAGGAAAGTGACAGCCTTTTTGAGATGTTGAGTTGTCATTATGAACGGGCGATGGCGCTCATTTCTTTAGGCGATGCCTATGACGACAGTGATAAAGTTGAGCAGGCGGACAAAGCCTATCAAGCCGCCCAAACCATTGCCGCAGCCAAAAATTATACCGATATCCTTGAGGCATTAGAAGCATTGATTTGATAAACTAGAACCTACCTGCCCCTTCTTATCCTTCTAAACAATCCATAATCGTTCTGAATGTTTTTAGCCCCGCCACTTTTCCAACTCTCGACAAATAGCACATCGAGCCAATTTTCAATCGGCAACATTTTCTTTGGCTCCCCTTCTGGCAAGGCTTCGTTTTGTGACCGGATAGCATTATAGGCCTCTCTGAATTCGCCGGAACGACTGGTAAACGCGTGACGTTCCAAATCTTTAAATAGGAGATCAATAGTATAAGCGGGGGAAACCTTACGGATGTAGAAGGCGTGATCTAGTTTGTCAATCAAAGTCGCGACCAGCAGCGTATCCAAGGGGTGATCTTTCAGATCATCTTCTGGTAACATCAAGTGCATATTCAACTTGTTGATCAGGGCCGTGGCCAGCGCTTGGTCTATTGTGTTATTCCAAAAATCAGATGCTGTCACGGGGTAAAACTCATTTAGCTTCCTCAGTGCCAGGGCAAACTCAGCCGCAGATAGGATGTCAGCCTGATCAACTTGCTTAAGAGCCGCAGCTACAATAAGGTCTGATGACTCTCCTTTAAGTTGTTCGTTGACCAGATTGGCATATAAATCAAGTTTCTTAAAGGCTGTCGTTAGCAGCGGGTCTGGGGTTACCCCCTCAGTTTGATGGGTTTTGGTATAGACCTCATTTAGCGTTTTTAACGCATTTGTCACTTGATCGGCCGTTGTTGTATCAGCGTTCGTGAGCTCCATCAAGGCTGCAGCCAGCCCAAGATCTACGGGTTCATGTCTAAGTTCCTCTGCGGCTAAATTTTCATATAAATCAAGCTGTTGTAGGGCCGCTGCCAGAACGGGATCTACGATTTCATCTTTAAGATCATCGACGGGGCGGGTTAGGTACTCGTCAAGTTTTTCGGTTAAAGCATTGGGTAAATTAGCCCCTACTTTCGTATTAATCAGTTCATCAACCGTCAGATTAAAGTTTTTATTGATGCCTTTGAGAGCCATCACAAATTCATCGACGGTCAAAACTTCTGCGTAGTAGTCATAAAGTTTATTCACCGCAGTCGTCAGATCGGGGTCCCGTATTTGGCTAATAAATTCATCATCGGTCAGTTCGCCCCAGCGATACGAATATACATTTTCAAGGGTGTTGAATAGATCCAGCCGCTTGAGGGCAATATCAAGATCATGGTCTGGGCTATGAATGACCTCCCCAGCCTTCTCAACAAAGCCCAAGTACAACTTTAAGATATCTGGCTCATTATGGCTCCAAGGCTCGATGCGTTCGATTAACTCCTGGAGTAGATCTAAAATCGTTTCAAATACTGGGGTGAGGCGGTCAATAATTTCTTGGCCTGATAAGGGGTGCGGCAATCCTTTAAGCTCATATCGTCGGCCCAACGGATTCTGTCCTGTGACTGTCGTTGTCTCATAGATGCGCGGTGTGGCTAACCAACGTTTATCAAGCTCATCGAGCGATGCTGCAAAGTCGAAACGCATTGTTCGCTTGGCTAACAAACGCAAGATATGTGATTGCATCAATGGACGCAGGATAGGGATAGGGTGTTCATCCGTATCCTCATGAAAAACCACATCAGCATTGCCGATTAGTAATTCTTGACAACCCAGCACATTGACCGGACCAGCAATAAGACAGCCATAAACATCCGCAAACAACTCTTCCAACCAATCTCGCCGCCAATCCAGCGACTCTAAACGGGTTAAACGGATTTTCAGAATATTATGCATCGTTGGATCTTCAACTTCATCCACTTCAGATTGAATGATGCCATGCCAATATAAATAATGAGCAATTTCATGGGGTATCGCTAAATATTCAAGCCCATACGACTCAATCGTGCCCACTGAGTAGGACATTCCGACCAATAAGGCCTTATAATAAGGAATCATTCGGGCCTCGGTCCGCTGTTGTAAATGCGTAATCACTTGCGTTTCTTTTTCGATGTATCCAGCCTTCATGGCTGGCACCAGGGCATCCATCCCAAGCTGATCTGCCGCATACAAGCTCTTTAACTGTTCAAACGCGGGAGGGATATGTTTGAGATCAGAGCTATAGTTGAGAACAAATCGGCGCTGATTGAAGGCTTGGTGGACAATATCAATATCACTTGTACATTCATCTAAAACGGTGCTATGAATATATTCTGGCTCGACAATCTTTCCCTCACCATCGTCTGTACTAATTCTGTAGTTGATCTGGTTTTCGTTGACATCATCAAATAATTGCTTACATATGCCCTCATCTGATAGATAGTATCGTTGTAGATCACGAGCTAAGTTTCTCAGATGAAAAAAGACCCTTTGGTGATGTAGGAAAAAGAGTAGGTCTTTTTCAGCAATGTCTTTACTCGACAACTCATTGAGCATTTTGCTGGTCATATCATCAATGATGTAAATGGAAGACATCAAGCTCCATCGACTTGACTCAAGCTTGTCTTTTTTGTTCCAGATTGATTCCCACACGTTCTTTCTCCTGAAATGAGTATTTTTATTACTTTACTCAAAAGGTTATCTTGCTTAGCAAATTTGTTACTAAACTTGATTGGTCTAATATATAATTTTGTATTGCTGGAAGCATCTTATTTTAACATGTCTAAGCAGCTAGTTACAAATGAGTTTTGCCCATCACCTATATACACAGCTAATCTGTTAAATTGATAGGATTCTTTGGAGTTGTTATTTGATTAGACCTTGTGCTAGAAAAATTTTGCCTAGTCTGGATATGATCCTATTTTTGTCAAGGTGATATGTTTACGTTAATTAAGCATTCATTGAAGCCTGATTAAAAAGAGGGGGTGATATACAAATGTCACCCCCCTTGCGCTGGACGTAACGCTATTGGCTACTGATACTTGACTAGCGTTTGGAGCCAGATTCGCCGGTTGTCATCTTCATCCATATAGCTGATGGCATTGCCCATCGGGGTCCAGCCATCTTTGGTGATGGCGGTATTGATCATAACGACCAGATCAGTTACTTTCAAAGCTGTCATCACTTTGTATCGTATAATTTTACCACTCATAATTAAATCTCCTTAGGTTAGTTGGATATCTCCTCACCACATAAAGGCAAAGCCATTTTCCAGGGCTGGATAGCTACGCTCCAGCCCTGGAATTTGTTTGGTCATCCTCTATGGCAGAGGGTGTGTCGCTGTATCGTCGCGACAAAGCCGCCGATGTGTCATAGAATGACAGGGACCGTGATATAGGTTCGCCCTCGCGCCAGGCCATTGCCCCGGACAAGCTCACGCCCTCTTCTCAGGGTTGTGGCGTCAACAGGAACCATTGTTTAAGGTGCTGTAGTATCTTTATACCAAATAAGCGTCACATTTTCGTTTAAAAAACGTCACAAAAACGTCACATTTAAAAATTCGTATAGAAAGTTGGTTGGGAGATACATGAGAGGGATTTTTAGCAATTACTTTTAAGTAAACGGCCAATTTGATCTCGTTTTGAGTAAAAATTGCCAATCGATATTTATCAATTTTTCTAAAAGTTCTTGCCCTTTATTTAAAAATTAACTCCAGGCTGTTAAGGTTAATTCCAAAGATTTAGTTGTTGTACTGACCACACTGGAGCTTTGGTCGCACACATCATCAAATGCAAAGGCGTAACACAAGCCATTAACAAGCGAGCGACTTTCCCCACACCATACCTGTGGAGTTTTTGATTTCATACTATTGGCGTGCAAAATACTAGCGTAGTAATTAATGGGTTCATTTGTATAATATTTTTGCTGCATCGCTTCACTTCCCCAACTATTGCAAGGATCGGTGGGAGTTTCCATAAACACAGTACGATACATTGCTGACACAACAAATTTTTTGATATTTTGCTGGGTAGGCGTTCCGGTTTTGAATTGTCCTGCACATTGTAAAACTTCCCAATTTAGGGGCTTGGTGATGTGACAGACAATAGCAGAGGGATCACCAATTGTAGTTCCAGCCCAGAAGTTAAACACATTATTCTGGACCTGTCCCGTGTAAGGAGTGCCTGTAATGTTAATTGTTACAGGCTGAGAGGTATAATGGGTCCAACATTGTTCAATATACTCTGTGTAGAAATCGCTAAAATAGTCAATGACTGATTTTGATAAACCCATATCAGGGGGAGGGTTGTAACCATGTGGTACTCTCGCCGCATGCTCTGGCGATAGAATTCTAAGATCATCTCCCATAATTAACGATTTAAAGTGTGGATTGGGACAGTTCTGGAAGTCGGTTAACAACTGAGATCGGTTTACAGTGAAGCCAACGGTTTGTGGATTTGAATTACTATCATTTAAAGTCATAGTAATCGGAAAGCCCATGTAATCCACGCTGGTTGTATCTGCGTTGAGTTGTTGATGACCATAAACGTTGTAGGCAAATTCAGCCATTTGGAAAATCGTATTATACCCTTGTAGGCCTGGGTTGGTTACGCTAGGCGGAGCGTATCCCATCCCATTTGGCTGATTAACACAAATTGGTAGCCAGTCGTCTAGGGCTATCCAAATTTGGCCACTATTAACAAAAGCATCATCCGGGATTGTGAATTCAGGTAACTCTTGCAAGGTGGAAAAGTAATTCGCAAATTCATTTGTTTTACTGCAGTTTTTGTTTGTCCCCACTGGATTTGTATTATCATCCTCAGACATTGGAATCATTGTCCCATCTGAGGTCATGTGGCAAAACTGATCTTGTCTATTTTTTGCCAAAATAGCCCAGTACACCTGGCTGTCCTGATAGTTTGCTAGTGCGTTTTTGAGTGAAATCGTAAAACTCATTGTTTTGCTCCTTTGTAGTTAATAGGGTTAATGTAAGTAAACAGTAAGAATTTTTGGGAAATAAGATTTTGACTTAACGCTGTTTCTGAATAATGATGAATATAAATATGGGGTGTTAATTATTTGTAAGCTGGGTTATAAATATCTCCTTTCTTGATAAGACCTTACCTACCATTTAGGGTTGCCACGTTGATACCCATATAAAGCCCCCGCCCCACCAGTAATAGCCAAGATATCTGGAACCAATTGATTGACAAAGGGCGATTGCCACCCCATCACTCCCCCAAACCACGTGGAGGTATTGGTCCCCCCAGCCTCTTTAAGGGCACTGTTAATTGCTTCACTAATCTTGGTTGGATCATATATGCCAGGCTTTTGCCCATTTGTCCCCTGGCCCTGCGCGGCCACCCCTACAAAAAGTTGTGGTTGTTTTGCTTCGGGGATAACAGAATCTATTAATTTTTTGAATTGGCAGACACGGGGTGGAAAGTTTTTTTCGGTAGGAAAGTCTAAGGCCCCAAATTGGTTGTAGAATTGGAAAAACAGGGCATCGAAAAGCGATATGTTTGTGGTGGATAAAAGAAAGTCACCTGAAATAGGCTCGCTAATATGGCTACAACTATCTGCTGCCCCGGTTGGAAAAGGAGCGCCAAAGGGACTATTGGCGTTGTTGTATAAATAAGGCGATTGAGGTGCCCCGGTGAGCTTAGCAGCGGGGGCATATTTTTTTATGGATTTGGCAAACGTGACCCATAGTGAAGGGTTAATAGCTGGTGGCCCAGCTAACACCTCTAGGTCAAGGTCAAGACCATCAAAATGCCAATTTGAGTCAAATGCACGCTGCCAATGGTCAAAAGGTGGGGGAGGGGCTTCAGTTCCCCCTAGAAAACTATAAGCGATGGCTTGGGCTAAAGCATCTACGTTAGAGGCAGTAACCACATTATGGGGTAGAAATGTTGCTCCGCCAAAAGAGAGCAAAACGGTTGCCCCATCATCTTGCAGTGCTTTAAACAAAGTGACTAAATCTTGGGGTGAACCCCAGTGCCACCCCTTCCCAGGATACCATCCAGCGACGCCCGAAAGATCTAATTTCCATCCGGTTTCAGCATCAGTGTAAGTTAAAAATGAAACAAGATAATACTTAATTGGGGACATAATTATCTCCTTGTTTATCAGACTAAATTTGATGCGCAGTTTTTTGTTGTCGTAATGCCTTTATACCAAACAAGCGTCACATTTACGTTTAAAAAACGTCACAAAAGTGTTAAGTTTTGAAATTTATGGGGAATTTGAGAATGTAAACAAAAAAAGAGAGGGTACTCATTTGAGTACTCTCTCTTGAGGAGGAGTTATGAAGAGGTGCTAACAATCAGCCCTAATCATTAGCCTCTGTCATAAAAGTTACCAGAACTACTGAGCGTCTAACCACGCTTGGCGCGCGCTGTCAAGCGCAGCATCACTAGCAGGGAAGTAGCCAACACCAACGATTTCGTCGTTTACGTTCGTGAGGAAGAAGTTGATGAAAGAAGCAACTTGAGGCTTCTCAGCCATAATGGTGGCGTCAGAGTAGATGAACAATGGGCGAGCCAATGGGTAGCTGCCGTCTTCAGCGCTAGTGCCGGTTGGAGCAACATCGTTAACAGAAAGGGCTTGGAGGGTATCTTGGTTTTCTTGGTAGTAAGCATAACCGAAGAAGCCGATGGCATAGGGGCTACCTTGGATACCAGCCACGAGAACGTTGTCATCTTCGCTCAACTGAAGGTTGTTAGCGGCCAAGATTGGCTCTTGATCTTCGTCAAAGATTTCTTCAACAAAGTAGTCGAAAGTACCACTGTCAGTTCCAGGGATGAAACGCTGGATTGGTTCAGCTGGCCAGTCAGCATTAAC
>JANQQF010000150.1 GCA_028285035.1 Phycisphaerae bacterium
GCGCGCCTCCTATAAAGACGCGTTATTTTAACGACCTGCGAAGCTTAATCCTTCGCTCAATTGCGATGTGAGATATGAGTCAAAGAAAATACAGACATATCTCTCATCAAAAGACTCGCCATTAGGGCCTTTGGGAAGCGTTTCCTGCACCGAAGGGCGCGCCGCAAGACGCTTCGTCCATTCCTGAATTTTAGGGCTATGGGGCAGAATATCCGTATTGTGACGTCTATCCAAAATATCCAGCCGCACGAGTATAGGCGCAAACTGAATATCAACCAGCGAAAAGTCTTCTCCGTTAAAATAGGGACCGTCCCCAAATTGCGCCGCAAGACATTCTAACTTGCGAAGCATATTCCCGCGTGCCATTTCGAAATCTTGCTTACGCCGCGCGCCCATGATGCCCGCTTGCGCGATCAAATGATCCAGCGCCTGCAACATCCAGGCGCGATTCACAGCCCGCAGAACAGGATCATCCGGCATAAGCCGAGGTTCGGGGAACACTTCATCGAGATATTCAACGATAACGTTGGATTCAAACAAAACAGTATCGTCAACCTTCAGGAGGGGAATAAGCTCCGCCCCATTTGGCGATAATGGCGTGAACCAATCCGGCTTGTCATGTCCGTTAATAAGAACCGTTTCGTGCGGAATATTTTTTTCGTGTAAAGCAATCCGGACGGGCTGCGCCATTGGCGCTGACTCATAACAATAGAGCGTGATGTTTCTCGGTTTTTTCATTACCCGCCTCCGCTAATTTCGATGACAGATTCAACTCTGGTTTTACAGTTTGCGGCTGCAAAGAGAGATTGAAACTCCGTTTAGCAGCATATGCCCGTAAACAATCATGCCCTAATCATATTCAACGCCCATGGCGAGGCTCCGGGCAACGACGTAAAACACTATGAGCGCGTTGGCATATTATCGATCACAATTTTCATTTCTTTAAAACGCCAAGAGCCGGCTTCTTTCGCGGCGATGATCCGAACATGCCCCGTGGCGACGGTAGGCGGCGTCGTATTATCGATCACCTTCGTCACATAACATTTCATCACTGCGCCATCTGGATGCGACTCAACGTATTGATTGGTCATAACATGGCGCCCATCACCAACCATTCCATTGGCGATTTGATCGTCTACCCATGCTTTAATTTTGTCACGGCCATGCGCTTCACCAAATGGATACAACCATTTGCCGTCATCAGCGAAAACGCCCGAAAACTGATCAGAATCTTTGGAATCGAGACCCCAATACATTTTTGCCGCAAGCGATTGAATTGCGAATTCATCTTCGAATGTAAGTTCCATCTCATACCCTCTCGTTCTTCTTTAACAACAGCTCAAGACGCTTGAGCGATAACTATTGGATGAGGCGCCAGCTATTTGAGTCCGATATCGCATACCTATCCTCATATTTTAATTTACTGGCATATAATCCGAATAATCATGACGCCTATATGATTAATGCCATCGGCATTGCCGAGCCCTATTAGCGACTACTCGCAACTGTTCGCATTCGATGCAAATCGAGAGTTTTCTCGTCAGGACCAACAACAGTTTTCTTGTATATGCTATTGCATACAATTATATTATACATACACCAAGAGAGTTTAGTGTCAACCAGCCTTGCCTAGCTGGCGCGCCTTATTGTTTTGGCGATTTGGGTTGCGATGTGAGAAAGGAATGAGAATGAAACTCTATGAAATCCCTTGGGGCGTATACCCACGCCGCGTAGACGTTTATTTGGCGGAGAAAGGCATCACAAACATCGAGCGGATCTCCGTGGACCCCACCCAGTATTCGGCTGCGCCCATTTTAGGCAAACTGACCCCCGCAGGCAGCGCCCCCGCTCTCGACACTGGCGAAGGCACTGTGCTCGGATCGTCTCTCGCCATTCTGGAATATCTCGAAGAAAAATTCCCAACGCCCAGCATGCTCGGCGCAACGCCAGAAAGCCGCGCGATGACACGCGAATTCACCTTCGTTATCGATGAAGCGACAACGCATTTTGGCGTTTGGGCGCTAAATGCAAGCCCGATTTTCGAAGGTCGTCTTCCACAAAGCCGGGAAGCCGCGAAAACCGCCTCAAACGCCTACAACCGCAAACTGAAGCTATTGGACAAAATGGCTGGCTTAATGGAAGGCGAATTCCTCGCAGGCGACGAAGTCACGATCGCTGACTGCGTGACATACAGTATGTTGCAATTTGCGAAAGACCTGTACACCGTCCCCCTGCCGGACGACTGCCCTCACTTGCAACAGCATTTTGATATGTTCTCCCGCCGGAAAAGCGCAGAACCACGCCCTTTTCCTGAGGAAATTTTAGCATTAGGACGAGGGCTTCCTGATCAAATTCAAAACGTTTAACCCCTAAAACGGGAGGGGCGGCTATAGATCAAGGTGCGAAATGATCCGCACCGGACGCCGTCTCCCCCTGCTTAGCCTATCCAAAAACCAATGATTGATGCGCTGCGCCGCCAGCCATGACGCCTGAAGCAGAGGCAAGCGTTGCATTCGGTATTGGCGTTGACAGGTCCCCGGCCGCGAACACGCCTTGCACCGTGGTTTGCTGTCCCTCATCTACGCGAAGGTAAGACCCCATCGGACCTTCTTCCACCGCGCATCTCAATTGAGTTGGCGGATCATTTGTCAATTTCGCCTGCGGAACAATAAAGGCGGCCCCGAGCTTGACGATGCGCCCGTCTTGTAGGCGAACCGCTTCGGTTTCGGGCGCCTTTCCGAAAAATTCGACTTTCGCTATTTTTTTAAACCGAGCATCGCATCACTGGGCGACGACAAAATATTTCAGCAAACAAAGGGAAAGCTTTACACCGTTACAACGATCTTTCCCTTTTGCTTATTCGACTCCATATATTCGTGCGCCTCAACAATTTGATCCAAAGAGAATTTTCGATCAATAATAGGCGAGAGTTTTCCTGAGGCTAAACCCGCTTTAATAAACTCAATCCCCTCCTGCAAACCTTCCGGCTGCTGGAATAGCTCATACAATGTATACGTATGGATCGTAAGACCTTTAGAAATAGCGGGGGTAAACGGAAATGAAGCGTCGGTCTCTCCATAGAGCGTTCCGTATTCATATATTTTCGCACGGAACCCCGCCGCCTCCACCATTTTAGCGATGAAGGGGCCCGAAACAGGGTCTAAGAGAATATCCGCCCCCTTCCCATCCGTAAAAGACATCGTTTGTTTTGCGATATCTTCTTCGTCGGTCACGATTACATGATCCGCGCCAACCTCATTTAGAAGAAATTGCATTTTTGAGGCGCCGCGTGTTGTCGCAATGACCTTAGCCCCAATATATTTGCCAATTTGAACCGCGGCGACGCCAGTGCTCGACGAGGCCGCTGTCACCAATAAAGTTTGACCGGGCTGCAACTGGCCATCATGCACGATGGCGCCATACGCCGTTAAATATTGCATCCAGATTGAGGCGGCCTGCGGAAAGTCCAAATGCTCGGGAAAGTTCGTAACCGCCTCCCCTGGCAAAATGGCGCTCTCACCATAGACGCCATATTTACCCATCATGAAGGCAGGCATTGTGCTCACCTTATCGCCGACTTTAACGTGCGTTACGCCGGCGCCCACAGCATCAACAACACCTGCGGCTTCGTACCCTAAACGCGAGGGAAATTCCGGTATGTGAATATATTGCCCGGATCGAAGCGCGACTTCAGCACGATTTATTCCAATCGCTTTGATCTTGATGCGAATCTCGCCTTGAGCCGGCTCTTCTTCCGGCAATTCTTCAAGCTTTAAGACATTTGCATTGCCGCATTCATGGAATCTGACCACTCTAGGCATTGACTTCTCTCCTAGTTCTCAAGAGGCGGAGAATTATCGACGCCCTTGGAAACCGATTTAAAAATTAGGCGTCCATGCAAATATGCAGCTGGTGAGCATCCAACTGGGTTATTTTCGACCTTTGGCACTATTTAGAACAACGCAACAAGAGGCGGAGCATTGCTCCGCCTCAGTTCTTTTTACTAATAGCCTTTGCACTAACAGCCTGCCGGCTCCATCGCTCAGCTATCCGCACTTACATCGAGTTAGAAACGATACCTTAGCTTGAACCCATAAGTCCGCGGCGGCAGGTAAACATCCATATGCAGGAAGCCGGTGAACGGGCTTGTTTCTGAGAATGAGTTGATTACGTCATTATTCTGAAGATTATACCCATAAACTTCAGCTTCCCAGGCACCGCCTTCGCTTTGCCATGTCAGCCTCGCATTCGTACGATGATAAGAATCCAGTCTATCTGTAACAAGATTAAATGGCCGCACAAACTTTTCGTCGGTATAGGAGTGATCCGCGCGCAATGTCAGCGATCCGAAACCGCCGCCTAATTCATGGGTATATTGCGCCCCGACATGAATTTGCCACTCAGGGGCTTCCGTTAGCTCGTTTCCTGCCAAGTCCTGAACACCAGCCAAAAAGTTTTCAAAATCGACAGACATATACTCATCATACTCGGTATTGAGATATGACACTGACGCATCGAAGACGAAATTCTCGCCCAGTTGCGCTAACATTTCCAGCTCCGCGCCAAATATGGTCGCAGCGCCGGCATTCTCAAAGATAGAAAACCCTGTCGCGTCAACGGTCAGTTCTTGTTTATCTGAGTAGTCATAATAATAGACGGCGCCATTGATCCGCATACGCCGATCAAAAAATACGCCTTTGGCGCCCAACTCAAAGGCGTCCAAAATTTCAGGGTCAAATGGCCCCAAATTGTCAGAAAGATTGAAACCGCCAGATTTGTACCCTCTAGAATAGGAGAAATACGTCAACAATTCTTCTGTCAGATAATAATCAAGACCCGCTTTCCAGGTGACCTCTCCCCAACTTTCACTCTGAACATCGTTTGTATAAGCTGGAAAGAGTGGGAACCCGCCAGCGAAAGCAGCAGCAGAACGCTCTGCTTCCATCTCATCATGGGTGTAGCGAATCCCAAGCGTTACCGTAAGCTTGTCTGATAGCCGTATATCGCCTTGACCGAAAACAGCGTACGATTCTGATTCAACGTCGCCAAGGTCGGTAAAATCGATTAGATAGTTAATTATTGTATTCGTTCCATCGAATAATCCATCCGAAGTGGAGCTTTCATTATAGTAATAAGCGCCAAGAAGCCAAGTTAGAGCGCCATCGCCAGATGAACTCAGCTGGAGTTCTTGGCTGAACGTATCATATGTCTGCTCTAATTCGCCAATGACCTGCGCATTTGGAAGATCAGTGCCATCACTATCGCCAAATGTGTACGTCGCCATTTCAAAATAGCCGGTGATCGACTTAAAGGTTACGTCTCCCAGATCCCAATTGATTTCACCAGTAACCCCAGTCGTTTCGTCAAATCCATCATCCGGCGTATCGTGTGAAACTGTTTGCACATCATTCGCTGATGCCGGCTGATAACCAGCCGGCGCCACCGCGAAAATACCGCCGCCGGCCGCTGTCGGCAAAGCGCGCGGACGCAGGGTAAAGCTCGCGCCGTCCCGACGATAGTCATATCCCGTAACGGTGACCATGACATCGTCAGTCACGTCATATTCTAGCGTAAGCCTAACGTTAGAATAATCAGAGTTCAAAATTTCATCATCTTGCGGGTCGCTAAGATTGACAACATATGGGCTGCGATCCTCCAATGCGAAAGCAGCACGCCCGCGCAGGCGATCTGTTATGGGACCGCTCAACGCGCCAAAAACCCGGCGCTTGTCATAATTGCCAATTTCAACGCCGACTTCGCCTTCCAGTTCGCTTGTCGGCCGTTTCGTAATGACATTGATATTGCCGCCCACGGCGTTACGTCCGTAAAGCGTTCCCTGGGGACCGCGCAAAACTTCAACACGCTCAACATCAAGAAAGTCTTGGAGCATGATCGCCGGCGACTGAAGATAAACACCATTCACATGAACGGGGACCGCGGGGTTGCGGCCGGGGCTGGAGCCGCGGCTGGCCGCGCCGCCGACGCCGCGCAGCGTCACCAAGCCGACCCCGGATAAATTGTCACTGAAAACCAAACCAGGCACTAAGTGCTGAAGATCTTGTGGATTGGAGACGCCCCGCACGTTCAACATATCCGCGCTGAAGGCTGTAATCGCCACCGGGACGTCTTGCACGTCTTCGGTCCGCTTTTGCGCGGTGACAACCATTGTGTCAACGCCAGTCTCTTGCGCGTAGCTCGGCATGATCATTGCCGTCGATGCTGTCGCCGCACCCATCAAGAGCGCCTTCCGCAGCTTGCTCCTATTCGTTTGATATCCCGATCCGGATTGTAAGATCATTGAATTTCTTTCGCTTTTTTTCATTGTACCTTCCCCTTTTATCAGCCTGAAAGATCAGCCAATGGCTATTAGACCGTACGCAACCATTGGCGCCTCGCGGCCTGCCGAACCTCATTGGAAATTGGGGGTTCCTCCCGTAAATCGCTTATGCGCACAGCTTGTATGCAATATTACATACTAATTGATTGATTCTGTCAACCAGGCGGACTGGGAAACGG
Source organism: Phycisphaerae bacterium (assembly GCA_028285035.1). The sequence goes on from JANQQF010000150.1 coordinate 6,517, forward strand.
CACGAGCGCGTGGCGACAAACCGTCGAACCAGGTATTTCCAGCTTTAGCCGGCGTTTTTCTGAAACTGGCAGCTCATTTTGAACGGGTTGAATTTTCAGAGATACCATCGACACAACGAGATATTTGCATACCTTTTCGTGTATTTTGTGCGCCGCCGCATTTCAGTCATTTCATCACGGCAAGTTGGCGGCGCCGGGCTAACCATCCATCAAGTATCAAATGGAATGGCGAAGCCTCAATCGGCGACTGGTCTCCCAACAAAACGCCGTTCAAGCAAAAGCGTAAACAATACGATCAACTTTCTAGCGAACGATAAATCGTATTCTCTACAAGATTATCGCTTCGCTGCTCTGGGGTAACTATATAATCCAGAGAACAGCCATCTACTAGGGTTTAGGCCTAAGCTGTCAGGGGCTCTTTCGAACGCACCTGCCCCATGAAATTTTGCTTTCCTATCTGCAGACCGGCGTCACGCAACAAGTCATAAGCGGTTGTCGCATGGAAATAAAAATTAGGAAGCGAGAATGACATTAAATAATTCTCTGCGGTGAAGTGAAGCTCAAACCCATGCTCTGGCACCGAAAATAACATATTCTTGCCAACGAACCCTTCCATTTCTTCAGGTTTGACTTCTTTCAACTTAGCAATGGCCTGATCGATTTGTTCGCGAATCTCGGCAAAAGTTTCCGGCGC
>JANQQF010000160.1 GCA_028285035.1 Phycisphaerae bacterium
GCCCGATTTGCAAACCGAGTGTTTCACACGATCCATTGATGCTTATTTGTTTGTTAATGTTCTTTCATTTTCACACGATCCATTGATGTCTGACAATTACCAATTATTTAACACCCGTGACGGACTGGCAATGAGGCAAGTTTGACACTGCATCGCAACGAGCCATTGCCACTCCGCAACTAAATTTTGAAAGGAGTCGGTAATATGACAGATGGTACCCACACCATCCAACGCGCCCTACATCCCCGCTACTACATTCAAGCGGATATTTTTGAGCAGGAAAAAGAGCAGATTTTCTTCAAAAATTGGCTCTATGTTGGACATCAGTCACAGGTTCCCAACAATGGGGATTATTTTACCTTGACGATGTGTGATCAGAGTTTGATCATCATGCGTAGTATGGATGGGGTTGTGCGTGGGTTCTACAACGTTTGTCCTCACCGCGCTCACGAGTTGATGATGGATGAACATGGTAACAAAAAAATGGTTGTTTGCCCTTATCACGCTTGGGCCTTCGAAACCAATGGTAAGCTCAAGTCAGCCCGGGGCACAGAACAGATTCCCGGCTTCGATCCCAGCACCGTTTGCATCCCCCAATTCAAAGTCGAAATTTTCTGCGGTTTCATTTTCATCAATCTCGATAATGATGCCGTTTCAATGTCCGATCAATACCCCGGTGTTGAGGCGAGTATTCGCGAGTTGGCCCCTGACATTGATAGCAAAGTTTACACCTACCACCACACTAAGCATCTGAACGCCAACTGGAAAATTGCGGTCGAGAATTACAACGAATGTTACCACTGCCCTGGGGTTCATCAAACCTTTTCATCGGGCGTGGTTGATCCCAAGAGCTATCGCATCGCACCTGGCCCGAACTGTCTATTACACACTGCCACCTCCCAACCACGCGGCAAGCAGGCCTACGACATCGATTTATCCGACCCCAACGCCACAAAGTATGCCTCGTTCTACCTATGGCCGACATTCTCCGTCCAAATTTATCCCGGCGGCGTGGTCAACACCTACCACTGGTTCCCCATCGATGTAGAAAACACCATCGTCCATCGCAGTTGGTTCTTCGAGAACTCCGAGCCGACTGCTGAGGAGTGGGACATCATCGAGCTAGACCGCACCACCACCTTTACCGAAGATTTGAGCATCATCGACTCTGTACAACGGGGCTTAAAGAGCCGAGGCTATCAGCCCGGTCCTCTCGTTTTGGACCCATCCGGTGTGGCCACCACGTCGAGTGAGAATACAGCGTTTGAGTTAAAGAAGTTGGTATTGGAGGCGTTACAATAAAAGTAACACAGGCATCTTGCCTGTAATTCCTAATAATGGTGCATCAAGAATTCGAGTATCAAGAATGAATTTGCAAGACTATGAATTTAAGTACAAACGAAATCTACCTCATATTCAGCCAGAAAATGCAACGTTATTTGTCACATTTCGTTTACACGGCTCCATACCAAAACAGGTGTTACAAGAATGGCAAGTACTCAAACAGCAAAAGGAACAGGAATTAAAATCGATTGAAGATCGTGTTGAGTTCAAAATGAAACTTTATGAGGAATGGAAACGACAGTTTGGTCGCATTGATCAATACTTGGATACAACTGACACCGGACCGAAATGGTTAGACAATCCTCAAGTTGCTCAGGTTGTCCAAGATAGTTTGCATTACTTTGATGACAGAAAATATCGCCTTGACGCATTTTGTATCAGGGCTAATCACGTTCACCTAGTTTTTGCGCCAAAAGAAAGTGGCAATGGCATATATTACCCACTTAAAAGTATTATGCGCTCAATAAAATCCTACACAGGCAATGAGGCTAACAAAATTTTAGACCGTGTAGGGAAAACATTCTGGTAAGCTGAAAGTTACGATCATGTTATAAGGGATCAGGGAGAGTGGCATCGTATTGTGATGTATGTGTTGAATAATCCAGTTAAAGCTGGGATAGTCGATGTGTGGGATGAATGGCAGTGGTCATATTGTAAGTACATGTAATTTAAGCTCTCCACACAATAGCAGACAGGGATGTCTGCTTTACTTAAGGAGGAATGATGCACATCAAACGTGAATGGCAAAACTATATTGGCGGCAGGTGGGTCGATAATCTTGAAAAGATCGAAATCCGCGACCCAGGCACAGCGGCAGTGATGGCCGAGGTGGCAAAAGCAGGCCAGGCCGAAGTTGAAATGGCCATTGAAGCGGCGCGGGCTTGCCACGAAGCTGGCGAGTGGCGAGGCGCGCGTCCGATTGAGCGTGGTCGTAAAGTGATGGCAATGGGCCAGTATTTGCTCGACAACTTGGACGAAATCGCCCGTGTCCTTTGCTACGACAGCGGCAAAAATCTGGAGCAGGCCATCATCGAGGTTCAAGGGGCAGCCCGATATCTGGAGTATTACGGCAGCCACGCTGACAAATTTGAAGGACGGTCAATCCCGCTGGGGGACAGCTACTTTGACTTCACTGTCTACGAGCCCTTTGGCGTCACCGCTCACATCATTCCTTGGAACTATCCCATCGAGATGGCCGCCCGCTCAGGAGGAGCCGCTCTGGCCACGGGCAACACCGTCATCATCAAAAGCCCGGAGCTTGATCCACTCTCGATTTTCTACCTAGCTGATGCCGCTGAAGCTGTCGGTCTACCGACGGGAGCGTTGAACATCCTATGTGGCTATGGCCCCGAAGCAGGGGCAGCCTTGGTCGAGCATCCTGGCGTTGATCAAATCGTTTTCACAGGATCGGTCCCCACTGGACAAAGCATCATGCGAGCGGCGGCGAACAACGTCGTTCCCACAGTGATGGAGCTTGGGGGTAAATCAGCGGGTATCGTCTTCCCCGACGCCGACTTGAACAATCTGGCTGAGTCGACCAAGTGGGGCATCTTTATGAACAGTGGCCAAGTCTGCTCGGCGATGTCACGCCTTGTGGTCCATCGCTCGGTAATGAACGAAGTCGCCGAAACGCTGGCCGATATGGCCAACAGCTTGACGATGGGACACGGCATCGAAAATCACTGGGTCACCCCTTTGGTTTCGGAAGGTCAATTATCCCGCGTCGCCAACTACACCAGCATCGGCAAATCCGAAGGGGAACTGGTGATCGGTGGGTCTGTGGCCGAACGAGATGGTTACTTCATGCAGCCCACCATCTTCCAAAATGTCCCTGCTGGAGCGCGAATTGAGCAAGAAGAGATCTTCGGCCCCGTTCTAACATTGACTCCATTCGACGAGGAGGCAGAAGCCATCGCTGTCGCCAACGGCACCGAGTATGGCTTAGTGGCTGGAGTCTTCACCCGCGACCTTGATCGGGCCATGCGCTGTGCCCGAGATTTACGAGCGGGACAAGTTTTCGTCAATGAGTGGTACGCGGGCGGCGTCGAAACCCCGTTTGGTGGTTACAAAAAGTCCGGCTTTGGCCGCGAGAAGGGTGTCGAGGCGATGTACAACTATGTTCAGACAAAGAATATTGCTATAAAAATCGGCGATTAATGTCTTCAATCGGTGCTGAATGGACAAATTACTGCAAGAAATAACTCGATATTTCGAAACGTGGCTGGCTCATAATAAGGCTAATTCTGAAGCCGCAACCGAAACAAATATCTTAAAAATATTGCTAGAGGCATTGCAATCATCAGGGTCACAGCAAATAACGCCACCTCAAACCTATCCTGTCATAGAGCGTTGGTTGAGGTCTAGTCTGGCTATGCCAACTGCGGCACATAGCCAAGCGCTGGTTAATGCCCTCGACGCGGTAAAAGATGAGTTGCATTGGGTATCACTGGCTGAGGATTATGCGGGTCCGGAATTTTCTGGATCCTTTGCCTATACCCAAATCGTGGGTCCGGACAACGTCGAAGAAGAACCAGTCATATTCCCAAATAACAACATCGCACTTGGCTTTTCGCTGCAAGCTCCACACCTTTTCTATCCACCACACTATCACACGGCAATCGAACTCTACAGCGTGATGACAGGGACCGCGCGATGGCAACACGGCCACAAATCGCCAGTACTGCAACCACCCGGCACTTACATTTTTCACAATGTTGACGCGCCCCACGCAATGGAGACAAGTGGAGAGACACTATTGTGCTTGTGGGCGTGGGTGAATGATTTAGACGCAGAAATTCACATACCATCAAGGGAGTGGTTAATATGACAAACGAAATACCCAAGACAATGACCGCAGCCGTCCTGACCGGCCACGGCGGTTTTGATAAACTGGAAATTCACCACGACTGGCCAGTCCCTCAGCCGCAGGCAGGCGAAGTTTTGATTAAAGTGGCGGCCTGTGGGGTGAACAATACCGACATCAACACCCGTGTCGGTTGGTATGACGACTCGGTAACGGGCGACACCAATTCGGGAGCCGCTGGAGGCTTTGACACGGTCTCCGATGACAGCGTGGGCAGTTGGGGGAGTTCTACCATCAGCTTCCCCCGAATTCAAGGGGCTGACACCATCGGCCAGGTTGTGGCCTTAGGCGAAGGGGTTCCAGACGACTGGATGAGGGCTCGAGTGATGACCGACAACTGGCTACGAGATTGGTCGGAGCCGACGAATCGAGACAAAACGGGTTACATCGGTAGTGAATGCGATGGTGGCTACGCGCAATACACCGCCCTACCCATCACCAACCTGGGCCGAATTAACTCTGACTGGAGTGACGTGGAATTAGCAACCCTCTCCTGCTCCTACACTACCGCCGAAAATATGCTCGTGCGGGCCAGAGTCTCGGCCGATGATGTGGTCTTGGTCACCGGCGCCTCGGGCGGGGTTGGCTCTGCCCTGATTCAACTGATCAAGCGACGTGGGGCCAAGGTCATCGCCCTGACCAATCAAGCCAAAGCTGATGAGGTCAAAGCCATCGGCCCGGATGCCGTCATCCGGCGCGGACAGGATGAGTGGGTGGATGTGATTCGCTCTGTGGCTGGCACCGACAAAGTCACCGTGGCCGCCGATGTGGTCGGTGGGCCTGTCTTCGATCAATTGATGGCCATTTTGGCGCGGGGTGGTCGCTATGTCACCTCGGGGGCCATCGGCGGCAAAAAGGTCGAGGTCGATATCAGTCACCTCTATTTGAATGACTGGGAACTCATCGGTTCAACCATCAACACCCTCAATGTGTTCCCCGACTTGATCCGATATGTTGAAAATAACGAAATTCGTCCGTTGTTGGCCGGCACTTATCCCTTGGAAAAAATACACCAAGCCCAAGCCGATTTTCTGGAGAAAAAGCATGTCGGAAAATTGGTGTTGATCCCGCCGCAGTAATTTATTAGTAATTAGTAAATGGTACTTGGTAATTCAAGCAAGAATAAAAAATTACGATTTACCGAACAAAAGTGTGAACGTTTATTCCTGATGACACAGTATAAGGCCGAACCACTATGAAAATAACCCAAATCCGCGTTTACCAAGTTGGCCTCCCCCTGACCAAACCCTACTGGCTGTCGGGGGGACGGCTAAAATTTGAGAAGCTGGACAGCACCGTCGTGGCGATTGAGACCAATGCAGGGCTGACGGGCTGGGGTGAAGGCTGCCCCTGGGGCGTGACCTATCTGCCTGCCTTTGGCGGTGGGATTCGGGCGGGTGTAGCCGAGTTGGCTCCGGCCTTGTTGGGACAAAATCCGTTGCATCTGGAACAAATCAATCGAGCGATGGACTTAGCCTTGCCTGGGCACCCCTACATCAAATCGCCGCTGGATATGGCCTGCTGGGACATTTTGGGCAAACACACCGGTCTACCACTTTATAGCCTGCTAGGAGGGAAATATCAAGAGGATGTTCCTCTGCACAGCAGTATCTCGACCGGGACGCCAGAGGAAATGATTGAATTGGTGCGGAGTAGCCGAGAGAAGGGCTACAAAATCCACTCGGCCAAGGTCGGCGGCTCGGACGTTGATACCGATATGGCCCGCATCAAGGCGTTGCTGGCTGACAGCCCCGCCGGAGACACCATCACCTTCGATGTCAATCGGGCCTGGCTCCCCAGCGAGGCCATCGTGGTGATGAATGCGACGGAGGACACCCGCGCCTTTTTTGAGCAGCCATGCGAAACCCTCGATCAATGCCGCCAAGTGCGCGAATTGACCCACCACCCGATTATTATCGACGAAAGCATTCAGTCATTCCAAGACTTGCTGTTGGCCCAACGCGACAATGTGGCTCAGGCCATCGGGTTGAAAGTCGGACGGGTGGGTGGTTTAAGCAAAGCCAAGATGATGCGTGATTTCTGTGTAGCCACAGGTATAAAAATGAATATCGAGGACACGGGCGGTAGCAAGATTGCCGACACCGCCGCCGTTCATCTCGCCCTGGCCACTCCCATTGAGTTTGATCGCGCAACCTGGGATTGCAGCCAACATCACACTGTTATCACCGCTGACGGTGGTTACACCAAAGCAAATGGTCGGGCCACTGTCTCAGACGCCCCCGGTTTAGGACTTGAGCCAGTGCTAGAAACACTCGGCGAGCCTGTTGCGGTTTACAATCGATAGAACATTTTTGAAACGGTTTCAAACACAAAGGCTACGAAGGATCTTACAAAACTGCAGATTGATTGCTAACTTGTACATCCTTTGTGGTCTTTGTGTTTATATTTTTATGGTAGTTCACAAATTAATGTGAGAAAAATTGGAGAATTAAAATTATGACAAACGCCCCACAACAAGCCAAAGTCGTCATCATCGGCGGCGGCATTATGGGATGTAGCCTGCTCTATCATCTAGCCCACGAGGGCTGGACAGACTGCGTCCTGATCGAAAAAGCCGAGCTAACTTCTGGCTCCACCTGGCACGCCGCCGGGCAAATTACCCACTCGGTTTCAAGCTACGCTATTGCAAAAATGGTCGGTTATGGTATCGAGAAGTATAAGAGCCTTGAAGCCGAGACCGGACAGGCCGTTTCATTCCACGGCTGTGGTAGCTTCCGACTAGCCTACACCGAGGATGAGTTGGATTGGCTCAAAATGACCTACTCCCTCGGGCAAGCCTTGGGACACCCGATGGAGATCGTTGGGCCAGATCGCATCCGCGAATTACACCCGTTTTATAACCTCGACGGGGTCATCGCCGCCCTGCACACACCCGAAGACGGTCACGTCGACCCTTCCAGTGCCTCCCACGCCTTTGCCAAGGGTGCCCGCCAACTCGGGGCAAAGGTGATTCGGGGTAACCGGGTGCTCAATACCACCCGCCAGCCAAATGGCGAGTGGCTGGTCGAAACCGAAAAAGGCGACTGGCTGTGTGAAATCGTGGTCAACGCAGCTGGCTGTTACGCCCGACAGGTGGGTGAATGGGTTGGCCTTGATCTGCCCATAACCAACATGACCCATCACTACCTCGTCACTGAACCTGTCAAAGAGTTTATTGAGATGAAAGAAGCAGGCATTGAGCTACCTGTCGTCCGGGATGACCGCTTGGTTTCGGGCTACATTCGAATGGAGCAGGATGCGGGCTTGATCGGGATTTATGAGAAAGCCAATCCCAACACAGTCTGGGAAGATTTCACGCCGTGGGAGCTAGAAAACCCGCTCTTCCAAGCGGACTACGACCGAATTATGCCGTGGTTGGAGAATGCCTTTGACCGAATGCCTGTTTTGGCCGACTCAGGCATTCAGCGCGTTGTGCACGGGGCCATCACTCACCCACCCGACGGAAATATGATGCTTGGCCCAGCCCCAGGTCTGGAAAATTATTGGCTCTGTTGCGGCACCCAGATCGGCATCGGTTGGGGACCTGGTGGGGGTAAATATCTGGCCCAATGGATGGTCCATGGGGCAGCCGATGTGTCGATGCGGGCCTTTGACCCTCGCCGTTTTGGTAACTGGGTTGATGAAACCTGGCGGGTGGAAAAAGCCAAGGAAGACTACCTGCTTCGCCACGAAATTCCCTTTCCCGGTTTGGATCGCCCAGCCTGTCGACCCTTCAAATCCACGCCATTGTATGAACCTCTCAAAGAAAAAGGGGCAGTGTATCAGGAAGTTTACGGCTGGGATCGACCATTTTGGTACGCGCCAGAAGGCACACCCCGTGAGCACATTCATTCCTTCCGCCGCACGGAATTGTTCGACATTCTCGAAAACGAAGCCATTGGTTTACGCGAGCGGGCTGGCATCGGCGACTTTAGTGCATTTGGTAAGATTGACATCGTTGGTCCTGATGCTAACGGCTTTCTAAATCGAGTCTGCGCCAACCGCATTCGTCCCGATGAAGGCCGAATGGCCTTGAGCCAAATCCTGCTTCCCAACGGCCGTATCGAAGGCGAGGCCACTATCACAACCTTGAATGAAAACCACTACTATTTGGTTTGCGCCGCTGTCCGCGAGCAAGCGATGGTTGATTGGTTGAACCAAAACATCCAAGAGGGTGAGGACGTTGAAATCCGCAACATTTCGGATGAATGGGGCGTGATTATGCTTGGCGGGCCACTGAGCCGCGATATCCTCAGTCAAGCGACTGATGCCCCGCTGGACAATGCCAACTTCCGCTGGCTGACTGGAAAGGTGATCGATGTAGCCGGAGTTTCGCTCCGGGCCTTGCGAGTCAGCTTTGCTGGCGAGTTGGGCTGGGAGTTGCACACGCCCATCAATGAAATGCTACCTGTTTATGAAGCACTTGTTACCGCCGGTGAACCACTTGGGATGGTTCATGTCGGCTCAGCCGCCTTGAACTGTCTGCGGATGGAAAAGGCCTATCGCTCCGGCAGTGAGTTAACAAACGAGGTGACCATGGCCGAGGTTGGCCTGCTCAACTTCGCTCGGTTTGACAAGGAGTACATCGGAGTTGAGACCAATCGCCGTGAGGCCGAAGAGGGCGTTTCCAAGTGGGTACTGGCCTACTTGCAGCTTGATGACGAAGCGACGTGCAAGGCCGGAGCCGATCCGGTCGGTGGCGAGTCGATTTGGTTTGAGGGACGGTCGGTCGGCACCATCACCTCAGGTGGCTATGGCTACACCGTGGGAGCACCACTCTGGTTCGCCTTTGTTAAACCCGAAGCGGGTATGGCAGGGAACGATGTTGAGGTGCTTTTGCAAGGGCACAAAATCCCTGCTAAAGTGCTGGGCGAGCCAGTTTTCGATCCAAAAAGTGAGCGGGCGCGAGCATAGCTAGTAATTAGTAAATAGTAATTGGTAAATGATGCTTCGTGCATGTCATTATTTACTATTTACTAATTACCATTTACCGATAGAACATGACATCATTTGACAAGAATAATGCAAGAAGAGGACAAAATGAGAAACGCAGAAGAAATAAAAGCGTTAGACAAAAAACATATCATTCGCGGCTGGACGGTGAATGAAAAAACAAATCCGTTGGTGGTCGAGCGCAGTGAGGGGATGTATTTCTGGGACACTGATGGCAAACGGTATTTGGAATTTTCATCAGGGCTGGTCAACCTCAATCTGGGACATCAGCACCCCAAAGTGGTTGAGGCGATCAAAAAGCAGGCGGACCAGTTGTGCTACATCCACCCCGGCTTTGCCACCACTGCAAGAGTGGAGGCCGCTGCCGCCATCGCCGAGATCACGCCGGGTGATCTGAACCAAATTTTTTTCACCACCAGCGGGGCCGATGCCAACGAAAATGCCATCAAATTCGCCCGCTTCTACACCGGGCGCTACAAAATTCTGGCAAAATATCGCTCCTATCACGGTGCCACAATGGGATCGTTATCACTAACCGGCGATAAACGTCGCGCCCCCGCTGAGCCAGGCATGGCGGGCGTGGTCCACTTCCCCGATCCCTTCCCCTACCATCCGCCGCATGGGGTGGCCCCTGAGGATTTGGGAGAGCATTACGCCCAGCACATTGAGTATTTGATCGAATGGGAAGGACCACAAACCATTGCCGCGATCTTCCTAGAAACGCAGGCAGGCAGCGGCGGCGGTTATCACGAATTACCCGCTGGCTTCCTTGAACGAATTCGAGAAATTTGTGATCGGCACGGTATTTTGCTGGTATGTGATGAGGTGATGGTTGGCTTTGGTCGCACGGGCAAATGGTTTGCGGTTCAGCACACGGATGTGGTGCCGGATATGATTACGATGGCGAAAGGTTTGACCTGCGGCTACGTACCGTTGGGGGCCGTGGCTGTTTCTGACCGGATGATGGAGAAGTTGGGCAAGGAACAACTTTGGGCGGGCTTGACCTACCACGGTCACCCGCTGGGTTGTGCCACTGCGGCGGCGACGATCCAAGCCTACAAAGAGGAAAACCTGGTTGAAAATGCAGCCAATATGGGCAAGGTGATGCTGGAGCGGTTGGAGCAGATGAAGGCGGCCCACCCGATGATTGGCGATGTGCGTGGCTCTGGATTGTTTGGCTGTCTGGAGTTGGTCAAGGATCACACCTCCAAGACTCCGATTTCGGCTGAGTTGCAGGCCAAAATCAAACCGATGTTGATGGCTCGCGGTCTGAGTACCTTGGTGAAAGGGCACATCATCTTCACGGGTCCGCCACTAATTGTGACAAAAGGGCAGTTGTTGGAAGGTTTGGATATTATTGAAGAAGTTGTGTGTGAGCTTGAAAAAGAAGCCGCAGTATAGTTAGTAACCTGAGTTCGATTAAATGGTAATATTTTAATCTTCAAACAGGTCATTTCGACGACGAAGGTTGCAAAGCCAACTTTGCCCGCAATCTTCTAGGTTGAGAAGCTTCTCAAACAGCAAATATGAAAATTTCTCTCTGCGCTCCACTTCGTTCCGCTCCATTCGAAATGACATTAATCTAACGTCGAAGTCAGATTAACACCAAGATTTGCAGAATAAACACAAACATCACAAAGAATCTTTGCGTATTTTGTAACGTTTTTAGATTTTTTGTGTTAAATCAATTAATAACGGAGAAAATTAATGGACACTGAACGTTATGAAAAAGGGCTAGAGATGCGCAAGTCTGTATTGGGGGCCGAGTATGTTGAAAAATCTCTGGCCAAGGCAGATGATTTTACTCGCCCGTTTCAAGAGGTCATCACTGAATTTTGCTGGGGCTTTGGCTGGAGTGACGAACGTATTCCACCCAAAACTCGCTCGTTTATGAACCTGACCATGATTGCGGCTCTCAACCGCATGGAAGAGTGGGAGCTTCATCTAAAAGGGGCCTTGAAAAATGGGGTCACCAAAGGTGAAATTCAGGCCACGATCCACCACATCGCCATTTATTGCGGCATCCCCGCTGGCCTCAATTGCCAGCGCATTGCCAAACGCCTGTTTGATGAAATGGAAGCGGCTGAATAATTCAGCTTTGTTCTATTCGGTTACTAGGACTTACGCGGTTACAAAGGAAAAAGCAAAACGGAACGTCTGAGACAAACAGGTTTAATTTTGTAATTCCCTACACCGCGTAAGCATTAGTATAGTTTTGTAAAAATCATTTTTGACAAAATATTGATACATTATATAATGGACATATAGTATCAATATATTTCTGATATATCACCAATTCGACCCCCTATCCTCATATTTACCATCCACATTATAAATTCCTGTACCTTTCGTTCTGTGGGCTGCCGGACTATTTTGGTCCGATTATATTTTATTCATAGGTGTAGATACACAAGGAGGTGTAGATATGAGTAGGCTTAAACCCACAACAAGTAAAGTTATCCCCTCAAGAAGCTCTGAATTTACCTGAGCCATAGATTGTTTTAACAAAATAGGCCTATATAGTTGACCTTCCACAGGTTGTCTATGGTCTAATACAATCAGCAAACATTTCAAAACTTAATATGTGTTTTAGGAGAGGAACTTTATGACTGCTACGACAGGTGAAAAAGCACGAAAAAATTACACGGAACAGCGTAAGGCTGTTGAGGATCGTCTTCGTCAAGCCGAAATAGAACGTCAAAAGGCTATTGAAGAGCGCGATCAGTTTTATGGCTTACAGGTTGATCCTGAAGTCGAATATTATGAAGAAGTGTCCCATCGAGAGCCAGGTGATACCAACTGGGTCGGCTTTGGCTTTGATATTCATCCCTATGTCACCTTTATTGCGGGTGGCTTGTTAATCGTATTTGTGGCCTGGACCTTGCTAGCAGGTGAGCAGGCGTCGACTGTTTTTAGCAACATGCTTTCCGTCATTAGTTCAAACTTCGGCTGGCTTTATATTTCAGCGGCCAACGTGTTTGTGATTGCGATGGCGGTTTTTGCCTTTAGCCGATATGGTAAAATTCGGATCGGTGGGGTCGATGCCAAGCCGGAATTCACCAACTTTGCCTGGTATTCGATGCTCATCAGTGCTGGGATGGGGATTGGCTTGATGTTCTGGAGCGTGGCTGAACCGATCTTCCACTTTGGTAGCCCTTCACCGATGTTTAACACTGAAGCAGGCACGGCAGAAGCAGCCCAAGCGGCCTTTGCTGTGACGTATTACCATTGGGGTTTGCATCCCTGGGGCATTTACGCGCTCGTTAGCTTGGGGCTGGCCTTCTTTGCCTACAATCGCGGGTTGCCACTAACCATTCGCTCCGTCTTTTACCCCCTACTGGGTGAGCGGATTTATGGCTTTTGGGGCAATGTTATTGACATTTTATCCGTTCTAGCGACGCTATTCGGTTTGGCAACATCACTAGGCTTTGGGGTCCAACAGGTTTCGGCTGGACTTAACTTCTTGTTTGGTCTACCTACAGCCACGTGGTTCCAAGTTGTCCTCATTGCCATCATCACTGGCTTTGCCACAATGTCGGTTATCGCCGGACTGGACTCTGGGGTCAAAGTGCTCAGCGAATGGAACATTCGACTGGCTGCTGCCCTGATGATTTTTGTCTTGGTTGTGGGGCCGACGGTTTACATCCTCAGCTCATTCTGGCAAAATGTCGGCTTCTACATCCAGCGTCTACCGCAATTGGCCTTGTGGACTGAAACGTATCAATCTCCTGATAGTAACTGGCAAGGTGGCTGGACCGTTTTCTATTGGGGCTGGTGGATTTCCTGGTCCCCCTTTGTCGGGATGTTTATTGCCCGCGTTTCTAAAGGGCGTACCGTTAGAGAGTTTATTCTTGGGGTGATGTTACTACCCACGCTGTTGTCATTCTTCTGGATGTCTGTCTTTGGTGGTACCGCCATCTTCTTCGAGCAAACAGGCGCTGAAGTATCTCGTGCGGTCAACGCAAATGTGGCTACAGCTCTGTTTGAAATGTTCCAAAATCTGCCGTTAACCAACATCCTGTCATTTATCGGGATTGTCCTTGTTGTCTTCTTCTTTGTCACATCTTCCGACTCTGGCTCATTGGTTGTGGATCACCTAACCTCTGGGGGTAAACTCGACTCACCTGTGCCTCAACGTATCTTTTGGGCCATTATGGAAGGTATTTTGGCTGCTGTTCTATTGCTAGGTGGTGGACTGAGCGCCCTGCAAACTGCCTCAATTACCGCTGGCTTACCCTTTACGTTCGTGTTGCTCATTATGATTTATAGCCTTTACCGAGGCTTTAATGAAGAGTTATTCCACTTGGATGCGGTTGAGCTTAAAGATGTGATGGAACGAACACCACTTGAGACGGAGGAAGGCCATATCATAGCACCTGCTTCTAAATAGTGTAGTCGGACTATATACAGGAATGAGGAACAATTTGTTCCTCATTCTTTAGTCTGATATGGACTCAAACAAATGAGACCAATTCGTCTGTTGTCTTTTGTATTATATTTTATCATCTTGCTCTTTGTTGCTTATAGCTCCCCCAGCAACACCGCAGCCCAAACGGAAGCCAGCCAAATAGGACAAGGTCGGACCATTCGTATGGCGCGGGCCACCTGGGATACAGGGTGGTTTCAGGCCGAGGTCTTCAAGCAACTCTTTGAGACGCTTGGCTACCAAGTCGAGGGGCCAATCACGTATGAAAATGAAGCGTTTTATCAGGCTGTCGCTCAAGGCGAGGTTGATCTATGGATTAATGGCTGGTTTCCACAGCACGACATCTACTTAACCGATGAAACCGTTCGATCCGCCGTAGAAGTCATCGGCTTTGAGGTACAAGGTGGGGCCTTACAAGGCTACTTGATTGACAAAAATTCTGCCGACACCCTAAACATCACCTCTTTAGCTGACTTCAAACGCCCTGAAGTTGTGGCGAATTTTGATCCAGATGGTGATGGACGAGCTAATCTGATTGGCTGCAATGTCGGCTGGGGGTGCGCAAAAATCATTGAGCATCATCTGGATGCTTATGAGCTACAGCAGACCGTTGAGCATGTTCAAGGTGATTATGGACCCTTAATGTTCAACACCTTGTCTCAATTTGAGGCCGGAACGCCTGTCTTCTTTTACAGTTGGACGCCCAACTGGACGATTGGGGCATTGGTGCCGGGTCAAGATGTGGTTTGGATAGAGGTACCATTTTCAAGTTTACCCGCCAATCAGGGGGGATCAGAAAGCAATACCATTGCTACCGTTGAAGGATGCGTCAAGGTGCCCTGCAATTTGGGATTCCCCCCCAATGACATTCGTACGGTCGCCAATAAAGCGTTTATCGAGGCTAATCCGGCGATTCGAACCCTACTCGAACAGGTGACAATTCCTCTCAATGAAATTTCTGCCCAAAATGCGTTGCTGTTAGCCGGAGAAGATGATACGGTCGATATTGTTCAACATGCCGAAGCGTGGCTAGTACGTCATCAAACGGAGGTCGATCATTGGTTGGCTGAGGCCATCGCCTCAGCCGAGGTAGCAGGTGTTGTGACTGATCCTGCGCTCGAGTCATCCGAGGCTGACGCATCTACCGCAACTGATGCCGCCCCCTTACGAGTCGTCACCAAGACATTTGAACCATTTGTCATTTATGATTTGCAGACCCGCCAATACACTGGCTTCAGCATCGAGTTGTGGGAGGCTATCGCTGATGAACTTGAGGTTGACTACGAGTTATATGGGGTGAACAGTGTGGCCAAGTTACTGGATGACGTAGAGCGAGGCTCGGCGGATATAGCCACCGCAGGCATAGGCATCACCTCCACCCGTGAACAAACGCTCGACTTTTCACACACATCCTTTGAGTCTGGTTTACAAATTATGGTGGCTGACAATCGCGGCCTATTTGATGGAGTGTTATTCCGGGTCCTGGCCACCTTATTCACAGTTGACCTGATCTACATCCTTGGCTTTCTTATTTTAATGCTTCTCATTTCGGCTCATATCATGTGGCTCTTGGAACGACACTACAATCCCGAGTTTCCGAGAGGCTATGTGGAAGGGGTGTGGGAGGCCTTTTGGTGGTCGGCGGTTACTGCGACCACGGTTGGCTATGGGGACAAAACCCCAAAGGGAACCCTTGGCCGCATCTTTGGTCTATTTTGGATGTTCGCGGGTCTCTTCATTCTCGCCTACTTTACCGCTGGGGTGACCAGCACGGTGACCCTACAAGAGCTACAAGGCACAATCAATGGCCCTGAGGATTTAGCCAACAAGACCGTCGCCACCATTACCAAAAGTGCGGCGGATGAGTATCTGCTGCGGCAAGGCATTCAACCTGTCCAGTTCACAAATGAGGACAGAATGTATAAAGCGCTGGAAGATGGTGATGTTCAGGCCATTGTTTATGATGCACCAGTCCTGCAACATTATGCCTCACACGATGGTCAAGGCAAGGTCAAAATGGTTGGGGTGATTTTTGAGGAGCTGAGCTATGGTATCGCCTTTGGTCACGACAGTCCTTATCGAGAAGAGGTTAATCAGGCCCTCTTGAAACTGGTTGAAAATTCTACCTACAAGGAAATCCACGACAAATGGTTTGGGGCTGAAGGTAGCCAATAGAGGTTAAAGTTTAATCGTTATGTAACGCTATATTTAGAGACGTGAAATTTTTAACAATTAGAATTTTACAAAATTTCAAAGAAATGGTATATTACGACGAGCACTTAAATAACTTTTAGGTATCTTAAGTACCTAATCTTTTGAGAAAGTATTAAGATATAGATACATGTCAGCAAAAGAACTAACGCCAGACCACAAAATCAGTGAAACAATGCGGGATTACTTGGGCGAGATTTATCGCCTAGGCCAGGGTGAAGCTTGGGTTAGTACCACTATCTTAGCAGATCGATTGCACGTTTCTGGCCCGGCTACTGTTCGAATGGTCCGCCGTTTGCACGAAATGGGTTTGGTTGAACATCAGCCCTATCAAGGCATCCAGCTAACTGAACACGGTCAAAAAGTAGCTTTGCTGAATATTCGCCGCCACCGCTTGGTCGAACGCTTTCTGGTCGAGGTGATGGAGTTCCCTTGGTACGATGTACACGATGATGCTGACGCACTACACCGGGGTATCAACCAAAAGTTGGAAGATCGCATCTCAGCAATGATGAATCACCCCCAAACTTGCCCCCACGGCGAGCCAATCCCTTCGCGGGATGGGGTTATGCCCGAAATCGTTGACTGGCCGTTGACCGTCGTTCCTCCCGGAACTAAGGGGCAAATCAGCCGGGTTAAAACTCATAGCGCTGACAAACTGAAATATCTGGGTGAGATTGGCCTTGTCCCCGAAGCCCCCTTTGAACTCATCAACCGCGCCCCTTTCAACGGCCCGCTTCGCCTAAAAATCGGTCGTGATGAACAGGTCATCGGCTCCGAATTAGCTGCTGCGATTTGGGTGACGAGTTCAACCCCACTGGCACAACCACCAACTTCGGAATAAGTTGAAATCCAATTACTTTTGCGCCTGGACACTACGTGCTCAGGCGTTTTTTATTTAGTTGTACACCAAAAAATAGTCGAATTTGCCAATCACTCAATCTAGAATATAATTGTCCAATCTTTATGGCATTCCTGACTAAATCCATAAAGTTGACTTGTGCCGCGAAGCCCTCTAGAGAATCTCCTCTCCGCAGAGCCTGATTCCCAAATCATAACACTATCTAATCACAAAACTTAATACCTAAGATTTGCCAGAACGCTCCTACAAAATTGGGCAATTCCTTTATCTGGTTTAATATCCCATCAATAAAAGCCAAAGTGCACTAACGGCAGCAACCTGTTTCTGCAAATCCATTGCCAATACCAAACAAAGGAGACCGTATGACAACCATAGCCCCCACATTAATTGAGGCCCTCTCAGCCATCGTAGGTGATGAACATGTCATTACTGAGCCAAAACAGTTGATCAAAGGGTCACAGGATTGTTACTGGTACTCACCAGTCTTAAAACCCCTGCTAGAAGATAAAGCAGCCGATATAATCGTTAGCCCAGAGACCGTGGATGAGCTACGCCAAATTATCACGGTCGCTGTAGAAAACAAAGTTCCCATCGTTCTACGAGGTGCGGGTACAGGTAATTATGGCCAAGGTGTGCCGATGCATGGCGGCATCTTGGTCAGCACCAAACGGCTCAACAAAATCCTCGAAATCACCCCTGAATACGCACGGGTCGAAGCGGGCACGATCCTCAAAAACATCGAGATGGAGGCCCGCAAAATTGGCGGCGAGTTGCGCTTCTACCCCAGCACCCTGCCCACGGCCACGGCGGGGGGCTTTTTGGCGGGTGGCTCCGGTGGGGTTGGCTCGGTCAAATGGGGCAGCCTTTGGGACGAGGGCAATGTGCTCGGGGTGACCATTATGACTGTCGAAGCCGAGCCAAAAATGATGACGATTACCGATTATGAGGAGATGAAGGGGGTAGTCCACAACTGTGGTCTTACCTGTATCATCACCGACCTCACCTTGGCACTGGCCCCCGCTGAGCCGTGGGAGCAGTATGTAGCCGCCTTTGATGACTTCGACTCAGCCCTCCGTTTTGGTGAGTCAATCGCCTACGACGAGAGCTTGACTCGACGCCTCATCACGCCCATCGAATGGCCGCTGCCCGGCTACTTTCAGCAACTAGTACGTGACGGCGCTTGCCCAGATGGCAAGGCCATCATTCTGCTTTATTTGGTGATGGAGCGAGAGGAACTGGAGCGCCGGCTGGCTGAGTTTGGCGGCAAAATCACCTGGTACAGCCCGCACGAAAATTTTCATACCAAAGGCTGGCAGCTTTCGGATTTCTCATGGAATCACACCACGCTGTGGGCGATGAAGGCCGATGAGCAGTTGACCTACTTACAAGATGCCTTTGAGCCAGATCGATTGCACGAGCAGATTCGGCTGCGGCGCGAGAAGTATGGTGATGACGTGATCCACCATTTTGAATTCGCCAAGTTTGGCGGAAAACTGGTTCCCGCTGGCTTGAGCATTGTGCGCTTCCACTCAAAAGAACACTTGTGGGGGCTAATCGAGTTTTGCGAGTCGATTGGGGTGATGGTGGCCAATCCACATACCCATCGGCTGGACGAGGACTCGCGCTGGAACGGCCAACCCATTCTAGACGCGAAAGCCCGCTGGGACCCCCACGGGTTGCTCAATCCTGGGCATCTAGGCAATCTAGAGAAGGCACCACCTCCAAAGAAGATTTACCGATGATGCTCGGCTAGGAAATTCCAACTCGGCTAAAAAATTGGCAGCGAATTGATAAAATTGACACGAAAAAGGCATAACAATCAGAGAAATTTGTGTAATTCATTGCCAAAAAGAGTAGTCTAACATAGTCGCACCTAAGACGACAAAACTCAGCACAAACACAGCAAAGGGACTTAATCCTATGGCACAATCTGCAGACACGCGTTATCTGGCTCACTTATCGTGGCCGCAAATTGACGCACTCGACAAAGAAGATGGGGTCGTGTTGTTACCCATTGGTGCGGTCGAACAGCATGGCCCACATATGCCCACCCTCACCGACTCGTTGATCGCCACCCATATGGTCGATGAAACCCTGAAAGCACTTCCTCCAGAGGTCAAAGCGTGGGCACTCCCACCGCTGAACTACGGCAAAAGCAACGAGCACATCAATTTCCCTGGCACCATCACCCTGACCACCCCCACCTTGCGAGCCGTGGTGCACGATATCGCTGACAGTGTGGCCCGTTCCGGCTTTAGGCGATTGGCCTTTGTCAACGGTCACGGTGGCAATGTGCCTGTGTTACAAGCGGCCACCCGCGATATTCGGGTGGATACCGGATTGATGACCTTCTATCTACAATCGGGCATTGTCGGTGAGGCAGACCGGCCTTTTGAGTTATCCGCTGAGGAAGCTCGCTTTGGCTTTCACGCCGGAGAAACCGAAACCTCGATGGTATTGGCCATTGACTCATCGCTTGTAGAGATGGACAAAGCGATCAAACACATTGCCAACTTCCCGGAAACCGATACACCGCTCTTCCTCTTTGGCGGGGCCTCAGCCGCTTGGCTGGCCGATGATTGGGGCCAGGAAGGTGTCTTTGGTGATGCCACCATCGCTACAGAAGAAAAAGGCCACGCGCTCATTGAGGCCGGGGTAAAACAGTTGGCTAAAATTATCACCGCCATCAGCACCTTTGAGGTCAGTCGGGGGGTGGCTTAATGGATTGGGTTCTGCGGCAGGCCCGCATTTCAGATGACGCTCCGCTGCAAGATATTGGGCTTGAGGCAGGCAAAATTACCGCTATAGCCCCGAGCCTAGCAACGCAGGCAGCACAGGAATGGGATTTGGCAGGCCAAGTCGTTCTGCCGGGTATGGTCGATCTGCACACCCATCTCGATAAAACCTACGCTACGACTTATAACAAAAGTGGTACACTACTTGAAGCGATTGAGGTATGGACCGAAGCCAAACGGCAACGCACCCCAGAGCAAGCCCAAACAGCTGTGCGTCGTGCCCTGCAAAATGCGATCAGCTACGGGGTGACCGGAATGCGCTCCCACGTGAACACGATTGAGACGGAGGACTTGCCCATCGTCGAGGCGATTATGGACGTCTGCCGCCAAATGCAATCACAAATTTCGGTAGAGTTGGTGGCCTTAGGTGACGCCGCCGCGAGTGCTGAAGCAGATGATGTTCTGGAATGCAGCCTGAATATGGGCGTGGATTATGTGGGTGGGGCACCTTCGCTTAGTTCTGATCCTCAAGCCAGTATTGATACCATTTTTGCGATCGCAGAAAAGACGGGTAAGCCTATCGATCTGCATATTGACGAAACCGAAGACCCCAATATGCTTATGCTGGAATATCTGGCTGACAAAACGATTACTATGGGGATGCAAGGACAGGTGACAGCGGGCCATTGCTGCTCATTGACATTTGTGGATGATGAGACAGCGGCTCGGGTGATGGACAAGGTGGCTCAAGCCGAAATGACGATGGTGACGTTGCCTTCGTGCAATTTGGTTCTGATGGGACGCGAGATGTCACCCCCACCACGTGGCGTGACTCGGATCAAGGAATTGCTGGCGCACGGGGTGAATGTATGTGCTGCCTCAGACAATGTACGGGACCCGTTCAACCCATTCGGGGCCTATGATCAATTGCAAATCGCCAATCTGACCGCTCATGTCGCCCATATGACAGGCGAGGCTGAACTATACGCCAGTCTAGCAATGGTTAGCAGCAACCCAGCCCGTGCCTTTGGCAGCGATCTCCCCACCATAGTTGCCGTGGGTCAAGTCGCTGATCTGGTTGTGGTCGAGGCCGCATCGGTATTAGAGACCGTTCTCTACCCACCGGCTCGACTAGGAACCTTCAAGGCAGGACGTTTAGTGGTCAAGACCACCATCGAGCAAGAATGGCATGACATATAAAACCAATGTGTGTATTGTTGTGAAAATGCTCTGCGTTGTCACTAAATCAAGGGGATATTGAAAAATGGCCTACATATCGGAGCAATTATGGATTTAATCATTCGGCAGGCCCGCCTACAGAATGGCACAATCGTAGACATTGGTATCAAGAATGGATTGATTGAGGCAATCGAAGAGAAGCTGTCGCAGCAGGCTGAACAAGAGCTTGATGCGGGGGGTAACCTGACCCTACCCGCCTTTGTCAACGGCCAGCTTCACGCCTGCAAATCATACTGGCGACGGCTACTCGCCCAATTACCAGCCGAGGTACAGCAATTGCCCCGTTTTCAGGCCGCCAGCCATGTCAAAAAGCTTTACACCGAGGCCGATGTCTTTGCCCGTGTCGACGAGGTGATGCAACTTGCTATCAAAAATGGCACCTGCGCTATTCGACTGTTTGCCGATGTTGACGCCGACTCTGGTCTAGATGCGGTCAATGGGTTGCTGGCCATTAAGCAAAAGTATGCCCCACTGATGACCGTCCAAGTGGTGGCGTTTCCGCAGGATGGGGTGCTGGGTGAAGGCACTGAGGAATTGATGCGACAAGCCCTTGAGGCTGGGACCGATGTGGTTGGCGGCATACCCTGGATTGAGCCAGATGCGGTACATCAACAAAAGCACATTGAGATGTGTTTCGCCTTGGCCAAAGAATTTGATCGTGACCTCCATTTTGTTTGCGATGATGTGGCCGATCCGAATGTGCGCTCACTGGCAGAAGTGGCCCGTCAAGCCATTGAGCAGCACTATCAAGGGCGGGTGTGTGCGACACAGTGTGCTGCCCTCTCGTTTTATCCTGACGATTATGCAGAGCAGGTTATTGAGGCTGTCAAAGCAGCGGGAATCACGATATTTTCCAACAGTCACGTCTCGCTCATTGCCACCGAATTTGCCCCAGACCAGCATCCTTGGCCCCGCAGCATCACCCGTGTCCGCCAACTCTTGGATGCAGGTGTGCCCGTGGCCTGTGGGCAGGATGATATTGATAACTGGTTTTATCCATTTGGGCGCAACGACATGTTGGAGGTAGCCCAATTTATGGCCCACAACGGCCAATTTGCCTGGAATGGCGAGGTTGACAAGGTCATCCCCCTCATAACTAGTGTCCCAGCCAAGGTTCTGGGGCTGGAGAATTACGGCTTACACGTTGGGAGCATAGCCAATTTAGTTGTTATGGCTGCAAAAGATTGGCACGAGGCAATCCAGTTTCAACCGATAAAACAGTACGTGGTGCTTCGCGGGCAGGTTGCGGCTCAAACCAGTCAACAAACCCAATTGATCAATTTATCGTAAGGCATATCAGGAGGTGTCTCTAAACAATTAAACGTTTACATCTGTAAAAACTATCATTCTGCCAGGGTCACTGGGGACCCATCGCCAGGATTTTGCCATTACTTGGTCGGAAAATGGCGATACTATGCATCAAACTAAGACGTTGACTGGCAGTACAAATGCTCTAAATTGCTTATCGAAACTAAGGAGAAGAAGATGAAAAAAGCATATTTAATGTCCCTATTTCTAATACTGTCTTTACTATTGTTTGCCTGTAGTAGTCAAGAGCCTGAGGTTGCGCCCGAGCCTGCGGAGCCAGCTACCGAGCAGGAAGCAGAGGCTGAACCAACGGAAGCACCTGCGGAAGAAGAGGCAGAAGCTGAAGAGGAGGCCGAGGTAGAGGAAGCGGCTGAAGAAGAAGTGGTCGAGGAAGAAGAAGCAGAGGCGACTACTGAAGGAAGCATGATGGCGATAGCCGATGCCTGTCCCAGCCCGATTATCATTCAGACAGACTGGTTTCCTGAGGCGGAACACGGCGCGATGTATGAATTGATTGGCGATGATTATGTCGTCGATACCGACAATAAGGTGGTCCGTGGCTCGCTCGTTTCCTCTGGCGAAAACATGGGCATTGAAGTTGAGGTCCGCACGGGTGGTCCCGCCATCGGCTTCCAAAACCCTATCCAACAGATGTATGTTGAAACCGACATCACCTTTGGCTACGTGTCCAATGATGAAGCCATTTTTGGCGCAGAAGACA
Organism: Phycisphaerae bacterium; assembly: GCA_028285035.1. Next base: position 22,663 of record JANQQF010000160.1, read on the forward strand.
CCCCGACGATAGCCGTTGTTGCCCCGCTTGAGAAAAACCCCCAGATCATTATGTGGGACCCCGAAACCTATCCCGGTGTCGAAACGATTGCTGAACTGGCCGAAACGGGCGCGACCATCCAGACCTTTGCGGGTGGCACTTTCATCGATGTTTTCATTAGTGAAGGCATCGTCTCTGCCGATCAGATTGACCCCTCCTATGACGGTTCACCTGCTCGCTGGGTGGCTGAAAATGGGGCTATCGCCCAACAAGGCTTTGCCTCGGCTGAACCTTACATTTACGCAAACGAAATCGAAGAGTGGGGTAAGCCCGTTGCCTTCCAATTGATCCACGATGCTGGTTTGGAAATCTACTCTCAGCCGCTCGTTATCCGCGCCGGTGATTTGGAAGATTTACGCCCATGCTTGGAAATGTTCGTCCCAATCGTCCAGCAAGCTGTTGTCGATTATGTCACAGAGCCAGCTCGTGCCAACGCTATTATTGTCGATGCGGTTGAGAAATTTGAAGACTTCTGGGTCTATAGCCCTGAACTCGCCGAATTCTCAGTGCAAGCTCAACTTGATCTTGGTCTTGTGGGCAACGGTCCCGACGACATTGTCGGCAATATGGACCCCGCCCGGGTGCAAGGCGTGATCGATCAGATGATTGCGGCTGGTCTTGATGTGCCTGAGGGCTTGACGGCTGAAGATATCATTACCAACGAATTTATTGATCCCTCTATTGGTCTGCCCGAAATGGCGATGGATGAGGCAATGGAGGAAGAGGCGATGATGGCAGAGCCTGTGGCGCTAGGCAGTGTCTGCCCCAGCCCGATTATCATTCAGACAGACTGGTTCCCTGAGGCGGAGCACGGCGCGATGTATGAATTGATCGGTGATGACTATGTCGTGGATACCGACCTCAAAGTGGTTCGAGGTTCACTCCTTGCTTCCGGTGAAGACACAGGCATTGAGGTTGAGGTCCGCACAGGTGGTCCAGCCATTGGCTTCCAAAATCCCATCCAGCAAATGTATGTTGAAACCGACATCACCTTTGGCTACGTTTCAAACGATGAAGCCATTTTTGGCGCAGAAGACACTCCGACAATAGCTGTTGTTGCCCCGCTTGAGAAAAACCCACAGATCATTATGTGGGACCCCGAAACCTATCCCGGTGTCGAAACGATTGCTGAACTGGCTGAAACTGGTGCGACCATCCAGACCTTTGCGGGTGGCACTTTCATTGATGTTTTCATCAGTGAAGGTATCGTTTCCGCCGATCAAATCGACCCTTCTTACGACGGTTCACCTGCTCGCTGGGTGGCTGAAAATGGGGCGATTGCCCAACAAGGCTTTGCCTCGGCTGAACCATTTATCTATGAAAACGAAATCGAAGAGTGGGGCAAGCCCGTTGCCTTCCAATTGATCCACGATGCTGGTTTGGAAATCTACTCTCAGCCGCTCGTTATCCGCGCTGGCGATTTGGAAGATTTACGCCCTTGTTTGGAGCAGTTTGTCCCAATTGTTCAACAAGCTGTTGTCGATTATGTCACAGCGCCAGCTCGTGCCAACGCTATTATTGTCGATGCGGTTGAGAAATTTGAAGACTTCTGGGTCTATAGCCCTGAACTCGCCGAATTCTCAGTGCAAGCCCAACTTGATCTTGGCCTTGTGGGCAACGGTCCTGATGATATTGTCGGCAATATGGACCCAGTTCGGGTACAAGGCGTGATCGATCAGATGATTGCGGCTGGCCTTGATGTGCCTGAGGGCTTGACGGCTGAAGACATCATCACTAACGAATTTATCGATCCTTCCATTGGTCTGCCTGAAATGGCGATGGAGGAAGAGGCGATGATGGAAGAAGCCGTTCCCCTCGCTGATGTTTGTCCCAGCCCGATTATCATTCAGACAGACTGGTTCCCCGAAGCGGAACACGGCGCGATGTATGAATTGATCGGCGATGATTATGTCGTCGACACCGACCTCAAAGTCGTTCGAGGTTCACTCCTTACTTCCGGTGAAGACACAGGCATTGAGGTTGAGGTCCGCACAGGTGGCCCAGCCATTGGCTTCCAAAACCCCATCCAGCAGATGTATGTTGAAACCGACATCACCTTTGGCTACGTTTCAAACGATGAAGCCATTTTTGGCGCAGAAGACACCCCGACGATAGCCGTCGTCGCTCCGTTGGAGAAAAACCCCCAGATCATTATGTGGGACCCCGAAACCTATCCCGGTGTCGAAACGATTGCTGAGTTGGCTGAGACTGGCGCGACCATCCAGACCTTTGCGGGTGGCACCTTTATCGATGTTTTCATCAGTGAGGGCATCGTTTCTGTCGATCAAATTGACCCCTCCTATGACGGTTCACCTGCTCGCTGGGTGGCTGAAAATGGGGCGATTGCCCAACAAGGCTTTGCCTCGGCTGAACCATTTATCTATGAAAATGAAATCGAAGAGTGGGGCAAGCCCGTCGCCTTCCAATTGATCCACGATGCTGGCTTGGAAATCTACTCCCAACCACTTGTTATTCGGGCGGGTGATTTAGAAGATTTACGCCCTTGTTTGGAGCAGTTTGTCCCAATTGTTCAACAAGCTGTTGTCGATTATGTAGCGGCTCCCGACCGAGCCAACGCTATCATTGTCGATGCGGTTGAGAAATTTGAAGACTTCTGGGTCTATAGCCCTGAACTCGCTGATTTCTCAGTGCAAGCTCAACTTGATCTTGGTCTCGTTGGTAACGGTCCTGATGACATCGTCGGTAATATGGACCCAGTTCGGGTACAAGGCGTGATCGATCAGATGATTGCGGCTGGTCTTGATGTGCCTGAGGGCTTGACGGCTGAAGACATCATCACTAACGAATTTATCGATCCTTCCATTGGTCTGCCCTAAACTTATTTACAATGAGGGTTGGTGAGAAATTGCCGACCCTCATTTTTTGATGTAACTTAGGCGTTACACAATCCCCCTGATAGAAGCGAGATTTATGATGACAGTTACCTCAGTAACAAAACAGGATGTTCCACATCACTCCTTGTCTACAAACAAGAATTATCCCATCCATTTAGGAGGGCCAGCATGACCCGGCAAGATCCAGCAGGTATAAACAGGGGGAGTGCTGTGCTTTCCTTTACAGATGTGAGCATGACCTTTCCAGACGGAACACAGGCCCTGCGAGATATCACCTTTGATGTTGCCCCAAAAGAGTTTGTCACCATCGTCGGCCCTTCGGGATGTGGTAAATCGACAATCCTGCGAATCGCGGCAGGCTTACTACATCAAACTCAAGGTCTTGTAGAGGTGGATCGGGAGCGACTGGGCTATGTCTTCCAAGACGCCACCCTGATGGAGTGGCGTACAGTGCAGGGAAATGTCGAACTCTTGGCTGAACTGCAAGGGTTCGCGACCAAAGAGCGGAGACAACGGGCCGCTGAGGCCATTGAACTGGTCGGTCTTTCCGGCTTTGAGAACCATTACCCCAAATCCCTGTCTGGCGGGATGAAGATGCGGGTGTCGTTGGCTCGAACGTTGACGCTCAAACCACCCGTCTTTCTTTTTGATGAGCCGTTTGGGGCGCTAGATGAGATTACCCGAGAGCGACTCAATGAAGAAACGCTCAAGCTGTTTGAGCGAGAACGATTTGCTGGGCTGTTTATCACCCACTCTATCTCTGAGGCTGTGTTTCTTTCGACTCGGGTGCTCGTGATGTCCGCCCGACCCGGCAGACTGGTTGCCTCGTTCGATATCCCATTTGAGTATCCCCGAAGTCCTGACCTACGTTTTGAAGCCGAATTCGGCGAGTTGAGCCGAGCGGTATCACACGCCCTATTGGAGGCCCATGCATGACGCAACAAACCGACACCAATGCCCCCCGCAAGCAGACCGAGTCCGCTCTACAGCGTGGCGCACGTAATCTATTACCCCCAATTTTGCTTGGCATTGTTTTTCTGGGGGTATGGTACTTTATCTCCTATGTCATCCTTGATGAGCGTCGCCGATTTCTACTACGGCCGCCTCATGAAGTTTGGCAGGTTGGCTTTGCAGATTGGGAGAATTTTACCGAAATTTTGGGTGGATTATGGTCGAGCACAATTGTGGCCGCTATCGGCTTGAGTATCGCCATTATTATTGGGATGACCTTGGCCACGCTAATGAGCCAAAGCAAGCTTATTGAGCGGGCCGTGTTCCCCTACGCCGTTACCCTGCAAGCCATCCCCATTTTAGCTATCGTCCCCTTGATTGGCTTTTGGTTTGGCTTTGGTCTCAGTGCGAGAGTGATTGTTTGCATCATCATCGCGCTCTTCCCCATTATCGTCAACACTCTCTTTGGGCTGCTTTCCGCCCCGCGTGGTCTTCACGATCTATTAACTCTACAACGAGTCAGTCGAATGACTCGATTGCGCAAGTTGATGCTGCCCGCCGCACTCCCCGCCATCTTCGCAGGATTGCGTATCTCAGCCGGGTTATCGGTGATCGGCGCGATCGTCGGCGACTTTTTCTTTGGTCGGGGTGATCCCGGCATCGGCCAACTTTTACAAAGATACGCTAATCGCTTGATGGGAGAGCAACTCCTCGCCGCAATTATCATGTCATCTTTGTTGGGTGTCGTGGTCTTTCAGCTATTTGGCTGGCTTCAGAACAGGGTCATCGGCAAATGGCACGAAGAACAAGGCGCCTGATCAATTGCGAATGGTGAATTGTAAATTGCGAATTGTGAATGAAAAAGGATTATCTTCAGAAAGGCGGCAGTTTCAAGAAAGGAGAGCGCTATGCCTCAACATAAAGTAGTTTTTACAACAGAACGTGGTGAGCGACACCAACAGGCGGCGTTGGAAGCGGCTCCTGATAATTTGTCGATTACGATGTTGCGCCAGCCGGATCGAGCGACGTTATTGTCTCATCTGGCTGAGGCGGACTACTTTATCTCGGAGCGTATCGGGGCTGTTGACGCGGAAATGATTGAGGCCGCACCTAATCTGAAGCTGATTTTGAGGTTAGGTTTACGGACCTATGATATCGATATCGAAGCAGCTAAAGCAGCGGGCGTTGTGGTCTGCTATTGGCCGGTGGGTACAGTCATTCGGGTGGCGGAGCATCTCATCCTACAAATGTTGACCCTTAGCAAAAAAATACGTGAAGTTCAGGCAATCGCTTTGGCCGCTGGCACGGAGTGGGGCGAGAGCAAACGCACTGATGAGGATACCTTTGCCTACAACTGGTCCAACCGAGAGAATGTCGACGGATTGTGGAACAAAACGATTGGTATCATGGGGCTGGGCGAAATGGGCAGTGCCTTGGTACAGCGGCTGCAAAATTGGGACTGCACGTTGCTTTACAGCAACTTAGAGCAATTGCCAAAGTCGGTAGAAAACAGCCTAAACTTAACATACGTTGATGCAGACACGCTATTCAGACAAAGTGATTACATCGTTAACACCCTGCCCTATTTCTCCAACACAAACTTGATGATTAATGCTGAGTATTTTAACAAGATGAAAGATGGGGCCTTTTTGGTGAGTTGCGGCAGCGGCAGCGTCATCAACGAGGCTGATCTGGCCGAGGCCATCAAATCGGGCAAACTGGGCGGAGCGGCGTTGGACACCTATGAATGGGAACCTATTAAGGCTGACAACCCAATGATTGCCCTGGCCCAAGCTGGTTACAACGTTCTTTTAACCCCGCACATCGCGGCTGGAGCCACCGCCGCCGAGGCCAGTGAACGGATAGATGATTACAGCAACATCAGCAAACATATTGCAGGTCAGCCCCTTCGTTATCGGGTAGCTTAATGCATCAGAATCACTTTCGGCGGTTATGAGGTCAGAAAATCAAGAGCCATTTGATTGAAAAGGTCCGGTTGATCATCCTGGGGGCAGTGTCCGGCCTGGTCAAAGATTTCCAGGCGAGACCCTTTGAGAATCTGATGCATTTTCTGGCCAGTGGCCAGCGGGATTGCTTTTTCCTCTCGTCCCCAGATAATCAAAGTCGGCACATTTAGATCACCAAGTTGATGAATTTCAGTGGTCAGGGTATCGAAGAACTGCCGCCGTGTAACCTCAAGCATCACTTTATTTGTTCCCTTAATCTTGTGAAAACGTGTAACGGTTTCAAAGTAGTCGTCCGTGATGAGGTGTTTGTTATGCAGAAAGCTGGTGCCTAATGCCGTCTTACGGAGGAGATTGTTGTTGACACTGTACATCAATTCGCCCACCAGGGGTAAATTTGAAATTCGGCCCATAATTGGCAGTGGGTTGGGCAGCCCAGCGGCGTCCACCAGGACAATCTTATCGACCCGCTCGCGATGAGCGATCGTGAAGTTAATTGTGACCCCGCCCCCCATCGATTGACCAACCAAAGATGCTTTCGGAATCTCCAGCGCATCCATAAAGGCGAGCAATTGGCTGGTGTAGAGCGGGTAGCCATAATCTAAAGGCTCACGCGTGCTGTAGCCAAAGCCCCACCAATCCAGGGCATAGACCTTAAACTGCTCAGCCAGAGCGTCAATGTTCTTTTGCCACATATAAGTGTCAAAGAAGAAACCGTGTAGCAAGATGATCGGCTCACCCGCCCCTTTTTCGATATAATGGGTGGATTTCCCATCAAGCTCAATAAATTTCCCGGGCGCATACTTCGCGGCCCAATCCGTCAGGGGCTGGCTATCCCAAGGGATAAAGTCTGTCACAATTCACCTCCTTTGGTCATTGCTTCTTCTTTACAAGTTACATACCTACTATACAGCAAAAATAGGAATTTGTTTAGGCTTTCTTTTCTTCCATCGCCGCAAAATGCTCCATCACCATGCGATGGATGAATATGTAGCCACCACCAACCTTACGGAACAGAATACGCTCGGCAGCGTAGTCGAGAAATTCGGAAAGTTTCTAGGGCAGATAATTATTTCGGGCTAGGATGAAACGAAGGAGATAGTGCCTCAATGCTGCCTCACCCCCACCAAGCAATCCAAAAATCAACCCAAAAAACAATCCACCCATTAGCCCACTACTCAGCCCGACCTCTTGTAAATTATGGGAGTCTTTGTGTAGGTTGCGAGGGATGAACGACTAAGGTATGATCTTGAGCGGGTTGGTGTACCAAAGAGAATGAAAAAATAAGGTAAGTGTCTTTTCCTACGAACAAACAGGCTAGAAGTCTGTTTTACAAATCTATTTATACAGGAGCAGATTATGAGCGAGTATATTCCTAGTCCAACAAAATGGGTGGCCGATCAAGTTGACCTTTATGAAAGTAGTGGTGGGACGGAAGGTCTGACCTTGGGACAGACAGATATGCCAGTCATTATTGTGACCAATCGCGGATGGAAAACCGGCGCAATCCGTAAAACGCCGTTGATGCGGGTGGTGGATGGGCAGAATTACATCCTTGTCGCTTCACAGGGCGGCGCACCTAAACACCCGTTTTGGTATCATAACTTGAAGGCTGACCCACAGGTAGAAATTCGCGATAAGACCGAAGTTTACAAGATGCAGGTTCGAGAGGTTATGGATGCTGATGAAAGAGAGCGGTTGTGGGCTATTGCGGTCGAGGCCTATCCGCCCTATCAGGACTATCAAGACAAAACCGAGCGGATCATTCCTGTCTTTGTTGCGGAGCCACAGGAATAGAATCACAAAGAAAAGAGAGAGAAAATGGGACATCTTGCGGCGACCATCGGATTGGGGCCGATACTTTTTGCCCAAGGCCAATATGTACGAAGTACCGTGCCAAGGCTGCCAGAGCCGCCAGGCGCTCGTGTGGGCATTACCGGAAGTGGTCCAACCTTACAGCTCCTGGTTTTGGGAGACTCATCTGCGGCTGGGGTGGGGGCAGGCACGCAACAGGAGGCCCTGTTAGGCCAGGTGGTGGCTGGGCTAGAAACGACATTTGAGATTCATTGGTCCCTCATCGCCCGTACTGGGGCAACCACGCGGAGCACCATCCAACACATGCAGAAGCAACCTGAGCAACCATTTGATGTTGTGGTCACCGCGTTGGGAGTTAACGATGTAACGGCTGGTCGTTCGGTTTCGGTCTGGATGCAGGAGCAAGCCCAGCTTTTCCAGCTCTTACGCTCGAAATTTGGGGTGCAGCGTCTCTACATCTCCGGCTTGCCGCCTGTCTCACATTTTCCCTCGCTCCCCCAACCCTTACGCTGGTATCTTGGCAGCCAAGCCAAACGGTTTGATCGTAGCATCAAGCAATGGGCCTGCACTCAAAGCGATTGTGACTTTATTCAGCTTGATTTTACGCTTGATCCGAGTGAAATGGCCAGTGATAAATTTCATCCGGGTCCTCCAATCTACGCGAAGTGGGGAGTAGCTGTGGCTCAAAGAATTCGGGAAACAATGTTGTAAAATATTTGATCAGACCAACTGAGCTATCACCCCCTTAATCACTGTGTTGGGGCAATTCCAGAAAAGGACTCGCCAATAGAAGGTCCGAGTAACAAAAGGGCGAAAATTATTCCAACGACAAAAAGCACTAACAGTATGGTAAGGATGAGAATTCTAGCGACGCTAGAGATCGTTGCTAGGCCTAAGGGTAGCTGATGAACAGCCTTGACCCCGAGGACGCTAAGGATAAACCCATATACGGCGAGCGGAAGAATCAGACAAAGGTTAATGAGTGGAATTGAACCAAGCACGCTAAAGATGAGACCCAGTGGGGCTGAGTAAGCGGCGAACCCATAGGCGAGCTTGGAATATGTTCCCGTCCCCCCCAATGCAATCGCAACAAAGTGAGTGATTCCCGTTCCAATGATAAACAAGATCAGGGTTACAACAGCGCCAATTGGAACGGCACAAATCAGTTGGAAAAAGATATCTTCCCAGATATTACCTGTATTCCATCCCAGCAGTAAACCTACAGTCGCAAAAATAGCGTTTATGAATGTGGCAAAAACAGAGCCAAGTAAAGTGCTGACTACCATCCAATTGTAGGCTTTTTTGCTCGTGGCCTCAGGATGGCTCAGCAAGGCCTGAAAGGTTGCCACCGAAGGCTGAAGAAGAATAGTTGGCCAAACTTGTCGCCAGGAGGTTGGCAAACTGGGATAGGGTGCAGAGGGCATCACAGATTCTTCAGACATTGTAGGCTTCTCCAAAATTGTAGCAGTACTTTTTATGGATATTTATTGTACAGCAAAAAATCCCATTGTATTAATCTGCATAAGTGAAAAATTGAGCTAATTCGGCAATTGATTAATAGATTTTGATCAGCCAGTTGATTCTGCCGAAACGCAAGGTAAATTTAAACGTACTGTGAGAAAAATTTACAAAGCAAAGGGTTTTGAAAAATTACATGTCTGGTCAAACTAAACGAAAAAGTCAGTTTAAATTGTCTTCACGCGAATTGTACATTCTCGCCGGGTTAGGCGTACTTACCCTGTGTGTCTGTGGTGTCTTTGGATTTGCAGCGTCATCATTTTGGATTTTAGAGCGTAATGAGCAACCAAGTAGCAACAGTAGTTCTAGCCAAGTCATTCTAGCGACACCCCGCTCAGCCAGCATTGCCACACCAACGCTGGCTACATTTTCAAATGCACCGGCCTTGCCCGAGGCGACACCAACAGCCGCCCCCACTGAGACCCCAACCCTGGTCGTTCTTACCCCTACCTCAACCGATACCCCACCTCCCACAAATACGCCCCTCTCTACAGACACCCCCACCCCTGTCCCCCCCACTGCCCCAGCTCCCACCGTGGTTGCCCTTTCTCCGGCAACGGCCACACCACAGCCACAAATCAACTATGTTGTTATCATTACCGTGGATGGCTTACGGCCCGATGCGCTTGACTTAGCGGATACGCCGACGTTAGATTATTTGCGATCCATTGGCGCATACACGTCAAATGCCATCACCGTACAACCCAGCGCCACCTTGATTGCTCACGCATCGCTGTTATCGGGGATGGGGCCTGATAAGCACGGGATTTACTGGAACCTCTATAATCCTGATTTGGGAAAGGTGAAGGAGCCAACCCTGTTGACCGAGGCTCATAACGCAAATTTGCGGACCGCGATGATTCCTGGCAAGTTCAAGCTAGAGCAACTGTATATTCCACACCCTTTGGGTATCTTTGACGGAACCCCTGAGATCGATACATCGACGGATATTCAGGTTAGAGATCGAGCTATTTCGATCATTCAAAGCCCAGATGGGCTACCCTCTATTCTATTTATTCATTTTCCAGAGGTGGATGTCGTTGGGCATAATGTGGGCTGGCTATCTCCCCTTCAGCTAACCACGATTCAACAAGTAGATGCCCGCATTGGGGAGGTGGTGGCCGCGCTTGAGGGTATGGGTTATTTTGACAACACCTTGCTCATTTTAACTGCGGATCATGGGGGAAACGGGACAGGGCATTTTGATGTTATTCCTGAAAACTTTACCATTCCTTGGTTAGCCGTTGGACCGGGTGTTTCCTCTGGAATGACGATCACAAGTGAGGTTAATATTTTCGACACGGCCGCTACCGCAGCCCACGCCTTGAACCTTCCCCTCCCAGCTGAATGGGATGGGAAGCCTATTTTAGAAATCTTTGAGTAGATTGCGGGCTACGTCGTGCTCCTGTATGATTAGAGACGATTGAACCTCCTCCACCAGGGCACCGATGAACGCAGCAGATATCACCAGACATATCTTAGCTACATATTTCAACCTTCGCATTGGTATGGGGCTTATTGCCATTGCTTTTCCAATTGGTTTAGTGATCGGGGAGCAGGGGGTATTACCTTCAATCAGCGCCTACTATTACAGCGAGGTTAGAGATCTTTTTGTGGGGGTGATGATTGCTTTCAGCGTATCGCTATACCTCTACAAAGGGTTTAGCCACACTGAGAATTTTGTGCTCAACCTAGCCGGGATTTTCGCTTTTTGTGTCGCTGTCTTTCCAACCAGCGGCACTACCGTTTTGGGCTTTGCCTTTAGCCGAGCGGGAACTGTCCACGATGTGTGTGCTATTCTGTTTTTCGTCTGTCTGGCTTACGTAGCCTGGTTTCGGGCATTGGATACGCTAAAATTGGTTGATGACGCTCTGATACGCATCCTGTACACGATCATCTACCGCCTGCTGGCCCTAGGGATGATTGTCTGCCCCCTGCTCGTGGTTGTCCTCAAATTAATATTCCAATCCCCGGCCACCGTATTGTTTGCCGTAGAGGTTGCGGCTATTTGGATATTTGCCTTCTATTGGCTTGTAAAAACCGTCGAAATCTCCATTTCAACCAACGCCGATCAGCGGGTGATGCAGGATCCAACCTGTCTGTTTCCTGAGGCTTAGAATAATCATAGTCGTCCCACACCTCATTCTCTTAGACCTACATTTACCCGGTGCATCTTGCTTCAAGATTCTCGGGCAAATCGTCGCTGATTAACGTTAATGTAAGGAGCTTAAAGTTATGGACACAGCAATAATACTTGGATTGGTTGTCGCTATAATTTTTCTCTGTGTTGATAGATTTAGGTGTTTACAAAGCTGGTGGGTCAAATTTAGCTAATGGTTTTGATCAATATCTCGAAAGCATCTCTAGCCCAACGCAATCTCAAGAAACCATTCCACAAATCCAATATACTGATTATTTTCACACCCTTAAATGATCCAGTATAATGGAGACATATTTTGAGGGAGGCATCATTATGGATGATTGGTTAGCTGAATTGAGTAAAATCCGCGATCAGGCAAGCCGAGCGGACAAAGAACGCGAACAAACCCGCGATTTGACCGTAGTAAAACAAGTCAGACAAGCTGCAGACCTCATTATCATTGTTGATGCTCAAAATGCTCTGCGCCAAGTCAATGCTGTTCTGCTCAACAACCAAGGCATTATTCACTTCCAATTGTCCGATGTCTATGATAATGCCATCGCGCTACTCTGGCAGGGATCACTGGCCCAGCCTCGCCGTCCCGATGAAAATGATCGCAGTGCTTTATTTGGTATCCTGGTCGGGGTCAAGGGAAAGAATGTATTTGTCAATGATATTAAGTTGCAGTTCAATACTGCGAAGGATTTAAAAGCTGCTTTGGTCCAGGCCGCTAAACAGCTAGAGACCTAGTCGAGGGACTGAAGACCAAGGAAAAACCGAAAAAGAGAAGCGTTTAATGAATACATTTTTATCAAACCAAGGGGCTTAAAATTATCTTTGAGGCTATTTTTTTTATCCTTACCGTGGCGGCCCTCGTTATTTACATCCAAAGAGGGCGACATCGAGAAGGTTGGAATAGGTTGCGCTATTGGTTCATTGGCCTTGCTGCGTTTTACTTGTTGGGTGTCATAGCCAGAAGCTTTGGCCAATACCTTGACAATCTGTTTTTTTAGCTTGGATTACTACATACTCTAGATAGGAGCCTAAAATTAGTGAATGATTGGAAAAAGAAAATCCGTAGCATCAGAACTAGCGACAAGAAGGTTAAAAAGAAAGAGAGAAATCAAGCATTACTCACTGAGCTTAATGCCCTCCGTCTGATGCAAGGTGTTCAAAAAGAATTACTTGGTGGTAAGGGCGAGTTAAAAACACGCTTGGATGGTGAAACCCCTATTATTGAGTTGTTGTGGTCTGGGTCACTTGCCACCCCAACAAAGCCAAATCAAAAAGAGGGTATATTCTATATTCGTGTCTCGGCTAGATCAGGCAAGCTCGTGGTCAATCGCAGAGTCATCAAAGCCAACAAGGATGCGCTGCAAGAGGCGCTACTTAAGGCAGCGAAGAAACCATTGAAAAGTAGAAACGTACCAACAGGATGCGCATATGCATTCAGATTTGTCATTGAAGCTATTGCGGAACTTAGGTGAGAGCGCTATCTTTGTCTAATATACTGATTATTTTCACAACCTTGATTTATCCACTATAATGGGGACACATTTTTGGGGAGGCGCTCTTATGGATGATTGGTTGGGGGAAATTAGCGAAATCCGCGATCAGGCGATTGAAGCCGCAAAGGACAGGGAAAAGACTCTTGACCTCAGCGTCTTAAAGCGAGAGAAGAAACGGCGAGCGGCTGATATCCTCAAGGTTATTGATGCTCACAATGCCCTACGTAAGGTCAATTCTGTCTTGCTCAACAGAAAAGGCGTGATTGATTTCCAAGTCTCTGAGCAATATGACAACTCCATTGCCCTCATCTGGCAAGGTCCACTCAACAAACCCCGCAAGCCTAGCCACAACGATGTCAGTGACCTGTATTGCATCCTCATCGGCACCAAAGACAAAAAAGCCTTTGTCAATGGCAAGGCGTTACAGTTCAATACCCCAGAAGATTTAAAGGCGGCTTTGGTTCAGGCGGCTAAGAGGCCGGGGCGGAAGTCGAGAGGGTAGAAGAATGGACGAAAAAGAACTTCTCCAAATCATTGAAGATGCGGCAAAAAATGAAGTCACGGAGCTTGACCTCAATGACAAAAACCTGATCAGCCTCCCCCCTCAAATTGGTCAGCTCACCAACCTCACCCGCCTTCACCTCTCTAGAAATAACCTGAGAAGTCTCCCCCCTGAAATTGGTCAGCTTACCAACCTCAAAGAACTTTATCTCAGTGGTGACCTTCTTGACTTTAGTTTAGATAGCCTGATCAGCCTCCCCCCTGAAATCGGTCAGCTTACCAGCCTTACCACACTAGATGTCCGCAACACTAATATAATCAGCCTCCCCCCTGAAATTGGTCAGCTCACCAACCTCGCCGCGCTTGAACTTCGCAACAACAAGTTAACTAGTCTTCCCTCTGAAATTGGTCAGCTCACCAACCTCACCACACTAGATGTCCGTTTTAATAATCTAACTAGTCTTCCCTCTGAAATTGGTCAGCTTACCAACCTCACCACACTAGATGTCCGTAACAATAAGTTAACCAATTTTCCCTCTGAAATTGTCAAACTCACCAATTTGACCCATCTTGATCTCAGCAAAAGCAAGTTAACTAGCCTTCCCCCTGAAATCGGTCAGCTCACCAATCTTACTGCACTGTATATCAATAAGAACAAGTTAACCAAGCTCCCTCCCGAAATTGGTCAACTCAACAAACTCATCACACTTGACCTTCGGGGTAATCTTATAGAGACTCCACCCCCTGAAATTGTTTCCAAAGGGACTAATGCAATTCTCCAATATTTTCAACAACTAAAACGAGAGGGAGTAGATTATCTTTATGAGGCTAAATTATTAGTTGTCGGTGAAGGGGGAGCAGGTAAGACTACGTTTGCCTACAAAGTGCTAGATGAAAATTATGAATTACCCAATGAGCAACCCACAACCGAGGGTATTGATATCCTGCAATGGCAATTTCCCTACATAAATGACCGAAACTTCCAGGTTAATATCTGGGACTTTGGTGGTCAAGAGATTTACCATGCTACCCATCAATTTTTTCTAACCAAACGATCTTTATACACCTTAGTCGTTGATAATCGCAAAGAACATACCAATCTTTATTACTGGCTCAATGTGGTTGAACTCCTCAGTGATAATAGTCCTCTCTTGATTGTGCAAAATGAAAGAGGGGATCGATCCGTCGAGATTAATCTCCCAGAGCTACGGGGACGGTTTGAGAACTTAAAAGAAACATTAGCTACCAACCTTAAAACACCTGGTGGAATGACCAAAATCTTACATTACATTAAACATTATCTCAGCACTTTACCTCATATTGGGGATACTGTTCCAAAAACCTGGCTCAAAGTCCGCGAAGCTCTGGAAGCGAGTTATGAGGACCATATCAGCCTAACCGATTATTTTGAGCTTTGTGCTCATAATGGCATCACTCGAAACAAAGACAAGCTCCAACTAAGTGGTTATCTTCATGATCTTGGGGTATGTCTTCACTTTCAGGATGATCTACTCCTGAATCAGACGGTAATTCTCAAGCCAACTTGGGGGACTGATGCAGTTTATCGGGTACTGGACAACAAAAAAGTCCAGAAAAATTTTGGGCGATTTAGCACAAATGATTTGGCTCAAATTTGGTCAGACGAAAAATATACTGCTAAACAAGCTGAACTCTTACAACTAATGATAAAGTTCAAATTATGTTATCCCCTACCAAACCAACCTAATTGGTATATTGCACCTCATTTGTTAACTGTAGTTCAACCAGATTATGAATGGGATTTAATCAATAATTTGTTATTGCAATATACCTATGAATTTATGCCCAAAGGAATTATTACTCGTTTTATTGTTACAGTGCATCACCAAATTGAGGATCAATCTAAGGTTTGGCAAAGCGGGGTGATTCTATCTATGGACAAAACTAGGGCTGAGGTAATTGAATATTATGATCAACGTAAAATTACCATTCGGATTTCTGGTCAACACAAACGAGATTTAATGAGAGATATTATTAGAGAACTCGACGAAATCCATGTCTCATATTCTAGGCTCAAATACACCAGGTTGGTACCATGTAATTGTGCAAAATGTAAACACAATCAACAACCTGAGTTCTATCCTTTTGAGGTTTTGCGAAAATTCTTAACAAGCCAGCAGAAGGATATTCAGTGTCGCGAGAGTTATCAATTGGTCAATGTAAGAGGGTTATTAGATGACATTGGGGAACAAATTGATGGTGTCAACAGTGAAACGCTTCGAAGGTTAAATGAGATTTTGAGATTGAAACAACGTCGACTACAAGAGCTAGAAAAGCAGGTAGCATTAATGGGACAAAACACGCCTCCTGAAATTAAAATGGAAATTGAAGATTTAGAGAAAGATATTGATGATCTAAAATCACAATTAGATGATTTGGATGATTTGGACTAATCTCCCAGGACCAAAGTCCCACCCCTCAACACGAACAAATGTGCTATAATCCAGCCCTATGGACACATTTACTCTGCAAATCCTCGTGTTAGTGGTGATGTTAATCTCCATCGGCTCAATTACCCTCAACACCCTGGCCTTGCTGGGGTTTGTTTTTATGACCCTCCGAATGTCTGACCGAATGAACCAAATTGCTGACAAGATCGAAACCTTCATCCTCACGCGTGGCAAATTTGGCTAATCTGCAATAATTTACAAATCCCCTCATTTTTTCCAAAATATTTCATAATTCACGTATTTTTATACCATCAATTTGTACTTTTCTACATTTTGACTCATAATCCTTAGAACGAACGTTCGACTATTTTCTATCAATCTATTAGTTTCTAAGGAGATTTTTTATGCCTACTTTAGTTTCACACAATGTGACCCACACCGTCCAAGCGGCCAATGATGCCATTGACGGCAGTGAGACCGAAACCACCAACTCGGATGTTAAGCAGGTCACCGTGGTGGTTGAAGAAGCTTTGACCAGTGGCAAGGTGGCTCGGTCTACGCTTATTGCCAATATGGATGATATTGCCGACACCCAAACGGTCAGTATCTCTACGGCTTTAATCCCTAACACGCCTTTGAGTGAGGATGATCTTGACGACTTCGATACGTTTATGACGTATCTGGCTGGCTTGACTGACACCCTCAAAGTCAATTATCCCGTAGCATAGGAGGTGCTTAAATGGCTTTAGTCTTTGATAAGTACAACCTTGCGTTGAATTTAGTGGATGGGGGTGGCAGTAAGTCAACGATGAATTTTCGGCTAGGCGGACCAGGGGGTTTGAGTATCGATGTGGCGAGTGTCATTGCCTCAAACATCGCCAGTGAAATCGATGCGATGACCACGGCTAAGATTGCTAGTTATTCCCTCAGTACACGCTATGTTGAAGATACGGACGGCTTACCCGCTGATGGTAAGGAGATTGAGAACATCGCCCAAATTCAATTTGCCTTGGAACCCTCCGCTGTCTTTGATGGCTCGGTGGGTAAATATGGCTTCTTGAAAATTCCGGCTCCGGTTGATGACTTGTTCCTGGGTGTCCCTGGCTCAGGTGAACCGTATAACACCGTTGACCCAGCCAATCCGCTGATTTTGGCGTTCTTGGATCGCTATCACGCGGGCATTGCAATTGACTACACCTTGACCACGTCTGATGGGCAGTTGGCGAAAGACCCGACTATACCAGGGAATGTCAAGGGGAAACGGATGCACCGCAAGAACCGCAAGGGCTAGGGGTGTATCTATTTTGAGAAAGGGAGAAAGCCCCACTGTGAGACGGTGGGGCTTTTTTGATTATGTGGTGGAAAAAGTTTTGTCCTGAAATTCGCTTTGATATGGCTAAGTTGTGGGCATTGTCGGCTGATGGGCCGCCCCAGCGGATTGTGGTCCTGTCTGAAATGACCACCCTCATTTGTTTGGGCTTGCTTTCCGATGCGGATCATCCCGATTATTGGCTCAACAACGGGGAAACGCCCACGGCCTTGGATGAAGAGGAGTTTACCCGCGTGATTAGTGCGGCGAGTGCCGACATTATGAACACGGTGGATAGTGAAGTCGTTCCGGTTCATGTGGCGCGAGGGTGGGTGACCAGTGCGGCGAATGGGGTGTATCATTTACGCCCTCATTGGACGGGCAGCAATTACCGCTTGGTAACCTACATTAACCACGAGGGAGATGATTGGCTTGGGTCACCCTATGAGATTTCGGTCGAGACTGAGGGATATAACTTTGGCTACATTGGCGGCTATCGGGTGAGAGATCGGAGTATCAATATCATTGGCGATTTTTCGGCCTTGACCGACTATTGCCATCCTGATTTGGGACGGGTTGATTTTGTCTCTGACACGGATTTTACAGCCGTGTTGACGGTGGGTGAAGCGTGCTAGGTTGGGGTCTTTTTTTTGGGGATTTTTTTGGGGTTAATTGTGGGTATATACCCACAATTATTTGTCTAATTTTGCTCATTTGTCAAGGGGGGAAACCTTAAAAGATGCCAAAGAAAACAAAGTACGCCTCTCATATTAGGGCTGAACATTACAACTTTGTCCCTGGCAATGCCCTCAAATTGGACTGGAACAAGCTCCAAGAAATGTATGATGATAACCTTGGCTCTAATCCTTGTTATCTGGTCGCCCTGGATATGCGGCAAATCGCTTTTATCATCAGTCACATTTCTCGCTTTCCCAAATTCCACTGGACCTGGGGCTTTCCCCGTCGCAGTCGTTGGACCGATGACCACCGCTATCAATGGGCGCAGATTGTTGATTTTGTGAATGAAACGGAGGCTTGCTTACTTATGGGGTGCAATTTAGAGGATTTGATTTCAACACTAGAAGCGGGATTCAATTCGATTGGGGCAGCCTTAGCCTTACCAAACGAGGGGGGCGATTATAGCGGGATCATTGCTGCCATCGAAGCCATTCAAGCGCAGACAAATGTCAATGTCGAGTCGAGTTGTGGCTGTGGTTGCGGAGGGGGAACCCAAATTCCATCTGAGGCAGGGGACGAAAATAGCCTGCCCCCTGACGGGTGGGATCAACCTACAGATGAGTCGGGCAATCCTATCGGTCCGGGCGACCCTGATTATTCAGTCCGAAAGTGTAAAGTAGCCAATTACATTCAAGATCAATTCAGGGGCTATTTTGCCGCGCTAGACGCTTACAATGTCGATGGAATGAGTGCGCTATCTCTCGCTTTCTTGATGGCAGGTTTAGCAGAACTCGCTACGCCCTTTCCTTTGATCGATGGCTTTATTGGCTTGGTGGTTGGATTGCTGGCGGCCCTGGCCGTGACCATCATCAAGAATTCGATTGACTTTGGCGGGCTGGTGACACTAATGGATAACAACCGGGAGGACTTGGTTTGTGCCTTGTACAATAGCTCTTCATCTAGCAGTGCCTTGGCCGCATACCAAGATGTCCTTACGAGTGCAGGGGCAACTACAGCCCAAATCACCTTCGTCAATGCCATTTATGCGGCTGAAGCTTTGAATTATCTCTACTTTGGCGGTCGAGCAGACGTTGAGCAAGCGATTGAGAGCTACAATCCTTCCTTCGATTGTACGGTCTGCGAACCTGCAACCGTAGATGTGGTCTGCTACGCTGAAGGTTTCGGCACCGGCCTTGGTGGGTGGGCCATCGATCCAGCCTACGCCACCACCGGATCGTGGACGCTTAACCACTTGAGCGGTCAACAAAAACTAGACCTAGATTTGGACGTGAGCGGCGGCGGCTCTACTCGCTTGAGGATCAACTTTGCCGAGCCATACCAGGAAATTGGCTGGGATAATCGCATCACTGCCACGTGGAAATCTGGCAATAGTCTCGATGTCGTGCGCTTCACTGTCTTTGATGAAAACGAGGCTACCATTCATAGTGTCACTCAAAGCGGCTTTGGCGATGACACGACCCTAACAGTTGATGAGGCTATCCCCCACGCTCAGAGGGGACGTATGGCCGCAGGGATGTTTATTGAGATTTCCCGTTCAACGGGTAACATCGGTTTCACCCTCTCAGATGTCGCTATCACTTGTTGTGAGACCATCACCAAAATGGGCACCCGAACGGGCTTCAACATGTTTGAGTCCGAGGTCAATAACGAGCCTGATGGGGCACGCACTTATGTTATCATCCGCTTTGCTGATGGTTGCGGTGATACCGTCACCATCAACTCAATCACAGGCTACGTTCCCCCCGTCACCGTCGATCCACCCGTTGACCATTTATTCCGCGCCTCATCAGGGACGGGGAGTTTTGATTGTGTTAGTTGGGATTTGCTGTGTGCCAACTCTGGCGCATTCCCCACCCCAATGTCTGGCGTTAAGGAAATCAGTTTGAAATCCGATCAACATTTCACCCTGACCATTGATTGGGAATTGGAGCCACCCGCCTAATGATTACGAATACAACCACCACCAATACTTACACCGATATTCAGGCAGCCATTGATGCCACAAATCCGGGCGATGTGCTAGAAGGGGAAGGCACTCACTACGAACAGTTTTCGTTTACCGGCAAATCAGATATCACCCTGAAAGCCGCGAGCGGGGCGGAGTTCAAGGTGTCGGGGGCGATTTCCTCAACGATTGGTTGGGTTTACGCGGGGGATGATTTCGACAACAATCATACATTCTGGTATATGACCCCCTCCACGATCAACGGTATGCAACTCGTGAATGAGATGTATGCCTACTACACCGATGAGTTTGATCAACAACAACGGCTCTGGATATATCCAACGAATGCCGAATGGATAGACCACTTGACCGGGGTGGGCGTTTACCCCAATATCGATGGTGATCAGTTGCTAGTACGGATACCGTTTGGGGTCGATAGAGATACCCTGCGCATATCTCAGGCTGAGTACATCTGTCAGCTATCCAACTCCCAAAACATCACTCTCCAAGGCATTGATTTTGACTGTGCCTCAACCGCCGTCTTGTTCAAGGGGGATTGTGACAACAATCTGGTGACCCGCTCGCGCTTTACCAATTTTCACACCGGGGTTTGGTTCAAGGGCACTAGCGCCGACTCTATGAATTCCAACGTAATCAGCTATAACTCGTTTGTAAACTTGTGGCGGGATAATGAATGGGGCTGGAAGCAGGTGAAAAAGCCTGGGGTGCCTGACAGGATTGCCAATATGCAAGGCTTTGCTATCAATGTGGGCTGCAAAGGCTCGGGTAATATCATCGAAAAGAACTTGATTGATACCACCTTTGACGGGGTGAGAGTCGGCCCCACCAGCGATCTAGGCGGTGACCTGGACGGCACAATCGTCCGTCGCAACCTCATTCAGAATTGCCAGGACGATGCGGTCAATCTTGAGTACAAGCACACCAATACGCGAGTGTATCGCAACATTCTGCTTAACAACTTCAAATCCATTTCTGGTGTACCTCACATCGATGGGCCAAGCTATATCTTTCTCAATTTCATCCTGACCGGCGGGCAAATATTGTATGATGTTGAGACTGGCGAAATGTGGGACAAGACCAACACCAAACTCTACGCCCACAGTTCAGGACCGTGCCAAAATCTCTACTTCTACAACAACACCTGGATAGGGGATAAGTACGCCTTTGAAACATCGCCGCCGGTCCTTAATCTGGTCGTCAGAAACAACCTGTTCCGCATTACTGGCAATGGGACATCGCCGCGTGTGGTCAGTGGGGTTGGCTCCGTGGCTGACGGGGTTGATTTTGATGGGAATGCTTACGACCGACCCAGCGATGTAACAGGTCCACTGGTCACCGATTGGAACGGCACCGGGAACCATAACTCACTGGCTGAGGCTATCGCCGCTAGTGCTGTATTTGAGGCCAATGGCTTTGAGGCTGACACCGAGCTTGATACCACCGAGAGGAATGTCCCAGGCACATCGCCCGTTGTTGGCGCGGCGATTGCGCTTGACCCATCTTGGCCGTGGGATGTTGAACTAGGCGATCAACCCCTTGACACGGGCTGGTTTCAGCAAGGGCAACCCCTGCCACTGACGATTGATGAGGTGGGGCCAGAGGGCGACACGGCCACCGAGCCGGACCCAGGCACCGGGGGCGGTGGTAGCAGTGGTGGGTGTCAGTGTGTGTGTATTCCTGTGACTAGGCGGGTGTCTAAGTCGGTCACCGCTCCGATTTCGGAGGTGGTCACGGTGAATGTGAGGGTTTAGGGGGTTGGGGTGGTGGGTTAGTACCAGCTAACTCTGCCTCACAAATTCTGGCAACAAAAGCTATTATTTGATTATAAATTATCCCTAAAGTTTGGATAAACTCTAGCCGAAGCATCCCTGGTATAATGGGTTGTGACATCCACATTTTAAGCGCCTCACGATGATCATCATTTACATGTGATAAATCACCATAAATATACATATACATTATATCTGCACGAGTTGGTGGGGCATATCCCTCAATGATTGTCTGAAGAGAAGGAGAGCCATCCAAGAATTCATTCAATCCTATTCGGGCTTTACTAAATTCTTGTTTCCAATGATCGGACACTCCTGGGTCATTCAAGGCGTTGTTTGCTAACCACCGGAATGAAAAGCGATCATTATCCTGAATAAATAGGCGAAAGGTAAGAATAAAGGCATCTATCTGTTCACTGCCTGGACCATAAAACTCAGTCTTGAACGCCTCGCCTTTCTTCCACGATATATCAAGTTTGATATTTCTTGTTGCGTCGTTAAAACTCAAAGACTCTAGCTTTCTTGATTTTTCAATAAATAATTCAAACGCTCGTTTGGTTTCGTCTCTCATAGCACTCCCCTTAGTTAAATATACATACATCAACTATACAGCAAAAATGGGGGATTGTTTAGGAGTCGTTCAAGTTCAATTCATCAAGTTGAGACACAGCCACGCTCAAAGTTTCTATCATTCTACCTAACACCTCTTCATTATGTCTTTTTATTGCCTCAAGCGCATAGTATCTTAAAACGATAAGCTCTGTGGTATATGGCGGAAAATCTGCAAGCCCTTTTTCCACACCAGAGTACATACGTATTAAGTCAACATAGGCCTCTTTAATCGCCTGCAAAGATATTTTTAACCCTGAAGTATTCAGCCCTTCCCCATTAGAAGAAAATCTTTTAACCGCCTTCATCATTAAAATTATTGTCAAATCAAGATGCACAGCTAGGTTTAAACTTGTAGTATTGAGTGCCTCAATAAATGACCGAAGTACTGCAGAAAATTCACCAGAAAACTCGGATTCATCAGTACCTCGAGAGAATTCTACCAGTGCTACATAGACGTTTTTTATCTTTTCTGTTTGCGAAGTAAACATCTCGATTAAATCTTGAAGTGATAGTTGTGATTTAACAAGTAAGTCCTTATTGGATTCGTCTAAGATTGTAGTCTCAAAATCTAAAATAGGCATAGGGGAAAAATCTTGTTCTGATAAGATATCTAATTGCTCTTTGAGTTCATCTATTTTATCCTCATAATCTTCCATCTCTAACTTGTCGGGAATTGGAAATGAATTTCCAAGCCTAGCTTCTTTTAGTTTTAATTCATTCAGGTAACGAATCCTTATATTAAGTTCTTTTTCTAGTTGTTTGCGCTTATCATCTGTCATGAGGCCGCCCTTTTTGTAACAAAAAAGCCCTACCAAACTAATGGCAGAGCTTTCATTTTTCATTAAGAATGAGGGCAGATGTGTACAAAGGTCGATCTCTCCCAGTGGTAAAACAATCTATCTATCAGGAGAAAAAAAAGTCCCTCATTGGTGATGAGGGTGCCCTCATTCAGATGGGCCGGGAGGGATTTGAACCCTCACGAGTTTTACCTCACTAGATCCTAAGTCTAGCACGTCTGCCAATTCCGCCACCGGCCCGTAAATAATTGGGGAATGATATGAGGCCGAAATTTTATCACTACTTTGGTCTAAAGTCAAAGGGAGGGACAGGGATTGGGTTTGTTTGTATTCCCCACCTTTCTCTTCTTCTAGCCTGCCAATCTTCCCACGTTGTGGTATAATCCGTCAAATGAACGACGACAAAACCTTTCAAAACATCTTGTGGCGGGAATGGCGAAATTGCCGAACGTCAGACTATGCCCAACAGTTATTCGAGCTCGTAGCCGATTTTCCAGTTGGCTGGGGGGCGCAAGTCACATTGATGATCCTTGATGGCCTATTGGGTATGGTCCTTGGGCTACTGGTTGGCTTCTTGATCACGACAGAGGGGGCGGTGATTTTTCCGATGATTACGGCGGGGGGGGCGATTGGCATAGCTCGCGGTTTTTTAGCCGCCCGATCCTTATCCTGGCGGCAATGGCTCACCCGCCTCTCTTTCGGCCTGCCGACGACAGAACCAAATAGTCGTTTGGCCTTGGCCATTGTTGGCCTGTTATTGATTGGTGTTATCTTCAGTCCGCTGGTGTGGCTCATCGTCTTAGGGCTGTTTTGGGGAATGAGCGGCGTCTTACACTGGATGAGTCAGGGGGGCCTAAACTCAACCCAAATTCGCACCTATCGGGCTTGGTATGGGTGGTGGCGGAGTCGACCTGATATTCCAAAAGTTGAGGCTGCCCTCAAGTGGGCTAAAGTAAATGACCTGCCCAAACCACGCCCTCGAATGAGTGCAACAGAGGCTCTGCTGAACCCACCGCCACCACCAGTAGAGATCGACTTCGAGGCGATGGCACAGTTCACTCGCAACCGTGCGGCTGAAGTTGAGTATTAAAGAATGAAAAAGACATAGTTTCTGCATTGAGAGCCTGCTTGTCACCCTAAAAATATGAAAGTTATTTAACCCTTAGTCCTAGATAAATCATCAAATGCCCCAAGCAGGTCGCGCTGTTTGGATTTTTATCGCAAAAGCACTTATAATAATCTTATGATCTTTTTTGGGTCCGGTTTACGTAACTGATTGACCCAAGCTGCACTTTGTGTAAAATTAGGCAGACCATTCGCAGCAAGGTGGTAGCAGACATTGTCTGAAAATACAGCCCAAAACTCAAATTCATCAAAACCCACCCTTTATTTTCACCACGCTGGCCTCACCGATACGGGCATGCTTCGTGACCATAACGAAGATGATTATATGCTACCCGTCCAGCTTGATATGGACACCCTCAATTTAAAAGGCCATCTTTATGTTTTGGCTGATGGAATGGGGGGGCACCAAAAAGGCGAAGTGGCGTCGGCAGTAACCGTTGAGGCCGTGCCGTCTGTCTACTACGATGTCATCCCTCAAATTTCCAATGAAAATTCAGAAGAAGTGATTATCACTGCCCTTTCCCAGGCCATTGCCCAAGCCAACGATCAAGTGTTAGAGGCAACCGAAGGGGGAGGCACGACGATTGTTACGGCCGTTCTACACCACAACTTGCTCGTTGCGATGAATGTTGGTGATTCCCGGGCCTATCTCCTGCGTGATCAAAGGCTACAGGTCATCAGCCGCGATCATTCATTGGTGTCACGTCTTGTTGAAATGGGCAAAATTACCGAAGAAGAAGCCCTCACCCACCCACGCCGCAATGTCCTCTATCAAGCCTTGGGGCAGGGTCCCGATTTAGAAATTCATGTCTTTTCCGAACGTATTCAACAAAATGATCTCATTATTTTGTGCAGTGATGGTTTGTGGGGTGAAATTGATGAAGCCGATCTCAAGGCGACCTTAATGGCAGCCCCATCCCCTCAGCTAGCCGCCCAGCAGTTAGTCGATCTGGCCAATAACGCTGGGGGCCCCGATAACATCACGGTCATCATCATCAAAGTGACCGATACTGAACCCCCCGAAAGTCAGTACACTGATCCAACCCCGACGATTCACCCTGAAGATACACAGCCATCGTCAAATTTTAATTTTTAAATAGGTAACTCATGATTAATTTTTCCAATGTGGAACAAGCAGTTCAAGCGTTGAAATCTCAATATGCCGCTGGTAGCTTGAATAATGAGGAGTTTCAGGCGAAGTTAATGGAACTCATTGACTCTGACCCCGATGGGTCCTACTGGATGATCGGCCAAAATAGCAATGAGTGGTATCGATTTGATGGCAATAGTTGGGTCACCGACACCCCTAACCTCGCCTCAGCAGAGACAGCCCTATCTCTAGACCAAGCCAATTGGGATAATATCGACCTAAACTGGTTGCTCACCAGCCTGATTATCCTACTTGCCATCGGCAGCATCGTCTATATTTCTGCCTAACAAAATCAGCAAAATAATTTAAATATTTTAAGGGGAATGCATCTGTATTCTCCTTTTTGATTCAAATTTCGAATAAGGCTTTATATTAGTATATGCATCTTGACATCTATAAAAATATGACTATCATACTTCGACTAGTACTTTTGGGTACGACCAACCAGTTGATTTCAAATTACAAACCTGATATACTGGTTCAAATGACAATCTAACTATTCAAACTAGTCATTAGTATTTATTTCGAATTGGGAGGTTCGAAAAATGGGAGATCTAAAAGATTTAACTCTACACATGGCACGCGCGGTCGTCAGCAACTCGGACAAGGTAAGTTGCGAAGAAGTCGAAGGCTCTTCGATGATTGTCTTAGAACTACAGGTTGATCCTGAAGATATGGGCCGAATCATCGGGAAAGAGGGCCGAGTGGCAAACGCAATGCGAACACTGCTTCGCACCAGCGCCGCAAAAAACGGCAAACGTGTCAACCTCGAAATTCTCTAGTAACAACTAGACAATGACGGAAAGCTCCTACAATCGTAGGAGCTTTTTTTGTTTACAAACAAAAGGCAAATTGTGTTATGTCACATTTGCTACTGATTGGGCCAAAACACGCTTCACCACCTCAGGTGACACTGCCTCCCCCGTTTCACAATAATGCTTAAGCCCAACTAAAACCTGAGGCAGTCCTGTCTCAAATTGCCTTTTTAGAAACAGTTGATTGAGTAACGTGCCAATCACCCCAAACTTGAGGGCGTAATCAAAGGTAAAGGTGACGACAGTTTGATTACCTTCAGGCTTCAAAACCATCGTCCCTTCCGCTTTTTGAAACGGTGGCACGCCTCGGCTATCGTAGACTGCTGACGTATAACGGTTACCTTCATCCCAAGCAACAATCTCCTCCTGCAAACTCCCCATTGGGGTAAGATCGAAGTGACGACGGATGCCTACTCCTTGTTTTTCGGTCGATGTATAACGCGAGGCGCGAATACTAGGGCTAAATTTATGAACACCGCCATAATCAGCTAAGATTGCCCATACTTGTGCTTGAGGGGCATTGATACGAATTTCGGTTACGATTTGAGTCATTATCCCTCCCATCTCTAGCCTAACAGCGTGATCAACATATTTAACTCACCATCACGGATATGTTTACCCTGCTGATACGCGTCTGACTCATACCAATTTCGGGCCACTTCTGCTGAAGGAAAACGTAACATCACACTCATTTGTCGGGGACTATCCCCCTCTAACGCCTCGTTGGCTGTAGGCGGCATAAAGAACTCCGCCTGATAAGCTTGGGTTGTCTCCATCACCAATTTCCCGTGCTTTTCTAAAATCTCTTGGTTTGTTGGATCGAATTGAAATAGGATATAAGCTGACATTTTTTGTCTCCTCAGTTAACATTTTGTTTAGTTTGTTTGTTGGGCTTCAACTATCCGGTCGAGCCACTCATTAACAAAGTGGTTGAACAAATCAGGTTGCTCCATATGTAGGCCATGTCCAGCGCGATCCAACACAGCGTAAGTGGCCCGGGGGTAGTATTGCAGCAGTTGTATCGCATCTTCATAACCAGTGACAGTGTCGTGCTTACCGGTCAGAATCAACACAGGCTGCTCATAAGGGTTGGGCAAATCATCCACTGCAAAAGTGAAGCCATAATTCTCAGAAATTCGACCCAGAATCTCCTCATCGGCCAGCTCTATTCCCGCCACAACCTCCATCTGTCGAGCCAAGACTGCATCATCTTGCACGACCAAAATTGAGCCTAAAAATTGATCGAGGGGTGCCGGGAATTGGGCCAGTCCTTCTGGGTTACTGACAATGACGCGTTGCGGAGGTAATACCCGCTCCTCACGACTATCCGGCACAGATGGGACCAACAGCATCATCCCATCAATTTGTTCCTGCTTTCTATGAAGTAAGCCGCGGGCCAGATAGCCTCCATAGGAAAAACCAACCACCAAAATGTGTTCATCGGGAAAAACGTCATCCATAAACTGGGCCAACACATCGACTACATCATCGTTACCAGTTAACCACGAGCCCCCTGTAGCTTCTCCCATTCCAGGAAGATCAAGGTAAATGCGTTTCCATCCCTCACGTTGACTAAACACAGGCTCAAAAGCCCCAACCATCGAGCGATGGTCTGTCGGCCAGCCGTGCAACATCAAAACAGGTTGCCCCTCACCAACCACTTTATAAGGTAGTGTCAAATCTCGTAATTGATACGTCATTATCTCTCCCTCCTCGGTGGCAGCCATAGCTGGTTGGGCCGCTCCCTCAGTTGCCTGTTGCGTTGAGCCACAGCCGCTCAATATCATCAAAAGAATTAACCATCCGCTAAAATGCTTCAAGGTCATACATCTCTCCTTAAATTACTCTTCGAATTTTCAAAATCAGTTATGCAAAAAACGGGGAAGACAAACACCTCCTACAAAATAGTTTTTAGCTACGTTCGAACGATAATTCTATTTTAGAGGGGGTTTGTGACACCTGTATGTCAGTTGGGGATCAGGAATTTTGATAACGGTTGAGAAGTTTGGCGGCTTCAGCGGCCAACCGTTCACGAAGAGAGTGGGGTTCAAGTACCTCCACTTGAGCACCCCAACTCAAAAGCCACTGAAAGACATCATCTTCGTGGCGAGTCTTGAGGATAGCAATGGGGCCGGTGGGGTCATCCTCAATCGTGGTGAGATAAAATGAGGGGGTTTCTTTCACCCAGCGAATAGCCTCGGGTGTAAATCGAGCTTTCACGACAACCACCCGATCGGGGTCTGGATCAGTGCCCCAAACGGGAACAAAGTTAGCAGGATGCTCAAAATCGTTGGTCGTTAGGGATAAGCCTTCAATCCGGCTAAGCCGAAACACTCGAATATCTTGGCGAAGGTGACAATATCCCAACAGATACCAATCTGTAATTAACCGAGCCAAGCTGTAAGGATCAACGCGACGAGTACTTACATCAATGGCACCATTCGTCACAACCCGTTTGGCATAATCTAATTGAATTTGCCGTTGCTCGATAATAGCCCGCCGAATGAGATGAAGCCAGCGATGAGTTTCATCATCTTCAAGGACATATGTGGCATAAAGACGAATGTTTGTCTTCAAGTAGGTAAATTGCGCTTGATAACGCCCTGGCAAGACTGTTTCAATTTTCTTGATCGCTGCTTCAGCCGCTGCTTTATATTGTGCATCAAAACTTTGGGCCGAGAGATCGGCCCCCAAGACCAGCATCAAGGCTTCATCAATCGTGAAATTCAATGGGGGGAGAAAGTAACCGTCGACCAAGGAGTAACCGTGCCCCCGAGCGGACACAATCGGCACGCCCGTTTCACACAGAGCATCAATATCGCGATAAATTGTCCGCTTACTAACTTCAAAGGTCTCGGCTAAATCTTCCGCCCGTAATTCACCACTATTTTGTAACTCCAGAACGATAGCCAACATTCGTTCGGTTTTGTTCATTTTTCTGGCTCGATTTTGGATCTATTTCAATCAACGCTCATCAGTTCAAATTTCCGCCTTTTACAGACTGGCAATGAATAACAAAATCGGAGTCCAAAGTGCACTTTGGACTCCGACTGAGCTCCCGAGAGTTATCCACACATCATCTAAATGAAAGGTACGGCCAAATCAACCTACTCACCACCATCTCGAATTTGCAATAATCGTCCATCACTTCGCCCAAAAACTTCTGGGAAATAGAACTCTTGAGCCACAGTGGGTAACACGTGATAATCGCCGGGGAGTGTGGCTCGCATGGTGTAGCTATACTCGTAAGTTCCCTTGGGTAGATAATCGGCAAAAAGCACCACTTTCTCATCACGCAGTTCGCTACGCGAATACCATTGCCACCACCACCAATAGTAGCCATATTCATCCGAGCCAGCCGAACGACTGGTGCGGCTCAACGTTGGGTCCATGGCCAACAAGCTGGTTGTCGCCAGACCGGTATCAATGGCCTCCGCCCCAGCGGGCAACGCATCCTCAACAACAACATAATAAAGATCATTCGGGGCAATAATCGTTAGGTCAACCCGAATCACTTCACCGAGTTGCGCTTCGGTCACCTCTTCACAAACAACCTCACTATCCTGGGCTTGAGCAGCCAAACAAGATTCGGAGCGATATTGCCGACTGACAATCACCCCTCGTTCGGCAGGCTCAACCTCATCGACGGGCTGATACACCTCAAGGTGGGCACTGTAATACAACCGGCCATTACCATCCGCTCGCGTTACCGTCAGCAGGTTGCTCGTCTCAGCCGCTAAGTCAGCCACGGCTACCTGCAACTTAATACTCTCTTGCACATTTTCCTTAGTCGCGGCCCCGCTGACTTGCTCATCGTCATTTAAGAAGACCGCATACTCATAATTAGCTTCAAGTTCGCCGGTCTCAACCATCCAGTCGGTCAAGGCAATCAACGACCAGGCCGTTTCCTGCGTGGTCTCCCAAATGCCATCCCGACGGGCCACCATCAGCCAGCGCACCACATTGGGGATGAGTTCATTTTCGGGATCAAGCTTGGCCAAAGTATCCAAAATGATGGCCGTTGAGCGCGTATCCGTATTCATCGCCCACCAATCGTAATTGGCTTCCTCCCAATGCGCCCCCGTCGCGCTCAAAATCGCTGCGTTATTGATATCGGACAGCAGAGTGTTGATGTTATTTTGATAGCCTTGTTCATCCGTCAGATACAGGGCCTGGGCCAGATACGCCCGAGCATAATGGGACAGCTTCTCCCGCGCCTCAAACAAATCTTCCAGCGCGTCAATCGGAGCCCGATCCCCCTCGGCCAAGGCATACACCACAAAGGCGTGCCGATTGGCGTCAAAGTTACTGTTCAGCTCACGGGTCCCTTTCAGATGATCGAGCAAGAAGTTCTGCCCATTGGCCAACACGGTATCCGACACCTCAACCTCAGCTTGAGCCGCCTTAGTCAGCGCGAAGACCACATAGGCAGTCACATGGACGTTGCTCTGATCGGTAGCCCACCAGCCCCAGCCACCATCCGGCTTTTGCTGGAGATATAGCTTGGTCAAGCCTTCCTCGACAAGTTCTGGCAGGTTATCTTCCAACTCCTGGTTCTCAATCCCGAGTGATTGAAGGGCATCAAAGGTCAGAATATTCGGCAGGAAGCGGCTGACCGTTTGCTCGGTACACTCATACTCATAATGCTCCAGATAGTCCAAACCATCACGCATCCCCGCGGCCAAGCTGGGGTCAAGCTGGAGGCTGAGTTGACCGCGCCGGTCATCAAAATTCGGGGGTAACGCCACGGCTTCAGTGCGGCTATCGGCCTGAACCAGTTGCCCTGCCGTGCCGACAATATCAGGCGTGGTATAGCGGAAGACCAAGAGACTACCATCCGGCCCTGTGGTCAAGCGTGGCTTGGCCGCATCTTCATAATCACCGTCTGTACTCACCGCTGCAAAGACCAATTCAGCATCCGGCACGTCTTCCACTGTCACCGGCCACGTCACTTTCGTTTCACCTCGGGCCGGAATATCAACTGTCTGGACGGCTGAGGCATCAGCAGTAAGGGTGACGCCCTCGCCCGCCAGCGTAACCTCGACCGACAAATCGGTATCGGTGTTGTTATTGACATTCGCCGCCAACTCAGCCCGATCATCAACGACAAAGAAGCGAGGCGCGACTGGACGGATCAAGAGCGGCTTGGTCGAAACAAGTTCGACTGTAGCCTCACCCACCAAGGTATCCCTGGTGACCCCCACACCACGCATTACCCACGTGGTCAAATTATCCGGCAAGGTCAGGGTCACCTGCGCCTCACCACTCGCGTCGGTGACCACTACTGGATTCCAGTAGGCCGTGTCACTAAATTCTTCACGCACTTCAAGATCGGCCGGTAATTGGGCAAGTTCGCTTCGAGCCGCCCCAGCTTCACCATCAGCCACGGCAAGGGCGCTATCAAATTCTTCAAGTGACTCTTCTTCCAATGGAGCCGCTGGGACCGGGGCTGACTCCAGAACAATTCCTCGCGACTCGGTGGCACTCTGCGCCACAGCAAATTCAGCCTGATCCAAATCCAAATCCTCGGCCAACTCTTGAATAAAACGATTGGCGGAAATAGAGAGGGCACTGGCTGTAGTGATCCCTAACCCGCGCCGAGAATAGTAGGCCTTGACAATGGCCTCTGGCTGGCGCGGTTGCAAGCTCAAGACCGATTTATCAACCAAATCGAGCGAGAATTCAGCCGCGACAGGTTGGCCCTCTACATCGGTGGCCACTACATCATACGTCACCTCACTGCCCGGCTCGCCCTGTTCGAGGCTGGGTGTCAAGGTGATATCGAGCGTCTGGGCTGACGGCGTGACATCTAGCGGCAAGATACCCAGCTTAAAATCAGCCAGCCGAGGCAAGTCGCCCGCTGCTTCGCCTTCGCGGCCTTGAACGAGCACCACCGACACATAAATATTCGGAGCCTGATTAGCCGTGATGGGTAACTGATAAATTTCACTGTTACTGGTCATCGGAATGACCTCTTGCTCGATGATTCGGCCGCGTTCGATGGTGACCAAGGCGTAATGTTCACCCACAAAGGGGGAAGGGATCAAGATTTCGGCGGTCTCACCGGGAGCATATTCCACCCGGTCACTGATGAGCGTGAGACGGTCGTGATTTTCCCGTCGCCAGGAGACATCATCTTCCCCGGCCACCCAAATAAAAATCGAGGAGCGGATGGGGGAACGGGCCAAAGTTTGGGTGTCGTCCAATTCGTTCAGATCAGCCGCAGCGATATCTGGCTCGACCGTCGTCGCTGCATCCTGGGCAATGACTTGGTAACTCCCCCCTTCAGGTGGCGTAAATCGAGCCACAGCCTCACCTAAATTATCCGTGGTCACCGTAAATTGATCGATCAAACTCTTTCGCGTCTGATACTCCCAATACCCACCCCCATTTTCATTATCAATGAAGGTGTTTTCCCAAGTGTATTTGACCACTTGTATATCTAACGTCTTGTCACTCTGTCGCTCGCTGGCCCAATCGACTGTCACTAGATCGATAGCTGTCTCCTCACCCGCATCAGCTACATATTCCTGAGGGCTTAGGCCGATGTAGTAGTCGCCCTTGTGAACGACCACCTGTTCCCGACCTGAGATAAATTGGTTATCGGTACCAGTCACAGTGGCCTCAATGGTCAAACGATGACTGCCACGGGACAAAAGATCATCAATTTCAGCCCCATCAAGACTGAGGCTGACTTGGCCATTTTCATCTGTGGTACCAAAGCCACTGAGAATGGTTTCAGGGAAGTTATCTTGCGGATACCACCAGCAATGATAACAAATGTAAGGGTCGTCTGAGTCGGTAAAGGTATAACTTCCAAGTTGGGCTGGTTCAAAGCGATAGCTCTCGGCCAACACATTCCAGGTCACATCAGCCCCAGCCAGCGGCCCACCAAAGAAGTAGCTGGCTTGGATGGTTGCCTCTATGCCGTCGCCGCGCAACAACTCATCGGTCTCTGGGGTTACAACAACTTCAAACTCTGGAGGGCGATAGGCCGCCACTTGGAAATATTGCTCCTGATATTGCCCCTCAAAATCAATGGCTAGATTGTAATTCCCAAGCGATGCTCCCTCGGCCAGGGTAACTTCACCATTAAATGTGCCATTGGGACTGACTGGAAGATTTTCGTCCAAAATAATTTCGTACGCCGCATCATACAGGGCTACATGCACCTGTCCCAAGTCGGGGCGGGCAAAGCTGACATCATCCTCGGTCCGAATGACGCCCTTGAAATAGATGGTTTGGCCTGGTCGATAGATGGGGCGGTCGGTATAAATATGAACGTTGTAATCGGGTAAGGTGTAGGCATACTCCAGCCCAAACTCGTAAGGATTGATGCCACGTGCCCAACTTTCGGAAACAGCAGCAAAAGGCTGTTCGCCCTCAGGGAGCACCACGGCCATCATACTGTAACGATTTTGCCGCTGGCTCATATCAAGTTGAGCCACACCGTCCGCATCGGTGGCTACGGTGCCGCGCTGTTGGTTATTTTCATCATAAAAAATGACATTTTGCCCCACCAAAGGTTCGCCCGTGGCCAAATCGGTCGCCCAGACAAGGGCATCTCTTTGCCCTACCTTCAACGTCAAATTACTTTCTGTCACGACCATCACGTGACGGCGATTGCCATAGTATTGATCTGGCACCTGGGGCGACTCCACTTCCAATAAGTAAAGGCCGGGAGACAACGCCCCACCATCTTCAGCCAAATCAAGCACCGAAACCTCTTGTTTATTGTCAGAGGCAGTCAACTGCTCTTCCCATTCGCGGATCAAATCATCGCGGGTGGGTGCGTAGTCCGACCATTCCCACGTAGGACGGAAGATTTCACTGGGATTGAGCTGATACAATCGCAAATCAAGAGTATTGACATTCACGTGGCTGACAAACAACTTGGCAGGTAGCGCTGCATCGTATGTGGCCACCAAATCGGGCGTTCGCAGTCGATAACTTGGATCGAGGGGGGCTGTCCGAAATTGGATGGTCAGGTTATCTTCTGTTTTA
Organism: Phycisphaerae bacterium; assembly: GCA_028285035.1. Next base: position 56,629 of record JANQQF010000160.1, read on the forward strand.
TTGCCATAGGGATCTTCGATACCTGGAGCAATTTTTACCTCGTAGTTTTGGGACGGTTCGGCTCCAAAATCAAAGGTGAAGCTGTTATCCCAAGAGGAATAGTAAGTGTAGATATCCGTGGCCGTGATGGGCAATGGCGGCACCATTGTGATGTGCTCCATCACCGTGTTGGGATTAATTGGTGTGTTAAATTCAATTCGAAAATCAGTGTAAGGCCAGACATTGACCGCCCCATCGCTCGGCTCAGTGCGGACGATTCGGGGCAGGGGTACGGTGGTAAAGCTAAAATTATAGGCCGAACGCATCCCTTCACCACCAGCCACTGAGGTCACGCCAGAGGCAATTTCTACCTGATAGGTCGTATCAAAATCCAGACGGGCAGTCGGGGTGAAGGTGAGGGTTTGAGCCTGGACCAAAAAGTCGCCCTCAATGGCCGAGGCCCCTAACAAGCCCGGCTTGATTACAGTAAAATTATCTTGCGCCGACTGAGGATCAATCGGCTGATTAAATGTCACGTGAATAGCATTTTCAATCGGGATGAGCGTCTGCCCATCATTTGGATCGGTAAAGACGACCTCAGGTGGCTGGGTGGTGAATTGCCAGGTGGTATCATTGGCCAAGGTCGAATTGCCGGTGACATCAGTCAAACCACCAGTCACCCGAGCGGTAAAAGTCACCCCACCGGGCAGCGGTTCATCTGGGGTAAAGACATAAATTGAAGTATTGAGCCATTCACCACTCCCAGAAACAGCTGGCTCAAATTGAACCGGATTAGGAAAATCCTCTGTCTCACCTAATGAGGTCAGGGGTACGACGGGTCGATTGAACATCACCGTAATTGTCGGCTCAGTTTCCACATCGGCTGTTCCATCCGCCGGGATGACCTGAGCTACCTCCAGAAAGCCGGGGGTGTTGAAACGGAAGGTGAAGGGTTCAGCGATGGGTGCACCATCAGTCGCAACCGCGTCTTGGGTCAAGATCACATCGTAAACCGAGGCTTGGGCCAGCGAGTCCGATGGGGTGAAACGCAGAGTACGGCCTGCATTGAGCCAATTAATCTCGCCCACGATTTCGGTGGGTTGATCTGCTGCGGCCTGCAAGGTGAATGCCGCTGAGGTCGCCGTTTCATCCATGGCCCGGTCAAAACTCAATTCGATGACACCCGCCGGGGCTAGCTCCTCACCCCGACGAGGCAGTCGTTGCACAATGATAGGAGAAACCACGTTCGCTGCCACTGGAGTGTATTCTACCTGAGGCGGGGGCGGGACTGTCGCTGTTGGAGTCGGCGGGACCGTTGCTGTAGCCAGTTGGGTTACATTTGTGTTCGTGTTTGCGGCAGTCGTCGTATCAATGGCACAGGCAGGAATAAACAAGAGGCCAATCAGAATGAGGCTCAAAAATGGGATTAGTTTTGCATCCATCGAAATATTTTTTAACTGGTTCATTACGGCTTCTCCTCAGGTGTTCAGCATTGCTTCACAAAAATGCATATTTATGTGGTCATTTAGGCGTATTTTATAACACCCAAAATGTGAGCTTTAATGGAAATAGAACGAAATTTTCACTAACATCGTTCCTATTCATGGTAGCCTGATACTGAGATAGAGCAAAATAAGTTAAAAAGATATTTTGTTAAGATAATGTTAAATCCTCAAATCTGCTCATTCCACCCGTATCCTCTTAAGATATTTAAGGACATCATAAGTATAAGGCCCAAAAATTTACGTGGCGGTTTATAGAAACTATAAAGGAGATCTCATGAAATCGAGACAGTGGTTCTGGCAATGGACTTTAGGGCGCTACATCAAAGCGCATTCACATAACGTAGCACAGCTTTATCGTAGCGATACCTTATTATGGAGACAACGACTTTATGCGTATCATCAATCGTCCCTCAGTCAAATGATGGTTTGGGGGTGTGACATCTAGGTCCTGTCTCGGCGAGGCAGGACCTTTTTTATTCTTTTGGGCTTTGTTATCACGTGAAGTTGTTAGGGAGGCAAATAATCGTTAGCAGTTTAGCAGTTTTTATAGGGAGATAACCATGTCTGGTGCAGGTGTAATATTATTTGTGATATTACTCGTCTTAATCGGCTTATTAGGATTAAGTTACTTGATTGCTTGCATCGTCGCCTTCAAATCAAGAGAAGTATAGATTGCATTAAGGGTTTGGCAGTTTATTTTTATGCAGATTTAGTAAAATAAACCGTCAAACCTTATCGAGAAGTGACCATAAATAGAATTACCTATTTAGTTGCGAGCCAATCGTATCAGGTCGATCTCAGCAAACCCTGAGCTAATCGACTAGGTTGTGGCGTTTGGACCAAATGTCCTGTGAGGGTAGGGAGTGAAACGTACGATTTCTCATTTAGCTCGGTGTCAGTACAATTGAGTCAGACCTGATGCTACAACTTTAATTGTGGCATCATAAATCAGGAAGATCGATGAGGCATTGGCACAAAGCCAGGGCAGGTAATTATAAGATGTGGGAGAGTCTGAACTGGGGCCTTGGTGTTTTGTTGATAGGTGCCTTTATCAGTTTATCCCTCTCCCCTCCGTTACAAGCGCAAACACCATCACAATCGACCCAGACAGTCAGCCTTATTGATGAGCAAGACCAATATCCATTGGGCCTTCATCTAGAAATTTTGGAGGATCGTGAAAAGGCATGGGGGATTGATGAGGTTAGCTCAATGGCCTTTAATGATCAATTTCGACAAAGCCAAAGCGTGCAACCGAACTTCGGCTTTGTTGAAGGGGCAATTTGGTTACGTTTTCGGGTTAAAGATAATCGGACCCGCATGACCGAATGGCAATTGGAGGTTAGCAATCCAAATCTCAGCCAGGTAACCATCTATCGCCAGCATACGAGCCAATCAAATTATGAGGAGACCCAAACAGGCGCAATGCTCCCCTTCTCGAGCCGTGAAATCCCCCATCGTCACTTTGTTTTTAACTTACCCCATACAACAAACGAGCAAACAGTTTATCTACGCTTGGAAGATCGAGCAGGCATCACCGCTCCAATCATGCTTTGGTCCAGTGAAGCGTTAGCCCGTAAAGATTACACAACCCAACTTTTATTGGGGCTATTGTATGGCGTTATCCTGATCATGTTGGCCTACAATACATTTCTGTTTATTGTGCTACGAGAAGCCAGCTACTTTTGGTACAATACTTTCATTACAGCGTATCTTTTAGGCCAAAGCACCGGAGATGGTTTGGCGCATCAATATTTGTGGCCTCAAGCCACGGAGTGGAACACTATTGCCGGCACTCTTTTCGGAATCTTGGCTGCCTGTGGGGTTCTCATGTTTACCCGAGCTTTTTTAAGCACCAAAAGCCGCTTGCCAACTCTTCACATCTCAACCACTTATTTACTTGTTGGCTTGGGAATATTATTAATTTGTTTACCATTCTTCCCACGTTGGCTTGTCTTAGCACTTTTTCTCATCCTCTTACTCTTAACCTGCCTCATCGCTCTAGGCACCGGATTTGTTGCCCTACGAAAAGGCTATCGTGAAGCACGCTACTTTTTAACCGCCTGGCTAACACCCTTGCTGGGAGCTTTATTTTTTACGTTAGTCCGCTTTGGCATTTTACCGAGCACCCCCCTCACCGAACTCAGCCCCCGAATTGGCGTGGTCATCTTGGTTGCCTTTCTTTCTTTGGCTTTGGCTGAACGGATCAACCTCATCAAACAGGAGCGCACCGCCGCGCAAAGTGAGTTACTTCGCAAAAATAATGAATACACCACCGCTTTGGAGTACCAGCACATGTTACTGCGCACGGTTATTGATAACATTCCAGATAACATTTATCTTAAAGATATCAACCTCAATTATTTGATTAGCAACATCGCCCATTCACGTATGTTAGGCGTCACCCCAGAGGAGGCAGTAGGCAAAAATTTGGCTGACTTTGCCTCGTCTGAAGAAGCGATCATATACAATGCCCTAGATCGACAAGTTATTCAAACGGGTCAGGTCATCAATCAGGAATACAACTTCCCAGACAAAAATACAGGGCAAGAACGTTGGTCTTGGCTGACTCGTATCCCATTTTACGATGCACATGACAGAGTTTTAGGCACGGTAGGGATCAGCCGGGATATCACTCAACGTAAGCTGGATGAGGCAGCCTTAGAAGAATACTCGGAGCGGCTGGTAGAGATGGTTTCAGAACAAACCGAAGCCCTACACCAAGCCCAAATGCAACTTCTTGAACAGGAAAAGCTGGTCTTATTGGGGCAATTAGCGGGTGGTGTAGCCCATGAGCTACGCAATCCTCTCGCCGTCATCAATAACAGCACTTATTTTTTACGCTTGATTTTGGATAACCGGGACGCCCTGACTGATGAGTACTTGGACATCATTGAAGGGCGTATCTTTGAGGCTGAAAAAATTATCACAGCCTTACTTTCGTTGGCTCGCGTACAAGCCAACTCGCCTGGTGAAACTGATCTAGCAAAACTCATCACTGAGGTCGTACATGAGTATCCTCCCCCTGAAACTGTTACACTTACCAACAAAATATCACCTGAAATGAGCTTGGTTTGGGTCGATCGTCAACAAATCAAGCAGGTCTTGGTCAATCTGTTTATCAATGCCTACCAAGCGATGCCGACAGGTGGTGAATTGACAATTTCCACGGAAACAACATCTGATCAGCTTCACCTATCCATCACCGATACTGGCGTAGGGATGTCCAGTGATACCCTCGAAAAAATCTTCGACCCCCTCTTTACCACCAAAGCCCAAGGGATTGGCTTGGGGTTAGCGGTGTCAATGAATTTAGCCCAAGTCAACAATGGCACAATAGCGGTCGAAAGTGTCGAAGGGCAGGGGAGCACCTTCACCATTACCCTACCTATAGCCGCCGAATTTGAAACAAATTCCTCAACTCACCCGAACCAACAGGCTTAGCAAAGATGACAAACACTAAGGTGTAGCTGTCGGTGTTGGAGTACGTGTCTCCGCCAGGGTTGCTGTTGGTGTTGGGGAAAGCCAGACAGTTGGCGATGGGGCTGATGGCTCGACAGGGGTGGTAGTTGGAGTACTCGTCAACGTTACAGTTGGGGTGAAGGTTGGCGTCATCGTGAGTGTTGGCGTTAACGCCCGTGAAGCGGCGACAGTTGCTGCCTGGGCAGTTTCGGCCGCCTGAGCCGTAGCTGCTAGCTCGAGGGCGGCTGCCGCTTCAGCCGTAGCCGCTTGGGCCTCCGCCGTTTGCCGGGCCTGTATCACCGCCTCAGCTTCGACCGTGGCTGTCGCGTTTGCTGACTCGGCGGTCGCTTGGGCTTGAGCCGTTTCTACCGCGCTGATGGCCTGAGCCGTGCCAGCCACGTTGGTGGCTTCAATCACTCGGGCGGTCGCCTCAGCTTGAGCCGCTTCAGCCGCCCGCTGCGCCTCCTCAGCTTGCCGAGTAGCCTCAGCTTCAACCTGCGCCCGCTGTAGAGCCTGAGCTGCTTGTACTGTCTGGTCAGCCGTAATAGCCTGTTGGGTGGCTTCAGCTTCGGCGGCCCGAGCCGCCTCCGCCGTTTTCGCCACACTGATCGAGTTCGCCGCCTCTGTCGCTCGCCGGGCCTCAGCCGTAATCGCAGCTCGAATGGCGTCAGCCGCCTGACCAGAACGGGCCACATCCGTTTGCAACACCCTGATCAATTCCTCAGACACCCGAGTCACCTCAGCCTCTTGAGTCGCCTGAATTTGCAGAAGCGACCGCAAGGCCTGAGCCGTGGCCAATTGAGCCAACGGCGGCTGGTCGCTATCACTAGCTTGCAGGGTTTGCAAAGCCACCAACGATTGTGCGGTCGCTCGGACTTCAGCCGCCCGGACCCGCTCTGCCCCTTGCGTCGCTTGGATCGATTGGGCGGATGTTGCCACCCGATCAATCTCAGCCGTTTGGGCCGCCCCAATCGTGGCTAGGGCTTCGACTTGCCGCACCGCTTCGGATGTCTCCGCCACACTAAAAGCAGTGGCTTGGCTGTTTCGCTCTGTATCATACCGAGCCTGATCTGTGCCCCGATTCTCCCACAAACGTGTGCCTTCAATCGCGCGTTGGCGTTGATCCGCCAAATTATCAAACACTCCGGCCACCAAAGCCAAAGCAATCGGGATCACAAACAGACCCATAAAATCCCAGACCGTTTTTCGCCGAAATCCTGTCCAGCGTGGCCAGAAAGATGGTTTCTCCAGGTCGCCAAAAAACTCACCACAATGGATACACTTGACAGCAGCATTCTTGATCGACTCCCCACAAATCGGGCAGGGCTTCATTTCCTCAGTGGTCGTCTCACTCATTGGGTGTTCCTCAGTAGGATGGTTTGCTGGGCAAAGTGTAGCACGAATCGATTGGGGGGCAATCTTGCTACATTACCCCACCATCACCCTAAAACACCGCCGCACCTCTTGAACAAACAACTCTGGTTGTTCGGCTGCGGCGAAGTGGCCGCCGCGATCAAGCTGGTTCCAATAGACGAGCTGCTTGAAGCGTTGCTCGACCCAGCGGCGGGAGTAGCGAAAAATTTCTTTGGGGAAAATACTGCAGCCGGTCGGGGTGTGGATTAGGCCATCACGATTTTTACCAAAGCTCTCCCAGTAGAGGCGGGCAGAAGAAGCAGCGCTGCCAGTGAGCCAATACAGCATCACGTTGTCGAGCAGCTCGTCGCGAGTGAAGATGTTTTCCAGGTGACCATCGCAGTCGGTCCAGGCCCAGAATTTCTCCAATATCCAGGCCGCTTGCCCCACAGGCGAATCGACCAAGCCGTAGCCAACGGTCTGTGGGCGGGTACGCTGTTGCTTGGAGTAGCCCGCCTCCCAGATCTGATAATGTTTGTGACCTGCTAGCGCTTCCTTCTCATACAGCGTTAAGTCATTCATCGTGTTGTGGTCGGGCCGAACAATGGGGATCGTCAGGTGGACGCCCTGACAGTGCTCAGTGTCCTGGGCCGCAATAGTCATCGTCACAATCGACCCCCAGTCACCGCCTTGGGCAAAGTATTGCTCATACCCCAAACGCTGCATCAACTCAGCCCACGCCTCGGCGATCTTCTCCACCGTCCAGCCGGAGCGAGTTGGCTTGTCGGAGAAGCCGTAGCCGGGCAGGGTGGGACAAACGAGATGGAAAGCAATTTCGCCCTCGGCCCCGTGTGCGTCAGGGTCGGTCAATGGACCAATCACCTTCATAAACTCAATAATCGAACCGGGCCAGCCGTGGGTCATTAACAGCGGAACCGCATCCTCACGTGGTGAGCGGATGTGGAGAAAGTGGATGCCGAGTCCGTCGATTTCCGTGCAAAATTGGGAAAGGGCGTTTAGCCGAGCCTCGGTCGCTCGCCAGTCGTAGTCGTTGGTCCAATAGTCGCATACCTGCTGCATATAATCGAGCGGGACCCCTTGCGACCAGTCGTCAACGGTTTCGCGCTCTGGCCAGCGGGTGGCCTGCAAGCGCCGCTTGAGGTCAAGTAGGTCGTCGTCGCTGATGTTGATTTGGAATGGCTGAATGGTGTTGGGTGAGGTTAGATTAGTCATTGATTTCTCCCTTGAAAGACATTAATAATTAATCGATTAATAAATTCTAGAATTTTGTATGTGTAGCGATCAAATTCAATTTTTCTTCAACGGCGTCCGCTTGACCGGATGTGGCGTTTGGGCGGTGGGTGGAGGGACGGTGTCGGCTGGGTAGAGGGTAATCTTTTGGAAAGTTGGGATTTTGCGGCTGGGGCGAAGTTCACGCTCGTTGGTTTTAGCAGCCCGTTGTAATCGACCATCACGCCACTCAAGGTCGAGCCACCAGCGCCAGGGGGCAGTGCGTCCGCCAAAGTCGAGCTTATCATCCAGCCAAACCAAAAATTTGTGAGAAGCAGGTACATTGATCGCGAACCACAAAGCGAGTCGATAACGCATCAGACCCGGTTTGTTGAAGGGGCAAACTTTCATACAGCGGCCACAGCCGGAACCACCATGGTTCATAATCCGATAGCGGGCACAGGCCTCGACATCCGGCTTCCACATCTCGTAGCCGTTGAACATGATTTTATCACCAAAGGAAATTGCCCCGCAGGGACATTCTCGGGCACACTTACGACAATTCTCGCAAAAGTTTTGCAGGTTAAAATCAATCGGTTTGTCTACAGCGAGCGGCAGGTTCGTTGAAATGATGGCCGTTTTGAAACGGGGACCGATGAAGGGATTAATCACCACCTCACCAATTCGGCTCAACTCGCCCAGCCCAGCCAGCATCATCAGGGGGATGTGTTGGACGTCGCTATCATCGTTGGTGTGGGCGCGGGCGGGATGGCCCATCTGGCGAATGTAGTCGGCCACAGTGCAGGCGATCATCGAGCCTTTGTTGTAGGCCAGCATGCTCTGTGCCCCGCTGATCCAGTCATCTCCACTGGAGCCAGCCATCGTCTCATAGCCTTGATCAATGAGGAGAACAATACCGTAGCGATGCTCAGCCTCGACAGGATTACCGTGGTAGTCGTGAGTAAACCAAGCGTACTCGGGTATCTCGCATACCCCAACAGCATCGGCCCCTAAAAAGTAGCACATCGCCTTCAAATGATCAGCCATTGCTTGCGGATCATCGGGCACATCTGCTTTCTCGGGGTGCGGCTCCCCACGGATCAGTGGCTTGAGCGCACCTGACACCTTGGCCATTGCCCAGGATAGAGGGAACTTGGTAACAAAGCGGCTCAACTCCTGTTTGGGCTTCTCACCTAAATCACCAAACGAGGCTCGAATAAAGAAGTTCGCCCGGTGCGCGATGCGAGGCACATCGTCACTGATTTTGGTGGTTGGTTGATCAACCCGTTTAATCATTTCCATCGGGTACGGCCCAAAATGGATCGGACGATCTTTTTGGCGAGAGAAAAAACGTAGCATAGTCAAACCTCAATCTGTCTACTGTTGAATATAGTCTGAACTTGGATCAAACGATCATCGACAAGCCTTAAAGTAAAAAACGGATTATGCGTGTTTCAATAAAAAGCATTGGTTATGTCATTCCCGCGCGTTTTTGGCGGGAATCCATCGCTCACAAACTAGTGGATGCCCAACAAA
>JANQQF010000165.1 GCA_028285035.1 Phycisphaerae bacterium
CTTGTCAGATAATAAGGTGACGACAGTGGGCACGTTGAGTGACGTGAGAAATACCGACATCATCAAATATGATGGCAACAATTTTGAGATGGTAATGGATGGGGCAGATGTTGGGGTGTTTGCGAATATCAATGCCTTTCATATGGTCGATGCTGACACAATCCTGTTTACTGTTCGAGCCGCAACGAACTTGCCGGATGTGGGGAATGTGGATGACTCCGACATCATCCAGTTTGATGCGACATCGTTGGGTGAGACAACGGCAGGGAGTTTCAGCCTCTACTTTGATGGCTCAGATGTTGGCTTGGGGACGAGTGATAACAGCGAACGGATCGATGCGTTTAGTGTGCTGAATGATGGACGATTGCTGATCTCAACCCACGGGAATCCGAGTGTGTCTGGTGTGTCATCAGTCCGAGATGAAGACGTGTTGGCCTTCACCCCGACGGGACTAGGCAGCAACACGAGTGGAACGTGGGCGATGTATCTTGATGCCGATGACATTGGCTTGACCAGTTCGGAGCACGGGATTGATGCGATGCACGTGAGTGGCGACAACACAACGGTATATTTGAGCACAAAGGGGACCGCTGCCTTCATCAATACTGAAAATGATGATATCAAAATTTGTGCCTTGACAAGCGAGGGTACGGATACAACAATCTGTAATTTCCAATCAGGATTGTACTTTGATGGATCAGCATTTGGTCTGACAGCTGATGGCATTGATGGTCTCAGTATCCTTGGTTCATCCCCCTCCATCCCGATACCGACTGCGACTGCAATCCCAGATAATACGCCAACACCCACGGCCACAATGCCCCCAACCAGCACACCAATGCCAGGAGCCTCAGCTTGTAATCCAACAAATGGGTCAGGCGGATTAGCCCCAGGTAGGCACGATACAACAATCGCTGGGGTAAGAGCCGTGGTTGTGGTGGGCGATGGTTATAATCCTAATACTCCCACATATTTAGGCTTTCACGTCCATGGTGATGGGGGGAGGATTGTTGATAGCTTCTTACAAAGCTCCAATCCAGTAACGAAGTTTGTCAATAATCAAGACTGGATTTTTGTGGCGCCCCAAGCGCCAAATTCAAGCAATATTTGGTGGAAAGATTACAAGGGTGATCATATTGAAATATTTGCTGATGTATTGGACCATATGTTTAGGAAGTATAACGTTTGTCGAGATATGGTCTTTGGGTCCAGTGGTTCTGGCGGTGGTGTCTTCTGGTCTGGGCAATTCTTCGTCAATAAGGGGGGGCAATATCCAGCGCACGTTGTATTGAGCTGTGGGGCCAGCAGCCCTGACTCTAGTGATCGTAAGAAGGTTAATGCCTTGGGGAAAGATTCGGATATCGTGGATCGAACATCATTCTTCTACTACTATGGTGCAAAAGATAAGATTGTTCCCCCAGCGACGATTGAGGATAATATGTCTATGTATGAGAATGCTGGTTTTGATGTAGGTAGTCGAAGACTCTCAAGTGGGGGACACTGTAACGAATGGCCAGATCAAGGGCTACCCAACCAAAAGGAGCGCATTGCCGAAAAATGGGGTGATTGGGTGGCTGAATTTGGCCTATAATCTGTTGCCTTTGATGGTTCAATCCGTGAATTAACGAGAACCATTCTCTCATAAACCAAGAAATGGCAGGTGTCACTAACACCTGCCATTTTTGTTACCTGCCAAAATCACTCAGGCCCCATTATTCATTTACAATTGGCAATTCACAATTAATCTACCCCCGTGCAAACAACCGCTTAGCAATCCCCCGCACGCCATCACCGCGATCTTGGGCCTCAAATTCATCCAGTAAGCGGATGAACTCGACGGCCTCGCGGAGCGTGTCGAAAACGGGGTCAGCCAGCAAGCGGGAAATCAAGCTGCGGTCGCGGTTGAGGGCAAAGCGAAGCCAGCGGCAGGCCAGACTGACCTGGAAGCGGGGAGCGTAAGCGCTGGCTACGATGTAGGCGGGTTCTCCCGCTTCACTCAGCAGTTCCTCAACCTGCCCAAAGTCCGCCTCAGCCTTGGCCACATCATTCAAGGTCAGATAAATTCGACCGCGCCAGGCGTAGTTGTAGGCGCTTTGTGGTTGCAACTCGATGGCACTAGTGAAATCGACGAGAGCGGCCGCATAGTTGTAGCCATCAAAGTTGGCCCGACCCCGCCAGATGTAGTTGGCTACGCTTTGCGGTGATAACTTGATCGCCTGATTAAAATCGGCAATAGCAGCGTTATATTCGCCCATCTTGGTTTGGGTCACGCCTCGACCTTGGTAGTTGGCCGCATTGTTTGGTTCAAGCTCGATCATCGTGGTAAAATCCATCAACGCGGCAGGATATTCGCCGGTTTCGATGTAAGCTCGGCCTCGCCAATAGTAGCTTTCATGGAAGTCGGGGAGCAACACAATCGTCTGGGTAAAATCTTCCGCGGCGGCGGCAAAATTCTGCCCCAACCAGCGGGTACGACCGCGCCAGAAGAAGTTCTCGCCGTTATCTGGCTGTAAATTGATGGCTTTGGTGAAGTCATCTACAGCAGCCGGGAAGGCACTCATCTCCAGATAGGTGGCGGCCCGAGCCTGATAACTGGCTGCGTCTTCGGGCATCAGCTCGATGGCTCGGCCAAAGTCGCGTAAGGCCACGGTGTATTTCTGCATCGCCAAATAGGTGCGACCGAGCCAATAGGGGAAGCGCCCATCACTTTTATCTAACTCAATCGCCACATTAAAATCAGCCTCAGCTGCGTGATAATTCTGCGTCTCAAAGTGAGTTCGGCCCCGCCACAAGAAGATGTCGCCATCGCCGGCTGGGTTCAAGCGGGCCGCTTGGCTAAAATCGGCCACGGCAGCTTGATACTCCTGTGTGGCTAAATAAGCGCGCCCGCGCCAATAGAAATTCTCGCTATTGTCCGGCTGCTGATCGATGGCTTGGCTCAAGTCATCAATCGCGGTTGCGTAGTTTTCAGTTTCAACCGCCGTGCGCCCGCGCCAGCGATAGATATCACCGCCCAATTCCGGCTGGAGCATCAAGGCCCGATTGAAATTTTCCAACGCAACATCATAATCTTTGCTTAGAATATAGCGGCGACCCAGCCAGTAGTAAGGCTCACCGCGGGTCGAGTCTAGCTCAATGGCCTTCTTCAAATCAGCCTCAGCGGCCAGCGGATCATCTTGCAGGACATACACGGTGCCCAAACCTTGATAGCCTGTGGCCAAGTCGGCTTGTAAATCGACGCTACGGCCAAAATCTTTTTTGGCAGATTTCAAATCTTCGCGTGCTAAATGCGCTTGACCCCGCCACTGGTAGATTTCGCCGTTGTATTCATCCAGTTTGCTCGCTTTATCAAAATCGGTTAATGCCGCCTCAATCTCGCCCATTCGTAGATAGGTGACCCCGTGCTGCTTATAGCTCTCGGCTTGATCCGCATCATACTCGATGGCTTTATCAAAATTGATCAAGGCCGATTGATACGCGCCACCTGTCAGATAAGCCCGGCCTAGCCAGTAATGCGTATCACCGACGTCAGGGGCTAACTTTAGGGCCTGATTGAAATCGGCCACAGCTGCATCAATCGAGTCCATTACCAGATGCGTGCGACCTCGCCACACATAATGTTCACTCTCATTGTCGTCCAGCTTGATCGCTTCATCCAAGGCATTGAGGGCCGCTTGGGGCTGGTTCGCCTCTAGATAAATTTGAGCGCGTTGTTGATGGAGTTGGCCCGATTGTGGCTCGATCTGCAACGCCATTGCAAAATCGGCCAAGGCAGCGTTCGTTTGATCGATGGCTTGATAGCTGACGGCCCGGGCAGCGTAGTTGCGACTGATTTTCGGTTGTAAGATGATCGCCTCGTCAAAATCAGCAATTGCCGCCAGATACTCGGTCATTTCGTGATAGACCAACCCGCGCCAGTAATGATAGCTGCCATTGTCTGGTCGGTAATCAAGGGCTATCGTGTAATCATCAATTGCCGCATTATACTTTTCTTGCTCTTTGTAAATGCGCCCACGCCAGCTATAACTCTCTGCGTTTTCAGGGTTACGCTTGATCGCTTCGCTAAAATCGTGGAGGGCCGTGTCATATTCTTCGGTGGTAAAGTGGACCAGCCCTCGTCCTTGATAGGCTAAATCGTTATTCGGCTCCAACTTAATGGCTTGGGCAAAATCATCTAAAGCCGTTCGATATTGATCCAAGGCCAAATTGGCTTGTCCTGACCAGATGTAGCTTTCTGCGTTATCCCGATCTAACTCGATGGCCGAGGTGAAGTTCATCAAAGCCGTGCCATAATCTTGTTCGACGTAGGCGGTGCGGCCGCGCCAGAAGTAGACGTCTCGGTTCTCTTGCTTTGGCTGCAACATGAGCGCTTGATCAAACGCGTTCATTGCAGCTTGGTATTGTTGGGTCTGGTAGTAGGCCCGGCCGCGCCAATAGTAACTGTCAGCATGACGAGGCTGTCGTTGCAGAACTTGGTTAAAATCAGACAAAGCCCCGCTGTAATTCCGTGAGTCAAACTGAACCCGCCCGCGCCAGAAGTAGCTCTCAGCCTCATCAGCTAATCGTACAATGGCCTGACTCAGATCAGAGCGAGCAAAGTCGTAATTTTGTGTTGCCCAATGGGCCCGGCCGCGCCAGAAATAGGTCTCGCCTTGCTCATCATTCGGGAGTAACTTCAAGGCTTGATCAAAATGACTAATCGCATCACTATATGCCTTAAGCTCGAAGCTGGCTCGACCTAGTCCGTGATAACTGCGGCCATCATCGGGAGCTAGCTCGCCCGCCTTTTCAAAATCAGCCATGGCGTCTTCATAAGCCTGCTGAACTAGGTGAGTTTGTCCGCGCCAGTAGTGGCTCTTGGCATCGGTTGGGGCAATGGCAATCGCTGCATTGAAGTCATCCATGGCCTGCCGATATTCACCAATCTCATATTGGGCAATCCCACGTCCTCGGAAGCTGCCCGCATCCTGCGGATTAAGCTCGATGGCTCGTTGATAATCAGTAATCGCCGCCTCATAATTTTTCGAGGCACGATACGTTTCGCCCCGCCAGAAATAGTTCTCGCTGGCAATTGGCTTGAGTTCGATGGCTTGACTAAAGTCAGTTACAGCCCCCGTATAATTCTGCAAGATCAACGAGGCCCGCCCCCGCCGTTGGTGCATTTGGCTATCCGGCGGTAATAAAGCAATGGCTCGATCAAAATCGGAGACCGCTGCTTGGTAATCTTCTTGATCAAAGTGAACATTGGCTCGCGACAGATGCGTCGGTCCACGTTCGATTCTCGGCAGACGATCAAGAGCCTGCCCGAAATCAAGCAGGGCCTCATCCACATTGTCCATAGCTAGACGGGTCCGACCACGCCAATAATAATGATGTCCATTGTTTGGCTCTAGTTCAATGGCTTTATCAAAATCGGCCAAGGCTGGCTCATAATCCTCAGTTTGCAGATAAACCCGTCCCCGACCTTGATAATTTTGAGCGGCATCTGGGACCAACGCCATCCCTTTGTTGAAGTCGGCCAAGGCTGCATCATAATTGTCGGCGGCCAGATGGGTTTCACCACGGCCAAAGTAGCCATCATCATTGTCCGGCTCTAACTCAATAGCTTCATCAAAGTCGGCAATAGCCGCTTTGTAATTCTCATCGGCCAAATAGGCCCGCCCACGCTGCCGATAGTTGTAGGCATTGTCTGGTTGCAGATCAATGGCTTGAGACAGATCCTCAATTGCGGCAGCACGATTGTGTAGCGCCAAATAAGATAGGCCCCGCCCTTGATAGGCTTGTGGATTTTCTGGCTCGAGTTCGATGGTGCGACTAAAGTCGGCTAACGCAGCATCGAACTCGCCCACCTCAAGATTGGTGCGGCCCCGCCACTGATAATTTTCACCATTATCCGGCTGTAATTCGATGGCTCTGTCCAGATTGACCAGGGCCGCTGAATGATCTTTAGTCGTCAGATAAACCCGACCACGCCGACGATAGTTATGGCCCCGTTCATTCGGTAATTTCTCTAAAGCCTGGGTAAAGTCAGCGATGGCTTCGGGATAGGCGCCTACCTCAAAATAAGTGATGCCGCGCTCTTGGTGAGCATAGCCATTGTCGGTCATTCGTTCAATAGCTTCGGTAAAGTTGGTTACCGCAGCCGTCATTTTGCCCCGTCGATGCTGGATACGTCCGCGATGGAAGTAGTGCGCCCCATCCATAGGATCAAGCTCAATGGCCTTATCTAAATCCTTCAGAGCCGTGTCATAAGCTCGGGCCTTAAGTTGAGCACGCCCGCGCCACTGATAGTTGTCGTCATTGCTCGGGTCCAGTGAAATGGCCTTGTTCAGATTGACAATTGCCTCGGCTTCGGCCTCCATCTCCAGATGGGTGACCCCCAAGCCCTGATAATTGGAGGCTTCGTTTGGCTCAAATTCAATGGCCTTGATAAAGTCATCTTTGGCTGCTTGATACGCCTCGGTGGCTAAGTAGGCGCGGCCACGCCAGTGATAATTTTCGCCATTATCGGGATCAAGTTCAATAGCTTGGCTAAATTCCTCAGTGGCTGCGGTGTAACCCCGTTGCTCCAAATGGGTCAGCCCTCGGCCTTGATAGCTCAAGGCGTCCTTTGGGTTGATATCGATGGCCTGTTTGAAGCTGCCCAAGGCGGCCATATAATCTTTGGTCGCTAAATTGGCTCGCCCTTGCCAGTAGTAATGCTCGTAATGAGCGGGCTGCAACCGAATGGCTTGATTAAAATCGCTTGCGGCCTCGTCATACTTTTTGCTGGCCAAATAAGCCCGACCGCGATTGCTATAGCTGCGTGGATCATCCGGGTTGAGCTCTAGAGCACGGTTAAAATCTTCGATGGCTGAACCATAACGTTGTTGGGCCAGATACGCTCCGCCGCGTTGGTATAAACTCTCGGCCCACGGCTCATCATCTTGCAACTCAATCGCCTTTGTTAAATCAGCGATTGCCTCTTGATATTTCCCTAGTGAGAGTTGCCCCACACCGCGTTGATGATAATTGAGCTGATCGTCAGGATCAAAGGTGATGGCTTGCGTATAGTCAGCAACCGCACCCTCGAAATTCTCGGTCATCAAGCGAGCTTGGCCGCGCATTTGGTAATTCTTGGCACTGTCCGGCACCAACTCGATGGCCTTATCCAAGGCCACGGCAGCAGCGGCATAATCTCGATTGGCTAGGTGGGCTGCCCCTAACCCTTGATGATGTGGCCCGACCTTCGGCTCTAGCTTGGTGGCCTTGGTAAAATCATCAACGGCGGCAAAGGTATCTTGGGTAACGAGATAGGTTTGCCCGCGCCAGTAGTAGGTCGCCGCTTGGGTATTATCTCGCTTGAGGGCCTCGGTGAAGTTAGTCAGAGCTGCCGTCGAGTCGTCCGTCTCGAAGTAGGCTCGCCCGCGCCAGTAGTAGGCCTCGGCGCTGTCTGGTGAGGCTTGTAAGGCCTGACTAAAATCAGCAATCGCCGCCTCATACACTTCATTTTCAAAGTGAGCCCGTCCCCGCCAGAAGTATGCTTCATAAGACGCATCCAGAGATTGGGCCAGCGCCCGACTGAAGGCCGCTACCGCTGCCGGATAATCCTGAAGCGCGATGTTGGCTCGCCCATGCCACAAATGCACATCAGCCCGTTCGGGGGCCAAGCTGGCTGCCTTCGTGAAGTCGGTCTCAGCCGTCGTATAATCTGCTTGGGTCCAGTGAGCTTGCCCACGTAGATAGAAGCCCTCGGCATCTTCTGGGGCTAACTCTATGGCCTTATCAAAATCAGCCAGAGCGGCTTTGAAATCATCGGCAGCCAGATGAACCTGACCACGACCGTGATAATGTCGTTGAGCATTCGGCTCAAGCGCAATGGCCTTGCTAAATTCGGTGATCGCTTTGGGATAAGTCCGCGTCGCTAAGTGAGTTTGGCCCAGCCAGTTGTGAGCGGTGGCATTTTTTGGCGCGATGATCAGCATCTGATCGAAATTGGCCTGAGCCGCTTCATAATCGGCCAGATGGAAGTAAGCTGTCCCACGTCCTTCGTAATAATGTACCATCTGTGTCGGGGCTAACGTGATGGCTTTGTCGAAATCAGTTTGGGCCGCCTCATAATTGGCTTCGCTCAAATAGGCTTGTCCGCGCCAGTAATAATAGTCAGCCTGCTCGGAATCAAGCTTGATCGCCTGACTCAAATCCTTGATAGCTGATGATCCCTGCTGGAGAGCCAGTTGGGTGCGTCCGCGCCAATAGTAGTTGTCGGCCACTTTGGGTTCAAGCTCAATGGCCTGATTGAGATCAGTTAGGGCGGAGTTCGTCTCCCCATTTTGTAGATAGGCTGCGCCGCGTTGCTGATAATCAAGAGGCAGCGGGGCCATTTCAAGGACTTGACTGAAATCCTCGATGGCTGGTGCAAAATGGGTTAAGGCCAGATGCAACTTGGCGCGTTCGCGGTAGTAGGTGACTGGCGGATTAAAGTGCTGATCGATGGCCGCATCAAAATCCGCGAGGGCCTCGGTCTGCTGGCTCTGCGCTAAATAAGCCATCCCGCGTTGGAAATGGCTATCGGCAATGTCCGACTCAAGCTCAATCGCTTGGCTGAAGTCTTCAATCGCAGCAGCGTAATCCTCGGTATCCATATAGACCCGACCACGCCAGTAGTAGGCATCATCCCGCTCGGTTGGCCCACCAAGCTCGATGGCCTGGTTCAAGTCGGCTTTTGCGGCTTCGATGTTACCTTGATCAAAATAGACCAAGCCCCGTTCTCGATAGTGACTGGAACTGGTTTGGTCCAATTCGATGGCTTGGGTAAAGTCGGCGATGGCTGCATCGTAATCTTTGGCCGACTGATAAGCTCGGCCTCGACCGGCGTAGGCGTCGCCATTGTTTGGTTCAAGCTCAATAGTCTTATCAAAATCAGCTAGGGCCTGCTCAAGCTTTTTCTGGTCGAGATAGACCTGCCCACGCATTTGATAATGCTCAATGTTTTCTGGCTCAAGTTCTATGGCCTGACTGTAATCGGCCAAAGCCCCTCTGTAATTCTGCTGGCCCCGGCGCGCTGACCCACGTAATTGATGCAACTTGGCATCTTTGGGCGTTGCTTTGAGGGCTTTGGTTAGGTCAGCCTCAGCCGCCTTGTAATTCTCGACCAATAAATGGGCTTGACCGCGCCAAACATAGCTCTCCGTAGCCTCATCTGGCCCAAGCTCGATGGCCCGATCAAAGTCGGGAATAGCTGCTTTGGGATCATTGAGATGGAAGTGAGCCAGCCCGCGCCAGTGGTGACTGTAAGCTTTCTCTGGATCAAGCTCGATGGCTTTGTCTAGATCCGCGACGGCAAAGGTATAATCATCGGTTTCTAGATGGGCTCGACCGCGTTGGGCATAGGCCTCGCCGTTCTCCGGCTCCATCTCGATGACAGTACTAAAATCGGCCATTGCCGCCAGATATTCATTCATTTCTAGATGAGCCATCCCGCGTTCGAGATAGACTTGGCCGTTGTCGGTAGGCTCAAGCTCAATCGATTGCGTGAAATCGGTGGCGGCGGTGCGATAATCGCCCAACTCAAAGTAGGCGTGCCCACGCCAGTAGTGGTTCTCTGCCTGATTTTCGGAAGAGAGTTCTATGGCTTGACTAAAGTCGGTAGCCGCCCGCTCATAATTTTCACTTTGCAGATAGGTGTGACCGCGCCATTGATAATGCAGGCCGTTCTCTGGCTGATGCTCAATGGCTTTGCTAAAGTCGGCCCGGGCCCCTTTAATATCCTGCAA
Source organism: Phycisphaerae bacterium (assembly GCA_028285035.1). Next base: position 9,756 of record JANQQF010000165.1, read on the forward strand.
ATTGAAGCGAATTTCCCCACGCTGTTGATAGAGATCGGGGTTTTTTGGAATGCGGCGAATGGTGTTTGTCAAATCCTCAAGGGCCGCTTCCTGATTTTGCTCGGCCAGATGGGCTTGGGATCGCCAATAGAAGTAATCGCCCGGCTTCGAGTCGCGCTCGATAGCATCGTTGAAGTCGGCCAAGGCTGCGGCGGCTTGATCCTGCCGCATCTTGATGCGACCGCGCCAGTAGTAGCTTTCGGCTCCAGCCTTTTCTGGCAGCCGCTCGATGGCTTGACCAAAGTCAGCCAAGGCCGCCTCGTCATTGCCCTGCCGATAGTGAGCAATCCCCAGCCGGTGATAGCTCTCGGCGTGTTCTGGCTCTAGCTCAATCGCCCGGCTCAAATCAGAGACGGCGGGCCATACCTCATCCGTATCCAGATAGACCTGCCCCCGTTGCCGATAACTCAGGGCGTCGGTGGGATTAAGCTTGATGGCTTGGCCAAAGTCGGCAATCGCGGCCTCGTGCTCTTCAATGGCCTGATTGGCCAGGGCTCGATATTGATAATTCAGACTATTGTTTGGCTGATGATCGACAGCAGAGTCTAAGGCTACGATGGCGTCGCGATAATCTTTGGCTTGCAGATGGGTGTAGCCAAGCCAGTGGTGGTCATCGCCGTTGGGCTGCTCCCGCAGATCGATGGCTTGCTCGAAATCGGCCACCGCTGCCTCATAGTGCTTAGCCCCAAGCTGTACTCGGCCCCGCCACAAGTAATCATCGGCCTGCTCTGGCTCGAGTTCGATGGCTTGACTAAAATCGTTCAAAGCCGCTGAATATTTTTCTAAGGCAAAGTGCGCCAAACCCCGCTCGCGATAATATGTGGCATTTTTCGGACTGAGTTTGATGGCTTGGCTGGCATCGGCCATCGCTGCATCATAGCCGCCCACTAATCGATGTGTGTGCGCCCGCAGATGATAATAGGGGGCCGGATCTGGTGATTGCTCAACCAAATGGCTAAAATCAGCGATGGCAGCCGGGTAGTTTTTCACGGAAAGTAGTAAACGTCCCCGCTGCTCATAGTTATCCAGGTCGGTTTCCGGCTGAAGCTCAATGGCTTTGTTAAAGTCAGCCAGGGCTGCGACCGTTTTGTTCAGCTTGAGATTGAGCCGCGCCCGCTGTTCATAGCTGTCATAATCATCGGGGGTATGCTGGATGGCATCGCTGAAATCAGTGACCGCTTCAAGATCGTCGCCCCGCGCTTTGTGGGCCAAGGCGCGACCGTGATAATTGAGGGCGGCCGTCGGAGCTAGGGCGATGGCTTCGTCAAAGTCAGCGATAGCCAAGCGATAATTTTCGATGGTCAGGTAAGTGTAGCCACGTTGTTGATAGCCTAGGGCGTTATCAGGATTAAGATCGACCGTTTCGCTAAAGTCGGCCAAGGCTGCATCAAATTCGTTTTGGGTTTGATGGGTTCGACCGCGCCAGTAGTAATTTTCATCGTTAGCGCTTTGCAGATCGATCGCCGCGTTAAAGTCGGCTAGGGCCTCATCATATTTCTGCTGGTCCAAGTGAACGCGCCCGCGCCAGTAGAAGTTGTCCCCATCTTTTTGGTCCAGCTCAATAGCCCAGGTCAGATCAGCTAGGGCGGCTTCATCCTTGCCCTGCTCTAAATGGGTGATCCCGCGCCCTTGATAGGCCAGAGCGTTGGGTTGCAAGGCGATGGCTTTGTCAAAATCGGCCAGGGCTGCGGCGTAATCATCGTTCTCAAGATGGGCTCGTCCGCGCCAATAGTAGTTGTCGCCGTTGTTGGGCTGCAACTCGATGATCTTGCTAAAGTTCTCTTGGGCTGCCTCAAACTCCTGCGCTTCCAGATGAATATGGCCGCGCCAGTAGTAGGTGCTGGCATCTTCGGGCTGGAGCTCGATGGCCTTGGAAAGATTATCCACCGCTTTGTTGGGGGCCGACTCCGCATAGACCGCCCCGCTGAGCAAATAGGCCAGACTGCGCTCGCGATTGTCCAACAGGTTGAGATCGCCGAGCGCGGTAAAGAACTCGCCAAAGGCCTGCACCTCGACGGCCCGCCCTTCGCGATCAACCCCCAGCACGCTCGCCAAACGGTCGCGCCATTCGATCAGTGTTTCATCGCCCGTTTCGTGGGCCACTTGGCTCAAAATTTGATGCGTGTTGCGCAAGGCCCCCCGTTTTTGCTCATCCTGGGCCAGGGCGATATCGCTCCAGAGGTTGGTGAGCAGGGTGTTGAAGACCTCGGTCAGATAGGTGTCGGGATTTTGGGAGAGACGGTGATAGAGCCGTAGATTTTGATAGGCAAGCCATTCATCGTTAAGAATTTGCTGCTCGTCCGAGAGGCGCAGGGCCTCGGCCTGGCGAGCGTAGTAGTCGGCCATCTTGCGATGGGTCTCGTTATACTGCCGTGTCGATTGAGCCTTGAAGGCTTGTAGCATCTCTGTGCGGATGACCTCGTGATAGGCGTGACCATCGGCGGTGGGATCAACAAAGCGGGCTTGGCTCAACCACTCAAAGGCTTCGGTGGCGGCTTCCTCGCCCAGCAGCTCAGTCAGAATGGCCGGATCGAATTCCTGGGGCACGCTAGCCAACAATAACGCTTCTCGCTGCTCCGCCGTGGCCCCAGCCAGTACACGCTCAATGGCCGTGCCTTCTTCATCGACCGGCACCCCGCCGGGGGCTGCGGTCAGGAAGGCCAACTGCACCGGCTTGAGTTCCGAGACCTCTAGCAGGGCCGCAGCCTGAGCTTCATCGGTGATACCTGCGTGCTCTAAATATTCGCGACCTTCGCCTTCGGTAAACTCGCGGAGCTTGACCTGGCGGGTGGCTTTGCGGAAGCGGGTCCAGGCCCCTTCCAGTGGCTCAACGCCCGCGATGATAAAGAAGATACGGCTGCTGAAGGCGCCGTACTTGCCCGACAGGGTGTCGAGCAGCCAGTTGTCGAGATGGACCGCCGTTTTTTCATAGGCATCAAAGAAAAGGATGATGCGACGCTGCTGGGCGTTCTCATTGAGATCGCGGATAAAGTGACGGGTGAGCTCGTTGTCGGTGTCGAGCAGTAGCACCCGATCCTCTGGAATAGGGAATGTTTCTGTAACGTAGGCAGTGAGGGCACTGTCCTGGTTGGTCACCAAATCATCCACTTCACTGCGAATCTGTTCATCAACGGCGGCTTGGACAGGTGCTCGCCGCAGGCTACGTTTGTTGAGCCGGGTGGCACTCCGCAAGGCAAAATCCAGCACGTCTTGCGGCGCGTGCGGGTCAGCCTCGATAATCTCTTTTAGGTGGCGGTAGCGTTCGTATCGGTCGGTAAAGGTGGTGAAGGTGTGGCCGGCCTCATCAAATTGGGCGGCGAAGTGGGCTAGGGTGGCCGGGATGCTATTTTGCTCATCCCGTACGCTGGCAGTAAGCACGGCGTGGTCATCGGCGATGTAGTGGAGTTGTTCAAGCAGGGTGGTTTTGCCCACCCCCGACTCGCCAGAGATAGCCAAAATCAAAAACGGCGGTCGCTCGGTGATGAGCGCTTTTTCAAAGCGAACCAGTTGCTCGCCCCGCCCTACAAATATTTCAGTCGAAAAATCCTCTAAAAAATCTTGAAATGAGGGGGTGTTTGTCATGCTTATGCCCCAGAATACTGTTGGGTAGAGATTAGAGAGGGTTTGCTTACGACGTGATGCGTAATACGTGATACGTAGCCTGATTTTCACGTATCGCGTATTACGTATCACGTCACCGTTATCACATAATATCCAAGAAAACCAACACTACAAACTAATCCCTAATCTCCACTACTAATCTTAACTTTTAATATTATGTATAGTATAACACAAGAGTGGGCGATGTGAAAGTATGGAAAGCGCGTAAGTTAAGGAATTCCAGCCAGATAAGTGACTTAAAACTATGTTTGTCGTCTAAGGCGTACGTCGACAAATTTAAGATGTCGGAATTTCTTAAGCTTTTCCAAAAATGGATCGTGGTAATGTATCATTTCATGGGATTCATAGCATTTAGGGATCATGAGTTCTTGGAAAAGCCTTAAGGTTCTGGGCCTGTTTGTTATGGAGATTATAGCGAGGGAAAAGCGGGTTGCCAAAGGGCGGGGGAAATTGGGTTGGGATGGGATGGATAAAATAGTTGATTTGTCTTTTTTAGGGGATAAAGTGGGTGAAGAACCGCGGATGAACAGAAAAACGCGGATAGAATGTCAACAATCCGCGACATTCTGCTAATCCGTGGTTTTTAAGTGAACGGTAAACAGCAAAAATCCGTAAATCCTGCGCATCCTGTTCTAATCTGTGGCTGTTTTGCTGTATAATAGACGTATGAAAAGAAAGCGATTATCGCGTGAAGATGTTGAGCGAATTATAAAAGAGGCAAGGGTAAAGGCTACAAAGTTAGATCTTAGTGAGGCAGACCTTAGAAAAGTAACTCTTAGTAATATGGACCTGAGTGGGATAGATCTAAGTGGGATTGACCTTGGTGATGTGGGCCTCAGAGAAACGGACCTTATAGGTTTAAATGTGAGACCTACTTGGACTAACCTCAGTTACGCAAATTTGAGGGGAGCAAACCTCAGTAATGCCAATCTTAGAAAAGTTGATCTCTTTGGGGCGAATCTCAGAGAAGCGGATATGACAAGAGCCAACCTCTATAAGGCAAACCTCAAAGAATCAGACCTCAGAGATGCAATTATTAGTGAGGCTGATCTGTATAAGGCGAACCTCAGATATGCGGACCTTAGAGGGGCAGACCTCTATTTGGGCCAAATTTGGGCATACAGGTATATCAAGTTTAGACCTACGGCAAGTTAACGAACTTGAGATGGTTCTCCATATGGGGCCTTCACCGATCAGTACCAGCACTCTGATAAAATCTCAAGGTCAAATACCAATTGAGTTTTTACGTGGTTGTGGATTATCAGATGTACAAATCGAAATGGTGAAACTCCACAATCCAAACTTGAGCCAAAATCAAATCATTGACATCACCTACACCATCTCCAATATGCTGACAGGCCCAGCTATCAAGTACAACTCCTGTTTCATCAGCCATTCTAGCAAAGATGCCTCCTTCGCTCGAAAGCTCTATGACGATTTGCAAAATAATGGCGTTCGCTGCTGGTTTGCCCCAGAAGATATAAAAATTGGGAACAAAGTTCGGCGGACGATTGATGAGTCTATCTGAACATTCCCTCAAAAGCGGCTGGGTTGAAGATGAAGTCGAGCACGCAGTCGAACTTGAGAAAAAGCGAGGTAGTGAGGTGTTATTCCCGATACGAATTGATGAGATGGTGATGCAGTCGGAGATCGGCTGGGCAGCGAAACTGAAGCGGCAACGACATATTGGCGATTTTTGCAATTGGCAGGATGAGGGGGCTTACAGGGCGGGATTTGAGCGGTTGTTGAAGGATTTGAGGGCATAGTTTTTACCACAATTATATTGTGAAAAAATTCAAATCTTGACTTACATCAGAGTGAAAAGAGCATTGTCTTGTTGAGCCGGTGCTCTTTTTTGTTGTGCAACGGAATAATAATCGTGAGCCACTTTCGCATATTTTGCATGCAACCTACGAAAATTAGTACCTCCTCGTAATTAGAATGAATTGGAATGATCTATTTGTAGGTTTGAGTAATAGAAGGATAAAACAGGATGCTTCGTGCTGCGATTATAGGTGTATTTTCGTTTTTGCTTGCCTATGGATATATGCTTCATTTGAATATGGACTACACCCTCGAATCATTTGGGTTGTTGCTGGGTTCGGTTGTTATTGGTGTTTCTGTAGGCTTCTTAACAAAAATATCAGTTGAGATAGTTCCCCTGTTATGAAATATTTCAGGGGGATGGTTCGGGGTGTAGCCTATGGCGCAATGGTATGGATCATAACTTCAGCGATCCTTGTCTTTGGGACGGCCTCATTAGACTCAGGTGTTGATAGTCAAGCTATTTCCGAGGTTATCGAGTTTAAAAGTTTATTTGGCTTTGTATTCTGGGGAGTCGTAATTAGTATGGTCAATGTGGGGGTGAAAGCATCTGACCAGAATTTAACTGATAAGCAAGCAACAGAAAAGACCACACGGTTTGTAATGATGGGAATTACAGTATTGTTGATTTGTATGCTGCTTCAGATAATCCAGTTTGCAATACTGTTTTTGTGAAATTTGATTAGAGTTATGTATTGATCGAGTATTTGAGATTAGTTAAGTTTTACAACCCAATTCAAGGTGCAATCCGATTTATGTAGAAATGATGTTAAACATAATCGCTCAATGGATGGGAATGTTTATAACACGTGGGTTTTGGCTAGTTTTTTTATTTGCGCTTGTTGTCCGAGTAGTAAAATTACAAAATCGAGCCAGGAGGCGTATTGAATATGATCCATCGTTGGCCGAAGGATATCGCCAATTTTTTCGATACCTGAGTTTGCTTAGTGCTTTACCTTGGATTGTCATGGGGATTGGAATTTTTATTGGCAATGTACCAACTATATTTCATTTTATTGACCCTAAAGATGGCAATCCTTTTGTCTTGGCATTTCAGTTTGCTCTTATTTTTCCGAGTATATTGTTTGGTTTGTGGATCTATTTTTGGGATGGCGCAGAATTCTTTGTAGAGTATGTTGATCCAATTATAGATGGTTTTTTAGCGAATAGGAACTCAACTTTGAAGGTCAAAATATGGGCAGCAATTTGGTTTCTGAGCAGTATTATAATAATATTTTTGATCTTCTCCCGACTCACACAATTTCTTTAAATTTAATATTTGATTGTAGCACGTCGTCTGAATAAGTTGATACAGGTTTGGTAAAGTGAGTTGTATGCATTTATCCCATCCCAATCAACCCCAACACCCGCTCCGCCTCCCGCACCCCCGAAAGATACGCCCCGTGCACCGTAGCCGGATATTGGCGGTTTGTGGCTTCTCCGGCAAAGAGCAGGCGGTTGGCGACGGGGTGGCCCATCTGTTCGTAATCGGAGAAGTCGGCCCCGAGGGGGACGTAGCTGTATGAACCGTAGCTAAAGGGATCGCTGGCCCAGCGGGTGACGAGATAGGCAATGGGATCAGGTAGTTGGTTGCCGTAGATGGTGGTGAGGATACGTTGGGCGTGGGCGATGATCTCTTCATCGGACCGATCTTCTTGAGCGAGGGCGTAGCTGCCGCCGAGGAAGCCCATCAAAATCGGGCTTTCGTTGTAGGCGTGTAAGTTCATGAAGGTGGAAAACTCGCCACGGGTATCGGAGGCATAGCCGATGACTTCGCGGGAGGCGGGCCATTCTGGCAGGTTTGGATATTGCAACACGATTTTGTTGAGCAGCCCCATTTCCAGGCGGTCGATGGCACCCTGTTTTTCTTGAGGCAGGTCAGGCGTAAATTTGATCGAACCCGCTTTGAGCAGACCTAGCGGCACGGTCACAATCACAAAGTCCGCTTTGTAGGTGGCTGACTCGGTGGTGATATGCGTAGTTTCGCCACTGTAATCGATCTCGGTCACAGGGTCACTCAGGCGGATGTCTAGCCCCTTAGCCAACTTTTCAACAATCTGATGGTAACCATCCATCATAAAATGATCGCCTCCACCAAAATACTCGTCTTGATAATAGCTCTTTAGGGATAGTTGCTCGATATCGGCAGCGTAGTTAGCCTCAACATTGAGGGCCAAAACCCAATCAAGGACACGGCGCTGTTCGGTGTTCAGGGAACGGTCGACCAAGAGTTGATCTAACCCGGTAGCTAATGACATATCCTCATCCAATTCTTCTGCATAGCTCACTGTCGTTTCATCCAGAAGGGTCCAAAACTCGCTCAATAGCGGCTCGACAGACAACCGCCTCCCATCAAAATCATAAACCTCCAGGTTCTCGTAATCTGTGGGAATGGTATTGAGATTGAATTTTTGGGCTAGTTTTGTGATCGGGTTGCCACGCACACCGTGAATCCAGGAGGCCCCTAAATCGATAGGATGCCCTAATGTCTGGGAGGTCCACATCCGCCCACCGATTCGATCCCGCGCTTCGAGAATTATTACGGCTGCTCCACTTTTGTGTAGATGCTGTCCAGCCGCGATACCGGCCATTCCTGCGCCGATAATGACCACACGTGTAGACATTGTTTCCCCTTTCCTACATAATAAAAAAAGACGATGTTACAAGTGTAACACCGTCTTTCGACTAGCTTTAATTTATATGTTTAGCGATGGCTCCAACGTACCCGATAAAGGGCACCGAGACCCAACGTAATCAATACCAGAATGGCTCCCCATAAACGAGCATCGTTGAGGATAACTGTCTCATCTCCGGTTCCCGTCACAGGCAAGCCTTGGTCGACCAACTCTTCTTCATCGTCGTTATCGGCTGTTGTGCTGGAACTGCTCGAGCTCGAGCTTTCTGTAGCCTGACTGCCGCTAGATGACTCGGTCATTGCTTGTGGCGCACTTTGTACCACATAGGCGGGACCAACTAAACTGACACTATCAATCGTATATTGGGCCTCACCGGGATCAGCCCATTTATTCCACGCTCGGACAAAAAGGGTGATTTGATCGGAGGTGGGGACAATTTCAGTCGTATATTCGGCAAATTCGGTGTCTGAGGCGTAGAGGGTTTGTTCATCCCAAGGTAGTTCGATCCAATCCTCATCAGGCACAACCTGCCAGTTTCGAACCCCACTGTCACTGATGGCATATTGCATTCGATAGCCGTAGCTGCTTTTATCGACATCACCAAAGCCGCTACGAATTTGGCCGTACATCGTGAGGGTGTAGGTTTCATCAGGAATAACATCAAGCTGCTGATATAGGCCTGCATAACGGTTGCCCATCGTCGCTTGTGAGGTGGTGATGCGCTGTGCAGTTTCCCCATCTTGTACGTAAGCCCCAAGCGGCTCAGCAGAGTAAGCGGCGATGATACTATCATTTTTGAAGGGAGTCCACCCTTCGGCTACCCCGTTATCAGCAAAGTCATCCTCAAAGCCGCCATTTGCCACGCGCTCTTCGGCTGGACCAACCACAACGACTGTGTCTGAATTGTCGGTTGAGTCATCGGAAGCTGGGATTGGGGTTGCCGTTGGTAGCTCGACTACAACAGTGGGTTCGGTTGTGGGTTCCTCGGTGGGCTCGGGTTCTTCCGTGGGTTCTTCGTCAATGACACGGGTTGCGGTGGGTGTTGTAACTTCCTCGGTGGGTTCGGTTGTGACTTCCTCGGTCACCTCTGCTGTTGGACTGGGTTCTTCAGCAATTGGGCCGCCAGGGTTGCCTATGAGCTGGTTGTATACAAATACTCCAACCAAACACAGTAGAATAAAAACAAAGGCAATAAGTATGATAATTCGCAAACGATTAGAAGAACGTTTTTCAGGTAAAGCTTCCATATATTCACTCCAATACCGACGATGTATCTATCGTCCTTGATATTATACTGATGATATGTATCTCCAGTATACCATCAAAGTGACATAAAGTCATCGCGGGAGGTAGAATATGGCTGAAAACTTAATTCGCCATATCTACACTCCCGCGCTTACGAAATTACATTTGTTTGTGGCCCACTGTTTATTAACGTACGCCAATAGGTATGATGAGTACATTCCCAGCGGTTAACGTCGCGTTCAAGCTCAAATTGTTGACTTGAGCTAGGTGGGAAACAGTTACTCCACAATTGTAGGCAATGCTGTTCAGGGTATCGCCGGCTTGGACTTGATATCCATTTGCGCCCGCCTGAATGGTTCCCGTTGGAATAAACAAGCCTTGCCCCGCGATAACGAAATATTCCGTCGTTACATTATTGACCCGGGCCAAATCGTACAAGGTCACCCCATTGTTCCAGGCAATCCCTGACAATGTGTCACCCCGTTGCACTTTGTAGCAAACACCCATGGTGACGTTACCTAGCATTGAGGGATCTTCTGAGTCTGGTGTGTCTGTAGCTGGGTCATCGTTGCTATCGTCTCCATCAGGCGTGGGCGTGGCGGCTGGAACAATGGTCACTTCAGATGTCGCATCATTCGTTGCCCCACAATCATCCATAACCGTTAAGGTGATGATGTAAGTCCCAGGTGTTTTATATCCGTGGGTGGTGGTCGCTTGCTCACTAACTTGGTCGTCGCTGCCATCCCCGAAATTCCAGGCATAGCGGGTGATGTTCCCATCAGCGTCAGTAGAAGCACTGGCATCAACGGCCACGACGGCTTGTCCTTTCCCAATCATCGCTGGGCTTGGATCGGCGCTGAATGCTGCGGCTGGGGCGGTATTATTATCGCAAGTTGTTGGTGATGTTTCAGGCTCGTCAGTTGGGTCGGCTTCAGGGTCGGTTGTGGGGTCTTCGGCTGGATCTGTCGCTGGTTCCTCAGTCGGGTCGGCCGTTGGCTCGTCTGTGGGCTCAGGGTCAACGATAACAACTGGCTCTTCTTCGTCAGGCTCTTCAACTGCTTCTTCTGTCGCATCTGGAGCGGGCTCTTCTGTGGCGACAGGATCAGTCTCCTCAGTCGGCACAGAGTCAGCCTCGTCCGTCGGTTCAGCCATTGCCTCATCAGTTGCGTCTGAAGCAGGCTCTTCTGTGGCGACAGGATCAGTCTCTTCCGTTGGGGCGGGATCATTTTCCGCAGTGGTTGCTGGATCAGTCGGCTCTGCGGTTGGGTCTGTGCCAGCTACCGGATCTGCTGCCCCTGGATCAGGGAACAAGGTGTCAGTCGACAGGCCTAATCGCGATGGCAGTACAAAGGCACAGACACACACCAGCACGATAAGAAATAGAAGCAGAAGAATAAAACGCAAGCGATTTGGGCGCCTGCCGTCTTCTTCCTCTTCTTCCTCTTCTATAAATTCCTCGGTTGTGGCTTCATCCTTAGAATCATCAAACGATCCATCAAAATCAAAATCAGTTGCCATATCATCTCTCCTTCATACAATCTGTTTCCTTAACACTGTAAAGATGCTATTAGGTTTCGACTATCTCTCAGTTTGGTTCAAGCATTTGTCAGGGAAAGTGACTACCCAAGATATTATGTAGGGTAAACGGCTTCAGTATACCATAACACTTTAAGTTATGTCAACGTAGCTTATTGTTTTCTTATCTAAAACACATCCCTGTCAATTACCCCCTTACCAAGAGCTATGGTAAGATTTCGATACTGTTGTTTAGGGGTGTGCTTGGGTGATTCCAATAAAGCTAAAGTTAAAGAATTTTATGGCCTATCGCGATGCGGGTCTTGATTTTCAAGGCATCCATTTGGCGGTTTTGACGGGCGAAAATGGTGCAGGTAAAAGCAGTTTGCTGGATGCCATCACCTGGGTGTTGTGGGGCAAAGCGCGGGCTAAGCGTGATGACGAGTTGATCCATCTCGGCCAATCTGATATGGAGGTCGAGTATACATTTGATTTGGGGGGCAACGTCTACCGCTTGATCCGGAAACGGGATGCCAGTAAACGAGGGCGTAGCGATTTAGCCTTTCACATCGAAGATGCGGGTGGTTGGCGGACCCTGACTGAAACCAGCTTGCGACTGACCCAGAAAAAGGTGAATGATACTCTTCGCCTCGATTACGACACCTTTATCAATTCGGCTTTTTTATTACAAGGGCGGGCTGATGAGTTTACGACCAAAGCCCCTGGCAAGCGTAAAGAAATTTTGAGCGACATTTTGGGGCTGGGCATTTATGATGTTTACGGTGAACGGGCTAAAAAACAGGCGGTTGAAAAAGAACGTGGCGCCGCTGCCCTCGTGGCCAAGATTGATCAGATTGAGCAGGAGTTGGCTAAAGAGTCGCACTATCGAGCTGAACTGGCGACCTCGCAGCAGGCTGCGGCTGAGCTGAGCCAGCAATTGCAAAGTGCCGAAAAGGATATGGACCTGCTGCGAGAGCAACATCGTGGCATCAATGATAAACAGCGACAACTGGATGATTTGATGGGGCGTGTGAAGCAGGCCGAAATTGATATTCAGGATACGGTTGAACAAGTTTCAGGCGCAGAAAATCAAATTGTGCAATATCGCGAAATTTTGGATCGACGGGCTGAGATTGAAGCGGGGCTGGAGTCCTTGGCGGCGGCGCGAACGGCGGTGAAGGATTGGGATGAGCGGTTGCAGACCTCGCTCAAACTCTCGGAGCGGAAAAATGAATTAGATGCTGCGTTTAATCAAGCCAAAGCCGCGATTGAAGCCGACTTGCGTGAAGTTAAAGCGCAGATTGATTTGATGACCCCCAAAGCCGCCTTGATTGACGCGCAAAGAACTCAACTGACCGAGGCTCAATCAGCCTTGGAAACGTTAGAAGCTTTGTCAAACGAGCGGGAGACCCAACAAAATATACTCACCGAGATTAAAGAAGAGACAGCCCGCCTGACCGAGCAGAATAAACAACTCAAAGTTGAAATGAATGACATTAAAGACAAATTGACCCAGTTGGAAGACGCTGGATCAGCTTGCCCGATTTGTCGCCGCCCCCTAGACGCTGATCATCAAGCCGAAGTTTTGGCTCAGTTTCAAAGTGAAGGCAAAGCTAAAGGGGATCAGTTTCGCGACAATCAAACGCGTCTCAAAAATCGAGCTAATGAGCAGGACATTGTACAAAAGCAAATTAGTGAAGCCGACAAACAACTGCGTGGTCTGTCGACTGCTCAGGGCAAGGTGGCGAAATTAACCCAATCATTGGAGGAGGCGGAGCAGGCGGCTGTCGATTTGCAAACAGCCCAAGAAAAACAAGCTGAATTACAAGAACAAATTGATAGCCAAGCTTTCGCCAGTGAGGTTGTGGCCGCTTTGGATGAGGTCAATACCGAATTAAGTACCTTGGGCTATGATGGGGCTGCTCACAATCAGGCCAAAGCAGATGTTGAGGCACTACGTCCCGTTGAAGATGAAGGGCGGATGTTAGCAGATGCTGAAAAACGGATTACCGAGGCTGAGAAACGGCTAGAAAAAGCGCAGGCCCGGCACACCCGATTGGTGGAACAGACTGAAACGGATCGTAAGCGAGTCACTGAATTAGAAGCTGAAACCAGTAACTTGGGAGAATTGAGCCGTCGCTTGAATGAGGCTAGTGCTGAGGTTGATCGTTTGGGCCGGGAGCATCGTTTTGCTCGCGATAAAGTAGCGATGGTCAATCAGCAGCTCAACCATATCACCAATCTGGGCAAACAACGGGGCGAGCTTGAGGATGATCTACAAGAAATTCGAGAGGTACAAAGTGTCTTTCGTGAACTGCAAATAGCATTTGGCCGAAATGGAATTCAAGCCCTGCTGATCGAGAGTGCTATTCCTGAAATCGAGAATGAGGCGAACACGCTCCTGCATCGGATGACCGATGGGCGGATGCACATTCGCTTTGAAACCCAGCGAGCTGCTAAAAGTAGCGATAACACGATTGAAACGCTGGATATTCGAATTGCCGATGAGGTCGGTACCCGTGATTATGAGATGTACTCGGGCGGTGAGGCCTTTCGGGTGAACTTTGCCATTCGTATCGCGATGAGCAAGGTGTTGGCCCGTCGGGCTGGGGCACGGCTGCAAACGCTGGTCATTGATGAAGGATTTGGTACGCAAGATGGCCAAGGGCGCGAGCGCCTGGTTGAGGCTATCAATGCTATTCAAAATGATTTTGAAAAAATTATCATTATTACCCATATTGCCGAACTCTCTGATGCCTTCCCGGTAAAGATCAACATTTGGAAAAATAATGATGGTAGTCACATTGCCATTCAATAACAAATTATGTCGTTGTTAAAAATTTATGAAGGCGAGCGGTTACGGCGCGCCCTTAATGAAATTGTTCAGCCTATTAAAATTGATTATGCGTTTGTTGATGAACCCGAGGCTGAACTTTTGCTTGCCTTTGATGATTTACGGGCGCTAGTGCCACAATTGTCCGTAGAAAGAAAACCTCTGGAACATTCTGACAATGTTGAACCTGTAGATCATGTTAAGGTTGGTGATCAGCGGGGAAATGAGTTGATTTTTGTTGGACCCCCGCTAGGAACCGAACTAGCCGCTTTAGTGTCAGCCCTAATTGTTGTTGGTCGGGGAGCCTCGGGCCTACAACAGAAAACACGACAAACGTTACACCAATTGGCCGAACCAATTCAATTAGAGGTTTTTACCACCCCAACCTGACCGAATTGTTCCCAAGTGGTCAGTTTGGCCCATAAATTCGCTTATGAAAATCAACTGATCACCAGTCATGCGGTGTCTGCTGTAGCTTGTCTGGAATTGGCCCAAAATTATCGGGTGCTCGGTACGCCGCATACAGTGATGAACGGGGATATTCATTTGAAGGGGCGAATAACTGAAACCGAATTACTGGCTGGCATTCAGGACCTCAAAGCTAATTGAGATTGGTTGTGATAGGTTTAAATCTTTAGCCACACTTACCTCTATTATTTTCAAAAATTTATAAGTTGTGTTATAGTGCTGCGCTGAAATATTTTAGATATATCAGATTGCCTGGAGCCTCATTTGAGACTTCAGGTTTTCTGATTTTTAGTAGAGAAAAGGGTTAACTGTGAGCAACAAACAACATCCATCACTTTTTATTCCCGGGCCGACAAACGTCAGCCCAGCGGTGCTTGAAGCCCAGACGGAAGCGATGATTGGCCATCGTACCGCAGAGTTTGAGACCTTGTTTGCTGAAGTACAGGATATGCTAAAGCAGGTGTTCTTCACCGAAGGACGGGTGTATGTGCTAGCCTCGTCTGGCACCGGTTTGTGGGAAGCGGCGATACGCAATGGTATTCACAATCGCGTATTGAATTTTGTCAACGGGGCCTTTAGTGATCGTTGGCACCAAGTTGCGGTGGGGTGTGGAAAAGATGCCTCGCGGGTTGATGTGGAGTGGGGCAAAGCCATCACCCCAGAAGTAGTTGATGAAGCCTTACAACAATATCCCGATGTTGAGGCCATTGCCCTAGCGCATAACGAGACCAGCACTGGTGTTGCCTCTCCGCTTGGTCAGATTGCGGCGATGATGCGCGAGAAATATCCCGATGTGTTGATTATGGTTGATGCGGTTAGCTCCTTATCTGGGGTCAAGTTGCCTTTTGATGAATGGGGCCTGGATATGATGCTGACCTCGACACAAAAAGCGTTGGCCGTTCCGCCTGGGCTGGCTCTCGGTGCGGTTAGCGATCGATTGCTCGAAAAAGCCAAGAGTGTACAAGGGCGTGGTTACTACTTTGACTTTTTGGTGCTGGATAAATATTTGAAGAAGAATACAACCCCAGCTACCCCAAATATTTCATTGATGCGAGCCTTGAGAGTACAGCTTAATCACATGATGGAAGAGGGGCTGGAAGCGCGTTTTGCTCGACATCAGGCGTTAGCCGAACGCACTCGCCGTTGGGTGGCTGAGTGTGGTTTCGAGATGTTCTCCGAGGAAGGGTATCATTCGCCCACGGTCTCTAATGTTCGCAACACACGGAGCATTGATATCGGTGATTTGAACTCGTTCCTTAAGGCGCGAGGGATGGTTGTTTCTAACGGCTATGGAAAGCTTAAAGGAGAAGCCTTCCGCATTGCGCATATGGGGAATGTGACAGCCGATGAGATGGAGACATTGCTCACTGCAATGACTGAATACTTGGAAGACAAAGCATAAAGGAGAGATTTGACAATGACGTCAGAGAACGGAACTGCCCGAATTCTTATTTGCGATGCCATTGCCCAAGTTGGGATTGATATGCTGCAAGAGCATTTCGATGTCGATGTAAAAATTGGTATTAGCAAAGAAGAACTATTAGACACAATTGATCGGTATCAGGGTGTTGTTGTCCGTAGCGCCACAAAAATTGGGGCCGATGTGCTCGAACGGGCCAGTCACTTAGAAATAATTGGTCGAGCCGGTGCGGGCTTGGATAACATTGATGTAGCTGAAGCGCAGGCCCGAGGGATCAAAGTAGTTAACTGCCCAGATGCTAACACGGTGGCTGTCGCTGAGCATACGATGGCCTTGTTGTTAGGCTTGGTGCGGCACCTCCCCAAGGCAGATGTTGGCCTAAAAGCGGGGCGCTGGGAAAAGAAACAGTTGCTGGGAATGGGCCTGACTGGCAAGGTGTTGGGGATCATTGGCTTTGGGCGAATTGGTCGAGAAGTGGCCATTCGAGCCAAAGCATTTGGCATGAAAGTGTTGGTTAATCAACGCCGCCCCACGCCCGAACTTAACGCTGAATTTGGGGTTGAAGCGGTTGATATGAATTTGTTACTGCAGCAATCTGATTTTGTTACGCTGCATGTGCCCGCTCGCCCGGAAACAGAGAATTTGATCAAGGCCGAACAGTTAGCAATGATGCGCTCAACCGCCTATTTGATCAATACGGCTCGGGGCACGGTCATCGATGAGGAGGCCCTGCTGGAGGCCGTTGAGATGGGCCAAATTGCGGGAGCAGCTTTGGATGTATTTCTGGAGGAGCCAGCCACAAACAATAAGTTGGCCCAACATCCAAAAGTGATTGCTACCCCTCACATTGCAGCCAGTACGCAAGACGCCCAACAATCAGCGGCGATGACCGTAGCCCGTCATCTCATTGATTTCTTTCGGGATGAGCCGAATGATAACCCCCTCAATCTACGTGTCGTTAGTGCCGACGACATTTATCCGCATGAGCAGGTTGATCCGCGACGTATCAGCCGCTTAGCCAAACGACTGGAAAAGGATGATATTTTAGCTAATCCCCCCATCGTTTATGAAGCAGACGGTAAATATATCGTGCTTGATGGGGCAACTCGAACAACAGCTTTGAAGGAGGCTGGCTTTCCGCATGCGGTAGTACAACTGGTAACGGATACCGATACTTTGACGTTAGACACGTGGTATCACGCGATCCGAAAATGTACACCTGATCAGGCTTTGGCTGCCATAAAAGGTGTATCTAATCTTGAACTCAAGGAAAGTAACTCTCTCAGGGTTTGGGATGACATGTTTGAGTCTGGCGGTGTTTGTTATGTGCATACCGTCGATAATCGCCTTTTTGTCTTAATCCCAAAGGCGGGCTCTAATCATCTTGAGGTCTTGAATGAGCTAACTCAGGCCTATATTGACAGCCAGCATGTTACGCGCAGCCTCAATAGTGATGTATCCACCTTGCAGGAAGAGTATCCTGATTTAGCAGCAGTGGTCGTCTTTCCCACGTATACCGTGGAACAAGTGCTACAAATTGCCCAGGCGGGGAGTGTCTTGCCGGCTGGTATTACCCGTTTCCTCATTGCGGGCCGTGTCCTTCGCATCAATGCGTCTTTGGCGGTCCTGAAGTCGGATCAATCATTGAGTGAGAAGCAGAATTGGTTGAATCAGCAAATTCAGGACAAAATCGATAATGGTCGATTACGATATTATGAAGAGCCGGTGTACTTGTTGGATGAATAGTGGGAGATAGGTGTTTTCTTACGATTGCCATTCGACCCGCTCAATGTTACAATGGCGCGTCTATATTCATACATAATTTTACAAAATTCTAAGGAAGAATTCTGATGAAAAAATTGTTGTTTCAGCTCGATACGGATCCAATCCCCAGTGCCTTCGATGGTGTTGCGGCATATGATGGGGGAATTGATCATTTGATGACATTTCCGGGGATGACTCCCGATAATGTAGAAGGAACCATCCACGGGGCGATTTTTACACGGGGTGGTAAAAATAAACAGTATACAGCTCTTTTTGTCGGCGGAAGTAACTTGGCTCAAGGAGAGGCCCTGTTTGATGCCGTTCAAAAAGTCTTCTTCTCCAACTTCCGCGTCTCGATTATGATGGATAGCAATGGCTGTAACACAACGGCAGCCGCAGCAGTGGCAAAAATCACAAGCACGGGGAGTATTGCTGGGAAGCGGGCCGTGGTTTTGGCTGGAACTGGCCCTGTTGGTCAACGTGGAGCTGTTTTGATGGCAAAAGAAGGAGCGGATGTTGTCTTGACCTCCCGTAAATTGGATCGGGCAGAGACAGCTTGTGAAAATATGCAGGCCCGTTATGGCGTTTCCTTAACGCCGATGCAAGCCTCCGACGAAGCGACAGTCCAAGCCGCACTTGATGGGGCGCAGGTTGTTTTGGCTGCTGGGGCGGCTGGGATCAAGCTGCTGCCTGAAGTGATGTGGACCGATCATCCGACTTTGGAAATTTTAGCCGATATTAACACGGTGCCGCCCTTGGGAATTGAAGGTGTGGATATGATGGATAAAGGCAATGAACGAAATGGCAAGGTGTGTTTCGGCGGCTTAGGGATTGGTGGTTTGAAGATGAAAACTCACCGAGCGGCGGTTGGTAAATTGTTTGAGGCGAACGATCAAGTTTTTGATGCGGAAGCGATTTACGAATTAGCCAAAGAATTGGTGTAACACGATGGAACTTGAATTTTGGGGAGCGGCTCAGACAGTCACAGGCTCGATGCACCTGTTGAAGGTGAACGGCTATAATATTTTGCTTGATTGTGGCTTGTTTCAGGGGCGTCGTAAGCAAGCCTTTGAGCAAAATCGTAATTTCGAGTTTGAGCCAAGCGAAATCGATGTGGTGGTTTTATCTCACGCCCACACTGACCACACGGCCAATTTGCCGACATTGGTCAAGCGTGGATTTAAGGGGCCTGTTTGGGCGACCTCTGCCACCCGTGACCTGTGTGCGATGATGCTGCCGGACTCTGCCCATATTCAAGAGAGTGATGTACGCTATGTGAACAAAAAGCGGAAGCGGCAGGGTAAAACCTTGTTTGAACCGCTCTATACGCAGGCTGACGCCTTGCAAGCTCTGAGCCAGTTTCAATCCATCGGTTACAATCGAACCTTTGGGGTTGTGCCGGGAGTGAAAGCGCAATATCGAGAGGCTGGTCACGTTCTGGGGTCGGCCTCTGTAACACTCGATATCGACGATGCCGGAACGCACAAGCGATTGGTGTTTAGTGGCGACATTGGTCGTAAGCATCTGCCGATTTTACGTGATCCTGCTTCAGTTGAGGGAGCGGATTACATTATTATGGAAAGTACTTATGGATTGCGTTATCATCAAGCTCCCGGCGAAGCTAGAGAAGCTTTAAAGGCCGCTGTTCTTGATGCTCAGGCAAAAGGGGGGAAGGTGATCATTCCTTCCTTTGCGGTGGGTCGTACCCAAGAGGTCGTCTATGCTTTGCATGAGCTGACTGACTCAGGTGATATTCCGCCGATTGATGTTTATGTGGATAGTCCGCTTGCTGTGAATGCCACTGAGATATTCCGTTTACATCCGGAGGTATATGATCAGGAAACACGAGATTTTCTGGCTGAGAGTCAAAGTGCCGATCCATTTGGGTTTGAGGGGGTGAGTTATGTGCGTGATGTCGCAGACTCAAAGGCCTTGAACCATCTGGATGGTCCCGCTGTCATTATCAGTGCCTCCGGCATGTGTGAGGCGGGTCGTATTTTGCACCATTTGAAAAATAATATTTCAGATGACCGGAATACGATTTTGTTTGTCGGCTACCAAGCGGCGCATACGTTGGGTCGTAAAATTTTAGAGGGACGGTCGCCTGTCCCGATTTTTGGGGATGATTATCCGGTTCGAGCCAAAGTGATTAAAATTGAAGGATACTCAGCCCACGCTGACCGAAATGGATTGTTAAATTGGCTTAAGACAGCCCAGTCGCAAAGCCCGAAGCTCAAGAAGTTATTTTTAGTTCATGGTGAACTTGAAGCTGCCGAAGCTCTGGCTGAAGCTGCGCTTGAGCAGGGAGTCCCCGAAGTACATGTGCCCGCCCGAGGCGATAGCTTTAGTTTATAAGGTTGATACTGACAATGGCAATTAGAGAAATTCTCACACTCGACAAACATGAAGCCGATCTTCGCAAGAAAAGTGAACCTGTTCAGGCCGTTAATCGGCGTGTAAAGAAGCTGATTCAGGACCTAAAGGATACGTTGTTGGACCGATCTGAAGGAATTGGCTTAGCTGCCCCACAAATTGGTGTTCACAGTCAGATTGTATTGGTCCGATTGGGTGCTCACTCTGAGGATGGCGAAGAAGCTGGTCCCCCCGTTGTGCTCATCAATCCCGAAATCATTGAAGCAGATAACGAAGAGAGAGATTTTGATGGGTGTTTGAGTATTCCCGGTGTATTTGGCGATACAGTTCGACCGCATCGACTTCGGGTGAAGGGCCTCAATGAATGGGGAAAACCGTTTGATGAAGTGTTTGAGGGGTTTGATGCGGTCGTTGTTCATCACGAGATCGATCATTTAGAAGGTATCCTCTTTATTGACCGTATTGCCAGTGTCGATGATTTGTATCAGATTCGCGAAAATGACCAGGGCGAAATTGTGCGTGTCCCCGTTAGTAGAAGTTGAGACTAGGCCAAGATTTTTATTCATAGGTTGGTTAATCAGTGGAGAAGTGTTATTCTCAAATAATGAATGTCTTAACATCCTCTATTTTAACTTTAAATTACTGAGTTTGGTTTGTGTGTTATTGTGCCCTCTCGCCATAAGTAAGGTCAAGCTTCCCCTTTGTTTATCTGCTCCGTCGACCATTATTAGCGAAGATATCAGGTATTAACCCTCCACTAAAACCCTATACAAAACCTATAGCATCCCTACATATCCCCTTGAATCTATAACTTTTTTGTGTTAAGTTTGAATTTAACTGAGACATTCCCTGTTAAATTTTTAAATAATTATCTACGTTATTTTTGTATAATATTGATTGGTTTCTTCACAAAAGACTGTTAAGCTTTTCACTTACTCGAAATGAGAAATTTAATATGTTGAGTAGCTAGCCTTATTTTTATGAAAATAGGAGCATTTTTATGCAACATTTACAACATTGGCAGAAACTCGGAATTTTGATCTTAGTAATCATCATAACCTTACTTATGGTGATGATACCTATCTCGATTGTTGAAGCGCAATCGCCAGCTCTATCAAGACCAAAGTCAACACTTCAAGAGGGTCTATCAGATGATAATTTGTCATTTCAGACTATTCTAGAGGGAAATGATGTCTCAATGAAGGATAGTACCGGAGCGGTGGCGCCAGCAATTGCCGTTAGCCCCAATGGTACTTATGCCGTTATTGCCTATTATAAACACGTTAGTAATCAGATTAACAATGTTCACGTCAAGTCGGCTACGGCTAGCGATGGTTGGTTGACTACAGAATTTGTTGGGCAAGGATTACATCCCAGTGTGGCCTTTGGCCCAACTGATAACATTGTCTATGTGGTTCGAACAGCGACGGATGGTAAATCTATTCGGCTTTCTAGCTGTACCTTATCTGCTACAGTATCACCAGAATGTGAAGAAAGCAATGTCCCCGTGACTGATGTATTAGGAGATGGCACAATCCACAGTGTTGGCAATCCTGATGTTGTAGTTGATAGTGTTGGTAATATTCATGTGGCTTGGGAAGAACTCCCCTCAGACACACCATACATAAAAATTAAAACGGCATTTTCTACCAATAGTGGGGCTTCTTGGACGGTGAGCGCAGATGGCATTTCGGTGAATGAGGTAGCCCTTGAAACGCCGCAATTGGCGATTGAGGGGACAACACTTCACCTAGTTGTAAGCCAGAGTGATGTTAAAATTGGCTATTTTCAAGCTAATGCGACTGATCATGCCTGGATCAATCCTAAGACATTTGACACTATTTTCGATGTTAACTTTCAATATGATGTCTTGGCGAATCCGACTATTGCCGTTAATGGCAGCGATATATTTTTGGCCTGGGATGGTCGTTCAAGCAAGGGAACAGGAATTTATTATGGTTTGATGCAGGCAATATCGAATGATAATGGCACCACATTTAGTGAGGTAACGTATATTCCTGACGGTGCCAATGCCCAGGCCAATTTGCAAAATCCTCGGAAAATTTCTGCCAGTAACGAGACAGTTCCACTTCATGAAGAAGCCTTGCGCCCCAGTCTTGCCAAAAGCGTGGGCGGATATGCCATCATTTGGCAAGAGCGAGGAATTGATAGTTTTGGCTGTGATGAAGCCATGAATGCGTCGTCCGAGATTCATCATGCCATCACCAATGTCAGTTGGATTGCGAACGTGTTGACAGACAATGAGCAGGAATATTCAATTGCGCCTGATATTGCCATTGATGAGGATAATAACAATCAACATATTGTTTTTATGAAATCTGAGGCCCCAAATTGTGTGGGTGGTGGGCAAAATGAATATGCCATCACTTATCGTGGACCATTTGTAATAACGAGTAATGATGGAGGGGAAGATACGATAACTGAGTCAGGGACGGGAAACCTGTATTTGCCAATTATTATTGACCAGACGGGGGGGACAGCCCCAGATTTGGCAATTACCAAAATTGAGGTTCCAGCCAATGTTGAGCTTAATACAAAGGTGCCGATCAAGCTGACTATTGCCAATTTGAGCTCAGACCCAATTAATCACTACTTCGATATTGATTTTTATCAAAATCCTGCGCCCCAAGTGCCAGGCTACAACTCAAGTAGTACCTTCAACTTTCCAGGTGATGCTAAATATTGGGAGAATTTCTTGGCCCCAAATGGAGAATCTGGCTCTACGGTAACGGTGACCCATCCCGATTTTGTGTTTAGTGATTATGGTGATTTTGAAATCTACGGGGTTGTTGATACGACCGATTATATACTTAATGAGTCCGATAAAACCAATAACATTATCAAGACTTCTGTATCTGTAACTTGTCTACCATCAGAATTTACAAGTGGTTTTACGTGGAGTGAGCGGCTCTTCAATTCCTCGTGGACCCAAACCCAGCCGGGTAGTTTTGCTAATGCTAATGGCAGTTTGAGTCTAATTAGTGACGGGCTTAGCACCTATGGCAATAATGATGATGCTACTAATCGGGGGCATTATTATGTTCATCTGCAAAATCCAATTACAACCTCAGCGGGAATCGATATTATTGTCAGGGTAACTGATGTTAGTACTGTTACATTCAGTGCGAAAGGGGGATTACAACTGCGGGAAAGTCTTGATCCTCGTAGTCCAAAGATCGAGTTTAACTTGTCTTGGAATGCGACAAATAAGCAACATTTTCTGCAGGTTTCCTTACGTAGAAGCTTTGGTGACAATGTCGGGGGGTGGACGGATAGTGGCGTGGTTGATCTCGATTCTGGGCCAGTATGGCTACGTATCAATCGTGAAGCAGAAAGCAATACATTCAAATTTTATTATAAGCAACAGGCAACAAAGCCTGTGGATGACGTGGATTGGGGGGCTCCCTATACCGAAGCTACCTTCAATATGAGTGATCAATTATACGCAGGTGTGTTTAACGCCTCATATTGGAATAACAATTACGGTACTTCAACCTTTGATAACTTTAGCTATATCGATCCATCCCTTTGCCCCGTCCCGGTCGCTTCATCCCCCGAGCCCTTAGCCCCTGGCGTCACTCAATGTACCGATTTGTTGGAAGAGCCGAGTTTTGAGTCGGTCCCTGCTCAAAAATGGATTCTAGGATCGGATGAGGGTGTGACTCTGGTCGCTAGCGTCCTTCAGGCCCATAGTGGTTTATATCGGGTCGTGGCCCCGACATTTGATTTAGGATTTAAGCAACCTTACTTCTATCAGAGATTTACGATGCCCAGTGTGTCCGCATCAGGGGTCACGGATTTTACCTTTAATGTTTATCAGAAAGATGATGCGTTAGGTTCGGACCAGTCAGCCGATCAATTCTTTGCGGTGGTGGCGACCGCCCCAAACCCAGCTTCGGCTATAACCGACCCTGTCCTCATTGCGGATGGGGTTCATACCGAAGATTATGAGTTTGTCAATGTGACGCTTCCGGTGGCGAACGGTATTAATATGGAGGATTATGCAGATCAGGAATTATATCTTTATCTTTATAATACAAGCAATAGCACCTGTGGTGTAGGGACATGTTATGATACAGAATATAGTTTTGATGACACTCAACTTACAACTTGTACCACTCAACCGCCACCCTCATCAATTACCACCCAATTAAGCGGATCTGTTACAATTCACAGATTTGGAGGAACTGGACAAAGATTACCAAATGTAAAGGTTTGGGCTTATGCTGAGGGTGGGGAGTTGTATGAAACATTAACTCGTACAGATGGCACTTACAATTTCTATAACATGCCGTCGGGTGAATACATAATCTATTCTGAATATCACGTGATTGATGCCCACGATCCGTCTCAAATCGAAACATTAGCAACAGATATTGTAGTAAGCTTAAATGGGAGTCATACCGGAGCTAATCCTTTGATCGCTAATCTTGACTTGTATGCGATTACGCCGTAATCTAAGCGAACTATACTCTTTCAATATGCGAGGTGGCATGGATGGCAATTCAAAACTCTGCCGAACAAACCAAACTGGTTCTTGAGCAGCAACGGAGATCCGAAAGATCCTTTAGATTACAGGTTTTGGTGTGGTGGATCGTAATTTTCTCGATCTTGCTATTTGCCTTTAGTGGTATCACCCTTGAACTTGGCCCGATTACAATTGAAACCATTGATTTAGACCTTGAATTTATCCAGACTTGGTTTAGGTTTATTTCGCAAGGGGTGCCCTTGACCATTGGGCTGTCTGTCGCCTCAATTATTTTTGCCATTATTTTGGCGCTGTTATCAGCCCTAGGGCAACTATCCCGGATACCACCGCTGGTCGCCCTCTCCAGTTTCTACGTATCACTCATTCGTGGAACACCCCTCCTTCTACAAATCTTTTTCTTCTTCTTTGCCTTACCCCAAATTGGTATTAAATTGTCAGGCTTACAGGCTGGGATTACGGCCTTGTCCCTGAATTACGGGGCCTATATGAGTGAGATTTTCCGGGCGGGGATCGAGAGCATTGGTAAAGGGCAAAGCGAGGCGGCCATTGCCTTGGGGATGACCCGAGGCCAGATGATGCGTCGAATTATTTTGCCACAAGCCTTACGGCTGGTGATCCCTCCGACGGGGAACGAATTTGTGGCAATGTTGAAGGACTCGGCCTTGGTTTCAACCACTGGCTTTGTTCAAGAGATTTTGTGGCGAGCGCAGAAAGCGGGTCGGCAAAATTTCAAGACGTTAGAAGCGTTGGTTGTCGCAGCGCTTTGGTATTGGGCCATTACCATCTTCTTCACTGCCATTCAGGCTCGCATTGAACAATATGCCTCCAAAGGAGAACGATAAATGGCGATTATCGAGATCAAGGATTTGTATAAGAGCTTTGGGCCTTTGGAGGTATTGAAGGGAATTTCCCTTGACGTAGAACAGGGCGAGGTTGTGACTGTCATTGGACGATCTGGTTCTGGGAAATCGACATTGCTGCGATGTGTTAATTTTCTGGAGCAACCAACGCATGGCACAGTGACCGTGGATGGGGTGTCAGTTAATGTAGAGCAGCACAAATTGAGCCGAGCTCAGAAAAAGGCCGTACGATCCATTCGAATGAGTACAGGCATGGTGTTTCAAGAGTTTAATTTGTTTCCTCACCTGAGCGTGATTGAAAACCTGATTGAAGCACCGCTCACTGTGAAGGGAATGAACAAAAGTGAAGCGATCTCGATTGGTGAAGGCTTCTTGGAGCAGGTTGGCTTGAGCGAAAAACGGAATGAGTATCCCAATCGCCTCTCTGGTGGCCAAAAGCAGCGAGTGGCGATTGCGCGCGCCTTAACGATGCAACCCAAAGTGATGCTCTTTGATGAGCCAACCAGCGCTTTGGACCCCGAATTAATTGGCGAGGTGCTGACCGTGATGCGGGCCTTGGCCGACCAAGGAATGACGATGCTGGTGGTGAGTCACGAGATGGCCTTCGCTCGTGATGTTTCTAGCCAAGTCATTTTTATGGATGAAGGTGTTATTGCCGAGCAGGGACCACCGAAACAAATCTTTGATAATCCGGAAAGTGAGCGTACACAGCTTTTCTTGCAGCGCTTTATTGATGGATAATTCGGTTGTTTCTTAACCTATCTTATAATTTTTAATCGCCTCCGTAGTTTCTACGGAGGCGATTGTGTTTTGTCCGCAGAATCTACGCTTTACACAATGATACATGAGTGATAAAACGTAGATGTGTGGACAGAACAGTAACTGTTTTGTCTTGCCCTTTAAAAAGAGACATTCTATTGGGTCTCGTCAAAAATATCGACATCGACATCAATACGCACACATACGGACTGGACTCACTCACTTGGATTTGACTATGAACTTTGAGCCGGCAGCTCTCAATAGAATGATCTCTTTTCTTCTCTCTACAACTTCCTATTACCCTCAAATTAAATATGTGGCTTGGGGTTCATCTTCGATGGAGAGGGTTACTCATCTCACTTGGACATATCGTCAATTTTTGAACTCGTACTAGTTATTGAATGGAGGTATTCATGCAATCTCGACACCCTAAACTTCCAACTTGGCTTATGTTTCTTTTACTCTCAATTTTTGTGAGCGGCGTGGTCTCACCCGAGATTACTCAAGCTCAGGAACCAGAGCCCCCTACACCGACGATCTCAACTCCAGCTTTTGGTACAACAGAGGAGATAACGACCGAGGCTGCTGTCGAACCAAATAGTGAAAACATGAGCTTTATTATGTATTTCCCACAGGTCCATAGCACGGAGGTTGCATCAAATTCAGCGCCGATTGATGTAGATCCCTTTGTAACCGAGGTTGTTAATCTAACCAACCAACAGCGTGTGGCGAACGGGTGTGATCCAGTGACCTTGAATACGCAACTGTATCAAGCGGCCTATGGGCATAGTGAAGATATGGGGCTAAACGATTTCTTCAGCCATACTGGCTCGGATCAATCAAATCCGGGGGCTCGTATTGCCGAAACCGGGTACCGGTCACGCACTTGGGGTGAGAACATTGCTGCAGGATATAGCTCGCCTACCTCGGTGATGAGTGGGTGGATGGGCAGCTCTGGCCATCGGGCCAATATTCTAAATTGTAACTTTACAGAAATTGGCGTTGGTTATTACTACTTGGCCAATGATACAGGGTCCGTCAATTATCGTCGCTATTGGACCCAGGTTTTTGCGACGCCACGTTAAGTGTATCGCGGTTAAAATTATCGAACTTCATTTTTGCGGGAATCACGCTTCAAGGCCTCGACCACGGCCAGTGTGGTTCCCGCTTGATCTTTATACCAAGCCGCATTCTCAAAACGCTCGTCAGGATGCCCTCCAGCGTTATTGGCTAATAACCAAGGTGTGTGTGCGAAAAAGTACGGAGGGGCCTGATCAATCATATAGTGATACGCCCCCAGCGTGCGAGCGGTGATATCTGCTTCAGTGACGGGTGGATAGCGTGGATCTTCTGCACTGCCGAGACTGGCCCCGCCTTCGGTGCTGATGAGTGGAATGTAAAAGCCAAACCGATTATAAAATACTTGAGCATAGGCTTCATATTTTCGAAAGCTGTTGTGATCTTCGTGGATGGTGTTTCCCACCCAAAAACCCCCATCTCGACCCGGTAGTTTAGCATTCTGGCGAGCCTGATTGATAGCAGTAACTTGGTCTGGCGTTAATCCACGTTCGGAAATCTCGGCCTCGGTCAGAAGAATGTCTGTCGTATTGACTACGTCTATTGGATAATCCAGGGGATGGTTTAACATATAATTATGAACTGGCAGCCAAGTGCCAATCAGTTGCGTGGTTTGGCCCCGTGCTTTGATCCCATCCAGAAATTGCCGCAGGAATACTAGATCATCGATTGTTCCGCCCCCAGCCAATGGAGGAAGACTGGGATGCCCGCCAGCAGCATGAACATCTCGCGCCGCTGCCAACCACCACTCAACGACTCGCTCCACCTGGATTGGCTCCCCTTCTGCCCATCCCCCTGCTGGTCCCGCTAAATTTGGCTCATTGTATAACTCGAAATAACGTATTCCCTGGCTGGTTGCCTCTGTGACCAAGCTGGGGAGATGTTTGTATGGCCCATTGAGTGGTTTGAACACCCGCATAATTGGCTCGATGTCATTGGTAATCAATTGTTCAACTAGATAAGGATCAGTGACCATCGGAACATCATCCTGTAAAAATTTGACCCATTTGATGTTCATCTGACTGAGTTCATCAATAAAGTAATCAATAGTTTCGGGAGGGAGCGGCTGATTTGTTGGTATCCAGTGAATGCCGCGTCCATTATCATTTTGGGGACGGGGATAATTTTCCAATGGATTGACTTCAAGTTGTTCTGTTATCTGTTCAGCCAGGCACGCCTCACGAGCCAAAGCCACTCGTACTTGAATGCGCCACGGATCCGCCTCTTCGGTCTCGACTTTAGCTCGCGTTTCAGTTTCTATGACATCACAGCGCGCTCGCACCTCATCACGACGTGTTCGATTTTTTAGGGCATCGACGACTGGTTCTTGGTCTCCCTCGCGATCGTGATACCAGGCGTTGATTTCCCAGGTGGGATCGGGAAAGTCGAGCGCCTTTTGAGCGAGGAGCCAAGTCATCGTGGCAAAGTAGTAGTCAGGGGCATCATCAAGCATGTAATTGGCTGACCACATGGTCCATTCGGCCACTGTTTCACCCTCAACTAACGGATAGCGTGGATCCTCAGCTGAGCCTCGTGTTGCCCCGCCTTCGGTCGAAATCAGGGGGATGTCAAAGCCGAATAAATCATAAAATTGGTTGCGATAGGCGACGAAATGGAGAAAGGCTGTGGAGTCATCATAAAGATTGAACCCCATCAGATTTCCTGCCTCAAATTCTTGATTGATCTCATTGATATCGACCTCAGTCAAACCGTAAGGGGCACCATCTGCTAAAGTGAGTGGTCGTTGTTTGAGGATTGCCGCTAGATTGCGACGGAGATTGATTTCAGCGACCTGTTGTGGCGTGAGTTGATGTCGTTTGATTTCATCTTCCGTTAAGAGACGCCCGGTTTGATTGACCTCGTCATAGGGATATGTGGGGGGGTGATTGATGTTGTAGTTGTGAATGGAGGCCCAGGAGAAGTAGAGAACCGCCTCATTGCCTTGCTCACGTAACGTATTGAAAAAACGGTAGAAAAAGTCATCTGACCAATTGGCTTGTTTTTGTGGCGGGGCAAAAAATGAAGGTAGACCGGGATAGCCGCCAGCGAGATAAATTGTTTTAGCCGCCTCCGCCCACACCTCGGCAAGATACTCAGGCTGTGGCTCACCATCATCGCACCAGCCCCCTGGTTCGCCGGACAGATTCGGTTCGTTGTAAAGATCGTAGTAGTAGACCCCTTTGCTCACGTAATGTCGCACCAATGCCTCCAACTCAGCTGGATCATAAGGATCGTTGCACTGTTGATAAATCCGAATAATTGGCATAATGTCCCGCTTGACCAATTCATCGATGGTGTGGTCATAATCTCGATTGGTCAGTCGATCCACCAGCAATTTGACCCATTTGATGTTCATTTGGTTTAATTCTGAGACAAAATAGCTGGTTGCCTCATCTGACTGGGCGTAGAGGTGAGTGCTCCAATGAATGCCGAGGCCGTTGTCATTCACCGGGCGGGGATAGCTGCTGACGGGGAGTGGCTCAGTTGGAAAGAGTGAGGCTGGTGTTGGTGATGGTGTTACAGTTGATGTTGGTACTGTTGTTGCGGTGGGCGGTGGGCTGGTTGGAGTCCAAGTTAGTGGGAATGGTGTTATCGGAAGCGGTGTTGGGGTAGCGGTAATTTGATCTGCGATGGGAGGCGAGGGAGGTGTTATTTGACAGGCGGTCAATAAGAAAAACAATGAGATGATAAAGATCAGATTTTTAGGACGAATATGCATCCAAATATCTCCTGAGCAGCAGTAACTTGAAATTGGCTCGGTATGATATCATAGCTCCCATTATTTTCAAACGAGATATTCTTATGTGATTTTACAAGGCCAGTGTTTCAAGCAATTTTGCTTTTAAGGCAATGAATTCAGGCGAAAGTATCTGTTTGGTATCGCGGGGACGGGGTAACTCTACTTGTAAATCGAGGACAACCTGACCGGGGCGTGGGGATAACACGAGGACACGGTCGGATAAGAAAACCGCTTCTTCGACATCGTGGGTAATAAAGAGGATTGTTTTTTGAAATTGCTGCCAAATCTTGAGCAGCCAGCTTTGTAAATCACGGCGGGTGAGAGCATCCAAAGCCCCAAACGGCTCATCAAGTAACATCACTTCTCGTTGGCAGAGAAATGTACGGAGGAGCGCTGCGCGTTGCCGCATACCGCCGGAGAGTGTAGCCGGATATTCGTCAGCGAAACCATCTAGCCCAAAAAGGGGTAGCAAGTCATAAGCCTCCTTTTTTACAGCCTTTACCGCTTGCCCCGCAATTTCAGGCCCCAAAATAACATTATCAATAACCGTTCGCCACGGCAATAATAAGTCACGTTGGGGCATATAGCCGAATTGGCCGGCTCGATGAAGCATAACTTGGCCCTTTAACGCAATATGTCCTGTATCAGGCTGCTCAAGCCCAACAATGAGATTAAAGAGGGTACTTTTTCCGCACCCGCTTGGTCCGATGATTGAGACAAAGGTGCCCTGATGAATGGATAGGGTGGTCTCTGCCAAGGCAGGGATGTGTTGACCTCGACTCTGATATGCTTTGCTGATTTGATGGAGCGATAATAATGTCGTCATTTTGATGATTAATTTCTAATACGTGGTGCGTGATTAATTTCGCATGCACCACGTATTACATACTACTGCTCTGGCAAGAAGTCGTTGGTGAAAGCCCCGCTCATATCGAGCGACTCGGCCAAGATATCATTTTCAGCTAACCAATCGGCGTAGTGCTGCCAAATCTCGATTTTTTGCTCACCCCACTGGGTTGCATCTGATTGATATTCGTTGGCTAACCATTTTTGACTGGCTTTGACCAACTCAGCATTCGTTTCAGGGGCGGCTTC
This sequence comes from Phycisphaerae bacterium, assembly GCA_028285035.1. Next base: position 40,535 of record JANQQF010000165.1, read on the forward strand.
CAGCAAAATGTCAGCTGCCTCCTCTGGGTTTTCAATGGCAAATTCGTAGCCTTTGGTTGTTGCCGCCACGAAGGCTTTGACGATTTCGGGCTGCTCATCAATCATTTGCTGATTGGTAATGAGCGTGGGGGTGTAGTAATCAGGCACACAATCCTGCCACTCGTTGAGCATAACCACATCCAACGCAACCCCTTGCAATTCAGCCTCAATCCCGGTCCAACCGTAGAAAATCCAGGCGAAATCAACTTGATTGCTTTCGGTGATGCTTAAGAAATCGGCAAAGCCAACATCAATAAACTCGACGTCATCTACAGAGCCACCGTCACAGCTCATCAAAAGATCAAGCATCGGGGCCTCAATGGGTGAACTAAAGCTGCCGTATGATTTACCAGCAAAGTCTTTTGGACTCTTGATATTGTCGTCAGAACGTGCGGCAAAACCCGATGTGTTGTGCTGAATTACTGCGGCAACAGACACCAACCCTGCCCCCTCTGCTCGGGCAAAGGTAACGGCCTCTTGATAGCTGACGCCAAAATCTGCTTGGCCGCTATCCACGGCCAACTCGGCGTAAGTTTCCCCTGGTTGAATGATATTGACCTTCAATCCAGCCTCTTCATACCAGCCTTTTTCTGCGGCAACAAATAGCCCCGTGTGATTGGTATTTGGTACCCAATCAAGCATCATTGTGACCTCAGTCAACGGTGTTTCCGCTGAGGAAGGATTGAGCTGACAGGCTGAAAGTAGCCCCAACGCCAGCGTTAAAAAGCTTACTACAAACCAATTTTTGTTGAACATAATTTTCTCCTAACAAATATATATCGTGAGTATCACCACTGTTTTTCACGTTGTTCAGCGTGATACCAAGGCAGTAACTTCCGTTCGATTAAAAAGACAGCAATCACTAGGATTAGACTCATCAGAGAGGTGATGACAATGGTGGCGAACACTTGGGCCGTTTTGAAGGCGCTGGCTGATCGAATCATGTAAACGCCTAACCCTGCCTGCGCCCCGACCCATTCACCGATAATCGCAGCGACGACACTGTAGGTCACCGCTATTTTTAGCCCAGAAAAAAAGTATGGTAGGGCCGCTGGTAGACGGACTTTTCGCCAAATTTGATACCGATTTGCACCCATCGCCCGCAACAATGACAGGTATTCAGGATCAGCCGCACTTAGCCCATCGGCCGTGTTGATGGCGATGGGAAAGAAGCAAAATAAGGTGACAATGAATATTTTTGGCAAGATGCCAAAGCCAAACCAGATGACCAAGAGTGGGGCTAGGGCGATGATTGGGATAGTTTGGGATGCAATGAGCAATGGATACACCGCACGACGAACTAAAGGTGAAAAATCGATAGCGGCCGCGAGAAGCAATCCCACACCTAGCGCTAAAACTAAACCGAACGCTACCTCCTGCGTTGTCTGCCAAATATGAGGCAGAAGCAATGGATAGGTCTCAACAATTGCTTGCCCAATTTCTAGCGGTGGCGGGAGAATACGAGAGGATAAATTATCCAAGCGTGCGCCAACCTCCCATAAAAGGATGAGACTGATTAATAAAATGGCAGGGGGTAAGTAGTCAGTTAGACCTGATCTATGGGGTGATTTCACCGAAATTTACTCACTTTTCCTTCAATGCTCGTGCCACTAATCGCGTCTGCAATTTTGATGTTAGTAACGACCATTTGTACATCGTCAACAAAGCAGGCTAAGTGGGCTTGTTTGGCAATTTCTAAGAGCTCATCCAGCTCACCTTCCATTGTGGTCTCCATCGGCCCCACCTCATATTTAACCCCGGAGTTCTGAATCACAGCAATGGCCTGATCAATGATCGGATAAGCATCTTGATAAAGCGGAACAACTTGAATACTGACGTTAACTGTGCGGGACATCATCAACCTCTTTCGGATAATAAATTAGGGGATTTCAACTCTATGAACTCTACTGACCCTATAAACACTCCAAACATAACAAACAAAAAAGCCAATCATCTAGGTTGCCAGATGATTGGCTTTTGCGTCTACGAGCCTTCACTCCCTACGCTGGCATTACCCAGGTCAGGTTCACAGGGTCGAGACATCAATCGGGTCTCCTCTCAGCCGGAGTCATCCAGCTCCCCTAGAAACAAATTATTTGAATTTTGGCGAATATAGCATACTCTATTGGGGCTGTCAAATGGGTTTTGGCTTGAAGGATTAATTGAGTTTGAGTTAGGTTAGACAAAGATGTGTAGTTTTCCGAGTTAGTTGGGAAGGGGGAAGGGTGGAATGCTGGAGAAAACATCTCTAATTTTTCATTTTGTGTGAGGAAGAAATTTGAGTACTCAAGGATTTTTTGCTGTTTTGTTGATTGTCTTAGGCCTTGGCCAATTGAGTGTCCTGATTTGGGAATGGCGTGCTCTGTCACTGATTGGGGATAATAAATTTTTAGGTGGAATGGTTGTTATTCTGCTCTTAACCACAGGTGTATCGCTTTTACCTGCCTACTGGTCTGTTTTGTGGTTAGCTTTGCCAGCAGGACTTTTAGCAGTTGGCTTGATGCTTCTTACGGGTAGCTTTATTTTGCCTCCCCCTCACCCAGATCGTATATTCAATCCAAACTATCCTGGACATTCTCGCTGTGAGGCGGTATTTATCCCTGATGGTAAGCATCCTGCTATTCCTGGATTTTTGTTGTATCCGTTGGGAGAGCCAAGTGGCGGAGCAGTCTGTATTGTGCCGGGGGCCGGGGATACGAAGGTGAACTTCAAATGGCGACAAATTGAGGCGTTCCTCGAAGATGGCTTGATTGTTTTGACCTTTGACCCACCCGGACATGGTCAATATCGCCATCGACCAATGACCTATCCAGATTGTTTATCAGCGGTGCCAGCTGCTGTTAATTTTTTACGCAATCAACCTAACGTCGAGAAAGTTGCCTTACTTGGCATTAGTCTGGGAGGGGCACTGGCGCTTCGAAGCTTAATTCAACAAATGGAAAGGATAGACGCGACCATACCTGAGATTGATGCCCTGGTCGTCTTTGCGACACCACTCTATCTCAATTACAGTAAAGCAATGTTTTATCGTGAGGCGTGGCGCACCATTTTTCGGGCACCTACTCTATCACTTTTTCGGGAGATGACGGTACGACAAGTACGACAAAGTTGGAACACGGGGGGCTATCGCAGCACTCACAATACGGCTGAAATGATCGAATTGCTTGAGCCATTAGAGTCGATAAAGAAGCTACCAAAGGTACCAATTTTGTTGGTATATAGCCGACGAGACTCGATTTCTCCACTAAGTATGGCCCATACAATAAACGAGTTTGTGCCTGAGGCAAACCTGATCGAGGTTTCAAACGCTAGTCATGTGACGATCATTTTGACGCCGTGGGTAAATCGCAAGGTATCCAACTGGTTAAAAGTTATGTTGGAGAGTAGGGAGGCCCATCAATAGTGCGTGGAGCCATCCGGCATAATTGCCCCACGAAATTTAACGTCTTTCAGATTTGCGCCATCAAGATTGACATCGCGAAGATTGGCGTGGCGTAAATCAGCACCTTCTAAATTGGCCCCTCTTAGAGAAGCACCTTCTAAATCAGTCCCACGTAAATCAGCATTTGCTAAATTACTCCACCCTAAATCGGCATCCTTTAAGGTTGCCCGACTTAAATTGACCCCGCTCAAATCAGCGCCGACGAGCCAAAGCGGCTTTGTAGCAAGATTAACAAGCTGAAAAATTTCTTTTTGAGTAAATTCCATAGTTGTAATGAACCTAAATGAAAATTTATTGATTATTCCTGGGTACGCTTTTAATTGTTCCTTTAAACCCAAATTCCTTTTCAATCTGCCATACTTCGGCGGTTGATTCCCGGTAAAGCAACGCCATTTTTGTAACCCTAAATGAGAATCTTGGCTCAAAGCGCTTTAAGTCTTTTTTTGCTTTATCTAAATCTTCGGAGTTGTTGAAGTTACCGAAAAGAATTTTGGCCTGATAGGTGGAGTTTTGGGTTGCTAAAGGGCGAAGCTGTCCTGTCACCAAATCCTGGTACAAGCTGGTAAATTCATCTTGACCTCTAACCAGTGGTAGACAGAGCCAGTGTCGCTTATCAGTAATGACATCCCAAGCGATTGTTGATACCTTGATGGGGGCTTGGATGTCAGCGATTTCTTCTAAATGCTGATGGAGTTTGGTGGTTTTTCCAGAGAAGCTGAATGGCTTAAGAAGGCTGATATGTGGGAATATCTGGCTTGAGGCAGGATCATATTTTTTGCGATAAGGGGCCAGAATTTTCGTAACATTATCAGGTACACCAACAACAATCGTATGCATCCAACTACTCCGGAAATTAATTCAAATCATGAAACTACAATTGTAGCCCTTGTGTGTAAATCATATAAGTGGCAGCGAAGGCCAAACCATTGATAAAGGTATGTAATAAAATACCAGGGAGAATAGAGCCGGAAACATGATATAGATAAGCAAAAAGTGAGCCTAGAATAAATATAGGTAAGAAAGAAGTGGGTGTAATATGTACAATCGCGAACAAGGCACTGCTAATAATCATAGCTCGTTTCCAGCCTAGTCGATGATACAAACCTGTAAAAATGAAGCCTCTGAAAAGTAACTCCTCAACGATAGGGGCAACAAGGGTGCCACCTAATATTAATATGATTGGATAAGGACTCGACTCAAATAATGGAGTGATTTCTGGTTGGATACGCAGTCCAAATCCATTTAGAAGCGCAGCATAGACCCCATTTAGGAGATAGAAAATCATAAGCAAGACAATGCCAAATCCAATGAGTGATATTGGAAAAGGTCGTAAGCCTAACGTAGTCCAGGAGGTTTTATATTTGAATGTTGTGTAATACCAAATGGGGATGAGGAGCGCGAGGGTCCCTAGGGTGACGATAACCCCAGGATCAATGTTTATCATTGATTGAGGCCATATTTGTCCAAGCAGAATGGCAATGACCAGGATAAGGACTACGCTCAATAGCGCTCCAAAAATATCTCGAATTGTCCAGGGGACATCTGAAACAGGAGATGTATTTGTGATCTCTGATATTGGATTGGGCAACTTAAATAAATCGGTCATCTGACAGTGAATGATACCACATCTTAGACATGTGGAAAACATAAATATTTTAAAGATTATAAATGAAGGAAAATGGATGTCAATGGTGCGTAGGTATTAATGAGGTAAAAGGATGAGGCCAACTTGGTTTTGCCCAACAAAAATTCCTAAAAGCATAGCGATGATAACTAATAAGGTGATAATGACCAGCCCCATACATCCTATTGTCGCCCAAACTGGCATTTGCCCAACTTGTGGCAAGTTTGCTGAATTGGATGGGGGGTGTATCACGGGCTGAGGGGCAGATTTGGCCGATGCTTGTATGACATCAGGGTAAATGGCATCGGGAGCGGGATGTTCCTTTGAAAATAGAAAGGTTGTATCGCCAAAATTTATTTTGTCGTTATCTTTCAAACGGGTAGGCTGCCCAATTAGAACTCCATTGAGATAGGTTCCATTCGCACTACCTTGGTCTTGAAGTAAGAATGTATTATCGATTGGACTGAGTGTCGCGTGATGTCGAGATATTTTTTGGTCCGCTGTGACAACTGAATTACTTTTGTCGCGCCCAAGTGTAACTTCACCTCGCAGGGGGAAAGAGTGGCTCGGTTGACCATCAATAAGTAAGGTGAGGTATCCACTTGGCGGTGTTTCATAAACAGTGAGTTCATCACCATCGTAATTTTCGTCGATATATCGAACCAAAATTGCACCTCATGGGTGGAGCTTTGATAAAAATGATTATAACACAACTCCTGAGGGAAATCTATTGCAATCCTAAATGATTTGGATTATGTCATCTGTACTTGACCATAACTTAGAATAGCGTTATCATATAGATGACATTTTACTTGGGGGCATCCGATTAGTTTTAATACAGATAATCAGCAATCAAATAATCGATTGTTTATCATTATAGCCATCGCCTTTATTGGTCTTATTTGTGTGGGAGTCGTAGGTCTGGCCTTTGTTTACTTGACAGTATTTAGTCAACCTCAAGCCGAACCAGTAATTGCGGTTGCCCCAACCTCCGATCAACCCGCTCCTCCAACTGCGACACCGACAAATACAGCAACACCTTCTCCAACTGCAACCGAAACACCATTACCTACGGCAACTGGTACACCCGTTATTGGTTCCGGTGATAATGTGGGTGCAGAAGATGCAGAGGCCTCAGAAGATGGAGAGGCTTTAGAAACAGAAAGTGACAGTCTACTACCTACAGCGAGACCGACATTAGACCCCTCGGAAGTAACGCCAACAAACACACGTGTAATACAAGATGCAGTTGAGAATCAAGCATCTGACACGGAGGGGACGTCAGAGGATGATGCTCCCGAAGAAATGCCAGTTGGGGGTGGGGTTGTATCAGAGGATAATGTTTATTTGATGTGGGCCGGGATAGGCACGCTTATTTTCTTGATTGTTGGTTTGATGAGCCGCTTACTGATCCAAATAGATAAAATTTAAACGACCAGTTTTTAGAGGAGAAACCAAAAACGACATTTTCATCGAAAATGTCGTTTTTTTTGTGTGCAAATTTTGACCTTACAGTGCGTTTAATCGGTTTCCTTTAGATAACGTCCAATGGTCGTTAGCAATCGGTTAAGATCTACAGGCTTGGTGAAGTGTTCATTGGCACCAGCTGCAAGTGCTCGTTCTTTATGCTTTGCACTCGCCCAAGCTGAAATCGCGATGATCGGTATGACAGCCGTTTGATCTTCTGAACGTAACACTTTGATGGCCTCAAAGCCGTCCATTCGTGGCATCCGTAAATCCATTAATATAAGGTCGGGGAGCCACTCTCGTGCCTTATCAACGCCTTCAACGCCATCACTGGCTACAGCTACTTCAAAACCATTAAGTTCTAACATCTGGGCTAGAATATCTCTTTGTGCAGGATGATCTTCTATATACAGTACTTTTGACACGCACGCGCTCCCATTGAGTGAGATTTCTGATGGTATCTAACTTTCTCAAAACTTTTAATAATGGGTGCTTTGTAATTTGAGTTAAGTTAGATATTTGAGATAGGGTACCCTTATTTCTGTAGAAACTACACGATGTAGGGTATAACTTAGATTATAGACAATAACTAACATATAAGCAACAAATTTAGATAGATTAGTTATTATTTACTACGCCTTATCTCATTCTGGACTTGTAGTTGGATTGAGGTAATTCCTTAAAGTATTTTATGATTAATTTTTTGTGGGTTGCACAAAAAATTTGTCTCTGAAAAGTTTTGAGTAAGTCTTTTCAGATGATGATACATTGAGACTATCACAAGTACAGAAGGTTGTCAAGCAGGTAAAAGGTTTTATATCGGTTCAGTATTTTTCGTGAAATGGACCTAAATTGACCTATAAAAGTCCTCTAATACCAGGTAAATATTAAATGTTTAAAGATTTTTGATGTAAAAAAGCGTTAAACTATTAGAATAAGAATTTTTCGTCTAAATGTTATGAAAATATGATAACGAATGGCAGGTTTTCTTAGCCCTAAAGTAATAGATAATACACCCTTCCTAATAAGGTTTCTCCATTTTTATGGAGAAAGACGATCTATTTGCCAACCTGTCTCCGCATGATTGGTATACCGAAACCAATCATGCAACCTATTTTCACCACTTTGCCAAAAGTCGATCGTAGTGGGTGATAGGCGAAAACCACCCCAAAATGGTGGTCGGGTAACTGGCTGATTCTCGAATTTATCCTCAATGCCTTTCACTTGCTGTTCAAGAATAGATCGATTGTCAATCTTCTGGCTTTGTGATGAACTCCAGGCTCCTACTTGACTGCCTCGTGGTCGGGTTTGGAAGTAGTCATCCGACTCTTGATCTGTAACCTTTGAAATTTGCCCTGTGATACGAATCTGACGATCCAGAGGTGCCCAATAAAAAACCAAAGCAGCCTGTGGGTTTTCACTAAGCTCCTGGCTTTTCTGGCTGTCATAATTGGTGTAGAAAACAAAACCACGTATATCAACCCCACGAAGAAGGACGGTTCGGGCTGAGGGAACGCCTGTTTTCGTTGCTGTAGCTAATGTCATTGCGTAAGGTTGTTTTATGCTTTGATGTGTTTTTGCTTCGGCCATCCACAATTCAAATTGCTCAAATGGATCTTGGGCTAAATTCTCACGATTGAGACGTGGCATATCTATTCCCTTCAATAAAATTTATGAACTCGTCACGCGTGGTGCCGCTTCTATTGAAATGCTTTGTCTATTTTCGGCAGGTTGGGCAAACGCTGAGGCTAAAAATAAGGTAAAGATGATTAGGATGAGATCAGCCAGCAACAGATGGATGAGTTGCATCCAGATAGGGACCAACAAGATAATGTTAAGTGCCCCGGCAAGAAGTTGGACAAAGTATATTATAGTAAGAAGCTTGGCAAATCTGCGGGTATTAGGGGTAGGACGTGAGGCATTAAATATGCCCGTTGTCATTATCAAATAGGCACCAACAAGGATAGCAATCAGGGGATGATATAATCGCAGCTGGATTAAGAAGTGGGCGGTTGGTAAAAAATCTTGCCTGATCCCTTCAACAAGAGATCCAGCAGGAAAGAGCGTATCTCCTAAGGCGGTAACGGCCCCACTAGCTCCCAAAATCAGCATCGCGATATAACCAGCAATTAGACTCCACCCAATTATGCCTTGTCCTCGTAACTGAATTGGTTTGCCCGCTGAGGCCCACCAGGCGGTCAAGGTTAGTACAGTTAACAATATGAAGGTGTTGACCAGATGTAATCCGACGACAATTACTCTGGCTATCGAGGCATTGTCACCCACCAAACCAAACAGTACTAAAACCGCCCCGATTAAGGCCTCTATAATGAGGAATACGAAAGATAAAACTGCGCCAAACCGAACGTGATGCTTTGGTGGATACTTTCGAAAACTCCAAATAACTAAGGCTAACACAAGAATAACGGCAATACCACTGGTTAATCGATGAGCATATTCGATAATAGTCTCAATTTGAGGAGCGTATGGAATAATTGAGCCCTGACAGGTTAACCATTGTTGACCACATCCATCACCTGACCCAGTAGCCCGGACTGCTGCGCCCCAGAGGATAATCAGGATGTGATAACCGAGGACGCCCCAAGAATAGATTGCAAAACGATTGAGTTTCATTGTACAGTTACCATTTTGTTAAGATGAGGGACATGATAGCTCAGGCGAGACAAAGTGCAAGCTTTTAAGGGAAAAAGAAGTCGCTTCAGGCTTAAAAGAGACGACCTTGTTGAGGTAGATTTGGGGTGTTGATTGGTTCGCCTACCATTTCTTTAAATCGATTGCAGGTGCGGGGGGAATGACCAGAGTAATCGTTGTTAAAAAAGCCGTAGATTGTTTTGACGTGGGCTAAATGAGGCTGAATATATTGCCACCACCATTCAAGCTGGGGCACGATATCGATTTGTTCGCGGTCCTTCTTTTTGAACTGGCCGTGACGACCGAGCCAACGAATGTAAAAAAAATCGGTGATAGGGGCCACTTGCTTCGGCAGGTCGATGTAGTCTGCTGAAACCCAACAAACCCCTAGTTTCTCAAGCATCACGGCTGTTTCTGGCGTAAACCAGGATTGGTGACGAAATTCAATTGCATAATCAAAGCCAGAAGGGAGAGCCGATAAAAAGGCGACGACTGTATCATGCTCTGCCGCAGAAAAAGTTGGGGGGAGTTGAATTAAAATTGCTCCTAACTTTTCCTCAAGTAATGCCATTGTTGTAACAAAATCGCGCATATCCTTTGCTACATTGAGTAGCCGTGCATCGTGGGTAATTTGACGCGGGGTCTTTACGCAAAATTTAAAGTTTTCAGGAGCGGTAACTGCCCATTGTTTGACTCGACTTATAGGTGGGGTGCCATAAAATGTTGAGTCTAACTCTACACCATTGAAAATTGTACTATAATGAGCGAGATAACTTCGGGCAGGCATTTTTGCTGGATAAAAAACACCATCCCAATCTTTGTAACTAAAACCAACTGTGCCAAGATGCCAATCAACCATATCGCCATTATATCAATTCTCTGTATAATCACATAATTTGTTGACATAGGCTTCACTTTGTTTTCTACCTGTTGTCTTTTATCACTGAGCACAGTCATAATAAATTTGGGGGAATTTTGGATCGAACTAAAGGTGCGGTTGTTATTACGGGGGCATCAACGGGAATTGGAGCTACTTGTGCGCTGTATTTAGATAAATTAGGGTTTCAGGTTTTTGCTGGAGTTCGTAAAGAGGCTGATGCGGTTCAATTGAGACAAATGGCATCCTCAAATTTAGTGCCGATATTTATCGATGTTACCGACACAAATACAATTCTAGCGGCCAAAACCTTTGTGGCAGAACAGGTCCACCAAGCGGGTATTATAGGTCTAATAAATAATGCAGGAATTGCTGTTGGTGGCCCAATTGAAGGCTTACCCATCGCTGATCTGCGTCAACAGTTTGAAATCAATGTTATTGGAGCAATGGCTGTTACTCAAGCCTTCATTCCCTTACTACGTGATGGACAAGGGCGCATTCTCAATATTAGCTCGATTGGAGGTCGAATGGTCACGCCCTTTTTTGGATCATACTCTGCTTCAAAATTCGCCCTTGAAGGATTTACCGATGCGTTGCGCTTAGAGTTACGTCCTTGGAACATCCAAGTGATCAGCATTCAACCAGGCTCAGTTGATACCCCAATTTGGAAAAAATCGCTAGGAAAAACAAGTCAACTATTAGATAAATTTTCCCCAGAGATGATACAGCTTTATGGAGACCGGTTTGTAAAGGTACAAAGGCAGGTGAAAGCGACAGGTCAGCGTGGTATTCCCTCTGAACGGGTGGCCCAAGTTGTGCACAAAGCACTCACGGTCAGATATCCTAAACTCCGTTATTTAATTGGCCTTGACGCTCAAATGGGGGCTTTAATGGTTACGTTTGTACCGGGCCGATTGCAAGATTTGATCCTATCTTGGCTGACCCGATAATCCCAGATATTGGATGATATGTAGGTTAACTTTCCGTACTTTCTACCCAAAAATGCCTAGCTGTCATTATTAAAAATCCGCAGGTTTTACCCTTCACAGGGTACTTGAGAGTCGCTATACTGGCCTTATAGCCTGAAAAATTTAATGCGTTCACTCAGGAGAAACTTGTGAAGTCAGCTCAAAGATATTTTGGACAATTTTTACTAACATCTTGGTTGTTACCCCTGATATTCATTGGCCTACCCGCTGAAGCCAGCTTTTTTCAAGATGATGGCAGTTTTCTCACGTACGATTTTTCTGAACAGTCTTCCAGTGCCAATGAGACCTGGGGAGCGGATAATGCCAATGATATCGAAACGTGGGGATACATTGCCGTAAGCGAGACATCGACAACAACGCTGACACTCAATCCAGTCGTTGCTGAAATTGCTTTGACGCAGTCTGTCACTATAACACTTGATATCAATCAAGCAATAAATCTGTACGATTTAGAGATAACGTGTGGCACTGACCCATCAATTTTGCAATGGACAAACGCAACAATTAGTGAGCCATTTGCTAGTCTTATTGTTGAGAAAGATCAACTGGATGCCGCTAATGGGATTTGGGAATCGCAGGTGAGATACGCTGACACGAGTGCTTCGTTCTCTGGCGATGCAACAGTGGCTACTCTAAATTTTACGGCGATTAGTACAGGAACGACGGATATAAATTGTGTGCCTGTTGCTACTGATGTTGTTAGTACCTCATTAAGCATTATATCGACTACACAAACGATTAATGTCATTGCGAATGAAGTGGAACCGACCGCCGAACCGACAACTGAATTGACGGCTGAACCAACAAGTGAGCCAATGCCTGAACCTGAACCAACAAGTGAGCCAACGCCTGAACCGACATCTGAACCTGAAGTGACGGCTGAACCAACGAGTGAACCGACGGCTGAGCCAACAACCGAGCCTGAGATAACCCCTGAACCAACGGCTGAACCAACAGCAACGCCTGAACCTGTTGAAGTTAATGCCGTTTCCGGTCAAATTGTCTATCATGGCCGTAAATTACACAATGATATTAATGTATTTATATCGGATGAAGTGGATTACACTGCTGTCACTGATGAGGCAGGAAACTTTAATCTCGCTCAAATCGTTACGGGTGAGTATGAGGTAACCGTAGATACAAACCTGTATCTCCCAAGCTGTAGTACCATTAAAGTTGGGCCAGGTAACTCAAACACCTTTGGCCCCATTAAATTGGCGGGCGGTGACACGGATGATGATGATGCCATTCAGATTAATGATGCTACGCTTGTGGCTAGTAATTTGGGATTGAGTGCGACAACTTCTCCACCAATGGACCCACGGGCTGATATTAACGCAGATGGTCGCGTGAACGTGTTGGACTTAACAATATTAGCGGGTAACTTTGGTCGTCAAGGATGTCAAGCTTGGGAGAATAATGTCCTCGTTGAGGGATAATTGAAGATACCTTACTCATAGAAATCAAATATGAAAAGTGGGAGTTTAATAGGCTCCTACTTTTTTGTTGTGTCTAAAATTAAACCTTAAAAAGTCATAGACTCAAACCGGACTCAAATTTTTGTATGTTATAGTGGGAAATATTGGTACTAAAAGGGTGTACCCATAGCAAACTTAACAGCGCTATACTCAATGTAACCCAAAACCTGTAACATCTGAAACTAGAGGACGATCCAATGCTGCATTTCCCTAAACTCTCTTTGCTATTGATGGTTATTATGATTCTCATAATCATCACCACTACTCTCCTAACTCGTGAAACTACAAAATCAGAAACCTATATCGTTCAAGGGGTTTATAGTGCGACTGATGATGAATGGGACCCAGAACATGACTCGGTCGGCGTTTATGCTTCCCAAGTATCTGGTGAGGCGGGAGACTCGATTGCCTTTCATATCTCGACAGATGTGCCAACATACACCTTAAAGATTTGGCGAGAAGGGGCAACACGCCAATTAATGAAATCCGTTCACAATATTCCAGGCTCAGAGCACGGCTGCGAAGATGGTTACAGCCCGCCTGGCTGTAATTGGCCCGCAGCTTACACCCTCACTATTCCGAGTAATTGGACCTCAGGCCCTTATACCGTAGAGATCCCTACCTTTGGAAAGGGAACCCAAAAAACAATTTTCTGGGTGCGGGAAGATCATCTTGGCTCAACTTCTAAAGTGATTTTTCTCTCTGCTGTCAACACCTATCAGGCTTATACCTTCTTTGGGGGGAAATCTGTCTATGATTTCAATTCGACCGATGGTCCAGCTAATAAAGTTAGCTTTAATCGGCCTTATCGTAATAGTGGCTTAGGCGATTTTAAGCTCGAGAGACCGCTCATTGTTTGGGCTGAGAATAACAGTTACACGATGGAGTATGCCGCAGAAAGTGATTTGGAAGTTGATGGAGACCTACTAGATAATTATGAAGTTGTCATTATTGCCGGGCATAGTGAATATTGGAGTTGGAATATGCGGCAGCGCCTCAAAGCGTTTATCAACGATGGTGGTCGCTTGATTAATCTGAGTGGAAACACGATGTGGTGGCAGGTTCGATTTGAGGATGATGGCCGAACCTTGGTTAGCTATAAGGAAGATGCTGACACACAAGACCCTCTATTTGATTCTGCTGAAGAAGCTACGGGCAACCCATGGGATTACCCAATTTTTGATATGGAAACTTCAATTACTGGAGCACATTGGAAATTTGGCGGCTATTTCGATAGTGTCAATGATAACACCTTCCGCCACGCCGATGGTTATGGTGGGTATTTTGTGCAAAAGGCGGATCATTGGATATTTGCTAATACAGGATTAGAAAACGGCGATATGTTTGGTCGAACAGGTACGAAGAGTCTGTTAGGTAAGGACGCTGAAAATGATGGGACCACCTTCAATTGTGAGACTGATGGGGCGACGATTCGGGGGCCGATTGGGAATACAGGAACGCCCCATAATTATACTATTCTCGGCTATGCCCCTACCTCGCTAGATTATTCGATTACAGATCATCTTGGTTTTGCGGTAATGGGAATTTATACCAATGAAAATGGGGGAGCCGTGTTCTCTGCGAATACAACAGGCTGGCCCCTCGCTTTATCTCACAACGCGAAGGTGTCACAAGTCACCAAAAATGTGTTTGATACCTTTATTGCCAAAAGTTTTCCTCAAGAACCTGTAAGCAGTAGTGATACGGATTACTTGTTTTATGATCGATTTAATTGTAACAATATGAATCATACAGGCGTTTTACCGAGCTACAGCGGCCCCGCTTGGTATGAAGGTGTGCCTCGGCACAATTATTTTCGAGTTTTCGGTAAATCAGAAAATCTCAATTATACAGAGGCTTGCGGTGTTGATGGGTCAGGCCTACAAATTACAATTGACCCCAATGACTATGAGGATTGGCTCAGCTATCAATCTCAAGTCAAGCCTAATTGGGCCAGTACGGATGTGCTCTATACCCGAAAATATCTCAACTTTTCTGATTTAGACCTAGCTCATGCAGAAGGCTTTTCCTTAATGGAATTTCAACATGACGATCGAAATGGGACGGTAACCTCGCTTGGGTCAGTTGGTGTGTTTCGGTGGCTAGATGAGATATCAATTAGCTATGAAGACGAAGCAACGAAAGAGTCTGTTTCAGTAATAATTAATCCAAACGAAACGTTTGAGTTAGAAGTGATATGGGATAAGTCTAATAATAAAAGTGGCTTGATCCTAAATCGAGAACAAATCGTTACCCAGACGATTAATATGTCAGATTATGAAGAAATCAATCGGGTAGATTTAACGCTAAATGGCTGGACTTTTGAAAATACGACGGGCCATATCTGTGTCGATGAATTTGCTTTTGATGATGAACGAATTGAAATAACCTCATCGCTTAATACAGTCTATTTGCCAATATTAACGCGATGAAATATTGGACTATTTTTGGTTAGACAATCACTTTAGCTATAACATATTTAAATCTTTTTGATCAATTTTTGACTAACGAGGCATTTTTAGTGCCTCGTTCTCTATGCTCCTTAGATGGAGAAAGACCTGACCATGTTACAAAAACCAAGACGATACTTTGTACTATTTTTAGCCATTTATCTGATTTTTAATCTGTCTTCCGTCGCCCACTCTGCTGATACTACTTACTATGTTGCTCCTGATGGAGATGACTCAAACGTTGGTTCTCTTGCGCAGCCGTGGCGCACGATCCAAAAGGCGGCAGATACTGTTTCTCCGGGCGATACCGTTTTAATTCAACCTGGCATTTATCGGGAAAATATTATTATCACGCGTTCTGGTACGGAACAGGCCCCAATTATTTTTCGGGCTGATGATGGAGGCGTACAGCAAGGCGACGAGGCAGTGCGCTTATGGGGTTCTGAGGACTCTCGGGAAATGGTTTGGGCTGACCTGAATGATGTAGCCTGTGATGCAACGCTATTTTCTCAGGTAGCCGCAGCGAATCACGATGAAATCTTCTGTACCGATTTGTCCCAATGGACCGAAGATGCCCTACATATCGTTCCTGATATTGTGGCTCAGATTGACTCAGGTGGTGGGATTCAACGTTTGGTGAAGGCTCGCGAGCCTGACCTGAAAATTGAAACAGAATGGAAGCATCACGAATTTTGGTGGGCGGCTGATGGTGGTACTTCAACGGCTGGTGGCGGTTCGTCCACCTGGCTTTATGACGTCACTAACGATTCAGCCCCAGTCGGCCTTGAGTCCGGCAATCTAGCCTCTTTGGGGGATTTATCGGGGGCTACCCTATTTTCTGTAGATAATGTCACTGGCTTTTATCTATTTCGTCGTCATATTAAACAGATGCTGCCAGAAGGGTGTACTCCCAATGTTGATTGTACAGGGATTCAGATAGAAACGGCTAACTCTGTTGAAGGGCGTCGAGCTGATTTTGATTTTGGGACTAAATCGGGGTATGGGAAATTTACAAAATATTTTGTAGAAGGATTGCCGCAGTTGCTCGATCAACCAGGTGAATGGGTTTATGACGGACCTACTCAAAAATTGTATATCTGGAGTGGTCAGTCGCCAACGACCCAACATATTGAGATTGCAAAACGTCATTATGGCCTCTCTTTTTCCGATCCAAACGAAATTTCTGCCAGCAGCTCTCATATCAAAGTCGATGGCTTGAGTCTTGATTTTATCAATGCTAATTATCGTTATAATTCAACCTCTGGTAAATACTTGCTCAAGTCAATGCTTAATTTTAATAGCCTTCATCCAAGCCGTGTCCAAGGTGCCCTCACCTCTTTTAATTGGAGAACAGACTCAAATAAAAATTTGATGTTTGAGAATTTGCAGATTACGCACAGTAGCAATGGGCTTCAAATTTTTCAAGAGGCTGGTGAGAACACTCGGACTAGCAATGTTGGTCTTTATAATTCTGAGATCGCCTACATTGATGGACAGGCGATTAGAGTTCACGCCGAAATCAATGAGAGTGGCACAACATTTCCAGCAATTGAGCAATTCTCGGTGATTAATAACCACATCCATCACATTGGTTTTCGGCCCGGTGATTTTTGGCTAGACCAAGGTCCGACTATACATTTGGCCACAAAAGGGATGAAGGATGTGACCTTAAAGGGCAATGTTATAGAGCATACTGGGCAGATTGGTCTTGCTTTGCAGGGCTCAGCCCCAGGGGAGGTAATTCAGAATATTCTGGTTGAGGATAATCGGATTGCCAAGACCTGTGAAAATAGCACAGATTGTGCAGCTTTCTACCTGTGGGGGGAAGCTGACTCCTTCACTGATTTGGTTGTTGTTGAAAATATCTTTGAAGAGACGTTAGGTTGGAGTTATGTGATTAATTCATGTCGACCCCCTTATGAGATTTCAGGTGCTCCTTCATGTGAGGAGGATTGGTGGGATGGCGGAGCAGGTGGTCACGGCATTTATATGGATCGTGCAGGGGGGGCAGCCATTTATCGGAACTTGTTGCGACGTAATGGGTTTGCTGGTATCTACATCAGCACAACTGCCCGTCAAAGTACCAACTACATTTATAATAACGTCATCGAAGCCAACAAATATGGCCTAGCCGATGAATCGTCGGGAGACTTTGAGATCATACACATCAAGAATAATGTCTTTTATGAAAATGAGACGGCTGGAATGTTGCTTGATAATTTAATCGGACAAATAGAGATTGATCATAATCTCTATAAAAATAGTGTTGATGGGGACGCCTGGATTCTTGATTCAACCAACTTAGAAAATGTAGGGCAGCTTCAAGCGCAGACAGAGTTTGACACGCACTCATTGATGTACATCCAGTCAATTTTTGAGATTGAACCGGCAACAGAGTTAGAGCATTATGCGCCAATTGTTAATTCCGCATTGATTGATCAGGGCGATGAGATCCCTGATTTTCCAGGATTAAATCAAGCCAATGATTATCCGATTTCTGGGTTAATGTATGATATTGGGCTGTTTGAGTATGTTGAGCCGGACGACAAAGAAGAAGAAGGCGAAGATACAAATGAAGAAGATGATGAAGAGGACGGGAATGAAACAAATATATCACGGCAGATTTATTTACCACTCACGATTAAATAATGTGTAAGAAAAAAGTCCGAGGTTCTGATGAACACCTCGGACTTTTTTTGATTTAAAGGAATTTACGATAAACCGAATAGCCAATCTTGCTTAAGGTTAGTGTAGGCCGATCGTGAATACAAACGTTTCGGCCAAAGGAGACTAACTCTCCGCCAAACTTGGCTTTCCAATCCCGCACAGGATACTCTTCATCTGGCTTGCCTGCCCCGCCAAAATCATACAAGGTATATCCATTCTCAATGCCCCATCTGAATATATCCCACATTACAAATTCACCCGCCCGATACTTTGAATACTCTCGGTCAACCCCACCGTACCAGGCATAAAGAATATTTTTGAAGGGCAACTCAACTGAGGTCGCAATGTATTTGCCCTCAACTTTGGCCAGCAAAAAACGAATCATATTTTTTGGATACAATACATCAAATGCAGCTTCAAACATAGAAATGTCTGCTAGTGGCACTTGTGCTAACTCATAAGTTTGTTCCAAGATTTTATAACATTCTCTGACCTTGGAACGTTCAGTCACCTCTTCAAGCTCAATCTCTCCTTTTTTGATCGATCTACGAATATCTTTACGGGTGCTCTTGCTCATCCGAGCCATTACATCGTCAATCGTTCCGTTCAAATCGATGAGATAATTTAGGTGATCCTCATACTCAAAGCCGTGCTGCTCCATAATCGGCTGATAGCCGTTGAGATTTGTTAAATTACGAAATTCGGTAAAAAGGATGCGACCTTTTCCCCTTTTATACTCTTCTAACAAAACCCCTAACGCTTGTTTTGCCTCAGCCCCAGGCGCGCACAATACGCTGGCATAACTAATATTCCGGCGGGTTAGATAGCGTCGCAATTTATCATTTTCCATCAATGTCACCTGCACAGGTAACAGCAAAACCAAGGGGCGGCCATCATCATCAACCGCAGCCCAAAATCTTGGGGTGTGTCCCTTGGTTCGTTCAAATACCTCATACATCTCCGGAGAATGGAAAATTTGAGATTCAGGGTGCTTGTATATAAATTCTCGCCATACGTGTTCATCTAAGTGGTGTACGATGTCCATAAACGATGCCTCCAAACTGCTGCAGTTAACTAATCCTCATCAAGTTTATCCTCATTTTGTTGTTCCGATTTTGTGGAAAATGTTATCTGACGTTTATTTCAAATTCTAAGGATTGAGTCTAATTACTTGTTGCAACTTCAATTGAAGTTGGGAATAACCCGATGTGCTCATTAAATTCCCCAAATTCGTTGGGTAATATATCCTCTGGCCAATTCTCTGAGTAATGGCTAATCACCGACCATCTAAATGGGGGTTCAAGGTCCAAAATTTGTTCAGGAAACAAGAGTGTTGCTCGATTTGTTTCAGGAATTACATTGAGATACAGCAAATCATCACTCTCAAAATCACCAGAAGTTCCATCCCAAGTGAGAATACGAGTGCCATTTTGTAAGACATCATATTCGATCAAATACTCAGGCCCAAAAGGATTTGTTGCTAGATTCAACCCTTTGAGTTCAGCCCCTTCACACAATGTTGCCTCGTGTGTTGTTGTAATTGTTGTATCTGTATCAATCAATATTGTAAAGAATGTTGTTGGGGTTTCGGCCTGCAATGTATCTGATAAATTGATACCAAATTCAAGACCCCAGAAACGTCGAGTCACATCTGCCGATTTCATATCCGTTGAAGATGAAGCGACATCCTCCAGCAAATCAAACAAAATTTGGCGGGGAGGCCCAGCTTGGATTTCCACATCTTCAATTAAATAACTCTGTAGGGGGGAGCCGGGTTCATTAGCGTTATTCCACTGGCTCCAGATTTTGTTGTTCAGCGGGTAGGGCGCGTTCGAGCGTATAGCTACGGTGACGGTCACGGGTGGGGTGAATTGCCGGGCGGGTAGTCGGTTGAGATCGAAGTACACCTCATTGTCCGTATTTTGAATCGTGAACGAAATTCCCTCAGATGAAATCAGGCGGGTGCCTTCGGGCAAAGTAAAATGAATTCGGGTATTGACTATATCATCGAAGGCTTTGTTTTGTGGGTAAAGGGTATAGGTAATCATATCCGTGCCCACAAGTGCTTCCACATCAATATTTAGATTGGGAATTGCTAGGGGTGTCCACTCTGGTGGTTTTGGGTTGAGATTATAAATGACCGGGTCGGCAAAATAAGCCCCACCATGTACGCCTTTCCAGCCCACCCAAGGCTGTGTTGTGAATGTATTCTGTGTGGCTGAGAGTGGTTCAACAACAAAAAACGCCCTCTCGATGAAATCAGCCTTTCCCAGATATAGGGATTTGAAAATAATATTTTCTCCATCAAATCCAACCGTCATTTGGGGAGGGACTTCTGCCCGAATAAAGCGTGTCCCCTCTGGTAATGGCACTCTAATCTCGAGATCAAACACCTCTTCATTGACCCGATTAAAAATATCAACATCATAAATAATTTGGCCATCTTTTTGCGTTGGAGTCACATCTAAAAAGAATGGAGGCCAAATAGGACAGTGGTTAGCCAAGGTTTCCGTTGGGGCGGCAAAAAATGTGAGAAAAGGAGCCATCATTATCGTAATTAACCCTGCTGCTAGGAGCTTGGTGAAAATTAGGTGAGCTAATTTATTCTTTTGACGGAGGGATAAACACCTGATCATTATAAATTAGTTGTCCTGGCTGACAGCTCGTTTTATTTTACGTAACATTTTGCCAACAAAACTTTGGTCTCGGAACTTGACAAAGCGAAGGTGTGATGGGGTTAATTTACGTTGAAACTGTCTCATCGTGTCATAACCAAAGCACTCCATCCGCCACATATTGTAAGGTCCAGCTGGCATATATGTTTCTCCACACGCACCAAGATATCCCTCTTCAGCTACAACATCCATCACATCTTGATTAAAGCGTGAGTAGGGATAGCAGAAGAAATCGATGGGTCGGTCTAACATCTCACTTAACATTTGACGAGAGCGTTTGATTTCATGTTGTGCCTGAGTTAAGGGTAAATCGGTAAGTGAGGCGTGGGTTAAGGTATGGCTACCAAATTCAATACCCGCCTCTTGCATTTCCAGTACATTTTTCAGGGGCATCAATGGAGCCGCGCGCTCGTTGCTTTGCCCCGCCCAATCTGTCATATGACCGATACGTTCGGCGACCAAAAAAATGGTGGCAGTGAAGTCATATTTCTGGAGAATAGGCCAGGCATTGTCATAATTGTCTTGATAACCATCATCGAAGGTGATGGTAAACGAGCGAGGGGGCGCGGCTTGATTCAGGTGTAAACACGTGAATGCCTCTTTGAGCGAGAGGCAGTGAAACCCCTCATCAGCCAGATAACGCATTTGCATCTCAAATTGTTCTGGTGAAACGGTTAGTCCATCAGGGTCTTGAACGGGAGTTACGTTGTCGATTCGATGATAAAGTAGAATAGGGATCATAGGTTACTCGTGCAAAATAATAGTTATCTAAGGTACAGACGCTTTCATCTTGAAAACGTTCTATTGGGCCAACTGTTTTAAGGTATCATTGCTTAAAAGGCCCAGATCAAAAAGAACCATTCGCTGATAATTGTGGTGATTTAACAACTGTATCTCACGCATAATTGTGTCAGCTTGTTTTGGTACGCCAGTATCATAAGGAATATCGAAATCAAAGACAGCTACAGAGATGCCTGGGACAATTTGTTGATAATCCTTAGGGGGTAAGGTGTTTTCCCAACTCTCGATGGTATTATTGAGCCAGGTATATTCCTCTTCTCCTTCACCGGCATAGGCCATTGGGACAACAAAATCAACCGAGTCCTCGGCCAACCATAATGGCCAATCCTGTAAAACGTCACTCGCTACATCTTGATTATAAAAGACTGCGGCTGAAAATTGAACCTTAGGGGCTTCATTTTCCAACCGTTGATGAATCCGAGCCATCATCTGGTTCAAAGTGTCTCGCCGCGCCACATTTTTTGGTAGATTGGGCCACCAGCCCCATTCGGGATAGCGAATGTAATCAAAGTGAATACCAGCTACAGGGTAGGATGTAGCGATCTCAACTGCCACATCTTCGATGAAGTCCCGGACCTTAGGCTGGGCATAATCTAGCCAGACGCTGGGCTGCCCCTCGTCATCCAGAAGTGCCCAGGTTGGGTTGTCTTTTAAGATTTGGGCCTGTTTTTTATCTTCATTATCCATCAGCCCAACTACAACCCAAGCGTGAACGTCAATATTTCGTTTATCTGCCTCAGTTAAAACATAGGCGAGTGGATCAAAATCGTCTGAAACTGAGTCGCCTGGTAGAAGAAGCTCACTCCGATAAAAAGCCTTGCCATAGGTGGTTGTGTTGATAAAAATCGTGTTGAATCCGATTTCCTCAACGAGAGCTAACGTTCGATCAATTTCAGCCGCCGAACTTAAGGCCGAGGCCTGAACCCAAACGCCCCGTAAATCCTTTGCCGGTAGTTGTAGCTCAATAGCTACCGATTGTGGCTCATCTCTTTGGCCATCTATTTCACTTGTCATAAAAGAGACTTGATTTTGACAGCCGATAATAATGGTCAAGATCAGTATACTGAATAAGTAGAGATACAGGTTGTTAAATTTCAGGTTTGCCATCAGCAGATGCTGGATCAACGACTTTACAAGCTATCAATGTAAGCTGTGATATGATGGTGGATTTCACAGGTTGGTGGCGTGTAAACATTGTGTTCAGCTTTGGCTTGCTCAATTGCCTCCATCAGCTTGTCCTCATCTCGACACCAAACCAAGTATTTTTCTTCGGCAAATACGGTTAAGAGCTGCTGCTGGTGCTCATCCGGCTGATTCTTGTCATCTACCGATACAAGCGGAATACCACGCTCCATCACCTCAGTTAAAATCCCCAAGCCTCCGTGAGAGATAACAATCGAGGCTCGCTCATAATATGGATCTAACGACGGCACATAGCGGAAAAACTCACAGTTTTTTGGCTCGTATTCACTACGGCCAATTTGCATGACAACTTCTTCCCCTAAAGTTGGGATCAAGTCATCAACGGCTTTGATCAGGGAGGAAAATTCTGTCGTTCCAATCGCAACAAAAATCATAACAACCTCCCGGCATAAATGGCCTTGGGGTAATCTTTGAGAACAGGCTCCCATTGGACAAAGAACAGATTAGCAATACGATACATCAACTTGCCAGTGGAGGAGAGGCTGTAAACCCGTGATCCAGTCTCAACGTGGATTACTTTCATCCCGAGCAATCGCCCCCAAACCGCAGCGGGGACAGCAATGCTAGGGCCTGTACTAAGGATAACTTTGGGGCGTACTTTCATTAAAATGCGTAACTCTGCAAAGATGGGGCCAATGGCGCGGGTAATAAAATCAATCATTCGGCGCTCATCCTTTTCAGTTGGGGTATCGACCCGATAGACTGGGCCGGGGAACTGAATTTTGTTTTCTGAGATATGATCGTCCGAAACCATCAAGTAGCTATATTCGTACTTTGGCCCGATCAACTCTACCAACTTAATCATTTCTGCGGTGTGCCCACCATCGCCGAGAATGACTAACACCTTAACATTTTCTTTTTTGCTCATGTTCTGTTCCTAATGGTGTCCCTCAACTCACAAACACCGTAAGACTTAATGGGGACTGGTTGTCGTTATGAAATTTATTTTCAGAAATGTGTGTTCTTAACATATCACAAAAGTGCCTGATTAAGCAATAGGATTTTAAGGATGGGCAACATATCCTATGTGCTTTGTGGCACTTGTTTACCCTGCTTTGACCCAGTCATCTCACGGTAAATTTCGATGATCCGTTTAGCTGCTCGTTCTGAGCGGAAATAGTCAATTTTTTCTCGACCGTTTGTCCGTTGCCCCCAGTTCAACACTTTTTTCAACTGCTCGGCCACATGCTCTGAATTAGGTTCACATAAATAACACCCCTCAACTCCGTCGATTACATTGGCCACATCTCCCACGTCTGTTGAAACAACGGGTAAATTACACGCCATGGCCTCTTTAATCACCATCGGTGACCCCTCGTGGGTTGAGGTGAGGGCCAGGACATCACAGGCGTTCATGTAGTAGGGAATGATGCTGTGGGGTTGACCAGAAACGAGCACAAGCTCAACATCAGGGTCACTCTCTTGCATCAGCTTGACCGCCCCTTCGACCAAATGATAGCGTTTTTCAGGACGCCAATGCTCACCTGCCCAAAGCACAAGCTTTTTGTCCAAAGGTAAGCCTAACTCTTTGCGAGCTTCTTCCTGTGGAATAGGGCGCATGACTCTAAAGTTGATGCCACAGGGAATGATTGCAATCTTGTTATCTTCGAGAACACGTTTCTGCTCTTCGTTCACTACGATCACTCGATCAAACCAAGGGTGGGCCCTCTTGATGAGTTTGGCTACCCAAGTGCCGTCAACGACCTCGATGCCGTGATGTGTGACTAAGACTGGATACTTCCACTGCATTCGACCAATGAGGCCAGCAAAAATGTAGTGACAGTGGAGCAAATCGTACTTTTCCTTGTAAATTTGTCGCCATAGTCGAAAAATACCCCAAAGATAATTGATTTTACTTTTCCGACCATTGACAAATAAAACATCAATATCGACCCCGGCTTCGCGCAAATCTAATTCCTGATTTTTTACGAAGGTTCCAAAGGATGGTTCATCTGGCGTAGGATACAAATTGGCAACAAGTAGAACTTTCACGGAGACCCTCCTGTTTATTGCAAGTCTGTTTATTTTTAAGATACTAACTATTTATGATTTTAGATTGTCGGTTGACGACAAAAATAGATATGAAAATTGAAAATTTATGATCGTGATCGCCAAAGAACTAAAATTAAGGTCAGGACCGTTGCTCCGGCACTCATCATCAGAAGAAGGTTCAACCACCCCGGCTCAGTTCTAACCTCTTCAAGTGCTGCAAGTTCTCTGGCCGATGGCGTCGGTAACAAAACCATTGTTGGAGTTGCTGCAGGTGTTTCTAAGGCTGTTGCATTAGCTTGAGTAACTTCAGCTGGTGTTGCGGTTGCTTCCCCCTCACTGGCTGGGGCCACGTCAGGCGTGGGTGTTGCTGTCACCACAATTGTTTCTGGTGTTACCTCAGGAGCAACCTTGACCAACTCATCCCGAACCTCATAAGCGGTCTTTTCTAAGGTATTTAATGCGGTAACATTTTTATCCTGAATAAAGCCAAGATTTCCAAACAACTCAAAGATTAAGTTGTTGTTTGTCAGGCCATTGACCACCCAATCCATCCCTTGTTCTGTGCTGCCTGTGGCAACAAGGAGCAATCTTTGC
The DNA here is from genome assembly GCA_028285035.1 of Phycisphaerae bacterium. The sequence continues at coordinate 65,485 of JANQQF010000165.1, forward strand.
CGGTTTATGGGCGAGAAAATCTGTTGGACAATCCCAACATTTAGATCTGCTGGTAAGCGATAGACAACATCATTTACCACCTGTTCGACTTGATTAGTGCCAGGGACAAATCTTTGGGGTAAATCACGATTTACACTGGTTATCAGTGAATTCCGGGTAGGCTCACCCATTGCGATGAGATTGTAGTCAGCCCAAGCCTCTATATTCTCGTTACCCAGAGCAACTTTGGGCCAAAAGCCTTGCCCATTACTGATGGTCCCGAGATAGCGAGATAAATTGATCAGGCGTTGAATGTCACTAACTGTAGGCGCATCTGGGATGATGATACCCAAATTATCTAGCTCCTTTTGACCCGCGAAAGGTAAAGGGTAGTTCCCCAGTTCAATGGGTAAATTGATCGGAGAAAGTGTGCCTGCGTAATTTAAATGGATAAATGAGTCGTTGTAAATCGTAAACCAGTAGCGGCCATCATCGACCGTGGCGCAGGGATCAAGGATATCACTAACCAAACTGACTTCAAGGAAATTGTCCTCGTCCTGTAAGGCCAATGGGGGCAATGGGAAGCTGATCCAACCTACGTTATCCGCCCGCACGATGTTCGGAGGCGGGGTGCTAGTTGGTGTAGCCAAGGTTGGGGTCGGGGTTGGAGTGATCGTCTGATTTGGAGCAGGTGTTGCCGGTGTAATTACCGGGGTACTTGTAGGTGGCACAGGTAACGGTGTAATGACCTGTTGCGTTGTTGTAGAGTCAACGCTACCGATAGGGAGTCCATTCAAGAAAATCGTTGCTACCCCATTGATTGAATTCAGCGTGGTACTGTAGCCAAAATGGAGGGCGAAGTAGTTGTCCTCGGTTGGGCGCAGCCCCTTCGGCGCTGTGAACAAAAAGCTAGCACTGCCAGATTGGGCATTTTGAATGACCTCGGTTTTGTAGTTTCGAGACGCTAAGGTGATATCACGCACAGGTGGCACCGTCAGGGTCTCGGTTACGGGACGAATATCCTGTACGATGGCGTTGCTCCCAGCGCGTGCTCCCGGGAATGGATTGCGTGTGCTCAAGGCTCGGGCCGATTTAAGTAATCCCTCTGGGGTAAGACCGGTGACGATAATGCCAATACTGGTACTCCCATTGGGTAAGAATAGCTCTTGAACCACACCATCTGTCTCTGCTACGGCTAAACCCTCTCTGGCAAAGAAGTAAGGGGTGTCTAATGCTGGCACTTCAATAGGCGGTGTCGTTTCTAAGCCAATCTTGCTGCTCAAAGTTTTCACGTTGACGATATTACTACCATCAAATAATGTTGCGGTGTGATCAATGGTTGTTTTGCTGATGTTTGTACCGGTCAAGACTAGCGTGCCAACCACAGTTTGTGTTTCATTGGGCGCGAGTGAATTCAAGCTCCAACGAATTAGGCCTGTGGTATCGCGTTGACAATTTTCACAGCCAGTTAAATTCAACTCATCTGGGAATTTACTGATGAGTTGCAAATTACGTGGTGAACTGGATGTATTTTTGATGGATAGACTGTAGGTGTAAGGCTGGTTGACTGCGATTTCAGTTGGTGAAACACCCCAAACTTCGTGCTGTCGTTCCAGAATGGGGACAGGTAAATTAAGCTGTCTCAGTAATGGTTGCTCATCCGGTGTACCAATGATGGCAAAATGTTCATTCGTTGTGCTTTGAATAGTCGCTAAATCGAGACCTGTTGTTGCCGTAATGGGCAATTTATTATCACTGATGGATCCCAGATAGGCTGACATCATTGCTGCCGATTGCGCGTGGATACTTGCTACTGTCTCTGGCAAAGCAATTTTGAGGGCAGGGCTATTGACCGTATTTTGGAGATAAATCGGTTTGGGATACAGGCTCAAATCAAGCGGTATATTTGTCGGAGTATAATTGATGTGGACCAACGAGGTATCATTAACCGTAAGTGTATTCAGGCGCGCTTCTTGACAGCTAAGGCTGGTGGTAAAAACTAATTCTAAGCTATTTAGTTGCTTGTTTTCAAAAGTTCTGAGTAACTTTGTTGGAATCGGGATTTGTACCTGATTTGTGGCTTGGCCTTGGAAAAAGGCAACAGTTTGCAGTAACTCGCCATTCAACACAATTTCAAGCTGGGCTGGGGCAAAGCTGGCTGTGGCCAGAACATAATCTAAATCGAGACGAACAAAGCTTCCGTCTGCTGGAGTAACATCGGGTGGCAGACCAAAGTTATAAGCCTCTTGCTCAAAGACTCGGCTGAAAGTCTTACGTTTGGCTCCCATTTGTTTGAAGGTGATATCTAACGACTCGCCTGACCCTGCTGGGACAATCTGGGCGGTCGTTTCCTGAGCAGGCTGACTAGCTGGTACTGGTGTCGGTGTCACTTGTTGAAGCGGCACAGTTTGAATTTGCGGTGCTGTTTCCTGCGCCTGTGAGTCAATGGCAAACGGAAACAAAGCCCAGCTCACTAAAATAATGAGTATGGTTATAGAAAATATTTTTGAGTGAAGATTTTCATTAAATCTGGAATGTGTCATCAGTATTATCTCTTATGTCACAATATACCTGAAATTGAGCCTACGGTCAGTCAGGTATATTCAGTTTCGTTTCTTCCGAATCTTGAGCCTCTGGTGCTTCTGATGGCGTAGTCTCTAACTCAAAACCTGGGCTAAATTTACGCCATAGCCCCTGCATCTTGGCCGCTAAGCTTTTATAGGTGAAGCCATCACTGGCAGAGATTCGTTTCAAGGTGTAGGGCTGGTCACCCGGAACACAGGTGCCTTCCAGAAGCGTAACCGCCCCCAAGTAGCCTGCTTCTTGAACATAGCTGATAATCTCAGGATTGATGTCTTGTAGCCCTCCGTTAGGATAAGCAAAAAACTCAATAGGATCATCCAAATTTTGCTGCAAGATTTCGCGGGACTCGATAATTTCCTGACGAGCTTGTTCTCCGGAGATGCGAGTTAGGATGGGGTGTGAGCAGGTATGACCGCCAATATCAACAACCCCACTTGATTGCATCTCTGCCGCTTGCTCCCAATTAATCACTTTGGCCGAGGCTGGGGCCAAATCAACATTGAAGCCAATTTTATCTGCTAGATTGGCAATCATGTTCAATTTTTCGGCCTCAGGAAATTGTTTGAGATCGACCTGAATGGTTTCTTTGAGATCAAATCGATCATCTTCAGGAACCTGATACGTGTTTCCGGCAACTTCTATCGTTGTCTCGGTAACCTGATCAACAATCGCATCAACCCAGTCGAACCAAAATAATTTGCCCGTTCCAACAAAGTCGGTGGCTGCGAATGTAGTTGCTGGCGTATTATACTTTTGCAGCAAGGGAAACACCTCTGTGTAAAAGGATAAATGGCTGTCATCAAAGGTAAGGACCAGTGGATTAGGGGCCATTGCTTGCTCACCCATCAACATCCGGTAAGCACTGCGCAATGAGACAACCGTGTAATTCTCTACAAAATATTTTAGGTGAGCCTCAAATGCCTGACGATCCATCTGGTGATAGCCTAGAATCCAAATTTGATCGCTATCGGCATTACGGCGTTGATATAAGCCAGTTACACCAGTGTGGTAGAGGGTAGCACCGTATAAATTTCTTATGAGACCTTTATGCTTATCTTTCATAACCTTCATCCATTTGTTCTGTTTGTAAAATATAGTTATCCTTATTGTTGAACAGGTTGAATAATTTCTGGATTGGTAGGGTAAGTCGTTGGGCTTTTTGGCTCAAGGAGAAAACCCTGGATACCAGACATCAAGATAAGAACGCGCAGCCATAAACTCAATCCAGCCTCACTAAAGCTGCGCTTTTTGAGGACGAGTAAAGCGGCAAACCCTAGGACGCCAGCAACAGCTAATAAAATGGGCCAAGGGCTGAACAAGATGAGACCAATTAGAATGAGCCCGATTAGTCCAAGAATGCCTACCAAAGTTGTTAAAAGATAGCTACCACCTTGAAGACCAGCTACCGTCCAAAAGGTTTTCTTACCTAGATGATAGCGCAGCATTTGTCCACATCCTATCCACAGACGATTTTGCCAGCGTCGCTTGTAGCTGGCCAGACTGTGTTCGGGTAAGCCATAATGCTCGCCGATTTGCTCTGGTAACCGGACCAGACTGTAGCCGTTGTAGCGTAAGCGGGCACATAATTCCGGCTCCTCGTAGGAGTGAATGTAAGGATTAAAGCCACCAACCGAGTCTAACGCCTTGCGGTGATACAAGGCCGCTCCGCCAAACTCATCAACCACTTCGATACCTGCATCTTCTTCCAAATTATGCATCTCCCGATGAAGAATCTGTCCGTTTTCGCGATGGATATTTTCCCAGTAGCCATTACAGCCCGCCACTTTGGGATTCTCTTTCAAATAAGTTAAGCCCTTCTCCAGCCAACCTGGGATAAGAACCATATCCCCATCCAAATGGAGTATGTACTGACCTGTTGTATTCAGATATCCCGTATACCGACCCGCCGCTGCAGACAGTTTCCATTCAGCTGGTAGGCGAATAACGCCGATGGGGTAACGTGAGGCGATGTCCACGGTGTCATCCGTTGAGGCAGAGTCAACAACAACAATTTCAGTACCGGGATAATGTTCAGCTTCTTTTAGGGCAGACTCGATCACTTCAGCGATATTGGCAGATTCATTACGCGTAATGATGACAATCGAAAGGAGTGGTTGAGTTTGTTGTGTCATGATTTAAGTCCTAGTAGTAAGGTGTAAATTCTACTTCGTCGTTACTAGTTGCTCTTCAAGTTCTGCCGCTTCATCAGATGACCCATCCTCTTCATCATCATACTGAGGCCGGATGATTTGGCGGATGGTTTCAAAATCTTTTCGAGTAAAGGCCCCGATCATCAACGTGAATATGACGTACAAGATTCCCCCGATGGCGACGGATACGAAAATATCAATGTATGGATTGATATTGATGTATCCATTGATAATGTAGACCCAAGCGCCCATTCCTACGGCGGCTAGAGCAAAGCGCCAGGTCAATTTGAAATAAGGAATATGGCTGCCAACTTGACGGACGAAATACATATGGACGACGGTATGTAAGCCAAAGGCAATGACCAGGGTCCAGGCTGTGCCAATGTAGCTGCCCGTTGGGATCAGGATAAATGAGAAGATAATCCGGCCCACAATTCCGATAATTTGAGCTTTGAGAGCAACATTTTCTCGGTCAGACGCAACCAAAATGCGCCACATTACTTCCTCGACAAAGGTGATAATGATCATCAAGCTCAAAATTTGCAGAGCTAACACCGAGGCTTCATAGCCATCGCCATAGAAGAAGCGGATGATGGCTGGGGCCGTGGCCATTGTGCCAGCCGCTAAAGGAAAGGCCAAAGCTAATAGATATTTGACCACCTGCTGCTGTAGTTCGTAGAATTTTTCTTTTGACTCAGCATATGTTTGTGACAAAAGTGGGAAAATAACCTGCATCAGGTTGTGTGGAATGATGTGCCACAAGGTGATGAGCTTAAATGCCGCAGCATAAATCCCAACCGCTGTTTCATTATGAAATATCGAGAGAAAAACAATCTCGATCTGATCAAAGGAGCCTGTCAAAATTTGTAGTAAGGCAAATGGCCCTAAATTACGAATGATTTCTAGAGCAAATGGCAAATCAAACTCAAAACGTGGCTGGACAATGTGCTTGAACAAGAAATACCATTCGGCAAAGGCTGCGATGTATCGGAAGATGATAAAGACAATGACTAAGGCGATCACGCCGTAGCCTGAAAATAGTAGGAGTAAACTCAGGACAATTTTGCCAGACATCTCGATAAAATTGCTGATCAGGGGGAACTCAGTGCGTTGGTGGGTGATGAAGATGACTTCACTAACGATTGAGAATGAAGCCGGGAGGAGCGAGAGCGAAATCAGGCGAATCCCCCAAATGGTGGTTTCTGTGTAATCAAAGAAGGGAATCGTGATCCACAAAATGGCAGCGATAATGGTTGAAGCGATTGCCGCAATGATTGTACCGTGGACAAAATAGCGATTGGTTTGCTCTAAATCACGAGCCAACTCACGAGTAATATAGCCGCCTAGCCCGATGGCGCTGATGATGGCGGTCATACTTAAAAAGAGGAAGATGGTTGAGTAAACCCCAAATCCCGTAACTTCTAGCTGGCGGGCGATAAAGAAAGTTAAGACAAAACTGCCTAATAGGTTGACGACGTTGGCGATGGCCAATAGCGTTGTATTTTTGAAAATACTGCGAACACTAATGTTGTTCACTAGATGGCTCCAAGGTTAATTCTAGTGGGATATTCCGAATCTGGTTCATATCGTGAATTTGACGTAGGCTGGCTGTGAGTGCGAATAGCAACCAAAGCTGCATCAGCTCCTGTCGTGAGTCAAAAATATCAAAATTCATATGGAAGCTGAATCCTAAGATAGCACCCAAAAAACTAGCCCCCATGATGTAGGCTCGGACATCAGAGTCCTGCCGAATCCATTGGGATGCATAAATCATGGCGCTGACTGGCACAAACACGAAAGCTAAGAAGCCAAATATTCCTGTGTGTGCCCAAACGAGCAGATATTTATTATGAACGACGAATACAAACTCTCGTAATTCCTGTTTTAACTCAGGTGGCAGATAGCTCCATTTCACAATGTCAAAATTGTTAATGCCAACACCTAGCCAATAATTGTCGTCAATAATATTCCAGGCCAATTGGTTGTAGTAAATCCGGGACTCGGCTGATCCTCCATCATCCCCTGTCAGGCGGGTGATAATCCGGCCAGAAAAAATACCAAGCATTACCATTCCTATAATCGCAGCAGCGATGATTGCTTGCGTATTAATCCGGCGAATTAGGGCAACTGCAAATACTACGCTCGCCCCAAGTGCCAGCCCAATCCAACCACCTCGTGAACCCGTTGACAGTAAGGCTAGGGCCGCAAATGGAATAGCTGCCATCGTGATACGATTATCAGTCAGTTTGTTGCCAAGGAGAAAGGCGGCAATGGTTGGGGTCAAGGCCGAAGCTAGATATGCCCCAGCTACATTTGCCCCACCCAGCGTTCCCCCAGCTCGAATTTCTTGAAGGCTTTCGGTATTGCCCTCGAATGAGACAGCATTCAACCCAAGAAATCCTAAGTCGATACCTGTCACAGCTTGTAAAATAACCACCCAGCTTTCGACCATCAACGCACCAGAATAGACGGCCATGACAAAGCCCAGCTCTTGCCAACTACGAATGTTGTTAGCAATGTAAAAGTAGAAAATAAACAGTTTGACCGTTAGAAATAGCTCAAACAGACTGAGGGTAAGATTGGTTGATTGTAATAGCGAAATGAGGGCCGAAAATATATAAATTATCGCCGGAATTGTAATTGGGAGAAAAGCTTGTATTTTTGCTTGGCTTTTCTGCTTGTCTTCAAGTAACCACAAAGCGTATGCCACAGGCAGAAGCATGGTTGAGAGGGATACTACAAAACTGAGTGGCCCACCTTGATGATCTGAATACAGGGGACCTACGGAGATGTCAAGACCAAGTGGTATATCGATGACAAAAACCATTAAGAAAAGTTTCTTGAGGTCTCCGAAAATCAAGACAAAGGTAGGAGCCATAACTGCCATGGTGATCAGTAAGGCCCATTTGACGGACATTTGTTGAACCGCCGCCATAATGCCGCCAACGATCAAGCCCACGCCGATGGCCCATAGGGCAGCAAAGCGAGGGTGTGTTAGATCTATTGATTCTAGTGTTAACCAACGTTCGCGCAGCATAATAGTCAAGCTCAGGTAATAAATACGTAGTTTGGATTGTCGTTTAGTGCCAATTTCGATGTGATTTTGACAGGAAAATGATGCCTAATATGTTAGCTTGGGTCGCCTCAAGTTGTTTTATGGCGTCAGAAACTTGTTCTCGATTGGCTGCTTCTTCTTTGATAACCAAGACAACCCCATCTACCTTAGGGGCTAAAATTGCCACGTCAGCTGTACCCAAAATGGGAGAAGAGTCGATCAGTGTCATTTGGGCTTGTGCCCCCAAATATTGCAACACATCTTCCATCAAGGGGGAGTCCAACAGCACGGTTGGATTTGGTGGCGTAGGGCCACTACGGGTTGCAAATAGGGTTGGTTCTGATGTAGGCTGGATCATATCGCTCATAGGTGATAGACCCACCAAAAAGTTGGTTAAGCCAATCTCGCTATCAAGATGGAGGGTTCGTCCTAGTGTGGGTTCTCGTAAATCGCCTTCTAGTAAAAATACAGTGTTTTTGTCTTTAGCCGTCATATAGGCGATGTTGATGGCTACATTCGTTTTCTCTTCGTGTGAGCGGGTGCTTGTGACGAGCAAGGTGCGGAGGTTTTGCTGTTCGCGAAGCCGTTGTAGATTGATATTCACCAATTTATAAGCTTCTTCAATTTTGGTATTGCCCGAGCCTCCATTCCGGAAAAAGGAGGGTGGTTTAAAGAAACCATTGGTCGAAGGTTTAGCTGTCACCAAGGGTAGTAGACCGACTGGGACAGTTCCGATAATGGGAATATCTGTGATCCGCTCCAAATTTTCGGGCGTTCGAATACGTGTGTCCACATTTTCAAGAACGAGAGACAGGCCTACCCCAGCAAATATTCCTGCCACGATACTGATGGCGACATCGCGGAGCGATAAAATGTTAGCGGGAATTGTTGGTAACGTAGCATATTCAGTGATGGTTATTCGTTGTGCTTGCAGTGAGTCATTAACCTGTGCCTCTTCATAGCGCTCAAGCAAGCGAGCGTAAGCAGACTCATTAATTTCAATGCGACTATTCAACGCCGCAATTTCACTAGCAGCCCCACGCTCCGTCAATAAACGGCCCAACTCAGTTTGATCTGCCGCGAGTACACCCTCAAGAGATCTTAGCCGTTCATCGAGAATTTCAGACGTGCTTGGTCCTGAATTATCATCTATAGATTGATTGTATTCAATAAGAAGGGCGGCCAAGGCATTCGCAAAATCTCGAGAAAACTCAGGATTGCTATGTTCAAAGCTGATGGTCATCAATTCGGACTTTGGAATAATTTCGACTTGAATACCTTCAGCAAGTTCGCTGGCAGGAATATTTACGCCTAGTCGTCGTGCGGCATCATTCAGAGTATTCCAACTGGTTAGAATATGCTGATAGGTGTTCATTAGACGCTCACCGTATTCAACCCCCAGCCGGAAATCCTGCACCCCAACTTCACCCAAAACACGTACGGTGGCCTGAGCTTGGTACACGGGTGTAATTTGTGAAGCTGCAGCTAAAACAATCGTGACAGTGACCATCGTAACTAAGCCGATGACCAATAGGTAACGGCGTAAAATGCTAATGTAAAGGCGTAGATCAAGAGTTGTCATAGTATCAGAATGATGTATTTATAGTAAAAATGTGAGTGATGAATGAAATGATTTTAGAAATTTATTAATGTTCTTTAAGGATAACACCCCTAAATGATTAATTCAACCTTGACTTAGGGGTAAGCAGTATTTCACTGCCTTTTCAGTTACGTTTGTTATTGAACCAAAAATTTACTGCCGACCAATCATAACTTTCTAAATACTTTATGATTGGTTACAGGACAAGAACTTTTCTTTTCTATGTCCGAGTCGGCCACTATCACCATAAAGATAATTATTTAAAGTGATGTTAGTTGAGCCATCTCTGGGTAAACTTTATAAGAGAGTTAAAAGTCACAAAAATTCTATCAGGCTATTAACATGATTACAATAGAGGAAATAGTCCCACTCCAATGGTGAGAATTTTGGGGCACTAAACATAAAACGACAGCCATATTGACGAGCAATAGTCGACTGTCGTTTTTTCTTAGATTACGTTATGTGGACGAATGATTAGGCGGCAACGGCTTCCACAGTTTCAGAAACTTCGAGCGATTCAAGATAATGCTCCGCATCAAGTGCGGCTGCACATCCGCTGCCAGCTGCCGTAATGGCCTGACGATAGCGACTGTCTTGTACATCCCCACAAGCGAATACGCCAGGAATATTTGTGGCGGAAACATGTGACTTGTTGGTTGAGGTTAGGATATAACCATTGTCGTCCATATCTAATTGACCACTGAACAGCTTGGTATTCGGTGTATGGCCAATAGCCACGAAGAAGCCATCTAAAGGCAGATTACTTGTCTCTTCTGTAACTACATTTTTGAGAGTAGCCCCAGTCACAAGCTCATCCCCTGTGACATCAGTGACGACGGTATCGAGAATAAATTCGATTTTTGGATTATTCCGCGCTTTATCAAGCATAATCTTTGAGGCACGGAAGCCTTGCCGGCGATGGATGATGTAGACTTTGGAGGCAAAACGGGTTAAGAAGGTTGCTTCTTCCATTGCACTGTCTCCCCCACCAATGACGGCAAGCGTTTTTTCCCGGAAGAAAAAGCCATCACACGTGGCACAGGTGCTCACCCCACGGCCCATCAAGCGGCTTTCATTTTCAAGCCCTAGTAGGTTAGCCGAAGCTCCGGTAGAGATGATAACGGTGCGAGCTAAGAAAAGCTCATCTTCAATCCATACCTTCTTGATATCCCCATCAAGCTCAACCTTGGTCACATCTTTGGTAATAAATTCAGTACCAAACCTTTCGGCTTGCGCCCGGAATTGCATCATCAAATCGGGACCCATAATACCATCTTTGAAGCCGGGAAAGTTTTCCACATCAGAGGTCAACATCAATTGTCCTCCGGCCATATATCCTTCGATAACGAGCGGATTAAGATTACCACGCGCGGCATAAATTGCAGCCGTTAATCCGGCTGGTCCAGACCCGACAATGATGACATTGCGAATTTCGGTGTTAGCTTGTTGTCCATTTGTACTCATTGATATTCCCTCTTAATTATGATTTTCATTCGATAGAATGCCTTTGTAGTAACCGGCAAGAATTTTTAGAAAAAACGATAAATATCAATTCGCGATTTTTTGCTCAAAATAAGATCAATTTGGCCTGTTTACGGGTAAATGAAATTTACCATAGATTATGGCGCGAAATTGACCATATTCGAGGCGGTTTTTGGATTTTGAGTAATTTTTTATTTTCTATAACTTTCTGCCAAATACTGTGTAGGGTATTCTATGATATTTTTTGAAATGTTGCACTTTAGACGTAAGCGATATGAAAAAACTTACCCTTACGCTAGAGTTGTACTTTCTTGATTTTCATAATTAAGTCAAATTGTTTGAGTACATCTAGAACATGTTGAGGTACATCCTTATCGACACTGATAAATGAGATGGCTAAACCACCAGGCTCTGTTCGTCCGGTTCGCCAGGTAGCGATGTTGATGCCTAATTCGCCCAAAACTGTTCCTACCCGTCCGATAAAGCCAGGTAGATCTTGGCTGTGGGTTACCAAGATGGTACCTTCTGGCCGGACATCAACCCGATAACCATCAACCTGAACCAAGCGTGGCTCTTCATGACTAAAGAGGGTGGCGGCGACAGTACGACTACCCCCATCACATTCAACCCGGCAGGAGATGAGATTGGGGTAATCTTGGGCTGCTAAGCCGGTAATTTGTGAAATAGCAATGCCACGCTCCTGAGCGAGATGCGGGGCATTGATATAATTAACAGAGTGCTGCAGAATCGGACTCAAAAGCCCTTTAAGCAGCGCAACAGTAACTGATTTGATGTGTGGGGCGATTTCATCACCCTTAACCTCAATTTCTATCCGCTCAATCGCCTCATCGGCAAGCTGAGAATGGAAGCTACCAACTTTTTCCGCGAGATCTAGGAAGGGACGTAATTTTTTGAGAAGGTTGGCATCGGCAATTGGTAAATTGAGGGCATTACGATATTCTACCTCGTGTAAAGCATCCAACATCTGATCGATGATTTGGATGCCCACATCACGCTGCGCTTCGACGGTGCTGGCGGCAAGGTGGGGGGTGATGACCACATTTTCCATCTCCAGCAAGGGGCTGTCAGGGGATAGCGGCTCTTTGGTGAAAACGTCTAGAGCCGCGCCCGCAATTTTGCCGGAGCTTAAGCCTTCAATGAGCGCGTCTTCATCGATCAGTGGTCCCCGGGCGATATTGAGGATACAAACGCCCTCCTTCATTTGCTCAATAGCTTCAGCATTAATTAAATGCTCGGTACTCGAGGTTAACGCTGCGTGAAGGGTAATAAAGTCAGATTGGGCAAATAGTTCTGGCAAATCAACCCGCTTAACTTTCAACTCACGAGCCACATCATCACTTAAATAGGGATCGTGGGTAATGACCTCCATATTAAAGGCTTGACATCGTTGAGCAACACGCGATCCGATCCGACCCATCCCGACAATACCAATTGTTTTGCGATACAATTGGCGACCGATATACTTTTTTCGATCCCATCGACCTGCTTTGAGGCTGGCTTGAGCTTGGGGAATGTGGCGACACAGAGCAAGCATCATTGCCATTGTATGCTCTGCGGTGGCAATGGTATTGGCTCCCGGCGTGTTCATCACAATCACCCCGCGTCGGCTGGCGGCAGCGATATCAATATTATCAACACCGACCCCAGCTCGACCAACGACTTTCAATTTCTCAGCCGTATTAAAGACCGCTTCTGTGACCTTGACGCTACTACGCACAATGAGACCATCATAGTCAGGAATTTTTTCAGCTAAAGTTTCAGGGGTCAATCCTGTGATGAGATCATAACTTATATCCTCTGCTTCATCTAGATGCTGCAATCCCTCTGGTGAGAGCTGGTCAGTGATTAGAACTTTAAAGCTCATTTGATTATATGGCTCCTAATTTTTGATTTTAAGGTCTTCTATATTAAGACCTTCCGCTTGCAAATGGGCCATTCCTTTTGCAAGTAGATTAGCATACTCTGTATTTTGAACTGTTAGCTGCTCTACATCTGACAAGGCCAGCGGAAGAACAACAGCTAAACTATTCGCTCGGATAAAGATTTCAGCCTCAGCCGCCACTCGCTCCCGGACAACTACCCCACCGAAACCGACAACTAAATCAACAGCGGGTTGAGCTGCTAAATCACTCATTCCATCGCCAATTAACATAGATCTTCCCGATCTGTCACCAAGTAGCTCCCGGACAACGTCAGCCTTCCCGTGGGCCTGCACGAGTGGGGTTTCCTCCGAGTCCATATATTCCACATCGGGCCGATCGCCCCAGCGATCTTGCTGATAATCCCACCATTGTCCAGATAGATGATTGTAGCTAACACCGACTGCGCGAATGTTCTCGGTAGGAATGCCAAGCCACTCTCCAAAAGGGCGAACCGCTGATAGTAATCCACCACTGACGATGAATAACTCCTTGTCAAATTCCTTGAGAGCAGCAATTGTTTCACACACGTCAGGTACGACAGTTTGTTCATATTCCTGGGCAATTGCTTTGATTTCGGCGCGGGTTGGGGAAAGTAGTTCGAGACGGCGATCATACACATTTTCCAAATGAATTTCGCCATCCATGGCAGCATCAGTGAGGTTTTTTACCTCTTGAAATTTACCTTTTTGTCGGGCCAACTCATCGATCCCTTCGATTGTGCTTAACGTGCTATCACAATCAAAAAAGATGAAATCAAAACCCGGCCAATTTGGGGGAATAATTTGATTGTTCACAAGCTGATCCTAAAAAATATGGCGGATATACGTAGCCGTATACCCGCCGTTGGATGCGTGGCAGTTTACACTATGCGTTCGGTTTAGGCAATCTTGATATATCAGACAATCAATAGAATAAGTTTATTGTCATGTTGGTAGTTTTGTCTTATTTTACTTGCCTTTGACCTAGCATATAGTATGAATGATTATAGGTGAATAATTTTTTCAATTTGGAGATAATGACTTATCCTTAACAATTACTTCATGTTATAATCTAATCACACATCTCAAGCATCATTTACCCAAAATTACTTTTTCAGATCGCGGTGTATATGACAGCACAGGACAAACACACGTTTACTTGGATCAGTTAGAACCTTGGATTAGTACAGGAGATATACATGCCATTCGATCTAAACTCATTACCTAGCCAAGCGATTTTCCCGCTTGGTATTGCCCTCGCTTACCTGGCACTTTGTTTCTACCTTTTGCTTAGCCGTCGCCCCGAAGGAGCCATCGAACGGACCTTTCTAATCTATCTTGGCTTAACTATTGTGTGGGACTTAAGCCTGTTAGCCGATGCAATAAACTCCCCTCTACCTATTCCCGGCATAACCTGGGAACATATTGCAATTTATGGCCTGATTATTCTGGGCATCTCCTACTGGACCTTTGGTCAAGCATTCCTACACGGGAAGTGGCAGAATTTCTTGATGTGGGGTGTTGGCATCATTGGTTTAGCTGGAATAATTATCCTTGATTTACAATTATTCTCGGTTTCCCCCGAGTATTTAACGTGGAGCCAGGGGTGGGTTACAGAAGCTAACCTCAGCTTTGTGAGTGGTACAGTTTTATGGGGGCTTTTCGTGGGCTTGATTGCTTTGACCGCATTAGTCCAACAATTTCGCACCGAAAGCCCAGCTCATCGCAATCGTATTCGGTATCTGCTAATCAGCACCATTTTATTTGCCATTGGCTATGGGCTGTACTTAAGTTTGCGGGATCCGCTATGGACCATCGGGTTAATTATTACGGCTTTCGCTGGAACGCTGGCTACCTACATTGTGGTCACCGAAAATTTGGTGGATCTTAGTACGGCAGCGCGCCGGATCATTCGTGGTTCCTTTGTCGTGTTGGTGACCGTATCGTTCTATATCACTGGTTTATATTTGGTCCAGATTTTTCTTGGCGACTTTTTGCTCACAACCTTCTCTGGCATTGTTGATGAAACTCTCCTCATTACCAGCATCACGGTCATCTTTTTAGCAATTTTTTATATGCCCATTCGACGCTTCAGCCAACGAATTGTCAATCGCTTTTTATTGGCGCAGGGCTACAATGCGAATGCTGTCATCCAAAGCTATGGTCAGGTCGTTAGCAACCGTCTTTATCTCACTGAGTTAGCTGAGGTGGCGACCAAGCATATCGAAGAGGCACTCGGTTTGAAGAATAGTGCCCTGTTTATGCTTGAGGCTATTTCGGCGAATCAAATTATTCTACGGGCTTTACCCAACCAAGCTAGCAATGGTACGGGACGCATGATTACGCTTCAGAAGAATACACCGATCACCCAACATTTGATGGATGAGCGCAGTCCTCTGGCCCAATACTCTATTGATATTTCACCTCGATTTAAGCAATCACCCGCCGAAGAACGGGAGGCGCTGAAAAAACTAAGCTATGAGTGGTTTATCCCGATTACGAAAGAGCGGCAACTTGTTGGACTTCTGGCTGTAGGTACCAAAATGTCAGGACGCCCTTATACCGCACGGGATCTTGAATTGCTTAAAACATTAGCTGATCAGACCGCCTTGGCTCTCGAAAATGCAACGCTGTTTGATCGAGTACAACGTAATCTGGAAGAGATTACGCGAATGAAGCATCTGATGGATGGTGTGTTTGATAGTATGGACAACGGTGTTTTGACGACGGACACCGCTGGTAAGTTAACCTTCTTCAATCGAGCAGCTGAAACGATTTTAGGCAAACGACTTGATCAGGAATTGGGGGCATCTTACACCGAAGTGTTACCCACCTTTGCCGATACAGTGCTGGTCAATCTGGTTAAAAATGTGATTGAGAATGCCGACCACTACAATGATTATGAAATTGCCTCAAATATACCGGAACGAGGCCCGGTCAACTTAGGCTTTAGTTTAAGCTCCTTAAAAGATGCTCGTAATCAGTCACGGGGTGTGACGATTGTGATGGATGACTTGACTGAAACCAAACGATTACAGGCCGTGCACGATATGTTTCGCCGATATGTTTCGCCTGCTGTCGTTGATCGATTGCCGTCTAATCCAAGCGATTTAGAATTAGGCGGACACCGACAGGAAGTCACGATTTTATTTGCCGACATTCGTGGCTTTACGAGTTTCAGTGAACATCTTACCCCCGAAGATTTGGTTGATGTCCTCAATCAATATCTTTCAATGGCTGCCTCTTCGATTTTGGCCTATGAAGGCACCTTGGATAAATTTATGGGCGATGCGGTAATGGGTATTTTCAATGCTCCGCTTCGTCAAGATGATCACGTCTTGCGCGCCGTTCGGGCTGCCGCCGCAATGCAGCGGGCCATTGAGCAGCATCATCAAAAAA
This sequence comes from Phycisphaerae bacterium, assembly GCA_028285035.1. The sequence continues at coordinate 81,654 of JANQQF010000165.1, forward strand.
TCGGGAAGAGCCGTGCCTTACAATTTGGGGTGGGCATTCATGTGGGTGAAGTTGTTGTTGGTAACATCGGAATGTCGGATCGAATGGATTACACCGCTATCGGTGATGCAGTTAACTTGGCCAAACGGATTCAGGAAAACACGCCTGGTGGGAAAGTCTTGATGAGTGAAGATGTGTTCCAGTCAGTGGGGGGTGATGTCGAGGCCTTTTATTATGAGGAGATACAGGTCAAAGGGCGACAACAACCCGTTAAGCTCTATGAATTACGTGTGACCTGAGTGCTTTAAATTCAGATTTAAGCCTGTCATAATAGCAAAATGCTAGGATGACAGGCTTTTTTGTTTTGTATGGGGTTTGTAGCGTTGATAGGGTTCTTGGAGCCTATAGAGCTTTGTTGATTACCAACCACCAATCATTTTCCTGAAAGGAACCTCAAATGGATTTACTACTCCTCACGTTTTTCAATGAAACCATCGCTAATCCCATTTTGGATATTGTGATGATAGCTTTAACGTATGGTGGCTTTGCAATGTTGCCCGCTTTGGGTGTGGTGTTACTGGTCTCAAAAGAACATCGATCAGTCGGATTAACAATTCTCATCGCCTTAGTTGTCGGATTTATTCTGGCTGTGACCTTTCAACACCTCACCCTCCGGCCTCGGCCAGATTTTGCTCGGCACATCGTCCCGCCTCCTAACTTTCCTTCCTACCCCAGCGGTCACGCCACCGCCGCTTTTAGTGTCGCCCTGATCATTGGTTTGGCTTATCGGCAGCGACGTTGGTGGGTTATTGCTTTGACAGGAGCAGGCCTTATTGCCTTGAGCCGGGTCTATCTCGGCCATCACTATCCCTCAGATTTGGTTGGCGGTACGATCCTTGGGGCGGCGATTGGGGCAGTTTGTTACGGTCTATTTATCCAAACATCATCAAACCAAATCCGCTGGCGGTGGTTACTGTGGCTACAAGTAGCCATAGCCCTCATCATTACCCAAATGGCGTATCTTAGTATTTTGCCTTTATCGTTTCTCCGCTGGCCGTTTGCTGATAAAGCCCTTCACTTTTTGCTCATTGGCTCAGTCGCCTTCTGGCTAAATCTCTGGCTAAACGGCCGACGCATTCGGCTGGGCCAATTTTCTCTCCCCTGGGCCATCATTGTCCCCTTAACCATCGCCTTGTTGGAAGAGGGCTTACAAATGTTCTCTCCCGTGCGCACTGCCAGCTTCAGCGACTTATTCAGTGATATAGCGGGCTTACTGTTTTTCTGGTGGTTGAGCGAGCTTTTGCTTCGTAAACATCATAAGCTGTCTCCTTCGTCATTTGTTCTATCTCCACAGATAGTGGGTTCAGGAACCGATCAGTCGATTTAAGTAGTGGCCAGTATATAGGTATAACTGTTGATAAAACGGCTCCTCTAAAGCTCGATTGGCCCAAATCGACGCCAGAAAAGTCCAAATCGATTCATTGATCCAATCCAACAAGGCTCCAACCAAGGCCAGACAAACCCCTAGCCAGCCCCAGCCTTTGTGTTCAATCACATCAAGCCAACTCAAATAAAACAAAATCAAGGAAAGGCCGCAACCATCTATAAACTCCAACCCACCACCCACCAAGCATCGACATTGGCAACATAAGCCTGTCGGTCGGTGATGTGCCCCGGAGGGAGGGCTGGAATAAGAACTGTGAGCATTGCGCCTATGGCTGATAAATGGGCGATAAAGCTAAACCAAGCTAAATACAATCGAGTTTGAGGCGTAAATAATAGTGGCATTGTGGCGTCTCCTGAATTTTTAGTATTTATTTTTAATTCTGTTATTTCAATAATTATTGAAATTATGGTATGATGGAAATAAATATAAGTCAAGACGCAAATTCAGGAGAAAAATTATGACATCACAACAAAATTCATCAGTAGTAGAAATGGCAGAAATTGGCTCACCGAGATTAATGGGCTGGATTTGGCGATTTGCTTGGTCAGGGCTGTTGCTCGCGACATCAGGAACCGCCCTGGCTTATGCGTTGCTGGATCAATATGGCTTCAAGCAAAGCTCCGCTATGTTTATTGGATTGCCCTTATTGGTCGGCCTATTGACGATCAATCTAACCCGAACGCGCAGTGTCTACGGGCAGGTGTTGCGGGCGAATGTGATTGGCCTAACGATAATTGCCCCGCTGTTGGGCGAAGGGAGCATCTGTCTTCTGATGGCCGCTCCTCTTTTCATCGGTGTTAGCATGATTGGGGCGTTAATTTATGACCTGATTAGAGGCCCACAGGTGATGCTTTGTTTGGCTGTGCTACCTTTTATTCTTGGCGTCCTTGAAACCCATACCACCCTTTTTGTCCCCGAGGTAGAAACCGTAACGACCACGACAATTGTGCGGGGCGATGTTGCGCATTGGCGGTCAACTGTTCGTGAGGCTGTACCTGTTGCCGAAGTGACGTCCTCGTTTCTCAATCTGGGGTTTCCCTTACCAGCTGCATACCATCGGTCTGGTGAAACCATAGAACTTACCTTTGCCTCGGGTGATACCCAGGTCGGGAGCTGGGCCGTTCAGCGAGTTGTCATCTCTGAGGGCGTACAATTTTTAATTCAAGAGGATACAACACCCATTCAAGATTGGATTCAAGTACTGGATAGTACCGTGACAGCCAACCCTTTACCGGATGGTACGACTCATTTAACACAGCAGACTCGTTTTCTCCCCGAGCTTTATCCGATGTGGTATTTTGTCCCATTGGAGCGATATGGCTTTGATCAAGCCCACGACTTGGCCTTAGCCTCTTGGCAAGCCACCCCACTTAACTAGGCGGGAGGTATGTCATGCCCTTTGAATCATTAATTCTGGAAAACCTCACCCTTTTTCGCACGCTGCTCTTTCTGTGTTGTGGGGGCTACTGGTGGATTCTTTATGCCTGGACTCGACCCTCAGTCCAAGCTGTGCGGGCTGGGGCATTGGCGGCGCTCGTCCAATTTTGGGTGGGCTTAGTCGTCGACATCGGCCTAGTCGCGGCGGGAGTCTGGACCTACCATCAACTCCCTTTCTCGATTGCCGGTGTCCCGATTGACCTCCATATCGATTGGAGTTTATTGTGGGGATTTGGGCTTGTTTGGCTGTCTGACCGAATTTTGGGTGAGCAATCAACTCTGTGGCAGGCCACATTGTACATTTTTGCCTGGACTGGCTTTACCTTGGCCTTTGATATGACGATGGCCGATTGGATGCTGTTTTTGGATGACGTTCATCCCCTGTGGTGGGTGGTGGATTTGATATTTTTGGTGTCGGTTCAGGGCCTAACGTTGTGGTTCTATCGCTCGATTGGGACAGCCGATGAAACTCGCTGTGGCTTGGGTCCGCTCCCCCCGTTGCGGCCCTATATTCGCTCCCTAACCTACCTTTCTTTTGCTGGTCTATTCTTCTTTCTCTATCTCCCACCCCAAATTGAGGCAGCGGGTCGTCTTATTGGGTTTACAATCGATCCTGACCCGATTGGCAGTCCTGGGCTGATTTCGTTCATTGTGCTAATGGCCTTCGCCCTCGGTGGTTGGGCCACCCACGAATTTGCTCGTCGTGGGCGAGGGACACCCATTCCTTGGGACCCACCTCGCTACCTAGTTGACTCTGGTCCCTACGCCTTTACGGCAAACCCAATGCAGCAATCAGGGGTGTTGTTGGCCGTGGCCGTTTTACTTTATCGCCCCTCGTGGTTGATGCTCGGGTTTATGGTAGATATCATTGTCATCGTAAATTTGGTGTTCATTCTTTTTGAAAATCGCGGGTTAGCGCAACGTTATGAAGATGTTTACCAACGCTATCATCAACAGATCAAGCTCTGGCGGTATCGACTGTGGCCCCGCCAGCGGCTTGAGCCATATCGCCCTATTATTTTTTATGATTCAGAGTGTGGTTTGTGTCAATGGACAATGCGTTTCATTATCGCCTTGGATCAAGAGCAGGTGCTGCGGTTGGCCCCACGACTCAGCCAAACGGCCCAAGCGGTGCTGCCCCCTCATTTTCTTGCGCAAACAAACCAGGCTTGGTTTTTCTGGGAGCCAGGTTTGGCCGATGACCAACCATCTCTTACCTCAACCCGAGCCACAGCCGTGTTACGGCTTTTGAATTATATGCCGCTCCCTTTGTCATTTCTCGCGGCATTTGAAGGCCTACCTGGCTTTACAACAGGTGCTGATTTTCTTTATCGAGGGGTGGCCACCATCCGCCATAAGATTTTGCCCTATTCAGCCGACACCTGTTTGCGGTTACAAAAAGATGCACGTTATTTGAATTGATATCAATTCGTCATCGTAGCTGAGATTTCCAACCTAATCCTTATGATCTACACGAGATTGGAAATCTCGGCTACTCAATCAATGTGCAACCCAACCTTCCAGCCTTCCAAACATTTGATACTCGATTGACTTCCGAGTCTGCTGTATTTGACTCCCCATCAAACCTGTGCTAATTTAAAGACTGATCGGTCTTTTTTTATGAGCAAAGCAGAACAAACCAAAGAAAGAATAATTGCCTCAGCGGCCCCCATTTTTAATCGACAGGGCTATAGTGGCACGAGCATCTCTGATGTGATGCAGGCGACGGGCCTGAAAAAAGGGGGGATCTACAACCATTTCAGCAGTAAAGATGAGTTGGCCTTGGCCGTCTTTGAGTATACGGTCAACCTCTTCAAGGTTCGGTACGCTCAGGTGTTGCAAGCCAATTCAGGCGATCGAGCCGCACAACTGATTGGGATCATTGCCGTGTTTAGTCAAAACGCGGATAACCCCCCGATTGCTGGCGGATGTCCTGTGCTAAATCTCTCGGTTGAGAGTGATGATGCGCATCCACACATTCGAGAACAGGTTCGGCAGGTGATGGATGAATGGCATGATCTGATCCAGCGGATTGTGACAAAAGGGATGAATAGCGGCGAATTTTATCCGAATGTGGATGGTGCAATGGTTGCGACCATCATCATTGCGACCATTGAAGGGGCCTTGATGCAAAGTCAATTGTATCGCGACAATATCCATATGGAACGGGCGGTTGAGCATCTCATTTCGTATGTAAAAACGAGTATTATCCAATAAATTTTTTTTGCTCAAGAAAAAGACCGAACGGTCTTTTTCTTGAGAATTCACTTTTATTGCAAGGTTTCGGCAAAGCGAGGAAATATGTCATTACAACTTTATATGGTTGGTGTGATTGTTGAAGATATGGCTAGAGCGGTTGAGTTTTATCGAAGATTGGGAATTGAGATCCCTGAAGGGAGTGAAAAACAGCAACATGTTGAACTCCAAATGAGCGGATTAACCTTTTTTCTACATACCAAGCGCTTAAACCGAGTTTGGGACCCAGAGAAATCTGAGCCATCAGGAGACTATCGGATTGTTCTTGAATTTTATCTAGAGAGCCGTGAAGCGGTGAATGCCAAATATCAAGAGCTTATCGATTTTGGCTACGAGGGCCATTTTGTACCCTATGAAACTCCGATCAAGACCTATTTCGCGATGATCAACGATCCTGATGGGAATTCGATATTATTATCGGCTGGTGAACAGGGAATCTACTGACCCGGACCTGAAAAACTAAACAAGATTCTTTGTTCCATGGACCAGCTTGAAAAGTTTAGAAAGTTACGTCTGGGTCAGTAATAACACAAGATGCTATGAGCGATTACTATCGATCATACTAGCCACTAATCACTATTTTTAAGGAGAGAATTATGACATCCAATACAGTATCAAAGCCACCCGCGTTACCTTGGCAGGTTCATATGATGCGATTTGGATTTCGCTCAATGGGGAGCGTGATGCCTGAATTGACCGGGCGAATGGCCCTGCGATTGTTCGGCACCCCTCAATCACGTCACATCTCACGGCGCACGCAGACGATTATGAGTCAGGCTGAGGCAATCACAATTCCGCATGGTCACGGTAAATTGGCGGGATATGTGTGGGATGCTGAGTCGGCAGAGGTTGTTAAAGGGGCAATTTTACTGGTCCACGGTTGGGAAAACAGTGCCAGCCATTTAGCCAATTTTGTTCCCCCCTTACTTGAACAAGGCTTTAAGGTCGTGGCCATTGATGGCCCAGCTCACGGTAAATCATCGGGAACACATACCAATCTCATCGACTTTAGTCAGGGGATTCAAGCCGCAGTGGGTCAGCTCGGGCCATTCTATGGGATCATTGCCCACTCCTTTGGTGGGGCAGCGACCGCGTTTACCTTACACCAAAATCAACAAATTTCAGTAGAGAAGGTGGTCTTGATGGGAACACCCTCCCGTCTCTCAGATGTTTTGGATCGATTTGCGTCCTTTATCCATCTCCCTGAACGAGGCCTGCAGGCAATGGGGCAAACCATCTTCAATCGTTTTGGTTTCCCTGTCGATTCGATGTCCGTTGAACTTGGGGTGACTGAATTCTCGGCCCGTGGCTTAGTGGTTCACGACAAACAGGATGATGTGGTCCCCTTTTCTGATGCGGAGGCGATTGCCCAAGCTTGGCCACAAGGTCAGCTTCTAGCCACGGATGGGCTGGGACATCGTAGAATTTTGCGAGACCCTGAGGTGATTAGGCAGGTGATCGACTTTCTAGTTGCTTGAAAGTAAATTGAAGGCAATCTAAAATAACTGCTTGAATCCGATGTGATCAAGCAGTTTTTTCATGGTGCTCTCATTAAACCGTCCCGGTAAACCGGTCATTGCATTGGCTGACCCGCAGGCTGTCGCCCACTGTAGGGCCGTTGCGAGGGAGTGCCCCTGCATTTGGGCGATAACTAACCCAGCAAGAAAGGCGTCACCACTGCCTACGGTGCTAACAACTCTAACAGAGGGCGCGTAAACTAACCAACACCCTTCCTGTGAGATACCCAACGCGCCTTCTTTGCCCAACGTAATGATCACGGCTGTTGCCCCGCGATCAATCAAAGTTCGTCCGACTTTTGTGATGCGACTAACGCTCTCTAAGGAAGTATGCAGGCTACTGGATAGCTCTTGCCAGTTGACTTTCAAATGTAGACCTTCAGGATTGGCCAAAACCGCCCCCAAGGCTGTCGAGCTTGTATCGATGTAAACTTTGCGGTGGGACGTTCTTAATTTTCGGGTGAGCGCTACAAAATTTTCACCCTCGATGCCATCGGGCAAGCTGCCTGAAAATGTGACGATTTTAGCCTCAGTGGCCAGCGACTCAATATGATCAACAAAGTCTTGCCAGCCATCTTCATCAACATAGGGGCCAGGCTCATTGATGACGGTGGCATCTTGATTGCGATGATTGATGAGAAGACAGGTGCGGGTTTCTCCCTTGGGGAGCCAATGCCAATGGGTGGGTAATTGCTCGTCCTCAGCCAAACTTGCCACAATGCGACCAGCATTCCCGGCTAGTGGTCCAGTGGCTAAAACATCAATACCGAGGGTTAGCGCGGTACGGGCCACGTTTAGCCCTTTGCCGCCAGCAGCGAGGTGTACTTTTTCAGCGCGGTGGACTTCACCGATGGACATTTTAGAAACCGTTAGGGTACGATCGATGGTTGGATTTGGGGTGATTGCGAGTAACATGAACTGATCTCCTGATACGAAGTCGAAAATTGTCTATTCTGGTACAAAAAATTATATCAAAAAGCTTTAGATTTGTCTTTAGTCTTTTGGGAGGATTTTTATACTTTAAGGTGACAAATTTAAGGGAATTTAGGCACTAGCACAGTTGGGCGTAGATAACTATACAGTAATGAACATCTCAATGCCCAACTGTTTAAGTATTTCGCTCTTGATAACTGTTGCTCTATTTACGTCGCGAAATATTGGTATGTCCCGCAGTCTGTTCAAGTATAGGATGAGCTTTTGTCATCATCCGCCGAATACTTTCCTCGTTGGCAACCTCTAAAACAGTTTCCCACTCAAACCAACGTAAATCTTTGGACTCAGCGCTAATTTGCAATGTCTGATTTGGCTCAGCGACGAGCAAATACCGTAAATCATAGTGGGCGTGCGCTGGCTCTTTGGCAGTGGCGGGGATAGGGTGAATATCGATGTCAAATGGCATGATCCTGCCCTCGATTGGAACCACTGTAAAGTTATGCATACCCGACTCTTCTTGGGCTTCGCGAAGCGCTACATTTTGAACAGCCTCTTCGCCGTCGGCGTGCCCACCTAATTGTAACCATCGATCTAACTTACGATGGTGTGTCAGCAAACATTGGCGATGGTCTGCTGATACAATCCAGGCTGATCCCGTAATATGTCCAACGTGGCAAGTTCTATAAAACGCATCTTCATAGTGTTCGACTAAGGCTCGTACCCTTTCGACGGTTTCTGCCTCCTTCGGATAGCGATCAAGATAGTGATCTAGGATCATCATAAATGATAATTCATGCATTAAGCGTACTGCTCCTTCTTGGCTTGTAACTCAGGCTTCTAGCCTGTAAGTTCGTAGACAGGGATGCCGAGGCAGATATGCCTACGTTACTGTTTCGTTCCCATTAGCTCATCAATCAAGTGGTAACACCCCAAGCGCGGGTTTCTCCGTCAGATCAGTGTGCCACAAGCCGAAGAAATGCTCAAAGTTTGGCGGTCGACCTGGCGGGGGCACATAATCGAAGTCGGTCCAGACCACCCAACCGGAAATAGGAGCCGTATCAGCCGCTTCAATCACTTGCCCTAAAATCTGGGCTTGACTAGCCTCATTGGTCTGGCTGGAATAGCCCACTTCCTGTAACAACAATGGCTTATCATTTTTTGCTACATACGCTGCGACACGGCTTCGTAGGTTCTCCGCTCCGGCCCAATGATGAAACGAGAGAAGATCCACATACGGGGCGGTAATGGAGGGATCACCCCACCACCCCGCCGTGAGGAGGTGATGTGGATCCTGCGCTCGTACAACCTCGCTGATGTGGGCTAGCCAGGAAATGACATCCTCTGGTTGGGCGAGGGGGGTATCATTAGGGCGAATACCATAATCCAAATCACCCTCATTACGGAGATCCCAGGCCAGAATGTGTGGCTCATTCCGATACCGGCGAACGATGTAAATGGTACGATTATTGTGGTGGGGCCAATCCGTGTAAATCGGGCGGAAAGCGAGGTCTGGCAGATCATTCAGGGTGACAATCATCTGCAAATTTCGTTCACGTGCGAGTTGAAATAGGGCATCGATCTTAGCAAACATAGCCTCATTAGGAATCGCGTCCTCCGGCTTGCAAGTGAAGAGTGGCTCATAACGGAGAAAGACCCGAATCGTGTTAAATCCGGCTTGGGAAATCAAATCTAGCTCGGTTGCCATCTCGGCTAGATCACTTTTTTCAATAAAGTCATACCAAGGGGCGTGTCGTGGGTAGTAGTTTACCCCTTTGATTTGGAAGGGCTGACCATTCAATTGAAGTTGGTTGCCCACAGCGGTGACAAATTGGCTGGGATCGGGTGGAGTTGGGGGTGATGGATCGGGTAACGGGGGTGAGTCGGAGAGGCAAGCCGCTGGAGTAGGGGCCGGGAGAGCCCCTAAACTTTGCAGCGCTTCAATCGCCTCGCGCCGGTACGGATCAAGCAGAAGAGCCGCCTCAAACTGAGCACTGGCTCCTTCGAAATCACCTTGATCTTCCAAAACAAATCCATAACTAAAATGGGCCGCATATTTTTTGCTCGGCAATGGCTCTGCCCCGCAGCTTTGCTCATTTTCAATGAGAAAATCAAGCGCCGCTATCGTCATCGCCCAGTCACTCCCCCAATTCGCGTCAATATCATCACAATCCGCCTCAGTCAACGAGCTTAGGGCAGGTGTCTCTACGGGTATGAATGTACTGGTTGGAATAATGGTTTCTGTCGCCGTCGGAGAGTTTGTCTCTGTCGCCGTCAGCGAAGTCGTATCAGTTGGACCTGGCGTTATCGTTGCGGTTGGTGTTTCCGTCGGTGGAATTGGGGTGACTGTTGGCGGTACGGGCGTGGGTGATAGCGTATTTGTTGGTTGGGGGGTAGGCGATGTGGTTGATGTTTTTGATGATGCAATGGTCGGCGATGCCGTTGGAGAAGGTTCAGTTGGTGTGGCTGTGACGGCTTGAACGATTGTTGTTGGTGGAGGTGTGGGGGGTGGAAGTTGAGCCGTACAAGCGCTTAGATTTAAAGCAAGGATTATCAGCCAAATGAAGGCAAATGAGAACTTTGTGTTGAGAAAAGTTAGGTTCATATACCTGGATATTTTTCGATGATGTTTTATTGGGGAAATGATAGATGTTGACGAGGACTCTGTCAATCTAATTGATGACCATCAAGGTATAGAATGTCAGGTTGATCTATAACCCACCCTTCCATCCTTCCAGACCGCTAAATCTTCCAAAAACTTATCGCACCCGTCGTCGCCACTCATCTTTAATACGTAGGCTAGATAAATCCCCTTCAATTTCCAGAAAATCCTTGATGAGCCGACTAAATCGGGCTGTTTCGTCAAGCATTGGAAAATGACGAGCCTCGGGGAGTACAATGGTCTCTAGATTGGGATAATTAGCAGTAAATGTTTGGGTTGGTTCGATTTTAACCAAATTGTTGCGTTCGCCATAGATGAACAAAATTTGCAAGGCTTCATCTTCAGCGATCGTTTTAAGATTGGATTGGACGTCATTTTGGGCAAAAGACTGAAGGCTGGCACTCACCGCAGCTTTATCCGTCTTCTCTGTTTCCAACAAAGCGGTGATTTCTGAACTCGGTCGTTGCCACCACATCAGCTTGGACCAGATCGAGTGATCTCCTTGGAGAATTTGACGCTGATTGAGATGGTCACTGTGGAGAGGGCAACTAACGGCGACCATCTTATTAATTCGGTCAGGATGATGAAAGGCATATTCCAACATCACAATAGCGCCCAAGCCGTGACCGATAAGGGTCACTTGGTTTAGATCCAGCTTGGCAAAAAATCGTTCCAGCAATTTCACATAGGACTCAATGGAGTAAAGCGCCGCGCGTTTACTCGAGTCACCATAGCCCCATAAATCGAGGGCATACGTTCGATACTGATCCGACATCTCCTGCATACTCGGTCCCCAGTATCGCCACGAACCTAACCAACCGTGTAAGAATAAAATGGGTTGTCCTCGGCCCAATGTCTCGTAATGTACTAAGCCACCTTCAATTGCTATGGCACTCATGTGTTTTGCTCAAGATTTAATTGTTAATTGCGATGTGTATTGATGAATTTCTATGTGAATACGTGAAATATAATTCAATTCGATTGAAAAGTCAACCGATTTTATCATATCCGACAATATTTTAAGATTCCTTGCAAATTATCATGGCAATGTGTATACTAGAATGTATAATTTTGCGGAGTCTGGTATGACGGATTTTGTAGCTTGGTTAAAAAATGAATGGGAGTCGCTAGAGCGACAAGCTGGAACCAAATACAGCACCCGACGATTATCTCTAGAGGCTGGCTTAAGCCCCAATACCCTTTACCAATTACTAAAACACCCGGAAGTAACCCCCAATCCTGAAACCTGTCATAAACTCGCTGATTTTTTTCAAGCCGATCCTCTCCTTGTCCTTGAAATGGCTGGGCATGTGTCTACCCAGCCTGTCGTAGGTATTCCTGGTAAATTTTCTGCAGCTTTGCAGCGACGGGATCTACAAAACTTACTGCTTACGGCCCAAGATTTACCCCCCGATGAAGTTCAACTCGTGCAGCAAATGGTCGATCAATTGCGGGTGCGTCATCAGCAGACAAGGGCTGAAGTTGCTCAGGGGGCGGCGGTCGCTCTGGTGGTTGAGGATTCCCCGGATACACGTGCTTTGTTTGTCGAAATGCTACAACAAGCTGGCTTGAAAGTGCTTGAAGCACGGGACGGTCAGGCTGCGGTTGATGTGATTCAAACCAGTGGTGCCTTAATCGATGTGGTTCTTATGGATTATCGAATGCCCCGGATGGATGGTGTCGAGGCCACCCAAAAAATTCGACAACATTTCTCCGATCTCCCAATCCTCTTTGTTTCTGGTTGGGATGAGCCTGAAATGAAAGCCGCTGCCTTTGATGCTGGGGCAGCTGATTATCTAGTTTCTCCCGTCGAATATGAAGAGCTGATTGAAGTCATTTCACGGGTCCGTCGGGGCACAAATTAAACGGTACGGGTCTGTAGGAAAACCCCAGGACGAATTTGTTGGTTCGAAGCGTTGATTGAGTCAAGTATTTTACTGACCCAGACGTAACTTTCTAAACTTTTCAAAATGGTCCATGGAACAAAGAAGCTTGTTTCGTTTTTTAAGTCTGGGTCAGTAGGTGAGGTATATCAATGGCAGAACTAAAAACAAAACCCAATGACCAAAGTGTTGAATCGTATCTCAACAATGTTGCTGATGAGAAAAAGCGACAAGATAGCTTTGCAATTATGCAGCTGATGCAAGACGTAACAGGTGAATCTCCAAAAATGTGGGGCAATAGCATCGTTGGTTTTGGGAGCTATCATTACAAATATGCCAGTGGCCGTGAGGGTGACTGGTTTTTGACTGGCTTTGCCCCACGTAAGCAAAGTCTGACCTTGTATATCATGGCCGGTTTTGACAGGTATGATGAGTTGATGGCCAAACTCGGCAAATATTCAACCGGAAAATCTTGCCTCTACATTAAAAAATTAGAAGATGTTGATCTTGATGTCCTCGCCGAACTGGTCAAACACTCCGCCACTCACGTCGCTGAGACAAATTCGTAAATGGTCATTGATCCTTTACGGACAAAGAACCAACGATAACTGAAGCCTCACATGCTCTTTTCGGCGTGGGCTTTCAGGCCTTGGGCAAAGTCGTGAAATACAGGATTCAAATCAGGAATCGTGCGGCCAATTAAAGGCAAGAGTAGCCCACTAAATACCTCGCGCAGTGTAAATTGAATGGAGCCATCAGCTTGTGATTCCAAGGTGAATGTGCGAACCCCTTTGAATAACCCTAGAGGCATTCCCCCTGACCACGTCATTGATTTTTCAGGCACAAACTCTGTCACCTTGGCTGGAAAGGCTCGATCAGGGCTAAATTTTGTAAACGCCTTGATCTGCTCCCCTTGCGCAATGGTTCCCTCAATCCGCTCCACGTGCGGATCCCACTCAGGATAATTTGGCGCATCGGTCAAAATCGCCCAGATTTTATCGGGTGAGGCCTGAATATTTGCAGTGGCTGTAAATTCCATGGTTCTCCCCTGAATTTAAGTAGAGTAGGTCATAGGTTGGTCTATTCCAGTCTACGCTTAAAAACCCTCTAAAAACCCTTTGATGCTGCGCATCATAACAAACAGGTGAAGCATTGTCAAAACAAGTATAAATCATATATTTGTATGCAATTGGAGACCGACGTTAAAGCGAATGATTCGTAAATCGTAAATCAAAAATCGTAAATTCAACCTCAAAGAATTGTTTTTCTCAACGCCTCTAATTGGGCTGTTTTGAAAAAGCGACGATAAGCGGCAGTTTCGGCAATGGTATCTTTCAAAACCTGCTCAAGATAAGCCACTTGGGAGGAAGGCGGATTTTTAGCTGGACGTAACACCACTAAATCCTCTTCCTCGACATAGATTGACAGTTTTCCCTGAGCAACAAGCCAATCTAGCCCAAGCCGAGCCGCAGTAAGTTGATGGCCCAATGCAGCGGCTAACCCCTTGAAGACGATTTCTCCCTCTTTTTGCGTCAAAGCATATTTGACCAATCCCATCAACTGTTTGACAAAGGTTGGAAACGTGTCGAAGGGCGAAGATTGGCCGATGAGGTAAACCTGTTGGGGCTGACTTAAGGTGATGAGCTGCTGAAAGATACCTGGGGCAGCTGGAGTAGACCACAAAACCAACGTTTCTGTTGACTGAAGTTGCTGCCGAGATACAGTCTGCCATTTGGTCAAAGCCTCACCTTCAGCCCAGATCAGGGTATCTTTTGGTAAGGAGGCAAGCAAAGCGTGCAGATTGGCCTCCTGTCGCCAGTCGATGAATTCAATCGCAGCTTTGTCTGCGGCTGGATGCCACTCCTGAAAGTCGATCAGGGTGGCTTGAATAGCATGGCCCCCTTTGAAAAAATTTGGGCCAATGTTAAAGGCTAAATCAAAGGTGCCCTCTGGCGAGCGACGGTTGGCCCCGCTCCACCAAATAATTTCCTGAGGATACTCTGCTTCGTCGGCAACCAGCAAGCGTTTATGCGTCCCCGTTTTGCCAAAGATGATTTCATCGGTCAGGGTCAAGCCCCGTGTCGCTAGTCGGACCGACGGATTGCCCGCGCCAAAGGGGGCCAAGCGTTGAATGCTGTGCAACAATTTTGGGGAAACGTCGGCCAACTCAACCTCAAGATCGATCTCTAGCCGTTTCTCCATCGACTCAGTACAATCGACCAAGGCTTCGGACAATCCCCGCCGGAAATTGACCAGATTTTCGGGATCAAGACTCAAGCCCGCCGCCATCGGATGACCGCCAAAGGTATGGAGTAAATCAGCTTGCGTTTTGAGCGCCTGATGGATGTCACACCCTGCCAAAGAGCGAGCCGAGCCTCGCCCAATTCCATCGGGGCGTACCGCAATGAGAATGGTGGGCTTGTTAAATTGCTCAACCAAGCGGCTGGCAGCAATACCGATCACACCCGGATGCCAATCCGCAGCGGCCAGAACGATCGCATTCCGTTCGGCTAGTGATGGCACATCCTCAACCTGACTCAAGGCCTGGACCACCACCCGATCCACCAACATTTTCCGGCGGTCGTTGAAGGCTTCCAGTTGGAGCGAAATCGTTCGCGCCCGCACTGGATCATCGGTCGTGAGCAACTCCACTCCCAAATTCGCATCACCTAGCCGTCCCAAGGCATTCAAACGGGGCGCGAGGGTGAAGCCGATGTGTTCTTCGGTGATTTTGCTGGCGTCAAGCTGGGCGTTTTGCATCAAGGCTTGCAGACCGATGCGCTCTGTTTCCTGCAAAGCCAGCAAGCCTCGTTGTAGCAAATAGCGCGTATCCCCTGTTTGTCGGGCCACATCCGCCACGATGCCCAAGGCTACCAAATCCAAAAATTGCTCGCACTCCACCGCTCGGTGCTCGGCTTTGTACAAAGCCTCAATCAATTTGTAGGCTGTGCCCACTCCCGGCAGTTCGCGCAATGGGTGCTTCTCTGGCAATCGTTTGGGGTTGATAATGGCGTGAGCCGGAGGGAGTTCGTCGGGCAAGTCGTGGTGGTCGGTGATGATCACCTCAGCCCCGACGGCTTGGGCTGCGTGCACCGCGTCGTGGGCCTCGATACCCGTGTCACAGGTCAAGATCAGCCTGGCCCCCTCGGCCAAAATCTGCTGTAGGGTAGGCAGTTTGATCCCGTGGGACTCGGTCAGGCGATTGGGAATGTAATAGGTGACATTCGCCCCCAAATTTTGTAAGGCCGTGACCAGCAATGACGTCGAGGTCTGCCCATCCACATCAAAGTCACCCCAAACGCAGATCATCTCCTGTGTCTCAATCGCCTGTTGCAGCCGAGCCACTGCCCGCTCCATATCCGGCATCACCTCTGCCTCAGCCGGTTCATAGTCATCGGCCTTGAGAAAGACCTGCGCTGCTTCGACTGTTGTGATGCCACGTTGTACAAGCAGTTGGGCGACGACAGAATCGCCAACAAAGTCGAGCAGATCAGCCGGAATATTTGGTTTGGGGCGAATATGCCATTGAGTCATAGAAGTTATGCTTGCCTTTTGCTTTGAACCGCCACCACTCTTACACACGACCGGACAACCTGTTCCAACAACTTCGGATCGGTCACCGTTTTTACTCGCGTCCACAGAACAAGATTATGTAAGATATGAACGGGCGGGGCAGCGGCGAGTTAGTTAGCCCAAATGTCTCCACCATATGTTGCGTGACGGCTTTGGTGCTTCCAGAAAATTGGTTCCCCGCAAAATAAAGAATGCCAAAAAGCACGATGACCCCGCCACAGGTTCCACCGAAAAGTAGACAGGCAAATAAGGGCCTGTTTGTATCGATCACGTTACCTCTCTCTAAATTGTTGCGTTTGTGAAATGCGCTGCATTTGTTATCACGGATTTATGACAATAGGTAAATAAATCGTTGAGTTCGCCTTAGAAACGACAAAATTTAGCCGATATCCGGCTGGGTTTGAGCCGACTTCTTGAATCCACAAGGTATAGTCGCCCTCGGATAAGGGTGGCGTAAAGCCCATTGCCCCAGCCCCGGCACCCATATCATCCAAAATATCAGTCCCAACTTGACCCAATCCCTTACCAAAGTGAGCATAACCGAGAAGATTGGCCACAGTTGTGCCAGCGGGTGGCTCGGTGAAAGTGGTGCCGCTTTGGATGGCAATAAAGGAGCGATCATCAATTGAGTTAAATGTTTCTAAAATGATGGCGTCTAATTCAGTGCTCATTGGCACGGTGAAGGTGAGATACTCGACATCCCCTGACACGGAAGTAGCCGTTACCATATTTCCCCCCTCCAGCAAAGTCACCGACGTTGGTGCCATCCGGTCGTCGGACAGATCCCCGTTGGTATTCTCATCATACGTCGCCGTTGTGGTAATCGGGGAAAGCTCAAAGTTCAGGGCATAGGTTGTGGTGGCAGATCCTGTTTGTTGAATCCAAAATGTGTAGCTGCCACTGGTTAAGGGCGGGGTAAAGCCCATTGCCCCAAACCCACTGGCCATATCATCCAAAATATTTGTGCCAACATGTCCCGACCCAGGGCCAAAATGGGTGTATCCGAGCAAATTTGAGACATCTGTGCCTGTTGTGTCTTCAGTGAAGGTTGTTCCGGTTTGTACAGCAATAAAAGCGAGGTTATCTGTTGAGGTGTAAGACTCTAACGTGATCATGTCAAGCTGAAGCCCTTCGGGCACAGTCACCGTAACATACTCAACATCCCCTGCAATCGAGGTTGCGGTTACAATATTGATGCCCGCATTAAAGTTTAGCGTGGTTGGATTAAGCCGATCACCCGATAAATCGCCAGACGTATCTTCGTCATAATGGGTGTCAGCGAATACCCCGAGCGCAGAGTATGCGCCCAAGATCATAAAAACGACACTCAACAGTAAGGTTAATTTAAGCTTCATAGAAATCCTCCTTGTTTGATTGAGGACTAGGATAAGTCTGATGATCTGAGATTTCAGCAGTGAAGATTACACAAGGGCCTCAATCAAAATCATTCAACCAATTCTGGACCTCCTGGTCGTCTCGCTCGCTGGCCCAATCTGAAGCATCAAGCTGCTCCTTCACCTGCTCAAAGATGTGATCAAAGCTGCGACCCTCTGCTTTGGCTTGTTGTTGTCCGGTCTGATGTAGTTGAGGGATAAGCTCAATTAGAGCTGTTTGGTCGGCTGGCGAAGGAGCATCTTCGGGATAATGAGCCCAATCTTCCTGGGCCTGCTCTAAATCGATAATCATTCGGGCTAATGTTTCTGGGGATAGGGTTTGGAGTAGGCGTGGTAATAATTCGTTTGTTTTCAAGAGGATAACCTCCCAAATAAAAAGATAAAATCCAAAGAACTCAAAGAAGATGTAAAGTTCACAAAGGTTTTAGAATTTTCAGCCTTCCAAAACGCCCATCTTTTACCCCTTGCGACTTTGCTACCCTGCATCCTTTCCACCCTGATTCCCTAAAACTGGATCTCCGCAATCTGATCCCACTCCTGGGCCAACACATCGGTGATATCCTCGGTGTCATCCGTTTCGAAATCCAGAAGATCACCCGCTTTATCCCCACGGTCACAGAAGGAGCGGTAAACACAATGAGAACAGGGTTTGGTCTCTTCGACCAAAGGAAAGGTGTTGTCGTCCGCGTACAGTTTAATCTGCTTGATTAAGCCGAGCAAGGCTTGCTCATCTTTTTGGAATTGATTGGTGCCATAGGTGAAAATTTCGGGGGCATCTGGCACTTGAGGATACCAGTACATCATTTGGATAGCAGTCGGATCAATCGGCTGGCCGTTGTTATACGCTGCACCTGCCGCCGCCAGTACATACGGATATACCCGCGTCTGCCAGCGTCGAGCTAGCTGTTGTCGCTCCGGCTTTTTCGGTGCCGTTTTCCAGTCGATAATCAGAAAGGTACCATCCGATTGCACCGCCAACACATCAAACCGAGCTAACAAACGAAAACCACCCAAGGGTGTCGAGAGCGGCAGTTCGGGATAAATCGACGCCGTGGTCAACACATTAGGGCGTTGGGCCAGATAGTTTTGCCACCAATCGTGCAATTCCAACTCATTGGGATCTAAACTCTCTCTCAGCCGTTGCTCATCTAACCCAACCAAATGTTGATGCACCACCCGGTGAAAATCAACACCCAGCCGCCGCATCCGCTCTGTCTCCTGCACTGGCTCCGCCTCAATCGCTGGCCAACGCAATTGCCACAGATACCGTAATTCAAATCGGCGTGGACACGTTTCGAAGTCCTGAAGGCTGGACTGGCTAAATTGAAAATCTGGGGGTAGTACTGTCATTGGCTATGTCCTTGAAAGTTCTACTGTAGAACAGGCTTCTAGCCTATTCATCGCAGGCAGGAATACCTACGTTACATTTTATTCTCGTTTCCCTGCCCATTGCTACTCTGCCACCTTGTACCCCTGCAACGCCACAAACGGAATCGCGGGTTGATTATCCAACTTATTTGGTTGCTGGCGACCTCGATTCCAGGTGATGACCAGCTCCTGCTTGGCGCGGGTGATGCCGACGAAGAGAAGTCGAAGTCGCTCGCGGATGAGGTCGTGGCGGGCTTGTTCAGTGGGTAGCCCCTCAATATAGCCCTCGCCCTCGGTCAGTGCGGCCAACTGGCCCAAAATTTCGGCTTCAAGGTTGAGATAATTACGGATGAACCATTTTTCGGAGAAATAGCTGTCCTGGGGTTCACCGGAAGGGAAGCTGTAGTTGTTGACACCCATCAAATATACCCGATCCCACTCCAGCCCTTTAGCACGGTGCATTGTCGAGACAGTCACTTTGCCGGGCGGCGGCTCAAAGCCGACGGCATCTTCATCGAAGCCGAGAAAACGGCGTTGGTTGCGAGCGATTTCGGCCAATGCTTCGACAAATTCTGGGAGACGATAGCTCGGATTTTCAGCCCCAGTCTGGCGCAAGACCACGGCGAACTTGTGGGCAAGGGCAATCTCGGCGGGATTATCGAATAAATCTTGCGAGAGCAACAAAATCAGTTGGTCAATCGGCAAGATCGCCGCCTCTTGCCAGCGCTTTACCTGTGTCTTGAAGTCGGCAAACAGATGCCCGATGATGACCTCCGGGGATTGGCCTTCTAGCAGTTCATCTTCGTCATCTTCCTCGCTATCTGATTTCTTCTCATCGGTCGGCAAAACAATCTCAGCCTGATTTTCGAGCCAATCCTGCCTTGGCCGCGGCCACAGATAATCCTCAACCTTTGGACAATTTCGTAACGCTTCCTCGACCCATTTGAAAATCGGCTGCAAATCCTCCAAATCCCACTCGTGTCGCTTCCAGACATGGAAGACCGTCGCCAACTGTTTGGCATCCTCTGGCCGAGCCAAATATTTGAGCACGTTGCTCAGCACCCCTGCCGTGCTACGAGTGGCAGCCGTACTATTGAGTAACTCCACATAAGGCACATCGGCCCGCCGCAAGGCATTCGCGATGTCCACACCTCGCTTGTTGCGGGAGTCCAGGATGGCCACCGTTTTCTGGGGATTGTTGCTCAACCAACGTTTGGCCGAGCGCACAATCGTTTGAATTTCTTGTTGCGGCTTGAGCTTCTTATCGTGAAAATGAATTTCATCCGGCTTATCGGACGGATTGGGCTGGGGATCATCAGGCGGGGTCGGCTCGATGTGTGGCACATCCAACGCATCTCGCACTGGCTCGTAGGGATGCTCGTGCATCGTCCAATCGATCAGGTAGTTGGCCAAATCGATGATGCTCAGCGAAGATCGGCCTGACTCCGGCATCGGCACGCTGACAACGTTATCTCGCCGGATAAAGCGGCGCAGATTTTCGGGGTCAGCCGTGGTAAAGGTTTCGTAGATGGCCTGATTGGGATCACCCACGCGCACCCACGTCCCTTGCGTGCCAGCCAGCGTATCCAAAATTTGTTCTTGCAATAAACTGCTGTCCTGGGCCTCATCCTCCAAAATGTGCGGCCAGCGATATTGCAGCCGAGCCAGAAAATCGGGATCAAGCTCGATGGCCTGGGCGGCCAGTCGAATCAGGTCGTCAAAATCGACGCCGGTGCGGGCCAAGCGGTTTTGGTACTCCCGATAAATATCGATGCCCAACCGCGCCAACGGCAGGTGATCAGATTGCCGCAAATAGGCCTCTTCCAAGGCCTGCGGAGTCAGCCGCCGATCTTTGGCCCGTTTGATAAAATTTAGGGCAATGGATTGGGCTAGTTCGGGCAGATGCTGCTTGAGTAGCCGCTCGATGTTGGCATCGGGCAATAGGTAATCCTCGATGAGGTGAAGATGTCCGTTTAGCCAGCCATCGACCACCTCATTCAAAATGCGTTGGGCGGTCCGCTCATCAACGATGTCAAAATCCTGGCTCAAGCCGACCAGCGAGGGGCGTTGCCGAACAATTTCGTGGGCCAGTGAGTGCAAGGTGCAAACGCGATAGTTAAAGCCCGGTAGCAAGCCTTTTTCCCGAACAAAGCTATCGACCCGTCGTCGAAAATTATCGACCGCCGCATTGACCAGTGTTACAATCAGCACCTCTTGGTCATCCTCAACCCGCTCGATTAATTCAGCGGCCAGCACCGACAAAATATGCGTCTTCCCACTGCCTGGTGCGGCTGACACGCCGAGGCGCACTGGTCCGTCGCTTTCCAGCAGCGTTTCGAGAATCTTCTTTTGTGAGGGACGTGGTTTGAAGGTTGTTGTCATATGTTTGGTACCTCCTACCTTTCTTCCCGCTGCATTTGCCGCAGCATCTGCTGGAGTAGGACCAGTAACTGGCCGCGTTGTTCGAAGCCCTGTTCGCTGATTTCGGCATTGACGATGAAGATTTTTTCGCGGCATCGGCGGGTTAAGCCCAAAATGAGACGATAGAGTCGATCGCGTTGAGCTTGGACCTCATCCTCATCGGTCCACGGCCGACCGCGTTTCCAATCGGCGGCCAGGATGTAGGGATGGGTCAGCGGCTGGGCGATGCGCTCCCACCAGCCATTGCTGCCGGCGTCGAGCCAAAATTGGTAGGTGACGGGCCGATTGCTCATCAAAAAGGTGGTGGCGGGCGTGATCAGCACCGACTCTTCTGGGGCGGGATCCCAGCCACGAATGTATTGAGCAGCCATAATCCCCTGCTCAATGGTATGTAGATAGGCTTTGTTGAGTTCATCGACACTGGGGAATTGGGGCGTGCCTGCAAACAGATCGCCTAGTGGCACTTGCTCGGCCACACGCCGAAACTTCCGGGCGGAGTCGATCAGATTGGCAATAATCTCACCCGACTCCTGCTCCCCATGAAAGCCAAACCCAGGCTGGGATAAAATTTCGCCAAACAAGCGACTAAAGAAGTGATCGAGGACGGGCGGTTGGGGGTCACTTTGTACCGCGAGTAGCCATTCCCGCAAGGCGTCAAATTTGTTTCCGGCTTGATAAGAAATTCGCTCCCGGACATCACCCTCAATTTCATCAAAGGCGGTCAACACCCCAGCTTCCCGTTCATATTGCCGATACACCACCTGACAAAGCAGATTGGCTCGCACCAAATCCAAATCAGCGATGGCTTGATGCAGGGCTTGGGCCACATCAAATGGCTCTGGTAGCAAATTCCATTTGGGAAACGCCAGCCGGGTGAGGGTTAAAAGTGTCTTGGCGGCTGGCTCCTCGCTCAAAGGGCGTGAGGGCCGATGGGCGCGGGCGGGAAGATTGCGTTGCTTCATGCGATTTTGGAAGGAAAAGCGCAGGGCATCGCTGACGAAGGGGGCCAACACGACGATATCATTGGGGGAGGTGCCTTCGTCGATCAATTGGGCGATACGATCAATCACCCATTCCACCATCTGGGGATAAAAACGCAATTGGTGGAATTCCATCGCGTTTCGGGGATCGGCGGATTTACCGCTGGATTTACGATTTACGATTTTTGATTTACGATTATTTTTCTTTCCTTGTTTGGTCGGTTGTGACAAGAAGTGGCTGAGTTGTTCACCCAAGGCCTTCATATCCTTCGAGGCGACCCGGGAGCGGCCCATTGTTTTGGTCTTGTCACAAGTTTTCTTGATGGCCTTGGCTGTGCGCCAATTAGCCCCCAGGAAAATCCGATAGCCCGCGTCTTCATCATGGACGACTAGGGCTGACTCCGTGTCTGGTAACCACTCGCCCAAAATGGTGTGGCTGAAACTGTTGTCCTCTTCCAGGTTGTCCACAATCAGATGGCGGTAGCGATCAGTCAGATAGGCTCGGACGCCAGGGTTGGGCCATAGATGTTGATAGAAGGTTTCGATCCGGAGTGAAAAATCGAGCAGATTACGTTTGAGGCAAAAATCGCGAAATTGGTTGACACAGGCTTGAGTGTGCTCCAAGGCCACGCGACTGCTAGACTCGAGGGCTAACGAGTCCGCCAGGTGTTCGCCGACCTCGGTGTGTGGTAGACCCAGTAGAGCCGCTTTGTTGAGGTTATCCAAAATTTGGCTCATCAACCGGGTCAGGGTGATGGTGACTGGCACCACATTGGGATCAAAGTAGCCCTGTTGTAGCAACGGGGCTATCGCCTGATGCAAGTAGTATTGTGTTGTTTCGATGTTCAGAAAGATCGGGCGACGCTGGGGATGGCGAAAGCCAATTTTGTCAGCGCGGGCTGGCCAAAAGAGATCGATCATCCGCAGGGCCAAGCCGCTGGTGGTAGTGATGTCCACCGCCCCCGCGCCTGGTAGCTGTGGATCACGCAGCACCTCTCGATAAGGTGCTGACAACGTTTGTTGAGAGACCAACACTAAAATTTGGCTGGCTGGTACATGATCAGTCAACAAATCTCGTAAATGATTTGTGGCAAATGTTGTTTTGCCCGTACCCGCCGGGCCAGTGAGAAAAATGGTGGCGAAGATGTTACCCTCAAATGTAATACTGAGATTTTAGCACAAATGATCGAATAATCAAAGTAAGTAGAAGGTTGGAAGTGTGGAAGATTGGGTGAATTTACGAGTGCCCAAATTCACCCTTCCAAAACTAAAGCAAATATGGTTGAAGACCCAAGGCCCTCCGTCCCAAAACACCGTTTGACCCCAATCACCCCCTCTGCTAGAATGCCTGCCAACTTCAGTGTCGAGGGATTGAGGATGAGTACAGGGCAACCAAAAACGTGTATTGTGGCAGGGCATATTTGTTTGGATGTCATTCCGGAGCTGACAACGCAGGGTGATTTTGCCTCAACGTTTCAGCCGGGCCGCTTGCTGGAAGCTGGGCCAGTCGTGATGTCGACGGGGGGAGCGGTGTCCAATACAGGACAGGCGTTACACACCCTTGGCATCGAGACCACGCTCATGGGCAAGATTGGCGACGATATGTTTGGGCAGAAGATTGATGATTTGCTCCGGCAGCTTGAGCCGCGTTTGGCCCAGGGGATGCGGTTTGTGCCCAATGAGGCCAGCTCCTACACCATCATCCTCAGTCCCCCCAACACCGACCGCATCTTTTTTCACTGCCCTGGTACAAACGATACATTTGAAGAATCTGATGTTGACTATGAGGCTGTGAAACAAGCTGATTTGTTTCATTTTGGCTACCCTCAAATAATGAAGCAGATGTATCAGGCAGATGGGGCCGCTTTGCTGGAGATGTTCAAGCAAGCCAAGGCTACGGGCGTGACGACCTCGCTCGATACGACAATGCCTGATCCCAACTCTCCGGCTGGGCAAGCCGATTGGCCCTCAATTTTTGCGCAAGTGTTACCCTTTGTTGATATTTTTACGCCCAGTATCGAAGAAATCTTGTTTATGCTTCAGCCTGATCTGTTTAAGGCGTTATCGAGTCAAGTGGCTGAGACGGGCGGTGATATTTTAGCGCATCTAACCCCAAATCATCTGGCTGATGTTGCTGAGCAACTCTTAGATTTTGGGGCAAAAGTTGTCCTGCTGAAAGCGAGCTACCTTGGTCTATATTTGAGAACCGCCACTGCTGAGAGGTTGGCTGATATGGGCCGAGCACAGCCTGCCAATTGGACCGATTGGGCCAATCGAGAGTTGTGGGCACCCATTTTTCAGACCGAGGTGGTGGGCACCACTGGGGCGGGTGACTCAGCCATCGCGGGGATGCTGGCCGCCTTACTGCGTAGCTTACCGCCCGTCCAAGCGATGACGGTCGCCAATGCGGTGGGTGCCTGCAATGTTGAGGCCCCTGACGCGGTGAGTGGCGTTCGCCCTTGGGAAGAAACGTTGGCCCGAATTGAGTCTGGCTGGCCGCGCCAACCGCTCACCTTATCAGATGCCCGTTGGCAATTTGATGAAACCCAGCAGGTTTGGCTGGGACCACATGAGCAGAGTTGAGAGCATTTCTGTGCTTAGAGTAGATTTGGAAAAGATGATTTCCAACGAAGACCGAAGCATTGGAAGGCTGGAAGGTTGGAAGGGCGGGATACGATCTCACCTTTCGTGGACAAAGTAATACTTCCAGCTTTCCAAAACTTATTTGATTTCGTTTGAAATATGGAATGTACCAATTGGAGTAAATAGCCTTGACGACAAATGTAATTCGACGTTTATGGGAAGTTGATACCCTGCGGGGTATCGCCATTGTTTTGATGATTTTTTACCACTTTGTTTGGGACTTGTTCTTTTTTGGTCTGTACAAGACTAATATTTTGGTCGGCCCGTGGCAATATTTTGCGCGAAGCATTGCCACCACCTTTCTGTTTGTGATGGGCGTCTCCTTGACCCTGAGCTACGCCAACTATCACCGAAAGCACGGCCAAATCGCTCCTTTCTCAAAGTATCTACGGCGGGGGGGAATGATTTTTGGGTTTGGTATGATTATCACCATTGGCACCTTTTTCTTCATTGGCCGGGGCTTTGTCATCTTTGGTATCTTGCACCTGTTGGGGGCTACCGTAATTTTGTCCTACCCCTTCCTCCGTTTGAACAAGTGGATCACCCTCGTGGCCGGTATTGCCGTGATTGGGCTTGGGTTTTACATCGACACCATCCTCGTCGATTATCCGTGGTTGATCTGGTTGGGCATCAAGCAGTATGGGCGTGGAATGGTCGATTACTACCCGATTTTACCGTGGTCCGGCATTGCCTTGATTGGTATCTTTTTCGGCTATACGTTGTACAAAGATGGTGAGCCTCAATTCTCTCTGCCGGATCTTAGCTCACTCGCGCCTGTCCGTGGCCTCCAGTTTCTAGGCCGCCACTCCCTACTGATTTATCTAGTTCACCAGCCGTTGTTGATTGGCAGTTTTTATGCCTTGGGTTTTGGGAATTGAGAAGAACAATGAAATATCAACTAGAAATTGAATTTCCAGCAACATCAACAGATGATTTTGATCTGCTGATTGAAGTAGAGTCCGCATTGAGATTGGTTTTGGGTGATAATCATTATATTGACGGCCATGATTTTGGCAGTGGTACAATGACCATTTTTATTCTAACAGATTATCCAGATCAAGCTTTTGAAATGAGTAGAGAACCACTTCAGTCAAAAGAACTTATGTCGATATCTTACATTGGATATCGACATAAAGATGTTGATGAGAATTACATTGATATTTGGCCAAAAGTAGATAATGTGGCTCGAATAGTGGAGTGTTTAAGACGTCTTCAAAATGAAGGAGGAGATGGAAACTTTGCTATCTTCAAAGCACAGTCAGGATACTACGTTCAATTTGCAGGAAATCCGAACAATCCTTCGTTATATGCAGAAGCCGTTAGTAATAAATATCTGAATCAAGATTTGAAGTTAAGTGTTGATCAAGAACAGCGACTACAAACGATGGGATAGGAGGCTCCATTACCAGATGGGTCAAATTTTTATCACGATTTTCAAGTAGACACAGATACAACGCGGTTAAAAATAGCAAAACAAGTTATGGAAACATTTGAGGTTTATGGCATCTTCCCAGATCAAATACTTGAGGTAGATTTAGTACTTCAATAGAGTGCAAAGCTGAAATCTGCTAGTTTCAACTTCGGATGACAGATTACTGAATTACACGACTTTAGTTGATTGAATAAGTGTAGGACTGATGTAAATGTTGATTGAGCCTGTCGAAAGGAACGTTTCGCTTAACAGGCTGTCTGGTTTCGACAAGCTCAACCGACGTTTCACACATATTTTGTGTAAGTCCTAAAGAGGAATAATTGACGAGTGTTGTGGGGAGGCAGATATGATGAATCGTTTAATGCCGATCGTGATTGGCTTTATAGGGGCACTACTGGGCGTAAGTGTTGTCATTGGGGGAATGTATATTCTTCTGGAGTACACCGACATTCTGGCTGATCCGTTAGCGGAACAGACGACAGCCGCGCAGCCAGTCCCAGCCAGCGATGTTGATGAAACGGGGCTGCCACCTGTGGTGCTAACCGTCAATGGTGAGGCCATCACGCGTGAGATGGTGCAGGCTGAGGTGAAAATCAGTCGTCTTAACATCGCCGCCCCGCTCCCCCCGCTAACTGGTGAAGATTTGATGCGGGCCCAGAATGAAGCCATCAACCAATTGGTTACTCGTCATTTGATCCTCCAGGCGGCTGCCAAGGATAATTTTGTGATGGATGATGAAACCGTTGAGCAACGGGTCAATCTGTTATTTGGCTCCTACGGTGATGAGGCCTTGGATCAGGCGCTTCAGGATATTGGGGCCACCCGAGCGGATGTTGAGTGGTGGGTGCGGGAAATTTTCACGGTTGAGGATTACACAACGGATGTAATTATGGCTGATGCCGCCCCTGAAGCGCGGCAGGTGGTTTACAACAACTGGATGAATTTTCAGCGAAACTCAGCCCACCTTCAATCGTTTCGAGACGGCGATGATGCTCGACTGCAAGCCTTGGTCGGCAGTAATGCACCTGACTTTACACTGATGACTCCAGACGGTCAAGCCATCTCTTTGGCGGATTATCGGGGGAAAGTCGTTTTTGTTAATTTTTGGGCCACGTGGTGCCCCTCCTGCGTCGCTGAAATGCCCGAATATGAACAAGTTTATCAAAAACATGGACAGGGACAGGGCGATTTGGTTGTGCTTGGCGTAAATCTGCAAGAAGGGCCAGAGCACGTTACCCAATACGCAGCAGGTCTGGGGGTGACTTTCCCTGTGCTGCTTGATGAAGATGGTAATGTCACCGGCGGTCAATATCAAGCGACCGGGATGCCCGCCAGCGTGATTGTTGATCGCCAAGGTAACATTTTCTACCGGCATCTTGGCCCAATGAGTGGGGCGACGTTGGAGGCCAAGCTGGCTGAGTTGGGACTGTAACCTATAGCCAGCCTAAATTCCAATCTCCCCTGATAAATTTGGTACTAATTTCAGATGTCCATACAATTCATTTCGTATCTATAAAAATTTTATTCGGAGGAATATTTTGACAACCCAAAATTGGCAGGAATTATCAGAAAGCCTTACTAAGGCGCTGGGCTTGAAGCACGCGCCTTTGGCGATTACCTTTTCTCAAGAGGCTCCAGAGGGTGTGGCTCGACACGAAGGCGTAATGCCCGACCCGAGCGAGGATGGCCGGACAGGACGTGTTGCGGCTGGCTGTGTATTTTGGATGGATGCGGCAGAAAGTACCTTTACCACCGTTCCCGAAGATCATTACAATTGTAGCGTGGGTAGCGTGACGCACGGCTTGAAATCGCTCGAGTCTGTTATGGCGAATGAGGATGTGCAAGGCATTTTAGAAAGTGAGTGGGTTACTCCTGAAGAGGCGATGGCGTTGCCTGTGGTACAAGAGGCTCCCAACTTTGTGACTTACGGCCCGCTTCATGAAACAACAGTTGATCCAGACGTTGTTTTCTTACGGATCAATGCCTTTCAATCGATGGTTATCCACGATGCATTTAGTGACCTTCGTTTTGAAGGTAAACCGCAATGTCACATCATCCCCATCGCTAAAGAAGGGCAGGAGATGGCGATTAGCACTGGCTGTATGCTGAGCCGCATTCGTACTGGAATGGCTCCCGATGAAATGACCTGTGCGATCCCAGCTGGACAAATGGCTGAGGTTGTTGAGAAATTAGGCGCTCGCCAAAAAGCCAATGCTGCCGTTGGTTCGTATGCCAATCAGGATATTAGTCGATTTAAGTAGCTTTTTCACAGGTCAACACAGATGTAATCAGATTTAAGACAAAATCTGTGTTGACCTGTAAGTAGATCAAACTTTATTGAATGCCCTCACTGATACCTGATGAAGTTCGCCACGAATACATACCAACCCTCAGGTGTTTGAGCCACCCCTACCCCAATATGCGATAGTTCTGAATGTAAAATATTGTCTCGATGAGGCTTACTACTCATCCAACGGGTGATCGAATCAGCCACAGCCTCTTCGGTTACGGTGACGGTCAGGATAATGTTTTCCCCACGCCAAACTGGCGCTAACCCGATAGCCGCCAAGCGATCCTGATAAGTTACCCCCTCTGGTGTGGTATGGTCAAAATAGCCTCGGGTCGCCATATCCTCAGCGTGAGCTTGAGCGAGGGTTGTCAATGGCTCATCCATCTGGTAGCTTGATAAGCCCAGCTTGGCCCGTTCAGCGTTGATAGCGGCAAACATTTCTTCGGTGAGCGTGTTTGACTCTGAGGGCGTGGGCGAGGCTGGTGGCAATGTAGGCGTAGGTGGCACTACTGGCGTCAAATCTTCTGCCGGATTAGCCTCCGTTTGCTTGGCAGTTGGTGTCGATGGGATTGACTCCAACAAAACCACGGTTGATGGCAATGGTGGGGTTGAGGTTGGTGACATTGAGGGCGTCAATGTCGCAAAAACTATGGGCTGGGAGTTGAGGGAAGGATCATTTGACGGGAAACAAGCTGTCATTAATAAAAGGAGCAGTAATGGGCTAACATTATTTAATCTTTTTAACATAATCCGAAATTATAGCCCAATTCTGGCTGAGACCAAGTGATACGACCAAAACCGGATGTGTCTGAAATTTTAGGCAGACTGGGGGCGGGGGAATTTACCTCTGATTTGTCCAGTTTCCTATGGGCTTGGATGCACTCGATTGACCGAAATCAAACTCACCCCAAGATCTCGCAGGCGATTTAAAACGCCATACAAGGCGGCTTGGTCGGGTAGCGTACCAGCAAAAATCGTTTGCCCATTTTCGGTGTGAGTAACAACCAAATCGACGGGGGCATT
Source organism: Phycisphaerae bacterium (assembly GCA_028285035.1). The sequence goes on from JANQQF010000165.1 coordinate 110,889, forward strand.
CAACCGTCTTAACTCTAAGTGACCTTGAATCCGGATCTCATACCGATCTGGATTTTTTGTTGATTGTGTTTCCATCATCAACCTCCGCTAAAGCTTGGAAAGCCATTCAAATCATTTTGTAGTACACGGAAAACCTGGAAGGACACGGAAATTTTATGTTTTTCTGTGACCGCTATGGTTCAAAAATTTTCTAGCTTGTTATTTTGACTTAACAAAAAACTAAAAAACAGACAGTTTTATTTTAAACTACACCTAGCTAGAAAACATCCATCGAAAGTGTAATTACTGCAGATACTTGGGTTGATTTTGGTTTATGGGGATACAGTTGGAGGAGTACTACTTTCAAAATAGGGGAGGATATCTAATCCACGGCCAAGCCCAACTCGCGGGCTTTGGCGGCGGCTTGTGTCCGATTTTTAACGCCAAGCTTACCAAAGATGTTGTTGAGATGTTTTTTGACGGTGCCCACGGTGATGAAAAGGGTATCGGCAATTTCGCTATTGGATTGTCCCGCTGCCACGAGGGTTAGCAGTTCGATTTCTCGCTGGCTCAATGGTTCAATCAGCGAGGACATTGCGGTAGTATTGATTTGGGATGCGCTTGGCTCATTAATAGTTACCCCCTCTTCGGCAAATCCGGCTAAGAGCTTATCAACAAATTCAGGAGAAACATGTCGAACTTTGGGGAGGAGTGTGGCTAAGGTGGTTTCTTCATCAAGAAAGGGGCGAAGATAGCCTTCTGGGGTGGCTAACTGAAGAGCCTGTTCTAGATAGTTCACGGCATCCTGTTCTTGATTAAACTTTAGATGGACCAATGACCGTAGAATGTAAGTCGTCAGCCGGACCCGGCCCCGCCCACTAGCTTTTGACATTTGCTCTAACTTGTCGAGCAAATCAAGCATGATTTCCATATCTGCTTGCTCACGACGCAAATTGACTCGGATGTAGATGCAGTACATCAGTTCAAACAGGGGGGCAAGTGGCGCATTGGATGAAATATCAATAGTTTCGGTCCACGCTTCAGCGGCGGCTTGATTGCCTCGACGTAGCTCGAAATAGGCTTCAAATGCCTCGAAAATGGGCAAATAGGCCTCGAATCCAGCTCGGCGCACAATGTCTTGAACGTTTTGAACTTGAGCAATGGCTTTTTCGCCATGGCCGAGCGTGCTGTTGAGCATTGCTTGCCATAGCCTGCCTTGAATAGTCGGTCCCATCATCGCCTGTCCATCACACAAGGTTAGCCCTTGCTCCAGATAAGTTTCGGCACTCGCTAAATCACCCCCTTCATAAAGCATTGCCCCTAAGGTGATGTAAGCTAAACCAGTCAACGGCCAGGGCTCGCCTCGGGCATCAACAAATTCAGTCATCACCTGCTGGCATAAGGCCATCGCCTGCCGCCGCTTGCCCTGATAATTGAGTTGATCTGCTAGATTAACCATCACCCCGATAGTCATGAAGTGATCGTCACTTTCACGCCCCAAAGCCAACGCTTTTTCTAACGTTTGAATAGCCCCTCGGGTGTTTCCCATTGCCCCTTGAGCTTCAGAGAGAAGGAGCAAAGCCATACTGATATAAAAAATGTTGACCTCGGACATATCATCAATCAGGCTCTGGGCCAACTGTATTGTTTCCTCGGGGTTCCCTTTGGTCAAGGTTAAACAAGCTTGCAGGCTGATAAATTTGTTGTGAAGCGAACGTGGGATGTCATCGTGTAGCAAGCCTTCGATGATATCCACATAACCCATTGCGGCCTCCCCTTGGCCAGTTAGCCAATACACCCAGCTACGATATGTGGCCAGTTCAAAATCATTTTGCAGCATCTTGTCTGGTAAGGCGTCCAACCAACTTTGCAGGGTTGTCAGCTCACCATACTGTAATAGCCCATCAGCAGCTTGTTTTATGAGTTTGCTAACGGTGTCCAGATCATTGCTTGCGAACGCATGTTTGATGGCTTCGGGCACTGAATTATGCTCGGCAAACCACGTTGACGCTGCTTGGTGAAGTGTTTCTTGCTCATCGGGTGCGGTTTCAGTGCGCAAAAATTCGCTAAAAAGATGATGATAGCGGTACCATTGCCGATGTTCATCCAGGGGAATTAAGAAAAGGTTCGCGTGTTCAAGTTGGGTCAAAATCTCTTGTCCATCAGTCCGTCCCGTGACTGCATCGCACAAGGGGGCGCTCATACGATCCAGGATCGCGGTCTGTTGCAGAAATTGGCGAATATCATCCGATTGCTGTTGGATCACTTCTTCCACCAGATAATCGATGATGTAGTGATGACTGCCGCTAAAGTGACTGATAAAATCCTTTGCCCCCACTGCGTCATAGCCTCGCAGAGATAGGGCCGCCAATTGTAGACCAGCCACCCACCCTTCGGTTCGTTGTGTCAACTGCTTGACCGACTCATTGGTCAAATTCAGATGTGTGGTTTGCTTTAAGAATGTATCCACTTCTGGGGAGTCAAAGCGCAGATCATCCTGTCGCAACTCACTCATTTGACCGCGGACTCGCAGGCGAGATAAAGGCAGCGGGGGGTCCTCTCGGCTGGTCAGCACCAAGTGCATTTGGGGCGGCTGATGATCCAGCAGAAATTCGAGAGCCTTGTGAATTTGCTCGTTATTTAACAGATGATAATCGTCCAAGACCATGATAAAAGGGGGTGCGAGCGTGGTTAGATCATTGATGAGAAGGGTAATCAATGTTTCTGGGGGAGGCAGTTTGGCTGATTGACTCAGGTTCTGTCCGATGCTTGGATTTAGTCGTTGCAAGGCCGCAACGAAGTAGGTTAGAAAACGTGAGGAGTCATTATCTCCCTCATCCAATGAAAGCCAGGTGAAGGGATGATCAAATTGATTGAGCCACTCTATAATGATGGTGGTTTTGCCAAACCCAGCTGGGGCCGACACCAAGGTCAATTTATGTCCCAGATTCAATCCATCCTGTAGTCGTTGGACAAGTTGAGGTCGGCCAACCAATTCAGGACGTACGGGGGGTGTATAAAGTTTGGTGGCTAAAATTGGTGTGGACATACAAGAATTATAGGGCGGCGCTGAAAAATTTCAAAAAGGATCAAGGGTGTGATAAGTTGGTGTCGGGTGTGCTTTTTGAGTAAAATAATGTTTTCTATGAGCAAATTGAGTTGGAAGTTGTGGCACGATTTTTATGACGAAACGGTACTCAAACATAATTGGCTTTGATGACGCCCCCTTCACCCCCGATCAAACAGCCCCAGTTTCTTTAATTGGGACCGTCTTTACGGGGCTAAAATTAACTGGCGTCGTGACCGGGCAGGTCGCAAAAGATGGGCTTGATGCGACCGATGAGGTCATCCGTTTGGTGACCGAGTCGCGTTTTGATGAACATGTGAATTTGGTGATGCTCCAAGGGATTGCCTTTGCTGGATTTAATGTTGTGGATGCGTTTGCCCTTTATGAGAAGATCGATCGCCCCGTGCTGGTTGTCTCGCGCCGAATGCCGGATATGGAGGCGGTTCGCGAAGCCTTACTTAGGCATATTCCTAATGGTACTGAGAAATGGGCAGTAATTGAACGATTGGGGCCGCCAGAGGCGGCGGGCAATGTTTTTGTTCAGCGTGTGGGCTTGACCTTGGCGGAAGCAACAGCTACCGTGGAGCGATTTGCCATCCATAGTCATCTGCCTGAACCTTTACGGACCGCACATCTCATCGCAGGCGCGATAGGGCGGGGAGAAAGTCGAGGTCGGCCTTGAGAAAAAAATTACCGGAAAGCTCTTTGAAAAGAGACGTTGGATTTCAGTCTTGGCTTTTACTAACAACAATTTTGTTTCTCCTCTCGGCCTGTGATTCAACCACAACCACGTCGTCTATTTCGCCAATCGAACCGACAAAAACGGCCTCAATCCTAAGCACCGCAACCCCTACCCCACAACCATCGCCGACCGCCACTGCCACACATCGAGTTCCCACCCGAACCCCGACAGCGACCTCACAAAGCACAACGACTGTTACCGTGTGGGTTAATCTTTCCCCCTCACAAACAGAAACCCTGTTGGAAGACATTGATGCCTTTGAAATCCAATTTCCGCAATACACCATCAGGCTCAGAGAGTTTGATCGCCCTGAAAATTTTGTTAATCAGGTTGTGACTGATGAAGCGGAATTTGATGTCGTTTTGGCTTCGCCATCCTTGCTCAGTAGCTTATGGGTAGCCGACCAACTCGCCCCCATGTCAGACTTTTTTCCGCCCAGTTTTCTTGATGCTTTCATTGCAACTGCGTTGCAGGGATCATCAGCCGATGAAGAACTGTGGGGACTGCCCGATACCGCTGGATTTCACCTGCTTCTATTTTACAATCGGGATTTGGTGGAGACCCCGCCCGCTAACCTTGATGATTTAGCCGAGGTGGCTGAGACTTTGACAACATCTGAGCAGTGGGGTTTGGGAGTCAATAGCTATGATCCGCTCTGGTTGTTGCCGTGGACGGCGGGAGAAGGCGGCTGGTTTGCTGAGGATAATGTCGGGTTCTCGCTTAATTCAGCGGCAGTACAACAAGCCTTGACCATCCATCAAACGTGGCATCTGGCAGATGAACCGATTGCGCCGCTAATGACGCACGCCGAAATGCAAGATGAATTTGTGGCTGGGGAAATGGCCATGATGATTGATGGCGAGTGGGCCTTAAATAGTTTGAGCCAGGTGCCCGAGTTAAGCTGGGGTGTTGTTCCGTTGCCAATCTTAGGTGAAGCCAATGATTTTCAAACGTCGACTCCTTTGGTGTTAGGACGCTATTGGGCTATCAGTCGAGATGTTAGTGGCGATCGTGCTCTGGCGGCTTCTGCCTTCTTGGAATTTGTCACTCAGCCTGAACGACAATTAAGGTGGACGGCTCGGTACAATCAGCTCCCAACGCGTCGCCAAGCCCTGACTAATCCCCAAATTTTCTCAGATCCAATACTCCGAATTAGTGCCACTCAGATGCAGTCCGGGCAGGCTTTACCGCTCGGTATTGATGCGAATTTGGTGCTCGACGCAATGCGGGGACCGTTGCGTCAGATGCTTGAAGGGGCGTTGACACCGAAGGAGGCGGTGGAATTGATGGAAGAGAATGTTGCGGAGTAATTTTGAATTGTGAAGTTTTTGATGAAAAAAACCTAAGCAAGACTGCACAATTACGGCAATGTAATAACGTGATCTCCCAGATTTTCGAAGCCTGTGTTTGTCGTGTGATAAACCACAATTTGTACCGCATTGGGTTGAATATTTTGGAGAACAGGTAAAACATAAACATCCCGGATAACTTCATTAGGCCGCCAGCGGCTGGTGGGATAGACACCCCAAACGGGTTGGTGATCCTGAATTAAATTTTCGCCATCAAGGTTGATCAACTGTCCCTCAACTAAGGGCCGGACCGAGATGGTGTAATCAACGGTTAAAGGCTGATCTGTTTGCCAATACAACGCAATCTGCCACCCAGCTTCATTTGAACCAATAATCTCCCAGCCGATGAGGCGGAATTGATCGCCAAAAGAAAGATCAGTGGTAGATACTTCTGGAGGGAGTGAGGTGCTTGCTTCTGATGAGAGGACAATCAGTTGTGCCCCTACAGCCTGGGGGAAGATATCAGACTGTTGAAACAGATCAACATCGGTATTCAGGGCATTGCGACTGACATAACGATGGGCTTGGCCTTCATCCTGATTGAATACCTCAAGCGTAACCCCCTCGATCTCCTGTGCCACATTCCAGGCCGTCCCCAAATACTCCAAAGCAACCTCCTCCTCAAAATTGACCGCAATCAAGGCCGGTGTTTGGGGTTGGTCAGCGAGAATGGCCCAGCCAGGATTTAGTCCCGTTGCATCTGGGCGATTGCGCTGGTTGGCCTCGGGCAGACTGGCAGTGAAGCGGTATGTAATAAGCCCAACTAAGACAAGTGCGATAAACGTAGGCGTTGCCCAAAATGGAAATCGTTCGATTTTTCGACCACGCTTTATCAGCAAGCGTATGCCCACCCCAACGCCAATGATCAAGATGGGGTAGGCCGGAATGATGACTTGAAACCAATTGCCAAAGCGATACCCCCAGGTGAAAATCAAATAGATAAGCAAAGTGCCATACAAGAAGATTGCTCGGCGACGACCTAGGACCGCGATGCCTACTAGCCCGCCGAGAAAGATGGGCCAGGTTAACTCTTGCCACATCAAGGCTGGAAATTCATCCGTAATAAAATTTTCAAAACTGAGACCGGGGCCTAACTCATCTCGCCCTTGCTGGATGGTCATAAATTGAATAAACCAATCCCAAGCACTGTCCCAATTGCCCTCGCCTCGCCACTCAGGGTGTTGTGCCCCCCGGATGTAGATGTAGGCATAGCTCAAGAAAGGCAGGAGGGTAACACCAATAGCTTTGATAACATAGCCGGGACGTTTGAGATAATGAACCAGCATTATCTCCGATGATGAATTATTTTTGCGGAAGAAGATAAACCAAAGAAGCGGCGGCAGAATAAACAAAGTGGTGACCATATTCGCCAGCATCGTTCCACTGATAAAGGCCAGCCACAGCAACGTACTGTCCTGTGGTTGCTCATCCCACTTAAAGGCCAATAAAATAATGAGCAATGTTTGAAAAACAGCACTGGTATATTGCTCCGTGGTGATGCTGTAATACCAAAAGAAAAAGGTTGTGGCATAAAAAATGGTCAAGAGTGGAGCCAGCCACCACAGCTCACTACTGACACGTCGTAAAATCAAGTATAAAACGCCCAGTGAGGCCAGGCCCCACAAGGTTGAATACAGAGACAGAATTTGGGTTGGATTTAACCCCCAGCCTAATAGAAACGTGCCTAGGCGAAACCAAAGCCAGCCCCCCATTGTATACAGCGGATAGCCAGGTGCATTGCTGGGCCGAGCCTCGATTTGGGCATATTGATGGGTGATCAGGTCACCGCCGGTGAGTTCGTCGAAACGCAGCCCATTGTCGAGTGTCAGCAAATATAAAATGGCGATCCCAGTCAAGAGGCCTATCAACAGCCAAAGATCAAGGTATCGGCTTTTATGACTTTGTGGAGTTGAGGTAGAATAAGAATGGGTTTTTAAGTCCAATGTAATTTGTCCTACAATGCGTAATACAAAACAGGAATAGTATGAAACAGATCTTGATTTTATGAAATGTGTTATGGGAGGCAATTTTGTGGATAAGAACCGGAATATTTTCGCACTACGACAACGATCCCGAACCCCTAAAGTAAGGAGATGTAATAATGAGTGAGTCATCTGGTCAATCGACGACCTCACCAAAAAGTGTATGGCGTTACGCCAGTTTTGCCTTGATTCTCGGTGGAGTAGCTTTAATGGGCTGGGGGGGCTGGACCTTGTATCAACAGCAAGTGGAAGCCAGTAAGCCCCCACCTGCTCCGATTGTCAATTCTCTTGATAAGTTGGCCAACGACTCAGGACTTACGTTTGCAACATTAACCCCGACGTCGACACCAACCCCTCCGCCAGCCTCATCTACGCCTGAGCCAACCGTGGAGGTTGAGGCAGACGACAACGTGGTGTCTGGTGAACCAGAGCCGACGGCCACTCCTTTGGTTGTCACCGCCACGCCAACGATCACCCCTGACCCCAATGAGCAAGTTTCGGTCGTACCAGTCACCCCTGATCCTATTATCGAAGATTTGGCCTCGGCTGATGATACAATTTCGGTTCGGGATGCGCCTGCTGCGGCGGAACCCGAACCTGTGGCTGAAAGTAGCGCTCCCAGTACCGAGGAGAATACGCTGGAGAAAATTGAGCAAGCCCTCGCCGGCACGGGTGAAGTCGGCGGCTCACTGAATGAAAATCCGCTCATTGTGGATAGTAGTGCGATTTTTGGGGATGAGACTGCTATCGCTCAGCAATCCGTGAGTCGGGCTGAAGGACCACCCCCGACTCGTCTGGTCGCCGATGGGATCAATCTTGATACCCCCATCGTTGGGGTCGGTTGGGAGCAGGTTTCGCAGAATGGGCAGTTTGTTAATGTGTGGTCTGTGGCTGAATATGCCGCTGGCTGGCATCAAAACTCGATGCTGCCTGGGCAAGGGGGCAACGTGGTTCTATCGGGACACCACAATGTCAAAGGAGCGGTCTTCCGCGATCTTGTCGAGATTGAACTCGGTGAGATTATCACTTTGTATGTTGGCGAAGAGGCGTATGAGTACAAAATTGAGGAGAAATTCATCGTTAAGGATTTAGGAGAGCCGGAAGAGGTTCGTATCGCCAACGCGCGTTGGATTGGCCCATTTGAGGATGAGCGGGTTACAATGGTCACCTGCTGGCCCTTCAATAGCAACACCCATCGAGTGATTGTCATTGCAAAGCCAGTGTGAACGTCGTGTTTCTTAGAGAAAATGATCAGCTTGGTAGTTAATCTTGTCCAATAAGACCAATTCAGGAGAAGAAATGTACTTTTGTCACACCCCAGAGATTTGGGAAGATTTTCCGCAGTTGGTACCAGGGGTGCTGGTGGTGGAAGGAATTCGCCCTGAGGCAGATGTTGAGGATCGAGTAATTTATTGGTTTGATCAAGCCCGCGAGCGCTTGAGTCAAGGGCCTGAGTCTGAAATGGCTGAGGTGAGTGCTTGGCGACGCGCCTACACGCAGATGGGACTGAAACCAACCAAATATCGCTCGGCAGCAGAGGCATTACTGCGTCGTTTTAAGCGAGAGGACGATTTACCTCGACTACATCCTCTGGTAGATATTTGTAATGCGTTGTCTCTCGCCTTTGCCTTGCCTATTGCTGTCTTCGATTTGGAGAATGTTGATACATTTCTTGAGGTCCGGCGGGCCAAGGGGGATGAACAGTATCTGGCCTTTAGCGGTGAGATTGAAACCCCGCCCGCTGATGAGGTGATCTTTGCCGATGCGTCCAATCAAGTTCACGCCCGCCGTTGGACCTTTCGCCAAAGTCGACGCTCCACGATTCAACCTGAAACGAGTCGGGTGTTGATCGTGACCGAAGCCCTTCATGAAACCGCTGCCACTGATATTGAACGGTTGGTCAATGAATTGGCTACTGAGACAGCCTCGGCGTGGGCGGCTCCGCTTCAGCAAACGATTCTATCTGCTACGCAGCCCCGTCTGGATTTTGATTAGACCGTATACTTTTAGATCGTTGTAAATCAAATAAAGGTTTAACTTCTGTGTCAAGCGAAGTTTCTACAAAAGCTGATTTTAGCCACATCCGCTACGCCCAATGTTGGGAAGACGCGGATGTTTTGCTTGAGGCGCTTGATATTCAGCCGGAGGATATCTGTTTGTCTGTTGCTTCAGCCGGGGATAATACTTTGGCAATGGTCAGCCGGGGGCCTAAACGAGTGATCGCCCTCGATTTGAGTGAGGCCCAATTGGCTTGTCTGGCCTTGCGGGTCGCCGCCTATCGCTGTCTAAGCCATCCAGAATTATTGGAGTTGATCGGCTCAAGCCAGAGTGATCGGCGATTGGTTTTGTATGAGCGTTGCCGTACTGAATTGTCAGCCGAAATACTGGCCTTTTGGGATGCTCAACCAACCCTGGTGGCCGAGGGCGTGGGCAATGTGGGAAAATTTGAACGGTATTTAGCCTTGTTTCGGCGATATGTGCTACCGTTGACACATTCCCAAGCCGATATTAAGTCGATGGTTACCAAAAAATCAGAGACTGAACGATACCATTTTTATGAACAAACCTGGAATAACTGGCGCTGGCGAGTGATCTTTCGGCTCTTTTTTTCTCGCTTTGTAATGGGCCGTTTGGGGCGAGACCCTACTTTTTTTAACTATGTGGAAGGTTCGGTGGCGGAGCGAATTTTAGAGCGAACACAGTATGCGTTGACGACGCTTGACCCATCGGAAAACCCATATTTGCAGTGGATTGTCACGGGGCATCACCCACAAGCCTTGCCTTACAGCTTGCGACCCGAAAATTTTGAGGCAATTCGAGCCAATCTAGAGTGTTTGGAATGGCATCAACAATCGGTTGAGGCGTTTGTTAATTCGATCGATGTCACAATTGACCGATTTAATTTGAGCGATATTTTTGAATATATGTCTCTGGAAAATTATCATTGGTTCTTGGAACAACTTATCAGGGTGAGTGGGTCGGGAAGTCGTCTGGTCTATTGGAATATGTTGGCCCCTCGGCGACGTCCGGCCAGTTTTGCGGATCAACTAAAAACACTCGACACATTGGCCGAGCGTTTGTATAAACAAGATAAGGCATTTTTTTACAGCGACTTTGTTGTAGAGGAGGTGATTTGAAAATAGATTAAAACTTAGGCCGCAATCGGAACGTAACTAACCATTCGAATCTCATTCCGACCTGGCTCGCTTTGGATTTCTACTTTGTCCATCAGGTTATTGATCAGGAATAGCCCCATTCCTCGGAAATCCTGTCGCAACTCGCGATCAGGAATTTCATCGGGAATCATTTGATGGCCTTCATCGATCACCATCAATTGCAGGCTATGTTGATCGACCACGAGTACAATCCAAACTTGAGCATCGGTATTCATCAGGTTACCGTGCTCAATAGCATTGGTGCAGGCTTCAGCCAAGGCCGTTTTGATGTCCTCAATTTTTTCAGGAGGAAATCCTGCCTTTTCAGCGGCTGTTGCAACCGATGCCATTGCCACTTTTTCGTAGCCCAATTCACTAGGAATTGCAATTTCAATTTCAGTTGGTAAGTTAACGTTGTTCACCTGATTGATCCTTGTAACTGGTTTCTAGCTGTTGGCCTCAGATACGAGCCAACACTGGGTCTGTGTTCGTTAAGGTTTCCAGAGTGATATTACGAATATCAGCCAACTTAATCGGTTTGTCTAAAATTCGTTGGATGGTAGTACTGGTATCTCGGTCATGGGTGATAGTTTCACCGTATGCTGTAATTATAATCGTTGCGATGCCAGGACACAACTCTTCGACTCGATTTGCTAGCGTTATGCCATCAATATCGGGCATTTGATAATCAGTAATCAATAAATCAAAGCTGTTTTGCTCAAAAAACTCTAGAGCCTGTTCTCCACTCGTTGCCATGCTTACATCACAATTGGGCAACTTGTCTAAGCCCTCCTGAAGTGTCATTGCGACAAATTCTTCATCATCAACCACCAAAATTCGATGTGTTGAGGCGGTTTGAGTAGCTTCCATTAAAGCATCGGCTTGCTCGACACCCACTGGAAATTTAAGAATAAACTCACTGCCGTAACCTACCTTGCTGTCTACTTCAATTGTGCCACCATAATTTTCGACCACTGCTTTCGATAAAGCTAATCCCAGCCCCAAACCGCCAAAAGCACGTGTTGATGAACCGTCAATTTGGTAAAAGGTCTCAAAAATGCGATTTAGTTGATTTTGGGCAATACCGATGCCATTATCAATAATGGATAACTTTATCCACTCCTCTTGATGCTCAGCTTCAATTCGGACTTGTCCACATTCAGTTGTGAATTTGATCGCATTTTCGATTAAGCATTCGAGGGCCTGAACCAAATGATCTGGATTACCAGAGATGGTAGGGAGGTCATCTGGTAAAGATTTGGAAAGCACAATCCGTTTTTCCTCAGCTTGAGACTCTAGTTTTCGTATACCGCGATTAACCAAGTCAGCTAATGAAAGCGGTTGTAGAAGTTTCATCTGAGATTGGACCGCCACTAATGTGCTAATCCGCTCAACCATCGAACGTAGGACATTTGCCTGATGTCGAATTGAGTAAACGGCGTTTTGTTGACCGGGGGCAATCTCTCCGAGATGACCTCGCTGTAACAACTCAGCATAACCTAAAATGACGGCAACGGGTGTTCGTAGCTCGTGCTGCACATTCCGAATAAATGTTGTGGTTAAGGCCTCCCACTGCTCAGGAGCTTGAGGTTGACGCTGATGTTGGACTGGTTGAAGTTGCTGTGTCATAGTATCCCTCTGTTCTCGATATCTGTTGTTAAGTTTCAATCTCTCCAACATCAGGATAACACAACTTTTGTCAAGCGCCGTTTGTGTTTTGTGGCAACTATGTGGTAATCATAAATGGCCGCTGTAATATTACATTGTTAAGATTACCTTATCATCTTTAGGGGTTAGATGTAAATAGTAAAAAGTGATTAGGACTCAAGTAAGCTCGGCTTTTTAGATACTACTCCTCGCCAATCGTGTAACCCACCCCACGTACGGTTCGAATGATATTCTGATTTTTCTTGACCGCTTTGATTTTCTGGCGGATACGATAAACGTGGTAACGAACCGTTTCACTGGCCTCCCACTGCTCGCTCTCGTAACCCTGAACCTCACGGACAAGCTCTTGAGGAGGGATAACGCGGGGGGCTTCGCTGACAAGATAAGCTAACAAGTTAAATTCGGTAGGGCTTAGCTCTAGCAGCGCATCATCAACCATAATTACGTGACGTAAAAAGTCGACCATAATTGGGCCGAGCTGTAAAAAGCGATTATCCTGTTCCTCCGCCTTTTCTTGAGCTTCTGTTTCACTAACCCCGCCAGCAATATCCTCATCTTCATCCATCGTGGCTCGTAAATCCTGCAAGCTACTAGATAGATGCTGCTCAAGTTGCCGGAGTAAGCCCCGTTGCCGCAACTCTTTCTGCCGATTTAACAGCCCACGTTTGATGCTCTCACGGAGTTCAACAGTTTTACAGGGTTTGAATAAGTAATCATGGGCCCCTTCACGCAGAGCACCCACCGCCGTTTCTAACGAGGCGTGGGCCGTCAATAGAATGACGACAGTTTCAGGCCATTGATTTCGGATTTCTGATAAAACCTGCATCCCACTGATGCCAGGCAAGTTGAGATCGATCAGGGCTAAATCGAAGGCTTGCTTTTGAAGCTTTTCCACGGCTGTTTCGCCACTTTCAGCGGTTACAACATCGTAACCATCTCTCAGCAATACTTCTTCTAATGAGAAGCGAATAGATACTTCATCATCAACAACCAAAATTTTGGCTTTGGCAGTCATTCATACTCCTTAACGGATTATGCGTGTTTCAATAAAAAGCATTGGTTATGTCATTCCCGCGCGTTTTTGGCGGGAATCCATCGCTCACAAACTAGTGGATGCCCAACAAA
>JANQQF010000193.1 GCA_028285035.1 Phycisphaerae bacterium
CTTCCGCCAAAGGCGGACTGAAGGAAAACAGGTGCTGGAAGCACACGGCTTTCAACCGATCCACCTACGGTGGGCTAAAGCTTTGTTTAGAAAGTAAATACAAGATGATTTACTTAACTTTGGCCTAATAACTGAACCAAAAGTGACGATCAAATTACCATAAAAAATATTGAGATTTTTAGCCTAAATGCCAATATTTCAGGATTAAGTTTTTGCTAATCCACTACAAGTGAGATCCACATCCAAGAATAATGAAACCCAACCCAAGTCCAGGCAGCACTTATTCCTACAATAACGACATCATTTACCTTGCCTTGTCTAAAAACAGTTATCAAAGCTATTATTACAGCCATCCACAACTGAATTGGCAGCAAAAATATCACGAGAAAGAAAAAGAATCCAGGATATATTGTAAACAAATCTATCAAAGGCCACGCCAAAACAAAATGTCCCCATCTAGAAAAATAATATGTGTTGCCTCGGAGAAGTCTCAGCAAAAATAGGGTTGAAATAGCCATAAATACTCCTACAAAGGGCGTAAACATATAAAGCTGTTGATGTTCCTTCGAAAAATAAGCAAGGTTAGGTCTGCCCCGCCAATACCAAACTGGAGTATTTATGATGTTAAATAAGAGGAAACTACAAACAAGAATACCGACACTGAGGCAGACAATAATTTCTAATCGAGTTAATTTAAAGGGAAGCTCTATTTTTGACATGTATTTCACTCCAATGAGAGTGGTCTATACTCGCAAGATTTTTTGATTAGGGCGGGTCGTTAAAATTTTGCTAACCACCACAGCACTTATACATTGTAAATTTATCATCATACGTTGTCTATCTTAAACCATCATTTTTCACATAATGCCCTGACCTGTTTCACAATCGCCCTCATCCAAGTACAATTCCCCGTTGGGAATAGGTCTAAAGTTCGTAGAATTGATATGGCTTATAGGGTTTATTGGGTTCGTTTCAATCAGTATATCTGGCCAACCCAAAAACCTCTATCAACTAATTTTTTAGGAGAATATGTACGACCTATTTATTTGGGAACAACTTTATTAAAAACTCATCTATCCATAGATAAATACGGTAAAATTTTTTCATCATCAGATCTTTAAATCAGTGTCCATCTGTGTAAATCTGTGGACTTACTTACTTCAAAGGAGAATTCTTATGACCGAGCAGCAAAAACCTGTTATTGGCAAAGTGGTGTGGCAAGATTTAACGGTACAAAATGCAGAGGAGATACAGGCCTTTTATTGCGATGTGATTGGTTGGCAATCTAAGCCGCACGATATAGGAGAGTATCACGACTTTGATATTATCGCGCCTGAGACCGATGAAACCGTCGCCGGCATCTGTCACGCACGAGGCAGCAACGCAAATATACCAGCCCAGTGGTTGATTTATGTCACAGTTGAGGATGTCAAGCAGAGTGCCGCCCGCTGCACCGAACTAGGCGGCAAGATCATCGATGGGCCTCGGACAATGGGCAACCATACTTTCTGTGTGATTCAGGATCCAGCAGGCGCGGTGTTAGGGTTGATTAGCGAGTCGTAGATGTAGATCAACCCAAAATAAAAATGCCAGCCTCTGTAGCTGGCATTTTTTATTCTACTCAAATCCTTTATTGCAGATGCTGACCAAAGGGCAACAAGGACAGCGGGATCATCTTGATGTGCTGTAGAGCAAAGGGTAGCCCGATGATGGTAATGGCCAAGATGGCGGCAAAGGTTAGGTGCATCAAGGCAATTTCCCAGCCAAACAAGATCAGCCAGATGATGTTGAAGATGATATGTAAGGGTTCACCACTATTTTCATCAAAAACAATCTCTTTGCCAAAAGGGGCCAAAGTCGCAATCCCCAATTTGATCGATTGAATACCAAACGGAATACCGATGATGGTTAAACATAAGCCCAAACCACCAATGATATAGCCAATTGCGGCAAATAACCCACCAAAAATGAACCAAACAATATTTCCTATGAGACTCACGGTCGCCTCCAAACGTCGTAACGATACATTGCGCGTATTTTGTTTTGTCAAGATACTAAAGCTGACTGCGCTTGAATTTTAGCTTCTGTAATACTCTACGTTATAGTGACGATTTTGTTGCAGAATTAGTTCAGCACCCCGATTTGTTTCAGCCGATCTTGTACCACTTCAAGTTGAATATACCCATACGTCACCGCATAGTAAGCCTCATCCTTCTTGGCAATCAATGCGGGAAAGCCCTGTACACTCAATCGATCACGCAACACAAAATCTTGCTGCAATTGATGCTGCACAGGGGAGCTATTTAGCTCGTCACTGAAGCGAGCTTGATCCAGGCCAATTTCCTCAGCTAGTTCAATCAAGGTGGAGTGGTCGGAAGGATTTCGGGCTTGAGTATAGTAGGCCTTTTGAATAGCACTCACCATCAAGGGACGGTACTCGTCGCCTTGCAGACCAGCCGCAATCACAGCCCGACAAGCGGGATAGGTTGAACGACGCGGCGTGCACTTTTCCCAAAAATCAAAGTTGAACTCGATCCCCGTTCGCTGCGAAATGGCTTGCCACGCCTGTTGGACATAAGCTCGGGTTTGCGCTGGCATCGGCACATCTGAGTCTGGGGCCAAACCGCCCATCACATAGTACAACGAGGTATCCTCTGGCATATCCGCAACAATTTGATTGAGTACGGGATGAAAGGCGTAACACCAGCTACACATGGGGTCCATTACATATATAAATTCGATTGCCATACTTTACTCCTTGACTAAGTATTCAAGTTAGTCGATTTATGAGGTATTTATTGATTGAACGATTTAGAAAGATGATTGTATGCATCTGTAATGTCGAACCAATATTCGGAGCCATCTTGACAGGTAATTAAGTCGAGGTGTTTCTCGCCTCTGTGAGAAAGAGATTGTTGTCTGAGCTTCTTCTCGAAATGCTCAATTATGTCATGTTCATCAGAAGTTCGAACGACAATATAAGGGCTGGTGGCCGAGCCATCCCCCGTTGAAAGTATCCCTTGAATGCAGGCGTGGCCGATCATTAATTCCATCTGTGCAGCCTGCTCATCGCCTAGTTTATGATGAAGAAACCCCAGCAATTGATGGGCACCCGGACTAAGCACTAGGTTGTGCATTGCATTTTGTAATGTATCTCGGGCTTCTTCAAGTTTTTGTCGTGTGTAAAGTTTGCCAGCCATATTTATCTCGTCCGAGTAGGGTTCATAGGCATCTGCAGAAATGATTTTCTCACGGAATGCCAGATAAGTATCGCGGTCGGGGAATTTAATAAATTGAATGAGTTCTTCATGCATGGCGTATATCTCCATCTCAAGTATTGAGTTACAGTTCGATAAACAGAGGCCTAACAAATAGTATACCAAACAGTATGAGTGGTAACGAATTTTAGCTCAACAAGGTTATCAATAGGTTTGCTTCATCCAAATGAAACGATTAAAATCTGACAGCTATTAATAATTGGTACATTATAGGACGTGATATGAGCTTAAAATTTGAGGTTTGGAGCGATTTTATTTGACCGTGGTGTCTGATGGTGAAGTCCAGTTTGGACGCCCTTGCAGAAACAGAGGCCATTGAAGTGGTTTGGCATAGTTATGAATTACGGCCTAAAGGCCTACCGCCAATTGACCCCGAGCAAGAGCAAGTCTACCGCAGCAAAATTGAGGCAGCGTGGCCGCAGACGAAACAGATTGCCAAAGAGAATTATGGGGTCGATATGGAATATCATCGCTGGGGAGTCGAAACCCGGCTGGCCCACGAAGGAGCTAAGTATGCCGAAGCGCAAGGCTTTGGCGAAGCCTACCATAATGCAATGTTTAAAGCACACTTTATTGATGACAATGATTTTGGGGATCTATCGGTTTTAGCCGACATTGCGGCTGATATTGGATTGGACCGAGAGGCATTTGTTGCGGCCATTGAGAGTGGTGAGTATAGCGAGGAAGTTGACCGTGATGTGACTCTGGCCCGTCAGTTTGGCTTACGTGGTGTTCCCGCCACGATCATTGAGGGGAAGTATTTGATCTCAGGTGCCCAGCCGTTGGAGGGGTGGCAAGATATTGTGCGACAAGTCAAAGAAAAGCAAAACGATACCTAAAAGAGTCATCACCTATGATAAAGCTCCCCCCGTCAACTTACCTTAGGCTTACGCTGTCGATTTTCCTGTTGCTGTTAGTCTTACTCATCGCACCCTTGCTCAAAGCACAAGATGGGGAGCAACAACTCAATCACGCTGGTTTTCCTGTGTATGATACACCGGAAGAACCACCTAACCCACCGCCATTCAGCCTCCCCTTTGCCGAGCCGCCGGGACCCGAGACGTGGTTACTGGGTCAGTCTTATGGTAACACCGTCGGGGCCTATATCAACCGCAACATTTTTTATCGAGCGGGTCAGGGCATTCATTTCGGCTTAGACTTCAGTACCCCCTGCGGCACGGAAGTTATCGCCATCGGGGATGGCATTGTCAGTGAAGTTGACAGTAGTCACGGTTCCTGGCCGCATAACTTAACCATCGATCATCCAAACGGCTACAGTTCTTTCTACGGACATTTATTCGAAAAAGTGAGCCTAACACCCGGGCAAACAGTGAAGCAGGGCGATGTCATCGCTCTGACGGGCGACTCGTTTGGCACATGCCGCTCCGCCCCGCACCTACATCTCGAAATCCGAAACAATTATCACAATCGAGCTTACAATCCGGTTCTGCTGATCAATGCTGATTGGGACAGTTTGGCCTTAATTGGGAGCTTCAATCGTGGATTTCAGCGTGATTTAAGCAATCCGCGCCAATGGCAAACCCTACAAGATCAACCCGATATTTCCTTTGGTGGTCCACTACTAAACGAATATAACAATCCCTGGCCTCCGGATATCGGGGGACGATAATGGGCAAGCGCTCAATCTATTATCCGATTATTCTCATATTAATTTTGGCTGGGTGTACCACGGAGACACCAGAGCCAACAGCTACAGCGATTAGTGCCCGCCCAACCTCAACCGCAACAAATACAAATACGCCCACGCCCGTCCCCCCCACGGCAACTAATACAGCGACAGCAACATCTACGTCAACGGAAACACCAACCTTAACGCCCACCCCAACGGAAACATCTACACCAACACCTACCCCCACGCCAGCTCCAGAATTGCAACAATTAACAACCGGAGGGTGTTGTTCACAGCCATTCTTCTCTGCGGATAACCAGCAAGTTTTGTTTATCGATAAACCGTCGGCCAATGACCCTGTCGGCATCTATGGCGTCACCATCACTAATCCCGAGACTACTCCAAGGTTGGTCAGCGATATCATTGGGTTCCGCAGCAAAAATCAGGCGTTTATCGCCAGCGCAGAAGGCCCGCTCATTCGGGTTATCGAGGCGGCAACAGATGAAAGTTGGCTGATTAACACAGGTGGAAATTGGCCCATATTTTCTCAGAATGGTCGACGCCTTTTGTGGGTCGCCTCAGATCTTGAAGGACCGTATGACCAGCGTCAAAGTGATGTCTGGCTGGCGGACTCAGATGGTGACAATCAACAACGCTTGTTTACCACATTCGGTGCCCGTAATGCTGAGTGGTTTCCTGATAATGAACGCATTTTAATGATTGGTCGGGATCTGCCATCTGATGAAGAACGTGTTTTGTTTATATACGATGTTGAAACAGGCAACCGAACTAACTTATACAGTCATGATCAAATTCGTGGGGGTGACATTTCGCCCGGGGGACAATGGGTCACTTATTTTGTGACATTTGCCGATGATCCTACCGAAAATGGCTTGTGGATCGTTGATGCAGAAAGTGGGCAACGCCGTAAAATTGAGTTACCCACATTTGGGGACTATCAATGGCGCGATGATAATACTTTAATTTTTATCCCATTTCGCGAGTCGGTCGATAAAAGTATGCAACTTTGGCAAATTGATGCCAATAGTGGCGCACTTACCCCATTGATTGAGCCTTCAGCCTTGTCATTCTCAATCTCTAATGGAGATTGGGATATTTCCCCTGATGGCCAATATATCACCTTTGTCAACAGCGAAGACCAAAATATCTGGCTTATTGGCAATTTACCCTAACCCCAATTATATTGCCCAATTGAAGCACAAAAAGTACTGTGTTAACCTCTAGACACAGGCCCCATAATTGTTTACAATTAAAGGCGTCGATTTTATAAGTTATACTCAGCGATATAACAAAGTAACGAATTCTGATCATCTATTATGATACGTCTACTTTGTGAAATCAATTTTACTTTGTAATGCGGCTGAGTATCAACATCAAAATGCCCCTTAGTGGGCACTAGTGCAATAGCACTGGATGCAAAGATGTTAAAATTTCTCCGTTCTTTTTCAATTATCAGCCTTATTGCTTTTATTATTGCAACCGCACTCTTGAGTTGGTTCTATCGCCAAGCTGTACTTGACGATCTCCAGGTTATTGCGGAAAGCAAGAATGTGGCTTTAACGCAATCTTTTGCAAACTCCCTTTGGCCACAATTTCAACCATTTATACAATCGGCAACTGAACTTGAAACTGACGATTTACGTAATCACCCTGAAATCCAAGATTTATATCAGGCTGTTTTGACCCAACTTGACGGTTCTTCTGTGGTAAAAGTAAAAGTTTATGACCTTGAAGGACTAACTGTCTTTTCCACCGAAGCAGCTCAAATTGGGGATGATAAAAGCACCAATGCAGGCTTCCTCTCGGCACGTAACGGTATGGTTGCCAGTGAGTTAACTTATCGTGATACATTCAGTGCTTTTGAAGATACAATTGAAGATCGTAATGTGTTTTCAAGCTATATCCCGATCCGAAATAGTCAAGCTGGTGGAACAATTGAAGGGGTATTTGAAATTTATGACGATGTTACCCCACTCATTCAACAAATCGACCAATCACAACGCAACATTACAATGGGCACAGCCCTACTACTTGGGCTGCTATATGGTGTTATTTTTGTAACCGTTCGCCAAACGAGTCAATTTATCACACGACAATCGATTAAACAGGAAAAAACCGAGGCTGCTTTATCTGTTAGTACCGAGGAATTTCGTCTTATTTTTGAACTGGCCCCAATAGGTATGACAATTGTCACACTAAATGGTGAGTTTGTGCGGGCCAATCAGCTTTACTGTGATTTGATTGGATATTCTGAAGCAGAACTGGTGGGGAAACCTTTTGATTTTCTGACCCACCCTGATGAGATTACATCTAATCAAGCCCTGGATGAGAGTTTCTTCAACAAGGATAATCCTCATCTTGAGATGGAAAAACGCTATCTTCATAAAAATGGCAACTCTTTGTATGTGATACTACGGGTTACACTGGTCCGAGATGCTCAAGATATGCCTCTACACTTTCTTGCTCAAGTCTTGGATATCACTGCCCGTAAACGGATAGAACAAGCCCTCGAAGAAGCGCATCAACAGGCCCTTGAGGCATCTCACTTAAAGACCCAACTTCTAGCGAATGTCAGTCATGATTTACGAACTCCGCTAAATGCAATTCTAGGTTATACTGAGATGCTCAATGAAGGAATGTATGGCCCCTTATCGGAAGAACAGGAGATTCCAGTTATTGAAGTGATTGATAGTACACGACAGCTCCTAAACTTTATCAATAATCTCCTAAGTCAAGCCCAAATTGAGGCTGGCAAGGTCACAATTAGACCGGCAGCATTCTCACCAAAAGAACTCTTAAGGGATGTGAATACAATTGTGGCTGGCTTAGCCACGCTAGAGAGTATTTCCCTCCAAAGTAAACTTGGAGATGATGTTCCTTCTGAGCTGATAGGTGATATATACTGGATTCGCCAAATTCTGATTAATTTGGTTAGCAATGCTATAAAATTTACAAAAGAAGGCACGATCACAATATCAATTGATGTAAATTATGATAAACACCATTGGACTATAATGGTCAAAGATACGGGTGTTGGCATTCCTTTAGAGGCGCAAAAACGTATTTATGATCCTTTTTGGCAAGTTGATGGAACAACCACGCGTGGGCATAATGGCTCAGGACTGGGGTTGTCTATCGTAAAACAATTAATCACATTAATGAATGGAGAAATTCTTGTAGAAAGTGAGGTGGGTCTCGGCACAACTTTTATAGTATCATTACCATTGATTCCAGTAGAAGAGCCAGTTCTACAAAACGAACTGCTATAAATCGCTAAATAACCAATTTGTCTAAACTTTATCAGAATTATTGACCAGTATATTAATCAAAGGAGATTATCATGAAGCAATTCTTTCAATACCGTTTTTTACTTTACCCGATTTTAGTTCTCTTAGCGATTGGGACAATTTGGACAATTAGCGATACTTCGATTATTCAAGCTAAATCAACGGACAACTATGTCCTTGACGCAGAGCCAGGTCTGGCTGTATGTGGCTTGGCCCTGCCAGCACAACAACAATCAAATTCATTCGTACTTTGGTTTGGTTTTCTGGAATTACCATTCTTAGCGTTGTGTATTTTCTTTGCATTTCGTACGGCAAATGCTCTCAAAGGTGGTGTTTTTGGGGCAGGAATGGCCCTTATGGCTTGGGGCTTCTTGGTTATGGGGGTTGGACATTTACACCTACAATTTGCGAGCCTAACGGGCATTAATATTTTCAACCAGTTATTAGGCCAAGCTGGTGGTACAACCATATGGATTATCGCATTAATTATTACCTGGACGTTATCCGGATTAGGATTTTATAATATTTACAGAGCAAGTCGAGCAGGTTAGCAAAATTCCAGTAATTTAGCTGATAAAACCGTCGTTTTTCGATTGATCTATTTTGAAAAACGACGGTTTTCAAGAAACATTTGACTAGACAACTTTCATGCAGGCATTCACTGATTGGTTTCGAAAACTTATCCCAACCACTGATTCTCAACAAGGTTCTCCCTTGCCTGAGGGGTTGCCTATCGACAACCTTGTAAAAGATTTAGTTGGGCAAATCTCAGTTCCCAATCGAGCTACGTCTGTATTGAGTAGCATCGATCAGTTCCAGATTTTATCATATCAACAGAAACAAGTAGAATTACCTGCGGTTTATTTGCTTTTAGAGAAGTATTTGGTCGATATTGACCCGCTTCATAAATTTACCACCCAACAATTACGAGATCGTGTAAGAAATCGATATCCCGAGCTTGAGGCCCTCCCCAACTTTAAACTCATTTTTGAAGATACAGTTCGTCAAGAGCTTCGTCTCTGCCAACTTTTACTCTCAGCGACTCTGGAGCGTATATTCGCCTTAATGGGCGCCACCGGAGAAAATTTAATTGGCTCGACCCTAGAGTGGCTTAGGACAATCCCTGATGAGGCGTCTCTCCCTATCCCGCTTAATTTATCGGGGCAGTTACCCGATGAAGATGAGGGCTGGATTGATTTGTTAATAGATCTATCTGAGGTGTTATACAACCGTATAGAGATGAATCTTGGGGAGGCAGCAACCAGTCGAATTTTTGAAGCCGAGTATCAAAATTGTGCTAATATTTTTATTGGGCTAGACACCTTCCCTGTTGTCATCAACCTTTTACCAGATAAGCTTTTAGATGAAAGAAAATTAAGTCTATTAAGCTCTCGGCAAATGCAGCGAGTGCTACTCGCTAAAACACAAGAGTTACAAAAAGCAAATGAGTCGCTCTCGAAACAAAATCAAGCCCTTGAGGAAGCTCAAACAGAACTTGTCATTGTACAAACCGAAGCCGTAAATATGGCCTCTCGTTTAGGGGCGGTGCTTGATACAGTTGGGGAAGGAATTATTACCGTTGATAAGACGGGAACCATCGTTTTTATCAATCAAGAAGTGCAAAACATTTGGGGGTATCAACCTAAGGAGTTACTGGGGCAGGCTGTAGGTTTCTTAATGCCAGAAAAATATCAAGAACGTCATAAACAAGATCTAAGTCGATATTTAGCTATAGGTGAACCAAAACTATTAGGGCAACGGGTGGAGTTAGAAGGGCAACGAAAAGATGGCTCAATTTTCCCATTAGAATTAACGATTGCTGAAACCAAAACAGAGCAGCGAGCCCTATTTACAATTGCAGTACGAGATATCACGGATCGAAAACGGGCTGAGGAAGCTTTAATTTTAGCTCGAGATCAGGCTTTGGAGGCGAGCCGATTAAAGACAGAATTACTCGCCAAAGTTAGTCATGAATTACGAACACCCCTAGGGGCTATCCTGGGGTTTGCCGAAATCTTGGAAGCGGGTATCTACGGTCAAATTACTGAAAAACAGCGCATGGCCACGAGTGAAATTATTGATAGCACAAATTATTTGAGTGGGATTGTCAATGAATTGTTAGATCAGGCACAATTTGAAAGAGGCAAAACGCTTCTTCGCATTGAGCCATTTTCGCCTGAGAGTATGTTGAATGAGGTTCATACACGAATGAGCGTTATGGCAACAGCCAAAAATATTACATTATCAACTTATCTTGAGCCGGGAATGCCCTCTCTCCTGTTAGGTGACTCCGACCGACTACAACAAATTTTAGTAAATTTGATTAGTAATGCAATCAAATTTACGGATATTGGCAATGTTAAAGTAAACTGTTACCAGTTTCAAGATTCAGAATGGATATTAGAAATATCAGACACAGGAACTGGCATTCCACAGAACGCTCAAGAGTATATATTTGAGCCATTTCAGCAAGTGGATGGCTCAATTACCCGCCGCCAGGCTGGAACAGGTCTAGGCTTATCCATCGTCAAACAATTAGTTCAACTAATGGGTGGCAAAATCAAGCTGGAGAGTAGACTGGGACAAGGCAGTACCTTTCAAGTAATTCTACCCCTAATTCTTGTGCAGGAGACAGTACATCATGAATGAGTATTCAGCCTTAATTATCGAGGATGATCAGAAATTAGCAATGATATTTGCAGAAGCCCTACGGGCCGCAGAGTTTACTCCCGAAATAATCCGAAATGGAGAGGAAGCATTAGCCCAACTAGGTGATCTCAAGCCTTACGTTATTGTTCTTGATCTCCACCTACCATATGTATCCGGCAAAGATATTCTGCATAAAATTCGTAGTGATGAGCGCCTCAAGCATACACGCGTTATTGTCGCTACCGCTGATCCGATTCTCGCCGAGTCGCTCCAAGCTGATGCGGATCTAGTCCTCATTAAACCTATTAGTTTCGGTCAATTGCGTGACTTAGCCGCACGGCTGAGGCCACCTGATACTATCACTGAATAAGGATGTAATGAAGCCTGCTGGTATTCCAAAAAATGAAGCAGAACGAGTAGCTTCTTTGAGTCAACTGCATATTCTTGATACGTTGCCAGAAGAAAGATTTGATCGTATCACTCGTTTAGCACAAACCATTTTTCAAATCCCAATTGCCCTTATCACTTTTGTTGATGAAGATCGTCAATGGTTTAAATCAAGACAGGGTTTAGATTTGTCTGAAACATCTCGGACGATGTCTTTTTATGCTCACACTATATTAGAGCAAGACCTTCTGATTGTCTCTGACACTATGTTAGATGAACGTTTTGCTGATAATCCTCTTGTCACAGATCCACCATTTATTCGATTTTACGCCGGTTATCCGCTTAAATCTCCAGATGGATTTTACGTGGGAACATTGTGTATTATAGACACCACCTTACGAAAGTTTACTCAAACAGACACGCAACACCTAATAGATTTGGCACAAATCGTTGAAACTGAAATCAATCAAATTGAATTAACACAGCTAAAACAACAAATTACAGCTAGCAAAGAAGCGTTAGAAAAAGCAACAAAAGATCAAGACAAAGTCAAAGAAGAGCTTCAATTGGCTCAGTTTTCGATAGACAAAGCCGCTGATCTAATTTTTCGCATTAGTGCTGATGGTCAAATTTTATACGCGAATGAAGCCATATGTATGCATCTAGGTTATACCAAACAAGAATTGTATAAGTTAACCTTGTTTGACTTAGACTCAAATTACACGCCCGAAATATGGACACAGGACTGGAATACATTAAAACGACGCGGAGCCATTACGGTCGATACAGGCTATCGAACAAAAACAGGAATAACTTTACCTATTGAAGCTACGTTCAACTATGTTAGCTTTCATCAAACTGAATCCTGTTATCTCTTTGCCCGAGACATAACTTGGCGGCGATGGGCAGCTGAGGAGTTGATGGAAAGTGAAGAACGCTTCCATCAAGTTATTTCTTCAATAAGTGACTTTGTTTATGTTTCTGAGCTACCAGATTATGAAAAGCCTCGCAATCAATACATTGCCCCTAATGTAGAAATTTTAACTGGCTACTCAGTCTTGGAATTTATTGCAGATTGGGGATTCTGGCGCACGCTAATTCATCCCGATGATGTAAGTATCGCTGATCGGCAATTAGAAAAATTTCGGGCTGGGCAACATAGCGAAACAGAGTATCGCATCATTCAAGCCGATGGATCCATCATTTGGGTACGGGATAGTGGCCAAGTTAAACGTGATGAAGAAACCCAATATATCATAGTTTATGGAGTTATTCGAGACATTACTGAAAAGAAGCTGGCTGAAGATGCCTTACGAGACAGTCAAGAAAAATATAGTATTTTATTTCAACAATCAAATGACGCGGTCTTTCTGCATGATCTCGAATTTAACATTCTTGATGTTAATCAAAAAGCTTTGGAGTTATTTGAATATAGTCGCGATGAAATATTAGCCTTGCGCTTGCCTGATTTATACTATTCTGATGAGAAACACAAAATTGCAGAAACGTTCGATCAAATGGAAAAAGGGGTGTCGGTAGATTTTCCAAGCCAATTAATGACCAAGCGGCGTAACTCATTCCCGGCAGAGATTTCAACCAACTCTTTTATCTTGAATGGGCAACAGGTTACCCAAACAATCATTAGAGATATTACCGAACGGGCCCAAGCAGAAGCGGCTCTCCAAAAACAGCATAAATTTTTGCGACAAGTCATTGATATCAATCCGCATTTAATCTTTGCCAGGGATCGAGAAGGCCGTTTCACGTTGGCAAATGAGGCTTTTGCCAAATTATATAATACAACCGTTGAAGAAATTCTGGGGAAAACAGATGAGGATTACAATTTAAATCCTAAACTTGTTGAACAATCAAGACGTGATGATTTAGCAGTGATGATGACTCTTGAGGAGATTTTTATTCCTGAAAGACAAATTCTTATCGAGAATGACGAAAAACGATGGTGGCAAATCATAAAACGCCCAATCGTAGATGAAGACCAAGATATCGCTCGTCAAGTGTTAGGCGTAGTCACTGATATCACAAATCTTAAACTTGCTGAAGAAGCAGTCCACGCCAGTGAGGAACAGTTGCATCATGTGATTGCATCGATTAGTGGACATATTTATGTGACTGAATTAACTCCAGAAACTAACCAAATTAATCGCTATATTTCACCCAATGTTGAATGGCTCACCGGGTACCCCGTTGATTATTTTGTCAGAGATTGGCGCTTTTGGCAATCTTTAATTCATCCTGAGGATCGGATAGTTGCAGCCGAACAAGTTGAGCGATTTCTCAACAACGAGAATAGTGAAGTAGAGTATCGTCTTATCAAAGCAAATGGCGATACAATTTGGGTTCGTGATAGCGGACGCGTTGAGCGGGATGAAGAGCGTAATCAATTAATTGTATATGGTGTAGTCAATGATATCACCGAGGAAAAAGAAGCTGAAGCTGTTCTACGAGCCGCCCGAGATCAAGCATTAGAGGCTAATCGTTTCAAGACCCAACTCCTGGCAAAAGTAAGCCATGAGTTACGGACACCGCTCACGGCAATCCTTGGCTATGCTGAAATGCTTGAATTTGGCATTTATGGCACGCTTGACGACGAACAAACTACGGCCTTGAATGAAGTTATTGACAGCGGTATTTATCTCAAAAGTTTGGTTAACGAATTACTAGATCAGGCTCAGCTAGAAGCAGGAAAATTCAAGCTTGAGATGAAATCATTTACGCTCACCAAACTTGTCGAAGAGATACATTCGAGAATGGATGTATTAGCCCAAGGTAAAGGTCTTAGCTTTGTCAGTACTATTGCGAATGACTTACCTGACACCTTGATTGGTGACGCTCCTCGAATTCAACAGATCTTGGTCAATCTAGTCAGCAATGCCATCAAATTTACCGAACAAGGGAAAGTCCATTTATCCCTTCTGGCGTTAGACTCTACCCATTGGGCCTTACAGGTATCGGATACAGGGGTAGGTATTCCACCCGAGGCACAATCATATATCTTTGAACCATTCCAACAAGTCGATGGATCAGTGACTCGAAAATTTGGAGGGTCAGGGCTAGGGTTATCTATTGTGAAACAATTAACATCATTGATGGATGGGCAAATCAAACTAGAAAGTCAGGTGGGGCAAGGCAGCACATTTACGATTATCTTACCATTACAACTCAATAAGGGAGGTGTTGAATGAGCCAAGGGGGTAGCAGGAAAAATCCATTAGCTTTAATCATAGAAGATGATCAAAAGATTGCCACAATTTTCGCAAATGCATTACGTACCGTGGGGTATGAGACTGAAATTGCAGGAGACGGAGCAAAGGCAATCTCACGATTAAAGGAAATTGTTCCGGCCACAGTTATTTTAGATTTACATTTACCACGTGTTTCAGGCAGAGATATTTTAAGCACCATTCGTACAGACAAGCGCTTGACTCAAACAAAAGTTATGATTGTGACGGCTGACTCAATTTTAGCTGAAGGTTTAGCCAAAGACGCAGACTATATATTGCTCAAACCAATTAGTTTTAGTCAGCTACGTGATCTAGCAACACAATTACGCCCTGATTATCTATGACTATCATTAAACAGTCTATCAAACGTACATTCACATAACAGAGAAGTTCAACGATGAAGAAGGTTAAGACTTATGAAAGATGCGCCCATTCCAGCCAATGAAAAAGACCGTTTAGCTTCACTCCAGGCTCTAGATATTCTTGACACACCCGTTGAAGAACGATTTGAGCGAATTACTCGACTTGCTCAGCATCTTTTTGATGTGCCTATTGCGGCCATAACGCTTATCGATGCGGAAAGACAATGGTTTAAATCAATGCGTGGTGTGGATGGTATCACTGAGGCACCACGAGAAATTTCATTTTGTGGCCACACAATCATCGAAAAAGAGTTTTTGCTCGTCGAAGACATGTTGAAGGATAAAAGATTTGCTGATAACCCATTTGTTATTGGTGAGCCAAAAATCAGATTTTATATTGGACGTCCCTTACACACCGAAGATGGTCACCCAGTTGGCTCCTTTTGCCTGATGGATTATCAACCACGCGCTTTGAACGATACCCAAATTGAACTCCTAAAAGATTTGGCGGCAATGGCCGAAACTGAGTTAAACCTTGTCTACGTCTCTAATCTCCAAAAGAAGCTAACGCAGACACACGATAATCTACAACAAGAGCTTGAAAAGCATAAGAATACTGCCACCAGTTTACAAGAAAGTGAAGCTCGCTATCGAGCCATTGTGGAGGATAATACAGATTTAATCTGTCGATTCTTGCCTGACACAACACTAACGTTTGTCAATGAGACCTATTGTCGTCATTTTGGAAAAATATCCAATGAATTAGTTGGACAACAATTTTTAACTCTGGTTCCTGAGGAAGCACATTCATCTATCAAGGATCATTTGAAATCAATTGCTGTTACCAAAGAGCTCATCACCTATCAGCATGAGGTTTTAATGCCTGATGGCTCAATTGGGTGGCAACAATGGACAGACCGCCCCATTCTCAACGCAGATGGGCAAGTCGTGGAGTTTCAATCGGTGGGTCATGATATCACCGAATTGAAACAAGCTGAAGATATTATTCGTAAACGTGAGGAACAGTTTCGTATTTTAGCTGAAACAGCGACTGCTGGTATTTTGACCCACCAAGGCAATAATTACATTTATGCAAACCCCGCTGCCGAGACAATTACAGGCTATACATTTGCTGAATTAGAAACAATGCAATTCTGGGAGATTGCTCATCCCGATTTACAAGAAACTATAAAAGAACGATTTACATCTCGTTTACAAGGAGGCTCCGAGCCAACCCAATACGAGGCAAAACTCCAAACCAAGCAAGGTGAGGTTCGCTGGATTGAACTTTCCGTTGATATGACAACAATCCAAGGGATCAATACAGTTCAAATCATCTTTTTTGATATCACTGAGCGCAAACAAATTGAAAGCACACTCCAAACTATTGCCCTGGAAAATAAACGGTTGGCACAAGCAGTTGCCTCTACCTCTGAAGGCATTGCCATAACAGATCCTAACCAGCCAGATAATCCCTTAATTTATGTTAACTCAGCGTTTCTTGATATTACAGGTTATACCTTAGAAGAATGTTTAGGGAGAAACAGTCGATTTCTACAAGGTCCAAAAACTAATATCAGCCAAGTCGACATCTTACGAAAAGGAATAAAAGAACACCGTGAAGTTAAGGTTACTTTATTGAACTACCGAAAAAATGGGGAACTCTTTTGGAATGAATTAAAAATTTCGCCTATTTTTTCAGATGATCATCAATTACTTTACTACGTTGGGGTTCAATCAGATATTACAGAGCGCATAGAAGCGGAAGAGCGTCTACGGCTTATCCAGCTTTCAATTGAAAATACGCCCGAGGCAACACTTTGGGTTAATTCTGAGGCTCAATTTGTGTCAGTCAATGCAGGAGCCTGTCGACACCTCGGTTATACAGAGCCTGAACTACTAAAAATGCACGTTTACGATATTGATCCTCGCTTTCCTGCGGAAGTATGGCCAAGTCACTGGGCTGAATTAAAGGCAAAAGGTACATTAAACTTTGAAGCTGAGCATCAAACCAAAAATGGCGATTTAGTCCCTGTTGAAATTCGAGCAAATTATATAGAATTCAATGGGCAAGAGTTTAACTTTGCCCACGTCCGAAATATTACAGAGCGTAAACAAGCTGAAGCAAAGTTGAAGGAAAGTGAACAGCGATTTCGAGCCATCGTTGAAGCTTTACCCACTGCCTTAATTATCACCCGTTTTGTTGATGGTTTAACTCTTTACGTCAATCAGGCCTTTTGTGATATGACTGGGTATAACACCGAAGAGATTACGGGAAAAAGAACAATCCGCCTTTATCAAAAGCCAGAAGACCGCGATAAATATGTTGCCGAGGTCTCAAAAAATAATTCCATTCGCAATTATGAATTGCTGGCTAAAAAGGCGGACGGGTCATCTTTTTGGGCAAGTCTTTCGGCTGAAGTAATTCAATTTGAAGGTGAAGAGGCCCTTTTCACTGCAGCTGAAGATATCACCACCCGCCGCGTTATTGAAAATGAGCGAACGAACTTTACAAAGCAGTTACAAATTGCCGCAGACTTTGCCACGCAAATTAATGCCATCCTTGACCCAAATCAACTTTTACGCGAAGTTGTGGACTTGTTACAAACACGGTTTGATTTGTATCACGTTCATATTTATCTCCTCGATGAGGTAGCTAAAACGCTCATTATGCACATAGGGTCAGGGGAAGTGGGTCGCCAATTACGTGAGCAAAACCACAAAATTTCTCTCAATTATGGACCGAGTCTTGTTGCCCAAGCAGCCCGTCTCAAAGAGATTATTTTGGTTAATGACACGCGCAATGATTCAAATTTTATGCCCAACCCATTATTACCGGAAACCCGCTCTGAAGTCGCTGTCCCCATTGTATCAAATAATCGTCTGCTTGGTGTATTTGATGTGCAGGACAATATGGCTGATCGCTTCAATCAATCTGATTTAGATACATTTAGCATTTTATCAGGCCAGATTGCCATTTCCTTGGAGAATGCTCGCTTGTTTGAAAATATAAAACAGGCGGAAGCATCTTTAAGACAACGAGAAGCTGAGCTTCTGGAGGCCCAGCGCATTGCCAAACTAGGCCGATGGCATTGGGATGTAGCAACAGGTGAGGTAATGTGGAGTGATTTGGTTCACCAAATATTTGGTCTCCCAGCAACAACAACACCTAGTATGGCAACCTTCCAGAATTTAATCCCTGCGACAGATAAAGCTCGCGTTCAAACTATGATCAGGGAAAGTCTAAAGTCAACAGCCTCTGATATTTCATTTGAGACCCAACTCATCCAGTCAGATGGTAAACCACGTTATGTCTTTGTCACGGCCTCAATTAGCCGAGATGAGGCAAATCGAGCCTACTTTGTGCAAGGGATAACCCAAGACATCACCGAACGAAAACTGGCAGAAGAGGCAGTACGTGAGAGTGAAGGGCGATTGACACAAATTTTAGAGGCAATTCCGGTTGGAATTTATGTTGTAGATAAAGACAACAAAACTTATTATGCCAATCAAAGAGCTCATAATATTTTTGGAGCAGATATTCTATCAGACCAAAATACAGATCAACTTTTTGTGGCTGGTACGGAACAGAATTATCCAGAGGACCAGTTACCATCAACAATGGCCTTGGCTGGGGAAAGTGTGACAATTGAAGATATTGAGATTGATCACAATGGAAAGCGAATTCCGCTAGAGGTAAAAACAACTCCTATTTTTGATCAAACTGGTCAAATCGTGTATGGTGTAGTTGCGGGGCAGGATGTCACAACTCGCAAAAAAGCTGAGCGGGAAATGTCTTCAGCCTTGGAACAGGCGTTAGAAGCTAACCGTATCAAAACAGAGCTACTTGCTAAAGTCAGTCATGAGTTACGTACACCCCTTAATGCCATTGTTGGGTACACAGACATGTTACAAGCCCAAATACATGGTCCTTTAACAGCGAAACAGGAAGAAACGCTGGAACGAATATTTGTTAATGGTGAAAAACTCAAAATTCATATCAGTAGTCTCTTAAATCAGGCTCAAATGGAGCAAGGGATCATTGAGTTGCAAATTGTTCCATTTAGGCCAATGGATTTGATTGATAATATCCAATCTATTTTAAGCCCCGCAGCAGAGGCCAAGGGGCTCAAACTTATTGGAGAAATAGGCACAAATACCCCCCCAACGTTATATGGGGATTTACAAAGACTACAAGATATTCTGATAAATCTTGTCGGAAACGCCCTAAAATTTACAGAAATTGGTTCGGTATCAATCCAAATAAATCGCCACAATGTATCTCACTGGGCAATGCGGGTTATAGATACAGGGCCAGGTATTGAAACAAATGCCCAACAATATATATTTGACTCATTCCGTCAAGCTGATGGGTCAATTACCCGTAAATATGGGGGAGTTGGTTTGGGCTTATCCATCGTTAAACAGTTGACAGATTTGATGGATGGACAGATTCTTTTAGAAAGCGAAGTTGGCCGAGGCACAGCCTTCACTGTAATATTACCTTTAGTTCCTACCGAGGAGACAACTGCATGACAACTGAGGCGCCATACGCTTTAATTATTGAAGATGATTATGATGCGAGTATTATCTTTGCAGAAGCTTTGCAAACCGCTGGTTTTTCAACTGATATTGTGAGGGATGGTCTATTAGCCCGAGAAAAGTTAGAGGAAGTAAAGCCAGATTTTATTGCCCTGGATTTACATTTACCTCACGTTTCGGGGGCTACACTTTTACGAGAAATAAGATCAACTGACCGACTAGCGCAAACAAAAGTTGTTTTGTTAACAGCCGATCCATTGCTGGCTGAAACTTTGCAAGAAGAGGCTGACTTGATATTGCTTAAACCGATAAGCTTTCGACAATTGCGGGACCTTGCAGCACGGTTTAGCAGTAACAGCTAGTCATCCAATAAATCCATTTGCGAAATCATCGAACTAAAGAGCTACTATCACTAATCGCACTATTTTCAGGCAGCACACATCTAAATCCAATCTTGTCATATCTAAATGTTGGGGTATCTTTGTGGCGATTAACCGCTCTTAAATTTCGCCCCGAATAATGCCAAGAGCCACCGCGAATTACGCGTTGTACCCCATCCATTGGCCCCATTGGGTTACGATAGGGCGCATCAACATAGTAATCCTCGGCATACCAATCATTGGTCCATTCCCAAACATTTCCGCTCATATCAAGAATACCGTAAGGGCTAGCCCCATCTGGGTAGCTGCCAACGGGAGCCGTATATTTGTAGCCGTCATCCCATCGTACATCTTTCCAATCTTGAATACAATTTTTGTCACACGAATTTAACCGCGTACCATCAAACTCATTACCCCAAGGATAAATTCGGCTATCTGTTCCACGAGCCGCCTTTTCCCATTCCGCTTCGGTTGGCAAACGACCGCCTACCCATTCACAATATGCCTGTGATTGAAACCAGTCCACCCCAACAACCGGCAAATCATCCTGGAAAAAACTATTTCTCTGTTCAAATGGCGCTTCACAGACACCTGAGGCCACACATAATCGATATTGATGATTAGTTATTTCCGTTTTATCAATCCAAAAACTATCTACAAACACGGGATGACGAGGCCACTCATCTTTCTCAGCCAAAGGGTCATTCGTGATACTCCCCATAAAAAATTCGCCCGATGGAATATAAATCAATTCCATTTTATCAATTGAGCGAATTTGGAATTGAACCGATGGGGTCGGGGGAATTATATGGGTAATCGTTGTTAACCGCTCAATTTGAGGGGAGTCTTGTTGCTCTACATTCCAATGAAACAGAATCCAACCAATAGTGAAACATATTACAACAATGACTGGACCAAGCCACCCTGGCCACAGCAATGGTCGTAATCGATGCCACCAAGCCCAATCCAATTGCTGCCAAGTCGTTAAAATTTTGCCCAGAGGGTCAACCTGTATTTTTTGGTTAGGTAAAAATTGAGCCAGTAATTCTTCTAGGGCAACGCCATATCTTTTGTCAGAAAAATTTACAACGGGAAACTCAACGAGGGCTTCCGGGATCGGACAAGCCTGATACATTACCAAAATAATTTTCTTTTGAAAACGCACGGCTCTTAGAAATTGCTCTTGGATTAACCAAGAATTAAGGGCAGCAGGGGAAAGAATAAGAAGAAATGTCTCACACTGATCAATAGATTGTCGTATCTCGCGATCCCACTCTATCTCATCCGAAACATCGACATTCCACTGATCAAGCCATACCAGCACATCATGCTGTTGAAGCTGACGTGATATTTTTAGGGCAAATCTACGATTCTCGTGCGCATAGCTGACAAAGGTATGGGCTTTCATAATCATACTGTACCATTTTCTCCAGAAAATTCAAAAATTTAATCGTTTTTCATCTACTTCAGCCTGTGGTATTCTTTGGACTTATGAGTAAAAGGTACAACATCCCAGCCGGGGAGTCTCGCATAGAGTTGCAGATCAAAAATTCTCGTTTTATCGGGCGAGCTGCATACACCCCATCTATAGAAGAGGCCAAGGCGTTTATAGAGCAAGTTAAACGTGAAGAAGGCGGCTTTTCCCACGCTGTTTACGCCTTTGCCGTAGGCCATGGTGCATCAGTCACCCACGGGATGAGTGATGCTGGCGAACCAAGCGGGACAGCAGGTCGTCCTACGCTTGCAGTTGTAAAAGGGAGTAATCTCGGTGATATAACCGTTGTCACTGTCCGCTACTTTGGAGGAACAAAGTTGGGAACGGGCGGGCTTGTCAAAGCTTACACCGAGTCAGCACAATTGACTATTGCTGAGTTAACGATTACCGAAAAAGTTGAGCGTGTTATCATTGAAATTATTATTCCCTATCCGTTTTATGAGCAGTGCAAACTATTGATTGACGCCCATCAGGGGCAAATTGAGAGTGAGACATTTACTACCGACGTTGCACTAAAGGTAACGTTTATCGCTGAAGACTTACCCCCTTTTATTCAAGAAATCACAGATTTAACCCATGATGATGTTTTAATTGACGATCTCGGAACCCATACAAGGTCAAGGTAGCTTTGACAACCTTTTCCGCCTCGATTATGATACGAAAATTCACATTTTTACTATCAGGTGAGTACTAAAATCATGAATATGTTAGATAATATTCGAGTGGTAGATCTAACCCAAGCCTTAGCGGGTCCTTATTGTACAATGATGCTAGGGGATTTTGGGGCCGATGTTATCAAAATTGAGCAGCCTGGCAAAGGCGACCAAAGCCGCGGGTGGGGTCCACCATTTATTGAAGGAGAAAGCACTTATTTTTTAGGGGTAAATCGAAACAAACGTAGCCTTACGCTTGATATAAAATCTCCACAAGGGCAGGAAATATTTCAAAAATTAATTGCAACCAGTGATATTTTTGTCTGCAACATTCCTAAAAAAGCCTCTCGGCAACGAGCCAAAGTAGATCTCGAAACATTACAAACCATCAATCCAGGCTTGATTTATTGCTTAATTAGTGGATTTGGTAGCACGGGTCCTTATGCTGAACAACCAGGATATGATGTCATTGCTCAGGGGGCAGCTGGTCTAATGAGTGTAACAGGTGAGCCAGATGGTGAGCCGATACGTTATCCAATTCCAATTGCAGATATTACAACAGGGATGTACTCAGTTGTGGGGATCTTGGGGGCGTTACTGACACGGTCACAAACGGGCAAAGGCCAATTTTTGGATATGACTCTATTTGAAAGTCAATCGGCTTGGCTATCCATTCTGGGGTCGGCCTTGATGAATGGAGGTAAGGAGCCGGAACGCCTAGGAAATATTCACCCGAGTATCACTCCTTACCAGGTATTTAAAGCTCAAGACAAATACATCATTTTAGCTGTTGGTACGGAAAAACTCTGGAGCAATTTCTGTGACGCGCTTAACTTAAATCATCTTAAAACTGATGATCGATTTGCCACAAATTCACAACGCAATCTTCATCGGTCTGAATTGATTGCAATTTTAGATGAGCTGTTTAGCACCCAACCCGCTGATTACTGGCTAGAAAAATTAAAAGAAATTGGGGTACCCGCCGGGCCAATCAACACTGTTGCGGAAACTGTAACACACCCACAACATCTAGCCCGCAACTTCATTACAAATTTACAACACCCACTGGCTGGAGAAGTTAAAGCAACGGGGAATCCGGTTAATTTATCGGACACACCTGTCAATTATCGCCTTGCTCCACCTACATTAGGCCAACATAATCAAGAAATCTTAGCCGAGTTAGGATATGACTCTCAGCAAATCAACGATTTTCAAGATCAGGCCACAACTTAAAACAAAACTGATCTTTCAAAATAGATCAGCAAACCATCGTATACCTTTAGAAATTTGGAGAATATCATGAGTGAAGAAAAAATTACAGTAACCATTAATCGACGTAATCGAACAATGGTTTTTCCAGTGAATGAGCGTGACAGATTACGAGATCTGCTCAAAGATCGTATTTGGTGGGACCGTCGCAGCAATCGCTGGGCGGGCAGAGGGGATGTTGAAGAGTTAAAAGAAATTCTAGAGCAACACGGCTACCAGGCTAAACTAGTTGGCCCGAAATAAACATAGAAAACACATCTCCACGCTATCAAAAAACCGAACCAAAAATGGTTCGGTTTTTAATTATTAATAGTCGCTTATTAAAAAATTACTGATTAGTTAATAGAAGAAATTATTCCTCTACAACTGGAGCAGCAGCTTCTTCTACACCCTCTTCACCCTCAAGCTCTTCTTCTTCTTCTCGTTTACGTGGCGCCTCAATTTTAAAGATCATCGAGTCCAATTCAGACAAGATAGTTAGAGTATCTGGCACCTCAAGATCAGCCACAATAATTCGATCATTAAACTCTTTTAAGCCAGTGATATCTACAGTAATGGCTGAAATCAAGTCAGAGGGTAGACACTCAACTTTAAGCATGTCCAAACCAGTGGTCAAAATTCCCCCAACTCCGACGGCTGGCGCTTCACCTTCAGTGACAACGGGAACGTCAGCAGTCACTTTGTTTTCCATGTTAACTGCAAAAAAGTCAACATGTAGATAATGCCGCTTGATGAAGTCACGCTGAATATCACGAGCTAACGTTAGATGAGGTTTTTTCTGGCCGTCAATCTGTAATGAAATTAACTGGTGGGTTCCAGCAGATTCTAAGACCCGTGTAAGCTCACGATTTGGTACTTGCAGCAAGATAGCTTCTTGCTTCTTTCCATACAGAACAGCCGGAATTAGCCCTGACTGACGTAATTGCTTTACACTGGGACCAGATGAGTCGCGGACTTCTGCTTTAAGAGTTATAGTTTCCATAGTTGTACTCACTTCCTGAACATCTTACAATTGATATACAAAGAAAAATCGCCTCACGCAGCGCGCATGTGGCGATGAATATTCATCACAAACAGGCTGTAATTTTATTAAATCTTTTCACTTTCGTCAAATCTTAAGCCAAGACGTGTGAATGTGTCAATCAACCTTTTGATTGTCTTCTTCAGGTGAGACAATCTCGCCGTGAATCACTTCCTGGTCTATCAGACGACGATTTTGATCGAACTTTAAGGTAACTTCGATTCTTTGAAAACAGGTTTGATTACCCACGAGGGTCTTACGAGAAGTATATCCCCCTTCATCATTGGGGTTAAGCGCATTCCGTAAATCAACCCGTGTAGAAATCACTTCACCGCATCTTCGACAACGAACGTGCAACATATAAGCTGCGTCACTTTGGTTTTGGCCTGTAAAAATCGATGCTAATGACTTAAAAAATCCCATTTCTGCCCTTTGTGGTGTGTAAATGATATCAAAAATTCTACAAGACCTGGTCATTTCAAGCAAACAACTTAGGTGCATAATCATCAAAAAGAAACAAAGTGCCTTTAGTTGATTTAGCGTAGGGTTAGCGGAAGGTTTAGGTTGTTATTGCGTCAAGCAAGTAAGACATCCGTTGGTTATACTTGTGATTGTCAATCAATTGACGCTCTCTTCTCCTCCTTTTTGAAAAAGCCGGGTATGTGGCAACCCGGCTTTTTCGATTCTTTCGTTATGTAGTAGAATATTTGTATATCTTTGGGAAATGATGAGTTCACCATGACAGATCAAGACGAACCAACTTATGACACCCACCCACGTGACCAAGTAGAACATTACAAGATAGAATTATCTCGATTACGTGCAGAGAACGAGCGATTAACAAGCGAAACGGAGTATCTTCGTCAAGCACTTGCGGCATCTATGTCTAAAATCCCACAAATTGAGTCAAGCTCTTCCGCACCCCAATCCCCATCCCCCCTACCACGTATAACCGTGCCACAAACCATCGACAAAAAGTCTATGGATACAATTAAGAAAGTGGTCCCGTTAGCTTCAATTCTTACCCCCCCTTTTATCCTAATTGTCTTCATTGTGTTTGCGCTAGTATGCGCGATAACCCTTTATGGGGTCTATCTATCTCTTTCACCGACCCCGTAATCTACTTTTCCTACGTTGCATTTAATTATACTTGTCGAAACGCTATAGTGTAGGTAGAATCCGAACAACTCACTATTAAGGAAAAGAGATGAGTAATACACACATTGATAACGAACTAATCCGTGTCGAGGAAGCGCTTCGCGCTATTTTGGCAAACATAGATCCTATTGAAACAGAGCAAATCCCCCTGCCTGATGCTCTCAATCGTATCTTAGCAGAAACGATCTATTCTGAAATAAACGTTCCTCCGTTCATAAATTCAGCCATGGATGGGTACGCTGTCCTTGCCAAAGATACGCAAAACGCCTCTCCAACAAATCCAATTACGCTCAAAGTAGTAGACAATATTCCAGCAGGAGCAACGCCCACCGCCCCCTTAACACCGGGCACTGCTGCACGAATTATGACCGGAGCCCCCGTACCGGAAGGGGCTGATGCAGTCATACGTTTTGAAGAAACCAGCGAACACATCGATACCAATCAGGTTTCATCCGATGAGGTATTGATTTATCACTCTGTATCCACCGAAGATAATGTCCGAAAAATTGGTGAGGACATTCAAACGGGGCAAGCCGTTTTGGAGCAAGGCCATAAAATTCGCCCACAAGACGTCGGCGTGTTAGCCGCGATTGGTCAGGCAACGGTTCAGGTCTATCGGCGACCTCGAGTCGCCATTTTGGCAACAGGGGATGAGCTAGTTGACATCGACCAGCCCATTGGCCCTGGGCAAATCCGCAATTCTAATGAATATACCCAAGCGGCGATGGTTGAGAAGTATGGCGGTGAAGCCATCCGCTTAGGGATTGCTCGTGACACAGTCGAGGACCTCACTGAAAAAATACATAACGGATTAGCACTAGGGGTGGACCTCTTCTTAACATCGGCAGGTGTTTCCGTTGGCGATTTCGACATTGTCAAAAATGTATTAGCCACTGAAGGGCAAATGCAATTTTGGCAGGTCGCTATTAAGCCAGGAAAGCCTTTAGCCTTTGGTGTTTTACAAGACGAGTCTTTGCAAAAAGAAATCCCATTAATTGGGCTACCAGGTAATCCTGTAGCCGCAATGGTCGCATTTGAGGTGTTTGCTCGGCCAGCAATCTTGAAATTAGGTGGGCAAAAAAGTTGGGAAAAAGCCACAATTCATGCGGTTCTAGATGAGGATGTTATCAATAGTGGCCGCAGACATTTTATGCGCGCCTTTGTTTATCCTGTAGAACAAGGATATCGAGTCACCACACGTGGCAGTG
The DNA here is from genome assembly GCA_028285035.1 of Phycisphaerae bacterium. The sequence goes on from JANQQF010000193.1 coordinate 26,583, forward strand.
GTGTCCAAGTTCAAGGATCTGGCATTCTCACCTCAATGGTATGGGCAAACGGTTTGGTTGTTGTTCCTGAAAATGTAACCTATTTGCCCGCCGGAGAAACAATCGCAGTTTGGATTCTTGACTGACCTCATCAAATTGAATAAACTTGAGCAAAATTTTTCAAAGTAGGGTCAAATAGTAGTATGACAACAAAAGTTTCCTGTCGAGCCACAGATTGTATATTTAATGAAAATAAAGTATGTTCTTCTGAAGATATCATCTATGATCCTGATGATGGTTGTTTAACTTATGAAATCATCGAAGATTTAATTGAAGAGGAAGATGATGATGAGGTTAAAGATGACTCACTCGAGGATGACGATGATTTGGAGTGGGATGATGACGACGATGATGATGATCTAGAGCTGCTCATTGATGACGAGGATGATTTATTGCTAGATGATGATGACGATGAGCTAGAGTTAGATCTCGATGAGGATGATGAATGGAGTATGTAGTATAAAAGGCTCACCTTTGTCCTTTTGAAATTCAAGATTTTCGGAGCCAGTGGCAATCTGCCCTGGCTTATTTTATATCTATGCTGTTTGAACAATGGAGAGGTAGGGATAGACAATGACAAAGAAAAATGCTGATTTACTGTTGCTAAATGGTTATGTAGTGACAATGAATGAAGCTGGAGAACTCTTTACAGAGGGTGGTATAGCAATAAAAGATAATCAGATTATAGCTGTTGGTGAATCATCCGAGATAGAAGGATCGTATGAGGCATCGAGCCAAATTGATTGTCATAATTGTATTATTAGCCCTGGTTTAATTAACGCACATACCCACGCCCCAATGACTTTGTTGCGGGGACTAGCCGACGATTTGCGTCTAGATGTTTGGTTATATGGCTATATGATGCCTGTTGAACGAGAATTTGTCGGACACGATTTTTGTTATACCGGAACATTGCTGGCCTGTGCTGAAATGTTGCGATCTGGTATTACCACCTTCAATGATATGTATTACAACGAAGCGGAAGTCGCTCGAGCGACAGCCGAGGCTGGAATGCGAGCTGTATTGGGACAAACTATTCTAAAATTCCCCTCTCCTGATGCAACAAACTACGATGAAAGCCTTGAATATTGCCGCTATTTTATTGAAACTTGGCTGGATCATCCGTTAATTATTCCAGCCGTTGCCCCGCACGCGCCTTACACCGCTACACCCGACATGCTTCACAATTGTGTAGCACTGGCGACTGAGTTTGATGTCCCTCTACACATTCATATTGCTGAAACCGGACTTGAACAAAAAATTAGCCTGGGTCAATATGATATGACTGTTGTGCCTTGGTTAGAACAATATGATTTATTTAAGGCTAAGGTTATCGCCGCTCACTGTGTACATCTTGAAGAAAATGAAATGCGTACATTACATCAACACAAGGCTGGGGTGGCCCATTGTCCAAGTAGTAATCTCAAACTGGCCAGTGGCGTCGCACCCATTCAAAAAATGGTTGATCTCGGCCTGCACGTTGGTATCGGTACAGACGGTCCAGCTTCAAATAATGACCTAGACATGTTTGAAGAAACACGATTAGCATCATTTTTGCAAAAAGGAATTTTTGGTGATCCGACCCTACTCCCAGCTAAAAAGACTTGGGGATTGGCCACAATCGAGGGGGCAAAAGCACTACATATCGACCATCTAACTGGCTCACTTGAAGTCGGTAAACGTGCAGATATTGCCGTAGTTTCGATGTCAAATACTCACCAGCAGCCTCGTTTCACGCGTGATCCAGAAGGAGTCTATGCCCAACTCGTATACGCAACCAAGGCAACCGATGTTCGCGATGTCATTGTTGATGGCAAGATTCTTATGCGTGATCGTAAGCTTTTAACACTTAATGAGTCCGACATTCTTGAAAAAGCAACAGCTATTGCCGAACGTATTGATGCCTTCCTTACAGCCAGAGAGGGGAACATCTTATCCAAGCTATTGGCCATCGGGACTGATTTCATTCCGCAGGAAACTTTTGAAATTCAGGTCAAGGTTCAACTGCCTGAAACCATCGACATCATGCAACGTTTTCATGATGCGAACATTGAAACCAGCCGCCATTCAACTCGAAATCAATATGACACATATTTCTTTTTTGAAGATGATGAAACAAGCCGATTACGTTTCCGTGAAGATGAGGTACGTAATGATGATGGCGAGGTAGAGACAACTTTCTACACAATGACATTAATGGGACCGATTGCGGAAAAAGAGTTTGAAAACTCTATTTTGCTCACCCGGTCTCGATACACAGCAAACTCTAATCAAAGCTTACGTTTCTTTCGAGAATACTTTAAACCAATCGCCGAACAAGAGGTGGAAAAACACCGTCGACGTTGGCACATTTACTACAAAGATACTGATTTTGCGATTAATCTGGACCAGTTACCAGCCACAGGGGATAGAATCTATCTTGAAATCAAAAGCCGAACTTGGTCTATGAAAGACGCGATGCATAAGGCAGATCTCATCAGTGAACTACTGGATCTTTTAGATGTTGAGCAGGAGAATCAATTTAAGATTGAATATGTTAATTTGGCAAAACAAGCCTAATTGAGGGTAATTTCAAATTGAGGCATTCCCCAAGGAGGGGGAAGTTGTCCAGCGAGAGCAGCAGGAGCTAGTTCTAACATATCAGTGGCAATGATCTTATTATTCAGATCAACGTCTGGGCCAGTTTGGGTAATCACCCGCAGGTAATTACCCGTTAGCCCGCTCCATTGCAAGCCAAATCCAAAGGACTCTTTGCTTTCCCAAAGGACAGGCATTGTACGGCCCAAAAACTTCTTGCGAAATTCCCGTTCTAAGTTCGCATTTAATTTGTGCATTTGTTGACTACGTGCTTGAGTATCCTGTGACGAGATCTGTCCTTTCATTTTAGCAGCGACGGTACCATCACGCCGTGAATAGCGAAAGATATGGAGTTTGGAAAAGGCCATCTCTTCAACAAATGCAATCGATTGAGCAAATTCATCTGCTGTTTCACCTGGAAAGCCAACGATAATATCAGTTGTGATTGATAAATCGGGGATAGCTTGATGAGCGGCTGCAACCAATTGGGAGAAATCCTCTTGACTGGTGTGACGGGCCATACGGCGCAAGGTAGCATCACAGCCACTTTGCAGTGGTAAATGTAAGTGAGGCAGCAAACGAGGATTTTGCCATAACTCAAAAAAATCTGGGCCTAAATCCCACGGTTCTAATGAGGACAGTCTTAAGCGTGGGATATCTGTTTCAGCCAGAATAGTTTTGACAAGATTGTTAAGACCCACAGGATCTCCCAAATCGTGACCATAAGATCCCAAATGAACCCCACTCAAAACTGCTTCAGCATACCCCTCTTCTACCAGACGATTGATTTCATTAATGATATCGGACACAGGTCGGCTTCGGCCAGATCCGCGAGCAATCGTGACAATACAGAATGTACAACGATTGTCGCATCCATCTTGAATTTTTATAAAAGCCCGTGTGTGGTTTGTAGCCGAGTCATCCTCGGTTAAAGATTTTTGTGAAATAAACGAGGCACTGTCAATGGCGGGAATAGGATCAGAATCTTGTAACCATCCAGCATCTTTTAGTAAATCAGGTAATTGATCTTTTTGATCATTCCCAACCACCATATCAACACCTAGTTTTTCAACATCCTGTGGTGATAATTCAGCATAACACCCCGTTACAACTACCTTGGCGGCCTCATTGGCCCGCCGCATCTGCCGAATGACTTGGCGAGATTTACGAGCGGCGACATGTGTCACGGCACAGGTATTGAAAACGTACAAATCAGCAGTTTCACCCGGCCCAACCAAACGATGGCCCAGCCCCACAAAGGACCGGCCCATCTGTTCAACTTCACTAATATTTAAACGACATCCTATAGAGTCAACTCGAATACGCATACTTTATAAAAATTCCAGGCTGATAAGTAATGATGAGTGATATATGAACTCGATCACATATCACTCATCGTAAATTCATAAAGGTTTAGTTAATGCTCATGCGACTAAAAGTCCAATCCGGACCTACCCCAGCATCTGAAATAATTTCAGTTTGGTTTCCACCCGACCCACTCATTTTCCAAATTGCCCAAGAGCCAGAGCGAGCACTACGAAAAATGATATCGCCGCTTGGGGTATATTCGGGCAGTGTATCAGGCCCTTGCGCATCCGTCAAGCGCTGCAGGTTTGTGCCATCAACGTTGATTGTGTAAATATCTACATTTCCACCTTCATCACGACTAAAGGCAATCGTCCTACCATCGGGAGACCAGCTTGGGAAAGAGTCAGACCCGCCATTCGTCAACAAAGTATGACCTGAGTCATCGCGATTGGAAATCCAAATTCCTGTCTTACCATCTCGCCCAGAGCGATAAACGACCTGCTCACTATTGGGTGCCCAGTCAGCCTGCTCCCCAATGATTTCAAAACGAAATTGTTGATTGTCTGCGGTCCCGAGAAAATAAATTCGATAGTCACCGCCAGGTCTAGCGTCAAAGGCAATCATTTGTCCATCTGGTGATACATTGGTCCAGCGAGCACTACCCTGTTTCCAATCTAGGCCTTGGAACAATTGAGCTTGGGATACATTTTCAGGCAAGGGTGATGCATCCAGTGCAATAACCCCATTGCTTACGCCATCAAATACATACTCAACACCTTCAATAGATTGACGATCAACACCTTCTTCACCAAAGAAGAAAATTGTTTGCCCATCAGGTGTCCATGATGGTCCAGCGGCCCGGCCAAAAACAAATTGTTCATTGTTACCATTGGTATCAGCTACATATAAATTATGTTGTCCACCATCCCATTTGGTAAAAGCCAGCTGGTAGGTTCCCCCACCGCCGCTGCTCCCACCGCTACTACCACTTGAAGCAGCCGCAGCTGTAGTTGGTGTCGCTGTCGGGGCTGGGGTGCTGGTTGGTCTACGTGTTGATGTAGCAGTCGCTTCTGCAACCTCTATGGCAGCGGCTTCAATCTCGAAAGTTCCCTCGGCCAACAGTTCATCATCAACATACAGTTCCAAAGTCCACTCACCAGGGGCTAGCTCTTCACCACCAGCATCAATAAAGTAATCAAATCGTCCCTCTTTATCCCCTGTCCATTCGGCTTCGTTACTTAAGATTTCTTCCCCATCTAAATACCAAACACGCTGCCACGTAAAATCGGGAGACATGCCTTCATAATCAAAAATCGCATGAATCTCTGTAACCCCCTCTTCAAACACATCGCCTGCGTCAATAGGATCATAATCTTTGGTAGCTCCCAAGGCAAAGGTAATGTCAGCAAATTTAGGCTCTAAAACTTCTTCCGGCTCTTCAGTTTCTTCCGGCTCAGGCTCCTCAGTGGCTTCCTCTATCGGTTCTTCCGTGACAACCTCTTCGACCTCTTCTTCGGGTTCAGTCGTCGCTTCTGCTTCTTCTGTTGCAGTATCTTCTGCTACCTCTTCAACAGCCTCTGTTGTTGCACTCTCTTCAGATTCATCAGTCGCCTCCGACGACACCTCTTCACCTGTCAATCCAGCCAGTGTGTCCTCTATTTGATCCCGAGCTAAAAATACACCACCTCCGATCAGTAAAGCGACGCACAACAACAGCGCACAGCCTATGCCTCCAATAATCAAAAGTGGGTTACGCTTTGGTGTTCCACTTTCACTACCACTAGAATACACAGTTTGATCCGAATCGCTCACTTTATCCTCCTCATAGATAATTTGATACATACATCGATCATAACGATGTATTTCTTACTTGAGTTCCACAGAGCATCCTATCAAGCGTGGCCTTGGATAGGAACATCCATTATACTCTAAAAAAATCTCTCTCCTTGAGACCAGATTCAAAGTTTATCATGAGGCATCAGCCGTTGCAAGTAAATTTTAGTAAGAAAAGTTATCAACCAGGGCACCCTCCCCATCACGAAGAAAAGCGACATCGCCCCCATTATTCCAAACAGACTCACCATTCAAGCCCCAATACAATTCATCCTCATTGTTCGGGCCTGCACCACTATAGAGACGAAATGAACGGCCCGGAGCGACCACGAAGTCGGCAAATGTATAAATATGATTGGCTTCATCTTTGAGCGTATATCCCTGCATTTGAACCGACTCATTACCTTGATTGGCAATTTCGATCCATTCTCCATTGGGGTTTTGCCGATCATCGCCGGGCGCATCAGCTTGAATTCGGATAATTTTCAAAGCTACTGGAGAGCCAGCCCATAAGCCAAGTTCAGCCTCCCGCGCCTCACGTTGTGCTTCCCGAAATTGAGCCTCATATCGCACATTCGGTGGCACCGTAAATGAATTGGCGTAGCCCCGTCGGACAATTTCCAGATTAGCCATTGAGCCATTGACCCAGATATAAGCCAAAGTACGACCATATTTATCAAATGGCTCCACATCATACTCTAATTCAACCATCCGGTTTTCGACCAAAAGCCGATTGATTTCTTTGGCTTCCCCATAGTAAGGTTGGTCTCTTTCCGGGGTGTTGATACCAATATAACGGATACGTCGCCCGTCGGTTAGCTCTATCGTATCCCCATCAACCACTTTGCCCACAGTAACAACCTCACGTCCATCAGATGTAGGGGGTGAGGGGTCAACGGGTGCATCTACAACGGGTGTATCATTAGAAACTGGCGGACTTACCTCACTTCCACCGCAGGCCAGACCGATAAGAATAATCAACACAAAAACAAAACGACGGTCAAAAGTAGAGATCATAATAGGCTCCAAATCACAGAACAGAAGTTCCAATTTAGAGTCATTTTAACAGAAGATAATAGCAACAGCAAAGATCAAAAATCTTTAACCTATGAATGAACTATTATACAAGATGTTACAAAATGAGACGTGAGTCGAAATGAAGAGAATAATTTGTGAGGTATTTGTTTTTGGAGGCTAGCCACTGACAAAAGGCAATAAGTCTGATAATTTAAGCACATCCAGGTAATCAAGTATAATCAAGCCAAAAATAATGGTGAAGATAAAGACCAGAGTTAAGCCTGCAATTGTTCCAAACCAAACGCGCCCACGAATAGGTGCTACAGCAGGCTCCTCCGCCTCAAGAGAAATTTCATCAAATTCAGCCGTTTCTTCATCGACAATCGTCGAGTTGATGAGATGTTCATCTTCGAAACGAATTTTCAGGGTGTGCAGTTCTATTAAGTCGTTATGATTTAATTCGGTCGGGCCATCGACAAGAAGTCCGTTGACCAATGTTCCACCAGGACCACCCAAATCTTGTAGCACCCAGAAATCATTACGCAATTCAAGGCTAGCGTGAACTGGATCAATATCCGGAATATCCAAAACTAAATTGTTATCATCGTGTGAGCCAATCAGAATACGATGGATTGAGAGTTCAAAGTCCTCAAAAATTGTCTCTTCACCATCTAATTCTTCGTAAATTACCAACTTTGCCAAAATCTAATACTCCTTACCAGCGATGAAATCAGGGTCAGCTTTGATAAAAGCGATAGCTTCCTCGCGATCTGTAACCTCGCCAGTTGCTTGCGCTTCTTTGAGCCTTTTAAGCAAAATGCCAATTAATTTACCTTCGCCTAAATCTAGCACTTTTATTAAATCCTGTCCAGTTAACAATAACGGAGGATCAACCGTTTGATCACGTTGTTCGAAATAAGCTTCTAACAATCGGTTGATAAGACCAAGCAGGGCAACTTCTTCTTCCGTACCAGTTTCAGGAGCATAGGTGGCCTGATGATCGATCAGAGCGTGGATAGCAACCGTAATGCCAGCATCCATCCCACGTACATTTGTATCTCGAAAAAATCGATAAATTGCCCGCCGTGAGACGCTGTTAGCCGATACCAACCCCAGCGGACGCATATGATGAGCCACGACATTTTCAACAAAACTGATAGCCTGACTGCTAAACCGAAATTTCTCCATTGCTTGTCGTACAATTTTTGCGCTCTCTTTCTCGTGTCCAAAGAAGCGATATCTGACTCCAGTCTCGCTCTCTTCAGTCGTTCGAGTTGAGGGTTTGCCAGTATCGTGAAAAAGAAGCGCTAATGGCATCAAGTGATGAAATGTAACATCCCCGGTCAATGAATGTTCAAAATAATCATTCACCTGCTCGATCAAAGATGCAGCGATTTTGGCTTGATGTTTCTGCCTGAACTGTCCCCACTCATTGAGCGCCAAGGCGGTATGATCAAAGACATCTAAATGATGAGGGGCTGATTGCTCAACGCCGATCATTTGCTCAACTTCGGGCAAAATATGTGGCAGAATGCCGAGCTGACGCAACTGTTGGATCGCCCCCCCTGGTGTCGGCGTATTCAGCAGTTTCATCAGTTCATCGCGTTGCCGTTCAACAGATGCTTCACCCAAAAGATGTGCGGTTGCTTGAATGATCTCAGCCGTTTTTGGCTCAATCTCAAAGCCAAAGGCAGTCGCTTGCCGAACCGCCCGCAACATTCGCAATGGGTCATTTTTGATAGCATTGTCCGAAACCATTCGAATGCGCTTTTCTTGTAAATCACGCTCACCTTGCGTTGGATCAATCAGTTCAGACGTACTGACCCGTAACGCAATCGCATTAATGGTAAAATCTCGGTCAGCCAAATCCATCTCAAGATCATCACCTCGAAAGGTAGCAAAATCCAAAAAGGTTTTTTCACCCTGCGTCTCGACTACGGCACGCCCTGTACCTCGTTCCGCATCAAGCGCATAGTAGGCCGCATCTAATTGATTCGCCACCCGCCGCGCCACTCGTAAGCCATCCTGAGGCACAGCAAAATCCAAATCATAGATATCTGGCCGGCCCATCAACAAATCGCGTACTGCGCCGCCAACCAAATAGGCTTCAAGCTGCTGATCTTTTAGAATTTGAACCACGTTTTGTAATAATGGATGATCTTTAAACCAATTTTCCACGGATGTATCCATTTCATTGTGTTCAACAGGCTCAATGATGTTGCCTGCTTCATCAACAAACAAAAGGTGAGGCTTGTCTTTACCTCGAATATTTAAGGCAGCCCGTCTCGCCTTTGCTTCACTCTCGCCGACCCCAATCACCCGCCCTCGTACCACAGCAATCCAGCGATTGAGGTATAAGGATGTATCGATTTGATCAGCGTAATCTGGGGTGGTCATCATTGGCTCATTAGTAGGTACTTTTCATAGAAAACGGATTACCTGAGAAGCACCCAGGTAATCCGCATCAATTCTAGACGATTGAAAATGTCTTACTATGCTTGAGAGGCGATAATCTCCGCGACTTCTTCAGGAAGTTGACCGACTTTAACCCCAACCGCTTCAAAGGCAGCGACCTTCTCGGCGGCAGTTCCTTCCCCACCTTCAATAATAGCCCCAGCGTGGCCCATTCGTTTACCAGGCGGTGCAGTTCGACCCGCGATGAAGGCTGTGACCGGCTTGGTCATGTTATCTGCAATAAATTGGGCAGCCTTCTGCTCGTCTGTCCCCCCAATTTCACCAATCAAGGCGACTTGATCTGTCAATGGATCATCTTCAAACATTTTGAGCGTATCAATGAAGTTTGTCCCGATGATCGGATCACCACCAATCCCTACCGCTGTACTTTGACCTAAACCACGATCAGTCAAGGCTTGGACAACTTCGTAGGTAAGCGTTCCACTGCGCGATACCAAGCCGATATTACCTGGTTTATGAATATGGGCAGGCATAATCCCAACTTTAGCTTCACCTGGGGTAATCAAGCCAGGGCAGTTTGGTCCGATCAAGCGGGTTTCTCGATCTTTCAAGAAGCCATGCACCCGAATCATATCCTGAACCGGGACACCTTCGGTGATGCAGATGACCAATTTGATCCCAGCATCAGCCGCTTCCATAACCGCATCCGCAGCAAAGCGAGCTGGTACATAGATGATGCTGGTATTGGCCTCAGTTGCTTTGACCGATTCCTTGACCGTATCAAACACGGGAATATCACCATGGACCCACTCACCACCTTTACCAGGGGTAACCCCACCAACAACATTGGTGCCATATTCTTTCATCTGGCCTGTGTGGAACGCACCCTCACGGCCGGTGATCCCTTGAACAATCAAACGTGTATCTTTGCCGACTAGAATTCCCATTGTTTATGCTCCTTTCGCCATGGCGACAGCTTTTTCAGCCGCTTCACCCAGCGTGGATGCGCTAGGGAAATTGGCCTCGGCTAAGATAGCGCGGCCTTCTTCTTCATTCGTTCCAACGAGACGAGCCACCATGGGCACATCTGTTTTGACCTCTTCCAAAGCTTCCAAAATTCCTTTGGCTACCTCATCACAGCGAGTAATTCCACCAAAGATATTGAACAGAACGCCTTTTACTTTGGGGTCGCTAAGGATAATGCGCAACGCATTCGCCACTTTATCAGCTTTTGCCCCGCCACCAACATCCAGGAAGTTGGCTGGCTCACCACCATAATGCTTGACGATGTCCATTGTAGCCATCGCCAGACCAGCCCCATTAACCATACAGCCAATTTCGCCATCAAGCTTCACATAGCTCAAGCCAGCTTCACGAGCCGTCCGCTCAGCTTCGGCTTCTTCCTGAACATCACGCATGTCGGCCAGATTGGCGTGGCGGAACAAGGCATTATCGTCCAAAACGATCTTACCATCTACCCCAACCAGCTTTTCATCACCCGTAATAACCAACGGGTTAATCTCGGCCAAGCTCGCATCGGTCCCAATGAAAGCGTTGTATAAACCTTTGACGATCTTAACGAACTGATTGATGTAGGCACGACGTAAGCCTAAATCAAAGGCTAAGTTACGAGCCTGATAATCCATCAGGCCATATTCTGGGTCAACGGCCAAACGAATGATTGCGTCAGGATTGGTTTTAGCAACCTCTTCAATCTCAACCCCACCCTCAGCTGAGGCAATAATTACAGGTAATCGCTGAGCGCGATCGACGACAATACCCAGATAAATCTCTTCTTTAATATCAGCCGCTTCATCAACCAAGACCTTTTCAACCGTCAAACCTTTGATATCCATTCCCAAAATTTGGCCAGCGAGTTCTTCGGCTTCATCAACTGATTTTGCAACCTTAATCCCACCTGCTTTACCACGACCACCAACTAATACCTGGCTCTTAATCACTACGGTTCCGCCGAGTGCCTCGGCTATCTTGCGTGCTTCTGCTGGCGTTGACGCCACATCACCTTGGGGAATGGGTACCCCATGTTCTGCAAAAATTCGTTTTGACTGATATTCGTGCAGTTTCACATGAACCTCCTTACAAGTGTTGTATTTATGTTTCTATACTTGGCGATGCAATAAAGCAATAATTTTTTTATCGCTTGTTATCATACACTTGCCTTAATTCGAAGCAAGATACCTCATGAAATTTATATTACGTTATAATGCCGCTGAGTATAAAAACTTTGGATAACATTTTTCAGTCATACGCATTCGGGGGTGGGCAAAGCCCGGTCAATTATACCACAATTTCGATCCTCCACCTATTTGATTGAATCGATTCGTCAGGTATAATCTCGCGGTCGTAAATTTTACTAAAATGTCAAACGCTTTGGGGCAACTGTCTCAGCGATGACCCTATATGTCGTCCCGGTGATTGCCAGCATTGGGGGTATACTCATTTTAGATGAACAATTCATCATTGGGATGGTGGTTGGGATGATTTTGATTGTGGGTGGCATTAGCCTCATCAATCGACAAAGCCAACAAGTACAAGCCAAACCGATTTAATGAGGACTCAACAGAAAAATCATAAGGTCAACAAACGTTAGGAAACAGATATCGCCAATCTTTGAAAGTCACAAGGTCACAAAAACATTTTCTGCGACCTTGCGATTTTACTACTTTTCTAACCCATTTTTCTGGATAGATAATAACTGCATTCAGATACATCTTTAATCCACTAGGACACTTTATGACAGACATAACTTCAACTGAAAACGTACCCGAACAGAATATATTTTTAGTGATCATCAAAACCGTGTTAGCAATCCTGGGAGCGGGTATTGCCTTTGTCGGTGGAATACTAGCCCTGGTGATGTTGGCCACCATAATTTTTCTACCAGAAACAGCCACAGTCGATAATACCACCTCAGCCGTGGCCATTTTTAGCCTGACAGTGATCTTAGGACTGGCCCTGACCTGGACGGCTGTTCAGTCGATTCGTAGCAAACCATCGATCCAGCTACGTTTGCCACCGCTTCCGATCTTAATTGTAATTTATGTGATTGTGCTTGGCATTGGCCAAATTCTGATCTATTTCAATCTGCTTCCATTCCTCACATTTCCCATATTTCACATCATTGCTGCCATAATCCCCTCACTCGCCATAGTCAGTGTGGTCAATCAAAAACTCGCCGCCGCTGGCTTTCAGTGGCGTGAAATGATTGTCCAGTTGGCCGGGGGGGCATTCTTTTCAATGTTCATCGCCCTAACCCTAGAGATTATGCTAGGGGGGCTTTTACTAGTCATCGTTTTTGGGATCACAGCTCTCTTTCCAGGCGGTCTAGAGATGATCGAAACGTTAGGTCAGAATTTACAGGATGAACGGTGGCTTGCTGATCCAGAAAATCTTATCGGCTTGGTTCAACTGCCGCCAGTTGCCATTTCAGTAGGACTTCTCTTTGTTGTTCTAGCGCCAATTATTGAAGAAGCGGCCAAATTGTTAGGTGTTGCTTCAATGAATTATCGCAAACCCATTTTGGCTCAAGTCTTTTTTTGGGGTGTGGTCAGTGGGGCTGGAATAGGCATCGTTGAAAATCTGTTTAATACCTTGACCGGCATCCAAATGTGGGCCTTTGTGATGGGGCTACGTGTCGGCTCAACCCTGATGCACTGTTTCGCGGCAGGCCTAACCGCGATGGGCTGGCATTACACCACCAAGCAACGCTCAATCTGGCCGCTACTAAAATATTACGCTCTTGCCGTCATTATCCACGCTGCCTGGAACTTTTTCGCAGCAAGTATCGCCGGGATCTCAATTTTCAGCACATCTTCGACCAATGAAATGATGTTAGCTGTGGTTGGGGGCATTGTGATTGTTGGCTTATTTTTGTTAGTGGCAATGGTTGTCGGTATGATTTTCGGGTTTCGAATTGTCCTCAACCGATTATCCGAAGGCCTTGAAATATCGCACCCTGAAACCCCAACTGATTCAACCAGCCAGCTTATGTTGCAACAAGAGCCATCCGACCAATCATCAGCCTTATCTGGGGCTCCTCCATCATTCTAAAGTGCTTAACAAATAGAGGACGCCCCCTTCTTAGCCGCTGGTCATAATAAGCAAGGGCTGAAACTCAAATGAATGAAAATGGGGACGTAGTCGCTCCGTATTATAATGTTGTTCAATATCAACAAACTTCTTAGTTCGCGTGACCAAATCAATGGGCGCATTATCATAACGACCATTGCGTAAAATGACCAACCGACCGTGAAAGCCGTTTAAAATCAGATCGAGGGCCAAATTACCATAGGCCATAGGAACAATCGAGTCAATCGCGTCGGGATTACCACAACGTACCAAATAGCCCAATTTTTGATTGATCACATTCACCTTTTTTCCCTTGTTAAACTTCACTGAGCGTTCCCGCAACTCAGCCGCGACCAAATCACCAATACCTCCCAATTTTTTATGTCCATAGGCATCTGTCGTGGCATCTTGGAAAATCATCTCACCCCCCTTGAACATAGCCCCCTCTGAAATCAAGACAACCGAATAGTTACTAGGGTTTCTAGCACGATCTTCAATCAAGATTTCTGTCAGATGGTCGATATCAAATTCGTGCTCCGGGATAACACAGCGATCAGCAGCCCCAGCCATTGTCGGAAGCATCGCCGTAAATCCAGCATAACGACCAAACACCTCTAACACCAACATACGTTCATGTGACCCAGCTGAAGTACGCAAATTGTGGGTCAATTCGATGGTTCGAGTGACACAAGTGCTAAAACCGATACAGTAATCTGTTCCCGGCACATCATTATCCATCGTTTTAGGGATACCGATCACCTTAACCCCTTCTTGGTGGAGCCGTACCCCATAACTCAGGGTATCATCGCCTCCAATAGGAATTAGATAGTCCACTCCCAAAAATTCTAAGTTCTTCAGCACTTCCTCAGTCATATCATTCATGTCATTGGAATACTTGTCTCGCAAATGTTCCGGTACGTTGACTTTAGGCACATGGCTAGGCCGAGTCCGAGACGTGTGGATATAAGTACCACCCGTTCGACCCGCCCGATTCATGATCGTACCGGTTAGCTTCTGATAATTCTCGCTATTATCAACTTTCTTATCCCGGATAATTTCAATTGCCCCAGCCCAGCCTCGTCGAATACCAATGACATCATACCCCTCTCGTCTGGCCCGAATTGTAATGGCTCGGATAGCCGGGTTCAACCCTGGTACATCGCCTCCTCCGGTCAAAATAGCGATAGTTCCTTTCTTGCTTTTCCCCATTGTAAAGCCTCCTTAACATAAAATTTTCAGATTATCCTACGTTTATTGATGAGCTACTTATTTTATCGAATTTGACCGGATTGGGGAATATTACCGTAAAGCTAAATTATACATTGAAAGAACATTAGTCAGAGGTGTGTCGGGTTGGATGTGATGGGAGCTGGCTAGAATGTAACCCCCATCCGCCCCAAGCACCCTTTTTCGATCTTGCACCTCCGCCGCAACATCCTCTGGTGTCCCTCGTGGCAAGGTCTTGATAATGTCAATCCCGCCGTGAAAAGCAAGCTGCTGACCAAATTCTTGCTTCAAATTATCCGCCTCCATCCCTTTAGCATCGGTTTGAATCGGATTGAGTAGATCAATTCCCATTTCAATCAACTCTGGGATTAAACGATAAATCGCCCCATCGCAGTGATACATCACCGGCTTGTCATAGGCTTTGGCAACCTCGATCAATCGGGTGTGCAATGGGCGTACATATTTCCGCCACATCTTTGGCGAGATCATCAGTGAGTTCTGTGTGGCCACGTCGTCATAGAAATAGACCATATCTAACCGATCTCCCGCGATGTCAAGAACCCGTCGGGTATTTTCAACCAAAATATCGGTCAGCCGCTCCATGATGTAGACGGGAATGGCGGGGTTGTCAGCCAGATCGACCAAAAACTCTTGCATCCCTCGCAGTTGCCAAGCGGTCTCAAAAATGGAACCGATGCGGAAGCGGAAGTGGTATTCTTCATGTTGATCTAGCTGCTCGATGATTTGGAGAATCGGGCTAAAATCCCACCAGTCAGGGTCCGGCCACGGATATTGTTTTAGCTCATCGACCGACGTTGCTTCGACAAGCGGCCAACTGGCAAAATCCTCATACGCCCCTAACATATGCTCAACAATTCGCCGATGACACCCCCAAATATCATAAAAATCGCCATCCGGCGTTTGCTCTCGCCACATTCGATTCGGTGTGGAGCGAGCTAACGATTGCCACCAATCAATCTGCCCCTGTTTATGCAAAATTGAGGTCGGCGGGTTGCAAAATTGATCATAGGATAGCAGACGACAGTCGATCTCAAAATGACGCAAAATAGCTTCCCAAGCTGGGTCGAAGTAGTCACTATGACCAACTTCAGTATCATCAAGATTGAGCGAGGCTTGAAGTTGTTTCCAAATTTCTTGAGTTGCTAAAAAATCGACGGGCTGGCGATCCGGGGTTTGATGTTGTAAAGCCAGCCTGACCCGTTCACGAGGCGAAATCTCGCTGATTGAATGATCCATAAATCAAATTACTCCAAAATATGCGAATTTACGATTTAGTTGGTGGTCTTAGCTTTTCGCCACAAACGCAGCAATAGACCTAGTGCGTAGTCCTTATTTCGCCCATTCTACGCACTACGAACTACGTACTAACGCAAATTGATAAGTCTTGACGAAAACTTATAGATAAGCCAGATAAACACCGGAAAATGAAAGACGTTGTGTCATGCCCGAATGGTTTTGTCAGGCATCCACGAGGCGTTGTAGCGGTGGATTCCCGCCAAAAGCACGCGGGAATGACAAGCATCGATTTTACGGGTTTAAAATGGTTTGTCTATTAGAAACACTAACCGAT
>JANQQF010000004.1 GCA_028285035.1 Phycisphaerae bacterium
GAATTTGAGGATTTACCAAAGATTTTCATTCGATTCATCCCTCAATTTGCTGTTAAATCAGGGTAGTCTGATATGATTACTTATTCAGGAACAACTCTATTTTATATGACTACGAATTCGTGTAGCTCTACAACAGAGTTTTGTTAAGGAAATATGATATCTTGATTTTATGCCTCTAAGGAGAGAGGGCATAAAATGACCACGACCCGACGACTGACTCAAGCTGTTCTTTTTTGTGCACTGATACTTTTAGGGATTACATTTTTAGTTGGCCTTGATGTTTATGGTCAACGTCTCCAAGCGAACCAATCCCAAGTAACAACTTTATTGACGATGCCAAAATTTACGATAAACGCAACGTCATCATTGTTGACAACCACAGTCACGGCCTCACCGACCGTTGTCTTTAGCGAGCTTGCTTGGGGAGGGACCACAGCTAGTCCAGCCGATGAGTGGCTGGAGTTGTACAATACAACACCATATACCATATCTTTAAATAGCTGGCGGATCACTAGCACACACGGGCTTTCATTAAGCTTGAGCGGAATTATCAGCCCAGCTACTTTTTTCCTGATTGAGAACACCAACGATCAAGTGATTAGCAATGTAGTCGCCGATGTTGTGCTCGACTTTGGTGTCGGGTTGACAGATACAGGAGATACCCTCTTTTTGATCGATGAGAGTGGCCTTGTTGTTGATAGGGTCAATAGTGATGGTGGGGTATGGCCGACTGGGCCGATGACCGCAACGATTGTTAGTATGGAACGATTCGATCTATACTCGCCGGATAGTGATACAAATTGGCATCGAAATGACCTCACCATATGGAACGGGCTGGATCGAGCCGCTCATCCGATTAATGGCACCCCAGGCCAACCTAATTCTTCGGTTTCAACGATCATTTCATCCCCTACCCCTCCTAGCAAAATTTTGATTTCCGAATTTTTATACGATGGGCAAATACCTTCAACGGAAGGTGATGAGTTTGTTGAGTTGTGTAATCCCAATGCCAGCTCCGTTGATTTGACCGGATATAAAATTGGGGATGAAGAGACAAATGGGGCAGGAGAAGGGATGTATCAACTGCCCATTAGTACAACACTTGCCGCAGATGACTGCTTGGTAGTGGCGAAAAATGCAGACCAATTTCAGACTCGATTTAGTTCATTACCAGATTTTGAGCTTATCGTTAGTAGCAGCTATTCTGATAATCCAGCGATCCCTAATTTAGAGAAATACAAAAGCTGGGCTGGGGGTAATTGGGCGTTGGCGAACAATGCCGATGAACTGCTGCTTTTAGGCCCAGATGACTCGGTGGTTGATAGTGTGGCCTATCGAAACGGAGGTTATGACTTACTGGGGCTGATGGGTACAGCCTCAGCCCCAGAGCCTTACAGTTTACAACGGGTTTGGCCGGTTGATACCGCCTCAATGCCCTACGATTTTGTAAAAAGTTTACCCTCCCCTGGGGTACCAACTATTTCCCCTTCCCCCCCAACAACACTTTTGCCACCAGCCTCTTTGCCTGACGGAATGTATGCCTATTGGGGGCACCTACACGCCCACACCACCTATTCCGATGGGGCGGGGCCTGCCCATTATGCCTTGGCTTTGGCCCGCGCTGCTGGTCATCACTTCTACGCAATTACGGATCACGGCTGGTGGTTGACAGATCTTGAATGGGCAGAGACCCTGACCGAAACAAAGGCAGCGACAGTGCCAGGTGAATTCATTGCCTTACGTGGTATCGAGTGGACACATAGCACGGTCGGGCATATCAATGTGTTTAATACGGACACCCTCCTCCAACGGACCAGCCCTTTGTTTGCCGAGTTACCTGATTTTTATACGTGGTTGGCGGCCAATCCTGAGGTGATTGCTCAATTTAATCACCCTGACCCCAGCTACGGGGGCACCTTTTCTAATTTTGCCTATCACCCCGCAGCGGCTCAGGTGATGTTTATGCAAGAAATCGGCAACAGTTCGCAGGGATATGTGACCTATGAACCCTCTTTCATCCAAAGTAATATGGTGGGATGGCGAACTGGGCCAACCAACAACGGGGACACCCATAATGCGCGGTGGGGCAGCGATACAAATGCGAGAACTGGTATTGTGGCCCCAGCTTTAACGGAAGCTGATCTATTAGATGCAATGCGAGCACGGCGGGTGTTTGCAACGGAGGATAGCAACTTGGCCCTCACCTTGCGGGGCAATGGGCAATGGATGGGGACGGAGTTGCCTGTGGCTGGTCCGACAACATTTACCGTCAATGTGGTTGATCCCGATCCTGAACCAATTACCCTACATCTGTATGATGCCAACCTGTTGGTCGCAACCCTATCGCACGCAACATCTACCACAGAATGGACGATCCCGATAGATACCGCGCCGGGCCATTTCTATTGGGTAAAGGCTATCCAAGCCGATGGTGATGTTGCCTACAGCACGCCGATTTGGATTGCGGGTGAGTTGGTGCCAACTCAATTGATAATCAATGAACTCTTGCCTGCCCCAGGTGATGTTGATTGGGATGGCAATGGCACGGCTGACCATACCGATGAGTGGATTGAAATTTATAATCCGACGGCTCAACCGGTTGGTTTGGGGGGCTGGCGCTTAAGCGATGCCTCTAATCTCAGTTACGATATCCCGCTGGGCGAGGTCATTCAGCCTGGAACGTTTGCAGTGTTTTATCAAAATGAAACAGGGTTTTCGTTAAATAATAATGGCGATATGGTGACATTGATGCATCCGAATGGAACGATTGTTGATCAGGTTGGCTATGATTATTCGCCTGGATATGATGACACGTGGTGTCGGCTGCCGGATGGCACCGCCAATTGGTCTGATAATTGTGATGCGACCCCAATTGCTTCAAACCGTGAGAAACCAGACAGTGGTGGCCCCTTGACTGTTCGAATTTATGAGGCCAAACAATTCACCTACAATGCTTGGGTGCGGGTGCGAGGTCGGGTGACGGCACCGCCTGGATTGCTCGGAACCCGAACGATGTATATTCAAGATGATACGGCTGGTATTTTGATCTATCTGCCCAAAGATCACGGTTTTACCTTTGATTTGGGCGATCGTATTGAGGTGGTGGGCAATATACGAGAGTTTTATGATGAATTTGAAATTGTGGTGGATGAGCGGGCTGATGTGGAGTTTTTAGAGGCGGGCTTTCCCCCTCCCGCATTGCCCATCGCCACAACCTCGCTTTTGGAGCCTTATGAGGGGCGTTTAGTACAGTTGCAAGGTCAGGCCGTTGGTTTCCGTGGGCGAGCCACAATGTGGCTGGATGATGGCACGGGTTGGGCCAAGACCTATATTCGACAACGGACGGGCATTACCAAACCCTTTATTGAAATGGGCACGCCCGTTACCGCCATCGGCATTGTTAGCCAACGCTCCGAAGATACTCCCAGTCGTGACGACTATCGGCTCTTGCTCCGTTATCAGAGCGATTTGATCTTGCCCCAAATTAGCCCCACCCCAATCCCCACCCCCTTGACCGATGAGTGGCCGATCTTTTTGCCAGATACAGGCTACTAAAAAATATCCGATACTGCGCGAACCGTTTCCCCTAAAACCTCATCTGCAAACGGACGTGCCAACAACGTTACTGTGGTTGCAAATTGAGATTGCTGTAGATAATCGGCTTCGGTTTGATTGCCTACAATCAAGATTGTGGCGATAGGCTGTTTTTCTCGGATGAGTTGACTTGTGATGAGGCCATCCAAGGCAAGGGTGCCTTCAATAATGAGTACGTCTGGACTGGCTTCGATGACCTGGGCGCGACCATCGGTATCATTTGCCAGTGTGCCGACGATTTCAATATCAGGCTCTGATGCCAGCGCTTCCTGAAGTTCGGTTGCTGTATCACTCAAGATAAAGAGCTTAACTGCGCTCTGTTTCAATGAAACGATGGCCGTGGCTGGACGCTCGACAACGCCAGGATTGGCCACCCGGCGAATACTTTTTAGCAGTTCCTCGGTTGAAAAAGGGATGACCAAAAACTCTTTGGCCCCAACTAACATCGACTGCCGTAGGTCATCGGGGGTGCCTCGGACAGACATCAGAATGACGTTAGGGCGAGTCTCCAAACTGGTGATTTGATCACACGCTGCCAAACCATCCATCTCAGGAATATCCATATTCATCAACACAATATTTGGGGTCTGCTGTTCGGATAGATGGATGGCTTCGGTGCCATTCGTCGCTAAGCCAACAACTTCAATATCGGCTTCATTGAAAAGCATATTTAACATCTGTTCGCGAGTTTCAGACATATTATCAACAATCAAAATTCGGATAGTAGACATTGGGGTAACCATCAGAGTTGCTCCTCGAGGATAAACATGAATGCTAGGGGTTGACTATAGCAGTCCCATTTCAAGGAGTCAATGGGAAATGAGCCTAAGATGTTTTTAGACGCCAAGGCCCAGAAAAAAAGTAATTAGACAAATTTTAAGATGTTACCCGGATTATTCAAACTTTTTGGGATAAAAGTCCTAAAGCTGTCTATTGTTTTTTATGTCATCATACGATAGTCTACCCATCAAGTCATCGATTACAGTTAGTGTTTTATCATTGGTTCCTTTCTTTAGAAAATATATAGCGTCAATACTTGGCCCCAACTTTAAACCAACTATTTTGATTTGGACAAAATTTTGACCAAAGTTTCGACAAATAGTTGGCAAGTGTGCATAAATATGTTAACCTAGTAAGAACTTCCAGAAATTAATGTATGCGCCTATCCAGTTCTCACTTCTTCTGACGACATACACCTCTTAAAAAATAAATTATTCCTACCCAACACTTTTATTCAATCACTGTTGATTGAAAGCAATTTCGATTGGGGCATATGTTATTTTGTAATACCTCACACACGATAACTCTATATTCAATATAGAGCTGAAGATACAAATACATTCTTACAATAGTACCCGTGTCAGACACCAGTGCCACAAGATTTACCAGACAATCTGACCTTTAATTCACAATCGTTATGAAATCATTTCACCCAAATGCCACAGAAGTATTGCCACACATGTTTATGGGGGAGGGGAAGTTATGCTTGAATTTAGGCTTTTTGGCTCTGGCCAAGCAAGTTACAATCGTCAGGTGTTGAATGGATTCCCCGCCCAACAAGCTGCGTTGTTGCTTTGTTATCTCCTGCTAAATCCTCACTCTCACAATCGAGAACGGCTCGCTGCCGTTTTTTGGGCAGATTACCCTGCCCATACTGCTCGAAAACATCTTAGTCAAACGTTATGGCGTCTCCGTCAGATGCTACAAGAAGCTGGTGTGGCTGATGATACGTATCTTGAGATTACCAAGGATCGTATCAGCCTTAATGTCAACAGTGATTATTGGCTGGACATTGATGAATTTCAACAAACAGTAAGCCGTTATCAAGATATTTCTGGTGATCAATTAACGTCCGAGCAAGCCCAGCAATTGGACCAAGTCATTACCCTTTACAATGGTGATTTACTTGAAGGCATCTATGAAGATTGGTGCTTGTATGACCGTGAGCGTTTGAGCTTGTTGTATCTTGATGCGCTTGGCAAATTGATGATTTTTCACGAGCGAAATGACACCTTTGAACAAGGCTTAGCCTACGGTGAACGCATTTTGGCGGTTGATAACACGCGGGAACGGGTTCATCAACAAATGATGCGTTTGTATTGGCTGGCGGGCAACCGTAGTGCCGCTTTGAGCCAATATAAGCGATGTGCTCAAATTTTGCGTGAGGAGTTGGGTGTTTCCCCGATGAAAGAGACGACCCAACTCTATCAACAAATGCTGGACAATAAATTTCAGCCAACTACGGATAATAATCGTCAGGTTGATACCGCCCTCTCTCCGCTGGTCCGTTCTGAAGAGTCGCTGCAACGTTTGGCTGACCAATCGTTGCGTAAGTTAAGTCGTTTACAGGCTATTGTTGAAGAAACGAGCGCCGAAATCCGCTCCTTGGAACGCCTCATTCGTCGAACCCTGCTCGACTCTGAATAACTCACATAGATTGAAATCTACTGCTATGAGATCAAACAGGCTTCAAGCCTGTTTTCTTTTCTAGTAACAGAATTCATTCTGTCTGCACCCTTTCAAAAAACAACTTCGGGTGATTACCTGAAGTTGTTTTTTGATTCCCCTATCTCACATTCTTTCACAAAAAGATAAAACTCTCTCTCAAAAGAGAGAAATCTGTCCTGTGAGAGAGAGACCAAAGAAGATGAAGAGAGAGCAACCTGATAAACTGCTGTTCAACGTCGAGCAGCAGTTTTGTAGTTTAAGAATGCTTTGAAGTGGTAAACAGGATCTCCATTTATGGAAATACCTCACCTAGGGTCCACTGTGAAACCCTAACCCGAGGAGGCAGATTGAAATATGAATCAAATAAAATCTAGTTGTAATCACATAGAGGTAACCGTGTGCGTAGTAATACCCACTCTTTCATCATTCGAATTTGGCACGAGGCCGTAGATGAACAGGGGCAGGCCATCACCTGGCGTGGGTCAGTCGAGCACGTCAGTACTGGACGGCGACTCAACTTTGAGACGTTTGAAGACTTTTTAGATTTCATCCGCAAGGAGAGTGGTCTAAAAGAAACAAGTTCGGGTCGGTGGTGGCGTACCCTGCAAACTTGGATCAAACCTCAGTATTAAAGATTTAGCGCAAAGCTAACCTGTTTCACTTATTGAGGAGGCGAAAATAACAGTAAAGCGCAGATAAGTTTAGGCTGGTTGAAGTGATGCTCGGAGGCGGTCTGCGACCGCCGGAGGGCATTTCGTTTGCCCCTATGGACAATGTCGCAAGACACATCCGCCCAAAGCACGGAGGGCCCAGACCCTCTCAGAGCAACCTGAAACCAGAACCGAAAATTATCCGACGCAATGGAGGATTAGCGAATGAAGTGTGACTAATGATATTCAAGCAACCGATCTTTTAAGGAGATAAGGGTTAAGGATTAATTAACTTCTATAAAATTTCGTTCTCAATTTTGCCTTGGGAGCGAGATTTGGGCGGTCAAATGTGGAAGTTATTTAAATCTCAATCCTAAGTAGACTGATTTACCCTCGACGTTTGGCTCGCTTTTATTAGGGCAAGTCTTTAGCTGTTTGTATCGACATAACTTTAAAATCTAATTTTTTAAATTTAGAGGAGGCTAAGCAATCGAATGTTTAGGCTTGAAACTAAATTGAAGCGCACAACGCTGGCCCTGGCGGCGACTGGGTTGGGACTTGGGGCGCTGATATGGTTTGGAACATACAATAGTAATTTGACTCTCGGCTTGGAACTGATGGGTCTTTTGGTCATTGGCTTGATGGTGTCACTGTTTATTCGGCAACGTTCGGCCTTAATGTGGCAACGGATGCTGACCACGGCCACAATTTTGGCAATGGTGGCACAGGTCCTTTTGCCCTTCTCTCATACGCCCCTAGCCCCGACAGCTTTGGCGGCCAACATCATTGTTGATGACCTTGGGGACGTTGTGGGCGCGGATGGGGTTTGTACCTTACGTGAGGCAATTAACAATGCCAACGTCGCTTTGGGTGGGGACACCACGGGTGGTGACTGTGTGGCTGGAGCCGCTGGTCTTGATAACATTACCTTTTCTGTAGCTGGTACAATCACTATTGTCACCAATGGTGGTGCTGCTAATGACGATAATGCTAGTGATGATTTTGATATTACCGATGATTTAATTATCGATGGGGGCGGCACCATTGTTGTTGATGGCGGTGGGAATGGTCGAGTTTTTGACACACCATCAGGGGGACCTATAGTCGACCTCCGAAACATGACCATTCAAAATGGAAGTATGGTTCCTGCCTCTCCGGCGCGAAGTGTTGGGGGTGGGGTTCGAGTTTTTAGTGGCCGAGTGACTTTGGAAGGTGTCACGGTCACAGGGAATGAAATTAATCGTGATTCAAACCTAGGTGCCAACAACTCTGTTGGAGGTGGGGGTGTCGCGGTTTCCCAAGGGAATGAATTGCGCATTTATAACAGCACCATCTCAAACAACCAAACAAATGGTGACAACAACTTGGGTGGGGGTGTCTTTGCCGAGGACGGCTCCACTCTAGTGATTAGTAATACAACCATCTCTGGGAATACAGTGAACGATGGTTGGGGTGGCGGTGTTGGTAACGAGGGAGGCGGTACGACGACCATCATTGATAACAGCACCATTTCTGGAAATTCAGCGAGTGCTGGTGGTGGTGG
The DNA here is from genome assembly GCA_028285035.1 of Phycisphaerae bacterium. The sequence continues at coordinate 8,236 of JANQQF010000004.1, forward strand.
TGTGGCCGCCGATGGTAATGGGACGGTGGGTATCAATTTTACAACCATTACAAATAACACTGCCGCGAATGGGGGTGGCGTTTATGCCTCAGATGATTTTAATGGACCTAATGGGACAACCCCAGCGATCGGTTTAGGAAACAGTATTGTCGCGGCTAATATCGCAACAACGGCTAATCCCGATTGTGACATGGTTAATGGGGGGAGTGTAACGTCTGCAGCTATAACACCCATCCTGATTGGGGATAATACTGGCGGGTGTTCAGCAAACTTCCCAGCGGGCCAGCCTAATGCGAATGGTGATATTGTCGGGACTGCTGGCGCGGTCGTTGATCCCTTATTTAATGCCTTAACGAATAATGGTGGGACAACCGAAACCCACGAAATTCGAGATGGTAGCCCTGCCATTGACCAGTCTGGTTTCGGTTGTACGTTAACTTACACTGATCAGCGAGGCACCCTACAGTTTGATGTACCAAACTTTGGAAGCGGAACCTGTGACCTTGGCTCGTATGAGTTTGATGGGCCGCTTCCCACTGTCTCAATTGCGGATAGCTCTGAAACGGAAGGGAATGCTGGAACTGTTAATATGACGTTCACGGTCTCTTTGGATTTCTCCGTTAATTATACGGTCACCGTACAATATGATACCACGGATGGCTCTGCGACAGCACCTGCTGACTATACTGCCGCAGTCGCTCAGACCGTAGATATCCTCCCCGGCGATACCTCTGCCACCTTCCCTATTGTCGTCCAGGGCGACACGGACGTTGAAGGGAATCACGACTTCACGGTGACCCTGAGTAATCAAGTGTATGCCAATATAGGTACGGGTACGGCAACAGGCACGATTATTGATGATGATGGCTCCTTCCCGACCGTTGATATCGCTGATGCCCCAGCCGTCCTTGAAAATAGTGGGGGTACAGCAGACTTCCCGTTAACGTTGTCTGCTGTAAGTACAGAACACATTACCGTTACCTATTCAACTGCCGATAATACAGCCACAAATTTGGCAGATTACACGGGGGTTACTGCGGTGGATATTGTTTTTGCCCCAGGTGAAACCAGTAAAACCATTAGTATCGCTATCTTGGATGATGTGGCGTTTGAAGGGGATGAAACATTTTTTGTCAATTTGATCGGAATTGCTAGCGGTGCCACTATAGGGACAGCACAGGGTACTGGAACCATTACCGAGGATGATACGGCCACGTTATCTGTGAATGATGTCACGGTGGCGGAAGGCGCTGGGGGAACTACGACTGATGCTGTATTTACCATCACGTTGGCCCCTTCGAGTGTATCAGCTGTGACGGTCGATTATGCTACGGATACGACAGGAACAGCGACTTCTGGTGAGGATTATGTGGCGGGTTCAGGCAGCGTAACCTTTGCCCCCGGTGAAACGACCAAGACCTTTACGGTCACGGTCAATGGGGATGATGCCGCTGAACCCGATGAGACGTTCAATGTCAACCTCAGTAACGCTAGTCCTACAGCTGTAACCTTCTCTGACTCAAATGGGGTCGGTACAATTACCAATGATGATGGGTCACCCCCTGAGTTATCAGTAACCTCAGTATCGGTTATTGAAGGTAATCCAAGCGCGAAGGGAGCTACGTTGCTGGCGGCCCAAAATGCGATCTTTGTGGTCACGCTGTCTGCTGCAAGCACCCTTGAGATCACGGTTGATTATACCACGGTTGATGGGACAGCGGTCGCTGGCACTGACTACACTGCAACCAGCGGCACCTTAACCTTCAGTCCTGGAGGCGCTTTAACCCAACAAGTGATCGTGCCAATTACTGGGGATACCGATGTTGAAAGTGATGAAACCTTCACCCTCGATTTGAGTAATCCGGATGACGCTGTTTTATCGGCAACGGCCTCCAGCGGTACCGGAACGATTACCAATGATGACGCAGAGGAGACAACCTCTGGTGGTGGTGATTCTGGTGGAAGTGATGATGACGATGATGATGGCGGCTCAACTGCGGCTCCGCCGCCTGCATCTGCTCCAGCCACGTCTGTTACGGCTCCGACCACTGATAGCGCGGCTGAAATGCCGGTGACTACCTTGCCAGAGACAGGCGTTGATGGTGGTAAGCAAGCCACTGGTTTCCCCTGGTGGATGGTTGCAGTTGTTGCTGTTGGTATCATCGGGTTGGGCTTTAGCGCGACACGATTACGCTCAAAATCTCAGCAAGCAAAAGTTGAGGTAATGACATCTTCTGATGATATCGAATCTGATGACACAGCGGAGATGAATCCTTCAGAATAAGCTGTAGCTCGTTTTAAGTAACAAGCATAAATACCCCAACAGATTGAGGTCTGTTGGGGTATTTTGGTTTGACAATCAATAAGATCGATTAGATCCGTATCTCTCGACCTGGGGTTAAACTTGAAACCACCTCTAAAACCACATATAATTCAGCCGTCAAAAACTCAATTGGAGGCTGAGGATGTCTGATACCCCTGAGATTATTCACGGACCGCTTGATGATGAGGTGGCTGAACCCCCTATAGTGGATGAAAAGAAAATTGTCATTGCCAGCGAGTTATTGCCTGAAACCCTCTTAATTCTGCCGCTGTACGAGCGTCCCCTTTTTCCTAAAATGATTGGTCCGGTGATTGTAGATGAACCTGAGCTAAAGCAGGAATTGCTCGATGGGTTACAAAAGAAGTCGCTCCAACACGTGGGGTTGATGTTGGTTCGGCGTGAAACCGAGTTTCCTGAACCGCCGGAAAAACCAGAAGATTTCTATCCTGTCGGGGTGGCAGCCAAAATTGTCCAACTCTCACCTCCCCAGCCTGAAGGTCCCCTACAACTTCTTGTCCAGGTCGAAGATCGTTTTGATCTCACGGAAATGCTTGCCCCCGCTCCGCTTTTTCGGGCGAAGGTCAAGTATTGGTATGAGGGTGAGTTTACTACCAATGATGAGTTACGCGCCTACTCAGCAGCGATTGTTGATAGCATCAAAGAGTTAGTGCAACTCAACCCGCTTTATAAGGAAGGCTTGACCCTCATTTTAGATCGGATTAATGTACAAGATCCTGGCTCATTGGCCGATTTTGCTGCTTCGATGACTACGGCCTCTGGCGAGGAATTGCAGAAAATCTTGGAGATGCGGAATGTCCGCTCCCGAATTGAACAGGCCTTGGTCCTTATTAAGCGGGAGACTGAGATTTCAAAACTCAAGGTGCAAATTAACCAACGCATTGAAGAGCGGCTCTCGGGGCAACAGCGTGAGTTCTTTTTACGCCAACAGTTGCAGGAAATCAAGAAGGAGTTGGGTATCAGCAAAGATGACACCGAAACCGAAGTCGAGAAATTTCAAAAGCGAATCAGTAAGCTAACCTTGAGCGAAGAAGCCCAAAATCGAATTACCGAGGAACTGGAGAAACTCAAGCTCCTTGAACCATCTTCCGCCGAATTCAATGTCACCCGCGCTTATCTTGATTGGTTAACGATATTACCCTGGGGAATTTACACCGAAGATAATTATGATATCAACAAGGCGGCTGAAATCTTAAATGAAGGACATTATGGCCTTGATGATGTCAAAGATCGGATTTTGGAGCTAATCTCGGTGGGGATTATCAAAGGAGATTTGGCTGGCTCAATCATTTTGCTGGTTGGCCCCCCTGGTGTGGGTAAAACTTCGATTGGTCAATCCGTGGCTAAAGCCTTGGGCCGTGAGTTCTATCGCTTCTCCGTCGGTGGGATGCGAGATGAGGCTGAAATCAAGGGGCATCGCCGAACCTACATCGGGGCCTTGCCAGGTAAATTTTTGCAGGCGATGAAAACCTGTAATACCGCTAATCCGGTGATTATGCTGGATGAAGTCGATAAAATCGGGGTGAGTTATCAAGGGGATCCAGCCTCGGCCCTGTTAGAGGTGCTCGACCCGGAACAAAATCAGCAGTTTCTTGATCACTACCTTGATGTTCGGTTTGATCTTTCCAAAGTTCTTTTTATTGCGACCGCCAATCAGCTTGAAACTATTCCTGGCCCACTCCTGGATCGGATGGAGATTATTCGCCTCTCTGGCTACATCCTTGAAGAGAAAATGGAGATCGCTCGCCGCTATCTCTTGCCCAAACAGCTTGCTAATCACGGCTTGACCGCCGAGCAGGTTGTCGTGTCCGATAAAGTGTTGCGTGAGATTGTGGATGGTTACGCGCGCGAGGCTGGGGTGCGGAGCCTAGAGAACAACATCAAGAAAATCATGCGGAAATCAGTGCGGACCATTATCGGAGGGGAGCAAGATCAAGTTGAAATCACCATTGATGATTTGCATGATTTGTTGGGGCGGCGGGTTTTTGCCCAAGAAAAGGTCTATCAAACGCCACGGGTTGGGGTGATTATGGGCTTGGCCTATACCAGTCTTGGCGGAGCCACCCTCTACATCGAAGCCACCCCAGTCCCATCATCGGGACCCGGCTTCAAACAAACTGGCCAACTCGGTAAGGTGATGATTGAGTCCTCCGAAATTGCCTACACCTACATTCGCTCGTTGTTACGAGATGATGAATCAGCTAAAACGTTTTTCACTAGCAACTTCATTCACCTTCACGTTCCCGCCGGGGCAACGCCCAAAGATGGCCCTTCGGCCGGAATTACGATGGCTTGTGCTCTCTACTCGCTGGTGCGCAATCAGCCGATTATCGAGAACATTGCGATGACCGGTGAATTGACCCTCAGTGGCTTGGTGATGCCGATTGGTGGGGTTAAAGAAAAGGTGCTGGCTGCTCGTCGGGCTGGCGTCACCATACTCATCTTCCCCGCCGAGAATCGCCAGGATTTTGAAGATCTCGATGCGCATATCACTGAAGGGATCACCCCTCACTTTGTGGAGACCTTTGAGGAAGTGATGAAGATTGGGTTTCCGAAGGGGTAAATAAAATTCATTTCAATCCAACAGCGAGGCCAAATAGTGATCGACCAGCCACTGGCTGGCCTCGAAAAAGGCATAGGTGCGGCGGAAGGGGGCGTAGGCCATCTGTTTTAGCGGGCCGACCTCGGCTTGATAGATGATGCGCTCGATTTCTTCGATGCGGGCCAACGTTTCATTGGGCAGGGTCGGGGGGCTGACGTCCCGATAGGAGGGGTGGCGTTGGGGGAAGGTCACCGCATTGGCGGGGAGGCGAGGCATCACCGCCATTGTTACCAAAGCGTGATTGTAAACGACGAGCTGTTGGTCCAAGGTTTCAACCTCCGCGCCATGATTGACCGTCAAATTCAACTCCTGTACCCATTTCCAATCAAGCAAAATATCCTCAACCAGGCCTTGAATATCGGACAGGGTGGTTTGGGGTGTAGTTCGCTGGCTCAGAATAAAACCCTCACGAACCTCGCCGATATGCTCCAGTGTTTCGGCAAATTGCCCTGGTAGTTTGCCTTGCAAATGCCCCTCCGGCCAATCATTGGCCTGTATCAACTGGGCCAATCGGTGTCGGGTAAACTTTACGATGCGGGTTAATTCACGCAGGATTTCGCGGGTGGTGGTGACGTCTTCGATCAATGGCTGCCTCTACTATAGGGTGTGAATTCTTGGGGAAGCTCAAAATATCTTTTCCAAAGATGTTCCATCTGTACATAAAAAGCTTTAATTTTTGATGAGAAATGGCTTGATTTTGTCCCATCGTCCTAGTGATTCGAGATATTTTTGAGCCAAATTGGCCCACCCCTCGATCGTGTCAGGTTTTTCTTGCGGGCAAAATTTGCTAAGAAAGGGCACCAACCGGTGATCGGCGGTGAGCAATTCGTCAAAGAAGAGCCAGCCAAAGGGTCCAGTTTCGGCGAGAAAGCCGTCCACTGCCAATTGATGGGCGTATGTGGATACATCGTATTCAACGGTTTGATGCTCAAAGTGCCAGTACCCCTTTTGATAAATGAGCAAGAGATAGTGGGCACAGGGATGTTGCATCAAAGGTAGACCCGTTGCCCCGGTCAGTGCCAACGTCTTGTCGTGCCATTCCCCGATCCATTGTCGATGTAAATGTCCCCCCACGATAACTTTTTCTGAGAATCGTGCTAAATCAGCTGCCATCTCCTCATCAATGTCGCGGGCAAAACTGCGCCGGGTTTGACTGGGAGAAGCGTGACAGATCAGAATATCATCTCCGTTAGGACCAGGCAGGCTGAGATTGAGCGGGGTCTCCGCTATCTGTTCTGCGATACAGGGCTCAAATTGACGGGCCGTGAATTGAACCGGGGCAAATTGTGGGCTGAGGCGCATCTTATGAGTCGAGTCTAGGTGATAAGTTTGGACATACTCTTCGTGATTACCACGAACGAGCGGTATTTTCAATTCATGAAGATGGTACCAAATTTTGCGTGAACCGGGAAATGGATTTATGACATCTCCAGTGCAAACGGTCATATCAACCCGATGTCGTTCAATATCATCCATCACTGCCTCAAATGCAACTGTATTGCCGTGTATGTCACCAAAAATGGCTATTTTCATTGATAAATTCCAATCGATGTGATTTGCTAAAAGAAATATACATCGCGAGAAATACGCTACAAATTTACTTTTAGGTATAGAATGATACCTCGTGAGACATAAATACCATCAAAAATCATGTCATGAATCTTGAAAATTTTCACCTAATCATGTCATGAGTGCCTGAATCTAGTGCAATTTTGGCATAAATTCGCGAAAAATTCTCCCAAATTTTCTATTCAAATCTAAATTGAGTTATGTTATGATCATATTTATCCTGAATATGTAGATATTGATCATAACATATTGATTTGTCTGCACAGTTTAGGTACTATTTTTATAGGAACACTCAAAAATAACTTTACACTTCATTATCGTACTTGAAAAAATTAAAGGGGGAAAAGATGCAAAATCTGACCAACCAACAAAAAATTATTTATATTGGCATTTTCGTTGTCGTAGTCTGTATGTTCTTCTCACTTGTTGCTGCCGTTTTTGTTTTTAGAGACTCGTTACTTCCAGTCCCATCAGTTGTAGATGTCGCAGTTGCCCCCCCAGAATCAAACCCTGCCCCCTCTGACGCTGTTTCAGCAGATGTTGATGCGGTAACCTCTGAAGATATTTCTGAGGATATAACCGAAGAAAATTATGAGCAGATTTTGGCGCAATATACCGCTCAGATTGAACAGAATCCGAATGATGTTGATGCGTTTTATCAAAGTGGCTTGGTTTACTCAGAGATAGAAGATTTTTATATGGCCTCAGCCCATTATGATCGCGTGATTCAAATAGAGCCGAATCACGCGGCAGCCTATCTGGAGCGAGGCTTCGCCAAATTTTATGAGTATGATTTAGCCCAAGCTCAGGCCGATTTTGAGCAAGTGTTAGCACTGGATTTTCCACCAGGGGCCGCTTATATGGGGCTTGGTCAAATTGCGGAAAAACAGGGCGATAATGCGCGGGCGATGACCCTATTTACGCAAGCTATTGAAGCGGATCCAATGTTGGCGACGGCTTATAGTTATCGTGGGGAGTTGTATAGCATTGAAGGAAAGGATAATGAAGCCTTGAGTGATTTGCGCAAAGCGATTGAATTGGTCCCTGAAGATCCTTTACCCTACGCTTATCTCGGTGCAGCCTATGACAGACGTTATAGTTATGAGACCGCGCTTGAGCATTACAATAAAGCGTTGGAATTAGACCCGGATAATGCCATTGCGTTACTCTTTAGAGGGAGATTGTATACAGAACGGGATCAATATGATTTAGCCTTGGCCGATCTTAATCAGGCCTTAGAATCAAAGCCAGGTGCGATGCATGTGGAAACATACAGGGCTCTAGCCGGATTAGCGGATGCCCAGGGGAAGGTCGATTTAGCTGTTGATTATTTAAGTCAAGCGATTGGCCTTGATCCCAATAACGGGGTGTCCTATAGTAGTCGGGGCTTAGCCTATACACGGTTGCATAAAGCGGATCAGGCCATTTATGATTTTGAGCGAGCACAAGAGCTAAATCCAAATCATCCTGATATATATTACTCATTAGGGTGGAGCCACTTTTTTAATGCAGAATATGAACAGGCGTTGGAAAGTTTTAATCGGCTGATTGAACTTCAGCCTAACCTTGTTTTTGGCTATCTCAACCGGGCCAGAGTCCACTATGAATTAGGAAATCAAGCGGAGCTTACAGAGAACTTTGATCAGGCTTTGGCACTGGATCCGAATAATGCTACGATTTATACAAATAGAGGCTCAATCTCGCTTCGAGAAAAAGACTTTGAATCAGCGTTTGCGAATTTTGAGCAGGCCCTTGTTCTCAACCCAGATAGCCCTGATCGACAAAACGATTTGGCCTATGCCCATTATATTTACCAGGACTATGATCAGGCTTTGGCTCACTACAATCGCATTGTCGAGAATTACCCCAACTATGCAGGGGCGTATGTTGGCCTAGGTCATGTTTATGTGGCCCAAGAAAACCTAGACAAAGCACTGGAGAGTTATGATAAGGCGATTGAACTTGCCCCGAATGAAACGGCGGCTTACCAGGGAAAGGGCGTTATTTTTGTTAATCGTGGTGAATACTCACTTGCTTTAGAGGCATATAGCCAAGCTATTGAGATTAATCCGTACATAGCACGACTTTATCTGGAACGAGCTAATGTATACTCAAAACAAGAGCGATATTCTGGGGCAATCAATGATTATAACCAAGCGCTCAAACGTGATCCAAATCTGGTTATGGCTTACAATAATCGGGGTAATGCTTACTATAATCAAGATAATTTGAACCAAGCCTTTGTTGATTACAATCAGGCGATTGAGATGGATCCAAATTTGGGGATTGCCTATTTTAATCGAGCAAAAGTTTATCTAGATCAAAATCGGACGGAGCGGGCTATCGAGGATTTCTTGAAATTTGTTGAACTCTCCCCTGATCATCCATTAGCAGAGACAGCTCGTGAGTATTTAGAGAGTAATCAGTAAGATTTAGACCGCAGAGGTTTAGCCTGATCGTAGGTCAGTAACCTCTGCGGTCTAGATGTTAACTCAATGTTTGCAATTGTTTGAACAATGTTTGCTGTTCATCCGTCAATTTTGTCGGCAATTTCACATTCAGCTTTGCATACAAATCGCCGCAGCTTCCGGCTTGGTTGAGTCGTGGCATTCCTTTGCCTCGTAGCCGAAACGTCTGTCCATTTTGTGAGCCAGCGGGTACTTTCAGTTTGACCTCCCCGGCCAAGGTTTGAATCCGAACTTCTCCTCCCAAAATAGCGGTGTACAAATCAACGTTAGCTGTGGTGTACAAGCCATTGCCCTTGCGCTCAAAGCGGGGGTCTTCTGTCACTTGAACCTTCAAAAAGAGGTCCCCTGCTTCACCGCCCATCATACTACTACCACCTTCTCCACGCATTCGTACTTTGGTGCCGGTTTTCGCTCCAGCGGGAATTTTCACTTCGAGCCGACGTCCATCTTTGGTCAGCAATCGAGTGGTCCCGTGAAAGGCTTCACTCAAGCTGATTTGAACCTCGTGCTCGAAATCTTGTCCGCGTTGGGGCCGATCATAATATTCAAAGCCGGCCCGACCAGGACTTGCCCCGCCATTCATTCCGCCAAAGATACTGGTGAAGAAGTCAGAAAAACCGCCTCCGCCGCCAAATAAATCGCCAAAATCATCAGGTGAACCATAACGGACGTGCACCCGCTGTCCGGCTGGGCCGTTTGTCCATTGCGACCAATTGAAATCGGTTGGGCCACCACCGGCTTGTTGCCAGCGATGCCAATCAGCACCTAATTGATCATATTTGCTCCGTTTTTCGGTGTCGCCCAGCACTTCATAGGCCTCGTTGATCTCTTTAAACCGCTCTTCAGCTTTGGGGTTGTCTGGGTTCACATCGGGGTGATGTTGGCGGGCCAACTTACGAAAGGTCTTTTTGATTTCCTCATCACTGGCTTTTTTATCTACCCCTAAAACTTGGTAATAATCTTTGTAATCCATATAAAACACCTCCTGCTTAGGCTGAGACCACAACTTTGGCGGGTCGTAGTAACTTCTCTCCGCGTCGATAGCCAGCTTCAACCTCCTCTAGCACCGTATCTGCCTCAGTGCTGGTGTTGACAATTGCAATGGCTTCATGCTGTTCGGGATTAAAGGATTGACCGATGCTGTCTAGCTGGGTTACACCCTCGCCTTCCAACACGCGCATCAATTCCCGGTAGGTGAGTTCAACCCCCTGTCGCAAGCTAGTCGCATCTGTTTCCTCTTGATGACTCAGGGCACGCGCTAGATTATCCGCTACGGGTAAAATCAACTTTAACAGTCGTTCCTGTTCCTTTTCGATGCTTTCCTCCGCACGACGTTGTTGGCGTTTGCGAAAATTATCCATTTCAGCTTGAAGTTGAATGGCTTTGATTTTCCATTCCGTTTCCGCCTGTGATATGTTTGCCCCTGTCTCCCGAACGTCATGTGCTTTCATCTCCTGACGAATAGTAGATTCTTGTTTCGCTTCTTTCGCTTCAACAGATGCCTGTGGCATTGAGTACTGTTCTTGTGGCTCTTGAATTCGCGTAGCCACGTTTTCTCGAAAAGGTGAACTCGTGGTTCGACGAATAGGAATGCGACGAGATTGAGCTGGTTGTTGCGGGATAAACCCTTTTGGATATCGATACATCGTCTGCCTCTTTTCTGTTTTATCTTAGAAAGGATATCCTCAAATAAGGATGACCCGTTATCTAAATTTATTATGGTTTCAATATACAGTGATTGTGTTAGAGGCGTGTAGGATGGGTGCTAGATTTATGTTAGAGGGCTTACTTGATTGATGCTCATATAAAAAAGAGTTGGCAACTCTACGCTACCAACTCTTTTTGTCACTACATCACGAGTTCTATTCAGCCACAGGCTCGCCTACCACGACGTCAGCTTTCTCAAACATGATCGACTCTTCGCGGAAATCGACCCGAACGATGTCGCCTTCACCGAAATCACCTTGCAGCAGAGCCAGAGCCAACGTATCTTGCAGATGCCGTTGGATCGCCCGTTTGAGCGGACGTGCCCCAAAGGTCGGATCGTAACCGATCTCAACCAGATGCCGTTTGGCTGTGTCAGTCAGCATAAGCTCAATTTTACGATCAGCCAAGAGCTTTCGTAAACTGGCCAATTGAATATCGACAATGTAGATTAAATCATCCTGCGATAGACTGTGGAAGGTGATGATCTCATCAATTCGATTAAGAAATTCCGGTCGGAAATGTTGCCGCAGGGTTTCCATTACTTTTTCGTGTCCGGCTTTCGCCTCCAATTCCATAATGTGATGGCTACCGATGTTGCTGGTCATAATCACCACTGTATTTTTGAAGTTCACTGTACGACCTTGCCCATCTGTCAAGCGACCATCATCTAGCAACTGAAGCAACACATTAAATACTTCAGGGTGCGCTTTTTCGATTTCATCAAACAAGACCACGCTGTAAGGGCGGCGGCGTACAGCTTCGGTTAATTGCCCGCCTTCATCATAGCCCACGTACCCAGGTGGGGCACCGACCAAACGACTAACAGTATGTCGTTCTTGATACTCGCTCATATCAATGCGGACGATGTTGCTTTCATCATCAAAAAGGAATTCGGCTAAGGCTCGGGCCAATTCGGTTTTCCCAACCCCCGTAGGCCCTAAGAAGATGAAGCTGCCCACTGGACGATTAGGGTCTTGCAAGCCCGCTCGACTGCGCCGAACCGCATTGGCCACAGCTTTAATGGCCTCATCTTGCCCCACAACCCGTTGATGCAGACGTTCCTCCATTTTGACCAATTTCTCGACCTCGCCTTCAAGCAACTTACTGATTGGAATGCCTGTCCATCGCCCTACAATTTCAGCAATATTTTCGGCATCGACTTCCTCTTGGAGGAGTGACCCCTTGGCTTGAAGTTCGGTGAGCTTTTGCTCTTGCTCGGTAAGCTGTGCCTCCAATTGTGGCAAGTCGTTGTACCGTAAACGTCCAGCCTCTTCATAGTTCGCCTGTCGTTCGGCACGCTCCAAATCTAATCGCATCTGTTCAATCTGTTCTTTGGTTTCCTGTAAGCCAGAGATGAGCCGTTTTTCATTCTCCCATTGCGCACTGAGCGCCCGACTATTTTCCTGCAGGTCACTCAATTCAGCCTCTAGCTTTTTGAGGCGCTCTTTGCTTGCCTTATCTTTTTCCTTTTTCAGAGCCTCGCGCTCAATCTCAAGCTGCATCACTTGCCGATCAACCGCATCCAACTCGGAGGGCTTGCTGTCGATTTCGGTGCGAAGACGGGCGGCGGCTTCATCAATTAGGTCGATGGCCTTGTCGGGAAGAAAGCGGTCGCTGATGTAACGATCGCTCAAGGTGGCGGCTGAGATGACCGCGCTGTCTTGAATACGCACTCCGTGATGAACCTCGTACCGTTCTTTTAGCCCCCGCAAAATGCTGATGGTATCTTCTACTGTTGGTTCATCAACCAAGACGGGCTGAAAACGACGTTCTAGGGCCGCATCTTTTTCGATATATTTTCGATACTCATCCAACGTCGTTGCCCCGATGGCGTGCAACTCACCCCGAGCCAACATTGGTTTAAGCATATTCCCGGCATCCATCGCCCCTTCTGCGGCTCCAGCCCCGACAACGGTGTGCAGCTCGTCGATGAAGAGGATTGTGCGTCCTTCGCTTTCGGTCACCTCTTGTAAGACGGCCTTGAGTCGTTCTTCAAATTCACCTCGGAATTTGGCCCCAGCCACCAAAGCCCCCATATCAAGTGAGACAATCTGCTTTTCTTTCAGGCCTTCCGGCACATCCCCTCGGACAATGCGTTGGGCCAAGCCTTCCGCGATGGCCGTTTTTCCAACGCCAGGTTCACCGATCAATACTGGATTGTTCTTCGTACGCCGACTCAGAACCTGAATGACGCGACGTATTTCCCCATCACGTCCGATAACGGGGTCGACTTTTCCTTTACGGGCCAAGTCCGTCAAATCCCGTCCATACTTAAGCAGGGCCTCGTATGTACTTTCTGGATTTTGGCTTGTCACCCGTTGGCTCCCTCTAATTTGGGTTAAGGTTTGTAAGACCGCATCACGAGTTAATCCATTGCGTTGTAGAAGTTGAGCTGTATTTCCCCCAGCGTCTGTAATCGCTAACAGTAAATGTTCGGTGGAAACATACTCATCCTTCATTTTATTGGCGAGCGTTTCAGCCTCTCGTAATACATTATTTAATAGCCTTGATAATCCCGGCTGTGATCCCCCATAAACTTTAGCGGCGTTTTGCAGTTCAGTCTCAAGTTGTTGGGCTATGGTATCAGGATTAATGGAAAGGTGATGAGCGATTTGGGGAACAACCCCGCCCTGTTGTTGCAATAAGGCCAGTAGTAAGTGGGCTGGCAAAAGTTCGCTATGATTATAAGTTTCCCCTAATCGTTGCGCTTCAAGAATAGCCTCTTGGGCTTTTTCTGTAAATTTATTAAAGTTCACGATACACCTCCAAAATAGTGGATAGTGGTTAGTAGATAGTGATTGGTGCTATTTATACCCTGCTTATCCAATGGTACATCAATCAACACCTACGATTATTATACAATTTATTAGCTTTTTGTCGCTTGTCTTGCCTATCTTACCGAAAAGCTATTAGATTTGTGCTAGATTTTTGTTAGATGGGTGTTAGTGGTTTTGACGCAATTTGGGGACGAACAACAATTAGGGGTAGTTTAGTGTCATCGATCTTCATCGCGCATTAACAGGCCAATGATGCCAAAGGCAAGACCCAATAGAAAACACATAATACCACCGAAACCCAAGAAGTAGGCGATTGAGTCGGGCACTACATCAGTGGCTGAAAATAGTATCCAACTAACCAGAGTCAACTGAATCCCAAATAATATTTGTTTGATACCTACTTTTGACACTGATTGGCCCCTTTTTGAGCTGAATTGATTTAGGATGATGAAATTCAGGTGAAAATAAAAAAACATTGGTGTAGCCTAACACCAATGTTTTCATTAATCAAAAGCTTATCAAATTGTACGGACTAGGTCGTACTCATTCGTAACCGCCGGGATATAAAGAAGACAAATATCAGCCCGAGGGCAATGGCAATCGACTCAAATGCACCAAGCCCAGTGTTCGGTACTTCGGTTGCATTGGCAATTTCAGCACTAGGTGGGGTGGGAGAGGGGCTGGGCGTGGCGGTGGGTGAATTTTGACTATCGTCGTTTTCGCCATCACCACTGTTATCAGGGACTTCACCGCCTCGATTTGTGGTTTGATTACTCGCTGCTTCGGAGCCACCGGATCCAACCGAAACAACGGGTGTGTTCGTGGGTGTTGGCGCGACAGTGCTGGTTGCGACGATAACTTGCGTTGGTAAACTGGTTGGGGAAGCTGCAGGTAGGCGAACAAATAAAGTAGCCGTAGGTTGGGTTGCAAGGGCTTGTTCTTCCATATTTTGGCGAACCACAAATACACCACCTATTCCTAGCAGCCCCAAAACCAATAATCCGATAAGAGCAATTGATAAGATGACGAATAATCGGCTTTGGCCAGCATCTTCTTCTTCAAGGTGTTCCATCATAAGCTCCTTCCAGGTGCTTGATAACAAGCATACCGCAAATTATCACCTAAATATTATGTCACCTAATTTTATGTCAAAAAGACTCTTTTGGCAAGTCTTTTCGTGTAATTTAACCTTAAATTCGACCAAAAGTTAGATAGAGACACTAAATATAGGGGGTAACTAAAAACTTCGTCCCATATTTAGGGGTAGTATAGCATAAGGGAATTGAATCCATAAATTGTGGATATGAAAAGATTTCAAATCCTATACTTAGGCAAATAGATTGACAAGACTTCAACTCTCGTCTATAACAGAGAAAATGTAAAAATAGGAAAACTTCAATGTCAACCAATCAAGCAAATCCACCTAGCCCTCGGGATGAAGAACTTCGTAGCGTTCACACTTCAAATCTACCTGCCATTTTAGACCAACTTAACATTAGTTTAGCCGTGTCGACCTATCAAGCTGGAAAAGTTATTCTGGTTCGTAATGATGGGGGGACAATCAACACCCATTTCCGTAACTTTAGTAAGCCAATGGGGATTGCCAATGATTATGCTCGATTAACGATTGGTGGGACAAACACCGTTTGGCATTATCGAAATATTCCAGCTGTTGCCCCAAAGCTAGAGCCGGAGGGCAAACATGATGCCTGTTATGTGCCTCGTACCATTAATGTGACAGGAGACATTGATATTCATGAACTGGCTTGGGGCAATGATGAGTTGTGGATTGTTAATACCCGTTTCTGTTGTCTTTGCACCTTGAACCCTGATTTTAGCTTTGTGCCCCAGTGGCGACCTCATTTTGTAACGGGTCTTGCTCCAGAAGATCGTTGCCATCTCAATGGATTGGCCTTAGTTGATGGTCAACCCAAGTATGTGACGGCGTTGGGAGAAACTGACTCGCCGGGTGGTTGGCGAGAAAATAAGGCGAATGGTGGGATTTTGATGGACGTGCCCACAAATGATGTACTACTGCGAGGGCTATCAATGCCTCACTCACCGCGCTGGTATCAGGATAAGCTGTGGGTGCTTGAGTCGGGACAAGGGAGTTTAGCCCAAGTCAATCTGGAAGAGCAAAGCTGGCAAACGATTGCCCAATTGCCAGGATTTACACGTGGTGTCGATTTTATTGGGCCTCTGGCCTTTATTGGCCTTTCTCAAGTGCGAGAGAGTGCAACGTTTAGTGGGATTCCGTTGGTTGATCGATTGGAAGAGCGAACCTGTGGGGTATGGGTCGTTAATATTGAAACAGGTGAGACGATAGCCTTTTTGCGATTTGAGGCAGGGGTGCAGGAGATTTTTGCCGTTCAAATCCTGCACAATATGCGATTTCCCGAAATGTTACAGTGGGATGATGAAAAGCTAGCCCATTCATATGTATTGCCAGACCAGGCATTAGCTGATGTTCCAGATGAAATGCGTAGCTCGTAAAATGGGGGATGTATTTAGTTGAGGGGTGTGCACGAGGAGTGGACTTGACATAGTCGAGAAAGAGGGGTTTCCTCAAAGGTGACGAAACCAAAGGAGGCGCAAAATGCAAACCCCAAACTTAAACGACTATGTCGAACTCATGGTAACCCTATTTGAAAAATATGAACAATCAGGTCCGAGAAGTAGCTACGGACCAAGCGTGTACATCTATAGTCATAAAGTGCTAATTGTCTTTTTCACAATGATGCAATTTCGACGAATATATCAATTCAAAATGCAACGAAAATGGTTAGAAAAACATGGGGAGATCAGCTTGATGTTAGGCTTTAAGACGATCCCCCATCGAACCACATTGTCAAGACGGTACAAAGCCTTGTATCAGCCCTTGCAAGGCTTCACGATCTTTGTGAGTGACTATGTCAGTCAGTTGGCAGAACAATTCTCTCGGACACATTTGATTGAAGATAAAAGCTTGTTCAAAGCCCTCGGCCCTGTTTGGCATCAGAAAGATCGTAAATTGGGTCACATCCCAGCCAAGCTTCGGGCCTTGGACACAAATGCCGCTTGGGGCAAGAGTGGCTATCAAGGCTGGGTTTATGGTTATGGCTTACATCTGACTTGTAATCAAGCCGCTTTCCCACAACTCATTGAGGTTGAAAATGGGGCAGTTTCTGAAACTGAAGTTTTTGCTCGTAAAGAGCCTCTCATTCTGGAACATCTCAATCCCCAGACCCTAGCCGCTGATAATTCTTACACCAAAGCCACCCGTATCCGTGCTTGGCTCAAACAACGTGTTTTTCTCTTAACCCCAGCCCACAAATGGCTTAAGGGGCGCTATGCCCAGGCTTATCATCAACTCATTCGCCTGCCTCATTTTGCCGCCTGTCTTAAAAGGCGTCGGACCACTGTTGAACCTTTATTTGACTTGATCGCTAAAGTCTTGGGCACCACCGGTCGCCATAAACAATTACCGATTAAACGTCTTGATAATGTGCGGACTTGTTTGGCTTTAGCCACCTTTTCCCTTCAAATTGCTATGATTGTTAATCACATTTGGGGCTTGCCCAGCAGGAATATTTCTCACATCT
This sequence comes from Phycisphaerae bacterium, assembly GCA_028285035.1. Next base: position 25,281 of record JANQQF010000004.1, read on the forward strand.
CTATTGCTTTTTCCTAATCTCCCTACTCGTGCACACCCCTCATTTAGTTTAGCCCAATATCTCTAAGTTAGCCCAAGGGATATAGTGAGACCCCCCGTTAATCGTGACGTGTGCCCCTGAGGTAATGAGACCTAAATCAGTTGGGGGAGGCTGTAAAGGAATAGCATTTACCTGACCGATTGCGCCGAAGTATTGACCTCGAATAATTCGAACGCGATCATTAACCTCAATTTCACGCTGCTTCGGTTGTGGAATATTAGCGGGATTACTTTGCCGAATACTAGCTAAAATTAATGCCGTTTCTTGCCCTGTTTGATGTTGCTCAGCAGACGTTAAGGATGGTGTTTGGCCTCGCAGATAGATTTCTCTACCACTGAGTGAGGTTAGCATTTCAGAAATCATTTGGGAGATTGGCATCTTACCAAATCCCTCAGTCGCAACAACGCAAATTGAGGAGGTTAGCTCACTGTCCAGCAACTCAGCCTCAATACCACCGACTATAATTCCGCTGACTTTCTTATCGACTGCGGCCTGAAGGGCTGCCTCGCTAAGTGTCCTTCCCCCAAGAATGATTGTGTTAGCCATACTTTCATCAATCATTGTCTCTGTTAAGTCGTCCTCGGGTGAGTTGACCACGAGCGTTAGTTCACCGTGAACTTCACCCCCAAATCCACAAGCGCCTTGGATCATGGCGCTACTACTGGCAATAATAATCCCGCGTCTGGGAATGAGGTTAACCACAAAGCCATGAACCCCTGCCGCTAATTCAATCTGTTGCGGTTCACTCTCGATGAGCAGCCAATCAGTCCCAATTTGAGTAACAACTCCTGCTGCTGGGGCTTTGGCAGTACGTTGCAAGAAAGGTAAACGCCCTTTAGGTTCAGCAAGAGCTTCCCCTACCTCAACGGTATCACCTACATTTTTTAGAGGTGCTGGCCCGTTACTCGTTATTTGACCCTCAAGCTTGACGATATGGTAACGCTGGGGGACCTCCGCTCGGGCGACAATGTCATTGGGTTCTACCCTTTGGCCTAGTTGGACCAAAGTTTCTCCATCGGCTGGCAGGAGACGAGGGAGATGGACAAGACGATTATTCCGAAAGATGCGTTGATTTAATTTCATACAACACCGACCTGTTGCCCATTCAAGGCGTTTGCCCATTGGTTTAATTGTTCGTGTCGTTTGTCAGCATTATCGGGCAGTCGTAGAGGACGACCACGGGTGTCAATGATCAAGCCAAATAATCCCCCTTCAATTTCGGAGACTGCACCACGTCCAAATTCACCCAAACCAATATCGAATTGAGCGGTTGGACGCATTTCCACCATAAATTTTCTGGTATTGGGCAGCGGAACCACACTGAGCTGACCGTATGGAACGTCCAATTCCTCTAGGACTTCATCACCATCAAGCACCCTTAAATTTAGAGCCTTCTTCCCTGGGGCATGACCGACCGGAGCGATGACTGTCCCTAATTTTAGGAAAGTTTGGGGATGTTCTATGATCTCGACGGCTGCTTTTGGATGAATCGTGGCCAATGAGCCAGCGATATTCATCACATTATTGACATCCAAACCAATCTTTGTTACACCCCAGGGCTGAAATCCATCTAACAAGGTCATGAGAGATTGAGCCAGTTTGGGGTTTTGGGTGAGGGTGCGGCCTGCCCCAATAATAGATTGCCATTGAATGGCATAGTGGCCCTTTCGCCCTAATCCCTGCCAATGGGTGCTTCCCTGTTCGACGATCAAACGAATCGCTTCACGGGCAACAGCGTTAATAATCGTTAAGTCTTGCTCATCACTGGGCAGGCTAGCTGGATACAAACTTAGGTTAAACAAAAAGTTGCGTAAGATATCTAAGGGTATCGCAAAGGGCAGCCAGCGCTGAATTTGTTCCAAAGGAAGTTGCTGCAAAAGTGTTCCTAAACTGTGCCCCAGTCCGATATCCGTCCGCACGATAATTGGAAAATTTTCCTGTTGGGCTTGCGTGGCTAAGATGGTGCTTTGGCTACCGAGGTCAATTGTAGCTACATTTTGATTATGATATTGGCCTAAATAGGTCACGATCTGTTCAAGGGAGCGGCTGGTCGGGACAATCGGATGATTTGACCATTGTTGTAGTGGCTCTAATCCTGGTAGGCGTTCAACTTGATGCTGAATATAAACCTGTTCAATTGCTTGTTGTAAAGGGCGAAGGTTTTCTATTTCTAATGTGGGGCGAACGTTGTCTACCAAGGTAACTCGTGCGAAATGTTGTAATACTTCAATCACTTTTGGTTGCGCATCGACATTCCCGGCAAAGAATATTTGAGGTTGGGGTGAAGCCATTACTTCCTTTATACGCATGGCTAACACCTTGGCCATTTCAGTGATCGGTTGCTGGGTACCCCCATCCACTCCACCAACTAATACCAGGGTATTGAGCTGGTTTTGATGTAAAGATTTGAGATGTGCTTCTAGCCGACTCTCTCCAGATTGGACAGAAAACGGGGCATCAAGCGCAATATTTTGTGTGATGTTGGTATACGTTGTTTGAATAGCACGTTTGGCACTATTTACGGACAGGTCTTGAGTTGCCCCTAGCAGATGGATTGGTAATGGTGTGCTTGCACTGGAGACAATGATACAGGCATCCACCCCTTGTCGATCGACAGAACGTGGTGTGATTAAATTGCCTTGAATATCCAACAAGGTTTGACGGGTGGCCTGTTCAATATGACGGACTGCAGCTTGAACCCCAATCAACAGATTGTGCCAAGGCGATTCGTGAGTACTAGGTGCTTGCCCAGCCGCATTTAGCTCATAACGCCCTTCGACCAGGGTAATTAATAGAACAGTAGTTGTAACTTGGCCACAATCAATGGCTAAGATATTTTGTGCATTGGTTGGTGTGATGGTCACTTAAATCGTTCCAAATAATGAGGCTATCCGCCCAGCAAAAACTGTAAGCGGGAAATTAATAAAGCTACTCGGGCCCCGACGGTATTGGCGAATAAGGCCCCTAAGGTAAAGATAATCATCAGTCGGCCTATTCCCGCCCAAAATCGAACCCATCCCTCACGAAGACCACTTAATGGTCCCTGGTTTCGTACGACAAACATAAAATAGTATAGAGTACCCAGTGTTCCTAATGTAATAATTATGAGGTCTAACACTTGAACAGGATCAAAATCGGCATTGGAACGAAATGAGACAATCGCGGCTGAAACTTGGGGAATAAGGCTGCCAAAAAGTGCGCCTCCAATAGCTAGGGCTGCTCCGACACCAAGAACAAAGGCTAGAGTAATACTGCCCAACGTATTTCCCCACGCATTCTGAGGAATAAAACGCATTTTGAACAATAGAAACAGACATAACAAAAAGCCCAAGATCGTTACATTTGTTGGGCCTGTGGTGATGGCTGGAATGAATACTTGATAAATAATGACGATGGTGGCGTAGCCTAAGGCAACCCCTACAAAAATATGAGTGGCTAACTTGAATAGCACATTATCCCCAAAGATGTAGCTAAATACCATCACTGTAAGAATAAGTGCAAGAATTGTTCCCAGAGAGGCCATAAATTTAGCCGTCCTCCTCCGCTAAAAGTGACTCATCTTTGCTATCGGTGTTGGCTGTTCCTTTGGCTTGAGTGTCTGTATTAATGGAAGGCATCCACCCCCTAATCGTGGCGATAGAGGTTAAAATGACAATCAGCAGATGAGCAATGCTTTGACTATCAAGCATTTGGCGGGCTGGACCGATTTGTCGACGTGCAGCTTCCACAGCCGCCGCCCCATTAATACCTGATAACAGTCCGTCCAACTGATCGCTATCCCGATACGCGTGCAGGAAGGGGCTGGTGGTGGCACTAGCCCCAGCGAGTAGGAATCGCTCGCCATCCGTTGGTTCCAAAGCCAAAGCCATTTGTTCCACCCACCATTGGCCTGAGGTAGGATTATCTGTAAGGGTAACTACGACATCCACATCACTAATGTTTTCGATAGCTTGCCAATCGATTCGCACGGCATCAGAGAAAGTGAGCCCCTCCTCGAAATCTGCCAAGCCTGAGAATACCGTTTCTCCGGTTGCGATTTGACGTACCCCCGTGACCTGACCTGGAACATAGCCCAGATTGAGCATCTCTTCGCCATATACTTCATCTCGTTGTTCTATGAGCTGTTGGGCTAACATTGCTCCTTCGGGTTCGAGGCTGATGAAGATGAGCCGCATCCCCTGACCCCGTAACCGTCCAACAATGGCCTCGGCCAATGGCATCATTTCACCCTGAGTGGCGGTCGTGAAATCAACAGAAATTAGCCCAACAGAACCGGGCTGCTGCAAATCAATGACTCCCAATTCTTCGCTAATCAATTCGCGGCGTTGACGACTAAGTAGATCACTCTCATTCCCTTCGGCCGGCTCACTCCAGCTGAATTCACGACCAAAGTCCGTTGCCCGAACACCTGGGATGAGCGGGAGGGCAATCAGAATGATGAATAACAAATATAAGATGGTTCGAAGCAAATTGCCTGATCGCGTAGATTTTGGCAGTGCTTCAGGAATATCAAGCGGTTGGGGGGCGGTAGTTGTGATTGTTTGAAACTGTTCAATCGCATCCTGAAGCGTGTCAGTTTTGGCATTGGCAAATAGATCGAGATTTGGGCCGGCCGAACTCTTTGGCTCCATAGGCCGCAACACGCCTAACCCAGCCATTGTTTGGATTGTTTCAGAGACACCAGAACGCTCTCCTCTAGCTCCAGATGGACTTTGTAGTGTTTCTAACCAATCCGGAGAGAGTGTATCGGTATCCTCAGTAGAGGCTTCTGTTGGAGTAGTCATGGGAGGAGGTATTGAAGCCAGGGTAGCTTCTGAATCAGTCATCAGTGCTGTTGCTTCATCGGGTACCAAGGCTGGTGAAGCGACGGAATCTGAGTCGAAGGCATCTGTTGTAGATGAGTCTGGAATATCCTCAGCTGAGTCCCGAAGACCCGTTAGCCAATCTGGTACGGCTTCTGGCGCTTTTGTCTCAGAAGTTGAGGCTACATCTTTGTTGCTATCTGTGGCTAGCCACTCTGGTGTATTTGGGGTGGTTGTTGTATCTGGGGCAGAAAGCCACTCTGGAATAGCTGGCTCATCTTGCGCTTCATCAGAAAGTGCATCAACTTCCTGTGCCAATGTTGTATCAGTGCCTGCCTCAGCCGCAGCCCCAGAAAGCCAGTCTGGAATTTCCGTTGAGGCAGAGTCATCTACACTTACAAGGTCAGTCTCATTATCTTCCTTTAACCAATCTGGTGTTTCTGGCTCACTTTCAAATGCCTCAGCCTGAATCTCATCGGGATGCTCGGAAAGTGTATCGGTCGTATCAGACCCGGACTCCACAGTTAGCCAACTTGGGATTTCGGGAGCTTCCGTTACATCTTCATTAAATTCAGTGCCACTATCTTCTGTTGGCTCAGATGCCTGTAGATTTGTAATCCAAGACGGAGGTGCTTCCTCATCAGCCTCACTGCTTGGTGTTTCCTCAGTCTCCGAAGGTGCACCTGCTGGCGGCGATATCGGCGCTTCGGATTGAGGAGTGTCAGGCGTGAGCCAATCAGGTGTGTCTGATTCCTCTCCCAACTCTTCAGGTGCGTCTGTTGGCTCAGATGCTTGTAGATTTGTAATCCAAGAAGGAGGTGCTTCCTCATCAGCCTCACTGCTTGGTGTTGCCTCAGTCTCCGAAGGTGCATCTGCTGGCGATATCGGCGCTTCGGATTGAGGAGTGTCAGGCGTGAGCCAATCAGGTGTGTCTGATTCCTTTTCCAATTCTGCAGCTATCGATGAGTCTATTTGCTCGGCGGGAGGCTCAGTATCCAACCAGTCTGGTATTGTTTGTGAGCTACTGTCATCGGGCGAGGTTTCTACTTCAGATTGTGTGGTATCAACAGCTAACCAATCAGGAACTTCGTCCGTCGGGCTTTCTTCTGTCAGCCATTCAGAAGTTGTTGTGGTAGGCGTTTCTGGCGTTTGTTCGGACAACCAATCTGGTGTTTCAATTTGTGTATCAGCTTCAGAATCAGCTGTGTCTGTTAACCAATCAGGTACAGTTGATGTATAGGTATCCTCTGAAGGTGTAACAGGTTCAGGGGAAGAGGCTGTCAACCAACTGGGTGTTTCAGGTGGAGTCTCGACTTCAACAGTTGGGTCACTGGCTAACCAATCTGGTGTTGGCTCATCTGCCTCACTTGTCTCAGGCGTAAGCCAATCAGGCACACGATCATCATCAGATACGGCTTCTTCAACAGCCTCTGATGTTTCGGTAAGATCATTAGATGTTGTCACTTCTTCGGCTGGGGATGACGTGTCATCCTGTAACCAGCGTAAGGCCCCACTTGGTTGGTCAGAGTCTTCTGGGATATCATCAGTTAGCCAGGCTGGCACTTCAGCTTCATCTGTTTCTTTTTCTTCAGCAAGTTCAGCCGGCTTGGCTGTGGTCTCTCCTGCCTCTGGTTCAGTGGTAAGTTGGCCTGTTTGTTGTACATGTTGTGCATACAAATCTTGGGCAGCCCGAATGCCAGCCATCCAAAGGGGCTCGTCATTATCGCCTGCCTCTTCTGAAGACTCAGGTGTATCATCTGTTACGGATGCTACTATCTCATTTGGCTCAGCAGATGGTGGCTGTTCAGCGTCAGGGTCCGGTAGGTTTGTTAACCAATCGGGTACATCTTCAGGTGTTGCCTCCGATGATTGAGGCATGTCCTCAATTGGCTCGGGTTCTGGATGTAGTTCTTCTTCATCAGCTTGATCAGAAACAAGAACATCCGGCGTTGGCTCAGGTGCCGGTGAGTGATCGTGTTCTTGGTCGGGTACATTGAGTAACCAATCAGGTTCATCCTCTTGATCCGACTCAACAGTACCTTCTTCCGTTGTATCAGCTTCAGCCACAACATCATCAGGGGACTCGTTAACTAGCCAATCAGGAATATCATCTGTTGATTCATCTGTAGGCCCTACAGAAATACCAATTCCAGTTGCCTCTACTTCGGCAGCTGAAGGTAAGCTTTTGAGCCAGTCTGTGTCATTGGTTTCACTCTCTAGCTCAGAAGCAGGTGCTTCAATGTCGGAGGAATCTTCTAATAACCAAACAGGGGTGTCATCAGAGGTCTCTGCCTCTGTTTCTTCTAACACCTCGTCACTACTACGTTGCCGCAGGCTGCTCAACCAATCATTACCATCATCTGGCTTATCCTCTATCAGCTCGGCACCCTCATCAGTAAGCCGGTCTGGTGTATCTGGCTCCGTGGCCTCGGACGTGAGTGGTTCAGTCAGTGTTTCGTCAGTTTCTGCCAACCAAGGGGGGATATCGGAAGCTTTAGTGGTCTGGGTTTCCTGGGGAGCAGGCTCAGGTGTATCAAGCAGTCCGGTGTGAGGAGCTTGAGGCAAGTCCGTGAGCCAGTCTGGTGTGTCTGGTTCTTCAGTTTTGGACACGGCTGGTTCAGGCGATGGTGCATCAGTCT
>JANQQF010000044.1 GCA_028285035.1 Phycisphaerae bacterium
ATCCATCGCTCGCTGCCCCCCGGCCAGTGGATGCCCGACAAAAGCATTCGGGCAGGACATGACTTTTTTATTCCGGTTTTTATTTGATTTCTCTATTAGCAGGTTAACAATATCTATATCCCACCTGACTGACATACTGTTGTCAGGAGTAGTATGCTAATATGAAGTCAACATATGAATAATATGCAAAAGAGAAACCGACATCTAGTCAGGTACTCCAAACCCCAATCTCGCAATTAAGGAGCAGTAAGCATGGATGCTAGAATCAGTATGATTACGCTTGGTGTGGCAGATTTAGAAAAATCTATACAATTCTATCAAGAGGGGTTAGGTTTCCCAAAGATGGAATCGCCACCTGAAGTTGCCTTTTTTATCCTAAATGGGAGTTGGTTAGGATTATACGCTCGAGATGCGCTTGCCGAGGATGCAATGGTTTCCTCTGAAGGGCACGGATTTAATAGCTTTGCACTTGTGCATAATGTGACGTCCGAGGCAGAGGTTGATAAAACCATTACCCAAGCTGCAACTGCTGGGGCGATCATTACGAAACCAGCCCAAAAGGTGCCTTGGGGAGGTTACTCCGGTTACTTCAAAGATCCCGACGACCATCTATGGGAAGTTGCTTACAATCCTTTTGTTTGGATTGGCCCTAAGGCTCAAAATACATAACAACCCGTTCATAAGTCTCTTACTAAAAAGTGGCCAGTAACAGGGGCCTCTTCTTTAAGGATACTTTCGATAATGGCCCACAGAGTAAAATTCGGAGATAAGTCATCCTTGGGCTGACGGCAGAATCCCAAAGTGACGCTTATACTCGCGGCTAAACTGCGCCAAGTTGTTGTAACCGACCAAATCGCTGGCCTCGCTCACCCGTTTTCCTGCCTTTAGTAATTTTTGCGCCTCAAATAGCTTAACTGATTTGGCATATTGAAGCGGCGAGACATGCATCACCTCTTTGAAGTTTGAGTAAAAGGCCGTTCGGCTCATAAGCACAACTTGGGCCAACTTTTCGACGGAGACTGGTTCATCCAGGTGGGTGTGGATGTAATCAATAGCCTTTGATATCCGCTGGATTTTCCCTTTTTGCTGCAATAGGCTGCGTAGTTCCCCACTCCGTTCGTCACATAGAAGCCGATAGTAAATCTCATCCACAATTGAGTCGGCCAGGATGGCAACGTCTCTAGGATTAGCTAACAGGGCGAACAACCGGATAAATGGATCAAGCAGTTGGTCGCTGAGATCGATGGTGAATTTGGCTGATAAATCAGTTGCTGCAGCTTGAGGCGGCGTTTCATCAAATTGGTCTATACGAAGCAACATCTCCGCCATCCGCCCCATATCAAGCGAAACGCCCACTGCTAGATAAGGCGCCTCCTCACTCGCCTCGACAATCTCCGTCTCGACCGGGGCTGGGTAAAACCCAATCAAGACCTTGCCTGGCCCATACGCGTACGTTTGCTCCCCAACATAACAAATCTTCTGACCCTGCACAACAATCACAATGGCGGGAATATCGATTTCAGGCATTCGGGGCTGGATTGAGAATGTCTTATACGTTCCTAAGTTTTCAAACGCAGTGATGTTAATGCCTTCCTGTGGGGTATGTTGCTCCACAAGGGCAGCCAATTGTTGGAACTTGTCCATTTGATAGATCAATTTATCCCTCCCGATGGACAACCCATTTCATTTGACACGCTCCCATAGGTTATCCATTCTCTTGTCAATTATGCTAACAAATTACAGGAAAACCACACAAATTGCAATAGTATGGGACGAATGTGTAAATCTTTTGAACAAAAATGTTCACACCTTTTGGCCAATGAATGTTAAACTGACTTTAGAAATTAACATTTGAGCATTCAATGCATTTATCACAAAGGAGCTTAACAATGATCAATGAGCAACAAACCCAAATGTTAACTACATTGGCCCAAGGTTTATCATATGGGATACGCACACCCATCCTTAGAACGCCCGAAGAATACGGGCTGGCATATGAAGACATTTCCTTTGAAACGAAAGATGGCGTCACGATCAACGGCTGGTTCATCCCGGCTGAGTCCAACAAGGTGATTATCAGCAACCACTTTTCGCCGGCCAATCGCTATGGCTTTGCCGGACATTTGGAGGGATTGGATTTTGCGGGTGGTTTTGAGGTCAATTTTTTACCACGGTACAAAGCGCTACACGACGCCGGTTACAATGTGCTGGCCTATGATCTACGCTCCCACGGCGAAAGTGGGGAGGGTGAAAATGGCGTATCAGGGGTTGGTTACCTTGAATGGCAGGAAGTTTTAGCTTCTATCGATTACATCAAAAATCGCCCCGACACCGCCGAGAAAGACATTTCGTTGATGAGTATGTGTATGGGTGCGAACGCCACCTTCAACGCGATGGAAAAAGCGCCCGAAGCCTTTGCAGGTATCAAGTCGATGATCGCCATTGCCCCGCTCAAAGGGCGGACTAATCTTGAGCGTAACCTCGAACAAATGCAAATTCCTACAGAAGAAGGTTCTGAAGCGTTTGAGCAGATTTACAATGGCTTTACTGGACTACACGTTGACGATCACAATATCATCCCAAAAGCGACAAACGTCACTATTCCCATTTTCTATTTCCAAGTCAGAAACGATATAAACTCTCGTTGGACAGATGTGCAGGAGATGTATGAACTCACCCCTGTCGAGGACAAAAAGATTGAGTATTTGGAAGATACCCCGTGGCGATTTGAAGGGTATAAGTACTTCTCTGAGCATCCTGAAGCAATGATTGCCTGGTTCGATTCACATATGTAGGCTTGATTGGGGGGATATTATGATTATCAACTATTTATCTAATTCTATTGTAAAAGGGGGTCAAGCCCCAGTCTATAACACCCCGCAGGATTACGGCTTGGACTATGAAGATGTCACGTTTCAGGCCAGCGATGGAGTTACGCTCTCAGGCTGGCTTATAAAAGGGGAGGCGGAAAAAATCATTATCCAATCTCATTTCGGAGTCCAATCCAGCCGGGCCGGATATACCCCAGAAGGGAAAGGTTGGCCGAAAATGTGGCAAACCGACATCCCGTTTCTCAAACATGCAAAACATCTCGTCGAGCAAGGATACTCGATGTTGATGTATGATTTTCGCAATCATGGGGATAGCGGCACGGGGACCTGCCCGTGGGTGACGTGGGGACCAGAGGAACACAAGGATGTTTTGGCTGCCGTCGAGTATGTTTCAAACCACTCAGACTACAAAGATAGTAACATAGGTTTGCTCAGCATTTGTATGGGAGCCGCCTCATCAACCTATGCCTTTGGCAAAGAGAATGGCTTACGTGACAATGAGAAGATCAAAGCGATGGTCGCAATCCAACCGCTCATTTACCCAGACTTCATCAAGGCTCTTGGGCTGGACAATTTCGTCGGTCGGATGGTGACAAAGCGGAATGTAGAGCGCACGGGTATTGATTTGAACACAGTCTCATTCATCCCAAATGTCAAAGACATCAATGTTCCCACCTTGTTAATACAAAATTCGAATGATGAGTATCTGCACCGCGAAACGATTGAACAATACTATGATGAGTTGCAGGTTGAGAAAGAGATGATGTGGCTTGACCTCGGCAAAAAACGGGCGGCGGGTTATGATTATCTTGTCAATAATCCGGAAAAGATTTTGAGCTTTTTCAACAAGCACGTGTAATCCTGGCAACCCAACGCCAATTGAAACATAGAGAGTGTTACAAAAACTGCCCGGTACAACACTGGACAGTTTTTGTATGAGTCATACAGTTAAGCTCTCGTCACCAATGACGAAAATCTAACCTACCATTGATCTCCCCATCTGAACTCGACTAGATTTGTGGGTACAACATTTCAACATAGAATGTTCTTGCCACAAAAAATGTGGCAAAGCTATTTCCCCTAATGTTAAAAAATTCACTGACAAAGATGTGAGGAGAATCATATGACGATAGAGCCCCATTCCCCATTATTAGACTCTGATTTTGACATTGACGAGGTCGCCCTGCGGCGATATCGCTTGGATCGGGTACGACAGGAGCTTAACAAACGCGATCTGGCTGGGGCGGTTTTGTATGATCCGGTCAACATTCGGTATGTGACCGATGTCAGCAACATGCAGGTTTACTCTCTGCACAACGCCTGCCGCTACGTCTTTGTCGCCACAAACGGGCCGGTGGTGTTATTTGATTTTAACAAATGTGAACATCTTTCGGACGGCATTGAGGTGGTGGATGAAGTGCGGACAGCAGTCTCCTGGTATTACTTTGTCACGGGCACCCGAATTAATGAAAAGGTGGAGATTTGGGCTGACCAGCTTGAGGATTTAATTCGGCTGCACGGAGCGGGCAATCGCCGCATTGCGGTGGATCGTTTGGAACATATCGGGGTCAAGGCGCTGGAGCAGCGGAACATTGCCTTGGTCGACGGTCAGGAAGTAATGGGGATGGCTCGAGTGACAAAATCGCCCGAAGAGATCAAGGCCATCAAGCACGTCATCGCGGTTTGTGAATTAGGGATGCAGCGGATGCGAGATGCCTTGCAGCCCGGCCTCACTGAGAACCAGGTCTGGTCTATTTTGCATCAAACCAATATTGAGCATGGCGGCGAGTGGATCGAAACCCGGTTACTCACCTCAGGCCCACGAACCAACCCATGGTATCAAGAATGCTCCGATCGGGTCATCGAGGCTGGCGATTTGGTGGCACTTGACTCAGATTTGATCGGCCCCCGTGGCTACACTGCCGATATTTCGCGCACCTGGTTAACCGGTGATATCAAGCCGACCGATGAACAGCGTCGCCTCTATGCCGCCGCATATGAACAAATCCAACGCAACATTGAAATCCTCCAGCCCGGTGTCAGCTTTAAGGAGATCAGCCTCAAAGCCTGGGCACACCCAGAGGCATATCAGGACTTTATGCTGCCCTCCGTGGCCCACGGTGCCGGGCTCGTTAACGAATATCCCCTCATTTTGCACGAATCTCATTTTGATAAGAACGGTTATGATGGCGATCTGACCGAGAATATGATCCTGTGTGTCGAGAGTTATGCCGGGGCCGTTGGCGGACGGGAAGGGGTCAAACTGGAAGAACAAATCCTTGTCACGGCTGAGGGTCCGGTTCGTTTGTCGTCAATGGCGTATGAAACACATCTTCTTTGAGTTTACCTATGCCACCGTCGCCGACGGGGCAAAGCCAAAATACCGTTTGTACTCTCGACTGAATTGGGCGGGGCTGTTATAACCGACCAAATACCCGGCCTCACTGGCGTTTTTACCCGCATTGATCAGGGTTTGGGCCTTGGTCAATTTGACGGATTTGGCATATTGCAAGGGCGAGATATGCATCACGTCTTTGAAGGTTTCGTAGAAGCTGGTCCGGCTCATATGCACCATTTCGGCCAGATTTTCGACCGATACGGTCTCTGCCAGATTTTGGTGGATGTATTGCACCGCCTTTGAGACCCGCTGAATTTGACCCCGCTGTTGCAAGAAGGTTCTCAAATCCCCGCCCCGCTCATTGCACAGGATGCGATAGTAAATCTCGTCCAAAATCAAATCGCCCAGGACGGCGGTATCTCGCGGATTATCCAGCGTTTCCAACAACCGAATGGTTGGGTTGAGCAGATTATCATTTAACGGAGCCGAGAAGATGCCAGAGGGGTCGGTCGAGACCGGTTTGGCCGCCACCCCTTCGGCTCGTTCAATCCTCAGTAACACATCAGCCAGCCGCCCCAAGTCGATTCTAATTCCTGCGGCAAAAAAAGGTTGCTCCGGACTGGCTTCAATAATTTCCACATCCAACGACATCGGCAAAAACAAAATCAGATAGTCACCCGCCCCATACTCGTAGCTTTTATCTCCGATATAACATCGTTTTTTTCCCTGCCCCACCATCACAATCGCTGGGTCGTAATAGTTCGGGGATCTTCGCTGGGTCGCAGACGCCTTGAACATCCCCAGATTTTCATAATCGGTCAAGCTAATCCCCTCTTGCGGAGCCTGTTGTTCCATCAAAGCAACAAATCTTTCAAGAGTATTCGTTTGATACGTCATTTTACTTCTCCTGAAGGTAGCGCGAACACGCCAAACCATAAAGGCTTGTGCCTAAGCCTTCACAAAAAATTCTCTTACTTCCCAGAATCTTCTTCTAAGAAACGAGTTGTTTTATGTCATGCCCGAATGGTGTTGTCGGGCATCCACAGATTGAGGGCAACGAACAATGGATTCCCGCCAGAAGCATGTGGGAATGATCTGCCCAAAGGTTCTTTCGTTTTGTAAAGGCCCAGCGGTTGGGCTTCTTAATTTCTCGAAATCATCAAAGCTATTCTGGAAACCTTTAGTTTTTTTAGGTACAAAAAAAATCTGAGATCAATGATTCACCTCAGCAGGATTATAATCCAAACCAATCTACAGATCAAGCAAATTATCGTGATACCGGACAATTGTGCAAGCTTTTCGAACATATATGTATTCATTTTTTCGGAGAGAGGTACTAGAATAGAAATTGCATCAAACAACACAGAGCCACCATCAACGATGGTGAGCTCACAACTGATTTAGAGACACAAAATACAGGTAGGAACAATGGCTTCAATTAAAGGAAAAACAGCGTTGGTGACGGGTGCGTCATCGGGCATTGGTAAATCAACAGTGGAGCAGTTGTTGGCAGCCGGGGCCACCGTGTACGCCGCAGCGCGCCGGGTGGAAAAGATGCAAGATCTGGAGAAAGACGGAGCGCATCTCGTAAAAATGGACGTGATGGATGAAGAGTCGATGGTCTCAGGGATCAACTCAATTCTGGCAAAAGAAGGCTCGATTGATATTTTGATCAACAATGCAGGCTATGGCTCGTACGGGGCCATTGAGGATGTGCCCATCGATGAAGCCCGCCGTCAGTTTGAAGTCAACATATTTGGTCTGGCCCGTTTGACCCAGCTCGTTCTGCCAAACATGCGGGAAAATGGCTACGGCAAAATCATCAACATCTCGTCGATGGGGGGCAAGATTTACACCTCATTTGGTGGCTGGTATCACGCGACCAAGCACGCGCTGGAGGGCTTTTCAGACTGCCTACGACTTGAAACCGAGCAGTTTGGGATCGATGTCATCATTATTGAGCCGGGCGGAATCGCCACCGAGTGGGGTGTGATCGCTGCCAAAAATCTCAAAAAGACATCCGGCAGTGGGGCCTACGCTGCATCGGCAAACAAAGCGGCTGATAGTATGGCCGAAATGTATTCGGGGAGCCAGCTTTCGCCGCCAAGCTTGATTGCTGACACTATCCTGAAAGCGGTGACCGTCAACAAACCCAAAACACGATACGCCACCGGGTTTGGGGCCAAACCATTTATGTTCTTGCGCTGGCTCCTGCCGGATCGCTGGTTCGACGGCCTCATTCGACGGGCGGGCGCATAAAGTTTAGGTATGTCATTCTCGTGTGGTTTGACTCTGTTCGGCAATGTTATGACACAAGTCATTATGTCATTTCGAGGCGGTTTTTGCCGAGAAATCTTCCTGTTTATTGCCTCAAATTGCCCCGAACGGGGAAGATTTCTCTCTACGCTTCACTACATTCCGCTCCGTTCGAAATGACCTGTCCGGTTTTGAGTTAACATAAGTATTTTACATAGGACTGGCAAACAGAGTCTGTAGCGAGAATCCATCATTACAAATCAATATAGGAGAACAACAATGAAAGCAAAAGAAGCAGTCGATCGCTTAGACCCGCAAAAATGGGCCGCAACCCCGGCCCTCGAACGGTTACACTTGCTTGAGGAAGTGCGGGAGAATATGAAAACCTACGCCGACGAGTTGGCAGCGGCGGATGCCAAGATGAAAAACGACCTGATGGGCGAAACGATCTTTAGTCTGGATGAGTCGATGGTCGCCACCGTGGTGCCTGTCGCCAACACGGTGACGGCGAGCATCGAGCTGTATGAAGCGTTGGTTCACGGCGAGATGTTGAAGCCTATCGGTATCACTAAAGTCCAAGACGGCTTGTATGACATTCATGTCTTCCCCCAGCACACCAAAGACAGACTCATTTATGCTGATCGCAAAGATCGGCTGCGGGTAAAAGGGGAGCCGAAACAGGTCAATCCATACGACAAACCGGCTGGCATTATTGCAGTTTCGGGGGCTGGTAACTACAGCTCATCACTGGAGATGGTGAAGGCGATGTTTTGGGAAAATTGCGCGGTCGTGCACAAACCGCACCGTTTGAATGAGGCCACCGATCAAGTGTGGACCAAAATTTTCAAACCGTTGGTCGATATTGGCGCAATGAGTTTCTGTGATGCCTCTGAGGGGCGAATACTGACCCAGGACCCACGCTTGTCCAAAATCTACTTCACCGGCGGTACCAGCACAGCCGAGGCCATCATGAATGCCACCGACACCGAGCTGGTCTCTGAGTGCGGTGGGAACAACCCCTGCATCATCGTGCCCGGCGACCGCCCGTGGACCGCGAAAGAAATCCAACATCAGGCGGTACAAATTACCACCGCAGCCAAATTAAACGGTGGCGCGGTGTGTGGTCGACCACAAACATTGGTCACCTCGAAACATTGGCCCCAACGCGAAGAATTTTTGGCCTTGCTTAAAAAGGCTATCGCTGAAGATACACCGGCAGCAGTTACCTATTATCCTGGCTCGGACAAAGTCGTGGCCGATTTCAAAGCAAATTATCCCGATGCTGAAACGCTGCAACCGGAAGGTGGTAAATACAAGCATGGCGAGTTTATGGTGATTACGGGTGTGGCGGAAGACGGCTATGCTGTAAGCCACGAAGCCTTCTGTCAGATTATCGACGAAGTGCCGCTCGATGTGCCAGCCAATGCCGCCGAGTTTCTCCCAAAAGCCGTTGAGTTTTGTAACACCCGTTTGTTGGGCACACTGGGTAGTATGATCCTGATCGACGAAGATACCAAGAAGGCGCATCATGATGTGCTGGAGCAGGCGGTGACCGATATGGAATATGGCGGCATCGCCATCAACACCATCCCGCCCTTCATCTTCCTCAGCCCCTATCTGACCTGGGGCGGTCATGAAGAGGGTAAAACCTTTGTCTCCGGGCACGGCAACTTTGGCAATCTGTTGAACTATGAAAACATCGAAAAATCGATCATCGAAGCCAGCTTTATGTCTGCCGGGCATATGATGAACACTAATAAATCGGTAAACGACACACTGTCACGAAATATGGCCCACTTTGCGCTGGCCCCCACCTGGATGAATTTGACCAAGCTGATGGCGGGTGCGGTGACAGGCAGTTTCAAACATAAGGATTTTTAATTTCAGAGGATTGGAGATTGGGGCGTGAAAACCCTCTGATCTCCAATTTCTACGATTGGACAAAAGCGTATGAACCTTTTAACTATAACCGCCATTTTATTCATCATCACCGCCATTCTGCATGTCGCCACACTCTGGCGATTTGGGAATAATGCAACAACACGACCTGTCGCCGCATATGGGCTCATCTATCTAGTCTTGGGTATCCTGCTTCTTCTGGGGACATTCAGTTGGACGCCAGTTGTGGCTTTAGCATTGACGCTGATCGGTGGGATTGGGGCAACCACGCAGCTTAATGCTAACTCGCAGATGCGTTCCTGGACATTGTTTTTTATTGGGGTTGATGTGGTGATCGTAGCATTACTCATTATTAGAAGCGCCTTTGGCTAGGTATGGAAATGGGAAGAACGCCCCATTCAAACTACCGATTAATTTTCTAGAAATAATCATTTAAAAATCAAAAATTGACTGATTAGTCAATCTATGTATAATCCAAATCATGAAAGATAAACGAAAACAACTCATCGAAGCCTCCATTGATTTATTTGCCAAAGGAGGCTTCTGGAACACGCCAACTTCAAAAATTGCCAAACACGCCGGAGTAGGCACGGGCACGCTATTTAACTACTTCGAGTCGAAAGATGTGTTAATCAATGCGGTTTATGCCCAGTTGAAGCAGGAGTATTTTCGCTACGTGCTACTAGAGTACCCTGAAGATAGTTCCGTGAAATCTAAGTTTGAACACATCTGGTTTCGTTTTATCGATTGGGGTATAAACAACCCAATGCGACATGATCTACTCATTCAACTTCGTCTCTCCGATCTTGTTAACAAAGAGACTCATCATCAAGAATCGGAAGAAATGTCAACGATGGTCGCCTTGGTGAATCAAGCGGTCGAAGAGGATGTGTTTGTTGATATGCCAATTATGTATCTTGGCAAAATCTTTGAAGCCCAACTTGACACAGCCGTTCGGTATCTCATTAGCAATGAATTGACCGACATGGAACGAACCCGACACATCGCTAATGGCTTTGAGGTTTTTTGGAAGGGCAGTACAAAGTAGTTTTTTTAGCTAAAATAGACTGACTAGTCAGTCTTAAATAGTAATCATTCCAAATTTAAGGCGAGTAAGGTCGCTACTACTATCTTATTTTTGAAGGAGTCTAAAAATGGGACGACAAATTTTACGAATTGATGAAAAAACCGCTACGAAAGATATCAGCGGGAGGGTTTACATCGTCACGGGGGCCAATTCTGGCGTGGGGTTGGAAACGACGCGACAGTTGGTCAAACAGGGCGGGCACGTTGTTATGGCCTGCCGTAGAACACATGCTGGCAAAGAGGTGGCCCAGAGTTTCAGTGGGCTAAAAGGTAGTTATGAGGTCATGAAACTAGATCTAGCCAATTTGCAATCGGTGCGAGATTTTGTGGCTGAATTTCTGGAAAAATATGATCGTCTGGATGGTCTGGCCTGTAATGCCGGCATGGTGGACCTGCGTGGCGGGGAGCCGAAATACACCAAAGATGGTCTTGAGGTGACCATTGGTATTAGCTACTTCGGTCATTTCCTACTGACAGAATTATTGCTGGATGTCTTAAAACAAAGTGCCCCATCACGGATGGTTATTGTTTCTTCTGTGGTTCATGCCGGGAATAAGAATGACCGACCCAATGTAAATCTGGATGATTTGAATTACAAAACACGAAAGTACAATAATTTCGCCGCTTATGGTGAGGCGAAAGTGGCTACGATTTTATATGCCAAGGAGTTGGCAGAACGATTAGCAGGTACCGGTGTCTCAGCCTTCTCTGTACACCCTGGGTGGGCCCGCTCAAACTTTGGCTCAGGTGCGGCTTTCCCGATGAATATACTTTTTAGCCTTATAGGTCCAATTTCAAACCTAATGGGAATGACTGACAGCAATGAAGATTCGGCCCAATCAACACTGCATTGCCTGCTTTCTGATGATGCCCCAAACCATTCAGGGGCTTACTTTAGCCAAAGTAGTGTGCTGTATCGGGACAAAGAGTGCAAAGATGGCGGCTGGCCGATGGAATCGCCCAATCCTAATGCCAAAAATATGGATACGGCCCGAAAACTGGTTGATGTGAGCTATGAGTTGGTTGGATTGAACAAGACATAAAAGAGAACACAACATCAAACAAAACCTGGATCACTGTCTCATGTTTGAGCCACCGTCGCCGAGGGGGTAAAACCAAACTGTCGTTTGTACTCTCGGCTGAATTGGGCCTGATTGTTATAACCGACAAGATAGCTGGCTTCATTGACTCGTTTACCCTCTTTAATCAGTCGTTGCGCCTTAAATAGCTTGACCGACTTGGCATACTGCAAGGGCGACAGTTGCATGACCTCCTTGAAGTTCAAATAAAACGCCGTTTGACTCATATGAACGATGTCGGCCAATCTCTCAACCGAGACAGGTTGATCCAAATTTGAGTGGATATAGTTAACCGCTTTTGAAATCCGTTGGATTTTTCCTTTTTGTTCCAACAAGGCCCGTAATTCATCGCCTCGCTCACCCGATAACAAACGGTAGTAAATCTCATCGATCACGGCCTCTCCCAATATTGCCGCATCATCGGGGTCGGCCAACAATTCAAACAGCCGGATGAAGGGATCCAGCACGCGATCACTTAACTCAATAGCAAAAATGGCCGATGGGTCAACCGAAACTGATTTGGTTGTAGTCGTCTTGACACGATCGATACGTAAGAGTAGATCGGCCATCCGACCCAAGTCAAGCCCAATACCTGCCAGTAAAAACGGCACATCAGGCGTTGCCTCAACAATCTCCATTTCCGCTGGGATTGGATAAAAGCCAATCAGCACCTGCCCTAGGCGATAATCAAATTGTTGCTCACCAATATAGCTAAACTTTCGCCCTTGCCCTACCACGATGATGGCCGGAATATCCATCACCGAATGTCTGGCCTGTTGGCCCGATGATTTGTAGGTGCCAAGGTTGTTGATCGGCGTTGGGTTGATACCTTCTAGAGGCGCGTGCTGTTCAATTAGCCTGACGAGCTTTTGTAATTTTTGAGGCTGATAACTCAATCATTTCTCCTCGTGACTCACAGTCTAGTTGACAAAGAATTTCTGGCTATGTCTTTGCATTTGGGTCAATTATACAAGGAAATCACAGTTAAGGAAATCAAAATCTCATAAATCGGGAGAATTGTGCAAAACTATTGAAGAAAAATGTTTCACCCCTATGCAAAATCTGGATTAGAATAGAGACATCAATAAGGCAGTTGCTTCTGCCAGATTTCTCAAAACCAAAAGAGCGCTTCAGTGAAAGGATATCACGATGATCTTTAAAGCCGTAAGACGGCCAGTACAGTGATCATCATGTCCTATTTTGGGTATGGAGCAATATGAATGATGTGTATCAAACCTTACCCGGTGAAAAAGCAATGTATTGAATGGAAGAGCCGTCCCATCATTTTGACGGTTACAATTGGTTCTATGACCACCCAGAACGCAGGCTTGAGTGGTTTGATCAGTATATCTAGGAGACATGATTATGCCTGTCAATTTATTTACAGCTAACTCAATTCCTGATTTGTCTGGGCGTACAGCCTTAATCACAGGTGCGAATAGTGGATTAGGGCTGGCCACCGCCCGCCATCTGGCTGGTCATGGCTGCAAGGTTATTTTTGCCTGCCGCAGCCTGCCAAAAGCGAAAGAAGCGATTGCATCCTTGATCACAGAAGGTCTCAGTAAGGAACTCTTTTCCGAGCTTTCGCTGGATTTAGCAGATCTGGATCAGGTTAAACAAGCGGCAGAAAGGGCCATTGTTATGATGGGGCAATTAGATATGCTAATTCTCAATGCTGGTCTGATGGCGACGCCAAAAAGCACCACAAAACAGGGACATGAACTTCAATTTGGGGTGAACCATCTCGGTCATTACGCCTTGACGCTTCATCTGATGCCGATACTTCAAAAGACTGAAGGTTCGCGGGTAGTGGTGATTGCCTCCGCTGGGCACAAACAGAGTCGGGGTATAAATTTGGCTGACCCCGGCAACCTGAATGGCAACTACCATCCACAACGAGCCTACTTCGACTCCAAACTGGCCAATCTGCTCTTTGCCCGAGGGTTGCAGACTCGCCTGGATGCGGCTGGTCTTCGCTCCCCAATGGTTGTTATGGCCCACCCTGGTATGACCCGGACCAACTTATCACAAAATTCATGGTTTATCCGTTTATTGGAAAACATATTTCGGGCGATGCCACCAGAAAAAGGGTCTCTGTCCCAAGTACGGGCAGCGGTAGACTCGACAGCGCAAAAGCTGGATTACTATGGGCCGAATGGGATGGGTGAGTTGAAAGGCGATCCGGTCAAAGTGGATATGACCGATTATGCCAAAGACCAGGCTGCTGCTGAGGCTCTGTGGACGTACTCAAAAGAGGTAACCGGTATTGACCTTTCGTAAGTTTACAAAAAATTTAGCGGGTGGTCAGCTGTGGATCCCACCATATCAAGTGGGATCCATCTTATCCAACAGCTACTCGCCCATTAGACTAGGTCCTAATCCAGTGGCCGGTAATTCACCTCAAGCTGATCCAAATGCTTGAGATGAGCCGCAAGCCGAGATAGAAATTCATCGTAATGATGTCCGGCCTCATCGGACCAAACAACTTCAGCCAGGGCTGTAGCGCGAGGGTAGGTCATATATTCAACCTGCGCCTCAGTGGGCATGTACTCTGTCCAGACATTGCCCTGTGCCCCCAACACGTGATGGGCTTTATCCGGGGCAATGGCTGGCGGAATGGGGTCGAGATCGTAGATACGGGCCAAGGGCAAATAGTTTCCAATCGCTGGGGGTTCGTTAGCATGGTCTTCTGATTGGTAGTAGTCAAGGTAACAGTGCGTGGTGGGTGTCATAACAACATCGTGTCCAGCATTGGCGGCCTCGATACCACCCTCATTCCCACGCCAACTCATCACTGTGGCGTTGGGAGCCAGTCCCCCTTCCAAAATTTCATCCCAGCCAATCAGTCGACGCCCCTGGTCATTGAGCCACCGCTCGATACGCCGGATGAAATAACTTTGCAGCTCATGTTCATCGGCTAACCCTTCACTTTTGATCCGAGCCTGACATTTGGGGCAGACTTGCCAACGTACTTTGGGGCACTCATCGCCGCCGATATGGATATATTGGCTAGGAAAGAGCGTCAGTACTTCGCTCAACACATTCTCTAAAAAGGTGAACACATCATCATTGCCCGCACAGAAAACATCTTCAGCGATCCCCCAACTGGTCCAAACTTGATACCCCTCGCCCCGGCAGCCAAGCTCGGGATAGCTAGCTAAAGCCGCGACCGCGTGGCCAGGCATTTCAATTTCCGGCACCACTGTAATAAACCGTTCTTGGGCGTAGGCTACCACCTCTCTGATTTCTTCCTGGGTATAAAAACCGCCGTAAGGGGTGCCATCCAACTGATGGCGATTAGCCGGGATTGGGGTTGCCGCTCGCTGAGAACCAACCGTGGTGAGCTTTGGATACTGTTTGATCTCTATTCGCCAGCCTTGGTCTTCCGTCAAATGCCAGTGAAAGGTGTTATACTTGTGCAAGGCCATCACATCAAGAAACTTTTTGATAAAAGAAACAGGGTACATATGGCGACCCACATCCAAGTGCAGACCCCGCCAGGTAAAGCGAGGGTTATCGTTAATGGTCAAGGCGGGGACAGCCCACTCAATACCGGTCAATGGTTGCGTTGCTTCAATCACGGCAGGCAACAGCAAACGGAGCGTCTGCACCCCATAAAACAGCCCGTTGGGCTGTGACGCTCGTAGTCTGACCTGCTCCGGGCTAACGGCCAGTTCATACCCCTCGGACCCTAAATGATCGAGACTATCGGCGATAGCCAGCGTGATTGTGTTACGCTGATTGACGTCTGATAGTTCGGTCGTGATAGGTAAGACAAAGCCAGTGGCAGGACGCAGAAGACGAGCTAGGTATGAGGCCACATTCTGTGATTTTGTGTCTGTCACAATCTGGGTGTTTGTCGTTATCTGAAATGACCCACTATTAAGCCTGATAGATTTAGGTCTGGGGATCACAGTTGCAATGGGTGCGTTCATAAAATGATCATCCTTTTAGTGTGTAGACAGAACGTAAAACAAGTTGCTAACTTGTTTACTGACCCGAACATAGAAACCTAAACAAGATTCTTTGCCCCATGGAGCATCTTGAAAGTTTAGAAGGTTACGTCTGGGTCAGTAATAATAGAACACTCTAAGGCACAAATCAGCAATTTATACTACGAATCTGCAACGGTTCACCAGAAGTTGCGTAAGTTCTGCTAATTATATCATACCGTTGGTTCGTAGAATAAGTCTTGATGGAAATGGGGCCTTCTTATGAAAAAAGTCCCTAATTCCTATCCCTGCCTCTGCCGAAATGAGATGGACCTGATTGGTTGATACCCTCTTGACAGATAGATATCCCGTTTATACAATCAACGCATTCATTCACATAAATTTTGAGATCTAAGAGAGGTTGGTGAGTGATGAACTCGCAAATAGAACTTGATCTACATCCATCCCCAAAATTTGGTGCCATTTTATTAGGGTTGTTAGCAATGGGAATGATTTTTATCTATTTGCCTAATCCAGACCCATTGACAGAAGTGGCTCTTCTATTGTGTACCTTACTGCTTTTTGGGTTAGCGGCCATTTTTTTACTCGTCGAAAACCAGTATCATCATTTTAGCCGATGGGGAGTCGTTCTTAGTACGGGGGGGCTGGCTTGTTTGGGATTTATATGGCTAGAGCTAACCGAGTTCATTATACTTACTGTGATCCCGATTATGCTAGCAGCCATCTTGCTCAATATCTCGGCTGCTATTCTAGCAACTGTCATTGAAACTATCACCCTGTTTGTCTTATGGCAGGCATTTCCCACCCAGATCACCTTAAGTGCAATCACTCTTATAATCATTGGGCTTTGGATTACCCTAAGCCTTATGATTATTGCTTATCGATCGATCTATCAGATCGCTCGGGGGTATGATACCGATATTGAACAGGCTCGTCATCTGGTCACGGAGTTGCAGGATCGCAAGATGGAGCTTGAGCAAACGCTTATTGATTTGGCCCACGCCAATCGCGAACTAGAGTTGTTAAATGAGAGGATGTACACCCTGCGGATGGTGGCTGAGGAAGCGCAGAAAGCAAAGACGACCTTTGTAGCCAAGATCAGTCACGAATTTCGCACCCCGCTTAATATGATTATTGGTTTAATTGACACGTTAACTGAGACACCAGAGGTCTACGGGCGGCCCTTGCCTGCCGAACTTTTGAAAGATTTGGAAATTGTTCATCGTAATAGCAAGCATTTGGCAGGGTTAATTAATGATGTGTTAGATTTGAGTCAGACCGAGGTTGGGCGTTTAATTCTACATCGGGAATGGGTAGACTTGGCCGAGGATATTGATACAGCCCTCGCTGTTGTACGCCCCTTATTAGATAAAAAACGACTTAATTTACAAGTAGATATTCCTGCTGACTTGCCCAAAATATATTGCGATAAAACTCGCATTCGGCAGGTGATCCTTAACTTGATTAGTAATGCGGCCCGATACACCGACCAAGGCGGCATTACACTCTCTGCATTGCAACGAGGCCCAGATGTGGTCATTACAGTGGCGGATACTGGACCTGGCATTGCTCCGGAAGATATTGATCGAATCTTTGACCCATTTTGTCAAGGCACGGATAGCATTTGGCGAGAGCAAGGAGGGAATGGGTTGGGTCTAAGTATCAGCAAGCAATTTATCGAGCGGCACGATGGCGAAATTTGGTTAGAGAGTGAAGTGGGAGTGGGAAGCAAATTTGCATTCAAACTTCCCATTGGTCTCGCATCGGCCCCGATTGCTGGCCCCGAACGTTGGATTAGTAAAGATTGGGTCTTTTTAGAGCGGACAAGCTGGCCTCAAGTGCCTCGCTTGCCGTACAAACAGCGGGTCATTCTTTACGATGAAACAGGTGACCTCCATCCAATGCTAACTGATCATTTCGAAGAGATTGAATTTATCGATACGGTTAACTTATCTCAAGTTGAGCGAGAGCTGGAACATTGTCCTGCACATGCAGTCCTGATTAATACCGCTTCTCCAGATATGTTAAACCCACTAATCTCACGAGCCAGAGCCGAAATTCAGGATACCCCTATCCTTGGCTGCTCATTACCTCCAAAACCCAATCAATTTTTACAAGCTGGTGCGATTGATTACCTGACCAAACCTATCACTCAGGATGATCTTCGTGAGGCATTACAAGCGTTAGACATTAAACTAAAACATATTTTAATCGCTGATGACAATCCTGACTTTCGCCAATTGTTAAGCAGGATGTTATTGATTTATGAACCTACGCTTGAAATCAGGGTTGCGGCAAATGGCACTGAAGCGCTCAAGGCGCTTGAAAAAGAGCCGCCTGATTTGATATTGCTAGATGTAGTGATGTCGGGTATGAATGGGTGGGAAGTTTTAAGACATAAACAAAAAAAACCAGCTTTAGCTGATGTTCCAGTGATTATGGTGACCGCCGAAGACCCAGCCCAACAACCGCTATCGAGCGATATGTTATTAGCAACAATTGCCGAGGGGTTGACTATTCCTCAGCTACTGCAATGCTCGCTATTCTTCTCTAAGCTGTTGTTGGAACCTGAACCAATGCCAGATCTAGAGCTTGGATAAAGGCCTGTCGATGAACAGGTTTGGGTAAGTAGATGGTTGCTCCCAAGGCTAGAGCTAGCTCTTTACGTTTTACCACTGAGCAAATGATGACCGGAATCCGACGAGTATCGGGATGCTCATGCAGCTGAGTTAACAATTCCCAACCATCAATATCTGGCAACATCACATCTAACACAATAACCTCGGGAGCCAGCTCTTTCACCGTATCAAAAACAAATTGCCCTTCCGCCAAATGGGTAATTGTATAGCGGGTTTGCGCTGTATATCGTCGATACCAATGCACCAAATCACGATTGTCATCTACAACCAGGACTCCAACCTGATTGGCTGAGGGGAGTTGTATTCGAATTGCAGCTTCATCAGCCTGATACCCAATATCAACGGTGCCGTTTTGGGCTGATAGAATTGTCTGGATAAGATCACTTTGTAATGAGAATGTAGCAGTAACTGGACGACCTTTGACCAAAATTCTAACCATATCATCAATTTGTTCAGTATCCAAAATGATTTGACCTGTATCCATTGCCTGGATTAACTTTTCAATTGCAGTCATCAATATCTGACTCAATAAGGAGGGGTGAATGGCCGCAATTAATGTCAAAGATGATGGCCTCGCTTGTAAAGTTACGCCATGATTAGCGGCTAAAGCCCCCCCAATTTTGACAGCACTATTAATAATAACCCCAACATCAGCCACTGCTCCGGGTGCATTTTCTTCAAGTGATACTAACTCTTGTTGTACTTGAGTGTACCAATCCTCGGTGGCGGTATTCGCTTCGGTAACAATTAGTTTGTTGGAATCAGGCTGATAAGCAAACGGCTCTCTTTTGGAAAATTGTTCCCATAGCTGGTGGGCCAAAACATGAATGGCCTGCTGTTGCTCCCGACGCAAGTGACGTGGGGTGATATTTAATTCCTGAGCCACTTTAACTTGGGTAAACTCTTGTACATAACGATAGGATAAAAGGTTGTAGAATCGTCTGGCCCGTGTGTTAGGAGGGGTATCTATAGCTGGTTTTAACGCCTCAATCGCTTGGATCAAACAGTCTTTCATATCATCTTCCCCAATAACCTCTAGAATTGAAGGAGGAGGGTGATATGTAGGATCGTATAAGTGAGCTAGCCCTTCTCGTAAATCATTTTCGAAATCTTCAAATGTCCCCATTGAGTCCTCTTTTTGACCGTTTCAAACCCTTGTTCTTGACGTTTACTTACGCTAAAATTTTAGAATTATCAGCTATCCTAACATAGCGGAATCATTTAAGCAATCCTGAAAATTTTAAGATTACTTAATTGTACCTCCACTTCTCTCTCTAAATCACAACCTTATTTCTCTAAAATCTACAATCATTTTTGCTATGATAGCATTTTAGTATTTGAAAGTTATAACGCTGTAACTGCTCAAATAGGGGGCTTTTAAGGACCGATTGACGCCTATACCTCATTCAACTGGGGAGATAATTAGAGTCCCGCCTTTGAATTATGTAAATCTTTTTTAATTTAGCCTTAAATAATTGTTAACACTTACAAATTATAATGGTGAACCAATTCATTCTAAGCGAAAGGTTGTAAGAAACTGATGACCCAATCGACCCTATCTCATCCGATAGCATCATCTACCGCAGCTAGGCGAGCTAGATCAATCAAAGCTGCAATTGAGGGCTATCTATATTTAGCACCCACCTTGATCATATTGACCATTTTTGTTTTTGTCCCGGTGATCACCTCATTTAACCTTAGCCTTAATCGGATAGCCCCTTTTGGTAATCAAACCCGATATGTGGGCTTTGAAAATTATACCAAGCTATTAACCGATCCAGACTATTGGAATAGTTTTCAAGTTACTATCTTTTTTACCATAGGCACAGTTGGTGTTGGCCTCATTTTGGCTGTTTTACTAGCCGTCGTGCTGGCTTATCCGGTTCGACACCTGTCTGGCCTCCATCGGCTCTTAATTTTTGTCCCTGTGGTGATTAGTAGTGCCGTGGCTGGAATCTTATTCCGCTGGCTATACCACCCGGTGGTAGGATATCTGAACTACTGGTTAACCTTTGTCGGGATTGCAGGCCCCAACTGGCTCTCCTCTAAAGATTGGGCCTTGATTGCCGTGACGATTGCGGTGATTTGGAGGCAGCTTGGTTTCAATGTGATTATTGCCTTGGCGGGCGTACAAAATATTGACGGAACCTACTACGATGCGGCTAAAGTGGATGGGGCGAATGCGTGGCATCGTTTCTGGAACATCACCCTGCCCTTACTCTCCCCAACCCTCTTTTTCCTACTCATTATCAATATCATCAACAGTTTCCAAACCTTTGGTGAAATTCACATTTTAACAGAAGGCGGACCAGGCCAAGCGACCAATACGCTGGTCTACTCTATCTTTTTTGATGCCTTTGTCGGTACACCCCAGCGAGGTATCGCCTCAGCTCAGGCCTATCTACTAGCGTTGATGGTCGTTGTTTTATCGTTAATTCAATTTAGAGGCCTCGGCAGAAAGGTTCACTATCAATAATGACTACCTCAACACAACCAAGCAGATCTAGATCAATATTTAAGTCAGAGTTAGGGTTGCAAGTCTTGTTGATTGGGCTGGGCCTTCTTATTTCAACGCCTATTTTTATTGCCCTCTTTACCAGCTTCAAGTTGCCCCAAGAGGTGATTACCTTTCCACCAGAGCTCTTTCCCAGCCAGTGGACATTTGAAAATTATGTTAATGCTTGGGATAGTAATCGCGAAGTCTTGCCAGATCGAACAGGGCTAGAAGGTTTCTTGATTAATAATTTTGGGTCTGGATTTGGCCGCTTTTTGATCAATAGTTTTATCCAAACCAGTTTGATTACGATCGGTCAGGTCATATTCAGTGTTTTAGCGGCTTATGCTTTTGCTGTTCTAAGGTTTCCAGGCCGGGATTTTCTCTTTTATGTGATTTTGGGCAGCCTAATGATCCCCTTTGAGTTAACCCTGATCCCAAATTTTCAATTAATATCGGATTTAGGCTGGACCAACACCTATCAAGGATTGGCCGTTCCTTTCTTAGCCAGTGCGTTTGGGGTATTTATGCTCCGTCAATTTTTTCTTACCATTCCCCGAGAGTTGCACGATGCCGCCATTATAGATGGGGCTGGCAACTGGCTATATTTATGGCGAGTAGTGGTGCCGTTGAGTAAAGGCGCAATTGGAGCTTTCGCTATTTTCGCCTTCCTCAGCGCCTATAACCAGTATCTCTGGCCACTAATTATGACCAACGAGGTGACAATGCGTACAACCCAAATCGGCATTCGTTTCTTCCTGGTTAATCTTGAGCGCGGGGCTGATTGGGGCGCGGTGATGGCCGCGACCATCATTGTTTCTGCGCCAACCCTGATCGCTTTTCTCGTTGCCCAAAAACAGCTGGTCAAAGGTATCGCTATGACCGGTTTGAAAGGGTAACAGTTTCCTTGAGACAACTGGCGTCTTGCCATTGTTATATATAAACCTTCTATATAAAGAAAGAAGAGGAGAAATTTATGAAGCGTTTTAACTTACTGCTTGTGCTGCTAGCGTTTCTTTTAGCACTGGCCGCTTGTAGTGGAGACTCGGCACCCGCCGAACCCCCAGCTCCGGCCCAAGAAGAGGAAGCAGCGGAAGAAGCTGCTACCGAAGAAGAAGCCGAGCCCGCAGCGGAAGAGGCTGCAGAGGAAGCGGTAGAAGAAGAAGCGATGGCTTCCGGCGAAGTCATTGAGCTTGAATTTTGGCACGCGATGGGTGGTGAGCTCGGTGAGTTGGTTGATGAACTTGTGGCTCGCTTCAACGAAAGCCAAGATGAGATTGTTGTTAACGCCACCTTCCAAGGTAGCTACGATGACACCTACAACGCCTTACTAGCCGCTTTTGATTCTGGGGCTGAACCAAACATCACTCAGAACTTTGATTTAGCGTCACAAACGATGATCGACACCGGTCGATTGGTGCCAGCCTATGAGCTGATGGCAGCGGATGGGTATGATCCAAATACCTTCCTGCCCGCTGTTCGCGACTACTACTCCAATGAAAATGGAATGGTCGCGATGGCCTTCAACAGCAGTACGCCTTTGATCTACTACAATGCTGATATGTTCGAGGCGGCTGGGGTTGATGCGCCAAGCCCAGAGTGGACCTTTAGCGATTTCAAAGCGACGTGTGACGCTTTGAAAGATCAAGCCCAATTCTGTTTCACCTATGGTCAAGTCGGTTGGTTCTTCGAACAAATCCTAGCCAACAGTGGTGGTTTGTACTTCAACAATGATAATGGGCGGACTGCCCGACCCACCGAAGCAGTCTTCAATCAAGGGCAAGGTGTTGAGGTCTTCACCTTCCTGACCGATATGATCAAAGAAGGTTACAGCCCGAACCTAGGTAGCACCTGGACTGAAACGGATAGCACGTTTACAACGGGTCAAGCCGCGATCATGATCGACTCTACTTCTGACGTTTCGATCATTGAAAACAGTGATTTCAATGTGGGTACCGCCTTCATTCCTCATAGCGACAGCAGTGACCGTAATGGAGTCATCATCGGTGGGGCCGCCTTGTGGCTGATCGACTCTGGTGATGACGCGACAAATGCCGCAGCTTGGGAATTCATGAAGTTTATGGCTGAAGCTGATCAACAAGTTACGTGGCATACAGGTTCTGGCTACTTCCCAGTTCGTGTTGACCTACAAGACAACGCGGAACTGAACACCTTCTGGGATGAGAACCCGAACTTCCGTACCGCGATTGAGCAGTTAGCGACAACAAACACCCGTTTGGATGACGGTAGTCCAAACTATGCCGTACTGGGTGGTCGCTCTGGTCCATCACCCGCCATTCGCCGCTTGATTGTTGAGGCATATAGCCGGGTCCTCGATGATGGTGCGAGTCC
>JANQQF010000049.1 GCA_028285035.1 Phycisphaerae bacterium
CTCGGTCACCCCTGCAAGGGGGGAGGCGTTTGGCTCCCCTCCCGGTGGGAGTGGGGCAATGCGTAGCATTGTGGGGAGGGCGAACTCTACAATCACCCAGCGGGTCGGGGTTAGTGGAGAGATCTACCCCCTCGGTCTCCCCTGCAAGGGGGGAGGCGTCTGGCTCCCCTCCCGGTGGGAGTGGGGCAATGCGTAGCATTGTGGGGAGGGCGAACTCTTCAATGATTACACAATTTCGGATTGACCGAATACTCTACCCCCCTCAGTCCCCCCTGCAAGGGGGGAGGTGTTTGGCTCCCCTCCCGGTGGGAGTGGGGCAATGCGTAGCATTGTGGGGAGGGCGAACTCTTCAATCACCCAGCGAGTCGGGGGCAACGGAGAGATCTACCCCCCTCAATCCCCCCTGCAAGGGGGGAGGTTAGGATCGGAACCACAAAGCTAAAGGAATGTACCCATGAGCAACTTTGCCTTCCTTGAAAATGAATGGCCTGAGATTTACCAAGCAGCCCAGCGAGTTGAGGCGTATGTACAAACGGATCCTCGGACTGCCTGCTTCCAGGCCCGGCGCACCCTGGAGTTGACGGTGCAGTGGTTGTATGCTCACGATCGAGCCTTCCGTCAGCCCTACGATAACAAACTGGCAGCACTGCTACACGCCCCGAGCTTCCAGCAAAACGTACCAAATGCGGTTTATGACAAGGCCCAGCTCGTGCGTCGTGAGGGGAATATTGCGACGCATAGCAAGCGAAAAATCTCGAAAAGCACCGCAATGGGAGTGCTGGTCGAGCTCCACCACATCCTTTATTGGTTGGCCCGAACCTATACTCGGGGCAATATCAAGGCCATCCCTGATCGTTTTGATGAGCGGTTGCTACCAAAAGACCCGCTCGATTTGGTACGCCGCTCTGTGACTGAACTCAAACGAATGAAGGCAGAGTTACAGGCTCGGGATGAAGCCATCCTCAAAGAACAGCAAGAACGAGCCAAGGAGCAACAGGAAAAGGCAAAGCTTCAAGCGCAACTGGACGCCTTGCAGACTCAGAAAACCATCAACAAAACCATTCCCGATACCCACGACTACTCCGAGGCCAAAACCCGTGAGCAGATTATCGATGTAATGTTACGTGAGGCTGGTTGGGACCCCACCGGCCCCAAGGTAGCAGAATATCCAGTCACGGGAATGCCCCACGGCAGTGGCACTGGCTATGTCGATTATGTGTTATGGGGCGATGATGGTCTGCCTCTAGGCCTGGTTGAAGCCAAGCGTACCAGCGTCGACCCCGAGCGCGGTCAGCAACAGGCCCTCCTGTATGCCACTTGCCTGGAGCAGATGCACGGCCAGCGCCCGATCATCTTCTACACCAACGGCCACACCACCTATCTCTGGGACGATGAACGCTATCCGCCCCGTCAGGTGCAGGGCTTCTACACCAAGGATGAGTTGATGTTGCTCATCCAGCGTCGGCGCGGAGTCCAACCCCTGGCCGATATTTCGATCAATGCCGATATCGTCAACCGCCCCTATCAAATCGAAGCCATTCGCCAAATGACAGCACACTTTACCAACACCCACCGAAAAGGCTTGCTCGTTATGGCCACTGGTTCCGGGAAAACGCGGGTAACCATCGCTCTGGTCGATTTGTTGATGCGGGCGGGTTGGGTCAAGCGGGTTCTCTTCCTGGCCGATCGCAGCGCGCTGGTGCGTCAAGCCACTGGGGCTTTCAAGCATCATCTACCCGGCACCAATCCGGTTAATCTGCTGGAGGACAAAGAGCGAGAGCAAGCCCCCGCCGCCCGAGTGGTGGTCTCCACCTACCATACGATGATGAATATCATTGATGAAACCAACGACCTGGGGCAAAAGCTCTTTAGTGTGGGGCACTTTGATCTGGTCGTCATTGATGAAGCCCATCGCTCCGTTTATCAGAAGTTTGGGGCCATTTTTACCTACTTCGACAGCCTACTAGTCGGCCTGACCGCCACCCCCAAAGATGAGGTAGATCGCAACACCTACCACCTCTTTAATCTGGAGGATGGTGTGCCCACCTTCGCCTATCATCTGGAAGAGGCCATAGCCGATGGCTTTCTGGTGCCCTTCCAAGCCTATGCGTTACCTACCAAATTCATCCGAGAGGGGATCAAATATGATGAACTCAGTGAGGATGAAAAAGTCGAGTGGGATCTGATCGATTGGGGGGATAGCGATGACGTTCCCGATTCGGTGAATGCGGGGGCAATCAATGCTTGGCTCTTCAACGAGGATACAGTTGACCGCATCCTTCAAGCCTTGATGGAGCACGGTCTTAAGGTCGCCGGTGGTGATCGGCTGGGGAAAACTATCATATTCGCCAAAAATCACAAACACGCCAAATATATCGAGAAACGCTTCAACGTGCACTATCCCCAATACAGAGGACACTTCGGGCGGGTCATCGATCATCAACTCGCCTATGCCCAAACAGCCATCGACGGCTTCAGCAATTCGAATAAAGCCCCCCATATCGCTATCTCAGTCGATATGCTCGACACCGGCATTGATATCCCCGAGGTAGTCAACTTGGTCTTTTTCAAAGTGGTTCGCTCCAAAACCAAATTTTTCCAAATGATTGGACGGGGCACCCGGCTTAGCCCCGACCTATTTGGTCCAGGTGAGGATAAAACCCACTTCCTCATCTTTGATGCTTGCATGAACTTTGAATTCTTTAGCCAATATCCAGAGGGGGTCAAATCTCGACAGGCCGAGCCGCTCAGTCAATCCCTTTTCAAAAAGCGGCTGACCCTTCTGCAACAAACACGCCAGCTAGCTAAAGGTGATCCCACTCTAGAGCCGATGACCACCGATCTGGCCGATGTTCTACATCGTTATGTAGCCGAGATGAATACCGGCAACTTTATTGTCCGCCCCCACCGAGCCTATGTCGAACCCTTTCAAGATCGTACCCGCTGGGAGCAGATCAGCCGGGCCGAGGCGGCACAACTAGCTAAATATGTCTCCGGGCTACCCTCCGCCCAAACTGACCCCGATGAAACTGCCAAACGCTTTGACCTGATGGTGATCGATTTACAGCTAGCTCACCTAGAAGGGGCTCGTCGATTCAACACGCTGCAAGACAAAATTATCGGCCTGGCCGCCAACCTAGAGACCAAGATTAACATCCCTCGGGTTGAGGCCCAACTCGATCTGATTCAGGCCATCCAAACCGAGTCTTTCTGGAGCACCGTTAGCCTACCTGTGCTGGAAGATGTGCGCCAACGATTACGTGAGTTAGTCATCCACGCCGATAAAGCCCAACGGCAAGACGTCTACACCGCATTCAAAGATACCGCTGGGATAATTAAGGAAGTGGCTGATGTACCCTACTCCACCACGGGGGTCAATGTAGCCCAATACAAAAAGAAGGTGGAGCAATTTATCCGCGAGCACGAGGATTATGTGGCCATTCAGAAAATTCATTGGGGCATCCCCTTAAAGTCAGAGGACCTGGCGGCACTGGAAGCATTTTTCTACGAGGCCGAGGCTGTGGGGGGGCAGGCTCAATTTGTTCAAATGTTCGGACCACAGGAGAATCTAGCTACCTTTATCCGTAGTCTGGTCGGGTTGGATCGACGTAAAGCAAAAGAACGCTTCGCCCAATTCCTCGACGGCCAAACCTACACTGCCGAGCAAATCCGCTTTGTCAATTACATCATCGACCACCTCACGCGTAACGGCACTATCGACCCCGAACTTCTCTACGACCAACCCTATACCGATATTCACTATGAAGGTTTGACTGGCGTCTTTACTACCACCGAAGCAAAAGCCCTCCTCGACGTCGTTCAAAACATTAACGTGGTCATCGAAGGTTCGTAATTAATCACATGAGCCTTCGTCTCCTATGAAGCGTGGGTATGGGCAGAGGGTTCCACTAACTCATCCTCCTCACTCGGTATCCCCTGCATCAAATCAATGATTATTGCCTTATTCAAAGCTGTGGGTGACAAATCGAGATAATCATCCTCAGGTTTCGTGCCTACCACAATAGCCCCAGCGTTCGTCAAAATCTCCTTAAAGCTCAGAGTGTTGACAAAACGGCTGACAAAGTACTTTCGGGTGTGGGTTGAGGTCTCGTTTTTTTGGGATGTGATGGAATTGCCGATGCTGACATTGGCAAAGTAGAACCGATTCTCACCATCGACACTGGTGATGAAGCCCAGAACATTTTGTTTTTTGGTGATGTTGATGGTGGCAGTGGCCACGATGTTGTTGATATCCACCATATAGTTTTGCTCAAAGACATCCGGCTTCTCGTGGGCCACCAAAATCCTGGTTTGCACTTCGGCCCCTTTGGAAAAGTTGTAGTAGTTCACCAACATAATTTTTGCGGACATCCCCTGCTGTAAATAAAACAGCTCAGACGCGCCGTTTGGTGGAGGAGCACTGGTGACATCACCGGAGAACAAAACGGATCGATCGTCGTCCCGATAGGCGGCATCCCAGCCAAACTTGCCATCCTCGCCGATGACAGATAAATCCAAATCCACAACTTTATCGGTATTGGTCCAGTGAATCCCCACAATCATATCTTGGGGAACGGACACGTAACTCCCCGTTGGTAGATGTCCGGTAAACTGTTTTTCTGTGGCAGGCAGGGCATAGTGCACGTTGTCGGGAATATAGATGGTTTTCCCCTCAACATTCGCTCGCAGATCGTCGGCGATTGAGGCCAAGACGATGTCCAGAGCCTGTTGTGTGTCTTCGGCCAAGTCCCCTGCCCAGGCAAAGGGAGCCGCCCAGCCGCGCCCATTGCGGACGCGATACACGATTGAGTTGGTGGCGTGCAGACGATATTTGAGAGCGTAGGCTAGGCGAATTTTACGAAAGATGGTGGCTTTGCTCAAACGTTGCTCCAGGGTCACCACATCCAAGCGCTTTTGCTTGACCTGCTTGGTTACGCTATTTAGATAATCCTCTGGCAGCGGCTTATGAGATTTGTCGGCCTGCTTACGGAGTCGATTAAAAAAGGTTTTATTCCGCGAAATCGACTTCATCGCCAAAAAGAGCGGCTTGTAGCGCAAAAAGAGGGTGGCTAGATCATCTGGCGCGTCATAAAGGGCATCATCCAAAATTCTGCCATCTGCTGCCTTAATCTTATCAATCAAAGCCTGGTTTTTGATCAGCAACGACTCACCCGTGAGTTTGCTAATCAGATAGCGCAAGAATTCAACCGGATCGGATGGAATTAGCCCGTACAAATCAATCAGCCGGGTCTTCAACTCCCGGTTCGCAATCGTCTCCACGAAATCACCATCATAGCGATTGGCTTTGATGATGGTCATGATATCGTTGAGCGTCTCCTCAGCCAGAGCAATCCCTGCCCCCAAGGCAATGATCTTTTCAAAAATCTCTTGGGCAGTCAGCCCCTTGATCACCACCAACGGCATATCCTCCCGCACTGATTGTAGATTAAGCATTTCGTTGGGGATGTAAACGGTATCGGCTTGATAGATGCCCACTGCGTCAAAGCCATAGGTGGTGATGTAGTGGAGTATCTGTTGTAGGACAAGCTCCCGAATTGGCTTATCTCGAATCGCGGCCCAAGATTTATGAAACGCAGCGTTGGCCTTTTCCCCGGAGATACCCACCACATCCTCAATCGCATCTAGCAAACTCGCCTCCGGTCGAATGGTGGGTGAAAGCAGGTAACCATTTTGAATGGTTCGGGCCAAAATGTCAGCAGGAATGGCTTCCGACGTCGCATCTTCGATTTGGATAGCATTAAATAGGCGTAAGGTTGCTTGATGCATCATAACCTCCTTAGGGAATAGTTTGTAACACAGGCTTCTAGCCTGTCTGTGCGCAGCAAGGATGCCGAGGCAGGTACGCCTACACTACTCTTTCATCCTCGCTGTCGAAACTTATTTTTGTTCGATTCCTAATACATATAAAAGAGGGCGAGAGGTAATTCGCCAGTTTTGAAAGGAACCTCCTGTGCCCTCTTATAAGGGGGGAAGGCAGGATTCGAACCTGCGACCACCGAGTCCAAATGTATTTAAGGAACTTCTTGTGCCAAAAGCGAGAAGTAATAACCGGTGCTCTACCCCTGAGCTACTTCCCCCATATAAAACGAAGAGTAAATTTGTGTGTAAGACGTCTAAAAAGGAACCCTGGTACAGTTGGGTGTAGATATCTATACAGCAATGGACCTCTCAACGCCCAACTGTTTAAGTATTTCGCCCTTAATAACTGTTGCTCTATTTACGCCACGAAATACTAGTTGCCTATCAGGTAGTTTTACTGAAAATATTGATTTTCACAAATTCAGCATAAAAGATGTCAGCCCCACTTAAACATCATCGCAGCACTGTGACCATTACAGTCGTCTTGGTGTCTCTTTAACTGAGACCATTTGGAAGGAATAAATTAATGACCAAATTCGAGGCAACTGACCAGGGAACTACAGGTACTGTCCACATCCCTCCCTTCGCCTTAATCATTGAGGATGAGCCAAACCAGGCCAAGATTCTGGCCACGGTATTACAAATGCTCGATTTTGAAACCGAGATTATCTATGAGGGACAAACCGCATTAAATCGTATCACCCAGACCGTACCCCAACTCATCATTTTAGACCTACATCTCCCCTCAATTTCGGGATCAGATATTCTAAGGAAAATCCAAGCTGATCACCGCTTGTACGATACCAGAATTATTGTAGTAACCGGTGATATTCCAGGCGGGTATCAATTGCACGACAAGGTTGACTTGGTTTTAGCCAAACCTATTGTCATTCAACAATTTCATGACTTAATGAAAACTTTGCTTGGTTGATGACACTGGGGAGCCAGCTTGTTGGTTGCAGGCTGGGTTTTGCGTAAACGTATCTAGGCTATTACACTAAGTAAGCAAATAAGCATAAGCCCATTCTCCAGAAATCAAAGAGAATGGGCTTTTTAAGTGTTTGGCGATTTATTACTATAGAAATTTTAGCGGAATAACCGCCAAACCTTGAGGTGTCACAATTCCTTTTCTCTAGCTTTAAATTGTGACACACCTAGTTCATCCACTGATATTGCGCATGAAATCTAACAAACAACCAAACGTTTTGTGCATTGATGACGATACAGAATTTGTTTCCCTTGTCCAAAAAAGCCTCCTTTCGCTCGATTGCAATGTGTGTGGCCTAAGTGATGGAACAAGAGCTGTCACTCAGATGCAGGAAGAGCCTCCTGATTTAGTATTGCTCGATTTAGCTATGCCTGAATTCAATGGTTATGATATCTATCGGGCCATGAAGGAGGATGAGGCTCTGGCCAAAATTCCCGTGATCGTTATCTCTGCTTATGGTTTTATTAATGATATCCACATTATTAGCGGGCTACCACCTGTCGAGGCCTTTATCACTAAACCTTTCGATATCAGCCGTTTACGACAAATGATTAATGAGATTTTGACCCTCTGATAGCTATCTCTCCTTTGTAATCAATACTATTCACTGCAACAAAGACCGACTGGTCCACGCCGCAGCCTCATCAGCAAAGTGTGCCCTAAATGACTCGGCAGGAAGCGTGTCGGTCCAAACCCCATTCACCATCAAATCAGCCCCTAGTTTCCCAATAGCATCGGCAGCTTGAGCACCCTGTCCATTCCCCCCCACGGCAACATAGACCTTGCCTGGCTGGAGAGCATCGATGTAGGGAAAACCGTGGACGGTGCGGGTGATGACACAGCGATGAGTGTGACAATTGAGAAAGGCCACATCTGGCAGCCTGGCCTGTAAGGTGTCTCGCAACACAGGTAACATCTGATCACTATCCCCTGCTCGATACCAGGCACAAATTCCGTCCAACGTCGAAACATACCGATCCGCTGGGGTGTTCGCCCCCAGTTTGAGATAGTATTTGCCATCAGGGTAGCGTACAGGCGGGAGGACATACACGTCCTGTGTGATAGATGAGTCTGCCTGATAGATTACGGTTGGCATTGACTGTAATCGCTGGGCGTCTCGCTCTGAAATCTCAGCCATCACCACAAATTCGATCTTCAAGCGCAAGGCCAAATCTCGCTCCAACAAATCAAAGCCGTTGCTAAATGCACCGGTAGCAAGCAGCACTTTCCGGGCTTGATAACAGGTTCCAGACTCGGTGTAGATTTCGATGAGATCATTTTTGTCAGATAAGGCAATGGCAATTTCAGAGGCGATGGTTGCACCAGACTGCTGGGCAATCGTCAATTGGGCTTGCAAAAATTGGCGGGGATTGAAGTAGCCGCTAGGGGCAGTTTCCCAGACCGCTTGACATTGGGTGGGAAAAGAAAGCGAAGGAAATTGCTGTTGCAGGGCTGCTGGTGATAAATGATGAAATGGGATAGAAAATTGGTCGGCTAATGTTTTAGCCAAGACAGGATAGGCACCATCAATCTTGGGATCGACAACATAAAGCCCCCCCACCGGATGGTGAAATGAAAGGCCGCTTTGGGCTTGAAGAATATCGAATTGAGTCAGAGAGCGTTGGGCTAATTCTGACCAAACGGAGCTATGATTCAAGCGGTAAATGATGCGGGCTTCATCGTAGTGCGCTCCAAAAATGCCTTGGTGCGTGGCCGGGTCCGTTGGTTCATCAGGGCCAATAACCGCAACACTACCCAACATTTGACTCAGATGACGTGTAGCGGCAGCCCCAAACAAGCCTTTTCCGATAACGACAGCATCAAATATCACAAAATAGCCTTACAAAGACCTGGAACATAGGACGTACAAAGGAGTTAAGCCTCTATATACCCTATGTTCTGAATTGATATGTGAGTAATGTATCAGTTGAGCGCCATGCTGTGCTTCATGTCGATGAACTTCTTGGCCGTCTCAACGGCAACCGCAGCATCACGGCAGTAGGCATCAGCTTCAATCGCTTCAGCAAAGGCTTCATTCAAAGGCGCGCCACCAACCATCACCGTAATATCGTGGCGGATCCCTTCTTCTTTCAAGCGCTCAATAACCACTTTCATGTAAGGCATTGTCGTGGTCAACAGGGCAGACATCCCCAAGAATTCAGGGTTGTGCTCACGGATGGCTTCCATAAAGGCATCAGCATCATTGTTAATACCAATGTTGATGACCTCAAAGCCAGCCCCTTCCATCATCATCGCCACCAAGTTTTTACCGATGTCATGGATGTCACCTTTCACCGTGCCGATAACCATTTTACCAACCACTTGAGCACCAGTTTCGGCCAAGAGCGGACGCAAAATCGCCATTCCAGCTTTCATTGCGTTGGCCGCCATCAATACTTCCGGGACAAACAGAATACCATCTCGGAAATCAACACCCACAATGTCCATGCCAGCAACCAAACCATCAGTCAAAACATCATACGGCATAATGTCACGGCTCAAAGCTTCATTAACACATTCAACCACTTCTTCCTGATAACCATCATACAAATCATCGCCCATCTGCTCGTATAGCTCTTCCAGTGACAATTTCGTCAAATCCAAATCTTCATCAGACATGTTTATTACCTCACTTTATACAATAGTTTTTATTTTTGGCGTTTGCTTTGACGCACTTTCAAGCACATCTGGTGGCAGGTCGTAACAAACGCTTTAAAATTTGTAACAAAAAACACGAAACACCTATAGTTCTCGCTCCTCAAGTCTAGGTACTTCGTGTTGGTCTTTCAGTTGTGCAACATCATGGCTAGAACAACATTGTTCAAAAATCTTTCATCATCAAGTGGCTACTGGATCAGGTGGTACCACTCAACCGTTCGGTAATTTTACGAGCTATATCAATTGTTAGCTCGGTCACTTTGTCTTTTTGCTCGTCGACTAGACGATAAGCTGGCCCATAAATGTTGGCCGCAGCGATGATATTGCCCCGTTTGTTATAGATGGGGGCTGACACACCATCTAGGCCTTCTTCATACTCACTATGCACCCAAGCATATCCTTGTTCACGGACTGTGGCTAGATGTTGCCACAACTCATCAATATTGGTGATGGTGGTATCGGTATAACGCTCCAGCGGTTTGCGCAGAAATCGTTTTAGACGCGTTGCAGACCAGTGGGCCATAAACAACTTCCCCGGCGAGCCAATGTGCATCGCCGGCAAATACTTCCCCGTCCAATCGCGAATTTGCACATTATGCTGCGAGTTGATCTGCTCGGCATAATAGGCACTCTCACCATCTGGAATACATAGGCTGGCCGTCTCGTTTGTGCTCTCCATCAATTCTTGCAAATATGGGCGCGCAATCATTACAAGATGATGTGGCTGCCAAGCCAACGACACTGTTTCCGGGCCGATGCGAAATCCTTCACCCGTGGGTTCGCGCTCGACCGCTTCAATGTTCTCTAATGTTGAGAGCATTCGGGAAACGGTGCTTTTCGGTAATTCAGCTTCTTCGGCGATTTCAGCTAGCCCGACACCGCCAGGGTGAACGGCAATGACTTTTAATATAGCGAAAGCGCGTTTAACAGATTGTATATCGGACACAATTCCATATTATGAAAACTATTCCACAGAATGGAACCCATTAAAGCTCGTTTTTGTAAATTTGTCAAGCCCTTGTAGACATAAAGGGTAATTCCGGTTTTGAACTATATTAAAGGCGTGTTTCGTAATACGTGATGCGAAGTAAAGCGATTACGCATCACGCAGCCTCAAATCTAGAGGGATGTATTCTAATTAATCTGTTGTTACAAGCTTTTGCACTTTCTACCTAAATATGCAGCACCACATCGTCGCCATTTTCAACGGTCACCAGATATTTTTTAGCCCGCATTTTCGGGTCAATCAGGCACTCCCCCGTCGCGATTTTGAACTCCCAGCCGTGCCACGCACACCGAATCAACTCACCCTCATAGCCATAAACGAACTGGTAATCATCAACTGGAATAGCGGTTCCAGTGACTGGCCCTTTACACAACTCTGCACCAGTATGGGGGCAATAATTCAACAGGGCATAGTAATCCCCTTTTACATTGAAAACACCAACACTTTTGCCGTCAACCTCAACGATTTTACGGTCTCCAGCAGCCAACTCACTCGTTTTGCAGATGGTAAACTGCTTGTTTGTTTTTTTCATGGATCACCTATCAAATTCTAACGTCATCGTCACAATCAATGGTAAAGTTTGGACAATTGTATTGAGGATTTCATTTTAAGAAAATCTGCTTAGGCGTTTGGTTCAATTACGCTGTGTGAAGGGCAAAAATAGTTTCTGGGTGGGTTGATATACAGGAGGATTATTCACTAAAGTGACCAGTCGATTGAAGGCAATGAGGACTTCGAGGGAGGTGAAGGTGCAATGACCATAACGATCAATCTCGAAATGCTCATGAAGGGCGAGATTATCTGCAGCAATGACCTTGCTACGATATTTTTCCGTGTGCCAATCCGGAATAATGTGGTCGCCTGTGGTATGCATTGTAATCAAGGGGACACTTAATTGCCCAGTCGTTTGATAATAAGCCTCGATTTCATCCAAAGCAGCTTGATCGGCCCCAAATCGTTTAATATCTGCATTTAAACTCGTGTCGTCATCAGACCCAGAATACACCCGATTTTCGTTATCAAAGGGTTGACCACCGAGTTTGGCAATGCCATCGTTGGTTGAAAAAACATTGTACCAGAGTAATCCAGCAATAGTATTCGTTTTTGTGGTTGCATTTGAAGAGTCATATGGAGCCATTGTAACGCTTAACAATTGATTGACCAGACTGTCATTACTGGGGTTTTCAATCGCTGGGTTTACCGTATTTTGATAATGGGTGTCCCAACCTGCTAGCAATGAGTCAGGAATATCAATCGCCTCACCGGGAAGCAGTCCGGGAAGGAAATAATCAAACGCGGTACGAAAATCACCAAAATAATTGATCTGATCGGCAAAATCTCCATACGGGCCACACAGTGCCAAACCGCCATCAAATCGATCCTGATATTGTTCCACAGCCAGTGCCGTAATCAAGCCCCCTTCTGACGCTCCAACAAGATAAATTTTGGTTGGAGTCCCTTTGGTTGATGCAAAGATATCAACTAGGTCGATCAAATCAGCCAACCCCTGCTTTACAGCTAAGCCGTTTGTGCTGTAGCTGGTCGTGGCAAAGGCATAGCCTAACGACGTTACCACATCGGGTAGAGATGTGCCCGCCAGTGATAACTGATCTTCCGGAATGCCAATCGGCTCAGTCGGGGAAACATAACCGTGGGCCAAAACCACAAGTTCATTATTCCAAGGAATTCCATCAGGCATACAGATCCGATAAATTGCTCCACTGGTCTGCGCTCCATCGGGATCACAAGTTCCCTGAGGCCTGTAGACTGCCTGAAATTCCTGTGCCTTTGTGGGCAGTGGCCCTACAACAAAAAATAAAAAGACAACAACTGCATAAATTAAGCTGAGCCTTTTCATAAAGCACCTCTGATATCGCTTCAAGATAATGCAGATCTAGCTTAGCTCAGCATCGCCGCTTCGTAATTCGCCTTCGTTTGCTCCAAGGCAGAAATCGTATTCCGCATCAAAATTGCGAGGGTCACCGGCCCCACGCCGCCTGGCACAGGCGTAATCCAGCCCGCGACTTCATGCACACTATCAAAATCAACATCGCCAACGGTCTTTTTACGCATCTCGCCGTTTTCGTCCTCAACCCCAACTTGGTTAATACCAATGTCGACAACCACAGCCCCCGGCTTAACCATATCAGCCGTAATCAAACCAGGCTTACCCACCGCAACAAACAGGGCCTCGGCTCGACGGGTATGTGAGGCCAGATTTCGGGTGCCGTGATGGCAAATCGCAATGGTCGACAACTCTTCTAGTAGATGCATCGCAATCGGCTTCCCCACAATTTCCGAATGTCCAACCACAACCACATCCAACCCCTGCAAAGTTACGCCAGTGGAGCGCAAAATTTCGACCGAAGCCAAAGAAGTACAAGGGCCTAAGGTTGCCCCGCCATAAACCACCTTGCCGATGTTGGCCGGGTTCATCCCTTCGACGTCTTTGGAAGGATGAATAGCAAGCTGTAATCGTTTCAAGCTCAGGTGAGCGGGAATGGGTCGTTGTAAAATAATGCCGCTCACGCGTGGGTCAACATTCAGGGCATTAATAGTGGCCAATATTTCCGGCTGAGTGATATCTTGGGGAAATTGACGGTGGTCAAATTCGATACCGACTTTGGCACAAATTTGCTGCTGGTTACGTACATAGAGCGACACTGCTGGCACATCGCCAATCTCAATCGAAGCCAACCGTGGTTCCCAGCCTCGCTCGCGGAGGGCGCTAACTCGCTCCCTCACGTCATTCAAAATGGGTTCGGCCACAGCCTTGCCATTGATAACTTTATGCGACATTATGTTTCCTTATCTACAGACAACCTCTAAAAAGGGTTAAATTTATTTGCCATAAAAAAAGACGACAGGTTCTGGAACCTGTCGCCACTATTATAAATACGAGTTTCGAATAGAGCGAATTAAATTCACCTGATTGATCAGTGCTATCTGGCCTATAGCTCGCCCTCATCAAGTTTATCCAACGCGGCCACATAAGCCGGATCATCGTAACGGGCTAAGGAAAAGTGCTTACCATAACTCGGCAAGGTTGCCCCAGCCACCCACGCCGCAATCAACTCACCGCCGGCGCAACAGGTCATTGTGCCATAACCAGAGAAAGCGCCCGCCACGTAGGCGCCTGGCACGGCTAAGGGGCCAACTAGAGGTAAGTTCTCTTTGGTTTTGGTGTAGTATC
Source organism: Phycisphaerae bacterium (assembly GCA_028285035.1). Next base: position 13,726 of record JANQQF010000049.1, read on the forward strand.
CCCCATAATTTGGTACAGGTTTGGTCACATTGTCGATGTATTGGGCCAGACCAGGAATAAAGGTCGAGGCCCCCCGCAAGACCAAATCAACAAACTCAGGCATCCGCTTTGGCTTCCAAATCGGCTCCTCACTGGTATGATTAAGTGCCCAGCCCATTTTTAACCAGGTGCTGTCATAGCCCCCCTCTGGCTTGACGTGTAAGCCACCCGGAAACTTATCCAGCAACCATCGATATTGCGGTTCATCCGCCAGCATCGTCCGTTCATCATCGGACCACGTCAGGTATTGTGAATCCGTAAAAATCGTAAAGGGCATTTCGCGAGGCACCACATTGAGCGGGTCTTGAATAGCAAATTTTTGTTGAAGTACAGAAACAACAGGGATTTCCAGCCCCAACATCGCAGCAATCTTCGGTGCAAATGGCCCCGCTGCGTTGATCAACGTGCGGGTTTTAATCACGACCTCGCCCTCATTGGTTTGCACAATGACCTGGCTCACCCCCTGAGCATCCTGCTCAACACCTGTGACCTCACCTCGCAGTTCAAGCACCCCAAGTTTTTTCGCCTCCTTGAGCATGTACATCCCCAATTGCTGGGCACTAACTGCCCCAGCCCGCCGAACGTGGATTACGGCTTGGATATTTTCGGCGAAATGGGGGAAGATCCGGCGAATGAGGCTTTGGTTCATCAAGACATCGGCCCCGCTGGGCTGGTTCTCAAAATCATCAACAAAAGGGGCATACGATTCTGCCTCATCGCCACGATGCCAACGAATATCACCCACATCAAGCTGTTGATATTCATTGACCGTTTGATGCACCACCTGCTCTGCCTCTGGATTAGCTGTGATGTAGGCATAACCTCGGCGGGTCAGGTTGATCTCATTGTCCGACTCACGGGCTAATTCTTCCATCAAATCCAGGCTACGATTGACAAAATCAACCATCACGGGTTGGGGCCACCAGTTGCGATAGTTCTCTCCCGATTTGGAGCTAGTTTGGGACAAGGGATGGTGCAGATCGACCAGCAAGACATTGGTGATTTTTTGTTGTTTAGCCAGATAATACGCGGCGGCGACACCGATACTGCCTGCACCACAAATGACGACATCATATGTTTGAGACATAAGTTTATTTTAGCCCTTTGATGAGTGCATCAGACACATCAACAACGAATTTCTCAATATCCGCCGCATACACCCCACATCCATTCACGCAGCCCAACTCAATAATTTTGTAGTCCCCATTGACCTCTGCCACATCCATCGCAAAAATCGGATGTGGGCTCCAAATATCAGCCATCTCCTCGGCAAATTTTACAACGGGCTGAGGAACATCATCTTTGATTTTCGCCCGACCGTATTCACGATACAAGCTCCCCGTCGAGACGTTACCATTCACCAAAAAGAGCCGCCACTCTCGTATAATTTGCTTCGGTTCAGACACGGCAATCAATGTTTCCGGCGACAGTCCTTCATCGATCCTACTCAATAGCAGATACCACGTCTTATAATCAGCAAACGAGATCACCTCACCCGTAAATTCCTTGAGATCAGCATTGGGCCGGATAAAAAATAATTCATCAGCAGGCCATTTTTCTTCATTAAATTGGGTGAGAGTCATCACCCGCGTATCTGAATTGAGTAAATTGTCTTGATAATGATCGAGGTAAGCTTGGTAGGTGAACTGTTCTTCGTCAAAAAAAGCACCCGGCGTCCAACGTTGGCTTTTGAAGGCCTTAAATACAAATTGAGTGGCCCCGTAGAAAATGGTCAGACCATCTTGTCGAACGTTTGGCAGCTCATCTGAAAAAGGAATTACTTTGACACATTCATAAGAGATATGGCGTTTTTCTAAAACGCTGACAAACTCAGCTAGAGTAACCTCACTGCCCAGATTACTTTGCAACACCCACAAAAGGTTTTGGTATTTCATTTATAATCCATTCCAAACAACACTATACTTCAAAGTTACCAAATTTTACCCTATTAGCTGAGCAATCCGCAAGCAATCAGACCGCTCGGCTCTACTTTTTCGCCCACTCAATAGGCGACACCATATCGTCTGGCGTGATCCCCAACGTGGTCAATGTTGGTTTGAGCCAATCGAGCCGAGCCACGACAAACAGGTGATGGGCATCGGAGCCGAAATAAAATTTAGCGCCAGCCGCCTTAGCCGCGAGTAGACCTCGTTGGTATTGCTGCCAGAATGGCTCACCTTGATGTTCAGCCATCAGATGCAAGCCCATTCCGATTTCGATGGCGGTATTGTGTGCTTTGGCGACCGCACCAAGTTCAGCAAAGAAATCTTCGCACCACGCCGCCAAAAAGGCCTCCTCGGAAAATCCCCAGCGACGCAGGGCCTGCTGAATATTAATTACCCACGGATGCGCCACCCCATCCACCAGCGGCTGTCGGGCCGCCCCGAGCAACATTTGATGTTGATGGGCAATGAAAGCCTCAGCATCACCGTGCGGTGGCTGCTCCACCCAGCGTTGCTTGAAATGATGCGGGCCAGCCAAGACAAAGTCAAGCTGTTTAGCCTCAGCCTCAGTCAGTTTAATTTGGCCAGTTGTATCCAATACACATAACTCCGCCCCCACCATCACCTGCAAATCAGCGGAGGCTTTACGAGCGACTTGCTCACGCAATTTCAAGAAAATTTCAAACTTGGTATTCAAAAAGTAGTGATTGGCTAGCCCTATCAGACTGACGCCATTTTTAGCAGCGCGTTTCAGCATAGCAGGCAGAGTCGCCCGCCAGTGGGCATCGGGCGAGTGGGGCCGAGTATGAACGTGCATGTCGTGAAATTGAAAGTGGGACATTCGAGGCATCCGTCAGGGTTGGGTGGGGGACACCAGCAATTCAGCGGGCGTAGCCGGTGGAGCACTCAGGCTTTGCAAAAAGGCTAGTAGTTGCGCGATCTCCGCTTCGGAAAGGTCGAGTGGCATCAACTCGCTCGTGCCTAGTGGGGCTGAGGGGGCTTGGTTATAATGAAATAACACATCTTCTAATGAGATTAATTGCCCCCGATGCATATATGGTTCGGTTTCAGATACACTTCGCAGGCTTGGCGTTTTGAAGGCATATCGTGTTATTTTGGATGATGTATCTTCTACTTGAATACAACCAGCATCAGGCTTATCGTTATATATACTCGAACACGTGAAAGGGTCGGCCTCAAACCGTACCAGACCATCAAGTCGACCAGCATCAAGCGGCAAACCCTCAGCAAAGGGGACGCCCGTATTATGAAATTGTTGGTCAGTGAATAAGGGGCCACTGTGACAGCGAATACAATCAGCCGGGCCAATAAACAGTCGTAGACCAGCCAGCTCATCCGCAGTTAAACTGTCCGCCACCAATGCCGCGTCCCCGATCAACACCCCCTGCACATACTGATCAAATCGGCTTGGACCTGGCACCAGCAACCGTTCATACGCTGCAATCACCTTCCCTACATTGACAAAAATTTCGGTCGCAATCTGCTGATCGGTATCGCTCATCCGCTCCCACGATTCTCGATATGGTGGATGCTCCAGCGGACCGCCAGAGAAGGGGAAGCGATTGGTATCCGATAAGTCAGGAAGCGGCCCGAAGATGGCTTCATAGGCAGCCCGGTATTCATCCCGATTCATCAGATGAACGGCATGTAAACGGGTTGAGCCTTGCTCATCGGGACTCTCAATTGGCTCCAGAGCTTGGGACCACAAACTATCCTTTCGCCCATCCCACAACAACCACGGGGCATAGCCCACCCCCAACAAACTCATCGTATTTCGGTTGTTGGGGCGGGTGCCGTGAGCGGTCGGTTGACCATCTGTAAAGTGTAATTCAGGGATGTGACACGTGGCACAGGAAATTTGTTGATTGGCACTCAAGCGCGGATCAAAGAAGAGTTGGTGCCCCAACGCAGCCGCTCGTGGGTCAGCCGCGACACCATTGCTCGAATTGGCTGGCACTGCGGGCAAACTGCCCAGCCACAAAGATCGAAGCACTTCGATTTCAGCAGCGGTCCAATCGTCAGTGGCTGAGATGGGGTTGGTTAAAATGCTATCGGCATCCGGGATAATCGGTGGGGGGGCGTAGATGGATGAAAGATTATTTGGGGCTGATGAACAAGCCATTAGCCCCAGAATTAACATCAAATAGATCAAAACCCATTTAGGCGAAACAATTGAAAGCCCCCCTAGCCCCCCAGTAGGGAGAATTTTAATACCTCTCGCAGCAATACTCCCCCCTTTTGGGAGGTGGGGGGGCAATTCTTTCATAGACAACTACAACACCAATTCCGCCATCATTCGTACCGCATCAACTCCAAAGGTCATTAAGTTGAGGGTGGTGATAGGCGACTCTTTCCAAATTTCAAGCCGCTCAGCAATCCGCTCTTTCGGACCACACAAAGCAACATCATCCACCAATTCATCGGGCACCGCTGCTGCTGCCTCATCCTTTTTACCCGCAAGATAAAGATCCTGAATTTTGGTGGCCGCTTCTTCATAGCCATATCGGCAGGCCAAGTCAAAGTAGAAGTTCTTGCCACGGGCACCCATCCCGCCGACATACAAAGCGATATTTGGCTTAACCATACTGCGGCAAGCATCAACATCCTTACCGACAATGACAGACACTGGGGCTGTCACATCAAAGTCAGCCATACTTTTACCATTCCCGGCCTTGGCAAAACCGGCCTCAATCATCGGCTTGTAAATATCATCAAAATGGCGCGGGGAGAAGAAGATGGGCAACCAACCATCAGCAATCTCAGCAGTCAGTTGCACGTTCTTCGGGCCAATTGAGGCTAGGTAAATCGGTAAGTCAGCCCGGTTTTTCAAAATACTTTTTAGCGGTTTACCCAAGCCCGTGGCGTCATCCCCCTGATAGGGGATTTGATAATGATGTCCATCGTGAATCAGCGGCCTCTCACGGGCGAAAATCGACCGCACGATACTGACGTACTCTCGGGTTCGACCCAGGGGCTTACCATACGGCTGGCCGTGCCACCCCTCTACAACCTGGGGGCCTGATAAACCCAACCCCAATAAAAACCGACCACCAGAAAGCTGGTCCATCGTCATCGCAGTCATCGCTGTATTGGCGGGGGTTCGGGCGGGCATCTGCATGATGGCCGTGCCTAGTTTGATCTGCTTGGTCTGTGCACCGGCCCAAGCTAAGGGCGAAACCGCATCAGAGCCGTAGGCTTCAGCAGCCCAAATCACATAGTAGCCAAGTTCATCTGCCGCTTTAATCATCTCCATCGGCAACGTCAGCTTTGCCCCGGAATATCCCATCATTAATCCAAGTCTCATTGTATCACCTCTTTGTTATGCTAACATCAATGTCAAAAATTCTTGTTCCGCCTCAACCGTCCATTCCTGACCATCTTTGAGTTTCGCATAAACGGTGGGCATTGTTTCGGCTAATGTTGCGAGTGGAGTCAGCGGAAAGTTTTTAATATTTGGATAAATCACTACCTTACCGGGAAAAACAGCATCACGGACCGCTTTCAATCCATCAGGAGCGGCAGTTAACGAACCGATGGCTTTCACTGACCGATTGGGCGAGAGTTGGCCCGCTTCTGTTTGAGCCAACATCAGGCGCAGGTCATCGATCGTTGAAGCGGTATGACCGATAAAGCGAATATTTTTTTGATAGACCACACTCAAATCAAGCGGCACCATTGTGCCTCGTTTCAGCCCGGCAAAAACATTCATTGTGCCACCAGAAGCTAAAAACTCAGCAGCATTGGCAATGGCCGTGGTTGATGGGGCTAAAACGATGATATCATCAAATCCATCGCCAGCAATTTCACCCAATTGCTCCAGATAGTCAGGCTGGTCAATGCTCAGACAATGCAAGGCAATGTTGTTTACCTCAGCTTCGGCTGAAAAAGCCTCGGCGACAGTTTTTAGACGATGAGACGTTCGAGCAGTACACAAAATGGTCTGAGGTGGCTGATCCAACTCGATAGCCCGTTGGGTATGCATTTGCCCCATCGGACCACCCGCCCCCACAAACCACGTTTTTCCACTTGGTTTCAAGGCAGATCGCACGGGCTGGCTATTGTAAGCCTTGGCAATATCTGCGCCACTGGTTCCAACAAATGTCCACCGATTGTAATGTACCCGACCAATATCAACTTGCACCTCACGAGCTAAAGGCGCGTCGGCCATCAAAGCCACGATCCCAAAATCGGCCAAATGTTGACTGGCCAATTCAATAATCTCAGGATCAGCCCCAAGAATGATGATGTCATCAAATTTGTCATCGATACGGGTTGGGGTGCTGAGCGCATCATAGGGAATATCGATAATCCTAATACCAAGCTGTTCGGCTTGTTTACGCAATTGAGTAGCAAACGGCTCGGGCACCTCAGTCAAGGCCAACGTCGCTGGATAATGATTTTCGTCAAAGCCTTCGCCAAAAAAGTAGTCATCACATGCTTCGGGTGTACCGATAATCCAGGTCATGCCACGCTCTTTCAGACCAGTTCGATACTCAAGCTGGTAAGTGGCAATGACACAAGCCCACGGCTCAGTCAAGGCACTTTCGGCATAGCCGGTGCTGGCTTGCACGGGGAGCAAATAGTTGCCGTGATCTCCTTGCAAAATCCGGTGATCGATGACACTGTATTGAGACATCCCCCCCTGAATCATATAGCCATAAGCGTAATTGACGCCTTGATAGTAAATGTCCGCCTGCACCGTAAAACGGTCACCCACATTGTACTCACTCTGTAATTCAGCCCCAACCCCGACCACGGTCAGCGCAATCTCGTGTCCCAGCACTACCGGCTCCTGCTCCATATCCCGAAAAATGCGCGGATGCTCCTGTCCCGCGTTGATGACCTTGATATCCGAAAAGCAAATACCGCAGGCATCGTGCCGCACCAACAATTCAGTCGGTCCATACTCCGGCAGATTGGTCTGAAGCATCTCGCCTGATTGCCCCAAATTTTCAAAGCCAGCCCCATACAATGGCCACAATTTGTTTGTCTCAGATGTATCATTCGCTTTGCGATATTGGCCTAACTTATCATTCATCTTTTAACCCTACAAGCCCTACAAACTTCCAAAAGATAAACCACAAAGGTCTCAAAGATTTCACCAAGGGCACAAAGTGTCTTTAACCCTACAAACTCTATAAACTCGAACTAACTCAACTTACTTCGAATCTGTGATGATGACACATCCAGCCGAAAAACATCTTCGGGGATTTGCTCAAACAGCCCCGCATATCCCTCAGGCACCTCAATATCGGCCATCGTCTTAAATCGACCATTAGTCTGTACCCGTCCAGCCACCAAGAACCCGCAGCCTTGCGCTCGAATTACATCAAAAGCCACCCGCATTTCAGCCGGATCATCATTATAGAAACGGGGCTGGACTAAGCGAGCGGCCGTGTCCGCGCCAAGCACAAAGGTAGCACCGGGAAACAGTTCAGCTTTCTGGCTGAAAAGTGGCGTGCGGGTAAGGAGAAGTGGGGCCAAATCAAGAAATTGAGCTGAGCGGCGTAGCGCTTCCGTGAGATCAATCGGTGCTTTGTCGGCATTGATGAAGGGCAATTCATAGAATACAGTCTGCCCTCGTTGATAGGCCGCAATCTCGGCCATTTGCCGATGGCCGTCGTGCAGTGGGTTAAACGAGCCGGAGACTAACAGGGGGTTGGGGGGCGGTGTTTCGCACGTGTCAAGCAATCCGGTTGAGGAAATCAACACAAACTGTCGGGTGCCTGCCAGCAATTGTTGAAATGGTTCAAGTGAGATTGTTTGGGCTTCAAATGTATCTATTTCCACTAGCCCCAAATCAAGCGTATCAGAAAGGCCACAGCTTTGAGCCACCGCGTTGAGCAGTAGTTTGCCAACCAAGGCCTCTTCCCCAGCCCGGTCGCGTTCGCCTTTGGTCATCGTGAGATTGTAGAATTGTAAAATGCTGCCATTATAAGCCGCGACAAAGCAGCGATGGTCGCCTTTCTTGGTTCGATCCGTCGCAATTGTTGCGGTGCAGCCCACCCCAGCCACTGGCTCATCTGCTGAGGCCAATTGCTGGGCTCGTTCATATGCCTGCACAGCCAGGGCCTGGGCCACGCCCTGAGAAGTGAATCGAGCGGGCTCGAAGCCAATCGCCCCGGTCAAGGAGCGTTGACTATAACGATCGGTTGCTTCAAGAATAGTCCGGGAGGAGCCGCCGACGCTGTGCAGCCAAGTTAAACCTTGAGCACCTGCTCCGGCGAAATCAAGCACAATTTTTGTGGGTGTGTTGTGAATAGTTGATACGAATTGTTCAAGCTGACGGTCGATGATCTTTATCCTATCTCTCAGGGGTTTACAGATTTTGGCATTGTACTGACTCTGAGGTATCTGGTCAATTTGTTACAAGACATTCCCCAAACCATTTTGACAAGCCCCACAGCCACCACTATAATAGAGCTTCCTCGCAGTAATCAGGACAAAATATAAAAAAATCATGTACAAATGAAAGGTGAATCAAAGATGCTCAACAAAGTAATGGCTACTGTTAAAGCCTATTTCCCAGCGCAGGACGTTGAAGCCCACTGTGATGGTCCTTGTGGTGTGTACGATCCCGCCTCAGCTCGAATTGCCGCTGAAGCAGCTCTGTCAATGACCAAGAAAATTTTGGCTTTGGAAGTGCCCGATCCCAGCGATGCAGCAGCAATGGCTGCTTACAGCAATACTATGTCTCGCTACATCCAAATCAAAGAAGAACAAACTCACCTGGCTAAAGAAGAGTTGTTGGTACTTTGGACTGACTACTTCAAGCCCGTTCACTTGGAAGCCAACCCTGACCTGCACGACATTTTCTGGAACGCAGCCAAGTTGTGCTCTGCTGTTAAAGTTGGTGTTGATTTGGATGCTGCTAACAACTTGATGGCAACCATTGAAAAAATCCACGGCATCTTCTGGGCCAGCAAAAACCGCGAAGTTGGCTACTACACTGCTAGCTAGTTGATTTAGTTTCGTTAGATAAAGGTTTTCAAAGGACAACAGATTTAGTGCTCTGTTGTCCTTTTTTATTTCATATGCAAGACCAGCTACCCAAACCAAGCCCCATCGATTTTCTCCGATTATTAACTGGCAAACGCCGAGCAATGCGCGTCCGTGGTCGATCAATGCTGCCGCTACTCCCTCCTGGTGACATCGTTTTTTTAGACCCGACGGCGTATCAAGAATGTCAGCCGGAACCTGGCGATATTGTTGTAGCCCATCGACCAGATCAACCCGAGACGGTCATCATCAAACGGGTTGTAGGATTTACCGAAAATGATCATATCATCTTAATGGGCGATAATCCATCGGAAAGCACAGATAGCCGGAAATTTGGTCCTATTTCTACCAGTTTAATTCTGGGAAAAGTGATCAGCCGCTGGTAAAATTCTCACTCGTTTTGGGCTAGCGAAATCCATCACAATGGGATTGACAATTTCAATTGATAGGGCTACAATGATGGCAATCTACGGAATTAACGGCACAATCTTATGTCGAAACCGATAAAAATTGCTCCCACTGACCAAATATTACCCGGTCAATCTCGGCTGTTTCGGGTGCAAAAACAAGAGATTGTGGTGTACAATGTAGATGGGACATTTTACGCAACAGCAAATCAATGTCCCCATAGCCGAGGCCCGCTGTCAAAAGGTCGGCTATCCGGCTCAACCGTCACTTGTCCGTGGCACGGCGCAAAGTTTGACGTCACCACCGGTGAATGTTTGACGGCACCAGCCACAACCAATGTCACCATCTATCCAATTTCTATTGAGGATGGGACAATCTTTGTCAGGTTACAATAGTCGTTATAGAAAAAACGGCATCTAAGTATAAATTCTAAACACCAACTCTTGGAGGATTTTATATGACTCACGTAATTGCTTCAATTTGTACCCGTGAGGGTGATTGTGTAGAAGTTTGCCCAGTAGATTGTATCATTCCTGGTCCAACTACCGACGATAAATGGAATGACTTGTTCTTTATTGATCCCGACACTTGCATTGACTGTGGTGCTTGTGTGCCGGTTTGCCCCCCAGAAGCCATTTTCACTGAAGAAGATTTGCCAGAAGAATACGCAGCTGATACCCAGCGCAACGCCGACTATTTCGCTGAAGGTCCTGGCTACTGGGATTACGATCTGGAAGAAGAACGCGCCACATACAAAGGTGCGCCTAAGGAAGAGTAATTCATTCCTGATTGTGTGATAACATAACACCCTAGTTTGAGAAAAATAAAAAAGCGGCGCGTCAATCTACCGGCGCAGGCCGCTTTTTATTTTGAGGAAGTTCCAAGAAAATAAATAGGCGAGAGAGAAGATAAATCAAAACAGATAAATAGGTTAGAAGCCTATCTGTATAACTTCCTTTAGCTTTCCCGCTGAAGCTTGAGGCTCTCTCCTGATAAATTCTTGGAAAAGCCTGAGGTAACCTGTGACTGAATCATATCCAAAACGAGCGATGGCCATCATCGCCCACCCTGATGACATCGAATTTCTGGCGGGCGGTACAACTGCTTTGTGGTGCGCGGCTGGAGCCGAGGTCAGTTATGTCATTCTAACTAATGGCAACAAAGGCAGCGATGATCCTGAGATGACTCCAGAAGGTCTGGCCGAAATTAGACGCACGGAGCAGCAGGCTGCGGCGGATGTGTTGGGCGTCAAAGAATTGGTCTATTTGGAGCAGCCCGATGGTGAGTTGCTTCATACGCTGGAAATACGCAAACAGGTGGTGGCCGAGATTCGACGCTTCAAACCCGACACCATCATCACCTTTGATCCAACCAATATCCTCCTCGGCAATCGCCGCATCAATCACGCCGATCATCGGGCGGCTGGCGAAATTGCCCTCGATGCAGTCTATCCCGCCGCAGGCAATCGGATGTACAATCCTGATTTGCTGGCGCAAGGCTTGGAACCCCACTCGGTGAAAACGGTCTATTTAATGATGCCCAGGCAGCCCAACCTGTGGGTTGACATCACCGAAGTATTTGATCTGAAGATGAAGGCCAGCCTGTGCCACGCCAGCCAATTCAAAGACCCTGAAGGCTTGACCAAACGTTTCAAAGAACGTCATCAAGCGGTTGACCAATATGGTCGCGAAGTGTACCGCGAAGAATTTCACGTGCTACACATTGGATAAGTTGCTTGACAAACCTTAAATTTGTAATAAGTTGCAAGTAATCGGCAATTAGTAATTATTATTTACTATTTACTAACCACTAACCACTCATTACTATCTTCAAAGGAGCAAACAATGAGTTTCCGAATTGAAAAAGATACAATGGGCGAAATTCAAGTGCCCGCAGATAAATATTACGGAGCCCAAACGGCCCGGTCGTTGATGAATTTCAAAATTGGGGGAGATCGTTTTCCTCGTGAGATGATCCGCGCCTTGGGTATTCTCAAAAAGGCCGCCGCGTTGACCAATCAAGCTTTGGGCACGTTGTCGGATGAAAAAGCAAACTTAATTACGCAAGCCGCCAATGAGGTGATTGAAGGTAAACTGGATGAGCACTTCCCCTTGGTGGTGTGGCAAACTGGGAGCGGCACCCAGACCAATATGAACTCAAACGAGGTCATCGCCAACCGCGCTATCGAAATCGCTGGCGGAGAGATGGGCAGCAAGAGTCCAGTGCATCCCAACGACGATGTCAATAAAGCTCAATCTTCAAATGATACCTTCCCCACCGCGATGCACATCGCCGCTGCCGAACAGATTGTCCATCACCTCATTCCTGCCGTGAAAAAATTGCGCGATACGCTACAAAGCAAGGCTGAGGAATTTGATAGCATCATAAAAATTGGTCGAACCCACTTGATGGACGCCGTGCCCTTGACCTTGGGGCAAGAGTTCTCTGGCTATGTTCAGCAACTCGACAATGATCTGAAACGGATTGAATTCAGCCTCGATGGTCTATATGAGCTCGCTCTTGGCGGTACTGCAGTTGGCACTGGTCTCAACACCCATCCCGACTTTGCCGTGACTGCGGCTGAAAAAATCGCCGAAATGACGGAGCTTCCCTTCCGCACTGCACCAAACAAGTTTGAAGCTCTGGCTGCGCATGACGCTATCGTCTTTGCCAGCGGCGCAATGAAAACCTTGGCCGCTTCCTTAATGAAAATCGCTAACGATGTGCGCTGGCTGGCCTCTGGACCGCGCTGCGGCATTGGCGAGCTGAGTATTCCCGCTAATGAGCCTGGGAGTTCAATTATGCCTGGGAAGGTCAACCCCACTCAATCCGAAGCGATCACAATGGTTTGTGCTCAGGTGATGGGGAATGATGCGGCTATCAACGTGGGCGGTTTGTCTGGCAACTTTGAACTGAATGTTTTCAAGCCAATGATGATTTTCAACTTGTTGAATTCAGTTCGCCTGCTGGCCGATGCCTCTATCTCATTCAATGACAATTGTGCGGTCGGCATCGAGCCTAATCATGATACCATTGATGGCTATCTCAGAAACTCATTGATGCTTGTCACCGCCCTCAATCCCCACATTGGATATGACAACGCAGCGAAGGTCGCCAAAAAAGCCTTTGTGGAGAATTCAACGCTACGCGAAGCTGCCATCGAGTTGGGCCTATTAACTGGAGAGGAATTTGATGTGGCGGTTCGACCAGAACAAATGGTGGGACCGAAATAGGACAAATTGTAAATTGTGAATAGCAAATTGTGAATTGTGAAGTAGGGTCTTATAAGTCAGCCTCATTCACAATTCACAATTAAGACTTCAGACGAGCCTAAAGCCTTCACATTCACAATTCGCACAGGAGATATTTGTGACCTGGGGCATTGTTATCGATTTACGTCGATTTTTTACTAAAATTAGCATCGCTTTCTTCGTCCTTGTTCTTGTTGCGCTTGCCTGTGCAGCAACAATGACACATGAACAACCTCAATTTCCTCAATCTCTTGATCCGACACCCACTCCAAAAATCAATAGTTTTATTTAAATTCAATGACGGATTTCCTCTTCTTTGGTCAAATGGCCGCGTTACTCACCGCAGTTCTATGGGCGGTGAGCGCGGCTTTTTTTGCGATTGCGGGACGTACCGTAAATTCGATTGATCTCAATCGGCTGCGAATGATTATCTCCCTCCTTTTGCTTTTTCTTATTCATTGGCTCTTATTCAAAACACCCTTTCCCCATAACGCTTCACTAGACCGGTGGATGTGGCTCGGTCTTTCAGGCATCATCGGTTTCGCAATTGGCGACACGCTCCTGTTCGAGGCGTACGCCTGGCTTGGGGCGCGATTGGCGATGTTACTAAAAAGCTTGGCTCCGCTCTTTAGTGCGTTGTTGGGCTGGCTCTTTTTAAGCGAAACCTTGAGTTTTGTTCAGATCTTTGGGATGCTCCTCACGGTTGGCGGTATTAGTTGGGTCATTACCCAACGCAATCAAACTGATACGTCGACAAAGCCAATCGAGGCCAGACAATATGTTTGGGGTATCTTTTGTGGAGTCGGTACAGCTTTCACCCAGGCCCTAGCCTTAGTCCTGGCGAAGAAAGGGTTGGGGGGCGAATTTTCGGCGTGGTCGGCGAATGTGATGCGGATGTTTGGTGGGGTCATCGTTTTATGGGGGAGTACCATCATTCAAGGGCAAGCGATACCCACCTTACGGCATCTGCAATCGCCCCAAATCAGTGGTCTAATTGGGGTCGGTACATTTCTCGGCGCGGTCGTCGGCGTTTGGCTATCTCTCCTGGCCGTTCAAACCACCAACGTCGGCATCGCCAGTACTCTGATGGCCCTCGTCCCCATTTTTATGCTGCCCATCGGCTACTTTTTCTTCAAGGAGCGGTTTGGTTGGTCAGTGATTGTTGGGACTGTCGTGGCTGTAGTTGGCGTGGGAGTTTTGTTTTTGACAGGATGAGCTGTTATGGACAGTTGATCCGGCATGTCATTTCTCGACTCCTAGGAAACTGGCTGATTTATGTCATATCTGAATGAAGTTGTCGGGTATCCACTGGTTGGGGGCAGCGAACGATGGACTCCCGCCAAAAGCACGCGGGAGTGACCTGATCCAACGTTTCTTTCTTTTTGTAGAAGGCCCACAGGCTTCTCATTTTCTCGAAATGACATTAATACCTTCCACTCACCCCTCCCACGATGTGGGACGCCACGCCTCTAGTTCAGTCCGAAAGTGTTCCAAATTCGGTGGACGATAATCGGGGCGCTGTTGCCAGCGGCGTTTGGCGCTAGAATGAATATCGTCAAAGGTGCCCGTGACCTCGCGGGAAATCTTGCCGCCAACGCCAAAGATAGCCGAGATGTCATCGGGAATGTCGGTGGTGAAATCAGGATCAAAGCCACCTTCAATTTCATCTAAATTGAAGGCTAACCCCAAATTCCAAGCCTGGATTTGTTCAATCATCCACAACAATGATAAATCGGACAGACGACGACGAGCGTAATTCCCCCCACCAATGCTCATATGGTCGCCAGGAAACCAGACCTGTCGCAAACGCTGCAAGGGGGCATCGGGCTGCGGGTTCATCGGGGTGACATTGAAATTGCGATGGGGTTCATCGATAGAGACGGCGTGAATGGCATTCTCGACAAGAGGGCTAAGAGTGGTGTCGTGAAAATAGTATTGGCGGTTAGCCCAACGATCAAACGGCAGCCAGGGGATCACATCAGGCAGCCCTAAACCACCGACAGTATCCCAGCACCCTAACAGGGTGATATTGACGGCGGTTGAGCCATACTTTTCACGAAAGGGTTCAATGGCTTCAGGCTTTTCTTTGGCCTCACGATAAATCTGATAGGCCTTGCCCATCTGTTGCAAATGACGGCGGGGGAGCAGTCCTGCGTGATGAATCATTCCGACCAAACTCCGCACCGTGTAAGCCCCTCGGCTAAAGCCAAAGAGGTAAATTTGGTCGCCAGGCGCATAGTTCATACACAAAAATTCGTAGGCTTCCTGAATATTTTTCTCCAGCCCCCAACCAAAAATACCGCTCCAAAAATAGTTGGAGCCAACCCCTTCGTCATAATAGACCACCTGGGCCACCCCTGCTTCATCAGCATGCTGGGTGGCTTGGGCAATTTTCACCACATTGGTCGGGTAGGACTCTAAATTTTGGAAGCTGCCATCACAGCAAATAACCAGTCGTCTCATCCGATATCTCTACTAAGGCTAAAAATTTAGGTATATTGAGATGCATAGTTGAAATGACAATTTATGTCACAATCCCACCATTTTGGCAGAATTGTGACAATTTTTGAATTGTAGCATAAATCGAGGGGGATAAAAATGTAGGTGGAACTTTAATCGTTACTCTTTTGGACAGTCATTATCAATCCATTTGACAATCATGTTGATCTGGTCATGAGATAGGTCACGGGAAACTGGCATATAATCTGGATCCGAAAAAGGTAAAGTTATCTTATCCTTTATTTGCTTCCTATTTTCACTTTTACAAACAACATCATAATTAGAGAGATCCAGAAGGTTCCTCATATATGGATAAAGGTAGGCATATTGCTCAAAAATAGGTTTTATATCTTTTTCCCAAGTGGGGTTGGGGACATCAAGACGGCTGAATACCTTTACGGTCAGCGGGGCTTGAGAACTGACATCTTCAAACGTCTCCCAATCACCACCGATAAAGTAGAGTTGCCCATTAATAAAAGGCCGAGAGTTTGGATCACCTGCGGTAAAAGTTACCTGAGCCTGACCTTTATCATTTGTTCTAACAGTCCGCGGATAGCTCAAGCCACTATCAGTGTCGGTTGAGCTATCGTATCCAAGATTAATCGAGTAATTTTCCTCAGGACACCCAAACTTTGTTGCATATAATGTAACAGATTGATGTTCACCAGAATTGAGTTGGAGCGTTGTTTTGTCACCGACAATATATCTACCATCAGTCGCTTCAGTCAGAGCAATATACCACTCTTCTTCAGATTTATTACCATCGCCGTCAGACATATCACAACGGAAGCTAGGGGCATCTGGATAAGGTGGCTTCGATGTAATAATAAAAACAGGGCTAGTTTTGAGTAAGTCAATTTGGGATTGCTCGTATTCAGACAGATCAATTTGAATGATACCCGAGGTTTGAACGTAATTTTCCTGGCTATAATCAATCTCTTGCCCTAAAAAAATGGGAGCGTTATTTTGACAAATGGCGGCTTGCATCCTGCCAAAATCGACTGATTCGACGTCGTTATCTGTCGCCTCAGTGACAATGGCATTACCAAAATCTATGGTTAACCGCTTTTTTTCAGGATCAACCTTAAATGGCGCATTCCACATGAGACATCCCTCTGGGCAGGGGGATAGAAGCCGATTTGCGAGCATATATTTAGGCTCGGTTTCTTGATATGGACCAATCGTTCCCACCAATTTACCCTGCTTAAATTCAGAGCTTTGAGGATTACCATTAAATTCATAAGCAACTAGCCTTATTGATAAGGCATGTGGACTGGCCTCATACAGTTGTTGAAGATATGGAGAGCTTGATACATCGCCCCAGATTGGATTAAGAATTACCGATTGCCAAGCGGCTCCGTAAGTGCTTAATCCGGTAAATTGTGGTTGACCTTGTGGAGAATTTGCTTTTGAAGAAGAGAGCAGACCGGATGGCACAATTCGAACACGCCAATAATTACGTAAGGTTGCGCCATCATCGAATGCGCCTTTCAGTAATGAGGAGGTGTTACCTTTCACCGAAAAATCAAAATATAAGCCAAACAGTCGTTCCCGTCGTTGTTGATCAACGTCAAAATCCACAATTTTAGCAGAGATTCCATGGGGTTCACGATCAGTTGAACTGTTTACCATCGCACCAATCAGCGGATCTGAACTGTTGTGACGATGATTTAACTGGCCATCGCAATCGACAAAACTTTGTACTGTACAGGTAATCGTCCAGGCATTCGACCCGCAAGGATTCCAGAGATTGTGCCAATTCCCTTCTGACCAGCCAGGCTTGCAGAGTTCTTCAGGGGAAACGTCATGTGGCCAGTTCGTTGGGTTAAAATTGCTAGTGATATTGTTCGCAGTTGGCGTGTCAGCCGTGAAATTACCATAGAAATTAATATGGGGTGTATCGAAATAACTCATAATATCCTTTTTGTAAAAATAAGGGAGCCAAGCCGTCTCAACGAGACAGCAATGAAGAATAAAAATGTAATGCAAATAGCTTATCTGCGAAGAGGACAGGTAAGCAACCTCCATAATCTATTTTCTAGATCTTTTATATTTTATTCCCATCGCAAATCAGCCAGATTAATCCCTAGCCTTTTGGCCACATCAGGATCCCAGTCTGCGTGCTGTTTGGGGGGACAGTATAACGTTGAGACTGGGGTAACATTGGCTGTGGTGAGATGTTTTAAGGAAACACGATCAATTTTGGGATTCGTCATTGGGTAATAGGCTGCTTCATAAACAATCACCTCATGATCAGGATCATAAAAATCGATCAGGGTTTCGGTTAATAGCTTCAAGCCCATTTCATTGTTACCCTTAAAATCTAAAATACCCGTCACACCGATTTGCCACAAAATCAAATTACTGGTGACATCAACTTGCCGCTTGCGTAATAAAAACTCAGTGGCCTCAAAAGTTTGGCAACCGTGGGTCGCTGGATCAATTTCTAGGTCAGCAAACAAACAATCTTCGGCAGAAATACCAGGCATCATCCAAGCCTTGAATCCCTCCTGACGGGCTTGTTTAATGGCCTGATGAACTGGTAACACAAATATACCTGGATGTCCATAAAGGACCATACAAACTTGTTGCCCTTGACGTACGGCTTGCAAAATATAATCAACCATATCCTGATAGGTTTGTTTACGGAGTTTCTTTTCTTTATAAAAATCTCTTAGCGATTCGGCCGTAGGATTCAGATCAAAAATCCATTTCGCCATCACATTATCACTCACCAGATAAAAAACCTTTTCAGCATGCTGAATAAAGGCTTGGGTCTCTAATGTCACCTGGCCTACTAACTTGATCCCTGTTCCTACAACCCCTAATGACCCCTGCTTCATAATACATCCTCAACAAACTTTTCTGACCTTGTTTTTATTTATCGTGTTACAACCACCTGTACATTCCAGGCATTAAATGATGTTTCAGTGAGAGTTGCCAAAACGTTAGACTCAGATGAACCAACTCGTGTGCCTTGGGCATTTATAATCGCATCCAAATCTCCCCCAATGACTGGCTCAAATTGTTGCTTACCATCAACATCCCCACCTGATGATAGGTACTCTCTAAGTTGACTGCGGTCATTGAGATCCTTACTTCTAGCCGCGACCTCCTCTTGCACTTTAAAGTCAGTGGCCAAGGTAATAAGAAATTTAGCCAAATGTTCGGTCGGACCATTGCTAATATTGTTACTCATTTTGATCTCCTTTGAAGTAGTTGATTTATGCTATCGTAATTTCAACGTTTTTTATCGATATTCACCCCCTTTAAAAGGTGTAAGGCCTGATTATTGGGGGGGATTAAAGCCGCAATCATAGCTTCAACATCTTGATAACGAACCCCTTGCTGTAAAACGTGAACCACCGATGAAGGTAAGCGAGAGACAATTTCAGTTAATTGTACTTCTGCTTGATCTCGTATCTCCTGCTGACTGGCTGGGTGATTGATCACAATCGTAAGTAAGTCGAAGATTTGTTTTAATTTATGATCAATGTGATTAGGCTCTGAAACCAGATCAATTTGATCCAACAAAGTTTGCTCTTCAATTAAAAAGGTTGTCAAACTCAAAAGCGAATGTAAAATAAAGGGCGTCGATTTAATATTTAGCGACATTTCAAGAGCATCTTTCAGGTAAGATTTAGCCTTATCATAGTCATCTCGCATTGTATAAACTTGACTTAAATAATTCAGAGCACGAACGGTCCCAATCTGATTATTATATTCTTGGTGAATCATCAAACTTTGTTGATAGTAAGTTGTAGCCAGCAAATAGTTCTGTTGTTTATATAATAAATAGCCCAAATTATTGCTACATAAAGATATTCCAATCGGGTTATTAATGGTTTCAAAGATAGTCATACTATCCTGATAATACGTCTCAGCCGCTTGATATTCACCTATAACCTCGCTAGTCATCCCCAACCAACGCAAGGCATGCCCGACACCCCACAACTTTTTGATATCTTGATACATAGCCAAACTGGATTGTTGCCACTGTTTTGCTTCGGCATAGTCTCCCAGGCTATAAGCAACCGCCCCTAAAAATAGATGACGATTAGCAATTTTACCGATAGCCGTATTTTTTGGTGCTATTTCAATGCTTTGTAGAAGTAGTGCTTTGGCTTCAGGATATAAGCCTTGAAGATATTTTATGCCTCCCATTACTTTATACGCCAATGCCAATTCAGACTGATCTTGATGATGATTTAAAATAACCATCCCTTGATCGACGAGTTGAAGAGCAAGTTCGGTTTGCCCAATATCGTAGCAAAATTCAGCCTGTCTTACCATAAGTTTTCCAAAAATAAAATCATTTTCTAGCTCGACGATACTTGGCAATTGAGACGTGTCTGTTAAATGGGATATAGCAAAATCAAAAACTTCTCTCCCTTCTTGATACCAAGCAACAATCTCATAAAATGTGTGAAGACAGTCAATATATCGGAATAGCGTCGCTTTATTTTGTTGGCTGGCACTCCAATGCCAGCCTGCCCGAATATTTTGTATATCCATTTTAAGCTGGGCAATGGCCTGCATCTCCTGATCACTATCAAATAGTGGTTCCTGTTGTTGCAAGAACTGACCATAATAGTCAGCGTGTCGATTTTGAACATCCTCTTTCGATATTGAGCTTTCGTCCAACTTTTCAGCGGCAAACTGGCGCAACAATTCGTGAATCGTGTAACGATTGTCACCCAGCCGTTGCACCAAGGATTGATTGACCAGTCGATGGAGATCGAAGAAGGTGGCGCCCGTCACCGCCAGCAAAGCCTCTGCCGTAAACCCACCGCGAAAGACAGAGAGCTGGGCTAATACCTGTTGTTCGGTTTGGGTCAACAGACCCCACGAATATTCAAAAACCGCCCGTAAACTACGATGCCGCTCGCTAGGCGTACGTTTAAGCGTGCTAAGAAAATCCAAGTTTTTGGTAATTTCCTGGGCAATCTGGCTTAAGGATAACGTTCTCACCCAAGCTGCCGCTAACTCAATACCTAAGGGCAGTCCATTGACGAGCCAGCAAATCTCGAAGACGGTGGCGCGTTCCTTTTTTAAGGAAAATTGAGGAGAAACCTGACGGGCCCGCTGGGCAAAGAGTTGCACACTGTCATATTCAGTTTGATCACCACTATAAAGTTTATCTGGCACAACTAAACCAGGTACCGGAAATAGCCACTCTTCAGGTAAATCTAGAGCTATTCTGGAGGTCACAATCATTTTTACATGCGTTGTTTGAGACAACAGATCTGTAATTATAGAGACCCCATCAAGTAGATGCTCAAAGTTATCAAGCAAAAGTAAAGTTCGCTTCGACTGTAAATAATTGATCAGTTGCTCTTCTGGGGCTTGTTCCCCCTGAAATGATAAATCTAAAGCCCCCGCAATGGTCATTGCTAAAAATTTTACGAGGCGCACAGGGGTTAAATCAGCATAGTATACGCCATCATTGAAGAGAGATGCCTGTTCATGCAGGGCTTCTGTTGCTTTGAGTGCCAAACGGGTTTTACCAATCCCTCCAGGACCAATCAAGGTTAACAAGCGGCATTCTGACTGGGCCAATTGGGCTGTAATATCCTGCAATTCACGGGTCCGATTGACAAAAGAGGTGGATACCTGAGGCAGGTTATACACGGGTGGCTTTGGCGGCTCAGAGACAGGTATAGCGGTAGGGCGAGTCACAACCGTATCAAACGTTTTTGTCTGAAGTTGTTCGGCTAAGGCCGTGATCACGGCCCCTGGTTGAATACCCAGCTCGTCCAGAAAAATCTGCTTACACGTTTTATATTGGCGGAGTGCCTCGGTAGGACGATCCGCTTGGGCATATAGTTGCATCAGCCTATGGTGGGCTGGCTCGTGAAGTGGGTCAAGCGCAATCCAACGGCGGGCCAAAGGCATCGCCGGCTCATACATCTGTTTAGCCTCATAATCTACAATCAGAGATTGTAATGCTTCAGAAAATGTCTGCCGTAACGTTTCAGCTTCAAAAAATTGCCATTCATCAAAGGCAGGACAATCTGGCAAGCTAAAGCCTGTCAAAAAATCGCCTCGATATAAATCAATCGCCTCTTGGAGAGGCGGTTTTGTTTTGGATTGATTAAGTTGAGATGTTGAGGGCTGATTGAGCCCAAGGTGGGTTAGATTGCGAAATTCGGTCACATCGAGTCGAATATCAGCCGCTTCGCTTACCTCAACTGTGTTGCGGGTAACGGTCAAATAATTCGGCCCCAGCGTTTTTTTTAGGCTTGATAAGGTGTACCGTAAGGAGCCTTTGGCCCGTTTTTGATCAGACTCAGGCCAAAATAGGGTGGCTAAAGCATCGCGACGATACACCCCACCCGACACAGCTAAATACGCCAGCAAGGCTAAGGCTTTGCGGGTGTCCAATTCAATGATCTGACCATTGAGTTCTATAGAAGGTGACCCTAAAAATAAAAGTGTTAGGGAAGCCAATTATCTACTCCTTAAGTCTTCGCATTTTACTCAGGGGTAAAAATTATCACAAATCTACTATAGTATTAGAGATTTTTAAGGAATAAGCTTGTTTATCACTTTTTCTAACGTTTTTTTCGCGAGTTCCTCACGCTGGGTCACTAGACTGTAGCTACTTGTCATCACCTATCTATCAACAATGGCTTTTGCTGTGACGCAACCCCGCGTAGAGGGCGTGAGCTTGTCCGGGGCAATGGCACGACATAGGACTGGCCTACATCACGATCACTGACATTCTATGTCACATCGGCGGTTCCGCTACGACACGGCGAGAATAAATACAGTATCACTAATAGCATAAGGAGAATGAGTTGTGGCAGTACAATTCCAGCAAGATGATATTCTTGCACATATTAACCCGGAAAACTCACTACATAATCAAGCAATAGTAAAAGACGCCTGTCTCACTATTTTTGATTACCATGGTATTCAACTTCAACTTTGTTATGACATTCAGGGGGACGAAGTCTGTGTTGAAGTGAAAATGTCGGCATTGGGCCGTAGCATTGAACTCGGTCACGCTTGTTTAACCAAAAAGGACTCCTCAGTCACGTTTAGCGGTCATATTGATAGCCTTGCTAAAGCCGAGGTTACCATTTCGCTTGAAACAAACCCACTGGGCCTTTGTTTCCAAGCCAAAGCGTGCTATCACAGTTTTACTGGGTGGCACTGTGGTTCTACGGATAAACATTGCATCCACATTTAAGTGCAAGATAGGTGTAGATTTCCAAAGTGGGAAATCCCCTTTGAAACACATTATTTACGCTGTAAACAACTTATTGAATTAGACGTAAAATGTTCTCAAGTTGAATCAAATTAAATTTAGGAGATAAATATAATGTCAACGACATATACAATTAATGTTAGAAACTTACAGCAGGATCCAGTTACGATGTGGCTGTTTCTCGCTGCACCAAAATATTCCACCAATCCATCACAAGTATTTCAAAACTCAACGACCTTTTTACAGGTCCCTACGTACAATCCAAACAGTCACCAAATCTTTAAAGCTAGCGTGCAATACTTATTAGAAGCTGGACAACAAACTGTACCAGTTGAAATCGGTAATCAAATCATTTCAAACACAACTATAGACGCCTCTTTGGATACAGGCTATTTAGCGAACTATAGTAGCCAAATGGGAGGATTTCCTAGTCTTTCGGCAGGGAGCACAACAGTTCCTCCGGCAGCAGACAATATGGTTGTGCAGACAAATACGTTTACACCTGTGCAGAGTTATTACAATTCAATGACATTCGGAGTCCAAACAAGCTCAGGTATGACAGGCGTGACTTGGACACCAAGCCCAAATATTGACTACGCGATTACACCTACCCTCACATTCTATGTGGCTGTTGGGAGCTATGCGTCCAATGTGTTGGCCGAAATCGATGCTACATCTGCTACCAATGCCGTCCTAAAAACAGGTTATGGTGGCAGTTTTAATCAGTTCAATAATTCTTGGGTCACCTACGAGGTTGATGGAACCTGGCAAGTACAGGATAAAGAATGGCCTCATAACTAAAACATTGTTTTGTAAATAGTTGTCGCCCTGTCAGGATAGTTTAAACCTGACAGGGTTATATGTAATTCGCAAAATTATGTATTAGTAACGTGTCTTGAACAATAAATATTTCTACTGGAAAACATTATGGATAATACTTCTGATAAATTTTCTTCTGATGATTTCTCTGTTTATGTCACAATCATGAACCAAAGTCAAAACATTTTCAACATTGTTGCTCAAAATAATAGTTTTGGTACTTTTAATCCTGTAACTTTACCACCACTTATTCAAGCAAAAAACCAGATATTTTTTAGTTTGACGGGAACTTTATGGCAAGGGTCAGAGGGGTCAGTGACTTATGAAGTTGGTGAAGGAAAGCGTATCACTTTTGCCTTTCAATGTCCTCCAATTAGTAATAACGATCTCTCTATTCCCTTGAATCAGACTAATTTCAAGGTTGATTACTATGGAACAAATCAACCTATCCAATGGAATCCTCATGGGGGAAACTGGGGGGCAGTAAATAACTTTCCCACGCGGGGGCATCCTTTGTATGCGTTGTTTGTTATCAATAGTGATGTTGCCAGTTAGAGATTGCCTTAAAAATTCAGCTGAAAGTAACATGACTTAAGAGAATAATAATACAAGCATAATCCCCACATAATATATCACAAAATTCTCCACAAGTTTGCCACCCGATCAAAACACTGGCAGAATAGGCAGCGCATCTAACTTGTTAAATTCAGGAGGAGAATAGCAACGATGCTAACATTAGCTGAACAGATTATTTTTGCGCTGGCGGTGATTGCCTCATTAGGAATGACATATGTCACCTTTGGGAAGATGTACCGCGTCGTCCTACGCGGTCAAGGCCAACTTAATTTTGACCAATTGCCCCAACGAATGTGGCGTGGTTTTTTGGCTTTAATCACACAGGGACAAATTGTCCGTCATCGAACCATCACCTCACTCATTCACGTCGGCATTGCCTGGGGGTTTTTGTTCTATTTCTTGGTCAATGCGATGGATGTTTTGGAAGGGTATTTCGCTTATCAACTTCCGGGTATGGTCGGCAATATCTATCGTCTTTTGGCAGATGTATTGAGCGTTGTCGTTTTGGTTGCGATGGCCTACTTCCTCATTCGTCGCTTCGGCTTGAATGATAAAGCCCTGACCTTCCGTGACAATGTTATGGTTCATCCGAAGGTTAAAGAAGGTGGTGTTCGAAACGACTCTTTGATCGTCGGCCTCTTCATCCTCGCCCACGTTGGCTTCCGATTTTTAAGTGCTACTTTCTTGATTGTTGCCCACGGACCTGATGCTTGGCAGCCTTTCGCTAATACACTAGCCACAGTCTTTAGCGGAATGACACCTTTTATGGCCCAGGAAGTTGGCTGGCGAGTTAGCTGGTGGATTGCGTTGGGCTTGATTTTAGCCTTCCTCCCCTACTTCCCCTACACAAAACACGCTCACCTCTTTGTCGGCCCCTTCAACTTTATGACTCGTCCCGAACGGGTGGGTATTCGAGCGCAGGATGCCATCGACTTTGAAGATGAGAGCATCGAGCAATTTGGTGTCGCCACCCTAATGGATATGACCCAGACCCAGTTGGTTGATCCCTTTGCCTGTATTATGTGTAATCGCTGTCAGGAAGTTTGTCCGGCTTATACGACGGGCAAGGAGCTTTCTCCCTCGGCCTTGGAAGTCAACAAACGCTACCACATTTGGGATACATTTGATGCCTTGGCCACAGGCGAGGCGGATGAAACCCCGCTACTTGAATACGCCATCAGCGAAAGCGCGGTTTGGGCCTGCACCAGTTGTGGCGCATGTGTTGATGTCTGCCCGGTCGGCAATGAGCCGATGCTTGATATTCTCGATATGCGTCGTAATCAGGTCTTGATGGAAAGCTCATTCCCCGCCGAATTGAAAGGCGCCTTCACTGGGATGGAGCGAAATGCCAATCCGTGGCAAATGTCCGAAGATCGAATGGCTTGGGCGGCCTCGCTCGATTTCGAGGTGCCGACCGTCGAGCAAAACCCCGATTATGAGGTACTCTACTGGGTCGGTTGTGCTGGTGCCTTTGATCCAGGAGCGCAGGAAATCGCTCGTGCCACCGCCACTGTCTTAAACTCGGCTGGGATCAGTTTCGCTGTACTCGGCAATATGGAAAGCTGTACGGGTGATGTGGCTCGTCGGTCAGGGAACGAATATCTTTTCTTCGAAATGGCGATGGCCAATATCGAAATTTTGAAAGAGATTGAGGCTGACAAACGTAAAATTGTCGCCAACTGCCCCCACTGTCTACAAACTATTGGTAAAGAGTATGCTGAGTTTGGTGGAGAGTTTACAACCTTGCATCACACGCAATTGATCACTGAATTGATTGGCAACGGAAAGCTCAAACTCAATGGCAGTAACCTCGAAAGCGTCACCTTCCACGATCCTTGCTACCTTGGTCGTCACAATGAAGTTTACGACGATCCCCGTGATGCTCTGGCCAAAGCCGGGGCCACTCTCCTCGAAATGGGGCGCAATCGCAGCGACTCCTTCTGCTGTGGCGCGGGTGGTGCTCAGTTCTGGAAGGAAGAAGAGCACGGCTCAGAGGCGGTGAATGAGAATCGTTACGCAGAAGCCAAAGCCACCGGGGCCAAAACTCTAGCCGTTGGTTGCCCCTTCTGTGCTCGAATGATGAACGACGCAAACACGGCTGATGGCTCATCGATGGAAGTGAAGGATGTGGCTGAGGTTGTGGCTGCGGCGTTAAATTAGGTCGCTCACCACGTTTTCTAACAGATCAAAGCACGGATAGGAAAAGCATTGTTTCCCAATTGTTTTCCCTATCCGTCTTTCATTATCCAATCAAGTTGTAGGAGATACCAATGCCGTTAAAAACTACAACAATTGGGGCCTTCCCCAAGCCTGATTATGTACCAACCCCAGACTGGTTTGCCAGTACAACTGATATGGCAAACCCAACCAAAGCCTATCAAGCTTATCTCAATAACTTACCTTCGGACATTGAACAAACTCTGGATCGGGCCACCCAAGCGGTCGTGAAAACCCAAGTTGATCTAGGCATTGACATTCCAACCGATGGTGAGGTACGGCGCGAAAATTATATCTACTACCAATGCCGTGAGTTTTCAGGATTCGATTTTAAAGATTTAACCAAAGTCTCACTGCGAAATGGGGTGTGGCAGGCGGAAGTTCCAACTGTGGTGGGGGACATCAAGGCGGGTCGTCCTTTATTACCCCGCGACTATCAAGTCGCTCAGGCCGCGACCACTAACCCAGTCAAAATAACGCTCCCTGGTCCACTCACAATTATGGGCAGTACGGCAGATAACTACTACAATGACCCCGTTGCTTTAGGAGTAGATTTAGCCAAAGCGCTCAATCAGGAGGTATTAGCTTTGGTTGAGGCTGGGTGTACCTGGATTCAGATCGATGAGCCCGTCTTTGCCCGCAACCCACAACAGGCCCTCACTTATGGATTTGATCATCTCGAACAATGTTTTGCCTCCGTACCTGATGACGTTAACAAAGTCATTCATATTTGTTGTGGATATCCCAATGCATTGGATGATCACGACTATGAAAAGGCTGATCGTAACGCCTATTTTGAATTGGCCCAAGCCTTGGATGACTCATCAATCAATGTTGTCTCTCTTGAAGATGCTCATGCTCACAACGATCTTAATTTACTTACACATTTTACAAAAACATCCGTAATTTGGGGTTCTGTTACCATCGCCAGTTCAAAAATTGAGTCGGTTGAGATAATCAGGCAAAGGCTGGATGAAACGTTGAAATACATTGATGCTGATCGATTAATAGTTGGTCCAGATTGTGGTCTTGGCTTTTTAACGGATGAATTAATGCAGACGAAACTGAAGAATATGGTTGAGGCCGCTCGTCAGGTTGGATAATTGCGCAGAAACCTGATCTCAAGAAAATCATTGGATAAGCCCTCACTGAAACAAATGGTAACCCCATGCTGCATCGAAGTACACTCATTATTACAATTCTAACATTCATCACTTTATGTTGTTGTACTTGGGAAGGGTTTGTGAAGGGAACATTTGAACTGTTAACCATATCTGAATCCGTTTCGATTGAGGATTCTTTACTCCTTATGTTTGAAGAATCCAAACCTATCCCTCCCGAAATAAAAAATTTTCAGGGGATTCGTATCGAAATACCTGGCTTCTCAAGCTATTACCTTCGTTACAACAGTAACAAGTGGTTTATCATAAACATGGTCAATTCATTACCATATCAGAAATCTATCGAGCTTCCACCAGATGTTGATTGTGAGAAATCTGACGGATTTGAGGCCGCCACATTCACTCCACAGTATACGGATGTATTAAATGATACAACTTTCTGGCAACCCGAAGAAATAGACAACAAGGAATACTATTCTTGTTTCAAATTTCCCTGGAAACATACCCTGATGTTCGATAGAACAAGTGACACTGTTTACCATGTCATCGAGGAAATCAGGGAATAGCTAAAAAGAAGATATTGTTATGTCAGCTTTCAAACAAAGTGAAGGAGAAAAATTATGGATTTTACAATTGCCCCTGAATTACTTGAGCTAAAAAATAAAACGCGCGCCTTAATCGATGACGTTGTGATCCCTTATGAGGCAGACGTTCCACACGACCCCAAGGGCTGGCAGGAGATGCGCCTCGCGATGCAAGCTAAAGCGCGAGAAATGGGCGTGTATCTCCCGCAACTTAGCCCAGAATGGGGCGGTTTAGGTCTCAATTGGCGTGAGTGTTCAGTAATTTTTGAGGAAGCGGGTCGAAGTCTGTTAGGACCACACGCGCTCAATTGCTCGGCCCCTGATGAAGGCAACATGCACCTCCTAGAGGCCGTGGCTACGCCTGAGCAAAAGGAAAAATATTTGCGTCCCCTCTCGGCGGGGGAGGTCCGTTCCTGTTTCAGTATGACCGAGCCAGCCCCTGGCGCTGGGTCCGACCCCTCCCTTCTACAAACCTATGCCGAGAAACGGGGCGACAAATGGGTGATCAACGGGAAAAAGTGGTTCATCACTGGAGCGATGGGGGCGGCCTTCACAATTGCGATGGCCCGCACGGATGAGGTAAAAGGTCGCCACGGGGCCACGATGTTTCTGGTCGACGCTGATAACCCAGGCTTCCGTATCAATCGCAAAATTGGTACGATGGATGAGTGGGTGCCGGGCGGACACTGTGAGGTTGAGTTTGTCGATTGCGAGGTCAGTGAGGCTGATGTTTTGGGCGAAATCAATCGAGGTTTTGAGTACGCCCAAGTTCGGCTCGGTCCAGCTCGTCTCACCCACTGTATGCGCTGGACCGGAGCAGCTCGCCGCACCATTGAGTATGCCACCCGCCACGTGCTGACTCGCGAATCGTTCCGCAAAACCCTGTCCGAACAACAAGGCGTCCAGTGGCAGATTGCCGACTCCGAAATCGAACTGCACGCTGGCCGGATGATGATCCAACACGCGGCTTGGATGTTAGATCAGGGAGAGCCTGCTCGTCACGAAACAAGCATGACCAAGGTCTTTGTTTCCGAAACCGTCTGGCGGGTGATGGACCGGGCTGTACAAATGATGGGTGCGTTGGGCATCGCCGAGGACACCCCTGTCTCCCAAATGTACCGCGATATGCGTCCCTTCCGCATCTACGATGGCCCTTCCGAGGTGCACCGCCTCAGTATCGCTCGCCGGTTGCTGCGGCGAGCGGCGGCTGAGATTGAGAGTGAGGGGTAGAGAGTAATTTCAAATCAGGTGTAAGGCAATCGGGCCTAATGGTCGATGAGGAATTTCCTGCTCATGCCCGATTGCCCAGCTCCTACGTTGTTTTTCAAATCAGACCACCCTTCCAATCTTCCACCCTTCCAGTTGCCCACCACTACCTTCTCCTCCCTACAAAGCCAAAAAACCACCACAGGTGCATTTCTGTTTGGGGGCACGCCTGCTCCCAACCTTCGCGTGGGACTAAAGCCGTCACGCTATCATAGGTAAAAGGAGACTAAAGTCCCCTCTCTAGCCTGCTTCAGCGGGCTTCAACCTAACATAGGCCGAGGATTTATTCCCGGCCGAAGCTCGAGCCGAACGTCGGCCCAATTCTCGCCCCATAACTGAAACGCACCCCAAAACCATCCCCCACTTGACAGTCCAATCAAACCATGATAAACTCGGTATCGTTTCCGGTAATGATACCGGAAACGATACCGAGGATGGTTTATGTCCCATAGAAAATCTTCCGTCACAATCCACGATGTTGCCCACGCCGCTGGGGTTTCGGTCTCGACCGTCTCCAGGGTGTTAAACAACAAGGATGATGTCTCGGCTGAAACATTTGAAAATGTACAGCAAGTCATCCAAGATTTGGGCTACACCTCCAGCCTAGCTGCCCGAAGTATGCGTAGCCGAAAAACCAACGTCATTGGCTTGATTATGCCCGATGTTGACAATCCCTTTTCAATCGAAGTGATGCGTGGCGTCAACCAAGCCATTAAACAATTCGATTACGATCTCATCATCTACACCAGTGGTGATAGCACCACAACCTCCTGGCCAGCCCGTGAGCAAAAATACACCTCACTTCTCAATGGTAGTGTCACGGATGGGGTTATCGTTGTCGCGCCAACAGCCTCAACCTTTACCACCAACTTTCCAATTGTCGGCGTCGATCATCATCCTGGTGACGCTGATTTCCCTGCCATCATCGCCACGAATTATGAAGGGGCTTTGTCAGTCATGGATTATTTAATTCAGTTAGGTCATCGCCGGATTGGCTTTGTCGGTGGTCGGCAGGACCTACAGAGTGCCATTCGACGAGAACAAGGGTATCTTGAGGGCCTGAAGCGAGCCGATATCTCTGTTGACCTCAATCTGATCGTAGATGGCAAATTTAGAATGGATTTGGGGTATCAGGCGGGACAACAATTATTGAACCTTGCTGACCGCCCCACCGCTATTTTTGCGGCGAATGATCAATCAGCCTTTGGGGTGATAAAAGCAGCCCACGAAATGGGTCTAAAGATTCCAGATGATTTATCTTTGGTTGGCTTTGACAACAGCCCAGAGTCTACAAATTATTTACCTTCTGGGCTAACAACGGTTGATCAAGGCTTACGCCAGATGGGTTTAGCGGCCACAGAAATGCTGATCAACCTTATTAAAGGGGAGGTGATGAATCAATTGATTCACAAAATACCAACCCAACTCATTATTCGTGGTTCTTGTCGGGCCATTTAAGTGATTGGCTCAAATTTTTTTATCCATTCCGGTAACGTTACCGGAAACATTCTCGAAGTGGAGGTGTAAATGGTATTTTCTAATGTTCAATAAAAGGCAAGCCTTCCCGCTCCCCGTCAAAGAAACGGAAGACCTGCCTAAAGTGGTGTAAATCGCGGTTCACACCAGCGATGATTAAACCAGTCCTTTCCAATTATGTCAAAGGAGAAGAATCATGCGCAAAGCAATGTTTTATAGTTTAAGCTTACTTGTAATGTTAGCCTTGGCCTTAAGTGCCTGTGGTGGTGCAGCAGCCCCACCGGCAGCAGCACCTGCCGAAGAAGAACCAGCCGCTGAGACAGAAGCAGAAGTTGTTGAAGAAGAAGCTGCTGAAGAAGCGGCCGCTGAGGAAGAGCCAGCCGAAGAAGCAATGGCTGAAAAGACCGTTTTGAATGTTTGGTCATTCACCAACGAAATCAACACAATGGCCATTGCTTATGAAGGGCAAAATCCAAATGTTGATATTCAATACACAATGATCCCGATGACAGCGGGTGAATATCAAACCAAGCTCAAAGCAGCCTTGGGTACAGCCGATACCCCCGATGTGATTGCCTTAGAAGCAGCCTTTGTTAAAGAGTTGGTCGAAGCTGATTTTCTGGCTGACTTAGGCGAATTCTTACCAGATGCCGAATCTGCTGGCACCTACCCCTTCGTTATTGATGTGGGAACCCACGATGGTGTCACTAAAGCTTACGCTTACCAAGCGACTCCTGGGGCTTTGTTTTATCGCCGCAGCTTAGCCAAAGAATATTTTGGCACCGATGATCCAGCCGAAGTTCAAGCACTTGTCGCTGATCTGGATAAGTTCACTGAAGCCGCCGCGATCATAAAAGAAAAATCGGGTGGGAACACCTACATGGTTGGCTCCAGCGGTGACTTCCAAAACCCCTTCTTCGCCAATCGGGCACAACCTTGGGTCGTTGATGATACCTTGGTGGTCGATCCAATGGTTGAAAAATATGTTGAAATCGCCAAGTTATTCCGAGATGAAGGTTATGAAGCCCAAGCCCAACAGTGGCAAGAGGGCTGGTTTGCGGGGATGAATGATAGCTTGGTTGACGCAGAAGGTAATGAAAAACAAGTCTTCAGCTACTTCCTCCCCACGTGGGGTCTCCCATACGTACTTGCCCCTAACGCTTCAGCAGCCGATGGCTCTTCTGACACCAGCGGTGACTGGGGTGTTATTCCTGGACCACTACCCTATCAGTGGGGTGGTACTTGGCTGGGTGCGATTAGTGACAGCCCCAACATCGATTTGGCCAAAGACTTTGTCCGTTTTGCAACGTTGGATGAAGACAACTTAACCAACTGGGCTACGGGCGTCTATGACAATGATTACCTCAAAGCCATTGATCCTGACGTTCCGGAAGATCAAGCGCAAGCCCCTGGCGACTTCGTCTCTAGTCAAGTTGTTGTCGATAAGATTACGGCCTCGTTTGATGACTCAGAATTGAG
This sequence comes from Phycisphaerae bacterium, assembly GCA_028285035.1. The sequence goes on from JANQQF010000049.1 coordinate 45,637, forward strand.
TGGCTTCTTGGCTGGGCAAAACTCATACTCTGGCTTTGCTGAAGCAGCGCCATCAGTCAACGCCAAGTTGATGACTGGCTCTGATGATGCTATTCAACGCGCTCTGAATGATCCGTTGAACCAATACCTCAACGGTGAAATCAGCGAAGAGGATATGTGGGCACAATGGAAAGACTCACTTCGTATTGAGTTCCCTGATTTGATTATTCAATAAGTCAACGTAACAAAGTAGCAAGGTAGCAAAGTAGCAAGGTAGGTAAAAAATCTGCTATCTTGTTACCTTGCACCCCTGCTACCCTATTTAATGGAGCCATCTGATGTTCGGATCGAAATTAAATAAAGATTATTATGGCTATCTCTTTATCGCCCCTTTTGTGATCGCTTTCTTGATATTTGGGTTGTACCCGGTTTACAACACTTTATATCTGAGCTTCACAGACACAACACTTCTGAGCCGTCAAGCCGACTGGGTTGGTCTCAAGAACTTTACACGGCTATTCGCAGACGATGTGTTCCTCACAACGGTCACAAACACTTGGGTGATTTGGCTCTTGAATTTTATCCCGCAAATCGGGATCGCGATGCTTTTAGCTGTCTGGTTCAGCAGTTTGCGGCTCAAGATTCAGGGGGTTGGTTTTTGGCGCGCCATTTTCTTTTTGCCAAACTTGTTGATGCCAGCCGCCGTGGCCGCGCTTTTCTTTAGCCTCTTCTCCTTCTATGGTCCAGTCAATCAATTTATGGTCCGTTCGGGCTTCCTACCAGAAGCAATGCAATTCCTGCAAGATACCACCATCGCCCGAACATTAGTGATCTCGATTCAAACCTGGATGTGGTTTGGGCCAACCATCATCTTGATTATGGCCGGAATGACATCAATCCCGGTTTCGCTATACGAATCCGCAATGATCGATGGAGCCAACGAACAACAAATGTTTTGGGGGATTACCGTTCCGCTACTCAAACCCATCCTCATTTATGTGTTTGTCACCTCGCTAGTCGGCGGAATGCAGATGTTCGATATCCCTTTCCTTTTAACCGATGGGCGTGGCTCGCCGAGCGGCTCAATTATGACCAACAATATTCTAATGTACCTAAAGTTTAGCAGTAGCAAAGGACACATTGGGGCGGCATCCTCTGTTGGGGTTTTGGTCTTTATTATGACTTGTGTCTGTGCCTTAGGTATCTTTTATTTCTTACGCGAACGCGACTAGAGACGGTTAAAAACGGAGAAGCCCTTATGCTAAATTATCAATTCAACACAATGTTATTACGTGGTTTTGTCTACCTTGTGTTACTTGTGTTACTTGTTATCACAGTTGTTCCCATTTGGCTATTGATCGTCAATGCGACACGATCCACAACCGAAATCCAGCAAGGCCTAAGTATGATTCCCAGTACACATCTCATTGAAAATTGGGGAATCTTACAAGGCCGAGGATTGAATCTCGTGCGTGGTTTTAACAACAGTTTATTTGTGGCCGTCACCTCTACGTTATTGACTGTCTACTTCTCCTTACTAACAGCTTACGGTATTGTTGTTTATGATTTCAAAGGCAAGCAGCTTTTTGCCAATTTTATCGTTATCTTAGTCCTCATCCCGCTACAATTATCTATCATCGGCTTCTATCAATATATGGCTCAATTGGGCCTAACGGATAATTATGCCTCGTTGATATTGCCCACCATCGCTTCTGCCGGATCAGTTTTCTTTGGCAAGCAATATTTCGAGTCGGTCGTCATCAAGGACCTCATCGATGCCGGTCGCGTTGATGGGGCTAGCGAACTGGGCATCTTCCACCGTATTATGATGCCACTGGCCGTGCCAGGCGCGGTTACAATGGGCATCTTTGCCTTTGTTGCTTCCTGGAATAATTTTTTCAACGCCTTTATCCTGATCTCATCACTTGAAAAATACACCCTGCCGATGCTCGTCCAGACCTTACGAGGCGATGTATATCGGACTGAGTTTGGGGCCATTTATCTTGGTCTTGCTGTCACCATTGTCCCCATCATCATCATCTATGCTATCTTCTCTCGATACATCGTTAGCGGTATTTCGATGGGATCAGTGAAGGAATAAATTCTATGGGAGATTAGAGGTTAGAGATTGGAGATTCTGTTATGCGTTCAACAAAATCTCTAAGTTCCAGTTTTTAATCTCCAATCACCTATCAAGGATAAAATAAATAATGGCTCAAGCAATACAAGATATTACAGTGCCATATCTAGATACAACACAACCTATCGATATTCGGGTCAAAGATTTGATCAGCCGGATGACCTTGGCCGAAAAAGTTTCCCAAACCGTTTTCACTGCCCCTGCCATCGAGCGGCTCAATATCGCTCAGCACAACTGGTGGAATGAGGGGCTACACGGATTAGGTCGAGCCGGTGGGGCCACGGTGTTCCCCCAAGCCATCGGCTTAGCTGCGACTTGGCACCCAGAATTACTCAATACTGTTGCTACTTCTATTTCAGATGAAGCCCGCGCCAAGCATCACGAAGCCAATCGGCAAGGTATCCAGGAGATGTACACCGGTCTCACTTATTGGTCCCCCAATATCAATATTTTTCGTGACCCTCGTTGGGGACGAGGCCAAGAAACCTACGGTGAAGATCCATATCTCACCGCAAAAATGGGTTTGGCCTTTGTCAAAGGCTTACAAGGCGATGATCCCTGTTACCTCAAATTAGCCGCCACTCCAAAACACTTCGCCGTACACAGCGGGCCAGAGTCACTTCGTCACCACTTTGACGCCAAAATCAACGAACAGGATATGCGAGATTTCTATTTATTCGCCTTTGAAGCGATTGTCAAGGAAGGCAACCCTGCCTCGATTATGGGAGCTTACAACCGTACCAACGGCGAGCCTTGCTGTGCTAGCCCCACCCTGCTTGAAAAGATATTGCGCCAAGAGTGGGGCTTTGATGGCTATGTCGTCTCCGACTGCGAAGCCATTCGAGACATCTTTGAGCATCACAAGGTGGTTGACACCGCTGCCGAAGCAGCAGCTTTGGCCGTGAAGCACGGCTGTGAACTAAACTGCGGCCAGGTTTATACCGCCTTGTTAGACGCGGTCGAGCAAGGCTTGATTGACGAAGCAACTATTGATCTGGCCGTCACCCGTCTCTTCACTGCTCGCTTCCAACTCGGGATGTTTGATCCACCTGAGCAAGTGCCCTATGCCAAAATTCCTTTAAATGTAATTAACTCTGCGAAACATCAAGCTTTGGCCCTTGAAACAGCTCGTGAGGCAATGGTTTTGCTCAAAAATGAGGATAATCTTCTGCCATTGGCCAAGGATATTGAGGCAATTGCGGTTATTGGCCCCAATGCGGATGACTTACAGATTTTGATTGGAAATTATCACGGCACCCCACTTACAGCCGTCACCCCGCTTGAAGGCATCCGCCGCAAGGTCTCGCCCAATACAACGATTTATCACGCACAGGGATGCGCTTTGGCTGAAGGAATGCCTGCCTTGCAGCCGATCCCCACCGAATATCTACGCCCCAGTCAGCAGCGTATCGATGAAACAGGCTTGAGAGGGCACTACTACGCAAACGCTCAGCTGAACGGTGAGGCACAGTTAGAACGGATTGATCGCCAAATCAACTTCACTTGGACAGATACCAATCCACTGACCCATCAGTGGGGTGATCATTTTAGCATCCAGTGGGATGGCTTTCTCGTCCCCCCCGCCAGCGGCACTTACGATTTGGGGGCCTATGGTTTTAGCGAATATCGCCTTTATCTGGATAACGAATTAGTGGTCGATAACAAGATGGAGCACCACCCTATTCTCAAGTCCAAAGCAATTGAATTAGAAGCAGGTCGTTTCTATCAAATACGGCTAGAGTACATCAATGAAGGCCTCGATCCTCAAATTCAGCTTCTATGGAGTCGCCCCGACATCAATTATGAGGCTCAAGCGTTAGAAGTGGCTCAAAAAGCTGAGGTGATCGTGATGGTGATGGGGCTATCGCCACAATTGGAGGGGGAAGAAATGCCCGTCCACATCGACGGATTTGCCGGCGGAGACCGAACCGACATCAAATTGCCGGCGGTTCAAGAGAGGCTACTCAAGAAAATCCACGCCTTGGGCAAGCCTATTGTCTTGGTGTTAAACAATGGCAGTGCTCTGGCCATCAATTGGGCAGCTAAGAACATTCCAGCCATCCTGGAAGCGTGGTATCCAGGGCAAGCTGGCGGGCTGGCCATTGCTGATATTTTGTTTGGTGACTATAATCCCGCAGGTCGTCTACCGATGACTTTTTTCAAATCTGTGACTGATTTACCCCCCTTTGAAGATTACAACATCGATGAAAGAACGTATCAGCATTTTTCAGGAGAACCGCTTTTCCCCTTTGGGCACGGGCTAAGTTACACCTCATTTGAATATGATAACTTACGGCTCGACCAAGCAACCATCACACCCGGCGAGCGCCTCGCAATCAGTGTTGACATTACCAATCGTGGGGATCAGACTGGTGATGAGGTGGTCCAGCTATATGTTTGTCTGGAAAAGGAAAAGCGGTCGGCTATCAGACTTAAAGGATTTAAGCGACTGACGTTGAATGCAAACGAGCAAAAGAGAGTCACCTTTCAATTGCACAGCCATCAATTAGGGCTATACGATGATTTGATGCGGTATATGGTCAAACCACAAAACGTTGTGGTGTATCTTGGCCGTTCAGCCACCGATTTGCCGCTTAGTAGGAGTTTTACCATAACTGGGGCAGCCACTGATGCAACAGACGAGAAGATCTTTTTTAGTGAAGTAGCTGTGAATTAGATATATTTCTTTCAGGAGATGTCAATGAGTAAGGTTCAATTTCCGGATGGATTTCTTTGGGGCGTTGCTACATCTGCGTATCAAATCGAAGGAGCTTGGGATGAGGATGGACGGACACCGTCTATCTGGGACACCTTTGCAAAAACACCCGGCAAGACAAAAAATGGGGCCACGGGTGATGTGGCTTGCGATCATTATCATCGTTGGGCCGATGATGTAGCCTTGATGAAGGATTTGAATATCCAAGCCTATCGCTTTTCGGTCTCTTGGCCTCGTATATTACCAGAGGGTCGTGGTCGAGTTAATCAAAAGGGTTTAGACTTTTACAGCCGACTGGTTGATGGGTTATTAGAAGCCGGAATTACACCTTTAATCACCCTATATCATTGGGAACTGCCCCAAATCTTACAAGATCAAGGTGGTTGGCCAAATCGAGAGACAGCCAGCGCTTTTGTTGAGTTAGCCGATGTCGTTAGTCGAGCCTTGGGCGATCGGATCTCCCTGTGGATTACTCACAATGAGCCGTGGTGCGCCAGTTTGTTAAGCCACCAAGTCGGGGTTCACGCGCCTGGCTGGACCGACTGGAGTGCCGCCCTACGCGCTGCCCACACGATTTTGCTTTCACATGGCCAAGCGGTTGGCTGTATTCGAGCCAATGTCCCAAACGCTATGGTCGGAGCCGCCCCTAACTTTGAGCCAGCCATCCCCATCTCGTCTAATCCTGCCGATTACCACGCTGCCCGTATTTGGGAGGGCTACTACTTCCGCTGGTTTATGGATGCACTTTACGGGCGGCATTATCCGGCCGATATGGTAGCCTATTACACTGAACAGAGTCACCTCCCCAATGGGTTGGACTTTGTGCAACAGGGGGATATGGAGACCATCGCCGTACCTATCGACTTCCTCGGCATCAACTACTACACCCGGCACGTTTCCCGAGCAGATAATCCATTTGAGGCACATAATCACACATTAAATCCAAACGCAGCATACACCGCAATGGATTGGGAGGTGCATCCCGACACGTTTTACCGCCTCCTCAATCGGCTCCATTTTGAGTATGATATTTCTAATATGATGATTATGGAGAATGGTTGCAGTTACCTACACGAACCCAATGAGCAGGGCGAAGTCAATGATCAAGAACGAATTCATTATCTAGCTGGTCATCTCAATGCCGTCCATCGAGCCATTCAAAATGGCGTGCCGATAACAGGCTACATGCAATGGTCGTTAATGGATAATTATGAATGGGCCGAGGGCTATACGCAGCGATTTGGGATGGTCTATGTTGATTATGAAACGCAACAACGCATCCCCAAAGCCAGTGCTTATTGGTATCGGGATGCTATTGTGGCCAATGGATTTGAGGTAGGGGGGAATACCCTTTAACATTATGTAGTTATATTTTTTGACAAGATGCACAAGATTTTCAAGATAAAATAATAAAAATCTTATCAATCTTGTGCATCCTGTCTCATTGATGACTTTAAATATGGCTTAATTGAATATATCTTGCAAAGCACCGGTTACAATCTCAACAGATTGAGGCCCAATAATTCGTTGCGTCTCTTGACCTTCATCATCAAAAATAAGGATCGTTGGATGCCCCTGAATACGATACCCCCGCATGATGGCCGGACCGTCTCCCTCAACGGCGTTAACCCGTTTAAAGGCAACTTCAGCCTTGTACTCATCTTCCAGCCCATCCACGATGGGCGTCATTTCAGCTCAAGGCGGTCAGTTGTCGGTGTAGACGTAGACCAGCGTGGGTTGTCCGACTTCAGCCAAATCTGGTGGCGGCGCATCACTGCTACTGCAGCCCATTAAAATGAGAGTAAACAACAAGATTAAAAAAATGAGCTTTTTCATAGTGCAAACCATTTGCTTAGAGTTTATTCAATTCTAAATCACCCAATTTGTCAAGAATATAACACAGAAAAATTATTCGTGACAAAACATATTGGTTTACCGCTCTATCTTTTAAATCTTCCCCTTGACAAACCGTTAAAAATCTCCTATACTCCTCACTGAACACCGTTCATTGCGAATATTTGTTGCGAGCAGTGTTCAGGACTCTGTTAATGACAACACAAAACAGCAACCTCAGACGAATGATTTTAGATGCCGCTCGCCAATATTTGGTAGAAGAAGGCTATCAGGCCCTCTCGATGCGGAAGATCTCGCGGCAGGTTGGTTGTAGTGTGGGCACCATCTACCTCTACTTTAAAAACAAAGATGAAATATTTCACGCCTTGATTGATGAGGGGTTTGAGCAGTTGTACACCTCATTTCAGGCGGTTTTGATGTCTCAATTTATTCCAATTGAACGGCTACAGGGTATTTGTCAGGCCTATATTGAGTTTGGTTTGAAGCACCCTGAGTATTATGAGATTATGTACTTGCAACATCCAATGATGGCTGCTCGCTATCCGAAGGAGCAATATCGACGAGCCAGACGTTTCTTGGAAATAACGGCTGAGACGATCGCCGATTGTGCCCGTAATGGCGGTCTACCCGTAGACGATCCGTATATGGACGCCACCCTGTTGTGGAGCGCAATGCACGGGATCACCTCATTGCTCATCAATGGGCGAATTGATGTAAGGCTGGATCGAGCGGTTTTGATTACGCAAGCTACTGAGCAGGCAATTAGCCGGTATAAGGTTGTAGAGCCACAACTGCCTTAAAAAGGGTAAAATAGTAATTGGTAATCAATTACATAACAATAAATTTTTTTGCACAATTATGAACAGTGTTCATTTATCAGAAAAATGAAAGGAAATGCATCATGAATATGAGTCAAATTGCCGCAATGGGCAAGCTAATGGAAAAGATTGATATGGGGAAAGTGGCTGAATTGGCTGACAAAGTTGACCTGGGAAAAATGGTCGAGCTGCTGGGATCGATGAAGCCAGAAGATATGGAAAAGATGATGAAGATGGCCAATGGGACAGCAAAACCCAAAGTTGCTCCAGAAGTCAACAGCGACTTTTATGACCTGATGGATTTGATGAGTGAGGAAGATCAGGCCAAACTGATGGAAATCCGTAGCTTTATGGAGGCCGAGGTCCAACCAATCATCAATGACTATTGGGAGCGTGGCGAATTCCCCTTCGAGCTTATCCCAAAAATGGCCCCGGTGTTTGGCGATTTAATCAGCTTTGAGAGGGGTGAGTCAGCGATGTCCCCGATGATGTTGGGAATGTTTACTGTTGAGCTCTCAAAAGGCGATCCGTCAATCTGTACCTTCCTTGGTGTCCATTGGGGCCTGTGTATGACCTCAATCCATCTATTTGGTTCAGAGGAACAAAAAGCAAAATGGCTCCCAGCGATGACTCGTTTTGAGAAAATCGGCTCCTGGGCTTTGACCGAACCAGCGGTTGGTTCAGCAACAGCGGCGGGTCTGACCGCGACCGCAAAACGTGAAGGCGATACCTGGATTTTGAATGGCCAGAAAAAGTGGAGCGGAAACGCTACGTTTGCCGATGTTACTGTCATTTGGGCACGCGACTTGGACGACAATCAGGTCAAAGGCTTCTTGGTCGAAAAAGGCACCCCCGGTTACACTGTTGAAAAGTTGCAGGGCAAAATTTCTAAGCGCGTTGTTGAAAATGTCCTCATCACCCTGGACAATGTTGAAATCGCTGAGGTTGATCGCCTGCCTGGCGTCCGCTCCTTCCGCGACGTCGCCGAGCAGCTAGCTGTGGCTCGTGTGGCCGTGGCTTGGGAGGCGGTTGGGCTAGCGATGGGTGCCTATGAGCGCACGCTTGAGTATGCCAACAACCGTATTCAATTTGGCAAGCCAATTACAGGCTTCCAGTTAGTACAGAATGGCCTGGTTAAAATGTTGGGCAACATCACGGCAATGCAAGGAATGATGCTCCGGCTGGCACAACTGATGGAGCGTGATGGGCACATCTCCCACGAACGGGCGGCCCTCGCCAAAGCCTTCACCACCGAAAAGATGCGTGAGTCTGTGGCAATCGGTCGCAACTTACTCGGCGGCAACGGCATTTTGCTGGAGTATGAAGTTGCTCGCTACTTTGCCGATGCCGAGGCTGTGTATTCATATGAAGGCACCTATGAAATGAACACGCTCATTGTTGGTCGATCAATTACCGGCCAGAGTGCGTTTGTTTAGAATTACAAGATAGCAAGGTCGCAAAGTCACAGGGAAGCAAGGTAATCGCCCTATGACTTTGCGACCTTTTGGCACTTAGGATTATAATCGTTTAACACTTGGCAGAAACACGCGTCGGTGTTTCCCCCTAATATATTCGACAAAAAGACAAATACCCTCACTCTCAAAATATTGTAAGCAACGGGGAGGGCAATTTACCAAAGGAGCTATAAATGAGTCATCAAATCCAATCCGTCGCCGTGATTGGGGCGGGAACGATGGGAGCAGGCATTGCCGCCCACGTGGCAAATGCAGGCATCCCAGCGTTGTTACTTGATATTGTGCCCAATAAGTTGACCGAGACGGAAGAAAAAAAGGGACTGACTTTGGATAGTCCTGTTGTCCGAAATCGCATTGTCAATGCAGGGCTGGACCGAGCTAAAAAGGCCCGTCCGGCTTCGTTTATGAGCAAGGATGCCGAGCGGCTGGTCACGGTTGGTAACGTCGAAGATGATTTTGATAAAATTGCCGAGGCCGACTGGATCGTCGAGGTGATTATTGAGCAGGTCGCGCCAAAACAGGCAATGATGGAACGCATCGAAGCGGTGCGTAAACCAGGCAGTATCGCCACCAGCAACAGCTCTGGTCTACCGATGGCCACCATCGCCGAAGGACGAAGCGATGATTTCAAAAAGCATTTCTGCGGCACCCACTTCTTCAATCCCCCCCGTTATTTAAAATTACTCGAAGTCATCGCCACCGAAGATACTGACCCCGAAGTGCTCAAGACGATCTCCGCTTTTGGGGAAGAGGTCCTTGGTAAGGGTGTGGTTTATTGCAAGGATACCCCAAACTTTATTGGTAACCGCCTCTTCTCGATTGGCAACAGCTACGCGGTCAATTACGCCCTAGAAAATGGATATAATGTTTCTGAAGTCGATGCCTTGACTGGTCCGCTGATTGGTCGGCCAAAAACAGCAACCATTCGCTTGCTTGATTTGGTCGGGGTAGACATCGGCGCGTTTGTCGCTCACAACTTACACGATCTCATCCCCCACGACCCCTATCGCGATGTCCTCCATTCACAAAAGCTCGATGCTCTTTTCGAGGAAATGCTGGGCCGCAAATGGCTCGGTAACAAAACCGGTCAAGGGTTCTATAAAAAAGGAAAAGATGCCGACGGCAAGCGCATCTTTATGACCCTCAATCTCGATACATTTGAGTATGAAGTGGCTGATAAAGTCCGATTTGAGTCGGTTGGAGCCGTGCGCAAGACCGAAGATTTGGGCAAACGCGTTTCAGCCTTGCTGGATGATCAGTGGGCCGAAGATCGCGGAGCCCAATATGTTCGCAATTTGTTGTGCTACGAATTGAGCTACGCCGCTTATGTCGCCCCTGAAATTGCTCACAATTTGACCAGCGTTGATGATGCAATGCGCTGGGGTTTTGCCTGGGAAGCTGGCCCATTCCAATTGTGGGATTTGTTGGGTGTGGCCGAGATGGTGGCTAAAATTGAAGCGGCTGGACATGAGGTCGCGGCTTGGGTCAAAGAAATGTTGGCGGCTGGTTGCGAAACGTTCTACCAGACCGAAAACGGGCAGGTTTCAGGTTATTACGATTGGGATAAAAAAGGGTACGTGGCCGTCGAGCACAATCCCAAGCATCTGACCCTCACTGGACTACGTAGTTGTGGTAGTGAATTGGCTCACAACGATAGCGCCAGTCTGCACGATATGGGCGATGGCGTCCTGCTCTTTGAATACCACGCCAAGATGAATGCTTTGGATGACGGTATCGTTGAGATGATTGGTCAAGCCCACGAAATGCTTAAAGAAGATCGATTTGTTGGTATGGTCGTCGGTAATGACGGGCAAAACTTCTCGGTTGGGGCCAACATCTTTATGATTGGAATGGCTGCGCAGCAGAAAATGTTTGATGATATTGATGAATGGCTCAAAAAGGTACAGGATGGCTTCTTGGCTTTCCACTATAGCCAAAAACCGGTTGTGGCCGCAGTCCATCAGCGAGCCCTGGGGGGTGGGGCCGAAGCGGCCTTTGGCTCTTCTCGTATCGTGGCACACGCTGAGAGCTACATCGGCTTGGTTGAAGCGGGCGTTGGGGTTATTCCCGCTGGCGGTGGGGTCACCACTTTGATCCGCCGTATCATCTCCGAAGGAATGAAGTTGCAGCACGCCGACCCATTGCCGCTGGCCCAAAAGGTCTTTGAGAACATTGGAATGGGCAAGGTCAGCACTAGTGCCGCAGAAGCTCGTGAATTGGGCTATCTACAGCCAACAGATCGCATCGTTATGAACCGGGATCATCTGCTTTATGAAGCCAAGCAGGAAGTGTTAAGTATGGTGGCTGAAGGCTATGCCCCGCCAACCCCTGCCCGAATGTACGCGGGTGGTCGAGATTTGAAGGCCGCAATGATGATGGGGGTGTGGATGATGCAACAAGGTAATTACATCAGCGAGCACGACAAGCTCATCGGCAACAAGTTGGCCGATATCATCTCCGGTGGTGATTTAAGCGGCGAACAGTGGCTCACCGATCAACACTTCCTTGATTTGGAGCGTAAAGCCTTCCTGGAATTAACAGCGACAGAACAAACACAGGCTCGGATCTGGTATATGTTGGAGAACGGGAAACCGCTACGAAATTAAGAGATTGGGAGATTGGCGATTTGGATGATGGCAGATTTACCACCCTTCCAATCAATCTTCCAGCCTTCCAGAATTCACACATTTACGAAACTTTAAATTGTTCGAACCCTATAGCAACCTAATTGGAGGTCTATTATGCGAGAAGCAGTCATCGTCAGCGCCGCCCGAACGGCGATTGGTCGAGCGAAAAAAGGAACATTAAAAGATTATCGCCCGGAGGATATGGGCGCGGCAGCCGTGGCTGAGGCGGTTAAACGAGCTGAGGGGTTAGACCCAGTTGACATCGATGATGTGATTATCGGCTGTGCGATGCCAGAGGGCGAGCAGGGCTTAAATATGGGGCGCAATATCTCGCTACGAGCGGGGTTGCCAAATACGGTCGCAGCCCAAACGGTCAACCGCTTTTGTTCATCCGGGGTGCAAACTATTGCCCTCGGTGCCCAGCAGATTATGACCGGAATGGGTGATGTGATTGTTGCTGGTGGGGCCGAAAGTATGAGCGCTGTCCCCATGACTGGCTTCAATTTCCGCCCTAATCCGTGGCTGGTCGAAAATATGCCAGAAGTGTACATCAATATGGGCTTGACCGCTGAGAACGTTTCAGCCGAATTTAGCGTCAGCCGTGAAGATCAGGATGAGTTCGCCGCCCGCTCTCACGCCAATGCGCTGGATGCCATTGCCAATGGCCGCTTCCAGGATGAAATTGTGGCTTTGGATGTCGAGCAAAAGAGCGTAAAAAATGGTGAGGTTGTCACCAAAAATATTACATTTGAGGTTGATGAGGGTCCACGGGCTGGCTCAACCCCAGAGGTTTTGGCTAACCTGCGCCCCGTCTTTAAAGTGAATGGGACCATAACTGCTGGTAACTCTTCACAGATGAGTGATGGGGCCGCCGCCGTGGTCGTGATGTCCCGCGAGAAAGCAGATGAACTCGGCTTGAAGCCAATGGCTCGTTTTGTCAGCTTTGCTGTTGGTGGGGTTCGTCCCGAAATTATGGGTATCGGCCCGGTCGCAGCCATTCCCAAGGCTCTCAAATATGCTGGCTTGACCATCAACGATATTGAGTTGGTCGAACTGAATGAAGCCTTCGCCGCTCAAGCCGTCGCCGTCGTCCGAGAGATGGAAATCGATATGGACCGCGTCAATGTCAACGGCGGGGCCATCGCTCTCGGCCACCCGCTCGGCGCAACCGGGGCCAAGTTGACCACCCAGCTACTGTACGAAATGCAACGTCGTGGCAACAAGTATGGTATGGTCACAATGTGTATCGGCGGGGGAATGGGTGCTGCCGCAATTTTTGAAAACTTGAACTAGCCCACAGTTGGTAGTTTCTTAAACGGCAGTCGCAGGTTGCGACTGCCGTTTTTTTTGGAGGACTCGTCCCCAAACCTACACCAAATCCTCACAAAATCTTCACAATCCTACGATAATCTCCAAGCAAATATCAACTTATGATTGCAAAGGATTTATGATGAACAGCTTGGAGACAGACTCATTATCACACCTACCCTTAGGTTGGGCGCGGACAAATACAGATTGTTCGACTCTCAATCAAGTGAAGCTTCCCTTCACCTCACAAGTGTGGATTCCAACGGCGGATATTTCACATCAACACAGTTTTGCGGACATTTATCGCGAGCAATTGAGTACACTACCAAATGGCTTTGTCTTGCAAAGCTGTGACCCGGCCTTGCGAGATTATCTAATTGAGCAAGGATGTCAGGTGGTGGCGATGGGCGTGGAGGCGGTATTAGATTTGCCGTGGCGAGGCAAACGCTCAGTGCGGGAGTTGGCTCGACGAGGCCGACGACACGGAGCCGTGAAAGAAATCAAGCCAACGATTACCAACCAACGAAAGTTAGCCCAACTGATTCGAGATACCGTTCACGGGCAAGGACCACAATTAAGATACACAGCTCGACCTGAATTTGATGATAGTACCCGCTGTTTTGCTCTTGAAACGCCACAGCAAAAATGGCTCACCACTATCACGCTCTCCAAAGTCAGCCCAAGCTATGCTCACACGGAGCTTTGGCTGCGTCGACACGATGCTCCCGTTGGGGTGATGGAAGCACTGATTAGTGCTATTGCCCAACAGCTTGCTTCGGAGGGCGTTACTCAATTGAGTTTGGGCAATGTCTCACCACCGCCATATTCAGAAAGTCTCGATATTTTCACTGAGAATCGGCATCCCCAAGAACAGTGGGTACGCAGCCAACTTGCGTTTCGATTGGGGCGTGCTAGCAAATTCGCTTTTAATTATGAAGGCTTGTGGCACTTCAAGAATAAGTTCACCCCACGCTGGCAACCTTCATATTTATGTGCTTCGCCAAACTTATCTTGGGCCACTCTGATTGGATTGGGGCAGGTAATGGGCTATTTTGATTTGGTCAGATACAACTTACAAAAATTAGCCACCCAATCTTTCCCAACATTTAAGCCACAAACACAAGCTACATCGAGGCGTAATCTTGGCATTTCAGAAATTTAGAATCAAAAAGGCCGTAGCACTTTGGCTACGACCTTTTTAGATTATTCGATTATATGCTTGTCAAGCTTAGGCGTTATCGCTGTTTCCAGTTCGGTTGCCGCGCTCACCACCTTGCCCGATGAAGATCAGGTCGGCATCCAGTGAGCCATCGTCTTGCAGTTCACCATAAGCGCGGATCTTGCTGTCTGTGGTGATGTCAGCCAAGGAGCCAGTTTCACCATCTCGACCTAAGCGATACTCAGTGTCGCCATCTACAGTGATTGTCGTGGTTTCGCCATCGCGCCCTTCAACAGTGATGGTGCTACCATCAACGGCTGTTACCTGCCCCCCGGCTTTGTCTCCATCGGGAGCTACGACGATGGCTCGGGCATCGACGGAACCGTCATCATTGCGCTGACCACGCACTTTTACGTTGTCACCCACCGCGATGTCACTCAAGCTACCTTCTGTCTGACTTTCAACCAATTGAATGGTGGTGTCATCATCTACATTCACTGTCACACTCTCGCCATTGCGGTTTTGAATGGTTAGGCTATCTGTACCAACGGCTGTTACTTCCCCGCCAGCGCCTCGACGTCCACCCCGTCGGGCTTCAAGTTCACTACCATCCAACTCAATCCCTGGCCCACGTTGGGGTGCATCTTGTACATTTGTTTGAGCAAAGGCTGCGGCACTACTTCCCAAGATTGCCACCACTAAAGCTGAGCCTACCATAAATTTTGTTAAGCGTTTCATTGTTTGTTGTCCTTTTGATAAATAAATTCTCGTTTTTGTTATTTTGAAATTATGATTAAAAATAAGTTCGATTGTCACATAATTGTTGATGCATCACGTTTATGTTTGATCTTGGTGTTAGAATACAAGGCTTATTTGAAAAAAAGCCAAGAATTCCCTGAGTGTTTCCTGAGAAAGATTAGATAATTCGCAAAGAATAATTACGAATAAAGACATAGAGTTGCTCCCAATCGACCTAAAAGTGAACAAACTTCGGTGAATTATTAATAAGTAAATCGGACATCAGCCCTGTTATCCCTGCTATTCATCCTTCCAAACTTTTATTTTTTGATATGTCCTTCCGGTTTACTCAATTCCTGACACAGGGTTGTCAGGGGCAATGGATTAGAATAAGATTGTTCGAATTTAAGTTTCAAATAAGTGTGGATAAAATCAGGAATCTGGAAATGTACTTCCGGGCTCCTAGTTGAAAATATTTTAAGGAGGCAAACAATGGCAATTGATCAAGAACTACTAAAACGGGTGCAAGAAATTGTATCCGAGCAACCTGATATTATGGAAAAACGAATGTTTGGTGGAATTGGCTTTTTTGTGAATGGCAATTACGCTTGTGGGGTCAGCGGCAAGGGCAATTTGGTAGTGCGGGTTGGCCCAGATCGATATGTTGAAGCCTTAAATCATCCACACGCCCGAGAGATGGACATCACTGGGCGGCCAATGCGGGGTTGGGTCTTCGTCGATGATGAAGGGTATGAAGAAAAACGAGATTTGAGTCAGTGGGTTCAGCTTGGCCTAGATTTTGCTAGCTCACTGCCGCCGAAGGAGAAGAAGCAGCAAGGTGGCAAAGTTTCAGAGTAGCAAGGGGGTAGGGTTAATAAATGAGGCTACCTGCTCCCTTGCTACTCTGCTACGCTACCCCCACATCACAATTGACAAGTTTGTTTCATCCACAATTTGATCTACAATTACCTAACCATACCTGAAAGGATAGACAAATGGATTTCACGATTTCTTTGCCGGACTGGGCAATTGCAGAATTGAAAACGCTTCCTGAAACAATGTCGACCTTGGAAGAACGAATGGCAGCAGTTATTCGATTTTCACAGCTAAATTATGAAAACAACACAGGCGGCCCATTTGCGGCTGGTGTTTTTGAACGCGATACGGGAAAAATGGTGGTAATTGGTGTCAATCGGGTGGTCCCCTCCGATTGTTCATCGGCCCACGCTGAGGTGGTGACCCTCTCGCTGGCGCAAAAACTGCTAGGCACCTTCGATCTAGGCGGGGTGGGAATGCCTGCGCATCAGTTGGTGGTCAATTGGCGACCGTGTGCGATGTGTTATGGCGCGGTAATTTGGTCGGGTATTCAGTCGCTGGTGATTGCCGGGGATGGGCCAGAATTAGAAGAAATCACTGGGTTTGATGAAGGGCCCGTTCATCCCGAATGGGAGGCTGAGCTGACCAAGCGCGGTATCTCCGTGACAAACAATGTTCTTCGTGATGATGCCTGTAAAGTATTCCATGGTTTCGCCAATAGCGGGAGCTTGGTCTACAACGGACGGCTTGGGGCTGAGTAGCAGGCAGAATGAATTCTGCTGCGAGAAAAAGAAGCAGGATAAATCAGGTTGAAATTTTGCTTCAATTCAGTGGATTGAGTCTGTTTTGAACAGACCTATTTATAAGTAGCCCTAAATTTATGAACATTAAGAATTTAGTTCGGTAATTATAATGATGGAATTTGCCCAAAAAATCAATCTATAGCGAGTAAATCAATGAAAGACAAAGACCTTATCCAACTCTACAATCAAGATCAACGCATTGCGGTGACCTATCCAGATACGCGCCGGGAAGAAACTGCTCATGTGGTCCGGCACATCGGTCTGGGTGAAGGGGCACCTGGAACGGTGCTCTATGCCGATTTGACCGAGGCAAATGCCGATACCCTTATTCAGGAACAAATCAATTTTTTCAAGCAAATCGGTCAGGAATTTGAGTGGAAGGTGTTTGACTTTGACCAGCCAGCCAACTTGCAAAATCGACTGGCTCAACACGGCTTTATGGTGGAGGAGGCTGAGGCGATCATGGTGCTGCCGATTATCGAAGCACCTGATATGTTGCGTCAGCCGATTCAGGCTGATGTGCGACAAGTCATTGATCTAACAGGGTTGAAGGATCTCAAACACATCGAAGATACTGTTTGGCAGGAAGATCATCAATGGCTCATTGATAATTTAGACAACAGCCTCACCCACCACCCCGACCAAATAAGTATTTTCATTGCTTACATCGACAACAATCCGGCCAGTGCTGCCTGGATTTACTACCCACCAAATAGCCGTTTTGCCAGCCTTTGGGGTGGATCAACGCTGGCTGAGTATCGCAAACAGGGGCTGTACACGGCCTTGTTAGCCCATCGTCTACAAGAGGCCGCAACCCGCCACATCGATTACCTCACCGTCGATGCTAGCCCAATGAGCCAACCGATTTTAGAAAAGTTCGGCTTTCAGGTGCTCGGAATGTCCTATCCATGTCAATGGAAAGGATAATTTTTACCCAACCTTCCATTCTTTCAGCCTTCCAAAATTAACTGTTGCTCTATTTGTGTAACGTCCCCTGCATCACCATTCCACTCTAACAATGTGTAGCCCTCCAAAAAATATGCTATACTAACACGCATGACAAAATTAACTATTATCGGCGGTGGTCTCGCAGGCACCGAGGCAGCTTGGCAGGCTGCGAACCGTGGCATCGCCGTAACTTTATATGAAATGCGTCCGGTCAAAAATACCCCGGCGCACGTCAGTAATCATCTAGCGGAATTGGTCTGTAGCAACTCGCTAGGCAGTGACTTGCCCGACCGTGCCCCAGGCATGCTCAAGGCTGAGATTCGGGCGTTGGACTCGCTCATTTTGCAGGTTGCTGAACAAACGTCCGTACCTGCGGGTGGGGCCTTGGCAGTGGATCGAGACAAATTTGCCGAGGTTGTCACCCAATACATCGAGGGACATCCGCTGATTGAGCTACGGCGGGAAGAGATGCCCTACATCCCTGATACGCCAACAATCATTGCCTCTGGCCCCCTTACCTCTGACGCCTTGACCACTGAGATTGCCGCCATATCTGGCACCGAACATCTCTACTTCTATGATGCCCTCTCGCCAATCGTTGAGATTGAGTCGATCAATATGGATATTGCCTTTCGGGCCAGCCGCTATGAGCGTGGCGACCAAGCTGAAGGGGATTATATCAACTGCCCTTTTAGCAAGGAAGAGTATGAAGCCTTTGTTGAGGCATTGCGTCAGGCTGAAAAAATCACCCTCAAGAAGTTTGAGGAAGAGGATGAGCACTTCTTTGAGATGTGTCTACCTGTGGAGGAAATCGCGCGGCGGGGTGATAAGGCGCTGGCCTTTGGGCCGATGCGCCCTGTCGGCATCACCGACCCACGTACAGGTCGCTGGCCTTATGCGGTGCTACAACTTCGCCAAGATAACCTAGCTGGCACGCTCTACAATTTAGTCGGATTCCAAACCAACCTCAAATGGGGTGAGCAACGACGAGTGTTCCGCATGATTCCAGGCTTGGAGCAGGCGGAATTTATGCGATATGGGATGATGCATCGCAACACCTATATCAACTCGCCCACCCTACTCCGCCCGACAATGCAGTGGCACGATCGCGATGATCTATATTTTGCGGGGCAAATTACCGGGGTTGAAGGCTATGTAGGCAATGCAGCCACAGGATTACTGGCAGGCATAAACGCGGCCCGACTGATTCAGGGGCAAACCCAGGTCGTCTTCCCACAAACGACAATGCTTGGGGCGCTGTGTCATTATGTTACCCACGCTGAACCCAAAGACTTTCAGCCGATGAAAGCCAACTTTGGGCTAATGCCTCCCTTCGAGCCAAAAATCCGTAATAAACAGGCCCGATATGAAACATACGTTGAGCGGGGCAAGACTGATTTGATGGCTCTTATTGAGCGTACTGATTTACGAGCAAGCCTAGCTCAAGCAGCAGAGATTGTTATGTGAAAGTTTGTATCAAGAAACATACTTATACATATTGGTAATTAGTGAATGGTAATTGGTAATTGTCGCTAGGCTTACGCAATTACTATTTATTAATTACTCATTTCGGAGACCGTGTGAAAAATCCACCACTGGCGCAATGGCTGCAAGACCACACTGATATGTTTAGCACAACCAAATATGCTGAGGATAGCGCCTTTCACGCCGCCCTTTTCGAAAACTTGATTGACATGGTGCTCCACGGACAAACACATCTCATCGACTCCATTTTGGAAAGTGCTGCCACCCACGCTGTCGGGGTGGGACGAGGCTTGACAAACTTACTCCGTGTCCCCCAAGCCTTACGTGCCCGGATTTGGCAACGCATCGGGGAGGAGGTTGATCCCGAACCAGCCTTTGGGATGCTCACTGACCTTGATGAAGCCTTTGTCCACATCATCCGCACGACAATTGATGCCTACGAAGAAGCGACCAAGCTTACACACGCTGCCAAAGCGGTTGAGATATCACGTCTCTACAGCGAGTCTGAGCAAAAAGTGATGAGATTTGCTGCAGAAGTCTCACGCGGGAATCGCGAGTTAGCCCGCCTGGAACAAGCCAAGACTGACTTCATCAGCATTGCCGCACATGAACTGAAAACACCGCTCACCCTCATCCAAGGCTATGTTAACATTTTGGAAGAGATGGATCTGAATGATCAAGCCCAATCATTAATAAAAGGTATTGAACGAGGTACCAGAAGAATGGGTGTGATTTTGAACGATATGCTGGATCTGTCCGCCATCGACACCCAGCAACTGTCCCTCGTTTTTGAACAAGTAAACATAAATCACCTCATTGAGTTGATCCGTCGCCAAATTGAAGCCACCTTGCAAGACCGCAAGCAGCGATTTGAGATTAAAGACCTAGAAACACTACCGGTCATCACCGCTGACATTCAACGCATCCATCAAATCTTCAAACAAATTATCAACAATGCCATCAAATACACCCCTGATGAAGGATGTATTATCGTAAGCGGTAGCCCTTGGCAAAAAAGCCACAATGGGCAAACCGACCAGATCAAAGTTACGGTACGGGACACAGGCGTGGGCATTGCTCCCGAAGATCGAGACAGAATCTTTGACAAGTTCTATCGAGCTGGCAACTCTCGTCTACATTCCACTGGGCAAACCAAGTTTATGGGAGCGGGTCCGGGTCTTGGCTTAGCCATCGCCAAAGGATTGATTGAAGCGCACGGCGGCCAAATTTGGGCCGAAAGCCCCGGCTTTGATGACGAAAACCTACCTGGCAGCACGTTTCACGTCGTGCTTCCTGTCGAAGCGAATTTACCACCTGGGGTAACGCTGTCAGAGTAACAAGTCGCAGAATCACAAAAATTTTACCTCTCAGGGACCCAATCATTACAAATTTTCAGGAGAAATTAACATTGAAT
Organism: Phycisphaerae bacterium; assembly: GCA_028285035.1. The sequence goes on from JANQQF010000049.1 coordinate 65,917, forward strand.
TTACAACCAGCAAAACGTGCCCAAGATTTACCCCCCTTCTTTTTCGCCACATTAGGGAAACGTGTGGCAGAATTACGGGCTGAAGGGGCAGATGTAATCACCCTCGATGCAGGCAGTCCCGATGTGGCACCAGATCAACGTTTGGTCGAAACACTCAAACAGAACGCAGATGACCCAACTCAGCACAAATATGGTGGTTATGGCGGGCAACCGCCCCTGCGTAAGGCTATCATTGAGCATTATGGGAAGCGGTATGGCGTCGAGTTAGATGATGCCGAGTTACTGCCTCTCATCGGCTCAAAAGAGGGTTTGGTCAACATGCACCTGGCTTGGCTTGATCCAGGTGATGTCTCATTGATTCCCGACCCCTGCTACCCCACTTATTACTTTGCCCCACTACTCGCCGGGGCAAACAGTGAGCGATTTAGTCTATTACCTGAGCGCGGTTGGCTGCCCAATCTCGCCGATATTCCAACCGAAACCGCCAAAACAGCTCGGATGATGTGGCTCAACTATCCCAACAATCCAACTGGGGGAACAGCCACCCTTGAATTCTTTGCCGAGGCTGTTGATTTTTGTCGGCAGTATGAAATCCTACTTTGCCACGATGCGCCTTATGCTGATGTCACTTATGATGGCTATCGCGCTCCGAGCATTCTACAGACACCAGGGGCGAAAGAGATCGCTGTAGAGTTTAATTCACTGTCAAAAACCTACAGTTTAGCAGGCTGGCGTCTGGGGATGGCCGTCGGCTATGAGGTCGCGGTGCAAGCGCTGGCCAAAATTAAAACTCAGATCGACTCGGGTATTGCCTTGCCTTTACAAGCAATGGCCGCTGATGCCTTAATCGGTGACCAGAGTTGGCTGGCCCCACGTAACGAGATTTATCAAGAGCGGCGTGATGTCTGTTTGGCCACAATGGACCGAATGGGTCTTGAAACGACCCGACCTAAAGGCGGGCTATACATCTGGTTCCGCGCCCCTGAGGGCTTCACCTCAATGGAATATCACACCCGCGTCCTAGAAGAGGCTCATATCACCATCACCCCTGGCGATATGTACGGCGAACACGGCAAAGGTTGGATGCGTATTTCACTTGTAACCGATGTAGAGCGATTGAAAGAAGCAATGGCTCGGTTGGAGAAGATTGGGTAAATGTCGACGGATGGCATTATCACCTCCACCAAAAATCAGCGCATTGTTGATGCTCGTAAGCTGGGCCAGCGAAAACATCGCTTACGACAAAACCGTTTTTTAGTCGAGGGGCTACAACTTTTGAGTTTGGCTGTTGAGGCGGCTTATAAAGCACCAGATCGAGTCGTTCCCCTCGACGTTTTTTACAGCGAGGAACATTTTACAGGCGAGACCGCCCCTCGCCTTGTTTCGCAATTGTCCGAGCTTGGCGCAACCGCTTTACCTGTCGCGCCCAACGTCCTCGACACCCTTTCCGACCGCGACACAGCTCAAGGTATTCTCGCTACCTTTACCTTAGGTACCCTGGAATATTCTTTATCGGATTTGAATACACTTCAGACGAATGTGAAGCCTTCGCATTCACAAATATCCCATAAACTCATCCTCATCCTCGACCAACTCCAAGATCCCGGCAATCTTGGCACCCTAATTCGTACCGCCGACGCAGCTGGGGTAAGAGCCATTATCCTCCGCGAACCGTGTGTCGATCCTTTTGATCCCAAGACTATTCGCGGCACGATGGGGTCAATCTTCACCATCCCTTTTATTCGCACCGATGATTTTTCGGCTGTGGTATCACAACTGAGCACAAACGAATATCGGCTGGTTGGGGCTGATGGTCGGTTGGGGAAATCTTCGTGGACCAGTGAGGTGTTGGCTGGCTCAGTCGGCCTCATTTTGGGGAACGAGGCGCGTGGCTTGGATGAGCACATCCAGGCCGAGGTCAATGATTATGTGGCGTTACCCTTGCTCGGACAGGCAGAGAGCTTGAATGTTGCTGTAGCGGGTGGGGTGTTGATGTATGAGTGGGTGCGAGTCAATAGTAAATCGTAAGTGGTAATTGTTGCTTTGCTTATGCAAATACTCTTTACTGATTGCCAAGACTAAATCCCGACGACTGGCTCGGCCAATCCCTCAAACATATAGGCCCTGGCCAAATTCGGGGTGTTGTGAGCAAAGCCAACCCGACCTAAACGGTCAATCATAATCACGCCACCTTGGCCATCGACCCGCTTGGCCAGAATTTGGATAGCGGCCTCTGCTGCGGCAAAGAAGACATCATCTGTCTCAGATTGTTCTAGCATTGTGCCCGCTAAATGTGCGGCGGTGTTGGCCAGTTGCACTCGAATGATCGACTCCCCATGTCCGGTGGAGGAGACAGCAGCGGTTAGGTTATCCGCGTAATAACCGCAGCCGGGCAAAGGGCTATCACCCACTCGGCCAACGGGCTTGAAGAGTGTTCCGCCGGTTGAGGTTCCAGCCACTAAATTACCATCTCGGTCGATAGCCACCGCGCCAACCGTGCCATCAGGTTGACGTGGCGGGTTTGTGTCGACTTGCTTCTTCTCGATGCGTGCTTCGTATCGCGCCACTTCGCGAGAAACAACCAGTTTCTCCGGATCAATCGGCTGGATGCCACGTTCAATGGCCCAAGATACAGCCCCCTCCCCCACAAACATATTGTGGTGGCTGTTCAACAACAGTCGGGTTACTTGAATTGGATTTTGCAGGCGTTCCACCCCAGCCACTGCCCCAACTTGCAGCGTTGCCCCTTCCATCATCCCAGCATCCAGCTGTACCCGACCCGCCCGATTAAGATGGGAGCCAATCCCGGCATCGTAAGTGGGATCATCTTCCAAAATTGTTACGGCAGTCTCCACAGCATCTAACGCCGAACCGCCTTTGGCAAGTACCTCATAGCCTGCCAGCACTGCGAATTGACATCCTCTTTTATGCGCCTCGTGCTCGGCCTGAGGGATGTCCCACGCACCGCCGTGAACAATGATTGCAGGTCTCATAGCTTATCCCTCGCTTGGTCTCAAGTCTTTGATATTTAACTGCATTTGTCGTGATCCATTCCACTCATTGAATTCGAGATTATACACGACATCAATTTTGTCACCGACCCCAAGTTTTTCCGCCCAATCTCCCTGTCGAAAACCAATCGCCCCCCACGGTTGCTTGCCATCATCCAAATTCAACTTCAGATGTTGTTGTTCCTGCCCTACAGTTCGCTTTGATTTAATGGATAAATTACGACTGACAAAGCAAGGCGTGGTATTACCATAACCAAAGGGTTGTAACGCCTGAATATCCTCCACCAATGAATCCCGCACACCTCGCAAATTTAGCTCGCCATCGATGGAAATCGTAGGTCGTAAATCAAGATTGGTTAACTCATCCTTCGCGATATTTTGTAATCGATCCATAAAAGCTGGCACATTTTCATTTTTTAATGTGAAGCCCGCAGCGGCAGCGTGTCCCCCATACCGCAGCAATAAGTCAGCACATTTCTCCAAGGCAGCGGTAATATGAAATTCGGGGATACTTCGAGCCGACCCCTTTGTTTTTTCATCTCCCTGTTCAGCGACCAATGATGGCCGATAAAATTCCTCGGTCAAACGAGAAGCAGCTAAACCAACAACACCAGGGTTGAATTCAGGGTGACGGACAAAGTACAACAACTGATCAGCTTGGGTAGCCAACACATCCTCACGCGCCATGCTAACCATCCGCATCGTGAGGGCTTGCCGCTCCTGATTTTGCTGATCAAGCCAATTGGCCAAGTGAGCCGCCTCTAATTCATTCTGCACCATCAACAAATCAAATGCAGCCAAGGCATTATCCAATCGGCCTGCAGCATTCAAACGCGGGCCAAGCATAAATCCGATAGTCCCTGCTGTGATTGCCTTTCGCAGACCAATCTTCGTTTTCAAGGCCGCCAAACCAGGTCGCAGGGGGCGATGATTCAGAAGTTCCAACCCTTGGGCGACCAGCTTTCGATTTTCACCATAAAGGGGGGCTAAATCAGCCACAGTTCCCAATGCCACTAAATCAAGTAAGTCATTCGCTTGCGGAGTGGAGCCATTGAGCTGAACTTCAGGTGCACCAGAGGAGAGGAGAGCCTGAGCAAATTTATAAGCCAATCCGACACCGGCCAATTCTTTAAACGGATAAATACAGGCGTCTTGTTTGGGATTGATTGTAGCCAAGGCTGGAGGAATTTCATCCCCAACAGAGTGGTGATCCGTAATAATGACATCCAAATCCAATGAGTTTGCGTGTTTAACTTCGTCGACTGACCGAATACCACAATCAACCGTCAGCATCACTTTCACACCCTGACTGGCTAACAGAGAGATCGCCTCATTATTCAAGCCATACCCTTCATCAAAACGATCCGGGATGTAGGGGCGAACCTTGGCTCCCAGTTGGCTCAGCAAATCGATCATCAACGCCGTTGAGGTCACCCCATCGGCATCGTAATCTCCATAGATTGCAATTAACTCCTGATGTTTGATCGCCCACAGAATACGCTCCACCGCCTCTGACATTCCTTGTAGAACATATGGATCACCACCATCCCATTGATGCCGAAGAAAAGGGTAAATCTCTTGGGGGTCTGTAAAACCACGATTGTAGAGAATTTGCACCACTAATTTTTGAACATCTGGAAATTTTTCAAAATGGCTTTCGGGGGCACGCGGAGATACTTCCCATCGCTTTTGTCGTGACTGCACGAAGATTGCTCCTGATTCTTTAATCGGGTCTATTATAATCTGTGATGACAGGTTATCAAAACGGGTTTATGATTATCGTGGAAAATAAAAATCCCCCAACAGTGTGGGGGATTTTAGCAAAATAAAATAGGCAGCTAAATTTAGATCCAGCCTTGACCTTTGAGGAAATCGGTCAAACCAGGAATGGTCACATATTTACCTTGGTAGGCTTCAAAGGCCCAGTAAAGCGTTACCAGCCAGGGAATACAAAGACAACAACTCAAGAAACTACCAAATCCAGCCGTAAAGATCGTAATAATCGTAATAAGAATGCTGCCCCCAATAACAAGAACAATTAAAGCAACAAAAAAGGCGAGCGAGCTTACGGCGTGATACTTCTGGAATGGACGATTGCGCATATCTTCAACGAGCAGAACAATAAGACCAACAACCGGAATAACCCAGGATAGGGCTGCCATAAGTTTGTCCTGATCATTGATGTCGTGCATATCTTGTGTACCTTGCATTTTTAAAGTTCCTCCAAGTGATAGTGTTGGTTTTGAAAAATGAACATGATTGGCTCAGTGCTCTACAGACGCACTACATTCTCAAGTCGTTCCCGTCCAACAAAAACTTAAGTATTTGGTAGAAAGCTTTAGGAATAAGGAATGACTCAAAAACCGAAAGTAGCCTCACCTATTATCAATTTCGCGCCAAATCTAGAAGTAACCGGCCAAATTGATCCTATTTTGAACAAAAATCGCGAATTGATATTTATCGTTTTTTCCAAAAGTTCTTGTCGGTTACTTAAGAATAAAAAATTTTAAGTGGCCTCATTCTAACACGGCTGCTAATCCTATGTCAACCTAAAGGTGATCAATCCAACCATATTTGACAAAATTTTAAAGTAGGATTAAATTTTGCATACGTATGCAAAATTTTAAGGTCAGCAATGAGGCTCATTGTTCTTCTCTTTTCCTCATACTCAACCTCATTGCAAAACAAGGCAGCGTTTTATTGATATCTAAAAACAAACACCCACTATTCTAGGAGGCGATTCAATGGCAACGTTCTTAAAAGAAGGTATCAGTCAAGCAGAGTCTCAAGCAGCAGACGCAAAGGTCAAGGAAACCGTTGAAAATATCTTAAGTGATATTCGAGATCGAGGCGACGTTGCTGTACGAGAGCTATCAGAACGATTCGATAAATGGTCCCCGGAGACATTCCGACTTTCTGAGACCGAGATTGAGGAACTAATTGCTAGCCTCCCGGATCAGGTGATTGAGGATATCAAGTTTGCACAAACGCAGGTCCGTAACTTCGCCGAAAAACAGCGGGAAGCTTTGCAGGATATCGAGGTTGAGACCATCCCTGGGGTGACGCTTGGGCACAAAAATATTCCGATGAACAGTGTGGGTTGCTACATTCCGGGTGGACGTTACGCGATGGTGGCCTCGGCACATATGAGTGTGTTGACGGCAAAAGTAGCTGGGGTCAAAAGGGTGATCGCCTGTACCCCACCAATGAATGGTCAGCCACCCGCTGCCACCGTAGCCGCCATGTTTTTTGCCGGGGCCGATGAAATCCACATTTTGGGTGGCGTGCAAGCAATGGCGGCGATGGCCCTCGGCACCGAAACGATTGAGCCTGTCGATATGTTAGTTGGACCAGGGAACGCCTACGTGGCCGAGGCGAAACGCCAACTCTATGGCCGAGTTGGCATCGACTTGTTGGCCGGGCCGACCGAGGTTTTGATTGTGGCTGACCACACCGCCGACGGCGAGATGGTGGCAACCGATCTTTTGGGGCAAGCCGAGCACGGCCCGACCTCACCCGCCGCCCTCATCACCACCAGCGAGCAGCTCGCCAAAGACACAGTGGCGGAAATCGAACGGCAATTACAAACGCTGCCGACCGCTGATGTGGCGGGTAAAGCTTGGGAAGATTACGGTCAGATCATTCTGGTCGAGAGCGAAGAAGAGGCGGTCAAAGAGGCCGATCGACTGGCCTACGAACACGTGCAAATTCTCACAGAAAATCCACGTTACTTCCTGGACAACATGACAAATTATGGAGCGCTCTTCCTTGGCCCAGAAACAAATGTGGCCTATGGTGATAAAGTTATTGGCACAAATCACACCTTGCCCACCAAAGGTGCAGGCCGTTATACTGGCGGTTTGTGGGTTGGGAAATTTATCAAAACCGTAACCTATCAAGAAGCAACGCCCGAAGCCAGTGCCTTGATTGGCGAATACGGCTCTCGTTTGTGTGAGATCGAAGGCTTCTGGGGACACAAAGCCCAAGCGGACCTACGCGTAAAGCGATACGGGAGCAAATAAGATGAGTGGTCAATTGATGGCAGGCAAAGTAGCCGTCGTCACGGGTGGCGGTGGTGGTATCGGCTCTGCGATTTGTCACCACTTGGCTGAAGCAGGCGCGAAAGTGGTACTCACCTACCGCAAAAGTGTCGAACAAACCCAAGCTGTCGCCGATGAACTCGCCGGTGAGGGACATCTTGTTGTGCAAGCCTCGGTCGATGACAGTGCAGCCCTGCAAAGGCTGGCCGAAATGCTGAAAGCTGAGTATGGTACTGTGGATTTACTGGTCAACAATGCCGGTATCACCCGCCCAGTGCCGCATGGCGATTTGGATGCGCTTGATGATGAACTAATCGACGCGATCTTCCAAACGAATTGGCGAGGGGCCTTTGCCAGCATTCGAGCCTTACGCGCCCTGCTTGAGCAGGGTGAGGGTGGGGTTGTCATCAATCTCTCCTCGATTGCGGCAGTGACTGGTATCGGTAGTAACGTGGCTTACTGTGCCTCAAAGGCCGCGATGAACTCAATGACCGTTTCTTTGGGACGGGCTTTGGCCCCAAAAATCCGGGTTGTTTCCGTATCACCCGGTTGGGTACTCGGCGAATATGCCAAGAAAACGGCTGATCCAGTCTACTTACAAGAACAAATTGACAAAACGCCACTTGATCGGCTGGCGAGCGCCGAGGATGTGGCTGAGACGATTCTCGCTGTTATGCAAATGCCTTTCACCACCAGTAGCATCATTCCTGTCGATGGTGGGCGGGTGTTTGTCTAAATTAAACCAAACAAAAAAGTTAAAGCCTGATCATTTGGTCTAGGCTTTAACTTTTTTGTTAATGTGCATACGTATTCAAAGTTATAAACTAAGGAGAAAAATATGACCCCGCGTGAACGATTTAAAAAAATCACGAATCACGAAGAAGCGGACCGTGTCCCAATGGACATGGGCAGTCACGTAGCCTCAATCCACCGCTTTTCTTATGAGAAGCTGAAAGAGTATTTAAAGGATGCCGATTTAAAGAACACGGACAAAGTCTTGGATCGAATGGTTCAAAACATCGTGCCTGATGAAAAAATCCTGAAGCGGTACGACATCGATTTCCGTTGGATTGCACCAAACTGGATTGGGGTTTCAGATATTCGTGATGATATCTATCGAGATATGTGGGGCATCGATTGGCAATATATGCTGGATGCCTACAGCGTCTACGACTCACCCTTAAAAAATGCAACCATTGCGGATATTGATCGCCATCCTTGGCCAGACCCCACCGATCCAAAATTAGTAGAAGGTTTGGCCGAGCAGGCTAAATATTTGTATGAAACCACTGACTATGTCCTCGTTGGGGACGCCATTAAAGGGGGCATCCTAACCAAAGCGCTACAGATTCGGGGTTATGAGCAGATGTTTGCTGATTTGGTTGATGATGTTTCCTTCACAGAGGCGTTGATGGACAAATTGCTCGATCTCTACAAACAATTTTGGAGCAACTTCCTCAAAGCGGTTGGCCCCTACATTCAACTGGTCTATTTCACCGATGACATCGGTGGCCAAAATGCGATGATGATTTCGCCAAAAACCTTCCGTAGCTTGGTTAAGCCCCGCATCAAGGAATTGATTGAACACATCAAAAGTGAAGCTGATGTGAAATTTATGTATCATACGGATGGGACTGTTACCCCGGTGATTGAGGACATCATTGAAATGGGGGTCGACATTCTCAACCCGATCCAAACGTCGGCTTTGGGAATGGATACTGATGTGTTAAAGGAATTGTATCGAGGTCGATTGTGTTTCCACGGGGCCATCGATGTCCAAATGATGCTCCCCTTCTCTACGCCCGAGGAAGTACGTTATGATGTGGCGAAACGCATTTATCACCTCGGCCGAGGTGGCGGCTTCATTTTAGCCCCCTGTCACAACATCGGCTCGGATGTTCCTCCTGAAAATATCGAAGCGATGTACTTTGCCGCCAAAGAGTATGGGCAATATCCGCTGAAATTAGACCACGTACTCAAAGAGGCTGATTTAAAATTACCGTCAAAAGAACAAATTTTAGCGGAGAGCCAGCCCAAGGTCGTCCAAAAACGAGGCCGGCCAAAGTCAAATCCACGCCCATAGATAATTGTGAATCTGGTGATCACTAATCACTAACAACTAGCCACTAATTTTTAGGAGAAAAATCATGAGCGATCGTCAAGAAGAAATTTTGGATGGATTATACGAACACACATTGGAGGGTGAAGCGGAGCCTGTCGTTGCTTTGACCAAGGAAGCCCTTGAACTAGACATGGATCCCCTAGTGCTCCTTTTTGATGCCTTGATTCCAGCGTTAGAAGAGGTCGGGCGTTTATTTGAGATTGGCGAGTATTTTGTCCCTGAGATGCTCATCGCAGCTCGGGCGATGGCCGGGGCCATGGATATTTTGAAGCCGCTGATCGCTGAAACGGGAATGAAACCCATTGGCACTTTTGTGATGGGGACTGTTAAAGGTGACATCCACGACATCGGCAAAAACTTGTGCAACATCATGCTGGAAGGAGCTGGCTTTACTCTGATTGATTTGGGGGTAAATGTTGATCCACAAACGTTTATTGATGCGATTCACGAACACAAGCCTGAAGCGGTTGGCATGAGTGCCTTCTTGACCACCACGATGCCGATGTTCAAGGTCAACATTGAGGCGATGATTGAAGCCGGGGTACGCGACCAAGTGACCGTTTTTGTTGGTGGCGCACCGGTGACTCAAGAGTATTGCGAGGTCGTTGGGGCCGATGGTTATGCTCCAGATGCCAGTGCTTTGGTACGATTAACAAAAGAAATGTTGGGTCTAAATGAGCCTGCCTAGTGCAGTTGGGCGTTGAGAGCTATACAGTAACGAAACTCTCAGCGCCCAACTGTTTAGGTATGCCGGTTCGTTCAGTTTCCAAGGTTGGATTATAATCTGCAACGTTTACTAAAAACTTCAGGAGAAATCTAATGAAAATTCAATGGTTAGCCCACGCTTCATTTTTAATTGAAGGAGACGGATTACGAATTATCACTGATCCATATGAACCCAATGATGAGATGAACATTCCACCAATTGAAGAGCCAGCAGACATCGTCATTCGTAGCTCAGATGATGATGAGGCCCACTGTTTTGTTGACACCATCCCAGAGGGGTTTGAGTTGGTCACAGCGACGGACATCGTTGATACCGGCGCTACGGCAAAAGGGGTCAGTGTTAAGGCGATTTGGTCTGAGGAGAGCCACATTCACAAAGAAGTTGTTCGCGATAATGCAATGTATCGCTTCTCGGTTGAGGGTATCAACATCACGCATATGGGCGATGTTGGTAATCCATTAACCAAGGAACAAATGGCTGAACTAGCTGATACCGATGTTTTGTTCGCCCTCGTTGGCGGACCACCCACCATCGAATTAAATGATCTTTATGAGGTGATTGACACCATCAAACCGCGTGTCATTATTCCTATGCACTATCGCATTCCCGGGCCACGCTTCTTCATGCTCCCCGTCACGGATTTCACCAGCCACTTCCCAGAGGATGCCGTCGAATGGGTTGATGGCACCACGATTGAATTGAGCAAAGACTCACTTCCGAGCAACAATAAGGTGATGGTTTTGAAACCAACATTATTCCGAGAAGAAGCATAGTCATTGTGAATTGTGGATTCTTTCGGACTTATACAAACCGTTGATTGAGCCTGTCGAAAGTAACGATTTCAGGGATAAACTGTCGGTTGAGCTTGCCGAAACCAGACAGTTTATCCCTAATTCTTAATTGAAGTTCACGTTCCAATCCACTTTTGCCCCCTTGCCTCTTTGCTAAATTGCCACCCTGTTTACTTCCCCTTAAATTATTTAAATTCCTATTTGACACGAAAACGTTTTCGTGGTACTCTCGGCGTCAAGACGAAATCGTTTTCGTTAAGATAATGAGTGTGAGTACCTATGACAGTTACGATTGAAGACATCGCTCAACATTTAAACCTCGCCGTTTCCACCGTTTCCAAAGCCCTGAATGGGTACTCTGACGTGTCACAAAAAACAAAAGATCGGGTTCAAGCCGCTGCCCGTGATCTGGATTACCACCCCAACACCGCTGCACGCAATCTACGCCGTCGCCGCACCGACAAAATCGGTTTTCTTTTTAGCTTTCCTGTCACAATGATTAGTGAGTGGGCCTCACGGCTTATCACTGGGGCCATTACAGCTGCAGAGAAAGAGGGCTACAACCTTATTTTGTATCCCTTGCAAGATAATCAATCCGACCAATTAATTCGAATGTGTCGTGCGAGAGAAGTCGATGGCCTGCTATTGATGGCTGGGGTCAATCTAGAAACGACCGTTAACAAATTAGAGCAAGAACCCATCCCGTACGTGGTTGTGGGACAACGGGTTGAACACCCAAACGCCTCTTTTATCACCTCAGACAACATAAAGGCAGCAGTCGATATCACCCAACATTTGATTTCATTGGGCCATAAACGGATTGCGTATATTGCTAGACCAGCACTAGGGACCACCAACCTTGATCGTACGACAGGCTACAAGCAGGCATTACAAAATGCAGGTATTCCAGTGGATGAGGATCTGATCGTATCAACAACGCTTGATCCTCACAGTGGTTACCATGTCATGAACCAACTCTTAGATTTAGCTGATCCGCCAACCGCCGTTTTTGCGATTCACGATCTGGTCGCCATGGATGCGATGGAGGCTATCCAGGATCGAAAATTACGTATACCTCAGGATATTGCCTTAGTAGGTTTTGACAACTGGCGACTTTCGCTAACGACCACCCCACCCCTAACGACTGGGCACCCACCTCTTTCCGAAATTGGCCGTCGCGCTACAGAAATACTCATAAAACGTGTGGCTGATCCCGTCCTGCCGCCCATTAGAGAAGCATTGCCTGTTAATTTAGTTATTCGACAGTCGACCGTCGGCTAACATCTTACACAATCGAGAAAATAATGACAGATAAGAAAAAGCAAACACCCTCTCCTGAAAAGACGAATAGCGAAATCATTATTCATCCGCCAAATGTCCCAGCACTCACCCCAAACGCAGATGGGGCAAAGGTGATGAACGTACCACATCAAGACATTAGCCAATTGATGCCACCTGTAGGAGGAGAACAACGACAAAGCCTACAAGGTTTTGACGAAGACTTTGTTGATATTGTTGATTACATTATCCGGATCACGCATCGTATCTGGGAAGAGAAAGGCATTGGCTTAGTTTACGACTACTACAGTCATAACTGCCCACTGCACACATCTGATGGCACGATCTATGGTCGAGATGCGGTTGTAGCTGGGACCATTCAAGCCATTGCTGCTTTTCCTGATCGACGATTATATGGCGACGAAGTTATCTGGACAGGCAACGACACAGATGGTTTTTACACGTCACACCTCATAACACATATGGGGCACAACACGGGTCATACCGTTTATGCCCCACCCACAGGCCGAAAAGTGATTTATAACGCCATTGCGAATTGTTTGATCAAAGAAAACCGCATTGTTGAGGAGTGGTTAATTCGGGATGAGTTGAGTTTGATCCGACAGTTGGGCCTGCCACCAATTGAAACCGCCCGCCAAGTCGCGGCCAGAGAAGCGGCTCGCAGCGTTCAACTCAATGTACCCGGCGAAGTTGAGCGAGTAAAAGGGCAAACGACACCAGCAACCTTACCGCCCCCACCAAAGACGTTTGACTTGGAAGATTTTGTCCGACGTAGCATCCACGAAATCTGGAACTGGCGATTGTTGAATAAGATTGACGATTACTATGTCCAAAACTACCGCTGCAATGCAGCTTCTGGTCGTCGATTGTACGGCTTGGGTGATTTCCGAGCCTTCATTCTCTCGATGTTGGCCGCCTTTCCCGATGCGGTCATAAACGTCGATCACTTTTGTTATCTTGGCAATGAAAGGGATGGGTATCGAACGGCTACCCGTTGGACTCTGCTCGGCACGCACACTGGCCCAGGTATTTATGGGGAGCCAACAGGCAAACGGGTTTATCTGATGGGTACCAGTCATCATCTCATTCAGCAGGGCAAATTTGTGCAGGAATGGACTTTATTTGATGAGTTTTCACTGCTGAAGCAACTATATGCCCCTGACTCAGCTAATTTATCTGCTGACCCAGACCTAACTTTCTAAACTATCAACGATGGGACATGAGACAAGAACTTTGGTTTAGTTTTCTATGTCCGGGTCAGTAATCTCAATAGTAAGGAGGCCCAATGAAATAAACCGATCAAAACATTATCCTAATTCAGAAAATCAACAATTTTGTATATCTAAAAAAGGAGGATTTTAGTGATTTTCAAAAAGAACACGTGGTTACTATTTATCTTGATGCTGGTCATCGCTTTAGTGGTCTCAGCTTGTGGCGACCAAGCTGCTCCTGCTCCTGCCGAAGAAGAGGCTGCTCCTGCTGAAGAAGCTGCTCCCGCTGAAGAGGAAGAAGAAGTCGTAGAAGAAGAGGCTGCTGAAGAAGAGGCCATGGAAGAGGAAGAGGCTGCTGAAGAAGAAGCTATGGAAGAAGAGGCTATGGAGGAAGAAGCCATGGCGGGTGACCCGGCAGCTTGTAACGTAACGGCTCCTGCCGAGGCCACAGAAATCAATATGATTGGTTGGTCCTTCCCCATTACCGATTTCTATGCTGACGAGTTGATGAAATGTGATGCA
>JANQQF010000097.1 GCA_028285035.1 Phycisphaerae bacterium
CTAGCAACCCGACACCAAACAGAAGTTCGGTCTGAAACGAATAGGGATGGGATCATCAAAGGTGAATCGTCGTTCGAGCCAGTCCCATCCAGTACGAAAAATACTCAAATCTTGTCGATCCGTGCGGTCAACCTCGATTTGCAAAGTGTGTTTCAACACAAACTCACCCATTGTTACCAACCACACATAGAGAATACACACAATCAAGGTCAGACGTGATAGGCGTTGCGGTGTTCGCAAACGACTCAGTTCCAAATCAAAGCCATGCCCTTTCATATCGCCAAACATCTCTTCAATCCACATCCGGCGTTTGTACAAGCGTACCGCAGGACGCGCCGAGGGTTGGTTCGTTGCCAGAAACCACGGGGTTTTCTCACCTTTCTTCCAGTACAACACAAGGTTTGTTGGATAAGGACTCGCTTGAGTCAGCAAAACCCTGCCCAACCAAACCATCTGTCCCCGTTTCAAATTGAACGGATCTAATCGCTTCCAGATACAATCATGTCCTTGCATGATTAAGGTGTTCGACTTTTGGCGCAGCGCATAATCCCAACTCCAAAAGTCCAGCTCTTCAATCAACAATGGATGGTTAAATTCGCCATCGCCCACCAGTGACACTGCAACCCCTTTGGGAATCAACTGATGCACTTGCCTCAGCAAGGCTATCTGCATCGCTGTGGTGCTGTGTCCGCGCGTGTGCTCGACCCATTCCCACATGATCGGCAGAGTACGACGTTGATAGGCAACTGCTACCATCACCTTGCGACAGTAAGCACTCACTTTGGTACTATCGATCACCAGATGAACTGTGCCGCCCGTGCTCGCTGACTGGATTAGCCAGCTTGCCCACGGATGATACCATTCCTTGACGCGCACCGCTTGATTATCTAAAAATCGCTCAAAGCGTTTTGCCAAACTCAATTTCTTCGCACAGATGGGTATCTTGCGCGCTAACACGCTCAGATAGACACTGCGGCTATCAAAAATACCGACCAACAACAATACCAGATTGGTCAAGCGACTCTGGCAGTTATCAGGAATCAGTTGCTTTAACATCGCTTGCCATTTACCATAACTTTGTGAGTTGAACATCTTCTTCTCTTTCAGGCTGTTTTATGACAAATTCAACCTTAATCAGAGACTTTAGTTTGTTCAACTCGCTCATTTGTTCAGTGTACGGTTGCTAG
>JANQQF010000039.1 GCA_028285035.1 Phycisphaerae bacterium
TGAGTTCGACGTAAGATTAATGTCATTTCGAACGGAGTAGAACGCAGTGGAGCGCAGAGAGAAATCTTCTGATTTGCCAGCAATTCAAGCCCCGAACACCAAGATTTCTCCTCCTCCGTCGTCGAAATGACATGATTGAAGGTTGTATATAAACGCCAATTCTTAAATCGAACTCAGGTTATTAACAATTCAACAATTAATCGAATAATTGTTGAATGAAACTCTCATTCCCCTAAGTGATAGACTCAAAGGAGAACCACCATGACCACCGAACTCACCATCGACCTCACCTCACCGAGATTCAATGAAGACAAGTACGGCTACCTCGAGGAGCTACGTGAGCAAAGTTGGTACGCGCGGAGCGAGGATGGCGTCGTATTCTTCAATCAACAGGACGCGATGCACGTGATGCGTTGTATCGATTTTCGCTTCTCCTTCTTCCAAATCGACCCTGAGGTCAGCGCTTATCTCGCCAAGTCGATTGAGCACGAACTCCTCAACAAACACGGCGAGGATCATCGACGGCTACAGGCACTAGTTATGCGAGCCTTGCGGGAGCAAATTGTTGATGGTTTCAAGCAAAACATTCACGAGATTGTCGACGATTTAATTGATCAGATGCCCCAAAAGGGTGTGGTTGATTTTACGAAAAACTTTGCCCATCTGATCCCCTCGCGGGTGTTAGGGCCTGTTCTTGGATTACCCTACGAAGATATCGAGGGCGTCGATGAGTGGATTCGCATTGGCGGTCGCAAGGTCGACGCGCTGCGATCAGGGGATGGCATCGATTTGGTCGAGGAAGCCAATCGTAACCTACACAACTATTTGCGAGGAATGCTGGCCGAACGACGTAGCAATCTAGGCAGCGACATTTTTAGCGAGTTGATTGTAGCCGAAATCGATGGGGATCGCTTGACCGAGGAGGAATTGGTCAGCTTAGCGGGCGAATTGGCCTCAGCCGGGGTTGATACCACCCGAAGCCAACTTCCCCTAACGATGTACGAACTATTGACTCACCCCGATCAACTCAACTTATTAATGGCTAAAGCTGACCTCACTGCTGCTGCCGTCGAGGAGGGGATGCGCTATGCACCGCTTCCCTTCGCCCTGCCCCACGCTGCCCTGCGTGATCACGACTATCGCGGTCTGGAATTCAAGGCGGGCGATCTGGTGATGATAATGGTGCCCGCCACCAATCGTGATCCCGCCATGGTCGAAAATCCGCACACCTTTGACATCACCCGCCCGAAAGTGCGGCACTTCAGTTTTGGCTATGGTCCCCACTTCTGCACGGGTGCCCAGCTAGCTCGAATGGAGATGACGATTGCTCTGGAGCGATTAGTTAAGCGCATTAGCTCGTGGCGGTTGGTGGAAGAGCCAGAGCGTGATCCGGTGACGAAAGGGGGAACACCATTGTCCCTCTTCATTGAGATCGAGAAGCGTTAGTCAATGTTTGAGTCCTGGCTGACCTTTGCCCAAAGCACCGAAACCAATAGCTCACTCTTTGTCGCTTACGTTCTATTTGATATCACGTTGGTTATTTTTCTAGCACGATTGTCAGGAAATATATTGGTGCGATTGGGCCAACCTGGTGTGGTTGGTCAAATTTTAGCTGGAATATTGTTGGGGCCAACCTTGTTGGGTGACACCCTATCGCAAATCGTGGTTCCTCTCACCGTGCGCCCCACCATCACAGTTTTAGCGACTCTAGGCTTGATCTTGTTCATGTTCATTGCTGGCTTGGAATTTGATCTAGACTTAATCGATGGGCGTATCGGGCAGGCCAGTACATTAGCGGTGCTTTCAGTAGCCATTCCCGCCTTGGCCGGATTCCCCATCTCAGCCGTAATACACACATCCCAATTTGCTGGACCAACTGGAGCCGATTTTTTACCCTTTGCCTTACTCATCGGAGCCGCCTTGACCGTGACCGCTTTTCCGGTGATGGTCCATATATTGATGGAGAGGGAGGAGCTAAAAACCGAATTAGGTGGCTTGGCCGTCGCCAGTGCAGGTCTTATCACCATTCTAATGTTCTTGTACATCGGCTTCGCCAGCAATATTGCCACGGGTCGGGGGAGTATGGGCGTGTTACTCACCATCAGCTACACTCTACTCTTCTGTACAATCTCGTGGCTAGGGGTGCGTCCGCTGTTAGCCCATTTTGTCCAACTTCCTTTGACAGGGAACAAAATCAGCTTGATCTTCGCTGGACTATTCCTGTATGGGTTGCTCGCTGATCGAATTGGCATTCACGCTATGATTGGTGGCTTTATTTGGGGGATGTTAATCCCCGCCAACGCCACCTTACGAGGCCGCCTGATTGGCAAAGTTCAAGATTTAACCCTGATTGTCTTATTACCGTTGTTCTTTGCCGCAGCGGGCTTCGCCACCGACCTCAAACTACTAAACGTTGCCCTCATCCCGGCCCTGCTTCTAGTTTTAGCCGGGGCGATCATCAGCAAATTCATTGCATCCATCCCTGCCCATCGCTATGGGCTGTCCTGGCCAGATGTATTTCGTTTAGGCGCCCTGTTTAACACCAGAGGTTTTCTTGTGTTAGTCGTCGGGTTAATTGGATTACAAACTGGCATCATCACCAGCGCAACGTACACTCTATTCGTGATTGTTGCGCTGGTCACAAATTTGATGACGTTGCCGATCCTAAAGGCAGCATCATCATAAAAACCGGTCTAAAACTTCCCGCTATTCGCCCATTCTTCCTCTGGGGGAACCGGCTCGACATTGTCCCAATACTCAACAACCAAGCCATCCTCAACCCGAAAAATATCGACTTGGGCATAGGGTTTGCCTTCCCAAGTGGCCTTGCAAAGGGTGGCCACGAAATTTCCTTGCCCTACAAGCAGGACAATTTCTTGATACATCAGTGGCCTGTTTTCGGCCACTGCCAATTCCTTAAAGTGCTCAAGCCCATCGGGAACCTCGGCATTGTGCTGGATATAGGTTTCGCTGGAAATGTATTTATCAATGTTATGGGGATTTTCACCGATCAAGACATCACGCACCAAATTACGGACCAACGCTTTGTTTTCTTCGGTCTTATCTAAGTCGGTCACCTCAGTCGGACCATCAGTGCTGGTATGACCTGAAGGTGTCTCAGAAGAATACGCCGCAATGACATCCCAGTGCTCGATAATTTTGTCATTCTCATCGGTATCGAAAAAGTCCGTAGTCACCCACTCAGCCTCACCATCATTGAGTGATTGGTAGGCCTGCAAGAAAACATATTGCCCATCTTCCCAACCCCGGACAATCTGAATATCTCGCTTGGGATTGCGAGCAATAAAGGGCTCAAAAAATTCGACAAAGCCTTCAACCCCGTCCTTCACACCGGTGCTATGTTGGGTGTAACGATCGCCTGTATACTTTGTGACCGCCGCTCGGGCGTTACCATCACGAATACCTTCCAAATAAAGATTTTTTGCATTTTCCAATTTTTGACTCACTATTTGTTCCTTTTTTAACAAATGGTATGTGGAAAAATCATTCCGCATTACAGTCCCATTCTAAAAATAATAGGCCAAAAGATAAAGGGACTCATTTGGGATGATCTGGTACTTTTGATGAGTCAATCAAACCAGATTACAGAATGGATTTTCAAAATGAAATCTAATCCTCACCATAATCGCGGTCGGGGTGATCAATCGCCCCCAGCTTCCAATAGCCACGGGTGACCACGGTGGATCGATCAAGACCACGTTCTTGCAGCAAATGGTGCTTGATGCGACGCATCGCGCCAGACTCGCAACCAACATAGATTTGGCCAGAACCATCGGGTAAGTCGAGGGAGCGGATGGCATTTTCCAAGGGAACCCCAGCTTGGCCCACATCCTCCCCCCGATGTAACCAGGTAATCTCAAGCTCGGCAGCGGTGTCCAAGGGGCGCTCTTCCTGCTCGTCAACGACCTCAAGCAAAACGATCGCTCGTTTACCGACTGGCAGAACATCGAGGATGGTAGAGATGGCCGGAATGGCCCTATCATCGGCTGCCAGCACAATCCAGTCTGCCTCAGAATCAACCTGGTAGTTAGGACTAGGCCCCGCAACAATCAGCCGTTTGCCTGGTTCGGCTTGGGCCGCCCAGGTGGAGGCGGGACCGTGCCCGTGCAAGACAAACTCTACATCCAACTCGGGGATGGAGGGATCAAAGCGGCGGGGGGTGTAAGTTCGAGTCAAGGGGCGGGGGCCACCCTCTTCGGGCAACGTCGGTTCCGCTTGCCCTGGCTCTGGTAAAAACAATTTCATGTGAGCTGCTGGACCATTCCAGCCAAAGCCAACTAAATCTTCGCCCGTAAAAGTGACCCGCACCATTCGTGGGGAGAGTTGCTGCACTCGGCTGACCTCGACTCGGCGGCGGGGTGATTTACGGCGACCTGCTTTTGATGATTTTTTATCCGTCATAGTTATTATCACTCCTCTGAAAATAGCGTTGTAACATAGGCTTCTGGCCTGTCCGTTCGCAGGCAGGGGTGCCTACGATACATTTTCCTCGGTGCTGTAAGACACTTTCTGTCATACTCTTCTGAAAATAGAATGTAGGACAGGTTGCATCTAAGCTTATAGAGAAATCAAATAAAAACCGGAATAAAAAAGTCATGTCCTGCCCGAATGCTTTTGTCGGGCATCCACTGACCGGGGGGCAGCGAACGATGGATCCCCGCTAAAACCACGCGGGGATGACATAAATCGATTTTACGGGTTTTAACTGCTTCGTCTATAAGATCCTCTTTTTAAAGAACTTTTTACGGTGCAATGTGTAAACATAAAACTTACAACTAGGACTTCACCCGCTCACTCTTCGGATCGTAGAACGGTCGTAGCGACGCCTTTGCCGGAAATCGCTCGTTGGCAACTTCGATTTCGTAGGTCCCCGCGTTAACGTAGTCGGCGGTAATCGGCTCGTCTGCCTTGATATAGCCCATCCCCATACAGGTGCCGAGGGTGTAGCCAAACATGCCAGAGGTAATGTAGCCCACGATTTCGTCATTACGCCAGATCGGCTCGTTGTGGTAGAGCAAAGGCTGATCATCTTCCATCGCAAATTGGACCAGTCGTTTTTTGACGCCTTCCTCTTTTTGACGGAGAAGTACATCACGGCCCAAGAAGTCAACATCTTTTTTGAAATTGACCGCGAAGCCCAAGCCTGCCTCGATGGGCGTATCCTCATCAGTGATGTCGTGGCCCCAGTGACGGTAGCCCTTTTCCATTCGCATTGAGTTCAGGGTGTGGTAGCCGCAGTGCGCCAGATCAAAGGATTTGCCCGCATCAACCAAAGTGTCATACACATTTAGAGCAAACTCGGTCGGAATGTAAATCTCCCAGCCCAACTCACCAACATAAGTGATGCGCGAGGCACGAACTTTGGCGTAGGCCATATCGATGATTTTTGAAGTGGCGAAGGGGAAGGCCTCGTTCGACAAATCAGCGTTGGTGAGCTGACTGAGCAAGGTCCGTGAGTTTGGCCCCATCACCCCGAGTACGGCGTAGCCGGAGGTGACATCGGTCAAGAAGGCGTGTTCGCCTTTGCCGATGTGCTTCTTGAGGGCGTAAAAGGTGCGAGTTTGAGAGGTGCCCGAGTCGACAATGAAGAAGGCATCCTCGGCAAAGCGCGTGACCGTCAAATCGGCCTCAATGCCACCCCGCTCATTGAGCAATTGGGTGTAAACAATTTTACCGACAGGCACATCGACATTGCCACCACAAATGCGGTTGAGGATGTGAACCGCATCGTTTCCTTGCATCAGGAACTTGGCAAAAGAGGTTTGGTCAAAGACACCAACATTCTCCCGCGCTGCCTTATGCTCCTCACCGGAATAGTCAAACCAATTCTGTCGTCCATAAGTGTATTTGTAAACGGGCTCGACACCTTCCGGCGCATACCAGTTGGCTCGTTCCCAGCCCGCCGCTTCACCAAAACAGGCCCCTTGCGCCGCCAAGCGGTCGTGCAGCGGCGACTTGCGGACGTTACGGCTGGTTTCATATTGATAGAACGGCCAGTGCATTGCGTAAAGTAGGCCCAATCCTTCGGTGACGCGATCTCGCAGATAGGTCGCGTTGGTTTGGAAATACATATTGCGGCGAACATCAACATCCCACAGATCAAGCGGCGGATGACCATTGACAATCCACTCGGCCAGAACCTTGCCCGCCCCACCAGAGGATTGAATGCCGATTGAGTTGAAGCCCGCCGCCACATAGAAGTTCTTTAGCTCCGGTGACTCGCCTAGCTGATAGCGATCATCGGGGGTGAAGCTCTCGGGGCCATTGAAGAAGGTGTGAATACCCGCTGTTTCCATAATTGGCATTCGGTGCATCATCTTCTCAAAGGTGGGCTCAAGGTGCTCGAAATCAGGCGGGAAGGAGCCAAACTCAAAATCTTCGGGAATACCATCCATCCCCCACGGCACGGCATCCGGCTCAAAGAAGCCAGCCAAAATGGTACCAACCTCTTCTTTGTAGTAGGTATAGCCACCGGGGTCACGCAGAACAGGTAGGTTGGGGGTCAAATCCTTGATCGTATCGGTCACCACATAGTAGTGCTCAGCAGCGTGCAAGGGCACACTGACCCCAGCCATCTCCCCGACCTGACGGCCCCACATTCCCGCACAGTTGACCACAATTTCGGCCTGGATGTCGCCCTGATCTGTCGCGACGCCCGTCACCCGACCATCTTTTTGGTGAATAGCGGTCACCTTAATCTGCTCAAAAATTCGCGCCCCGTACTTCTCAGCCCCTTTGGCAAAAGCCTGAGTAGTGTCAGTCGGGTTCGTCTGGCCGTCACCGGGCAGGAAGACTGCCCCGACCAAATCGCTGGCGTTCATCAACGGCCACATCGCAGCGGCCTCTTGCGGGGTGATGACCTCGACTTCCAGACCAAATACCTTGGCCATCGAGGCCCCACGCTTTAACTCTTCAAAACGCTCTTGATTATTGGCAATCGAAATCGAGCCATTTTGTTTAAAGCCTGTGGCTTGTCCGGTTTCAGCTTCGAGTGAGCCTAGCAGATTTGAGGTGTACTGGGCCAGTTTGGTCATATTTTGGGTAGCGCGTAGCTGCCCGACCAACCCTGCCGCGTGCCAGGTTGTGCCACTGGTTAATACTTTTCGCTCCAACAATACCACGTCGGTCATTCCTAGTTTGGTCAGGTGATAGGCCACGCTACAGCCCACAATCCCCCCACCAATGATGACCACCTGCACGTGTGTTGGCAGTGATTTATTTCCGTCAGTCATCGTTCCATAACTCCTTTGTAAAGAAAATTTGACTCACGGACGAAAAGAAACACGGACAAAAGCCTAAAAATAGTAATCTGTCCGTGTTTGTTTCTGTCCGTGAGATGATTTTACATTGTGATCCTTCGCCAAATATTGCTAGGTTTGATGAAGTTGCCAAACTTGCGAGAACAAGGGGCTATCTTCAGTAATCACGACCCATTTCTTCATATCATCTCGTTTCTTGATAATGTCGTCACCTAATCGGATGATGTAATATTTTTCGTGTTGTTCAACATCAATCGTTGTATGCTGATGCGTATCAATTCGTGTCTCAAACTCTGCGATACTTATTACATTTTCCGGGGAGACAGCGTCAAAGCCCATTGTCATAACCTTATCCAAACCCTGAAGCACGATCAGCAACTTCTCTTTTTTCACTTCAAATAGAGCAATTCGTCCGTTTGGCATCGTGCATCTCAAATTAAGACTGGTGTCCAAACTTAGTTTGGATACCCAAGTGTGGGCCAAAACTAAGTTTCGGCCCAAGGTGCTATATCAGATACGAGGCTAGACCCTCTGCCTCACACTCGCATCCGCTCATTCTTTGGATCATAGACTGGCTCGGCCAAAACCGTCGCCTTGCACTTGTCCGCCAGAATTTCGATATCGAACGTGGTGCCAGGTTCGACGTATTCTGGCTTGACGTAGACAAAGGCCAAACTCTTGCCCACGATATGACCGTAGCCCCCAGAGGTAGTCAGACCGATGACGGTATCACCATCAAAGATTGGCTCACCGCCGGCCACATCAGCATCATCTACGTCAACCTCAACATAGGCAATCACCAACGAGTACTCACCTTTTTCTTGGTGATCGAGCAAGGCTTGCTTCCCGACAAAATCCTTATCCAGTTTGACGAAGCGCATCAGGTCGGCTTCGATGGGGGTGATTTCGTTGGTCAACTCCGCGCCAAAGCCACGGTAGCCTTTTTCCATCCGCAGACTATTCACGGCATAGACACCAAAATCAGCGATGCCAAACGCTTCGCCAGCCGCCCAAACAGCATCGTACACAGCCACCAAGTTCTCTATCGGCACGTGCAACTCCCAGCCTAGCTCACCGACATAGCTCACGCGGAGCGCACGGAGGGTCACACCAGCCACCTCGATTTCCTTACCGGTCAACCAGCGGAAGGTTTCGTTGGACAGATCAACATCAGTGATTTTTGAGAGGAGATCACGTGAACGTGGGCCGCTCAGAACCAGCGTTCCGTAAGCCTCTGTGACGTTGGTGATGGTCACATCTTCTGAGCCCAGTTTGCTAAAGTTGAGCAGATCAAAGTCACGCACCTCAGAGGTAGCCCCAGACAAGAGGTAGAAATGGTCATCGGCCAAACGGGTGATTGTAAATTCGTTTTGGATACGGGCACCCTCAGTCAGCATATGAGAGAGCACCATTCCACCTTGGCGCTTGGATACGCTGTTAGCGCAGATGCGATTGAGGAAGGCTTCGGCATCTGGCCCTTTGACCTCGTATTTGGCAAAACTTGACAGATCAAGGATACCAACGCGCTCACGCACGGCTTGACACTCGGCAGCAACGACTTCAAAGACGTTATTGCGACGGAAGCCACACTCCTCTTCACGGCCATCTAGCGAGAACCATTTGGGTCGCTCCCAGCCGAAGGCCTCGGTGTGAACACAACCCTTGGCTTCAAGTTTGTCGTACAACGGCGTTGTCCGTGCTTTCCGACCAGCCGGTCGCTCTTGGCCTGGCAACAGGAGATCGTACATATCCCAGTAGGCTTCATGAGTCTTGGCTTCAACGTAAGCTTCATTAGCGTAAGGGCCAAAGCGGCGGGGGTCGACGCCAATCATGTTGATTTCGGCAGCCCCTTCCATCATCCATTGGGCCAAATATTTTCCAGAGCCAGCCCCCTGAGCAATTCCAATGCTCGCGCCAGTACAGAGCCAGAAGTTACGCGCACCACCAGCCGGTCCAAGCAGCGGATTGTCATCGGGCGTATGGGAAATCGCACCATTGACGACCCGAAGGACACCACCTTTATCATAAATAGGCATTCGCTCCATGACACGATCCAACCAAGGCATAATTGGGTCATACTCTGCTTCAAAGAGTTCGCTTTCAGACTCCCAAGCCTGTCCTGCTGGTCCCCAAGCATTTCGTGTGTCAGACCGCTCATAAATGCCAATCAAACCACCATCCTGTTCCTGACGGAAATAGGCTGAACTGTAAGGATCACGCATAACAGGAAGTTCAACATCTCGGTCGATAAACTCCTGAATAGGACCTGTGACAATGTACTGATGGCGAATGTTGGTGATCGGCACATCAACTCCAACCCATTCGCCAACACGTTTAGCATAACAACCAGCAGCATTGACCACATGCTCACAAACGACGTTACCCTTTTCTGTGACCACTTCCCATTCCCCAGTTGGCAACAGATTAATACCTGTAACCAGAGTATCTTTGACGATTGCTCCGCCCAGGTTTTTAGCCCCAGTCGCCATCGCCTGGCAGCAACTGGCCGGGTCAACATAGCCGTCATCTAAGGTCCACGCCCCAGCAATCACGCCCGTTGTATCGACAAAAGGATTCAGCTTTTTGATTTCATCTGGCCCAATAATCTCCATACGGAAACCGATATTAGCCGCTGTACCCTGTACCAAGCGGAAGTAATCCAACTCTTCTTTTGTCAAGGCAAAGCGGATCCCACCACAGCCGTGCCAACCCGTATGTTGTCCGGTCATTTCCTCCAATTTAGGATAAAGCGTGTTGCCGTGGTGATGAATCATGGCCATATTGTAATTAGCAATAAAGCTAGGGCACTGACCGGCAGCGTGCCAGGTTGAGCCTGTGGTTAAATCCGCTTTTTCAATCAAAAGGCAGTCTTTCCAGCCACCTTCAGCGAGGTGATATAGGAGACCAACCCCCATCATTCCCCCACCAATAATTACGACTCGTGCATGCGATTGCATAGAATGTCCTCCAAAAATAGTTCGATTTATAATGATGTTGCTTATTGCAACTGTAATGTTTTTTAATTGAGGCTATCGAAGTCAGTAATTGGTAAATAGTGATTTGTAATTTTCGCTGTGTCATATCTAATTACCATTTACTCATTATTATTTACCAGCCTACCAAAACCGCTTGCCACGCTCCATCATTTCACGAGGCAGCATAATGTTAAAGTTAGCCCGAATTTTGTCATCAACCGCGCGATCAATGTGGCTGGGATAATGCTCATTAAGTACTTGGCGCACCTTTTCTTTGGCCCGCTCGCGAACATCCTTGGCCCCTCGTTCCTCCCAATCAGCCGGACTATTACGGTCACCGATTTCAGGGTAGAAGTAATCGGTTTCCATTCGCTCAATCGTTTGAGAATGGCCTAAGTAGTGCCCTTCCCCGTGAACGACATCGCGGATGACCTCAAACGAGAGGGTTTCATCGGTCACTTCAATACCACGAACGGTACGCTGAACCGCGCCCAGAGTGTCATTGTCGATGACGTAGCTTTCATAAGATGCGCCCATCAGGCTGCCCTGCATTCCGGCACTCTCCATAATCATCGAAGCCCCAGCGTGGGCGGCAAGCGCGGTGGTGTAGCCCTTCTCGGCCCCAGACTGAGCATCGGCCACTTTTGAGTCGGACATTCCGGCGGCGACCGCACCCGGCAAATCGTAGTAGCCTGCCATTTGGGCACATCCGGCGGCAATCAAGGCCAACTCAGCGCTGCCGCTACACATTGCCCCAGTCCGCAAATCGGAGACAAAGGGCCAGGTGCCAAAGATGGTTCGACAATTGGGATCAATCAAATTACCCCAAATGACCCCGGCCAACACCTCGGCCACGGATTGCACAATTGAGCCAGCCAGTGCCGTGGGGCTGGTGGCCCCGGCCTGTCCAGCAGCCAAGACCATCACGGGCATTCCGCCGCGCACTGCCGCTTCAAAAGCGTCACACGACTCCTCGGCAAAGCGCATCGGGGGGACGACATGACAACACGAGATGGTGCAGAAGGGTTTCTTACGAAATTCACCTTCACCACCAAGCAGCATGTCATACATAGCAATGGCCGCACGAACATTCTCGCCATCAACATAGCTAACCCCAATGTGTTTAGTTGTCCCGTGCATAGAGGCGTAGGAGGTGTTAACATCTAAATCCATCGTGGTCGGCATATCACGCGCCACGACAGAGCGCCAATAGTAGTGAATGTTGTCAAGGGTATCGACCAACCGGGCAATGTCATAGACATCGAGCAGGTTGCTCTCGCGATAACGCCCTGTGTCAAGATCGACCACCATTGGGGCAGCACCTCCTGTGCCCGTGTGCACCCGTCGCCCTCCCAACTCAAGATCGTACTTTGAATCAAGTCCTGATAACACGAACGTGCGGGCCGTGCTGGCGATAATGTCTTCGACCATTGAGCGAGGAAAACAGAGACGTCCTTGATCATTCATCCATCCCCCAGCGGCGGTGACCGTTTCAATCATTGATGGGATCGCTTGGGCAAAGCCAACCTGTTCCATAAGATTAAGCACGGTGTGGTGAATGCGCTCCATTTCGTGATCGGTCAGCGGTTTATACTGCCCGCCCACCAACCCTGGCCAAACAGGGCGTTGTTTCACAGGCTCACGACTACGACGTTCAGCATTTAGAGCGCGTCGCCGCGGGCGTCTTGCTGTAGTCTGCGTTGACATAAAGATACCCTCACGAATTGATAGTTTTGAAGAAATTGTTTCTATAGAAGTTGTTGTTCCAACTCAAGTGCTGCTTTTTGAAGCACAGTAATAATATTTTGACGAGTGCTGACATCTTTTAGGCGAAATTTGGGGCCATAGAGATTGAAAGCGGAAACCACTCTACCATTTCCCCCTCGAATAGGGATGCCAAAGCCAAGTACCTCATCCTCATGTTCTTCATCACTAATGGCGTAGCCATTCTTGCGAATTTCTGGCAATTGTTTGCGTAACGTATCAGCAACTACGATAGTGCCTCTGGCATACCGAGCCAATGGTTTAGATAGAATTGCCTCAACGAAATCAGAGGAGGCGTAGGCCAAGAAAATTTTCCCTGGGGCAGCAACATGTAAAGGCAGGTGCTCACCGGTCCAATCTCGAACCCGGACCGCTTGGGAGCTTTCCACGTGGTCGAGATAATAAATCTGCCGATCATCTAAAATGCATAGGGCTGCCGCTTCCCCAGTTGTATCGGAAATGTCCTGTAGAATGGGACGGGCCAAAGCGGCCAAGTTTTGGGTGAAGGGTTGTTGCCCGACCAATCGAACTAATTCGGGACCAATCTGAAAGAGGTTATCTTCCGTGCGCAAAACCGCTTCCCAATTCTCCAAGGCAGCCAGAATCCGTGAAGCGGTGCTATTGGGCAAATCGGCTTCACGGGCAATCGCATTGACGCCAACCCCCTCTGGGTAGTCAGCCACAATCCGTAAAATTGAAAAGGTTCGGTCTACGGCACGTAATGTTGTCATAAGTTCACTTGATGAAACAATCCCGGCTAGTGGGACGGGATTTTAAGATAAAGGGATGTATTTGTCAAACGTGAGAGGGGGACAGATAACAAAAATTAGCCTCTAAAGGTTTTCAAAGAGGTTTATGCCTGAAAAATAGCTCAGATTTGTATCATTACTTAGCTGAAATTTGAGTTTGGAAACCTTTAGAGGCTTTTGGCTACATCGAAATCCGCACAGCGGGCGGGGACTCAATCCGACTGACAGTGCGCCACATCAAGGCGATGGCGAGACCGATGGAAACACCGCCAAAGGCAATCGCGATGGGGGCCGAACTGAACTCGGCAATCGAGCCGAGGAGGATGCCTCCCACCCAAGTAAAGCCAAATACCTGGGTGTAAATTCCCTGTACGCGCCCTTGCATCTCCTCACTGGTTAGCAAAATAACAAAAGCGGTGATGGAGACTTCGAAGCCCATCAAAGCGGCCTGCATAAACATAATTAAGAGTAAAGAGAGGGGGTAAAAGGTAGAAACAGCAAACAGCAAAATACCAATTGTGGTCAAGACTCCGGTGAATAAAATCAGCCCAGATTTATTTTTATAGTCACCCAACCCAGCCACCAACGTCGTCGAGACCAGCGAGCCAGCCGCTCCCGCAGTGACCAAAAATCCGAAACCAGACGCACCCGCTCCTAAGATATCACGAGCCATCACGGGGAGCATTGAAAAATTAGACCAGCCGAGCAGCGACATTAATAAGGCTAAGACAATCAAAGGAAGAATACCATTCTGGCGGCGAATGTACGATAACCCTTCACGAATGGCTCGGCCCACCTTATCACTGGTTCGTTTGGGGCGAAAGTCGCCTTGAATCAGCGCAATACACACCGTCGCAACAACCCCGCAACTGGCTGCAAAAAGATAACCTATTCCAATGCCATAGGCATCGACAATCAGGCCAGCTACCCCAGAGGCAACTATATTTCCCGCATTGAAGCCCAACATTTGGGCTGCCGTGGCATTGAGCACCCGTTCCGGTCCGACTGCCTGATAAATCATCGTGTTTATGGCTGGCCAACGCACGGCCATAAACATTCCTTCAAATACGCTAGCCACGATAATGTGCCATAACTCAATCTGCCCTGTCAGAACCAGGACACCAATGCTTACAGCCGACAGCGTCGTACCAATTTCCGCAAGAATCAGGGCTACTCGCCGATTAACCCGATCCAGCAACACCCCGGCAAACACACCCAACAGAATCTGGGTAATTCCTCGAAAGGCAGGCACAGCCCCGACCCAAAAAGGCGAGTCTGTCAGGGTGATGACCAGCCAGCCGCGCACCACAAAAACGGTAATGAGCCGCATCGAGCCAAAGACTGAATTGAACCATAGCCAACGATATTGGGGAATAGACAGAGAGAGGAGTAGTTTTTGCAGATAGCTTGCTTGAGCTGGGGTCGTTGTTTGGGTCATAATATCATCCTGATACTACTTTGAAACCGAGAGATCCAGCCCTCTGGGTTATCAGCAAGGTGTACAAGTTTGGAGCTAATTGTTACGCTGTTTAGCATAACAGTAATGCACCACTCCACTAAATCGGGTGATAAATATTGACAGACGTGACACGTAATACGTGGAAAATTCACGCATTACATATCACATCCAATATTGAATTTATATTTGATAATAGTTGACCGTTTGACCAACTCAATCTCTATATTCCGGCTCTTCTTTGTCCAAAATCTCTTTGAGGGCTGTCAAATGGAGGTTAGAGAATTTGGTGGGATAGCTGTTCCATTGCCGCTCAGCTTTGGCTGCGATGTTATCAGGAATGATGGCTAACGGTTGCCCAGTTTGCAGGGCCAGCACCTGTACTTGGGCGGCCTTTTCAAGATAGTACAACTCATCAAAAGCTTGAGCTACCGTCGGGCCGACCACCATCACACCGTGGTTACCCATAAACAGCACACTCTTGTCCGCACCCATCAATTGAGCGACGCGTTCCCCCTCATTATCATCGAGAGCTAATCCATTATAATCCCGATCATAGGCAATGCGGCCATAAAAGCGACAGGCATTTTGATCAAGCATCAAGAAGTCAAAATCCTTAAGACAGGCTAATGTGGTCGTCCAGGGCGCGTGGACATGCAAAATGCAGCGGGCCTGCGGCAGATGTTGATGTAGGTGGGCGTGCAGATACCAAGCAGATGGGTCGGGGGCATTCTCACCCGAAACGGTCGATTTGTCCGCCGTATCAAGAAGGAGCAACTCACTGGCCCGGACCTGCGAAAAGTGTCGACCCAGCGGTTGTAACAAAAATTGTTGGCCATCTTCCGACACAGCGGCACTAAAGTGGTTGGCAATCGACTCGTGGAAGTTGAGTCGGGCCGCCCAGCGGAAGGCCGCTGCCAAGTCAACCCGAATTTCGTACTCAGTTTGAGTCGTTTCAATAGGGGGGGCAATTGCTTCAAGCATAAGTTTCTCCTTTGAAAATAAATTTTTGTGAATAGTGGTTAGTAAACAGTGGTTAGTGAAAAGAAAATTTTTCACATCATGGAAAACGCCCATCATGCGGACAATCATAGCTATTCCAGCAATGTTGTCAAAATCACTATAGATCATTTCGAACAGCCCTTGGATGTATCCAAAACGGCATGTCAAAAGAGGACAACTAACCCCGATCCAACTGCCAATGTTGTTGACGATAGGCAATCGGGGTCAGGCCTGTTTCTTGCTTGAAAA
Source organism: Phycisphaerae bacterium (assembly GCA_028285035.1). The sequence goes on from JANQQF010000039.1 coordinate 15,476, forward strand.
GCTTGAAAAAACGAGAGGGATCAAGAATACCACATCGATAGGCAATATCGCTGACGGGAAGCTGAGAATGACGGAGTAACGATGTGGCCGAACGAATGCGGGTCTCCATGAGCAAGGTGCTAAAGGTTTGACCACAAGCTTCCTTGACTACGTGGCTCGTCCGGCTTTGGCTTAGATGAAGATACTCGGCCAAGTCAGCCAAACTAATTTGTTCAGTATGTTTCTCATAAATAAAGTTGAGAATGAGATTGCGGCGGGTAATGAGGTCATTTTTCCTGGGAAGTGGTGATGGCTTGCCCGTAATCGTTTGCGCTTCCAACAGCCACAGCTGTAGCCGAGCAGCCAATTGCCGCAAGCCTTCCATCAATAAGATGGCTTCACTTTTTTCAACACGTTTAGGGGTTTGTAGGCTACCCGCCCAGGGGAGATTGGTTGAAAGGGGTTGGGGATCATGGAAGTCAACCGGGGTATCAGCGATTGCTGATCGATGACCTGCGTAAAGAATAGAAACGACCTGATGATTTAGATAAATCGGGATGCACCACTCAAGCAAGTTAGCGTGACACACTTTAATGACCCCTTCAGGATGCTTCCCGATCTCTTCAAAAATGTATGTTTGCTCAAAGAAGATACATTTGTCGTGCAACTCGGTATCACGCAAAGCTAAACAATGTGGGTAGTCAAGCGTCATTCGAATTGGGGGCAAGTAAGGGAGGAAATGGGTCTTATCAATATCCCAAATAAAAACACGAAGGTGACTCCAGGCTTCATAAGCGGCGATTGCTGTTTCGGGGATATTAAAGAAGTCTGTCATCAAGCCAATATTAGGGCTAAGAATTGGGTAAGTTACCCAATTCTTAGCAGAATCTACCAGTTAAGCGACGAGTCTAACCAGTCTCCCGTTGCCTAAATGATGTATAATTTTTTGTACACAATCAAATCTACTCAACCGAGGGTTCTCGGAATATCATGCCGGGCAGTTGACTTCTCACGAGTATCAACTGTAACACGTAGGGTGTTTGCTAGAGGAGGTTTTCCGAGAAAACTCAATATTACACGGAGGTAATATGATGTCAAATAACCAGCTTTCTGTCCCTATCATTGATGTTGGGCCTTTGTTTCAGGAGGATTCTGCCGCCTGGGGCGCTGTTGATGAGGCCATTGGCGATGCAGCCAAAAACATTGGGGCCTTTGTTGCTACTGGAATGCCGGAACCGTATCAAGTTGATGATGAGATGGCGCAACAGCTCCACAAATTTTTTAGCCTTTCCCAAGCAATGCGTGACTCTGTAGCCACTCAGCAAAAAAATCCAGCCAACAACACCTACTGGCGCGGCTACTATGCTACGCTCAAAGGGGGTTGGGCCCACAACGAATTTTACGACATCGGGCCCGAAACTCCGGTGACTGGCCCTGATTTGAAAGGGATCAACATCTTAACCGAGGGTAATGTGTGGCCAGCCGAAGAGCCAGTACCTGGCTGGCAAGCGGCGATGAATGCCCAATATGAGCGAATGCATACCCTCAGCCTGCTGTTATTCCGTTCCGTGACCCGTGCCTTGGGGGCAGATGAGGCCCAAACGATGACCCGCTTTGCGAGTGGGTACTCCACCTTGCGCTTACTCAACTACCCCAAAAAACCAGACGGCATCGAAACCGGTGGGGAAGCTGACGCGGTGCGAACACACAATGGGGTTGAGCACAATCTTTTAACAATGGAACACGATGATAGCTGCTGCCTGTCGTTGTTGTGGCAAGATCCCAAAGGCGGGTTACAGGTGCAGACCCCAAGTGAAGTGTGGCTTGATGTACCAAAAGTAGCTGGAGCAGTCTCAGTTCACTTTGGCGATGCGGCTGAGCCATTGACCAACAACATCTTGAGAGCTACGCCCCACCGTGTTCTAGGCGAAGGTGGTCGCCAATCAATGGGTTTCTTCTTCGAGCCAGACCTCGATGCCGAGCTCTCGCCATTGCCTGGTTTGCCTGACTCCGAAACAAATGGGACCAAAGTTGACACCTACGCCTCCGCCCTTTTGAAAGTTCTGGTTCAACGCGGGATGTATGTTGATATGATCTCGGTTGAGTAACCGATTTTGTTATAGACAAAAATTTAAATTATCCGCAGATCGACGCAGATTGACACAGATGGAAAGATGTAAGCAATTTTATCTGTGACATCTGTGTTTATCTGTGGATTGTTATTTTTATCAATCCAAGCAGGTAAACTATTGACCACTGACGTTAAGCCACAACAATCACTAACTAACATTACCACCTTAATGGTGCTCACTCGCCTGATTGAGTCGACTATTGTCCAGCTCTTTTTTCCGTTCCTACCGATTATCGCAGCGGGAATCAATATCTCCGATATCCAAATGGGGCGATTGTTGGGTATCCAGGGGAGCACGTCGCTGTTGGCCCCCCTCTTTGGGGCGACAGCCGACAAACGAGGCTATCGGCGGCTAATTCAATTCGCCCTATTCCTCACAGTGTTGGGTTGTATAATCATTTACTTCAGCCAGTCATTGACCATGTTTATAATTGGTTTGATGATACAAGGGATCGGTCTAGCTGGCTCAAATCCGATGCTAGCCGCCTATTTGAGTCACCTGTTGCCGTTTGAAAAACGTTCGTGGGGATTGAGCTTTTTGGAGTATGCCTGGGCCTTTACCGGGATCGTGATGATTCCCTTGATGGGGTTCTTAATCGATGCAACCTCCTGGCGGGTTCCATTTTTGGTCTTAGGCATTCTTCAGGCTATCGCTATCTTTGCCTTTGGCTATCTCCCGGCCATTGAAACCGAGCCTGAAACAACGATCACCGAAAAAAAGCCATGGCTCACCCAACTCCGGAATTTCTTCGATCTTGGTCAAAATTGGCGATCAGCTTGGGCCGTGATCGCCGTCGATGCATTAAGCAAGTTTAGCGGACTGATTTTGGCCTACACCTTTGCCACCTGGTTGATTGATGTGTACGGACTGGGAGCTACCCAGTTGGGGCAGGTCGGCTTGTTATTGGGGGGCGCTGACATTACAGCCACGACCTTGGTGGCGCTAACCGGGGATCGGGTGGGAAAAAAGCGCAGTGTTTTGATCGGTACTGTCTGCGGCATCATTTTTTTTAGCATCCTTCCCCTCTGGACGGGCACATTGACGACCGCCCTCATTGGGCTGATTCTAGCCCGTCTCTCCTTTGAATTCACCTTTATCTCCACCGTCGTCTTCATCAGTGAACAATCGCCGAGGCAACGGGGCAAACTGATGTCACTTCGCGTCGGCTTCGGCTTTCTCTCCACCCTGTTCTCGACCTTCGCCGGCCCCGCTCTCTACGCCCAATTTGGGTTAGTGGGGGTGAGCCTTCCCGGCGCAGTTGCAATGGCCTTGGCTTTGTTGGTGACGTGGTGGTTTACGGTGGAGCGGGGGTAGATTCTACCACAAAACATCAGGCGAGTTCGACTCGGCCGCCTGATCAATTCCAAAAAGCAACTTCGTTCGCATCTCCAAACTATCGGCCAAGGTTTCGGCCAACCACAGGGCATTCATTGCCTCGGTATTGCTGTAATACGTCAAGTACTGACGAGCCAACTCAGCCTCATCTGCCTCGTACAGTGTATTTGCCGTTTTCTCGACATCGGCCTGATGGGCAATCAACTTGGACTCAAAGGCTTCCAGGATTTCAAGTACTTCGGGTAAAAATTTCTCATGATGTTGCATCGTTAGATAGAAGAGACGTTTGAAGCTGCGGAAAGCCGAGCGGGTCGCTTCGATTTCGTGAGACACGATTGAGTGATTAGTGAAATCAGGCGGTGGGGGCAGAAACTTACCCGACTCACCAGCCGTGAGATAGCGATGCTTTTTGTATTCGGGTGGCACATCCATCACCCCCAGCCAAAAGGGCATGAACGGTGCCGTAACCGCAGCGGTTTGGGTATGCCAAAGCAGGCCGAGTTCGGGGTGTTTATCAGACCGGAGTGGCACCACCTGCCCATATCCCGCCGTATCACTCGTCAGTTTTGGCGTGCGAACGGCCCACATCACATCTTTCAGTCCAATCTTCTCCAGGCGTTGAGCACGCTTTTGCAATTCCTCTTCGATCCAGGCCACCCCACCCCAGCGCATCTTGCCATCACCATAAATTTTGTTGCCATTGAAGGGTTCACCACCATCGGGATCATACCAGCCCTGCTCGATGGCAAATGAAATGAGGTTAGGCGAGCCAAGATAGTTGGGGTTATCGGCAAAATCGAGCGGAATATCGCCGATGTAGCCAGGCCGAGAGATACGCAGGTCATCCGGCCCTACCCGCTCGGCCACCCACAAACCTTGTCCACCCGCGAATTCAATGATCACCCAGCCCTCATTGTGGTCGGCAAAGAAATGGGAATTGCCCCCATAGGTTGAGTAACCATAGTTGGCGATCAACTCACCGACCAACTCAACCCCTTCACGCGCTGTTTTTGCTTGCTCCAAGACCAACCGGGCCAAGTCGCTATAATTCGGTCCCGTCTGATCTTTGGGCGTCATCGCCTGCAATTCCGGTCGAGAAGGCGACCACACATCGCGTACGGCGACACCATATTCATTGAGCCCACCATTGGTCAGCGGGGCAGGCACCCCTTTGTAGTAGGAATAATTCACTCCAATGTATTTGGCCGTCTCGCCCACCTGCGGAATTTGGCTCAATCGGCCAGGTAGGTCAGCTTTTTCAGTCACGCCGACAGTGATGGTGGCGTCGGCTGGATGTGTGCGGCGAGGGGTAATCTCCAGCCAGTGGCTGGACGGCTCATCGCCGTAACCTGCCAAATAGGTGGTGCCATCAATAGTTAAATTTTTGCCAACAAAAATTGCATAGCTCATTTTAAACCAACACTTCAATCAAATGCGGTCCGTTTTTCTTTAACGCCGCCGCCAATTGGTCATTAAATGTCTCGGCCGTTTCGGCTCGGCTGGCCTCAACGCCCATTCCTTTGGCGATGCTGACAAAATCAAGTTGGGGATTATCCATATTAAGGATGCTATCGGCTTTGTTCCCTTTTCGTTCGGCCCCGACGTTTTTAAGCTCGCCCTGCAAAATACGATAAGCGCGATTGTTAAACAGCACAGTCACTACGTTGAGATTTTCTCGGGCTTGGGTCCACAAGGCCTGGATGGTGTACATCGCTGAACCATCCGCCTGCATCGTCAGCACCTGCCGGTCGGGGCAAGCGATGGCCGCCCCGACCGACTGGGGCAAACCGTGGCCAATAGACCCGCCGGTGCCAATGAGCATATCGTAGGGGGCGGCATTACGAAGCGATTTAGTCACGCCTCCCCAAGCGGAGGTCAAGGCCTCATTGACCATAATGGTTTGCTCGGGCATCTGCGCGGTCACACTTTGCCAGATGGCTGGCAGGTTTAATTCGCCCTGGGGCAAGGGCGTCTGCTCAAAGGTGAATTGCGGGCCTAATATATCAGGTACACCCAACTCATCAGCCAAGGCGGCCAAGGCACCGACCACGTCCTGTTCAGGGGTGACGAGTGTATGAATGTCACAGCCTTCCGGAGCTAGGCGGCTGGGTCTGTTGGGGTAGGCGAAAAAAGCGACCGGCTCGGCGGTGCCCACCAAGATGATGTTGGCATATTTTTCGAGCTGTTTTAAGGAAATATCGAGGGGATAGGCCAAACTTTTGATGACCGGTCGCCCTGCCCCAAGCTGATGACGCCCCGTAGGCCGATTGCTCATGAGGGTCGTCCCCGTCGCTTGGCTAATCCGGCTAGCCATTTGCGCCCCTTCGTTGAGCACCGCTTGCCCCGACATTAACAACAACGTCGGCTCATCGCGCCGCAGAATGTCCGCAGTCTGTCTCACGGCGGTTAAATCGTAAGCTGGCGTGGGGGGTGGAGTGGGTATCGTAATTGGGACTGTAGTTGGATCCCACGAGGTATCGCCCGGCAAAATGAGGGTAGCGATTTGACCAGGGGCCGTCCAGGCTGCAGTGATAGCCTCGGCAGTGTCGCGGCTAATCTCATCGGACGAGGTGGAGGTCCGCACCCATTTGGAGACAGGCCACGCCAGCCCCTCAATGTCACTTGTCAATGGCGCATCGTACTGAATGTGATAGGTCGCGTGTTCACCAATGATGTTAACCATTGGTGATTGCGCCCGCCGGGCATTGTGTAAATTGGCAATCCCATTGCCCAACCCCGGCCCCAAATGGAGGAGGGTGCTGGCAGGCTTACCCGTCATCCGAGCGTAGCCATCCGCCGCGCCCGTGCAAACCCCCTCAAATAAGCCCAATACAGCCCGGATCCCCTCAACTTGATCAAGCGCAGCAACGAAGTGCATTTCAGATGTGCCTGGATTCGTAAAACATACATCAACATCACCTGCAACCAGAGTACGAATCAAATTCTGTGCACCGTTCATTTTGTCTCCTTAAAGATGGTCGTTAGTTTGTTAGTAGATAGTATGTTAGCGACATAAATTCAGCCCTAACCCTACAAACTCCACAAACCCTATGAACACTACAAACTCGTCCCCGATTTTAGTTGAGGGAATGGCTTTGGTCAAAGCCTCATCTACTGTCTCACCAATCAACTTTTGACAAAAATCGTATACGATATTAAATTTCACAAAACATTTTATACGAAGCCAACAATGTCAAAAGAAATAAAAAATACTGTCGAAATGATTACACGAGCCTTGCGGGCCGATATTTTAAACGGCACATTGCAAAGTCGACAACCACTACGTCAAGATGAGATTGCCGCCAAGTTTGGGGTAAGCAAAATTCCGGTGCGAGAGGCGTTGTTTCAGCTAAAATCAGAGGGGTTGGTCACTTTCATTCCCAATCGAGGGGCAGCGGTGTCTGAATTGTCGCCTGCCGAGGTGGATGAAATCTACACGATGCGGATTGCGCTAGAAACCGTCGCCTTGCAACGGGCAATCCCCAATCTCACGATCGGCAACCTGGCTCAGGCGACAGAGATATTGAATGCGATTGATCAGGAACAAAACATTGTTCGCTGGGGCGAACTGAATTGGGAATTTCACGCGACTCTGTATGCCCCAGCCAATATGCCTCGGTTGATGAATTGGGTTGAGGCCTTGCACGTTAATGTGGCCCGTTATTTGGTGATTTATTTGGATAGCCTCGATTATCAAACTGTATCCCAGCAAGAACATCGGGCCATTGTCGATGCTTGTCGGCAAGGGGACATTGAAGCGGCAACGACACATCTAACGCAGCATCTACAATCAGCGTCGAGGCACCTTGTAGCATTTTTAGAAGCGTAATTTATCAGTAGTCGAGATTTCCAAATCTCGCGACTTTGCGAAATGCGGGATTTGGAAATCTCGACTACATACTCACATAAGCATTCACAGGAGAAAATTATGACAGACACAAAAACAACAGATTTTGAAGTACACGACAAAGAAGCACTAGCGCAAGCCCGGGCGATTTTAGACAGCACTGAGTCGCCGCGAGTGTGGGCGAATGCGGTGGTTGAGGCCGTCAAGCGGAATGATGAGTGGCGGGGGCAACGCTGCCTCAACCTGTTGGCTCCCGAAGCCCCAACCAGTCCAACAGTGCGGGCTTTGCTTTCCTCCGAAATCGGCACGCGGGCAGCGGAAGGCCATATTGGGCGGGTCAATCGCTGGTTTGCTGGGACACAGCACATTGACGAGGTCGAAGCCTTATGTGTTGAGTTGCTCAAAACGGCCTTTCGCTGCCGTTACGCCGACCACAGGCTGATGGGCAGCATGTTGGGCAATATGACCGTGTATCACGCCCTGACGCAACCTGGCGATACCGTGATGACGGCCTCACAGCCCTTTGGCGGACATTCCAGCAATCGGTCTGATGGGCCAGCCGGGACGCGTGGTTTGAACATCGTGGATATCCCTTACAACCCCGAAACATTGGAAGTTGATTTAGGAGGCTTTGCCAAGCTGGCTCGCGAAACCAAACCTAAACTCGTAGTGATGGGAATGTCGATGACCCTTTTCCCGCTCCCTGTTCGAGAGATGAGCGACGTTGTGGCCGAGTGGGGCGGCAAGTTTATCTTTGATGGGGCGCACCAAGCGGGTTTGATTGCTGGGGGACAGTTTCAGGACCCGCTGAATGAAGGAGCCGTTATTTTGACAGGCTCGGCAGGGAAGACGTTTAGTGGACCGCAGAGTGGGATGGTGATGTGGAACGATCCTGAGTTGACTGAGCCATTAACGGAGGCCATTTTCCCGGTCCTCGTGGCGACGCATCAGGTCAATCGGGTAGCAGCCTTGGCGGTCTCTGCCGCCGAGATGATTGAGTATGGCCGAATGTATATGGCCCAAATCGTCAAAAATTCACAGGCATTGGGCAAGGCGTTGGATGAACGAGGCATTTCAATGCTGGGCAAGGAGCGTGGCTACAGTCAAACTCACCAGGTGATTGCCGATGTCAAGCAATTCGGCGGCGGGCTTGAGGTCGCGCATCGGCTGGCCGAGGCCAATATCGTGACCAATAAAAACCTCATCCCCGGCGATGGTCCTGAAGATTGGGATCGACCGAGTGGATTACGCATTGGGACGATTGAGATTACCAGACTTGGTCTTCGCGAGGAGGATATGGCCACAATTGCCGATTTTATGGCCCGGGTGTTGATTGAGGGCGAGTCAACGGAGTCGGTTGGTAAAGATGTGATCGATTATCGATTGCCGAAGCAAACGTTCTATTACAATTTTGATAACGGGCTGCCGGATTGGGCAAATTAAGCCAAATTTATCACTGGGGAATGGTTGTAAATGCGACCATTCCCCAGTGTGCTATTCCTTCTTCGCCAACAACGCCGCTGCATTAAAAATTAGACGAGCGGCGGTGAGGGCGGCAGTGCCGTTGTGATCACGTTCGGGCATAAATTCGACCAAGTTGAAGCCGCAGAAGTTAGCTTTGGCAGCCACGCCCTGCATCATCTCAACGACATTCCAGTAGGTCAGACCACCGGGTGTGGGTGACATTACGGCAGGCATAATCCCGGAGTCAAGGGCATCGCAATCGAAGGTGATGAGGACGTTGCTATTAGTAGGGATTAAGTCGAGGACGGGCTGAATGCCTTCACGGTTGACGCGTTGGGCAGTGATGATTTGAGCACCCCATTCTAAGGCGATGTCCACTTCACCTGTACGGGCACTGCCCACCGAGCGCATTCCCACCTGGATAATCCGCTCGATCCATGGCATCTCCGAGGCACGTCGCATAGTGCTACTCAAGCCAAAGCGCTCGCCATTAACTTCCTCACGCCAATCAATGTGGGCATCAATCTGCAAAATGATGTATGGACCGCGCCCCTCGAAGGCTTGAAAGACGGGGATGGGGAGTGAGTCATCGCCGCCAATCACAATCGGGGCGGCCCCAGCGGCTAAAATCTGTTTGACCGCGTCGGTGATCATCGCTCGGTTGCTAGCAAAGTCGGTTTCACTGGTCGGCAAATCACCTGCATCGACAATCGCACCAAATTGGTCATCAAGGAGCGAGCCACCAATCTCAAAATCATGATGACCGATGAGCGGGGTGTAGTATGCCATTTCATCGCGAATGGTTTGAGGGGCTGTGGCTGAAAATAGGCCAAAGCCTGGATAGGGTGTAGCAATGGGCGCACCGAGAATGGCAACTGCGGCATCCAGGGTGCTTAAATCATCGCAGGCGGGCAACCCCAAAAAGGTGTTCGCTGCGCCGTCATGGGGACCAAAGACATCTTTCATTTGAGACATTACTTCCTCCGTTGGTGTATGATGGCCGAATTTTAACAGTGATTTTTGTTACTGGCGATTTTTTGTAGATTTAGTTCACAGGCACTTTCAAAATAGTTGGTAGATATATTTTCATAATCGTATATCCGTAAACGTGATCTGCTTCACCATCACCATTGGCTACAAACACATCCAATAAGCCATCACCATTTAAATCTTCAACGGCCACCCCGTTACTATTAAAGTTCCCCAACGTCGTACCACTTTCAATAAAATTCCCCGCCCCGTCATTTTCCCATATCAGGTTGGGACCTGGCGTAGCAACAACAACATCGAGATCATTATCACCATCAAAATCTCCCAAGGCCACAGCCTGACTATCAGAATTACCAAGGTGTTGCCAAATGGTAAAGGTACCTGTGATGCCATTTTGAGCCCCCCCATTATTGAGCAGGACTTGGTCGGCTTGATTGTTAAAATTGCCCACAAAAATGTCAAGGTCATTATCGCTATCTATATCACCCAGCGCGATGGATGTGGTATCGGACAACGATAGCGTTTGTCCCGAGTCCGTAAAGGTTCCAGCCCCATTATTGAACCACACTTGATTAGTCTGCCCGCTGCCATTGCCAATGAAGGCATCAAGATCGCCATCCCCATCTAAATCTCCTAAAGCTACGGCCATCGTATCTTCATTGCCCAGCCCATCTAGACTATCGCTCAAAAGACCGGTGCCGTCATTCAACCAAACTTGGTTGGATTGACCGCTACTATTGCCAACAAAGGCATCAAGATGCGTATCACCGTTGAGATCGCCCAACGCCACGGACTGAGAGTCGCCAGAGCCTAAGCCGGGAAAGGTGGCGGTAAACGCGCCTGTCCCATCATTTAACCAGACCTGATTGGCTTCTCCATCCGCATTTGCGACAAACGCATCTGGGGTATTGTTATTATCCAAATCGCCGAGTGCCACGGCTGTACTGGTACTGCTTCCCAACCCTGGGAATGCATCAAAAAAGCTTCCGCTCCCATCATTAATCCAAATGATATTTGGGCTGGCGTTGACAACAAACGCATCGATATCACCATCTCCATCAAGATCGGCCAGGGCCACAGCCTGACTGTTCCCGGACCCCAGCATTTGTTCAGTATCGACCAGACGATTTATATCACCGTTCCGCTCATACGCACCAATATCACAGTAGTCAGCTTGAGGTCGGACAGTGCCTAACTGATCTGTCATGGCACATTTGTTAAAATCCCCGTCAGGGGTGAGCGGGTTACCCGCGTCAACGGCGGGGCTATCGAACTTGAGCGGATGAACCGCAGGTGTGCCCTGCAAGTCGTCAACTTCAGGGGCCAGTGGTGAAGCAGTTGAGCCAGTTATATCACCCGTATTAGAGATCCAGCAACTACTCTCAGCCTGGCCAATCAAATTATAGCCCCTAGATGTAATGGGGCTCACCGCTGAAAAACAATCCGGGCCAGTTGGCGCTGAATTTTGGGCAATAATTGAATTGGCTATCTCATAAATCCCAGGAGGCGTGTTATTACTAATGCCCCCTCCCTCACTTAAGGCACTGTTATTTATTATCGAAACATTATTCAAAAAAACATCGGCAGGCGATGCTGAACTGCCAAAGGTGAATAACTCAATTGCCCCTCCACGTGTAACGGCTTGGTTACCACTAAATGTCGAATTTGTGATCGAAAGTGTTCTAGAAAAGTGGTAAATGCCGCCACCAATATTCTGTGCCTCATTATCAAGAAGGGCACTTTGTTCAATGTGCACTTCGGCCCCACTGGCAATGGCTCCACCACTTCCCGACCCAGCCGCGCGAACTGAATTACTTAGAAAGGTTGAGCGTTTGACAACCATCACTGCATTATCCGCCTGATGATGAATAGCCCCTCCCTTTTCCTGAGATTGATTAGCAATAAAAGTACTATCAAGAATTGTAATCTTATTATCAGCCCCGGTATTTTCAATAGCTCCACCATCACCATCAAACGCACCCGCATCATCAGCTAGGTTATTTTGAAATATGGTATTTGAAATATTAAGCACAACCCCGCTACCCTGTAGAACAATCCCTCCCCCATTCGTGGCGGCTGAGTTGCTGAAAATGTGTGTGTCAATAATATCTAATGTTCCCCCAGGCGTCACATAATTGATTGCTGCTCCTTCAGGTGTTGTGGCTGGGGCTCGACCATTTTGTAAGGTAAGACTATTTAGTTCCAATGAGCCAGCCAAAACATGTAAAATACGATCCACCCCACCCCCATCGATGATAGTTTCAGTTGTATCATCACCAATAATCCGTAAGCCCGCACTATCATTAATATCAAAATCGCCCGTTGCATTACTATCTTCCGACACACCTGCTAAGGCAATCGTAAAAACTCCATCGGGTAAATCAATGACATCTGGTATTGCCGCTGATCCAGCCGGACAATCCGAAAACGCGGCGTTATTATTCGCTGCGCTAATCGCTTCTCGCAAGGAACATTCCCCATCACTGGCAATAATATCATCAGTTATAGTTACTGTTATAGTCGCCGCACGTACAACTGGCGTATGTTGCTCACCTAATATCCATAGCAAGCTCACCATCAGCCCAAAGCCAAGGATTAAAGCGATGAAAAAATTTCGAATCTGCCTCATAGGTACCTCGCAATTTGTTAAAATTTGAAATCGATTTGATTTTGTTTTATGCTATAGAGAGCTGCCTCTAACTGACTATAAAAAGAGCGATATATGCCTTCTCAATTTTTAGCGTTCCGATTTCTAAACTCGCTATATGGTCGTTTTCTATTTGCCCTCATTTTGGTTGGTATTATCCCATTTGCCCTCATCACCCTAATTTTAGTTCGTTTTGAAAGTCAAACTTCCGCTGAACAAACGAACCGAGAACTGACGAGTTTAGCGCTTGTGTTGTCAGATGAGTTGGAGGCATTTCTCAACGAAATATTACAAGACTCCGCCGTAATTGCTTCACTTCCTGAAATTGCAAGTATGGACCCAGCCCGGCAAGAACTGATACTGTACAATCTTTATAACCAATATGAGCGCTACGGGCAACTAGCTGTTGCAAATTCAACGGGGCAGATTCAAGCAGTCGGTCGTGAAATGCCATTAGGCTCAATTGCCCACATCGACTCCTTCCAAATGGCCAAAAAGACGGGTCAACAGGCTTGGTGGGTGGGTCCCGCCCCCTTTGATGAAACTATTGATCTCCTTCATTTACACACCCCCATTCGCAATGATACAAATGAAATTGTTGGCGTTTTGGGAAGTCCGGTTACTTTACCTGGCTTATCTGAGTTTTTGGCGGTCGTTGATCTGGGTAATCAAGGTGAGATTTTTGTATTGGATGCCACAGGACAAATTTTACTTCACCCCGACCCAACAGAAACTCATAATCGTCGAGACCTTTCAGTATCGTTTCAGGATGATACAGGCAATCTACCGAACCAGATGGGCACCATAACTTACCTGTTAGATGACACCCCCCACATTGCAGGCTATGCCCCAGTTGATCGTTTTGGGTGGCTTGTCGTAGTATCACAGCCAGAAGCTGAGACATTCGCATCTGTCATTCGCACTCGCAATTTAGCGCTGATTGGTTTAGCAATAAGCAGTTTATTAAGCTTACTGGCAGCTATTGTCCTTGCACGGGGCCTCGCCTCACCGGTACACAAGCTAGCTATCGCTGCCCAAGCACTCGGGCAAGGACAGTTTGATGTGCCACTTCCCGAAGACATCACTTATGATGCTGACCTACACACACTGGTTACTACATTCAAGGAGATGCGTCAAGCTGTACTTGAGCGGGAACGAGGCTTAACACAGAGTGAAGTTAAAAACCAAGCGATATTGAATGCCATCCCCGATTTACTTTTTTATGTTCGTGATGATGGCCAAATTCTAGATCACAAAGGTGGTCGCATTGGAGAATTTGAACTTATAAAAACTGGACAACTGCTCAATCAGAACTTCTACCAAATGTTGCCAACCCTGCTTGGTAATAAATTAGCAGGACAGATTGCGACCACTTTTCGAAAAGTATTAGCCGATAAGCAAGAAGAAATCGTTGAATTTCCTCTGGCCGTTAATAATCAGGAACTCTATTGGGAACTACGTATTTTGCCTGGTGCATCAAACGATGCCTTGGTCATCATAAAAAATATTACCGAACAAAAACAGGCTGAAACAACAATTCATAAACAGCTTTCAGCTATTGAAGCCTCGATTGACGGGATTAGTATCATCAAAAATGGCCTGCATATTTATGTAAACAACTCGTATGCCAAAATTTATGGCTATACAGATACCGAGGCCCTCATTGGCCAGCCTTGGCATATTCTTTATGAACAAAATGAACAACTTCGTCTGGAACAAGATGTGTTCCCACTGATGTATCAAACGGGCGAATGGCGAGGCAATGTACAAGGGGCACACCGCGATACACCTACTTTTCCCTTAGAGATGTCCCTTACCTTAATTGCGGATGACGAGTTTGTCTGTGTTATTCGAGATATCAGTGAAAGAAAAGCCTCGGAAGAGGCAATGTGGCAAATGCAAAAAACAGAGAGTCTGGGGGTATTAGCCGGAGGTATTGCTCACGATTTTAACAATCTATTAACCAGTATTTTAGGCAATACCTCCTTAGCCCAACTTGACTTAAATGAGACCCAAGCGGCTTATACTTATTTGGGGAGTGCGATTACGTCAGCCAAGCGTGCGGCTGATTTAACCCGGCAACTGCTCGCTTATACGGGTAAAGGTAAATTTCAGATTGAGCCGATCAATGTTAATCAATTAATTCGAGAGAATGTTGGCTTGCTCGAAACAGCTATCCCCAAACAGGCTGATCTTAAGCTCGATCTAAAATCCAAATTATCCTTAATTGAAGCGGATAAAGGACAAATTCAGCAAGTTGTCATGAATTTAGTTATCAATGCCGCCGAAGCCATTTCAGAAGTGACAGGCGAAGTAATGGTTAGAACAGGCGAGTTCGATATATCATATGAAGCGGCTCGCGAAATCCCATACGTTGGCGGGGCGAAATTAATCCCTGGAAAATATGTCTGTATTCAGGTTACGGATACAGGGGTGGGAATGGATGAGGAAACAAGGGACCGAATTTTTGATCCCTTTTTTAGCACCAAGGTCAAAGGACACGGCTTGGGATTATCAGCCACCTTGGGAATTATCAGATCACACCACGGCGGATTACAGTTAGAAAGTGTGCTCGATCAAGGCACAACATTTCGAGTCTTTCTTCCAGCGAGTGATGCTGACCACACCATGGTGCCTGAAACAGGGACAATGCATACGGAAGAATTAACTGGAAATATTCTGGTTGTCGACGATGATGAAGCCGTGTGTCGTCTGGCGCGAAATGCGCTGAGTATGTTAGGGCTTGAGGTTTTTACAGCAACAAATGGGTTAGAGGGTTTAGAGATATTTAAGGCTCAATTGGGTGAAATTGATCTGGTCATTCTAGATATGAAAATGCCAGTTATGGATGGGGAGGAGATGTATCGACATCTTGCAGATATGGCTCCAAATACAAAGGTAGTTTTTTGCTCTGGATACAGCGATGTAGATATTTCCACCTTATTCAATGGCCATACAAATGTTACATTTTTACCGAAGCCTTACGCAATTGCCACATTACTAGCGACAGTGCAAGAACGGTTACAAAGAAATTAGATTCTATGACACGAACGATAGCTTATACGTTAGCTTGGAGTCCAAATGGGCGGTGGCTAGCCAGTGGTCATAATAACGGACAGATATTGATCTGGGATGTTGTCAATCAAGACCAGGTGATCAAGACCCTAAATTGTACCGTTTCTGATATACGAAGTCTAAGTTGGGATTACACCAGCCAATGGCTAGCCTGTGGTTTAGGGCATTGGAAGACTGAAATGGAAGGCGTTGTTCAAATTTGGAATATCGATACGGGTGATTTGACGTGGCAAACGCCTGATAAATTTTTTGGAACGTACTCGGTTAAATTTTCTCCGAATGGACAGTGGTTAGCGAGTGGACACGGGTCGGGTGTAACAAATTTATGGCATGTTGAAACAAAACAAAAGTATATTTCAACAAAAATTAATGAGGACAAGACCAATCTAATTAACGGATTGGCCTTCAGCCCAGATAGTCAACTGATTGCTTTTGCGACCTGTTACGAGGATGGTCTATATACTTATCATCTGAATGGCGAAATCCAACATCAACTTCATACGTCACGACAGCCAAGTTGGGCCGATTTTGAGCAGACCCTCGCTTTTAGCACAGATGGGCAATGGCTCGGTCGAGGCAGTCAGAGTGGAAAAATTATTCTATGGGATACACTAAACCCACAAAACTCATTTGAATTAACGGGGCACGATACTACAGTGGGGGTGATTGCTTGGTGCCCCACTGGCCGATACTTAGCGAGTGGTGATCGTCTGGGCTATATTAAACTTTGGGATATGGCCTACCGCAGTCAGGTCCGAACCATGACTCACGGTCCATTATATGCTTTGTGTTATAGTCCCAATGGCCGATTTTTGGCAACGGCGGGTGATGATGGCGATATACGCATTTGGGATGTCTTCCCTGAAAATCATACCTTTGGCACTCACCTCAAAACATTAGCGGCAGCCAATGTTATCATCCCTAAACGAACGTATAAATCTGAGACCAAGAGCCATCAAAATGGGCATCATCAGTAATAGCCCTGCCCTACCTACCTCAATAATGGTCTTCCCTACCCGGAACGTATCTAATTTCAAAACCGTCAAATCTATGCCTCAATTAATAGATTTAGTTTGAACACCTCATTTTTCTGTAATATAATAAAGTTGAGTTGAGTAGCGAGGAGCACTGGATGGAAGATCTCATTGGTAAAACATTGGGACCCTATGAAATTACAGAGAAAATCGGTCAAGGTGGAATGGCCCACGTCTTCAAGGCGTATCAGCCCTCTCTCAAACGATTTGTCGCTATAAAGATACTGTCCCCAAATCTTGCCAATGAGTCTGGATTTACCGAGCGTTTCCGACGCGAAGCTGAGGCGGTTGGTCGCTTAAGTCATCCAAATATTCTACCTATTTTCGACTCGGGCTTTGAACGCGGCTACCACTATTTGGTGATGCGGTTAGTGCCTCACTCAATCACCCTAAGTACCCTTATCAATCTTGATCGTCCCCAAGAAAAGTTAGTCCGATATGTTATTCAGGTGGCAGAGGCTTTACAGCACGCACACGATAAACACATTATTCATCGCGATGTAAAACCATCAAACATCTTGATTGATGGGGAGTGGGCCTTATTAAGTGATTTTGGTCTTGTCAAAGATCGAGCCAGTGCGATTGAGTTGACAAACACAGGCGTCGGCATGGGCACGCCAGCTTATATGTCCCCAGAACAGGCCAAAGGGTATCAGGTAGATGAACGTTCAGATATTTACGCCCTTGGTGTCATTCTTCACAAGATTTTAACAAAGACCATTCCTCATAATGCCCCAACGCCAATGGCTTTGATGTTACGACGAACTACGGAGCCTGTGGAGTCACTACGTGAGACAGACCCAAATATCTCTCATAGCTTGGAGTATGTCACCCTCCGAGCCTTAGCTCACAACCCAAAATTTCGCTATCAATCCGCCCAACAATTCGCCGAAATTCTACGGAATGCGCTGGCAGACCCTCACTATCAGGATGAGGAAACTTGGTTACCTATTGGTGAAAATGAATTAACGAAGCCTTCGGGGATCACTATACCCTCCCACACTGATAATATTGAGACGGTTGTGAATCGATCAGAAAACGAAACCATCCCTGATGTGCCGCTTCCTGGACCTTGGCCCCGGCGCTGGTTAATCGGAGGCGGTGTAGGTGTTCTCGCATTAATTGGCGTATTTCTGGGAGGGATTCCAGCAATATTCAGCTCGCCCCCAACAGCAACCGTCGTCACGGTTACCCCCACCCCAGAAGAGGTAGCGGAAAATGTTGTGGCCATTCCTTCCGCAACACAGACACCATCACCGCCACCGACAAACTCGCCAACGCCTTTAATCACCCCACAAGTGATTATGGTCGCTGAAGCAGAGGTGTGGCGCGGCCCTGATGATGAGTATGAACTTTTGGGATACTTGGCCCCAGGCACCGAGGCAGAGGTCATTGGCCGCGATAAGGAAGGTGAGTGGTGGCAGATTCGCACCAGCCTACATGCTTCTGGATTAGGCTGGATTCGTGCCAACGACGCTTCAGTGGAAACGGTCAACGTGACAAATGCACCGATTGCCTTAGCCCCGGCTACAAACACAGCTACCCCCACTCAAACCCATACACCGACAGCCACTGCAACGGACGTCCCAACTCAAACACCGACAGCTACACCAGAAGCTACCATAACGCCTGTCTCGGAACCAACGAACAACAACGTTGAAGCAACTAGCACACCAGAAGCAACGGCTACCCCCGATTTACCAACAGGTGAATTCGTGCTACTCACCCCCATCTCCTTGGATGAACCAACATTTGGCGAAACTGTATTTGAGTGGCAGTGGGGGGACACTCTACCTGAGGGATATGGCTTTGAGATACGTGTTTGGTTGGATGGAGAATTCCCACAGGGGGTACACAATGCAGTGGCAGATAATCTTAATGGCACGATTGCACGACTTGAGGACAATCGTTATCGCTTAACCACCGATATTGCCGAGGCTCCTAGCGTCCGCTCTCGTCGAGGTGAATACAATTGGACCGTTGTTTTGGTGCAGGTTTCACCTGAATACGCTGATTTAGGCATCCAGGCTGACTCTGGGCGTCTCCGTTTTGAAACAGCCGGTGGTGGCGGTAGTGGGGGTGATGGCAGTTCAGGGGGCGGAGGACTCGTTGGCGGTGACTGAGCAATTCAGGAGTTGGAATGTCTAAACTACAACGTTTATTGTGGATATCAATGCTCGCCTTGTGTGTTACCATTTTAAGTGGTTTGTTATTAATCGGCCTAGAAAACGTGGCTGTGGAGGCCCAAGACGAGATTGTCTTAGGGGACTCAAACTCGACAATACGCCTACCCGAAATATATGCACAAACCCAAAATTCAGTCGCAACCTCTATTGGCCTTATCGGCGATGAGTCAATTGATACCTATATTACAGCCTTGAATACAAATGAGCGTGTTTTTGTTTCACCTGCCGCCTTTCATCAGGCCAGCAATAGCGGCACCAGTAGTAGCCCAGCGGATGGCTTCCGTTTTTGGAACGAAGGCGGATACATCTACAATACCTCATTTGCCCAAATGGTGTTGATCGCTGCCTTGAATTTACCTGATGGCGCTACTTTAAATCGATTTTCAATGGTCGTGTATGATAACGATACAACAGATGATGTTATTGCTACCATTTATCGAAAAAGTTTGACAACCAATTTGGCCAACACACCTGGGGAAGGCCTTATCGCCATGACTTTTCCAATTAGCGACTCTACCTCGGTGTTTGAGGTATCAAATACCGCCTTTTCTGGCCCCACCACTGTCAGCGATCAATATGCCTACTACATCGTTTTTGAATTAGCCCCAAATGCTCAACTCAATCAACGGGTTTTCGGTTTTAGCGTTGATTATACGTTGCCTACCTCCGCAGGCTCGAATGTAGAAGTTGTGCCAATGGCGGCTTTTCGACAGCATAGCCAGAATGCAGATGACCTTCGTTTCGATTTTGAAAATGGATTTGTTCGAAATACCAGCGGCACAGATCAAGCCTGCGTAATGGCCCCGTTGTTTCCCCCAGAGGGGGCGACCTTAACCGAACTACGTGCCTCAATTTTTGATGACCAAAGTGATACCCGAAATTTGAGCGTTGACTTACGTCGCGTTGAGATGAGCAGTGGAACTGGAGCAATTTTGGCTACTGTGAGTTCGAATGATGTTATGGGTGCTCCGCCTGATAATAACGAATTGTCATCAACCGGATTTACATCGGTGGTCAATAGCAATTACAACTACTTCATCACGGCTTGTTTTGTAGCAGGCACAGATTTGGGTATTAGGTTATTTGGAGCAAGGGTTTTGTACAATCCGTAGGCTTTACGGAGCAACGCATAAAATATGCAAACACAAGATTTGGACTCAATTGATTTATGACGCAAAAAGTTTACAAGACCATACTTATTGCATTAGCCACGCTAATTGGGTTAGCATTGTTACCTACCATCAATCAAGGTTGGCGCTTACCACAACAAAACAAACTCATTCAAATTAGTCAAGCAGCTGAATTAGCTTCCCCACTAAATCAAACAACCAGTACAGTTGTTGTCCCCAGCGCCTCGTTTATTCAAGCCGCAGACTTAGATGGGGCAACGAATGATGCTAACAATTGGTTCTTCAACTTTAACGATGGTTCTCTAACGAGCACAAGTGCCATCGATGAGATTTGTCTGGTAGCTCCCGTCAATTTGGCAGTCGGCAGCACTATAGAAAATTTTACCGTTTATATGGAAGACAGTTTTGGTGGGGATAACATTACAGCCTATTTGGATCGTACTAGCTTTTTGGGCACCTGGAATGAATTAGCTCGTGTAAATTCCAGCGGCATCGTTGGGCTAACAGGAGTTCAAGATAGCACCATCTTAACCACAAATCAAGCCCACATCGTTTCATCCGATCACAATTACCACGTGAGCTTTTGCCTACCAGCAAACAGTGGCGGCCAAATCAAGGTGTATGGGGTCACCTTAGACGTTACAATCAGTCCAAATTTTTCCGACCTATATTTACCTCTAATCCTGAGTCCAGTGGAAATAATCGTTGTACCAACAAGTTTGCTCATTACGAATAATACTGGAGCCGATTTGATCTATACGGTGTTTGATACCCCAGAGGGCAACATTACCTGTATCGTACTTAACGGTGCGGCTGATTTTCAATGTGGTAATACCTTCACCCCAGGCACTTACAATTTTAGAGCAGTAGCAATTTGTGGCGAGAAGACAGGGATTCGGACGTATCGTACGGGGAATGACGCACTCACCCCTTTTCGGTGTTTGTAACTTCAGCTTAGAAGATAGGCAGCAATGAGTTGGGCCGTATACTCCAAGGACTCACGATGGGTCCGTTCGTAGTGGTGCGAAGCATCAACCCCAGGGCCAATTAAAGCAACCCGAACGTCACCTCCCGCCTCCCAATAGGCTTCCCCATCAGAGCCATAGAATGGATAAATATCTGTTTGATATGGAATATTTTCGGATTTTGCCAGATGTTCCAAATGACGACGTAAATCGATGTGATAGGGACCACGGGCATCCTGCGCACAAATGCCCACAGAAAATTCATCGCAGGTTTGATCTGGGGCAACAACCGCCATATCAATCGCCAGCAGTTCTGTTAAATCATCAGGAAATCCTGTTGATGCGCCGTGCCCTACTTCTTCGTAGTTGCTAATGTGAATGGTTGTTCGTTGTTTCGGCTGAAGACCAGCGGCAACCATCGCTTGCAGTGCGCCATAAATCGCAGCGACCCCTGCTTTGTCGTCTAAATGGCGCGACCGAATAAAGCCAGTTTCCGACACTTCTACACGTGGATCAAAGCTAATAAAATCGCCCACTCGAATCCCCAGTGATTTTGTATCGTCATCGGATGTGGTCCGGGCATCAATCCGGACCTCCATATTCTTGTTTGTCCGTTTCGCATCCGTCTCTTCATAGGTGTGAGCGTGCATAGAGGCTGCTGTTGGCAAAATTGTACCGCGATAAATCTCACCATTACTGGCGTAAATAGTCACCCCTTCACCTTCAACCGAGTTCCAAACCCAACCACCGAGTTGAGTCATTCGCAAACGACCACTCTCTTTGATCTCACGAACCATTGCCCCCAGCGTGTCAACGTGGGCCGTGATTGCCCGAGGTGAGTCATCATTTTCACCAGCCCAAGTCCCAACTAACAAACCTTTTGGGGTAGTGCCCATTGAAAAAGACAACGAGGCAAATTGTTCCTGAACATAGGTAATTGCAGGGCCAGCATTTCCAGTTGGACTCGGAATATTGAGCAGATCCACCAGAAATGCTACCATTTTATCTACATCAATCTTAAGTGTCATAGATAACCTCTTTCTTGGGCCAATCAACAGACCCCATCGCAATTTACCACGCCATCAGGGTTCGGTCTTCGAAAAACAAGCCGCTGGGGCCATCATCTGGCAATAGGGCTAACCAAACCATTGTATCAGCGCCCTCAGTTACCGTACGAGGCGCATCATCACCACCCATTTCGGTGCGAACCCAGCCTGGTGACGCCGTATTAATCAAAATATTCGTGTCTGCCACCTCTTGCGCCAGAATTGCAGTGATCCCATTAAGGGCAATTTTTGATGTTCGATAGGCCAGACCAGAGCCGCCTATTTCGCTCAATTGAGATAATTTGCTAGACACATTGACAATACGACC
Organism: Phycisphaerae bacterium; assembly: GCA_028285035.1. The sequence goes on from JANQQF010000039.1 coordinate 37,634, forward strand.
ATAATTGTGTTTCTTCATGAGAGGAATAGCTGCTTGGCACAATTGCAACGCCCCATACACATTTGTTTCAATCGTTCGCCGGACAGTGTTTAAATCGACGCTTAAGCCAGGTTGCCCCTTATCCAAGAAAATACCCGCATTATTGATCAAAATATCAAAACGACCATATTCGCCTTGCACGATTGTGATAAAGGCGGCAATACTTTCTGGATCGGTTATGTCTAACAAAAGAAGCTGGGCTTTTAAGCCTTCACTTTTTAGTTGATTGACAGCAACTTGTCCTTTTTCCTCATCACGTGACGTTAGAATAACTTTAATATCTGGTTGTTGGGCCAATTGGCGGCAAATCTCCAAACCAATTCCCCTATTGCCACCGGTAACAACGGCTATTTTTTGGGTCATACATCATCCTCAAAATTAAATATCAGTTTAGCTTGGGGTAAATAAAAGCTCAGAATGGAGCCTGGCTCAATAGAGGCTACACTTTCCACCTCAACCCAACCTCCCAATTTTTCAATAATCTCACGGGCGACCGCTAAGCCTAAATCAGTCCCACGAATGTCGGCCTGATTTAGCCGTTCAAACCGGGGAAATAACTCCGTCTCCTGCTCTTCTATTAAAGAAGGACCATTATCTTTTACCCAAAATTGAACCATCTCATTCTCGCGTAAGGTGGAGCCAAGTTCTATTCGCGGTGATTGTTCATTGCGCTTAATAGCCTGACTAATATAACTAATCCATACTTCTTCAATCCAGGGTGTATAGCCAAAAGCATCACACCAAGTATTAGGTTCGACCAACTCAACATTGTGTGTCGTCAACAATCGACTCAAATGTTGCTTAGCTTTAACAACAATACTCGTCATATCTAATGGATGAATTGCTGGGGTATCAACCCGAACACTAACGAGAAACATCAACTCATCAAGCATCCGATCCAATCGACGACTATTTCGACTGATGACATTCAGATCATTTTGAATATCTTCAATTGTCATCTGCGAGCCAAATTTTTGCAAGTAATCACCATAGCTAATTACTGCACCCAGCGGATTACGTAAATTATGGGTAATCATTTGGGTAAACCCAACAATCTCATCCAAATTAGCCTGATGTTCTCCCTCATAGCCTTTCAGGGCCACAGCCTGCTGATCAAGATTTCGACGAGTCCGAGCCAGTTGAAGATATGGCAACAATTGAGCCAATACTTCCTCAGCTACCACTGGTTTAACCCAGTATCCTGCAATATGATATTGAAAAGCAGCCAATTTATGCTCATTTGTAGTAGCAATAATAAAAGTTGGCACTGCCGCTAAATGCTTGTTTTGGCTCAATGTTTGGCAAATCACTAGATCATTAGGAGCAGTGGCTAAATCAAGCAGAATCGCATCAGGAATATCCTCCTGTGCCAGAGCGATAGCATTTTCATAACTAGCAATTGAGACACTAACTCCAATTGCTTCTTGAAGTTCGCCAAACCAATTACCGTTACAATCCAATTCTGGATTATGTGTGATGTATAGTAGACGTGTTTCTGCAAATACTTGAGAACGAGTCACGATGCCTCTTTGCTGGTTTCTAGTTAGATTTTGGGGTTAAGTGTGCAGTTTAAAGTTAGAGAGAAGAAACTGCGACACACTTAGACTTGAAACACCCCATCTTTATAAAACAGGTCACCATCGACCAAAATTTCACCACCATCTCGCATGTCACAAATCATATCCCAATGGACAGATGATGTATTGACACTACCACTTTGTGGATAGCCTTGGCCGACTGCCATATGGACAGTCCCACCAATTTTTTCATCAAACAAAATTGAGCCTGTAAATCGTTGAATATCATTATTTGAGCCAATGGCAAATTCACCCAACCGTCGCGCCCCAGGATCAGTATCGAGGGTGTTGATGAGGAATGCTTCATTTTTGGTCGCGGTTGCTTTTGTTACCAGACCGTCTTTAAAGGTGAGATGCGCGCCAACCACTTCATTATCACGATAATAAGCCGGATAGGTGAAGTTTACCCAACCATTGACGCTATCCTCCACTGGCCCAGTAAAAATCTCACCATCAGGAAAGTTGGATCGACCAGACGCCGCCAAAAACGTACGGCCTTCAATCGACATTTCCATATCGATATTTTTACCGCGAACCTGAAAATGTTTTTTACCCGCCAGATACTCAACCAACCGTTGATGTTGTTTATCAACTGCTTTCCAGGCAGCGACGGGGTCATCTAGATGAAGTTTAGCAGCCTTAAAAACAAAATCAGCGAATTGGTTGCGTGACATTCCAGCGGCCTGAGCATACCCATGTGTAGGGAATTGTGTGGTACAACGCCGTAAACTCCCGTTACCTTCGCGCTCCATCTGAATTTCAATGAGGGCAAACGCGGCACTAGAACGAGCCTTTTGGAAGGCTGGAGAATAATCTGACAAGGCCCGAGGATTTTCAGAAGCATCAATTCGAATCAAGGCGTCACACGTTTCATACATTAATTTTAGCATTGGATTAGGAACAGCCAGAAGAGCCTCATCATCACTGGCCTCAATCGCCAACGAGTCTTCATCACGAAGATGGATATACGTAAAAATTTCAGCACCAGCCTTTAAGCCGTAGTGATACAAAGCCTGCACCAGAGGTTCTGCAGCTGGGCTTGTGCTGCGAATGAGCACACGCTCACCAGGTTTGACCGCAAGGGAATAATTGATTAAAACATCGGCCATTTTTTGAATACGGGCGTCCATTGACAGGAGATCCTTTCCTAAGTAGGGCTGATTGAACAAATAGACGGGAACAAAGAAAAATGCTATCTGAGGGTTTAGATAGCATTTTAAAGGTTGTAAACTCACTAAATTCGCAGTATAGCATAAGCTTTAGGCTTAGACAACGTTACTGACAAAGGCACTTATCCGGCTGAAGCCATTTGCACGGCCTCAAACACCTGCTCGCTCAAATTATGGCGCTGTTGGGTTAAATTTTTGGTGAGGTCTTGGCGGCGAAAACGTATCCAGCCCGAGGCAAGAAGCTGCTTGAAACGACGCCAGCGTTCACCCCAACGTAGGGCAATATAACCTAACAGCGGAGCGACTACAAGTAGGCCAAGTCCCCAACCAATCCCTAGCCACACACCAACAACAATAGCCTCAACTAGCCAGCCGGCAAAGACCAAAATAGCCCCACTAATTAATTTGAACGTTCCCAATAAATCGGTGTATTGCCCCGTTAATTTAGTGGCAATCGGTCGGGCGAGACGATAGGGACCAAAGCTCAAAATAAAACCGGCGATCGCAAAGGGTAACATAACAATCAACCACAAGATTCGATATAACAACATCCAGGGTTTGATAATGGGTAACTCCAATGTCCACGGATCAGAGATACCCAGCGTTTGTAAGGTGCTCGCGTAATCTCGGGCTTGCTGAGCGATACGTTCCAAATGGAGTGGATTATGCTTTCGGAGGTAGTGATAGGTATCTACGAGTTTCGTAGTCCATTCGTGATGTTCAGGCAGCTTGAGTCGTTTATCCGTCGGGGAGGTCCAGGCGGCCAACACGGGAATCACAGCCAACAACTCGGAATTCTCAGCCTCAAGCACAACGTCCTCTAACCCTGCCCGAATACGACGAGTCACCGTCCGTACGGTCTGCACCTCTTCCAAAGCGTAGGCTTCAGCATACTCCTCCAGCGTGAAGGATTGCCCAATCACCAATAAAACCGAGGTTCGAAACAGCGATTTGTTTTCATACCACAAGCCGACAGGCACAATGGGCATGTTCCCCTGCCAACCTGCTTCGGCCTCCGTGCTTAGAGCAATACGCGCCGCGCCTGTCCGCAACTCAAGCAAATGTGACTCGGAGTGACTCTTTCCTTCCGGGAATAAAGCCATTGCGCCTCCTTGATGAAGTAGTTCTCGTGATCGTGCAAAAATCACCTCATTTCGCTCCTTCGCATCGCCCGTTGGACCACCGGGCTGGCCTTCGTCGCGTTTACGGTAAATGGGCAAGGCCCCAAACGACTCGCAGAAAAATTTCCCGAATGGATTACCAAACAGCGTACTTTTCGCCCAAAAAGAAATCTGTCGATTGAGCGCAATCATCAAGAGCAGCGGGTCCAGCAAACCATTGGGATGATTTAAGACAAATATGGCAGATTTAGATGTGGGTAAATTTTCTAATCCATCAACAGCAATGCGTGGATAAAAAAGATGAACCAACCGAAAAATGACAAATCGAACAAATTTTTGAAAGCCATTGAACTCGGTTAAATCTTTGACACTTGAAGTCATAGCAAACTCTCCTATCTTAGGATCACTTCCCCAAAGGTGCGTCGCAAAATCCGTAACGTATTCTCAGAAAGACCACATTGCTTTAAGACAATACAACGGAGTTGTTGGTAGCGTGGGCCTCGTACCGGATCGGTATCATTCCCTACCTGAACGAGAAATCGCTCTACCGCCTCATCCGTGGCGTGTAGAATGAGAACACCCTCGAAATCAAACAGTTTCTGATGTTCAAACCAATTAACATGTATAATACCTTCCCGCCCTTCTTTCAGATAGGACATGCGATCATCTAACTCAACCACAACCATCTGTTGCAAAAACTCACGACTTTGCCCACAGGTTCGACACCCGTAGTAAGTCATTGGAATAATTGAGACATCCGTAATTAAATATTTTTTACCTTGAGTCAGACAGATAGAGCAAATATAGTTCTCAGGGGGTTCCCCCCAACGTGCCTTTGTATCTTTAACAATCATCCGTAGTAATTGCAGCCCCATCTGGTGTAGGTCAGGATCAGCTTTACGAACCACAGCTTGTAGAAGGGGGACGATTTTACCACCTAAATACCAAATCAAAACGAAATCATCCGCTAATTTTGTGGCTGTCTCCAGTAATAAAATGACATCAAGCTCTATATTCTTCCGAATAAAACGTAAATATTGCCCATCGCCACTGATGGTCAACTCACCCTCTAGGAAGGCCGATTGATCAGACGTTAGGAGGCTAAACATATCCTGGGTATTTTCAAGAGGCGGGGCTATATCACTGAGTTGGGTGGCAACTGCCAAATCATAATTTACTCGTACAACTAAGCGGGTGTAGGTTCTCTGAACGGAGACATCCCTCCCGCCTGATTGAACCTGCTCCGAGCGAGTAAATACATCCAAGACCAAGTTATGATGTCCATATTTCCCTTGTATTGCTGATCGAGCTGGCACAAATATCAGATCAGTCGAGGCGATTGATTTTTCCACAACATCACCCAGGTTTCTGCCATAATTCTTATGATAAGTCCAATTAACAGCTACTCGTGATTGTATCAGAAAAGTAAAATTACGCCCCTAACAAAAGTTAGGATAAAATCAACAGATTATCAAATAGGTGAAAATCCGTCAATCCTGCCGATCCTATTCCAAACTAAGAACCTGATAGGCTGACGGATGCACCGTGGGGACAAAGCCTTCTTTTATTGTTCGAATAACTGAAGATGGGGTCAATACTTCAACAATTTGTTGTGTGGGGCGTTCAACAGTCTGAGTATAACCTGCGGGGGTCCAGAGGAGCAACCGATCACTCCATAAAAGATAAGGCTCCATATTTGAGCCAAAAGAAATAAATGCGCCATCTGGGAGAGAGTCAATCGGGACCTCAAGAGAATTAGCCAATCGTTCGCGATGCAAGGCGGCATCGATAACATCAACTTTGGGCAATGGTCCATCTGTTAAGTCTGGATTTGCCGCCGCCCATACCTCACGAAATTCATTAAAATGGGGTCGCATACACTCGGCACAAGGACGATGGCCAGCCGCCAAAGCCGTGGCTTCATCAAGAAAAAAGAGTTCAGTGTAACGATTGGGGGCCATCACCTGCCGCCGCCGCCCTTTGAAGGACAATTGGCAAAATATCCACCGTTTCGCACGAAATGGCCGTCGAATACGCTGCTGCTCGTCGTGCAACACCCCACGATTGCCCATCAGAGTACCACGAGCAGAGGTCGTAATGATTTGGCTATCGGGGGTCACACGATTTTGTTTTGGCATAAGTTTTGGTCTTTCACAGTGGGCCTGGCGTAGGGTTAGCGTAGGGTAAACGGCGAGTTTTCATAATGTTTACGTCAAGTTGATTCGCTTGACTGGATGTATAGTATAGTTGCTTGCAAAAAACATTCTTTTCTCCTCCTTTTTAAGAAAGCCGAGACCGAGCAACTCGGCTTTCTTGATTCTTAGCCAAATTTTTCTCGCTTTGGCTCAGCCAACATCACACAGTGTGTGGTTTTCTCTTCAATCACTACAAACCCTAATCGTTCGTAAAGCTGTCGAGCCGGATTACCTTGTAAAACTTGCAGTTGGACAGGCAGTCCTTTGCCAAACGCCCGATCTAAAACCTGTCGAATTAGATATGTCCCAATCCCATTTCGTTGATAGTTGGGGTTAATGCCAATATTTGTCAGAATAATTTTGGAGGTCGTCTCTTTCACCGAAATCACCCCAATATCTTCTCCTCGAAAGACAATCACTTGGCGATCACTTGTTTCAAACTTATCCCGAAAATTATCTTGTTGCCACTGTTCATTCCAACGCCATATCTGATCGACATAGGCTTTTAGTGTGGTTCTATGTAAAGCATAAAGGAAGTCATAATCCACTGAGGTAGCGGGGCGTAATTGTAAACCATCCATCACCTTAATACGAATATACTTTCTGTGATGATTGTACTTCCTCAACAACCTGGTGAATGGCCTCAACCACAATATCAGGCTGCTCGACCATAATCGAATGGCCACTTTTTTCAGCGATCAGATGCCGACTGTTTGTCGAAATTTGGCTTAACTCAGTTTGCAACTCCAACCAAATACGCTTGAATGCCTCTTGATCAAAAGGAACCACCTGAGAAAAACGTGCCGCACTCCGCTCAACCGACGCCGTAATCACGGTCAAAGGTTTATCACCCAGCCAAGCCTGTCCTCCTCCATTGATTTCAGCCAATTGAGCCACATTGGTCTGCATTCCAGCCAGTTCGCTCAAGACTGTATCAGCATACTGTGGCCAGTAACGGGGCACAAACAACGGTAATCGATCCTGGGGCTGAAATTGAGCCAAAACATTGTTAATCACGGTCGGGTATTGTGCCGTGCTGGTATCGGCCTCATGTTCCCCAAAAATTTCCTTGGCTGCTTTGATTTCCTCTCGAAATCGCTGTTCAACACCAAACTTAAGCATCAACCGAATTACGCCTAAATGAGTCGTCACTGCGGCAGGATAGCGTAGCCAGCCACTGGTCATCAAGGCAGTTTGTAGCCGAGGCGGCAGCCGATCCAACATCGCGTGATGACTGCTATCAACGAGCACCAAGCCAGCCACTTCTTCAGGATAGGTGTGGGCAAAAATTTGGCTGTTCAAACCGCCGAGTGAATGCCCCACTAAAATATACGGCCCTTCAATTCCAGCCGCCTTGAGCAAATCGTACAGTTCTTGGACCATCTGCCGGCTTGTACGCGGTTGGACGCCCCGATCACTCCAGCCGTAGCCAGCCCGATCATAGGTTACCACTCGGGCGAACTGAGCTACTTTAGGCTGAACCAATTGCCAGTCCGCCGAATAGCTCCCCAAACCACCATCAATCACGACCGTTGGTGTTCCCTGTCCAGACTGACGCAAATGCCACTGCTTTCCATCCACTGTAATCAACTGGCCAGGGGCAGGGAAGTTGGTTCGGTCTTTGGTTTGACCTCGGTATTGATAAATTGTGCCTGCTCCAGCCAACCCAACACCGAGCAAACCGAGAATTGTAAAAAGTTGTCGTTTTTGTATCATCACTCACTCTAAAAATAGCACAAAGACCCCAAAATTATTGTGGCCTTTGTGCTTTGATGTTTTACAAAAAGTATCAACTGAATTTTAAGTTGAGATGAAAATATGAAGTTTATTCTTGCATTCATTTTCCATCACGGATGACCTTTAAAGTGACACGTGATGCGTGATACGTAGATTAAAGATCATTACGCACCACGCATCACGTATCAATCAGGATAAAATCAGACGCAATGAAAACTTACAATAATTAACTAAATTCCGTGACGATTGCGGATCAGCACCTCATTTGTCGCTTGTCGTGTGGTCACCGTATGACCTGACAGCGGCAAAATCCGTTCGTGAATGGTATCAATGATCCACTCCTTCTGTGGGAAGAAAGCTGCCTCTAACTCAGCTGGCGGGGTAATCCAGTTGCGAGCACCGACCACAGCCACCGGGCCATCCAAATAGTCGAAAGCCAGTTGGCTGATGTTCGAAGCCATCGTGTGCAGGAAGGAGCCACGCTCACAGGCATCGGAAGCCAAGAGTACTTTGCCTGTTTTCTTAACCGACTCCACAATTTTTTCATAGTTGAGCGGATTGATAAAGCGAGCGTCGATGACCTCAGTGGAGATACCGTGCTTTTCTTCCAGCTCAGCCGCTGCTTCTAGAGCACGATACAACGTTGCCCCGACCGTGATTATGGTCAGATCATTTCCTGACCGTCGCACAGCTGGTTCGCCCATCTCAACCTCGTAATATTCGGTTGGCACCCCACCCTCGACCAATGTTTCCGGCTCCGAATAGAGCCGTTGGCTTTCGAAGAAGACAACCGGGTCAGTACCCCGTAGAGCCAGGTTGAGCATCCCTTTGGCATCATATGGTGTGGCTGGAAACATCACCTGTAGTCCAGGGATATGGGCCACTAGCGAGGTCCAATCCTGCGAGTGCTGGGCACCATACTTGTTCCCAACCGACACCCGCAGCACCAACGGCATCTCCAAAATACCAGCCGACATCGACTGCCACTTAGCCATTTGATTGAAAATCTCATCACCAGCCCGGCCCATAAAATCGCAATACATCAACTCGGCCACCACACGACCGCCGGAGAGGGCGTAACCCACCGCTGTGCCCACAATGGCGGCTTCAGAAATGGGTGAGTTAAACAAACGATGATACGGCAAGGCTTCGGTTAGCCCTCGATAAACGCTAAAAGCCCCACCCCAATCACGATTTTCCTCACCATACGCCACCATCGTCGGATCTTCATAAAATCGGTGGATCATCGCTTCAAACAAGGATTCAGCATAGGTCAGCGTCTTCAATTTGGGACGACGTTTCCCTTGCTCATCAAAGGCAAAGCGAAATTTACCTTGGGTAACTCTGAAGCGACTTTCGGCTTTGTTTTGCAAGACCTCTGGCTCTCGATCCTCCATTTTATCCTTCGCCCGATTGGAAAACATCATCTCACCAATGTCCTCCGATTGCACACTGATTCGAGGCGAGATGTCATCCGAGCCAGCCACCTCAAGCACTTTGACCAGGCGCTCAGTGATATCGGCATTGAAGCCCTCTAGATCATCATCGCTGGCGTGATTGTGCTCCCGAAGATACAAACCAAAGGTGCTCAGCGAGTCGTGCTGCCGCCACATATCAATCTCTTCCTTGGCCCGATAAGCCGACGCATCCGATGGTGAGTGTCCTGAGAAGCGATAAGTGACCACATCGAGCAGTACCGGACCACGACCCTCTTCCAAAATTCTCTTCTTGCGTTCGATGGCATCTGCCACCGCCAGCGGGTTGTAACCATCGACCCGTTCGGCGTGCATCGCTTCGGGATTGACCCCTAAGCCAACGCGGGCCAACATCCCAAAACCCATCGTTTCGCCTTGTGGTTGACCGCCCATCCCGTAGAAATTGTTCATAAAATTGAAGAGAATGGGTGGGCTACCTCCGACATCTTCCGGCCAAAGGGTGCGATATTGATCCATCGCCGCAAACATCATCGCCTCCCACACCGGACCACAACCCATCGAGGCATCGCCAATGTTGGCGATAACGATGCCAGGCTTGCGATTGACGCGTTTGAACAACGCCGCTCCGGTAGCGATATCGGCCGAGCCACCAACCAAGGCATTGTTGGGCATCACACCAAAGGGTGGGAAGAACGCGTGCATCGAGCCACCCATTCCTTTGTTGAAGCCTGGTTCACGACCAAAAATTTCGGACATTGTGCCGTACAATGTGTAGTTGATGGCCAAATCCTTCACATCACGACTACCCAACTTTTCAGCCACCCGCAAGGCAGCCCCATCCATATAGCTTTCCATAATGTTGAGTAAGGTATCATCATCCAATTGCTCAATGGCAGACAAACTTTTGGCCAAAATTTCGCCGTGGCTACGATGGGAACCGAAAATAAAATCACCTGGGGTAAGATGCACTACCTGCCCTACCGCCGAGGCTTCTTGCCCAATCGACAAGTGAGCCGGCCCTCGATGGCTATACGATACATTTTCGTAAACACCCTCTTTCTTGATCCGATCCAACATCGTCTCAAACTCTCGAATATACATCATATCCCGATACATCCGCACCAATCGCGCCGTACCATACTTTTTCGCCTCTTTTTTTGGCGTTGAACTATAGGCATTCACCGGAATTTTGGGCGCTGTAATCACCGATTTTTGCCGCGCTTCGGTAGGATCAATCGTAATTAGCTTTGTCATTATTTATCTCCGAATTGAGTCTATCTTTCGTTATACACACACAGAAATTCAAAGTAGCAGGGTCGTACAGTCGTAAGGTAGCAGAAAACTATTATTACGACTTTGCTACCTTGTTACTCTATTACTTTTAAATCGCCAACAACATTTCAAAATTGGCTAAACCTTGGCTCAACGCTTGTAAGAAACGGGCACCGGGTGCCCCGTCAATCGCTTGGTGGTCGGTGGTGAGGGACAAAGCGAGGTGTGGGATAAACTGAACCTCATCCTCAACTTGAATGGGCTTCAAGTTAATGTTCCCGACTCCCAAAATCGCCACCTGAGGTGGATTAAGCACCGGGGTAAAATGCTCTACCCCAAAGCTACCTAAGTTACTAATCGTAAAGGTTCCGCCCGACAGGTCATCGGGTGAAATTTTGCCCTCAATGCAGGCTGTGGCTAGCCGTTTCGCTTCGACCGAGATTTGTTTCAGGCTACGGTGATTGGCTTGTTTGATAACCGGAACCATCAAGCCTCGCGGTGTGTCCACAGCGAAACCGAGATGTACATTTTTATATTGGGCGATGGTATCGCCATTGAAATGAGCATTGAGGTTAGGATACTGGGGTAGAATGCGTGAGACCGTGAACAAAATGAGGTCGTTAATGGTCACACCACTGAGTTCAAGATCGGCAGGACTATTTTTGAGGCGTTTACGATAGGCTTGAATAGCACGAGCATCAGCGGTGCCATTGAGAGTGAGTTGGGCCGTGCTTTGCAGCGACTCAACCATTCGAGTGGCGATCACTTTCCGGATGCCTTTAACAGGGATGATTTCGACATCATTTTCATCTGACGCCTGACTTATGATTGAGGTCATCGTAGCGGTCGAAGCTGCTTCAGCCGCGATCAAATCATCTGACACGATACGACCGCTGACCCCAGAACCTTTGCTGGGCATTTCATAGCCACCCTGCTCGACCATCGACTTGGCCAGTGGCGTCATCAAAGGCCGCTGATCCAACAACGCCTGCACATCGCGCTCGATGATTCGGCCCTGTGGACCGGTACCCGTGAGACCTACTAAATCAACCTGTTCTCGCTCGGCCAAATTACGAGCACGCGGCGAGATACCAACGTGAGCAGTCTGACTATTTGCTTCTACTGCGGGCACGATAGCTGGCGTTGTCTCGGGGACGGGGGCTGGTTCAGGCGACGAAGCAGGTGAAGGAACGGTCTCCGGCTGTTCCCCTGCGGGCCGAAACTCATCGATGGCTTCTCCTGGCTCACCAACCACCGCAATGTTGGTCAAGACATCCACCTCATCACCTACTTGAAAAAACAGGGCTAAAACAGTGCCTGAAACGGTACTCTCAACCTCAAGCAACGCCTTGTCCGTTTCAACTTCACATAATGTTTCCCCGGCTGAAATTGTATCGCCTTCAGCTTTATTCCAACTGACAATAATACAACTTTCAACCGATTGCCCCTGTTTGGGCATCACCACTGCTGTTGCCATAGCATCTCCCTCGAAAGTAGTGGGTAGTGATTAGTGGGTAGCGGCTAGCAAAAATTCAACTCTAAACACGCTACTAACCCCAAAAACCCTATAAGCTCTAAACCAAAATAACTTCAATACCCGCTTTGGTAATCTGATTAATCTGACCTGAGGGCGCGGCATTGTCTGTGATGACTAAATCGATGTCGTTGGGGGTGGCAAATGAGGCCAGCCCGACGCGCCCCCACTTTGTTGCATCTAACACGGCAATCGTTTGCCGACAACGGGCGATGATCGCCTGCTTCAATTCCGCTTCCTCGGCACTGACATCGGTTAACCCTTCAGGTAAGCTGATACCGTGCGCCCCAAAAAATCCCTTTTGAATGTTGTAACGACGCAATATCTCCAGACCTTCTAAACCAATAATCGAGTCGGTCTCACGTTGGATAGTCCCACCCGGCATCACCACCCGAATACCCGGCGCATCCCGCATCTCCTGAGCCACGGCGATACTATTGGTAATCACCGTGAGTTGCACCCGCTGTTTGAGGTGGGGAACGATCGCCAAGACGGTGCTGCTGCTGTCGAAAAAAACAGCGTCCCCATCAGCAATCATCGTCGCCCCCATCTCACCAATCTGCTGCTTCTGGGTCATTTGTTGTTGGCGACGCATTGTCAGAGCCAAGTCATAGCGATTATCCCCAATCGCAATCGCCCCGCCGTGGGTTCGAATCAACAGCTTCTTGTCGGCCAAGGCTTGCAAATCAGCCCGAATGGTCACCTCAGACACACCCAACACCTGACTTAGCTCGATCACTGAGGCGCGACCGGCTTGATTAACCTGACCTAATATTTCTTGTCGCCGTTCTTCGAGATAAAGATCTTTTGATAGTGCCATCAAATCACTTCTTTAGCTTTCATTTACTTTCGATTTTAATAGCAAATGAAAGTGAAGTCAAATTTGCATATGAGACTCAACTAAACATAATCTACATTGCCCTTCGCGAATCTGATGGTATACTTAAAGAAAGTGGATGATGACATAAGGAAAAGGTTGGAGTGATGGCCAATCGAAAACAACTGCCACCGATTGATAGAATATTAGATACGCCACAATCTGGCATTGATAAAACTGTGGCAACGGATCAAGCCAAGCGAATTGAAACGAGTTTAGCCGATTTTGGCTTGGAGGTCACAGTCCGGGATATACGTCAAGGCCCGACCTTGACCCAGTTCAGCTTAAAACCGGGACCAAACGTCAAAGTCAATCAAATCAAAAAATTGAGTCCAGACTTAGCCCTAGCCCTGTCCGGCCTCCCCATCACCCTTGAAGACCCAACCGCAAATTATCCCTTCCTGCGCATGATTGTGCCCAACAATCAACGGGATTTAGTCCGATTACGCCCTATCCTGGAGTCGGCTGCTTTTCAAAAACATAAAGGAGTCTTAAAAGTGGGGCTGGGTGTGGACACCTTCGACCAGCACATTATCATTGATTTGGCGTCACTACCACACCTGCTTATCGGCGGCAGTACTGGATCGGGCAAAAGTATGTGTCTGAACGGGATTGTCGCCAGTCTACTCTGCACGTACACACCAAAATATCTACGATTGGTTCTCATCGATCCATTACAAATCGAATTGAAGCAGTTTGGCGCAATTCCCCATTTGCTGGTCCCTGTTGCCAGCCAAGCCGAGCAAATCCTCAATGTTCTGGCTTCTCTGAACACCGAAGTCAATCGGCGCTACACCGCTTTTTCCAAACGGGCTGTTCGCAGTATCGAGGGCTACAACCAACAAATCGCCACAACGGATGAAGAGAAGATGCCTTATCTGGTCATCATCATCGACAATCTGACCGATCTGATGCTGGCCAGTGCTCGGGAGATCGAACAAGCTCTCAGCCGGATCACCGCGATGGGGCGTGGGGCGGGCATCCACCTCGTTTTTGCTACCCAACGCTCTAACGTCGATGTGGTATCGGGGGCAATCAAAGCCAACGCCTCGGGCCGGATTGCCTTTCGGGTGGTCAACAGCGCAGACTCACGTTTGATTTTGGATACCAGTGGGGCTGAGGATTTGTATGGTCCCGGCGATATGCTCTACAAAACCTCGGAAGTACCCATCCCCCAGCGAGGTCAAGGGGTGTATGTCTCTGAGCGGGAATTGGTTCGATTGACTGGTTTTTGGGGTGGTCGGTAGAAAAACAAAAAAGGCCGTCAGATAATCTGACGACCTTTTTGCAGTTGTGAGTAAATTTTAGACCTTACTCGGCAGCAGGTTTTTCACCTTTGATGCCAATCATTTCAGCCAAAATGGTGTTCTCAGCACCTTCAACCGGCTCACCTTTAACCATTACCTTGCCACCCACTTCGATATCTGCGAATGAAACATCTTCATCGCCACGAGTGCGGTACTCGGTATCATCATTGGTGTTAACCGTGATGGTTTCATCGTTGCGGTTTTCAATCGTGAAGCTGGTGCCATCGATTGCGGTCACTTCACCACCAGTCGCGCCTTCTCGATCACCGTGGCCTTTACGTCCGTCGTGTACAAAAACTAACCGAGCGGCCAACGAACCATTTTCCTGTAGTTCACCCACAGCCATTACGCCACGATCAACGGTTACATCCTCGATACTTCCTGTTTCATCTCGCCCAACTCGGAATTCTGTGTCGCCATTGGTTGTAATTGTAGTTGCTTCGCCATCACGATTTTCTACAGTGATGGTGCCATTGTCAACGGCTGAAACCTTACCGCCGGCTTTGTCACCTTCGGGGGCAACCATAATGCCTCGGGCCTCAACTGAACCATCATCATTACGCTGACCACGAACTCCGATGTGGCTTCCAATTGTGATGTCACTCAAACTACCTTCAGTTTGGCTCTCAACCAACATAACCGTGGTGTCATCATTAGTGTTAACCGTGATGCTATCGCCATTGCGATTTTCAACGGTCAAGGTGCTGCCATCAATCGCAGTCACTTCACCGCCAACGCCTCGGCCGCGTCGACCGTGTCGACCTTCACCTCGGGCTTCACCATCGCCGCCACGCTGGAAGAAACCATCGCCATCCTGAAACGCGGCTCGATCAAATCGCTGCCCTCGCCCACCAAAATCTTCGGCTGCGGCAAAGGCCATCATCGCCCCACCAAAGAGGCCTACCAATAAAACTGCACTGACTACATAAATTGCTACTTTACGCATGATAATTTATCTCCAAATGTTTTGCTTTTACCTATTTTCGTTTTGCTCTACAAACGCTATAATCCAACAAACTCTATCAACATGATCAACTAATAAGGACAACACCTCCATATCTGATGTTGTCCTTATGATAAAATCCTAGATTGAAATTTTCCCAAGAAAAACCTGAGAGAATGCTGAGAAAATGGTTCTACAACAAAACTCCAATCAAGCCCCACTGTAGCAATATCACCACATACCCTATCGCACAAATCGTTAAAATTGTGTAATACAGTCGCCCCCAGATTGACCAGTAGTTGCTAACCCAAGCCAAAATGGTCCCAATCACCATCACAACAAGCAAGATAAGAAAGAGGGGAGGCATAAAGAAGAGCGGGGTTGCTACGCTTGGCAGTCCCACAAAAAGCATTGACAAGTCGCCGGAGGCAATAAGATAAAAGGCCGCACCGATGAGTCCACCGATAAAAACCAATCCAAAAAACCCAGCAGCCAAAACCACAGGTCTCAACAAACGGGCACCAAGCGGAGGATTGGGCAGACGTTTGTGTTGTATCCAGTGGATAATTATTGTAATTGGCCAGATAATCCAAGCCGATAACAAACCCAACAAGCCCATAATCAAAATAGTAAATTGCGCCAAATGTCGCCAACTTGGGCTCGTGGCAATCGCGCCAAAAATCGGAACAGTCAGGCTACTTGCGGCAATAAAATCTGGGGAGACAGGCAAATTTTCCACACAGTCACCGTTGGGGGGTGTGGTTGGGTTCGCCAGAAAGTTCTGTACCAATTGATTGCTGCATTGGCTTCCAGGCACGACTGCCCCGTGACCATTGGTGGGAAAAACAAAGTGATAGCCATTGGATAACCCCCTTGCCACTTCTTCCCCAAAGCGGGGTGGGGTAATCGGGTCAAAATTGCCAGAAAAAAGGAGGGTTGGGATATTGCTGTTGACAGGTTGATCAACAGCAGGGCCTAAATCGGGCACATTCCAGGCTTGGCAGGTATCCAGAAATACCTGGGTTTCCAAATCAGAATTAGCGATCAACTCAGGACGAACCCCTTCCGTCCGCACATCGCTGGGGCGAAAATCCGCATCCTCGGCACAAATGACTGACTGATACATCCCCAAGCTAAAGGTCCGATCAAAAATAACCACAGGTAAAATATTGCCTGGGATCGAGAAATTTCCATCCTCCATTTCAGCGATCATCTTGGGTAGAATAGGGATGAAATCGGTTTGATAGAGAAATTGGAAGGTGAGATCAACAACCGCATCACCATTGACGACCGCATTGTAGGTATTACCTGTTTCAGGGTCGGTCATCGGAACACGGGCTGGGGTTTCATTGAGTTCAGCCACCAGATTGAAGAATCGTTCTTCCAGGTTGGGATAGTCCCCCTGGCAGTCGGGGTCATTCGCACAAGACTCGAACAGTTGGGTGAAGGCCCGATCCTGAGTCTGGGGCACTTCGGTGACAAAATTTCGTTGCGGCGGCACAACCGCATCAAGGATAACGGTGCGCAATCCCTGAGGATAATCACGCATCACATGCAAGGCCAGCAATGTACCGTATGAAATACCATAGAAATTGATCTGGTCATATCCTAAAGCCACCCGTAGGGCCTCAACATCAGCCGCATTTTCGAGACTGTTGTAGGCCGCTAAATTGACCCCTTCCGCAACCAAGCGGTCGTGACAAGCAATCATCGCTTCTTGGCTCAATTGGTACCCTTCCTCAGTACTGATATCCTCCTCAATAATCTCTTCGACCAGCGCAATCTGTTCTGGGCAAAGCAGATTTGGCTCTGAGTTCAACGTCCCCCGCTGATCAAACAAAATAATATCTCGATTGGTGCGCAGCGGGCTATTGATCATCAATTGAGCAAATTGAATCGTTGAACCCCCAGGACCGCCCTGAGCCATCACAAACGGATCAGGCAACGGATTGGCACTCGTACTGTTGATAATCGCCACCGCCAACTTAATGGTCGGCCCATCGGGATTGAGATGACGTTCAGGAACAATCAAGAACCCACATTCAATGTCAGAACCCTCTATGGCGCCAATGGGAAGATCAAATTGACAATCACCCGGTTCATAACGAATAGATTGGGGCGCAGGAATCTGTTGCGCATTTTGGCTAGCCTGAGTCGGCAACGGAAGCAAAACAAGGGCAACAATACTAAGCAGAAAGAACCACTGTTTTTGGATCATAATACCTCACGGGAAGTTTTTGGTATGACCTATTGATCATCCGTTTGGGAACATAGCAAAAAATGGAGTTGCTGCCAAATTCAGTTCTAATTTTCGCGAAAATGATGCTATAATCTCCACGATGATTAAACCGCAGTGGTCCGTCCGTCTCATTATTCGATACACCTTGTTGCAGATACCTGGCCTTATTGTGGTTGGGGTCGTCGCAGTTTTACTTCAGACTTGGTTCGCTTGGCCGAGTTGGGTGGTTTGGGCTGCCTTAATCGTTTGGGGCATCAAAGATGTGGTGCTCTTCCCCTTTATTTGGCAAGCCTATGATTGGGAAGGAACTACTGCGGCCCATTCAATGATTGGGCGGCGAGGAATCACAAAAGATAGGTTAGCGCCTGTGGGGTATGTGCAAATTGGAAACGAACGTTGGAAGGCTGAGGCCGCCGACTCTACAAATCCAATTGAGGCAGGGCAACCCATTGAGGTCAAGTCTGTTCGTGGCTTACGGCTGGCGGTTGAACAGACTGAAACGGGCAACTGAAAGAGCTAATAAACCATGTCCCCACGTACAAATGCTGCCGTACGAGAATCTTTGGGTCCCTCGAAAAAGGTTTGCGTGTCCGCAATTTCAACCAACCTACCCTCAAGTAGTAGCGCTATGCGATGAGCCAAGCGCTTGGCCTGGAAGATATTGTGGGTGACCAACACAAGGGTGGTGCCTCGGGTCTGGTTGACCTCACGTAGAATGGTCTCAATGAGCTTAATGTTGGCGGGGTCGAGATTAGCGGTTGGTTCATCAAGCAGCAAAACCTTGGGCTGCACGACCAGTGCTCGGGCCAAGGCCACCCGCTGCGTTTCACCCCCGCTCAGGGTGCGAGCATTAGCCTCAGACAAATGCGCCAGACCAACTTGCTTAAGCATCTGATCAACCAACGGCCTGATTTTATGACGCGGATAGCCTCGAATTTTCAGGCCATACCCCACATTCACAGCGACAGAACGATTGAGTAGCATTGGCGTTTGAAAAACGGTCGTCACTTGGCGGCGATAATCCAACGCAGTCGATGGGGTGACCACCTGACCATCAAGGCTCACTGTTCCGGTCGCAGGCGTCTCCAAAAAGTTGAGTTGCCGCAACAGCGTACTTTTGCCCGCCCCGCTTGGCCCAACCAAAGCCAAAATTTCACCGTCGTAAATATCGAGGTGGTCAATGTGCAGGACTGTTCGTCCATCATACTGTTGGCTTAAATCACGGAGTTGGAAGATGGGTTGAGTGTTCATTTTGGCGAATTTGGAAGGTTAATCGATTTAACAAAAAACGCCCTCACCCCCGTCCTCCGCTTTGCTACGGACTCCCCCTTTTCCGAATCGGGAGAGGGGGTTGGGGGTGAGGGCTCAGTTGTATTTCCCCCTATCCCCCTGCTATCTTGCTACCCTGCTACTTTGTCCCCTGCAAACGCAGCATAGCTACATTTGCCAGAAAGGTCAACAAAATTAATATAATACCCAAGGCGATGGCGAGATCAAAATTACCTTTGCGGGTTTCGAGGACAATGGCGGTGGTCAGGGTACGCGTTTTGCCTTCGATGTTCCCACCCACCAGCATCACCGCACCGACCTCAGAAATGATGGCTCCAAAACCTGCAATGATCGAGACGACCACACCAATTCGAGCCTCACTCAGCACAGCCAGCGTACTCTGCCATTCGGTCGCGCCCAAGGCTAACAATTGCTGACGCAACTTGGGATCAACGCCCAACACGGCGGCCATTGTAAAACCTGCGACGAGGGGAAAGGAAATAATGGTCTGGGCCACGATCATTCCACTGGGGGTGAAGAGCCAGCCCAACCCACCGATGGGGCCAGTGCGGGAGAGCATTAGATAGACAAAGAGGCCGATAACCACAGGGGGGAAGCCCATTCCAGTGTAAAGTAAGGCCATCATCAAGCGACGACCCCAGAAGCGTTTGAGGCCCATAAAGGCCCCCAAGGGAATGCCAATCAGGGTACTGATAAAAAGTGCGACTCCGGCGACATAGAGTGAGAGCCAGATGATCTCGACCAAATCAGCATCCAGGTTAAAGATCAGGGCAATCGCCTGGAGTAGGCCTTCCCACAACGACTGCATCGACTAGCTCCCGGAAACGGGCTGGGCAGCGTTCCAGGCATCGGAGTCGGGCGTAAAGAGGGGTTGCCCAAATTGCTCGATACCAAACTGGGCGATACGTTGCTGCGTTTCCAACGCGGTCAGCCATTCGATGAATAGTTCAGCCCCTTCAGCATTGACTGTGGGGTGCAACTCAGGATTGACGGCAATCACGCCATACGGATTGAACAGTCGGGAGTCGCCCTCAACCAAAATATCCAAATCGATCCCTTCCAATGTACGGGCCAAGTAGGTCGCTCGGTCACTCATCGTGTACGCTTGTTGCTCATTGGCTACAGTCAAAGTCGCGCCCATCCCTTGCCCAACGGAGAGATACCACTCACCTTCAGGCTTCAAGAAGGTCTCATCGGCACTTTTGATACTGGGCGCTTCGGCCAATGTCACGCCGCTGGCTTGCCACAAGTTTTGCTCTTTGATATGTGTGCCGGAGTCGTCGCCCCGAGAGATAAAAGAACTACCACTTTGAGCGACCTGTGCCAAAACAGCGCCCGCATCCGGTGCGCCTTTGATCCCCGCCGGGTCTGCGGGGGGGCCAACGATGACAAAATCGTTGTACATTACATTCTGTCGATTGACCCCGTAACCCGCCTCCACAAAAGCGTCTTCACGGCTCCGAGCGTGAACCAAAATCAAGTCAGCATCGCCATTTTCACCCAACTGGATAGCCTGCCCCGTACCCACCGCGATGACTTCAACCTCGGCCCCATATCGGGCTTCAAAGTCAGGCAAAATTGCGGCTAGCAATCCCGAATTTTCCGTGCTTGTCGTCGTGGCCAAGACCAATCGTCCGATCTCAATGCCGGTCGGCTCTGCTGCCGACAAAACCACCCTCGCCTCTGTTAGTGGTCGATTGAGCAACACTTCAGCCTCCGCCGCGCTGGGCACACATAGTTTCCAACCGATCTCAATCACATCAACATTTTTAATCGTCGCAAACGAGGCATCCACTTGATGTTTGGCATTGGTCACTTCCGCAATCGCCGGATAGGCCAGCACATCACCATACACCTTCTCCGCAATCCTAGATAGCCAATCCTCGGCTTGCACCGTCACCTCTTGTTTACACACAATTTCGTCTTGACTGGCGGGAGAGGCGAACACAAAAAGGGGTTGCATCAGCAAAACTAAAAATATTGTCAACAAAGCGTAAAATTTATCCTGTCGTTTCATCACTTTCTCCATACGAAACATAGGGATTTGCACATTAAGCAAAGGCCATTTTCGCGGGGCGCATCTTAGCACGTGACAAAACAATGGTCAATTGTGGGAAATCGCTATGCGGGATGAACATAACGAAAATCCATCTATCTTAAACCCAATCTTTATTCCTGCCGGTTCCGGTAGCGGCGGACCTTAGCCCGATTGCCACAGCCACGCATATCACACCAGCGACGGCTATGATTGCGGCTCGTGTCAAAAAAAAGAAAGCCACAGCCTCGATCATCTTCACATTCCTTAACCCGATTCAGATTACCAGAGGTCAATAAATCGGCGGCGGACTGCACAACTGGCCACAGCATCTGCTCCAGCGCTTCACTAGTCTGTACCCAGCTCCAAACAAATTCATTCTCAACTTCGACCACCTTGAGCTGGCTGAGCGCTGAGGGGAGACTCAGATTCAACGCGGCCAAGTCAGCCGTATCAGGCCGACGAGCATCATTGATAGTCGAAAAGATCCGATAGATCACCTCGCGAAGGGCAATAGCTTGAGCCAAAATAGCTCGCATTTGATCGGGGTGCTGGCTGGCACGTTGAAGCAATTGTCGAGCTTCTGTCTCTGTAAACAACCCCACTTTTTTAGCCCACGTCACTAAATCGTCATACTGATTGAGCGTTTCAACAGGATGTTCGCTGGCGTGCCAATCAGCGGTGTTGGCAAAATCCAAGCATAAGTATCCCGCCTCAAGATTAAGCTTTCTACTCTGCATCGTTCAAATACCCCCTGCTTTAGTCATATCAGATTTTAATGTAACTGTCAAAAGTTATTTGACAGGTTACATTAGGCATGATAAAATGTAACCCTCTAAACAGTTAATGACAGTTACTTTTTATAGCTATC
The DNA here is from genome assembly GCA_028285035.1 of Phycisphaerae bacterium. The sequence continues at coordinate 59,276 of JANQQF010000039.1, forward strand.
TCCATACGCTTGTAGCACAAAGGAGCGTTCAAATGCGTATCAATGAGAAAACATTATGGATTATTGCCCACGAACGAGAGCAGCAATTCTTGAAAGAGGCCGAAATTGACGCGGTACGACGATTGCGACAAAAAAATAACCCAGCGCCGGCCAAACTCTGGCGACGCTTTAGCTGGCAAATTGGCGGCGTGATGATTAGCTGGGGGCAATATTTACAACATTTACAGCTCAATCAGAAACAAGAGTGTGCTGAAAACGTTGGGTAAGCACTGACGGTAAAGCGGGTTAGCTCAGACGAGTTTCAGGTATTTCTAACCCTGATTGTCAACTGATTTGCAATTTTTTTACACTCTATTTGCACCTATTTGTTATTGTGGAGACAGATAATATTTTTCGGGAGAGACAACAATGTTTAACGATCAGGCTTTGTGGCTCATCGCCCAGACAAAACAACAAGAATTATTGCAGGAAGCCCAACACCATCGGCTTGCTGTGCATCGACCACCCCAACCGTTGGCAGAGAGGGCGTTATTTTGGCAAGGCTATCGAGCCGCGCTACCGTTACTCATCGGGGTCGCGCCATTTGGGGTGGTGTTTGGGGCCTTAGCCATTTCGGTAGGAATGACCCCTTTAGCCGCCGTGGGAATGTCCCTTTTTGTCCTGGCTGGTTCATCTCAATTTATCGCCACCGAACTCATTGGAGATGGTGCTTCGGTCTTTATCATCATTCTAACGACGTTTCTGCTTAATATCCGTCACGCGTTGTACAGTATCACCCTCGCCCCACTCCTTCGTTCATTGACAAAAGGCTGGCGTTGGTTACTGGCTTTTGTGTTAGTTGATGAGGCTTATGCCACGGTGATGGGGTACCATCAACAGCGAAACTTTTCACCGGGCGGATTAGCTTGGTTCTTTTTGGGGGTTAGCACCAATCTGGTCACGGTCTGGCTCCTCACCACCGCGTTAGGAGCCACCCTGGGCAATATCTTGCCAGAACACCTCACTGAAACATTGGGCTTTAGCCTGCCCTTAATCTTCATCACCCTGATTATTCCGCTATTGGTTACACGCTCTACGATGCTGGCTGCCTTGAGTGCCGGTCTTGTGGGCATCATCTTTGCCCCGATGCCCCACCAACTCGGTCTATTGATGGCGGCTGGCGTAGGCGTTTCCATTGGGGTGATGACTGAGCCAAAGCACCCCATTCAACAGGAGCAATGAGATGAACAATATTTGGATTATCATTTTTGGAATGGCAGTTGTCACCTACCTGCCTCGCCTCATTCCTTTAGCGACGGTCGAAGGCACCTCACTCCCGCTGTGGGTCAGGCGAACCCTGACGTATGTCCCTATTACAGTGCTTTCAGCAATCGTTGGGAGTGAATTTTTGCCAAGCGAGGGGTGGTTTCACTATCAAATTGATGAGCATCTCCTGGCTGGGTTGGTGGCCATTGGGGTAGCTTGGTTTACGCGTAGTACAGTCTTGACGATGATAGTAGGGATTGGCATCCTACTGTTCCTGTCTTAACCTATTAAATCTTATGCTGCCATTTAATAATTTTTTACTGACCCGGACATGAAAAAGTAAACAAGATTCTTTGTTCCATGGACCATCTTGAAAAGTTTAGAAAGTTACGTCTGGGTCAGTAGGTTTCCCACAAAAAAAGAGAAGTTTGATTGTGTAATCAAACTTCTCTTTGAACGTAACTTTAGCGCGGTGACTTATCCATTTTCACGAATGGCCCGTTTTTGTTCTTCAGCCTCATTTTTGAGTTGATCCATATCACGCGGCGGCTCCATTCCACCCGTGCTGGAAGCGGCATACTCAACCCGATTGGCGGGAGAGGGATTGAACAGGAGGCGGGTGACATCGGGGCGAGAGTAGTGGCCGGCTGGGTCAGCTGCCGCCTTGGCATAAGCAATCATCCCCAAATCGACGTCGGCGTAGAGAATGCCCTCTTCATTTTCAGGGAGCGCCTCGGCCAATGGGCGACCATCAGGACCGTAAATCATTGTAAACCCACCGCCCTCAAGTAGAAGCGGCTCTTTCTTTGGATCGTCGATCAACATTTCAATCATCTCTTTGGAAACTGTCGCACACGGCGCGAGCACAAAGCATTGCCCTTCGGCGGCGTACATTTGGCTGGCTGAGTTATTGACCTCTGGGCCAAGGGCATAAGCGGCCCCGCGATAGAGCGAGAAGCTAGGCCAGGATGCGACATGGATCTGCTCATCTTGGGCGTACATCGCATATTTGCTCAATGGCTGGAGATGTTCCCAGCAACACATGGCCCCGACTCGGCCGATCCCCGTGTCCAAGACCGACAAGTCGCTGCCGTCACCTTCGCCAAACACCGTACGTTCAACGTGAGTTGGCTTGAGCTTGCGGCGGGTGAAGACTGTTTGGCCTTGATCATCGATGATCGCCTGCCCCATGTAGAGACTGCCGCCGCTACGTTCACTGTAGCCCATCACTACATAGATATTATTTTTGGCTGCTGCATCATTCAGGCTTTGGGCTTCTTCGCTACCAAGTACCAGCGAGTTTTCAAAGTAACGTCCAACAAACTGCATTCCCCAGGCGGGTGAATCAAGCCAAATCCACCACGGATAGCCTGGAATCCAGGTTTCTGGGAAGGCGATCAACTTAGCATCGTTGCTGGCCGCTTCTTCAATCATTGCAATCGCTTTATCAATCGTGCCGTTCAAATCCAAAAAAACGGGTGCGGCTTGAATAGCCGCTACTTTAAATTGGGTTGACATTTGTAAATCCTCCTCGATCTAAAAAATAGTTGTTTTTTGCCTGTTATCAGGCTATCACAAATAGGCCGCCCAAACTTGTTTAAAAGTGAAGAGAAAGTTTTGTGTTTGTGTATTAAGAGTATATGTTGCTTTTACAATTCGTGGAAAAGAAAACAAAACTGTATCATAGGCATCCCTGCCTGCGAACTAACAGGCTGGAAGCCTGTGTTACAAACTTATATTCAAAATCGCTTGACGGCAGATGAGGATGAGACTATTATAGGCGTAAGGATGATCTATTTGTTAGGCTGTGGTTGTGAATTTTAAGGGAGATTGATGACTAACATCTTTGCAGATTTTGACTTTTCCTCGTTTTGGAATAATACCGACTATGCCAAAGAAGAATATATTGGGGCCAAAGTAACCGATCAGATGCTTGAACATTTTCAAGCCAACTTAGGTTATACACTCCCACAATCATACATCGAGTTGATTAAACATCAGAATGGGGGCATCCCCAAAAATTTGAGCCATCGCACTGCTGAACCCACATCTTGGGCAAAGGATCACATCGCAATTACGGGTATCTATGGTATTGATCAGGACAAAGACTCATCGCTGTGTGGCGAATTCAGCTCTGAATTTTGGATTGAAGAGTGGGAGTATCCCGATATCGGGATATACATTTGTGATTGTCCCTCAGCGGGGCATGATATGATCTGCCTCGATTACACCAACTGTGGGCCGGAGGGAGAGCCAGAGGTCGTTCACATCGACCAAGGCCGCGATTATAAAAAGACGGTTGTTGCGCAAAATTTTGAGACGTTTATCCGAGGCTTAGAGCCTGAGGAAAATTTTGATTAAGTGGTATTAGACATAATCAAGGAGGTATGTGATGGGAGTCTTGTTATCGACGAATGATGTTCAAGTGCAGGATCGTTTCAGCTACTGGTGCGATTTGATTTGCGATGTCTTTGTTCATCTGGACGCTAGCCCTGTTGAAGATCGTCCCTTCTTTGGCACGATTGACACCCACACCTTGAGCTATGTCCAATTTTCCGATGTCCGTTCCTGTGGTCAGCACGTCGTTCGCTCAAAGCGACAAATTTCTAAAACGACCGAGGATTACTATTTGGTCAGCTTTCAAATCGCAGGCCGGGGAGAAATTTCGCAGGATGGCCGCACAGCCTACCTCCAAGCGGGGCAATATGCCTTGTATGATAGCACCCGTCCCTACACCCTCAATTTCACCGACAAGTTTGAACAGTTGGTTGTCCAACTGCCCCGCGAGCAATTGCGGCGTCAAGTGACCACTCCAGAAAATATCACCGCAACTGCAATTTCCGGACAGGCAGGCTTGGGAAAAGTGACATACGATTTTGTCCAGTCGATGTATGGAGAATTGAACAAGGTTGACGCCCGTCTAACCGATCATCTCGCCCATACCACCACAAATTTATTAGCCACCAGCCTCAGTGAAGCAGTGCTTGACCTGCCCCAACGACCTCATCACCATACGGTCAAGATTATGGAGATCAAAGCCTTCATTCAGCAACATTTAGCCGAGAGCAATCTTTCTATTGAACGCATCGCCAAAACCTTCAGTCTCTCCCCTCGTTATCTCCACACCCTCTTCCAACAGGAAGAAACCACCCTCGCCCAATTTATCCGCGACTCTCGCCTGGAGCAGTGTCGCCGCGCCCTCAGCGACCCCACTCAAGCCCATCGTACCATCACCGACATCGCCTTCTCTTGGGGTTTCAACAACACCGCTCATTTTAGCCAGCGATTTAAGAAACGGTATGGGATCTCGCCGCGTCGGTATCGGGTGGAGCGGAACGGTTAATCAACCTCTTTATCCAAAATAAAAAAAGACGAGGCCAGTCGGCCTCGCCTAGTAAATCTATTCGACTAAATCACGCTAACTTATTCAATCTCAAACAGAGTAACAGTCCCACTCACCTCGTAAGCAACGGCCAACATTGGGTTGCCTGTGGGACTGTCTTCGGCAGCAACGAACTTGAGACCTTCGGGCGAGATGTCATCGAACGCGTCATCGCTGTTGACATAGTTCACGAATTCGGGGGCAGATGGGACGCTGATGTCGCGCTCAAGACCAACGATGGGGGAGACCATTGTCACACATTACCCCAAAAATATCTCTTCAAACGGATAATTCGACAACAACTCGTGCCCTGTCTCAGTAATCAGGACCTGTTCTTCTAACTTCACGCCCTCACGACCCCCGACACGTCCCACATAGCTTTCCACACAGAGGACCATCCCTGGTTCCAAAACCCCATCATAGCCGTAATCATCCCAGCCGTCGGTGTAGTAAATCGATGGGTACTCATCACACAGACCAACACCGTGATAAAGCACTGAGTAGTGATTGGGGAAATAGTCATCGGGCAATGACTGGGCTTCAAAGGTCAATTCGCGGAAGGAAACGCCAGGTTTGAGCAGGGCTTGATTGTGCTGAATTTGCTCGTAGGCCATTCGGTAGATGTGCTTCTGCTCATCGGTGGCTTTGTCGCCGCAGAGCCAGGTGCGGGAGATGTCGCAGCACATCCCGTAGGGGCCGATCAAATCGGTGTCGAAGCCGACGATGTCGCCAGCCTCGATGGGTCGACTACTACACTCCTGGAACCATGGATTGGTGCGAGGCCCTGAGGCCATCAGCCGGGTTTCGATCCACTCTCCGCCACGGGAAATGTTTTCGGCGTGGAGATAGGACCACAGCCGTTGCTCAGTGACACCCGGCTTCATATGGGTCTTCATAATATCCATCGCCGTTTCACACGCGGCAATCGAGCAGCGCATCGCCTTGATTTCGTCCTCACATTTGATGACGCGAGCCAACTCCATCAACTCCTCGCCATTAAAGGTTTCGATACCGCGTTTGTGCAACGCCTGCAAGCCCTCTTCGTTACAACGATCAATGGCAATACGCTTGTTACCACCCCCGTGTATCACGACCAAATCGGCAATCTCTGCCGCCCAGCGATCTGCTATCTCAGCATAGCGGCTGCCTGCCCCAAAGTAGAACCAAGCCACCCCGGGCCTAACCTCATCCACCAAATCAAGATGATGACTGAGATGTTCACAGTTGTGGAAATCAAACAGAATGACTGGGCCATCGGTGGCGACAAAGGCATAGCGGACTGAGTTGTGAGCCGTCCACAACTGCATGTTCGTGCTATCCGTGGCATATCGGACATTAAGCGGATCGTACAGCACTGCCCCGGCATAATCAAATTCGCGCAACTTCTCTCGAATACGATTGAGCCGGAATTGACGCATCACGGGCAAATTCGGACGCTCCAGCCCTAAAGCGTCCCACTCCGAAAAGGCCAATTCACCTGGCCCAAGTTCGTGACTGTTGAGTTCCTTTGCATAGGCAATCGTCTCCTCAGACGGCGTTTGAAATGGACTGATTTTGGTGCGGTGTCGCCCAAAGGGTTGTGAACCCTGAGGTCCGCTATGACTGTTTGACATCACTGTCTCCTTGCTTTAGTTGTAATAAATGTTTGTTGGAAGGTTGGAAGATTGGAAGGATGGAAGGGTGAATATTGATGATAATCTTCCAAGACTTCGGAAGATTACAACAAACCAGCCATCTTGCAAAAATTCTCAATCAAAACACGACCGTCAGGATGTTCTTCAGTGTAATATTCGGGGTGAAATTGGGTGCCAACGATGGGGAGATCACGATGGATAATTAACTGGATGGGGGTCATCGTGGTTGAGGCATAAAGATCAAAGTCTTCTGGTATCGTCTTGATTTCCCAGGAGTGGGCGTGACGCATAATCGGCATTTGGTTCAGCCCCTCGAAGATCGGGTGTGATTTGATAACGGTGACGGTGTCATAGCCAAATTCCTTTTTTAGGCCGGGGGCCATTTCGGGCATAGGATCAGCTTCACCGGGGGCCAGCGGCCCAATCCGCTCCAAGGGTGCGCCGTAGGTTTCGGCCATCACCTGAAAGCCTCCGCAAAAGGCAAACGTCGGCCACGCCCTCTCCTGAAAGACAGCGCGTAAGCCAGCCTGTTCAGCAGGGTCGTACAAATCAGCGTCGGTGCTGCTACCACTGACAAAGATTGCTCGAATTTTCAATTGATACAGCAGTTCAGGGGTCACCTTGTTGTATCGAATAATCAAACATTGATCGCCCGTGATGTCCTCCAGCCGATATTTAATTCGGGTGCGAGCGGCCAAAATCCGTTCACCGAAGGGCTTGCTGTATACATTTTCGTGTTCATTGTCGATGAAGAGAATCATTTCTCACAAACCTCAATCCAGGTCAAACAACATATCCAACAAATCAGCGGCGTACTCATCCAAGGTGTCTTGGCTACGGACTCGCTTAATGGCTTGGATCAAGTCAGTTAAGGCCGTGGCTTGCTCTTGAGAGAGGGTCTCCCCTTCCAACAATTTTTGACCTCGATCAAGCAGAGCCTGGGTTTCTTCATCAATGGTGATCTCTGTTTCCTCTTCAAGCACCATCTCCCCCGCGCCCTCTAATTCATCCGCCAAAAATTCATCAACCATATCGGCCAAATCCGCTCTGGCCTGGGCAATATCCTGCGGGGTTAAACGGGCTTGCGTGGCTTGCACGCTGATGCTGGCTTGCTGTTTGGTGAAGCGATCGGTGGCTTGGACATGTAACATCCCATTCACATCAAAATCAAAACGAACCGTGACCGTAGCACACTTGTGTGGCGTTTCAGCCTGCAGTCCCTCGATTAAAAAGTCACCCAACAGCGTGTTCGCTGAGGCAATCGGCAACTCCCCCTGATAGACCTTGACCTGAACGGTATCCTGATCGGGATGGAGCGTTTTGTAAATCTGCTCCTTGGTGGTGGGAATGGCGGTGTTGCGATGGATGAGGACGTTGTAAATATCCGGCACAACCTGGGGGCCGATCTGAACCGCCGTCTCAATGCCCAGTGAGTAGGGTGTGACATCGACCAAAATGGCCTCAATCGGCTCTCCCGCGATGATAGCAGCCTGCACGGCTGCGCCCAAGGCCACAGCCTCATCGGGGTTGATTTCGGCATCCGGCTCAAGCCCGGTATAGTTTGCCACCAAACTCCACACCATCGGCATCCGGGTTGCCCCACCAACCAAAAGCACACGATCCACCTCCTCTGGTCCGACCTCGGCATCGGTCAACACCTGCTCCAACGACTCGATGGTCCGATCTAACAACGCCTCGACCATCTCCTCAAATTCACTCCGTAACACCTTATCATCCAAATGAAGGGGCAGGTTATTTTGCTCAACCAGATATTCCTCACGTAAATTGGCTTCCGTAAAACTGGACAGATGAATTTTGGCGGTCTCAGCCGCCTGAGTCAAGCGGGCCATCGCCAGCCGATTATCCTTGAGTGAGATTTGATGCTTTTTGTAGAATAATTTTCCAGCATGTTCAGCCAGGGTTGCATCAAAATCATCTCCCCCCAACTGGGTATCACCGTGACTGGCCCGCACTTCAACAATGCCATCTGTCATCTCCACCAAGGAAACGTCAAATGTGCCCCCACCCAAATCATAAACCAGGGCCATATAATCCGCTTCCTGGTTGAGACCATAGGCCAAGGCAGCGGCGGTCGGCTCATTGATAATCCGAACCACCTCCAACCCCGCAATTTTACCCGCTTCTTGGGTCACTTGGCGTTGGGCGTTGGTAAAATAAGCGGGAACGGTGATGACCGCTTTGCTCACGGGTTGCCCCAAGCTTTCTTCCGCAATCGTTTTTAACTCACGCAGGATAAAGGCCGAAATCTGCTGCGGTGTAAATTGCCGTGAGCCGAGCTGGACGGTCTCATCCGTGCCCATTTTTCGTTTGATCGAGCGGATTGTATTTTCAGGATCAAGCGTGTATTGATTGAGAGCTGGACGCCCGACCAGCCAGCCCCCCGTTTTAGAGTAACCAACCACCGAGGGGATAATCTTTTCATCCCCCCGCCCCAAAAGCCGTGGCTGCCCATCCTGCACCACTGCCACCGCCGAATTTGTTGTACCTAGATCGATACCGACAATGATGTCACTCATGTATCGTTCTCCATAAAAATTAGTTGGCAATTGTTGGTTTTTAGTTGAGAGTAAAAAATCCGCATCATCCGGGAAATCCGTGTTCTGTTGATCGTTGCCTACCCCTGCCGCCGTGCCACCACCACCTCGGCCTCGCGCAACACTTTGGCTGGCGTAGCATAGCCCGTTCGGTCCTGGCCGATGATTTGATTTTCTGGCAAGTCAGGGTGATTTTCCGTAGCGACGGCGATGTGATAATGGGGATCAAACAGGTGACCGACAGTGGGGATGGGAGTGATGTCGTGGGCGGCAAAGACATCCAAAATACGGAGACGAGCCAGGCGGATACCATCCAACCACGCCACAATCGCCTGTTGAACCTCGCGCTCCATCGGCAATTTGAGCACCTGCCGCCGGCCAACATTAAAAGCGGCATCCAGGCTATCAATCACGGGTAGCATCTCCTTGAGCACCGCTAACTGAGCGGCTTCGATGGCCTGCTGTTGTTGCTGGATTAGCTCATTTCGCAGCTTTTCCTGCTGCGTCAAGGCCTGCTCCAGGTGGTCGAGAGCCTCTTTCTGTTGGGCTTGTTGGGCCTCTTGCAAGGTGTTGGCTTTAAATTGCGTTTTGGCGAGTTTGCTCACCTGCTTTGATAAATCGGCCAAGGTCTCGGATAGTTGCTCTGATTCGGTCGGTGGGCCGCTTGGGCTCTGCTCTACTCCAGGCTCAGGCAAGCGTTGGGTCACGCTATCCAATTTTTGAGATAGCTCACGAATGAGATCGAGTTGGTCTGTATTGGCAACTGAAACCGAAACCGGCGGTCCAAAAATAAAGCGTGTGATGGTGTCCAGTAATCCTCTTTTTTGGCTCACAGATCGATCTCTTCAAAATCCTCACGGAAATCAGTACGCCCCAAATCACCCCAATGCCGAATGACAAACAGGGCATCTGAGGGATTAAAGCTGAGGTCAAAGGAGGGCATATCGTCTGGCGGTTGCCAGGCGGGTGGGGGATAGGGTAGAAAAATATCGGTTTCGGCCCGACGAGATACATCTTTGATCTTTTCATAAGCTCCCCGAATGATTTTGAATTGTTCCGGGGCTGTTTCGGGTGAATATTGTCGTATCAGACCAAAATAGGTGCGTTTGATCTCGGCCTGACTGGCGGTACTCATCACCCCTAACACCCGATAAGGATCGCTGGCTGTCAAGTCTGGCTCTTGATTTTGAAACGGTATTGCGCTCCGATTATTACCAGCCATACTCATCCTCCTCATCATCTTCACCAAATAGGTCAAAGGGGGGCATCCCGATATCCCCCTCGCCCATTGCGGCATTAATCATCATCTCAACCATGTCGGGGGGCATTCCTCTTAACATTTCGGCTACTTCGGGTGGGGCCTCGTTAATCATTTGATCGAGTAACTCTGGAGGCATCTGACTAAAGACTTGTCCGATACTTTGCGGAGGCTGTTTGCCGTGCAGATGTACATCACGGGTCGTTTTTATTTGATAGAGCAACATCTGATCATTTTCTTTTTGGGCCTGAGCCTCAGCCTTTTGCCAATGGCGTTTTGCCAGCCGAGTTTGATCCAACTCAAAGTAGAGGGTTCCCAGATGCAAATTGGCCTCAGCGTGGTCAGGGTTATCTTTGATCACCTGACGAAGCACATTCAAAGCCCGTTTCTCATCTTCCATATCACGGAATATGGCAGCCAAGGTCAACATCGTTGGTACATCAGTTTGGTATCGGCTCTTTGTATAATCGATGAGCTTTTCAGCTTGCGCTTCGTGACCCATATCGACACACATCATAATCAATTCCAGAAAAAAGTCGCTGGGGATGGGTAAGTTAACTGCTTTAATTTGGGCAAATGTTTTATCCGCATCAGGGATTGAACCAGCTTTGAGCCAGGAGAGATAAGCGGTAAATAACGTCTGTAAATCTTGAGGGTTAACGGCAATGGCTTGCTCTAAATAGGGTCGTCCTGCATCTACATCCCCCATTGAAAAATAGGTTGTGCTTGTAACCAACAGCAGCCGTTGATGATTGGGGAGCAAGCGTCGCCCTTCTTCCAGAATGTCCAAAGCTTCCTTGGTCTGCCCCCACTGCAACTCAAAGAGGCATTGTTGTTCTGTAAAGACAGCAAACTGTTGTCGAGCAATGGGATTTTGTGGCTCTAATTCTAAGGCTTTTAGTAACAACTCACGGGCACGATATTGTCCCCTCCAGTGTCCACTGTAGCTATCGGCCAAGGCCAAGATAGCGGGAACGTGATCCGGGTCTTTCTTTAAAATGCGGTTCAACTCATTTTCAGCCGCCTGCCAACGCCCATCAGCTTGTAGGGCCTCAACCAACTTGAGCCGCAAATCGAGCTTCTCCGGCCCCCATTTAATCGCGGTCTTATACGTTTTGATGGCCTCCTCATAATCGCCCGCCATTGTATAATTATCGGCCACATTTTGCCATATCCGAACCACCTGCTCATCAGTCAAATAGTCTGGGTGGTCCGCTTTGCGAGGCCGCCGTCGCAGCAAGAGTCGCCACTGTTCCGCCGCTTCCCAATGATGCTCAGTTTTTTGATAAGCCAGTGCCAAATTAAAGGCCAAGGCTCGACTATCCTCGCCCAACCTGTGAACCATTTGCCAGCCCAAGAGGGCTTGATCCCAATCCCCTTTTTGGGCCGCCGCATCGGCCATCTCCCAATTGAGTTGGCGTCGGAGGGTGTTCGCATTAATCCCGAGGTAGCCTAACCATCTAATTTTATCAAGCTGGTTGAGGGCCTCTGCTGGTTGCTTGGCCTGTCGGGCGGCTATGAGACGATGATACGTCACTTTGTCAAAATTACGGTGTAGGGCATCGGTAGTTAATCCCTGATTCCTGGCCGTTTGCCAATGCTCTGCGGCCAAGTCGATGTTTTGCTCAGTTGCCGCAAAAAGCCCAAGATAGTAATGAATGACGCTGGCGGCCATCGGCGGAAATTCGCCACTGTCCAGGGCCGATTGAAAATTACTTTTCGAACTAGTCGTATCGCCTAAAGCCACCGCAATTAGCCCCCGCCAGACTGGCTCAAGTTCCGTTTCGGCTAACTTTTTCAGGGTCGAGGTGGCCTTTTTTTTGACCAAAGCTTCCGCCGCCACCAATTGAGTTTTTGCGGTTGGTTCAATCAATTTGAAGATAGGGTCTTTGCTCAGGGGCTTTTTTTGTTCGATAAGAAGTTGGGCCAAGGGTTCAGCCGCTCGCTCAAAGGGCGGGGAAGCGGCCAGAAGGTCCCGATAGATTGCTTCGGCTTCGTTGAGTTGCCCCAAGCGATGATGGGCTAAGGCGAGATGATATTGATAATGCAAAGCATCGGGGCGAAATTGGATCGCCTGTTGCAAATCGGGCAGGCTGGGGGTGGGACTAGTTACGGCCCACCGAAAATGGGCTTCGGCCAGGGCCAACGTTAATTTTGACGGAGCATCTTTTTTGTGCTGGGCCTGTTGCCACTTTCTGATTGCTTCATCATAAATTCCCTGATTAAACGCTTGTCGACCCTGTTCAACCAACAGAGGGCCACTGAGTTTTGCGTGTTGTTTATGTCTTTGTTGTTGTCGCTTTTTACGACTGCTTCGTTTAGACATATTGTCTATCCGTTAAAATCAATAAATTTTAGGACTTACGCATGTGGGTGTTCAAATGTCATTTCGAAGCGGTTTTTGCCGAGAAATCGTCCCAAATCTGCGTTTGCAATCGAAAATTCGGGAGGATTCTTCACTCTGCTTCGCTCCGTTCAGAATGACATACATAAGCCCTGAATTTAAAATGTGCGTTATTATAACATAACTTGTCCTAAATCAACTATTTTTAGAGCGAATAACAGAGGCGAACTTCAACATCAAGGATGAACATCATCTGGGGCATATGAAAGTCTTGGAGCTTTTACTCACAACGATCCATCATAATTTCAAGGTATACCCTACACTTGAATGACCATCACCGTCAGGTCATCGTGAGGCTCTGCTTCTTTAGTAAAGCTTTTCACGCCATCAAGCAATTCATCCAAAATCTCTTCGGGAGAGATAGCTGTAGATTTTTCCAACAAATCCATGATACGCGGAAAGCCAAAAATTTCCCCATCCTCATTAAATGCTTCGGGCACACCATCACTAGTGAGAATAATCAGGTCCCCTTTTTCCAAAGAGATGGTTGCTTGATCATATCCCATTTCCGCGCCAAGTCCGAAGCCGATGGTTAGTCCGCCAATGTCGACCCATTCCAGCGCACCGTCAGCCCGCTTGATATAAGGGGGGACCCCAGCCGCATTCCCCATAATAGCTTGCGTATGCCCCGATGCTGAGTCAATCACAATTTCCAAATGACACAAAGCACAATTTTGCCCGGTAGCTTGCGCATAGGGTAAGATTTTTCGGTCCAAATAATTCAAATGATCGGCGAGGGGTAAGTTTAGTTGAAGGGCAGCCTCAAGCTCAGCCAAACAGGTGGCCATCAGTAGTGAAGCGGGCAAGCCCTTACCCGAAATGTCCCCAACGGTGAAAGCATACCGCTTTTCGCCATTAATACCATCCGGTAGATGATGATAGTTATAAAAATCGCCACCGACTGAATAAGCTGGGGTGCTATGGCACACAACCTGTAAATCGGTCCAAGGAGGCTGGGGTGGTTTGAGCAAGCCCTGTTGAATGCGACGGGCCTGCTCCAATTCTAACTCATACTTACGGTTATAGGTCTCTAAATCCTCGACCCGCGCTTCCAACTCTTGCCGCAAACGCCGAATGGTCAACTGATTTTCAATGCGGACCAAGACTTCATCAATTTGAAAGGGCTTGGTAATATAATCAATCCCTCCCACTTCAAAGGCCTTGACCTTATCAAAAACCTCGCTTAAGGCGCTAATAAAAATGACCGGCACATCTGCCGTTCGTTCATCAGCCTTGATATGTTCACACACCTCATAGCCACTCAAATCGGGCATATTGATGTCCAACAAAATCAAGTCAGGCGGATCGGCCTGTGCAGCCGACAAAGCAAGTGAACCATTCGGCGCACCACGAACTTTGTACTGTTCCTCAGTCAGCATCTTCGACAGTAGTTGTAGATTGGGGAGGGTATCATCGACAATGAGGATATGGCCATTGCTGGACGAGGCTTCCTGAGTATCCATAATCGATCCTTTTGCAATTCCTAGTAACTCGCTCGTAATTGAGGATAATCGTCCGATCTATTATACCAGATCCTTTGTTTGTCGTCTGTCGTAAAATCGGATCAATCTTGTCATAATTTTAGGGCAGCTCAACCACGATCAGCCATAACTCACAATTTCATCCGTGCGGGTGTCACGCTGTAGTTTAAGCCAACGCCGACAGCCATACAAATGAAACCAAGCTTCGGTCTGAACCCCTTCCGGATTGTTCAACATAAAGGCCCGATCAAGATCCCACTCATCCTCATCGGTAATGTGTTCTGGCACAACCGGGATCTCGCCATAGACATATTCTTCAATGGGCCGCTCCCCGCAGGTGGGGCAGGTGATTCGTATGCTCATAATTTACTCCAAATCCGTTCTATTCTGTCTAAATTTAATGCGTTCCTGCCGAGCCACGATCCGCCTTGGTGCGATCATTAGCAAAACGATCCAAGGAGAAGGGCTTGATTAACTTAGGCGTTTCGCCCGTGGCCACCAACTCAGCCATTTGCTCACCACCAACAGGAATGGCTTTAAAGCCCCACGTCCCCCAGCCTGTAGTGATGTAGAAGCCATCGACACCGGTTTTACCCATAATCGGCGAGTAATCGGGACTCATATCACAAATCCCCGTCCATTGCCGTAGGATGCGCAATTTTCGCATGAAGGGGAACAGAGTCAGTGCCCGATAGGCACAGCTTTGGATAAAGTGATGCCCAGAACGGTAGGAGTAGCTGGGCTGGCGATCAATTTCCGCCCCGATTAACATCTCGCCCCGCGCGGTTTGCGAAACATAGAATAACAGGTTAGCCGAGGCAGCAATGATGTTAAAATCCCGCTCGTAGTGGTTCGTAACAAAGGCCTGTAACGGATGGGTCCGAATCGGCAACCGAAGTCCAGCCATTGAGGCTAGTGTAGTCACGTGACCGCCGACCGCGCTGATGACGACGCCCGCCGAAATCGGTCCAGCCGTTGTTTCCACGCCTGTCACCCGATCACCATCTTTAATGAGACCGGTTACGCCTGTGCGTTGATGCACATGTACGCCACGCTGCATCGCGCCCTCGGCCAAGGCCCAGTTGACTCGGTCGTGCCGAGCGGTGGCCCCCTCGTGGTGCAAAGAGGCCCCAGTGATGGGCCACTGCCCGCCACCCGTAATGTCGATCTCGGGGCAGATTTGTTTAATTTCCTTGGGGGTGACAAACTGGGTGTTGGCTCCGAAGTCCTGATTCATATCAGATCGGGCAATCTGTTGTCGCAGCCCAGCCTCATTGTGAGCAATCCACAGTAGGGGCTTGGCCTGGTGCATAATCCAGCGATCGGTCTCTTCTTCCAGATTTTGATACAGCTCGACGCTGCGCTGGTAGAAGCGAACCGCTTCGGGAATACCATAATTTGAGCGAATCACCGTCGTATTTCGGCCTGAATTACCACCCCCGATGTATTTTCGCTCCAAAACCGCCACATTGGTGATGCCGTGGTTTTTTGCCAGATAGTAAGCCGTTGAGAGTCCGTGCCCACCACCACCGACAATTACCACATCATAACTACGCTTAGGCTCGTGCCACTTAAAGTTTACTTTTCGTTCCTGAAACTCGTTCATCCTATTCGCTCCTCAAATTCAGCGGCAAGTGGGGCCGGAACAATAATTAACACACGCTCAGCTTCAAACCACAATTTAGCCGGAATACCAGCCACAGCCCCCTGCGCAAAGGCAGGCCGCTCGCTAGGGATTTCCCATTCGCAACCGTGCTCCAAAATATGCATTGCCGTGTCAGAATCAAGCCACAGGCCTGAAAAACTCCCTTCAGATACCACAATGGCGTGCGGATCGGCCAGCTCCCCCTCAATCCCCCCCAGAGGGGAGGAAGTATTTATGTCCTTCCCCCAGAGGAGGGAGTTAGAGGGGGGCTTTACTATAAAGACCTCATCCGGGGCAAATCGTAAAACAAGGGTATCGGCAGACCACTCGGCAGCATCAAGTGCCTCAGGCGTCGCCACAATTCGTGTGCCCAATAACCGGGTCATCGTTAGATTAGGCTCGTGCACGGCTGGCCTCCTTATCATAGAATGGCACGGCTACCCGTTGGGCGGGTCGGCCATTGATGGTTACTTCGGTGGGTAGCTCGTCATCAAACAGATAAAGCCAGCCCAACATCACCCCTTTTTGCATCAACGGCGAGGTAAAACTCGAGGTGATATAGCCAGCATATTCATCACCATACCAAATGGTAGCCCCTTCGTAAGCAGCTTCCCCGTCCATCTCAAGGCCGACCAGTTGTTTGTCCAGCGGGATACGATTGGTGCGGATTAGCGCTTGGCGGCCAATAAAATACTCTTTTTCCAGCTTGACCATCCATTCGTGATGAATACGACGGGGTGTAGAGTCGAAGTCGGTATCTTGGCCGACGATGACGTGCCCTTTTTCCAAACGCAGAGCGGTCAGAGCTTCCAGACCGTGGGGCTTAATCCCTAGATCGCTGCCCAAATCAAGTAAGGCACGCCACAACTTCACCGAATGCTCGGCGGGATGATGCAACTCGTAGGACAGTTCGCCTGTGAAGCTCAGGCGGAAGATTTTACAGGGCACGTCGGCAATGGTAGCCATCTGATGCCCCATAAATTTTGGCGGCTCGGTCAACCCTGCCCGCGACAGTAACTCATTGGCCATCGGCCCCGTCACATTGATCGCGCCGAGGGTCATCGTCTGGTTGAGAATACGCACATCGTATCCCCACCCCGCAGCCCAATCACGGACCCACATCTCGGCAAAGCTAGAACCACCACTGGTGAAGGTCAGGCTGTATTGGGTATCGTTGTCCTTAGCAATCAGGCCATCATCCAAGACATAGCCTCGCTCATTGAGTAGGAGCACATAGCGGGAGCGGCCTTCTTTAATCGTGCTCACATTCGTCGGATACAACTTTTCCAACAAGGGTAACACATCTGGCCCAGTGATAATCATCTTGCCCAAAGTGCTCACATCACAGATAGAGACAGCCTCACGTACGGCCCAATACTCTTCCTGCAAATTACCGTAGTTCCACGGTCGCCACCACCCACCGATACGGTCCATTTGGGCACCCAGTTTCAAGTGTTCATTGTGCAAAGCGGTGCGAGGTGTGGCGTGATGATGTCCACCTGCGGCCATTTCACCCAAGGTCAATTGTCGAGTGACAGGGCGAGCAGTGAAGGGTGGTTGCAGCTCTTGGCCGCGATCCGCCAAGTAGCTGCGTAGATGGGGCAAACAGGCTGATCCTTGACAGGTACCTGTTCCAGCCAAAGTGCCCCGTTTGACCAACTCCATTTCGTGGAAGCCTTGATCCCAGATTTGATCCAAATCCTCCACGCTCACCCTGCTACAAGGGCAAACAATACCGGCGACAGGACAAGGCGGGATGTCAGACTCGAGCGCCGCATCACCAACGACACGCACGGCCAGATCGTGTCCCATTCGACGCAGGGCATCGCGTGGATGCAGGCCCAAGCCGAGCGATACGGTATCACAGGCAATGCGTTGCTCGTTACCAGCCTCGTCGCGCACAACCACCGCCTCAACCTTAGTCTCACCTTCAAAACGAACCAAATCACCAGAAACGATCTCGGCTTCAATCCCTTCAGGAGGTATACCAATGGCCACCACCTTGCCTAGCTCAATCCCCGCTGTAGCCAGTTGTGTCGCAGCCCGCGCCGTCACCAGGCCAGCTAAGTCTGCCCCAGGGGCCACAGGCTGAATTTCGGCGGCCCCGGTCGCCACAACCACCTCTTCTCGCACATGAATATGCAATTGGTCATCGTTCGTTCGGGCCACAACAAGCGGTCCGGCATAAACCCCGACCGCCTCTTCACCATCGTTGGTATCAAGGGTGATAACCTGCTTGCCTGCATCAAGGGCCTCTGCCGCAGCTAATTGCCCTGACTCGCCCATTCCAATGACCACGACATCGCAATGAAGGTTGCGAACCGCTGTCTCGGGTCCGGGCGGATCATTCAACGGTAGTGGCGGGTAGCCCGATTGGTGATCCCGTTCGACCACTTGCCCCGGTTTGGCCGCCACTTGACAGGTACGCACATACGACACCCCATCCACAGTGGCCAAACAGTGGGGACAATCGCCGCCACAACAGAGACAGCCACCGCCCGTCGGGTGCACATCCGCTCGAAGCATCGCAGTCAGCAAGCTGTCTCCGACTTCATATTCAATGGGTTGTCCATCTACAATCAATCGCATATTGAGTCCTCAAAAGTCTATTTTGCTTAATATTTTATTGATAGGGTCGGCTGTCTAGAATTGACCTAACCAACCGATAAACATGCGTACCAAGTTGTTGGGGCCAGCGGTCTTGAGGTTGGGTATCCAACGCTTTAGCCCTTTCAACAGCCTCGCTCAAATGTGGCAAAAAGTGGTCAACGTCAAGGTTGCTTTTGTTGTAACTGCCGATAATGTCTACAATTGCTTGATCGAGACGTGTTCGATTTTTGCGGACTTTTTCATTTTTTAGCAAATCCGCTTTTGTGGCCTCATCATAACGATCAAGTGAAGTAAGATGTAGCAAGAACCACAACTCTATGGCTGGATTACTGATGGCCAACAGAAACCCTTTTTGCTCTGATTGGGCTGCTACCTGACTGAGCTTTTTATCTCCCCACTTGTCCACATCGATCACCAACCAAAGTTCATCGTTCGCATCAAGTGGATATTCATTGCGGTAGGTATCTAACATCGCCAGTATATGTTCAGGAGAGGAGGCAGTACTTTCTCTTTGTAAGACCCTGACTTGAACTTTTAAATTTTGGTAGTATCTGGACGAAACTAACGCCTCAAAATATCTGACAGTTGCTTTGGTATCTTCGGTAGCAATGATAATTAATTTCGCATCACGCACCGCCGAGGTGCGATCTAAGGGGCGACGTTTACGTGGCATTAGGTTCTAAATCCAGACTGCTACCCAAAACAGGAATTGCCCCAAATCGTCCTTGTAAATAACCCCGTCGGATGTCCAAATCAGCTCGCGGCTTGAATTCTTCCAATGAATACAAGGCTGAGCTACCAGATGGCCTTTTTTCGACAAACCAAATTTCATCGCGTCTTACTAAATCCAAGTCAAGTAAGGTTGATTCATGAGTGCTAACAATGAGTTGGCTTCCAGAGGTGTTCTCTAAAAATAGTTTGATAAAGCGGCGAACCAAATTAGGGTGTAGACTACGCTCTAACTCATCAATGATGAAAACACGACTTACATCCATATAGACTACTGGAAATAGATCAACTAAACGTTGAGTACCATCAGACTCTTCAAACATTTCAAATCGGACTTCGTTATCATCCAAACGACGTATTGTCCCTAAAGAATAAAAGTTTTGTTGACCTTGCTCATTTAATTGAGCGAGATATCGGCCTCCATTTGGAATATCAAAAACAACTGCAGAGTTTTGCTGCAATTCAGTTAGTATATTATCAACATCGTTTTTTGCAGGAAACTTTATGGTTTCTACTTTAACTTGATCAAGGCTAACTCCATCTATTCCGGTATTCATAATGTCAAGAAAATCTGATAGAGATTTTCTTACCTCATCATTACTGCCAATTATGCTTTGAATTCCTTTGGCTTTTGACTCAGGAAAAATAATTGTCAAGGTTGTACTGAACCAATCAGACACAGAAAAATAATAATCCAAATTATCCTCTACCGATTTTGTCAAGAATAATTGATTTGGACGGGTACTCCGAGCCACAAATTGTAAAAATTGTTCATCAGGGTTCTTTAGCAGGTTGAGGTTTGGGAAAGAGACATTTGTTTTCATTTCCTCATTTGTTACGCGTTCGAAAAGAGGCTGCTCTTTCTGCTTATCCATTAGAAACAACCACTCTTCATGAACACATCTGCTGTCAACAACGAATCCATAAGCATAGGCTTGACCTTGACTGATAAATTCAAACTCGAATCGTGATGGCTTCTGAAGAGCCTCTTCGCTTAATCGAAAAGGTTCAACCGGAATACGTTGTTTTGGTTTTGTACCATCCACGATTAACTTTTGGGCAAAATCCATTGCTCGAATGAGATTCGATTTCCCAGAAGCATTCGCTCCATACAACAACCCTGTACGTAACACATCTATACCTTTTGAACCATTTCCTGAAACAACATGATTTGGATGCTTTTGCATCCGCCCAGGAATCATAGACAGTACAGCTTCTTCATAAAATGAGCGAAAATTTTCAACGGTAAATCGAATAAGCATAATATATCACCTGCGAGAAAAAATCGTTTATTTTTATTTGATATTACCACAAATCATTCATAACAAAAATGGTTACGTGATTTTTTCTCGTAATTCTAAACACAACTTTCTACAACACTGCATCTAACGCCGCAATCAACTGATTGACCTCAGCGTCATTGGTGTAATGCACAAATGACATACGGAGCACGCCAGGCTCTAGCGGAATACCCAAGGCTTCCAATACACGCACCGCATAGAAATCGCCATTGCCTGCCATCACTTTGTGCTCAGCCAGTTCACGAGAGACAAAGGCGGCGGAGGTTTCCTTGAGCACAACGGCCACGGTTGGAGCACGATGCACAGCATCGGCTGGCCCAACGATATGGATATCGTTACGCTGGCTCAGCCAATCGAGCAGTGGGGCCAACCGTTGGGCCTCGGCTTCACGAAATAAATCGTGCACCCGTCGACCGCGTTCGGCTGGCTCGACCTCATCGTCAAAATGGTGGGCGTGAATGGCATCGAAATAGTCGACCATTCCAGCCGCTGCCGCAATCTGGGCGTGGTCGGGCCCTGCGGGGGTCAATTTCTTGTGCGGATATTTGGCATTGAAGTAGTGGCCCTGATTGACAAGTTTTTCTAATAGCGGTTTGCGCACCACCATCACCCCTTGGTGGGGACCGTAGGTTTTGTAGGAGGAGAAGAGATAAATGTCGGCCCCCAATGTATCAACATCTGGCAGACCGTGGGGGGCGTAGGAAACGCCATCAACGACGACAGGCGCTCCGACCGCGTGAGCTTTCGCGGCAATTTCGGCCACAGGGTTGATATGCCCAACCACGTTGGAACAATGGGGAAAAACAAGCAGGCGTGTTTTCTCATTAAGCAGGTCATCTAAATCAGCCGGATCAAGCAAGCCGGTTTCGGTATTGACCCGCCACTCGCGCACAACGATGCCTGTGTTCTCCAGCCGTCGCCAGAAGCCGGAGTTGGCCTCGTGATCCTGATTAGTGACGACCATCTCATCGCCCTCTTGCCACATCCCTCGAAAGGCCTGGGCCAAAACGTAGGTGTTTTGGGAGGTGGAGGGGCCAAAATTGACCTCATCCGCCTCAATATTCATATAAGCCGCTAGGCGAGCGTACGCTTCATCCATCTCTGCCCCCGCTTTAGCCGAGGCTGGATATTGGGCGTAAGGTTGCACCTTCGTTTCGCGGTAAAAACGATTTAACCGCTCGATGACCTGCCCACAGGCGTAACTTCCTCCAGCATTTTCAAAAAAGGCCCAACCTTGTAGGCTAGGCTCGGAAAAGGCGGGGAATTGACTGCGGACAAAATCTAAGTCAAGTTCGGGCATCAGGAGACTCCTTTAATAGTTGCAACTTGCTGGGTTGCAATTGATAAAGGCTGCCATTTTAGTCTACATGGTATTTTTGGTCAAAGCGTTGTTCTTTAGAATTGTGCAAGCTTCAGAGCTTTGCTTTTTGTATGATTATGCCTGAATGTCACAGAACTGACAGCAAATTGTTAGAGTGTCTTAGCCTCGTTGAGATTACAATTGAGTTATAGCTGTAACAACATAGTGTTGCTTCTAATTTGACCTAAATTTGTACGGGTCAGGTATCAATTTAGCTGTGTTATAATGTAGGTTAAGAAAGAATGCATAATTCCTTTTCTTTGACAACAGAAAATATTGATATGCAGGTGAATGGGAGTGAACCTATGTCATGGCAAAAGCCACGGATATTGCTTATTAGTCGTCAGATTGGGAAACATCATCAATGGATTGACGATTTGCGAGCGGGTGAATATCAAATGGAGGTAGAACCTCATTATCAGACTGTGAGGGATGGGGAGGAAACAGGTCGCAGTGACTACTCAGCAGTCGTTTTAGATGTTATTGAAGATCACCAAACCAATGGTCGTGGTTACGATGTGAGGCAAATCAAGCAGGACAATCAAGATACGCCACTTATTTTATTGCTTGGGGAAAAAACGTCGCCCACTTTTTTTGAGCAGGTTGATATCTATGGTTATCTGTACAAACCAGTTGATTATCAACAAGCTAATCTTATGCTTCAACGGGCTACCGAGCACTACAATTTGAAACGGACCTTGACCCAAAAACAAAAGCGTCATCGCAGGATGCAGCGTCAAAATCGTCACTTTAGGACCTTGCGAAAATTGGCCCATCAGATGAATTCTATCTTTAAGCTTGAAGATTTATTAGGTGCGATGTTACAAGAGGGATTACAAGCAATAAAAACCCAATCGGGTTCAATAATGCTCTTTAACCCAAGTTCCAATATTTTGGAAATGAAGGTCAGGCTTGTCGGCGACCAGTTCGTATCTGAACAAGTCTATTTTGAATTGGAAATGGGTGAGGGCATTGCGGGCTATGTTGCCGAAACTGGGCAAATTTATAATTGTGTCGATGCGGCGACGGACCCACGCTGCAAAATGATCCCGAATGCCTTCAATGAGGGTTCAATTCTCTCCGTGCCCATCATTTCGCACGGACGGGTCTTGGGCGTGATTAATGCGGTTCATCCAGAGCCATACTTTTTTCAGGCAGGTGAAATCAATTTTCTAGCCTTATTAGCTGGGCAGGTGGCCTTGGCAATTGAAACGCAGCTCCTCCGAGATATGACCAATGTACCTTTTACCACGTTAGATATCAATAGGGTGTTGACGGAGGTGATCAAAAGTGCGTGTCTCCTCACGGGAACACAATCTGGCGCAATTATTTGGGCGGATGAATTAGGACACCCCATTGGGGCTATTCGCTTTCCGGGGGGTGATTTTTTGCCACGGACCGAAGGCTTGGCCTATCAGGTGATTACCTCAGGGAAATTGCTAATTGTTGATGATGCTCAACATAATGATCAGGTCAAAGATTCCTCGAAGGCCAGCGGGATTCAAACGATGTGTGGCTTACCGATTAAGGTTCAAGCACGACATGAATCTAAGTCGGATTGCTGTATTGGGGCCTTGTTTGTCAATTCAATTTATAACCGTGCCTTTAGCACTCATGATTTCAGGTTGCTAAACGGGCTAGCGAATAAAGCGGCTCTTGTCATTGAAAATGCCCGACTGTATCAAAGTTTTATGCGTGAACGGGAGCGAATGTTCTCCTTATTTGAGGCTAGCGATTCAATTATTTCATTGGGCGAGCCGGAACAGATTTTGCAACAAACGGTGGATCAGGCAGGTGCTTGGTCTCAGGCCAGTGGCGTGACCTTGATGTTGGTCAATACGTATGGGCAAGCCACACATTTAGCTACAACGGGGTTGGACACCGAATTAAATATTGAGGCTGACCAATTTATTCGGACACAGGGTCTATCGATCCAGATTATAAACAACGGACGACCTGACTACATCGAAGGAAGCAGACACGATCAACATCGGCTTAATCCTAAGGCCAAGTTACGTGGTATAAAAGCGGCCCTAGGCATCCCGTTTAAAATTAGGGACAAGACCGTTGGTGTGATGTGGATCCATTATCAAACGCCACGTCTGTTTTCAATGGAAGAAATTGTCAGCATACAGTTGTATCTTAATCATGCGGCGATTACGTATGATAATGCTCGGCGAATTCGAGAGTTAGAGCATATGCAACAAGCGGTTAAAGCCCTGTCCAGTGTCGCTCAGTTGGCGGATATGCTAAAACAGATTGTGGACAGTGCTTGTCTCGTGTTACAGGCCACCTCAGCAGCGATCCAACTATATGACCCAGATCGTAAAGAGTTTTTGTTGGATAACTCCGTCACTGCCGGAGTGCCTTTTGATTTATGGCGAACCTTTCAAAAGAAAGCCCCTAAACCAGGGCACACCGCCTATACAATTATGGAACAAGGCTGGATCGGGGTTAATGACATTCAGGATGCAAAGTCTAATCAGTTTATCGGGCAAACCACTCGGAATTTGCTAAAAAAGATTATGGCCAAGAGTTTTCAAGGGGTGGCCTTGAAAATCGGGGATGAAAAATTAGGCGTTCTTTATGTTAATTATGATCAACCCCGACACTTTGCTGAGCGTGAGCGTAAAACGGCCCAAACCTTTGCACATCACGCCGCCTTAGCTCTGAAAAAAGTGCGCTTGCTCGATCAAGTAAACACCGTCCGAAATGTCGCTTACATTGTGGCCCGGAAGACAATGTTGGAAGATTTAGATGGCACCTTGAACGCCTTGGTCCAAGGTGTCCAAGATATTTTAGGCTGCGATGCCATCAGTTTATATGTTTACAATCCTGAACAAAAGCGACTTACAGATGAGCCAAAGATGCGTGGGGTCTACTACCCAGAGCGAGCAGCTTCTTTTTCAAAGATACCCCAAAATTCGATTGTGTTTAAAATGCTACAACAAGAACAGCCTTACATTGTAGAAGATATCACCACGCATCATCTATTTAAAAAGAGACGTTTTGTTATCGATGAACAGATAAAATCTTGTGTGGCGATTCCCTTACGTGCCCAAAATGAAACCGTTGGGGTGTTATTTATCAACTACAGGCAACATCACCATTTCTCGCCTGATGAGTTAAAAGATATTGAGTTATTTGCTCTTCAGGCAGCTGTGGCCATTCGTAATGTCCAGTTATACACCCGAATTGAAAAACGTGTTGGTACCCGCCAAACCTTGCTTGAAGCCAGCCAAGCCGTGACCAATAATCTCAATTTGGATGAGACCTTATTTGCAATTGCTGAGCAAGCATCAAAATTAACGGGGGCGGCGCGATCCAGTCATTTAGCAAGAGTGGATGACAACAAACTGAGTTTTGTTGCAGCGTATCCCCGCGATCAACTCCCCCAACTAACGATTGATATTGGGCGTATTGATTTCGCTGGAATGCAACCGATTGGAATTACAGGAACTGCCGTCAAAGCGCGACAATCGATTTTGGTGGGGAATGTCATTAAGCATCCAAACTATATCATTTATGACACGGAAACACGCTCGGAATTAGCAGTGCCCATTATGATTGGTAATGAAATTATTGGGGCCATCAACGTTGAACATCATCAGTACGATGCCTTTGATACCGATGACCAAACCGCATTGGAGTCATTAGCAGCGCAAGCCGCAATTGCCATCCAAAACGCCAGACTATATGCTGAAAAAAAGCGGCAAGTCCATCAAATGTCCATTATTGCCGAGATTAGCCGTTTAATCAATATGAGTCTAGATTTGGATAAAATTCTAAATGATATATTGAGTGCTGTAAAAAGTTTAATTGCTTACAGTGCGGCCAAGATATGTCTTTGGCATCCAGACCAAGCCGTGATGCACGTTTATAGCCAGATCGGTGATTTTGGCTCGATTTCGCAGGATGGGGAGGTGTATTATCAAGAGGATGCCTTTACGAGTTGGATATTACATCATTATCAACCACTGCTTATCCAGGATTTGTTAACACAAACGAGCATTCAATTTCAGCCCGATGATGCGGCAACTTTACCCCGTTCCTTTGTTGGTGTTCCGTTGTATAGCGATAATGAATTGTTAGGCACATTGGAGCTACTCGGTGAACACCCGAACGCCTTCTCCCCGAATGATATGAACCTCCTAAAAATCATTGGGCAACAGGCAATGATTGCCATTAAAAATGCCCGTCTTTTTGCCTCTGAACGGGAAAATGTTCGACATCTACGCAGGATTCATCATATTGCCTCCCTGACCAATATTACCTTGGACTCTAGCGAAATCTTTAGACGGGTTCTTTCGGAGCTTTTAGATATATTTGATCTGGATCAAGGGCGTGTGACTCTATTTGATCACCAAGATCAATTTGGTTACGGCTTGATTGAATATCCAGAGATTGGCTCAACCCGAAAAACGAATGTGGCAATCCCGTTGACTAACAACCTTATTTTTGAGCACCTCTTCACTCACAAAATACCCTTGGCCCGTAATACTGTGTCGGATGACCTCAAGGAAGCTTTAAGCATTGCCCCACACGTACAGTCGGTGTTGATTGTGCCGATTACAACGAAAAATGAGGTCATGGGGGCGTTTTGGCTAGAGGCGAAATATACAAAGCGGAACTTTACCCAACAAGAGATTCATCTGGCCCAGATTATGGTGGCCCAAGTTTCTACAGCCATTGAGAATGCCCAGTTGTATGATAAATTACAGTATCGGGTTCGCTTTCTGGAAACCCTGTCGGAAACAGGTCATATTTTGACCAAATCTCTGGATCTCAATGAGATTTTTGAAAAAATTGTCGAGCAAGCTTGGAAATTAACCGCCCATCATGGCACAAAAATCAGCTTTGCCTGTGTGGCTCTGGTTAAGGCGGGCCGAACCGAATTAATTACCGCCTATCCCCCTGAAAAATTTACCCCAGCCATCGACGTCTATCAGCCGTTGGCCGATAATGCCCCGGATGACCAGCCGGTCGGAGTTATGGGGCGTATAGCGAGGACGGGTGTAGCCGAAATTATTCCGAATGTCTTGCTGGATAAGGATTATGTCGCCTGTCATCCCAGCACGCGCTCTGAATTAGCGGTACCGATTATGTTTAAGGACGAGGTTTTTGGGGTCATTAATGTGGAGCACCCCCGATTTAATGCCTTTGACATGGAAGATTTGAGTGCCCTCACTGCTTTGGCTGCTCAGGCCAGTATAGCCATTGACAATGCCCAATTATTTGAGAAAGTCGAACGTCACGCTGATTTGTTAGATGCTACTGCCCAAGTTGCTCGCAAAGCAACAAGCTTTTTGGATGAAAAACGCTTAATGGACGAATCCGTTGATTTGATTGTGAATAGCTTTGACTTTTTATATCATGCTGGTGTTTTTTTGTTAGATAAAAATAAAGAATGGGCTATATTACAGGCTGCCTCTTCGGATGGCGGGAAGCAGATGCTAAAGAATAAACATCAATTAAGAGTAGGGAAGGGTATTGTTGGCTATGTCACCAAATATGGTCAGTCGAGACTGACGCCTGACGTTTCATTAGATCCGCATCACTATGTTAATCCCCATTTACCACGAACAAAAGCAGAAATGGCCTTTCCCTTAAAGACACGGGAAGAGGTTTTTGGGGCTCTGGATGTACAAAGCATGGATGTGGTTGATTTGTCAGATGAAGATATTGCTGTTTTACAGATTATGGCCGATCAATTGGCGAACGCGATTCATAATGCTCAATTGTATCAAGAGGTGGTTGAGCGATTGAATGAGGCCAATATCCTAAAAACAGCGGCTTTCTCATTGGCTGGCAAGATTGAACATCAGCAAATCTTAAATGTGGTCATGATTGAAGCGATGAATATCTCTGATACCCAAGAGGGTGGTATTCTTTTTTGGGACGCACAAACTGAACAATTTGTGGAGACTCTCAGAATCGAGCAAGGAGGAAACTTGTATGCCTATGAGAGCTCAGTGCGGTCTAACGGGTGGACACGAAAGATTGTCGATGAGCAACAAACGCTTGTCGTTTCAGATATGACACACGAAGCCAACGCCAACCCTCAATATCTAGCTAAAGGGTATCGTGCCGCGATTGGTGTACCATTGTCAGTGCAAGATCAAGTGATTGGGGTCTTGCATGTCCGCTCTAAATCGGTGCGATATTTTGAGGATCGTCAAGTGGAGCTATTGGAGTCCTTGGCCGATCATGCAGCGGTAGCTATCGCCCGATCTCGACAGTATGAGGAATTAAGGCAAACCAAAGGGATGGTCGGAGCTAGAACAGCCTTGGCGTGGATGGGCATGGCCAACAATACGTGGCGGCATACAATTGAAAAACATGCGGTGACTATTCGAGATCAACTACAACTTTTCACAGAGGATTTGCAGGATATATCGCTTCCCCAAGCGATGGCACCCAAATTAAATAAACGGTTGGAGATGATTGAGCGGTTGGCTAAAAAAATTATGGAAAAACCATTGACCCCCCCGTTGTCAGCAGAGGAAAGTTTGGACATTGTGGTGGTTAATGAATTTGTGCAGGAACGAGCAAAACAGCTGTGGGAAAATACACCGTACAATGATACAACCCTAAAATTTGAGTGTCACTTAGCTACCGAGACTGCGGTGAAAGTTAGCCCAGAGTGGTTACGGCGGGCCTTTGACATTTTAGTGGACAATGCGGTCAATGCCATATCTCAATGTAATGTACGGGTTATCAAAATAGGTACACGTCGGCGGCTGGAATATGCCCAAATTTTTGTGGCAGATACAGGACCGGGGTTACCCAAAGAGATTGAAGAAAAAATAGGCTTGGATTTTATTGAAAAAGCGGAAGATGCCAGAGGGCTGGGGATGGGATTGTTGATGGCCCAGACCATTGTGCAAACGTATGGGGGGGATATCAAAGTCGAAAAAAGTGGGGCAGATGGAACGACAATGGTTATCACATTACCTTTGGATCAGGATGGGAGTGTTGAATGAGTGTTGCACCCCCTGAATTATGTCAGACGGAACAATGTGCTGCCTTGATTTTGTGGAATTGGGGACACGAGATGCGAAACAAAACCCAAGCTATTCTTGATAAAATCGAAGGTATTGAAACCCAATTGAGCCATACATCTTTATTGACTTCAACTGAAATTCAAGACGATTTAGATAAAATCAAGGAATTTACACAAAATCTTGTCGAACTTCCCTCACCATTTTTGCTAGAAGATATCTCACTCAAAATGTTACAAATGGTTTTGACGAATATAGCGGAACAGAAACAACCCAAGATAACAATTAATGCTCAGTCAATTTCAAATGCAACACACTTTTTGGTAAAAGCTAACTCAGTATGGTTAGGTCGCCTTTTTCATATTTTAATTCAAAATGCGCTTGATGCGATAGAGTATAGTATCAACCCAATCGTATGCCTTGAACTAACTGTACAGGATCAGGTTGTCCGAATTGCAGTACGTGATACAGGGCCAGGCATTGACGAAGCCACCCAAACAATCATATTTACCCCAAGATTTCGACCAAATGGGCGCGGGCGGGGGTTGTACATTGCGCGAATGATAGTTGATATTTACGGAGGTTATATTAATGTCGAACAAAGTGATCAGTCTGGAACAACAATGGTGGTTTTACTGCCACTCGTTACTTAATTCCATTATTGTTGAGCCAATCTTTAAATTGAAGGGGTGGGTCATGACCAGTAAATTTCTATTAGTGGGGGACATGATGGCAACACAGTGGCCAATGCGATTGGCGCGGGCGTTATTACCGCTCGGCGACTTAAATGTGCTCACTGAACATCAACTGGCGGAGAGTAATGATCAATATTTGGAGCGGTACGACTGGATTATTGTGGATGCCTCAGCCGTAACGGATGTGGTTCAACTTGTATCCAGCCTTAAGGAACGTGTGCCGCATAGCAAAATTGTCGTGGTCACAACCTCCCCAACGTGGCGACGGGCGAGAGATGTTCTGCAAGCTGGGGCCTTGGATTATCTACGTAAACCATTGGACGAGAAGAAGATGAGAGCCGAATTTGAGTGTATCGTTAAGCGATATTCACCAGATAACCAAAACCTAAACCCACAGGAGATATCTTCATGACAGCGACTATTCTTTTAGCTGATAATGATCCTGATTTTAGACAAACACGCGCCGAGGTTCTAAAACGGCTGAACTACAACGTTCTTTTAGCGGATAATCCAATTGACACTCGAAAACTCTTTGCTACAAAGAAAATAGATTTGGCAATTCTTGATATTCGCTTGCAAGATGATGATGATGAAAAGGATGTCAGTGGCCTGACCATCGCTAAGGAGGTGGCCCCCACCGTTCCTAAAATTATGTTGACAAACTTTCCCTCTGTGGATACCGTACGCGAGTCATTACGCCCACATCTTAATGAACTACCGCCTGCTGTCGATTTTGTGGCTAAAGAAGAGGGAATTAATAAGATGATCAGCATTGTGGAACGTTCTATTACAACGCATCTAGAAAAAAAACGTAAACCAGGGTTGTTTGATATTTCTGAACAGCTCAAACAAAATTTTGACGAGGTTCGAAAGCAAGCGAGTACAACACATCTTATTCGGTTATTTTTTGTCGCTGTTGGGGGTTTTGTTATTATTTTGGGGACGATTTTGCTTTTATTAGGATATACGACTGCTGGAACGGCAAGTACTGTATCAGGGATCATTACTGAGGCTGTGGCTCTATTATCTGCGCGATTTTCAAAAACGGCTAATGAGCGAATGGATGATTATCAGGAAAAACTACTCAAACTACATAAATCTCATAATGAGGAGACTATGGAGGAGGTGGGGTAAATGACAAAAGGTCAAATTTTATTGGCGGATAATGAGCCTGATTTTCTCAGCACAAGAGCCGAATATCTCGAACGGCATAATTATACGGTATTTACCGCCGCATCGCCGCAGGAGGTGCGGGAGCACCTCACAAATCATTACATCCACGTGGCTATTTTGGATATCCGCTTGGTGAATGATGATGATGAGCGGGATAAAAGCGGCTTGATGTTAGCTCAGGATCGGACGTTTGCCCCGATCCCCAAAATCATCTTCACTGATTTCCCGACCTATCAAAATGTACGTGAGGCCCTATCTCCGACCTCATCAGGGCTGTCTCCGGCTGACCGGTTTGTGGCGAAGAAGGAAGGCCCGACCGCGATGTTGAGTGCGGTTGATGACATAATGGAGGATCAACTCAATATCAATCACGAGCTTGATATTCGCTTTGGTGAAAAGTTGTCCTTCTTATATCTCGTTAATCTGTTGGAGCCTGATTTGGATAACGGGATGATTGCACAACGGGCCACTGAATTAGAGGATTTATTTCGGCGGCTGTTTCACACCCATTCCCAAATTATCGTCAATCGTTTGCTGGTCCATCGTCAGGATAAATTGGTGGTCACGGTCTTTGCCTTTGCCACAGATGGCACAGAGCAACGTTATTTGGTTTCCTGCGGCGAGCGTCACTACATCCGCACGGAGACGCAGCTTTACGATCAATATGGGCCGAGTTTGTCCGAGTTGGGCATCACCCATAAAGGGCCATTGCTCGAAACGATGAACTATGCGGTGGTCAACTTTATTCCGGCCAGAACCGATCTTACCGAGCTGACCACCTTGACTAAATTTTATCGCAACGCTTCGTCCCCCCAAGTTCAACAAGCCCTCACAGATTTATGTCAAAATACCCTGATGTCTTGGTATCAAAATGGACGATTTCAATCAACGAAACAAACTTTGGGTGAATTCTTTTTAGAGTGGGCTAAGGCTGAGAACATTGATGATCTAAAACGGGAATTACAGCCACGTTTCGAATCAATTTGTCATGAAGCGAATGTTACCGGAGTCATCGAGTTAACCTATTTGCCTCATCAGATTACCCTATCTCGGCCTGATGGAACGACCACCAGCTATCCTAATCCCATGTCTTATTTAACAAACCTACAGGAGAAATTTGCTCACTCAACGCTGTGTGGCACAACCTACGGTCAGCTCAACGGGGAAACCGTTCTGATCGATCAAAGCAGCGGACACGCTTGGTTGATCGATTTCAACCAAATCAAGCGCGGGCCGCTCTTCCGCGATTTTGTCTCCCTCGAATTTGCCATCAAATCCGATTTATTGACCGCCAATGATATTGAGATATGTTATATCTTGGAACAACTGCTATTGGCAAATATCTCAATGGATGAAGTTGGAGATGATCCCCAACTCGATACCCACTTTAATAAAGCGTTGCAAACCATTTATGCCATCCGTCGAATTGCGTTTTCCCTACTCCAAAACAATACAAATGTCTATCTAGGCGGAATGTTGTTTTACACCTGTCGCTATCTGCAAACATATGATGTGGGACGACGACACATTCGCCAAGAGTTAATTGCCTACATTCACGCGCTTCTCTCTGCGGCGATGCTTTGTCAACATCTCCTTGATACCACAGAGGCTACGTTGTCAGATGAGGCAACGCAAAGTGTGTGGCTCGATGAGACTACTCGCGAAGTTCGGGTTGAGGGGCAGCCAAAAAGCTTAACTCGCCAGGAATTTAGCCTGTTGAGCTACCTCTATCAACGACCGGGCCAGCTTTGTCATCGTACAGAATTAGCGCAGGCGATTTACGAGACAGAGTATGGGGATGATGTGTCACAGTGGGAAGCCAAGAAATTGGAAGATGCTCGCCTCAACTCGACGATGAGTCGGCTACGTAAAAAGATTGAGCCTGATCCCGATCATCCCAAGTATATTATTGCCATTCGGGGGGAGGGGTATCGCCTGTTACTCGGTCAAACCTGACAGGTGAAAATAAACATTTTATGCAATCATAAAACAGGTGACCTATCCCCTACGAGGATAGGCAATTCGGAGAAAGCTGCATTTGCAAACATAGCTTCAAGCCAAGTTATCTTTCCCCTATCGACTCAGGCTTTAGATTTACCACAAAACAACTTAGGTAAACACAAAAGCGAGATGCCAATTGGCATCTCGCTTTTGTGTTTCTGTCAGTGATTTGTCAGACAATTTGTTATTTTGAGTGACGAATGACTTAACTTTGTTAGTAACTTGGCAGTATTATCTAGGAGAATTCCCCGTATAATTAGAGCAAGTTGAGAGAATAATAGATATAAGGAGATGAATTATGATGCAATGGTTACGACATATACTACAAAGTTTAATATCTGTTCATTTTTGCCCTGACAATCATGCGACACCCATCAGGCGGTTAGGACGATACCATCGGGTGGGTGAGCCAGGCTTTTTTTTCACCCTACCCTTAATTGAGCGTACCCAACCCGCTATCAAGACAAGCCTTTTTGTTGGCGACTTTCTCTTCGAGGAGGTCTTAAGTCAGGATAACATTCCATTTACACTAAAGTTGACGATCCTTTTCAGCTTTACCCCCCAAGCGGCCCATAGAGATGCAGCGGCTGTATTGGTGAATCTTGATGAGGCGGTGTTAAAGCTTATTATGCACGATTATGCCAGTCAAGGTCTGCGACAACTCACAGCCAGATTCATCGCCAATGATTTATCCAGCGATCTAGCTCGGTCCACGATTGAGCGAAATCTAAACCGCTTCTTGCGAGCGCAAGCGCGACCGTTGGGCCTAGCTCCACTGAAACAAGGTGGCGTTATATTGAAAGAAGTGATTGGGCACGAAAAATTTAGACGTGCCATGCTCGACGCGAAACGTATGGAAGCTAATCTTCAAATCTTCGCCAGTTACCAAGCCGTTGGTGATTTAATCAATCAGGCTATTCAAGCCGGGTTAGTCACAGGGCTAGAAGATATGAAGGGTAACTTAACCCTACTCTCCACGATGGCCCCGTTAGAGCAAATGGACTCGATTAAGCCCTTGGATTTTCTCAATCATCTGCCCAAACAGAACGGTCACTATGGCTACAATGGCAATAACTAGGTTTTAGAAGCTGTTTTAAAGGGTCAGATGCTTTAGAACAGCCTCTCAGGCGGCAACCGACGATTATGTTATCCGCCTCGATTTTAGGTAAAGCCCGTATAACATATGCCGTATTTCATCAATCGCTCACTATATGCCTTACGAAATATATAATACGGGACAATCCAGAACATTTCGGATCAAGCCAAATCAGCGGTTGTCCAGCAGCGGTATCCCAATCGTTAACATCAAAACACAAAAGGAGAAGAGAGATCATTATTGAGAAATCGGTATAGGAGTGTGAATGATGAGATCCCAAATTTGGTGCTATGAAAATATTGAAAATGTCTTATGGGCCGCGCAAACAATGGGGCAGGCAAGCGCTATTGTGGTCACCGCAATCAATGGAAATACCCAGACCCCTTATGCGCAAGGGTTTCAATTTGGCCTTGAATCTGTTTTCAACGAGATGAAACGGGGCTTTCAGACTGCAACAACTACCCACAAAATTTGGTCGGGGGACCAAATACGTAACTTATTACTAACCATTCAAACGCTCGACTTCCCACAGACAACGCTGTTGTCTGGGCAAATGCTGGCAGCGTACCAAGACGGTTTAGCGAAAGGGGGGGAGGTGGCCCTGTGGTGTACCGCTACAGCCTTTGGGGTGAGCCTGTGGCCCTCATCGACGCGGGCTGTTCTGCCACAATCGATGGCGGAAAACCGTGCCCAAAAGCCTTGGTTTTATGAAGATATCAAAAATATTTTGTTTGGCTTGGATACAATCAGACAGGTGATGCATCGTAGAGGGCAAGGGAACAATGTTGCAGATCGGGTTGAAGGGTTTAATGTGGCCCTACATCATATCGGCCAAACCTTTGGTATTCGGCTGCTTCCCACTGCTGGAACCGCTGCTTCAAACGACGCAACCGCCTGGTCCCGTTTGACCATCGAGCATAAACTCGCTTTGGTCCAACGGATGATCCCCACACATATTAACATACGACACAGTCCGACCAAACGGGGTGATTACTGGTACGGCTTTTCAATCGGATTTAAGGGGGCGGCTATCGCCTTTGGTATGCAAAAATTAAATCGAAGGAGGACCGTATGGTTGACATAAATGAAGTTTTGGCTTGTAAAATTGATAAAAAGTGTATCATCGCTCGAATCACCTTTGCCCTGAAAAATATTCCTGAAGCCGACACCTTCACACTCAACAAACTGATTGAATTGTTAAACACCACTGGCACCTTTGGCTCCATTACGGCCCTGCAACTACTCAGTGAGATGCACATGATGAAGCGGTATATTCCCCAAACCTGTCCAAAAACGTTGTGGATGCTATTGGATTTATTAAAAAGCTGCGTCCCTAAAACCGTGGAAGAGCATCAAAGCTTTATACGACTACTCAATGAGGCCCCTAAATTTTCTAGCCTTGAATTATCTGATCCCAAATAGTGATACCAAATTCATAGAACGCAGGATGTAGAACGTAAAATAGACTGTACTACGTCCTACGTTCTAGGTATTAATTGCTAACGATGTGATTGGTTCTATAATTTTGTCATTTTAACAGTGGAGGCACAAACAATGAACCAACTCATTAACAAAATTGCTATTGTAACCGGAGCCAGTCGTGGCATCGGCTGGGGAATCGCCACCAGATTTGTCGAAGAAGGCGCGACCGTGGTCATTGCCAGTCGGAGCGAACCACCGGAGATGAGCCATCCGGAAATGATTTGGCGAAAAACGGACGTGGCAGACACAGCGGATGTAGAGACCCTAATACAACTTGTAATAGATACGTATGGCCAGATTGATGTGCTGGTCAACAATGCGGGGGTACAAATTGAGAAGACAATTGTCGAGACCACGGATGAAGATTGGGACTGGCTCAGTGGGGTCAACATGAAAGGGGTGTTTCTTTGCTGTCGCAGCGTCATCCCCGTGATGCAACGGCAAGGCGGCGGGGCAATCATCAACCTTGGCTCGATTGCCGCCACGATGGTCGATCACCAGATGGCGATTTACAACGCCTCGAAAGGCTTTGTCCATAGCCTGACCCGCAGCATCGCCGTCGATCACGGGCGAGACGACATTCGCTGCAATGCCATTTGCCCCGGCTGGATTATGACCGATATGGCCGAGCAAGCCTTCGATCTGGCGGATGATCCTGAGGCGGCCCGAAATCGGGCCATTGCCAAACACCCTATTCGACGATTGGGCCAACCCACCGACATCGCCTCCATTGCCGTGTGGCTGGCCTCGGATGAGGCAGGGTTTGCCACCGGGCAATTTTTCACCGTCGATGGGGGATTGACGGCAGGCTCGCCAATTAGCCCTGACTAATAACAAAACGAATTTTGCAGATGCGGTCGGTCATATACTCGATGACAATCATCCCTCAGGCTGAGAAATAATTTCCGTAGAAGGGTGCTGCTTGACCTGCCAAAATCGCCATAGGATGGCCGGAATGAGCGCCAACCCAGCCATCCCTACCAAGACCTGGCTAACACCCAACCCTATATCCAGTACTCCGCCACTGACCGCCGCGGCAATGGCGCTTCCCAAGGTATGCAAGGCAATTTCGACCGAAAAAATTCGCCCACGGATCTCGTTAGGTAGTACTTGCAACAGCAGTTGGGTCGAAAAAACCCAAACTGTGCCGGAGCCAAAGCCAATCAAGATGATCCCGACCAAGACCAAGGGAAAGTTTAAGAGTGTGGCTGAAAGAGCCAGGCCTATCGCACACATCACAAAACAAAAGGTGATGACCCTGCGCATCGCCTGTGGCTGATCTCCGGTAAATTGTCGCACGATGAGTGGTCCCAAGGCTGTCCCCAAACCATTCGCCCCAAACATCAACCCGAGACTAATACTCCCTTCTTTTCCAATCACAAAGTAGCTTTCCGCAATGGCAACTTGGACCACATGCATCCCTGACCAGGTGGTAAGGGTAACGAAGGACTTTTGAATAGCAATCACCAAAATATCAAGATAGTGTTTGAGATAACGTAACCCAGCTAGGTACTCGGTGAACACCCCGCTGAGGGTATGGCTGATTTTTGTTTGGGTGGGGATATAGGCAATTTTGGAGATAAAGAAGGCTGAAAGTAAAAAAGTGAAGCCATCAATGACAAGGGCCGTATAGATCCCAAATATGCCTGAAATCAGGCCCCCTAAGGCAGCTCCCAAGGCCAACATCGTGGCCCAAGTAGAAGAGCCTAAGGCATTGGCTGTACCAAGTTCGGTCCGAGAGACGATGTCGGGCAGAAACGCGTTATAGGTTGGGTTAAAGAAACCGCCGATCCCCAATTGTAGGATGGTCAGGGTATAGAGCAGCCACACATGTTGAGGTTCCCGCACAAACAAAAAGGCAAAAACAGTCAATGAGCGGGCCAGATCAGAGATGAGCAAAATCCATTTGCGATTGTAGCGGTCGGCGACGACCCCGGCAAAGGGGCTAACCAAAAACGGGGCCAACATCCGCACCACAAACAGTGCCCCCACAGCTAAACCTGACTCAGTCAGTTGGGCCACTAGCGCGGCTGAAGCGATGAGATTAAACCAATCTCCCAAAAGGCTGACAATCTGCCCAAACCATAGATAGCGAAAGTCTTTATTTTGTCGAACAAGTTGCCCATAGCCAATCATAGAAGGAGTATAGTCTTAGGAGAAGCAGTCGACAAAATAGGGTAAAGTGTGAACAGCGCCACAGCGTCTTAATCAGAATTCGTATCATCACTTAAGAAAATGAAAAGAGGTCGCTATCAATCCAAACCCTCATATGGTGCATTCGCCTCATCGAGTGCGGGCCGTAAGCCCTTCTCATTAACGGTCTTCATAAAGCGTTCGTACTCGGGCACTTGCACGTAACCAAAGGTTGGCAGCAGTTCGAGATAGTTGTCAGTAGCGGCTTTGATGCCTTGAATTTCGTAGACCTTGTTGATGTAGGCTTTGTGAGCACGCTGTAATTCACGGGGCAGACGGGCCATCAATTTGGCCTTTTTCAGGGTCACCTCGGCTAATTCTTCCAACGGCACCACATCGGTGACCAAACCGATTTCCTTGGCCTCGGCGGCGGTTACTTCGCGCCCGGTCAATAGCAAATCCTTGGCCATCTTCATATTGACCAGCCAAGGCAAGAACATACAGTGGGCCGAGATGCCGTATCGCACCTCATTATAGCCGAGGCGGGTATCATCGCTAACGATGGTGACATCGCAGAAGAGGGACAGTTCAAAACCTTTGCCGATAGCGATGCTGTTGACACTGGCGATGACGGGTTTAGTCACTCGCCAGGGGGTGGTGAAATCTTCGAATTGTTTGAAGTAGTGATGCCGATAGTGGTAGAACGAGTCCCACTCATCCGTGGCATCCTCGACCAAATCGTGTCCGGCGCAGAAGGCGCGACCTGTGCCACGAATAACGATGACATTCACATTATCATCCTCATCCGCACGCTCTAGCCCGTGGCGTAGCTCGCTAATGAGCTGCTTGGTCATCGCATTCAGCTTCTCAGGCCGATTAAGAGTTAGCCAGCAGATTTTTTCATCATCAACTTCATAGAGTAGTTGTTCGTAGTTCATTAGTTTCTCCTTAAAGAAATAGTGAGTAGTAGCTAGTAATTAGTGATTGGTGAGTTGTAACAGCGCATCAACGACCATTGGTGTTTGGTCACCGGACCGAACAATGAGCGGATTGATCTCTAATTCAATAAATCGCTCACCCTGCCCCACAGCAAAAGCACAAATCGCTTCGATTATTTCTACAATTCGCTCAATATCGGCTTTAGGTCTCCCCCGCCAGCCATCGAGCAAGGGAAATTGTTTCAAGCTGCGTAGGGTACGTTCGATTTCTAAGCGAGGGGAGGGCAGCAGGGTGGTCACGGTATCTGGCATTAACTCGACCGTGATGCCACCAAAGGCCAAGGTCAAGGCCAAGCCAACGTTGGGAATGCGCCGAACGCCAATCAATAACTCAGCCACACCGTCTGCAATCATCTCCTCAATCAAGAAGCCATCAATCACTAGATTAGGCTGTGTCGCAACAATTCGCGCCTGCATCGCCTCGATTGTTGGTTTTACATCATCAGCCGATTGAATATTGAGGGCCACAGCCCCAATTTCCGTTTTGTGCAGCAAGTTCGCCGAAATGGCCTTAACCACCGCCGAATAATTGAGTTGGTCAAGATCAAAGTCTGACACACCATCCCACACCAATGATGGGGGCACCGGAATGCCAACCTCTGTTAGCAGAGATTTAGCTTCGGCCTCGTTGAATTGTCGAGTTTCTTCGCCTGATAAATTGGACATCGACGGAAGTAAAATTGCCTCATCAGCTAAATCAGCTAATCGAGCTACATTTTCGACAAACAGGGTACTGTTGGCTAGCGCCTGCATTCCATGCTCCAAGCCCATCAAGGGAGCCATTCCACTGGCAATCATCTGCTCACGAGCCTTTTTGGGCAAGGCCTCGGCAAGCGTGGAAACAAAGGCTACAGGCAAATTGCGACATTGGGCGGCTTGGGCAAAGGCCGCTGTGGTGGTGTACCAACTCTTATCGTCCCAACCGCCCGATGGCGGAAAACACATCACCTGAACGGCCAGATCATAGTCATCGGTCAAAAATGTTTCAAAGATAGCTTGTTGGATGTCGGTCTCAAAAAATTGCCCATTCGAAATATCGAGTGGATTGGCCGCTCGAACAAAGTCGGGGAGTTGGGTATTCAGGTCAGCCTCAATCGTTGGTGTGGGTGGGGGGATGGTCAAGCCCAACATCTCGGCCATATCTGCCCCCTGCACCGCGTAGGACCCCGAACTGGTGGTGAAGGCCAAACGTCGTCCCTGTGGTCCAGTGGTAAACATCAACATTTTGAGCGTTTCGAGGGCTTCAGCCGTAGAGTAGGCTTCAATAAAGCCAAACCGTTCAAACAGGGCTGAGGTGACGACATCATCTCCAGCCAGCGAGGCCGTATGTGATTGTGTGGCACGCTGTCCAGCCTTCGAGCGCCCCCCTTTGACCACCACCACTGGAATGCCTTGCCGAGCAGCCTTGAGCGCACAAGTACTCAGTTTTGGCACATCCTGCAAGCTCTCTAAATACAAATTGACAGCCTTGACCCGTGAATCGTCCAGAATAACTTCAAACAGGTCCGCGACAGTCAAAATGGCTTGATTGCCTAGGCCGACGGAGTAAGCCAACGGTACAGAGCGGTCGGCGCATCCTGCGTCGGAAAGATAGGCCCCACCATTGCTGATAACGGCAACCCCTTCTGTAACATCACGGTGATCACCAAAGTGATCCTGCATAAACGCGGCGTGATCAACAAAGTTGGCAAAGCCGGGACAGTTGGGACCAAGCACAGGCATCTCACCTGCGGCTTCGATAAAAGCGGCTTGTCGTTCGACACCGTCGGCTTTGATTTCTGAAAAGCCAGCACTGATGACAACCGTTCCCGCTACACCGATCTCAGCCAATTCTGCGATCAACTCGACGACCATTTCCTTGCGAACACTAATGAAGGCTAAATCAGGTGTTTCAGGCAAATCGGCCAAGGTCGGGACACAAGGGATGTCCGCAATTTCGGATTTAAATGGGTTGACCACATAAATACGACCAGTAAATCCATTGTAACGACAGTAGTTGATAGGAGGGATCAGGTTTGAGCCACCAATAAATACGGCTGAATGAGGGGTGAGCATTTTCTTGAGGCGAGCTTGCTTATCCATAAATGACCCTACTCCAAAACCAAGACGGGTTCACCTAATGTTTCAGCATTGAGCTTGATCCCTAACCCCGGCAAAGCTTCCTCAACATTGACCAAGCCATTAGTGACCTGCAACGGATTTTCCACTAGCGGCACTTCAGGCATGATATAATCGTACAGGCCAAAGGTGGCTTCTTTTGGTAAAGCATGGGCCAGATGAGTCACCGCAGCAAAGGTAATACCTGTCCCAAAAAAATCCTCGATACGCATCGGGATACCCAACTGAACACACAAATCGCAGAGCACACGCGCCATCGACAGTCCACCATAATCGCTCATCTTGAGTACTGCGACATCAATCACGCCATCGTGGTAGGCTCGCAAAATCGATTGCGGGCCATCGAGGACCTCATCCAACATCATCGCCACGCCAGTGCGCTGACTAACTGTTCGGCATTCCTCGTAACTTTCACAGGGCTGCTCGATTAAAATCCCCAAGTCGGCCACGGACGAGAGAACATACAACGCCTCATCCACAAGCCAGCCCCGGTTAACATCAAACCAAGCGCGCTCGCCCGGTCGCAAATCGGTCATAATTGCCCGAATTTTTTCAATATCATCTTGGCGACTACCAATGGCAATTTTTATCTGAAATCGGTCATAGCCTTGCTCGCGATACGCTTGCATCCGCGAAAGAGTCTCATCGGGTGTGCCGATTGAGACCATCGCCAAGACTGGCAGATCCTCGCTAATTCGGCCACCCCAGACATCGTGCAGGGGCATATCGAGGCTCTTGGCGTACAAATCCCACAGGGCCATATCCAGCGCGGAATGGGCGTGGGCGTGACCACGCAGGGCTTCTCGCATTTGGCTGTAGATGACGCCCCGTTGGCGAGGGTCTTGGCCTAGAAGCAGGGGAGCAAGATAGCCGATGCCATTAATCGCGCCACTCGACAGGGCAGGCAAATAGTAGGGGGGTGGGGTACAGGTTTCGCCGATGCCAAACAAGCCGCTATCGGTCTCAACACACACAACCGTCGACTCCAAGCGAGGGTGAACAAGTTGTTGGTCATTGTAACGACTGGCTCCATCCCAAGTATCAAGTAGAACGGTATAGAGGCTAATTTTGTTGATCTTCATATTGTCACCAGAGATAGATACGAGATTGGAAACCTCGGCTACTACGTAAAGATTGCTTTTGGTTCGCCTAATTCAACATCACTTGGTTCAAAACCTAAGCCTGATCTTGCACTTATTTGCGTCCAAATCTGAGCCAAGCCAGCCGTGTCTAAAATATTTCGGCGGAAGCGAGGCGGTGTCGATTGAGCCAGATGGGCCAAAGCCAAGTTTGTCACTAGCCCCCCCTGTGGTTCCGCAAAGATCATGGGCACAAAGAGTTGCTGACACAAATCACGCGTTTCAGCCACTTTGGTCAGCCCACCTTCTCGGCTCAGGCTGAGGTTAACCCGATCCAAAGCCCCTTCTTTATGAGCACGATACAGAAGATCACGTTCGGCTAGAACCTCATTCCAGATGATGGTTTTGCT
Organism: Phycisphaerae bacterium; assembly: GCA_028285035.1. Next base: position 101,066 of record JANQQF010000039.1, read on the forward strand.
AAATCGTTGTTGCAGAGTGCGACACATCTGATACGTCGCACAAGGTTGCTAAAAGGCTACATCAATATGCCGAGTGGCGTTGAACACCTTGCGGGCATCATCCAATTGCCATCGGCCTTGAGCATCTGCAATCAAGTGTTGATCAGGCTTTAGGGTCGTTCTGGTAGTTTTAATCAGCTCGATATCCTGAAAATGATCACCTGTCATCAAAAGATGTACGGTGTGATAGCCATTCTCTTGGGCCTTAGCGACTACTGAGGTAGCAGTGGCAGGATCATTGTTGGTACAAAGCGCGGCCCACTCGAGTGGCTCATCGAAATGCCCACCGAGCAGGTTGTAAAGTGGTAAATTTTGGGCTTGCCCCCATAAATCCCAGCAAGCTAAATCGATAGCCGCTTTCAAGGAACGTTGTTCGGGCAACGTTGCATCCATTGCCATATAGATTTTGCGCACTAAACGAGGATCTTGGTCGATTATGGCTGGGGCTAGTATCTCGAGATTGATTTTTAGTTGGTCGAAACTTACAATGCCAGAAGTTTCGACAACCTCACCCCAACCAATCAATACGGTATCAGTTTTGATGGCAAGCAATGCTTGAGAATGGTGTTCGTAAAGCTCAAGTTGCGTAATTTTCATTGGATACCTCACGAAATCGCTGGTGGACGCAGGACAAAACTACCGATGTGTTGTTTCTTGAGAAATTCGGCTTGGGCTTCCTTGATTTGGTTTAGGGAATACACCCCAGCCACTTGGGGCACAAACCCTTTTACGCCCAGCCAACTCAGCATCGTGGTAAACGTTTCGGGGCGATAGATCGTTGAGCCGTAAAATTCGAGATTTTTGAGATAAAGACTGCGCAAATCAAGGGTGACAATTGGCCCCGCAATGGCTCCAGCCGTGACATAGCGCCCTCCACGGTCAAGCAGGGCCAAATACGTCGGAAATTGTTCACCCCCGACCACATCGGCTACTACAGTCAGCTTTTTTCCGTTTATGGCCGTCAAGACATCATCTAACAGATCAGGGGTGTGGCGGTCGATGACAATATCAGCCCCAATCTCTCGTAGGGAGGTCAATTTATCTTTCCCCGCCACAGCGATGACTTGTACCCCTAGATATTTACCCATCTGCACTAAAAATGTGCCGACGCCACCAGAGGCTCCAGTCACTAACATCCGATCACCTGACTTTACACCAGCCATCAACAACATATTGGCCGCAGTTCCACCAGAGCAAGGTAAAGTGGCCAAGGCTGTATCATCTGCGATAATCGTATCAGGAATCTTGATCGCATTGTGAGTGGGCGCTTTGACGAATTGGGCGAAGCCACCGTCGTACTCACTACCCAGAAAACCTGCCGCGTCAAGGTAACTCATCGCATTGGGCGGGGTGATGTAGGGATCGATGATCACGCGCTCACCAATTCGGCTTGAGGTAATATTGGCTCCAACCGCCACAATTTTGCCAACAACATCAGCCCCTTGAATTCGGGGAAAGGTTAGCCCCCCCACCCAGTCACCCATCCCCTCTGAGGCGACGCCAAAACCAGCTTCGCCCCCCTCGGTTGTCGTGCCGGAGGTGACGCTTTGGTTGTACCACCCCGTACGGGTGTTGATATCCGTGTTGTTCATCCCAGCGGCTGAGACTTGAACCAAAACCTCGTTATTGGCTGGTTGGGGGGTCGGTGCATTTGTTACAACTTCCAATTTATCAAACCCGCCGTGCCCTGTGAGGTGGACGGCCATCATTGTGGAGGGAATTATCATTGGTTTGCCTTTTACTATCAGTAAAAGGTGACAGTCACTTTTGATTCAATGATCAGGCCAAAATTTAGTAAATCACCGTGTTTTCACACCATCTTTAGTGACTGTTACCTGTTTCCACCAAAATTACCATTTACTGATTACTGTTTTCTCTCACCGCCCGCGCCCGCTCAATCATACGAATTGATGAAAGCAACTCTTCCCGTTCACCGTAGCAGGTGCGGATGTGACGACGGCCACTGGAGGGATCGAAGGCACGGCGACCGTGGAGAACGCGGCGATTATCGACAAAAGCCACGTCTCCCTCAACCAGCTTGCGCTCGACCTGATTTTCCCGTTTTGCTTTGAGGGTGACATATAATTTGTAAGCAGCAAACAACTTTGGCGTTAGATCAAAGTCTATGCGAAGGGGTTCACGCAACCACATCGTATCGCGCACGGCACTGATTTGACCGTAACGGTCTAAATCAAAGACGGGGGCGTTCCAACGATAATGGGAGCCTTTGGCCCGGTCGGCATGCTCCCAAGGAATGGTTGACAACAACTCAAATTCAGCCGGATGGTCGCGGCGCATGATCTCAGCGATATGAAAGCCATCCACCCAAAAGCTCTCGCCACCGGGGGAAGTGTTTTCCACACACTGAAAAATTTGGAAGCCTGGAATGTATTCACGGGTCGGGCCATCGCTGTGGGCATCAAGGGCGAGGCCCCGATTGGCAACGTACACGCCATCCGGGTTAGGCTCAATCTCAAAAATTTTGCCCCAGTTCATATCCCGCAACAGGCCAATTTGGGAGGAGATACGCTCAAAGGCTTCATAATCTTTGGGCATATCCGTCACCAGGGCCAGCCCCAAACGGCGGATTGTCGTCAGAAAATCATAGCGAACGTCTTCATTGTTGAAGACATCTTCGGCAGAAAAAATGGGAGGGGTGGTTTCAAGCGCTTGGCCCCAGGTTATCGTCTCCCACGTGTCAGTGGGGCGAACGTCGTTTGAGTAGTCAAAGTGACGCAACCAGCCCGGATGAAAGTGGCTCTTGAGGCCATCAGGCCAGTCGACCAACAGACCACCTTGATTGCTCACACTCACTGAGGCGGGCTGAATGTCGAGAGGAATGTCAACGAGGGAAAAGGTGCGCTCGCGAGAACGATCATCGACGCTATCTGGAGAGGCATCATTGTCCCGCAGCCAGATGTGATGAAATCGGCCAGTTTGACCATCGGACCATTGCACCTGTACAGTATCTTCTGCGATTGTGGCCTTAACCACTGGATTTTCCAAGCTATATGTTTCGAAATCAGGGGTGGGAATAATGGTTGTCATAGTATACACTCCTCATTGAGACATACTGACCCAGACGTAACTTTCTGAGCTTTTCACGATGCTTCATGAAACAAGGATTTTTGTTTAGTTTTCTATGTCCAGGTCAGTCATCGTTTGACAAAATAGTAGGGATCAAGTATTGTTCCATTTATCGGAACAAAATCATTTAATGGAACAACAAGCGTAATATAAACAATTTCTAAAGGAATGTCAAACTGATGCAGGCGATTCAACGAACATTTTCAATTTTACGAATTATTGCTCAGCAGGAGGGGCAAATTGGGGTCAATGCCATAGCGGCCAAGCTGGGGCTAGCCAAGAGTACGACCTCCCGTTTTTTGTCAGCCTTGGAGGCAGAGGGGGTGATTGTCCGTTCGGCTGATAATCGCTTCGCCATCGGCCCAGAAATCACACGATTGGCTCAACAAACACCGTTTACCCAATCGCTCGCGGTCGCAGCTCGACCTGAATTGCAGGCCTTGACCGATCAAACCGGTGAGGCGTCAGCCCTGTGTGTGCCCAATGGCAATCAAACCTTGTTTTTGGATCACGTACCGAGTCAGCATATGGTTCAGGTGATGGATTGGACGGGGCACTCGGTGCCGTTGCACACAGCCTCTTCAGGAAAACTATTTTTGGCTGATGCGTCTAGCCATTTTGTGGATAGGTATTTGGCCCGTCCCCTTGAAGCCTTCACGGACAAAACGATAACTTCAGCTAAAGCACTTCGTGCCGAGTTGGTCCGGGCGCGAGAGCAAGGTTACGCGATTACTGATGAAGAATTTGCCGAAAGTGTGGTCGGCTATGCCGTGCCCATTTATGACAAGAACGACAAGATTATTGCCGCCATTATGTTGTATGGGCCAAAATTTCGCTTTGAGGAATTGAGTAAGCCAGAGGATTTGGTGGCATTGTTACGAAAGCACGCCGACCGCATTCAGGTGATGATGGGAATGTGATGCATCGTATTAATTGAAGGTCTTTTGGACAGGATTTACAAGATGATCAAGATTAAACATTTTCGTTCTGTAAATCTTGTAAATCCTGTCAGTTTTTACAAATCAAGTGATCTAGGCAATCTTAAAGTTTACCCAGCCAAGCTCGAACGGCTTCAAAGAAAGCGGCTTCCTCTTCGATGAAGGGGAAGTGGGCGCTATCTTCAAAGATGATTAATTCGGAGTTAGGAAGCAGGTCGTGCTGCCGCTCGGCTCCAGGACCTGGGGGGGTGATGAAGTCGTGCCGACCCGTCAGGACAAGCGTAGGCACATTGATCTTGGGAAGTTGCTCTAACGTATTAAAGGTGCCGAGCATCCCCCCAACCGCATTCCAACCTGCTGCCGCATATTGCGTTGAGGCGTGAATAGCATCCCCAATTTTCGCGTCATATTCCTTGTAGTACATTGGCACGATCGTTGACCAGGTTTTTCCCCACGCCTCATCACTCTCCATCGGGCCACTAAACGCAGCGCCAAAGGCAGCCAATTGCTCATCGGTGCCGCTTGGGGCGGGTTGATAATCGAGGACAGGTGTGCTATTGGCCAGTATCAAACCAGCCAATCGATCTGGATAGCGGATCGCGTATTCCTGCGCCAGGAAACTGCCGTAGGAGTGACCAAACAGGATCATTTTTTCGTGGCCAAGATGCGCTCGAAGAGCCTCAGCATCTTCGGCGAGTAGCTGGTGGCTGTACTCAAAACTTTCATAGTTCCGCTCGGAGCGACCGTGTCCGCGATGGTCGTAGTAGATTACCTGGGCCACATCAGCCAGCTGGTTAAACCAGGGTAAAAAATAGGTGTGATCCAAACCCAGACCACCGTGCATCAACATCAGGGCTGGGCCATCTCCATTGGCCTGATAAAACAGGCTCGTGCCATTAACATTTGCTTCAGACATCATAGTCTCCTTTTGATAATATGGTTTAATTGATTGTGAATATTGAGTTGATTTTAGGTCAGCGCATGACGCCTGCGCTATAAACATCTTGCGTAATCATTGAAGATTCTTGCTAAGTTTGCTCAAGCTACGCAGGACTTACACAATTCAGATTGGTGCAGTCTCCAAAGTCAGTTTTCTGGACATCAAACCTTTGAATTCCTCCTGAATGAGCTATCAAATAGCCGTACAAGACTGAACCAATCTCGTAGAATCAACTACTTAAGCCCCATCTACAGATACAAACTTCGATAATCGCTGGGTGTGATACCAAAGCGTTTATGAAATTGACGGGTCAAATAGGCATGATCGGTTAAGCCCACCTGTTGAGCAATCGTGGCTAGGGTCGCTTGGGGGGCTGACAGCAAAAGCTGTTTGGCTTGATCCAAACGGAGTTGGGTCAAATACTGATACGGTGGGGTCCCCATCGATTGGCGAAAGAGACGGGCAAAGTAGTAGGGACTTAAGTTGAGATTATCGGCCATTTCCTGCAAGGAAATTTGTTCAGCAATCCGATCATTCATCAACGAAATTGTCGCTTGTATCTGAGCCTTGCTCAGTCCTCGTCTCCGATCCTTTAATTTGGGTTGCAAATTGGTGTGATGGGTCAACAGATAAATGGCTAGGGCGGTGCCCAGCGTTTCAGCATAAAGTGGTCCCGTTTGACCTTGGTTGATCAATTCGGCCTGAAAGAGACGGGCGAAATGTTTGAGATGGGGATCACGCAATTGAAAATCATCCACAAACTGAAGATGAGCAGCGTCCAAATCGTAGGTGGTCAAAGCGGTTTGGGTCAGAAAGCCGTTTTCAAGCAAGATATGCAGACAATGGGGCTGGCTGCCGCCAAACTCCCAATGATTGTCCATATTTGCTGGTACATAGGTGATGTCCTCGACAACCATCGTGGCTTCATTATGCTTCTCGCCACACCGATGACGTAGCAAGCCCTGGGGTGGTTTGTAGTGAAAGGCCAGGATGTGATGGCTCATTGGGGGGAGTTTGAGATCGCTAGGCGGTAAGTAACGGTAATCTTCCAGCCGAATAGCCGCCCAGCCCAAATTTGAACTAGTGGTTTGTGGTTCAAAGGGAAGATGAGTTAATCGTTCTTGAGGGGTAATAACTTTTGAACGCATAGAACCTCCTCACGACATCGTGATTACCGTCTTTATGGCAATGTATTGTAGGGGGATTGGTAGGTTTAGGCAAGCGTTTTAATGACCTGATTGTGACTGGAGATCATTGAGGATAAAAATAAATTGAATATTCATAATCCCCAGTCAATGTATAGATCATATCACTCCTTCACAAAAGGAACCCGCAGGAACCCACGCATGTAGCCCCGCATGGTATCATCATCAAAGGCACCCATCCAGTAAGACGTGCGCCATTCATCATTGGAGCCAGTGAGAATGGTGCCACCCAAAGCATTGACGCCCTCTGTGCTGATATCTGTCCCTCGCAGATCATGATCCCAACGCGCCATCAAACCAAGACGGTTACCGAGACGGTCGCTAACGGCGTCGCTCGTGAACTCCTGGATAATGTAGAGTCGATTCAGATAGGCACCACGTTGCACCTCAAGATCGGCTAAAGTTTGGGGATCGCACTTTTCATCAAGACGGCAGGCAGCAATTGCGTTGTCAACCTGTGAAAGTCTCAGTTCTAGCCACTCTTTGCGCTTTTGAAAGTAAGTGAGGTAGGGTAAGCCTTTGTCCGTCGTGTCCAAGCCAATCGCCGACAGCGCCTCATCAGCATCGGAATTAAATTCGCGAGGACAACGGCGTTCATAAATTTCCGAATCCTCAATCTCCCAGATCTTCTGCTCAGGATCATTTGGGTTCAATGGGTCGTCACGACCAATACGGACCGTATCATTCTTACCTTCGATCATAATATGAAAGGGATCGATCGGCATAAATATCCCGCTATTATTGCCTGGGTTGAAGATAATGGTATTCCGGAGTTCAAAGCGAGGGCCTTCGATCTGGTGTTTAGCGGGTAGCCAACGAACCTTCCCTCCAAATAGTGCGGCCATTCCAGGCTCATAAGTTTCCCCATCAAGTTTGACGCTACTGACAAAAACCCCAAAGCGACCTTTATCATCCTCTTTGCTGTAATAAGCGTGCGTCTTTGGGTACTTTGGCGGTGGCCAGGCCTCACGAAAATCTACATCCTCAATCTCATCACGCTGGAGACGAATAATGGTGTCTAGATCATTTTCATTACCGATGGCGAAAGTATAACCGCTGGCACCACGGGGATCTCGGGATGGATCGGGGTCAGTCGCTTGGCGGCATTGCCAATAGCCTTCGAAATGGATGGTTAGTTCACTGCTCATCGTCCCTGCCTCCATATGCTGTCTAGATGTTTCGCTGTACTGGTAAGATTTTCATAGAGATAGTTCATACTGTGGCGTTGGCTGTGAGGAACCACCTCAATCAAATCCTTGGTCTGTTGCGCCAAATCTTGCAGGGCTGTTTGATAAAAGCTACTGTCAAGAATTGTAGTGATTCTCGGCCCAGAAGCCGTCTCTGTGATCAGATTAGGATTGATCTCGAAGCTCGCTCCAGCGTGGGCTTGTCCTGGCTCGGGGGTGCGATTATCTCCATCTGCTGGCATACGGGCAATAATTTCACCGAGTGGGCGAATAACCATCGTCATGAGTGGAAAAAACGCAGCGTAGAACATCGCCGCCTGTTGTCTTGGTTCAGGTTGATAGATATTCGAATAAGTCCCAAAGAAACTTTTCATCATAACCAGCATCAGGGAGTAAGCTTCGTTGAACAATTGTATCACTGGAATGGTATAGGGGTTAGTGATCGGGGTAATCTGCTCAAGATTGACATTAGTTAGGCCCAATCCTATATCGGCAATCCAAGGATTAGGAACCACAGGTAGGGCTGGTTCAAATGATGGGTCTGCGCCTTTTGCTTCATCGTAACCACGCAGAATACTCAGGAAGCGTTCGAAGTGAGCCGGTTCTCCAGACTGAGGTGTCTGGCCGATGCCCTCTCCCTGTTCGGTGACTAGGTCGATGGCTGCTATGGCGGTCTGCCGATTGTTAACTGGCATCATTTCGATGCGATATCCAAATAGATCATTGCCGACCTGACGGGCCGGGTCCCCTGTGAAGATTTCACCTGGGTCAAGTGTGGTAAAAGCAACCTTGATCGCATCATAAAGTTGCTCTACCGAAACATATTCAGGAAACGAGGAAGGACGCAAACTAGGTTCAATATCGGCATGATCCGACTCATCGGGACTATCAAGGTGTTGGCGAAACTCCTCAGTCAAGTAGTCGGGGCGTTCGTACCAGATAAAGCGATACAGTGCCCGATGCCCGAATCGGTCGAGACGAAAGGGTGCCCCAAGCAACGTATGTTGGGCTGAGACCGGAAATGCAGGTCGCATGAAATATGGTTCTTCGCCTAGTGCGGCAAGCAGATTCTGAACGATACCAAGATGTTCCATTTCCTGACGGGCAATTATATAGGTCTGGGCCAACCAGGGCCGGATGGTATCGATGTCCGCTTGGGCGCGTCGCAAGGCCACAGGGTCATGTTTGATCTCTGCAGGGTAATCTTTCAAACTTTTCTTGGCTGAGAAAGCTGCAAATAGATACTCGCAGGCGAGCATATGTTCGAGAATCGAAGCAAACTTCAAAGCTGCAATCAAATCGTCTCGATTTTGCAACAGTGGGGGTGACGAACAGTCCTGACTCATACGGTAACCTCCTCTGGTCATCTCCGTGTCAAGTATCAAACAAGCTCTATTAATTTTGAATTTACTAACTAGATTATTGGGAATCAATTTTTGATTTTATGTATAATTTTCACAGAGTCAAAAATGAAACGCAAAGAGAGTTAAAAATTTTTGATTGGATTTCATAATGCAGATTGAATCGAGAAATAAGACCTACTCATTTCGATCTGGTTGAAGCAGAACCCTTGTTAGAGTAACCGGGTCATAACCAACCCAACAGGACAACTTTGTCCGACTGGAAGAGAGGCGGTACCTGCGACGCTAAAGCCCCAATGTTGGTAAAAGATATGGGCTCGGTTATTCTTTTCCCAAACCGCCAGCCAACAGGTTTGGTAGCCTATGTCTACAACCGTAGCCAGCGCCTGCTGCATCAAGGCTGCACCCACCCCTCGCCCAATCCATTCGGGCTGCAAATAGAGACGTGTTATTTCGACTGGCGCAGCTAAATTGAGGGGAGGCGGAGGCGGCCCCTTGCTTAAACGGACGGTCCCTATAACCATCCCGTCTACTTCAGCCACCAGAAAAACATTGCGAGTATCCTTAAAGTCCTGAGCTACTTGGGATGGGTTAAAGGTATCGGCCAAATAATGGGTCAGATCAATTTTAGTAAATGCATTGTGGTGAGCTATGGCGAAGCCACAATAGCTGATATTGGCAATGGCCACAATATCCCTCTCGTCGGCCCGACGCACAGAGATGTCCGCTGATTTTTTGGTCGTGGGACTCATCTGCGACTTTGTCAATACGGCGTTATTTATCACGATAAACCTCAAATTTATTGTCTGATCTCAAAGGAGTTGTAAGCTTATTATGGTCGAAAAGAACAGGGCTAAGGGTGACCAAGGGGATTGCCTGTGCCAATAAACGACAATCAGTCTCATCGCTTGTTAAAACCTGTCCCACCATCATTTTGGAAATTTTGTGAAACGCTATGGGATAGCGATAGGCATAACCTTTTAACACCTTTGTCGCTTCATCTATCGATAGTCGAGCCACAGTGGCCGCCATCTGTCGGCATCCAGCATAAAGAATCACGGCTGGTTCTTGCTGTACATTTTGAAACCAGTCTGATGTTTCTCCCCATCCTGAGGCGATGATGTAGGTATTCGTTGGTGGGTCGTGCTGAACGACCTCGACTACGGTATAACGGGGTAACCTGCTTTTTCGTCCAATATGCCGAAACATCACAAATCGATGGCCTAACAGCCACCCTAGGTGAAATCGATAGAGCCAAATGGGTAAGCGGAGGGCGAACCGGAGTAACCCCCGTGGCTTTGGTCCTTTACTTGTCCCTGTTGTCATCTGTAACTGCTCATCTTGTCTGTGCATATAATTTGACCTCTTTGATAAATTGTGGGGAAGAGACTTTGCTATTTGGCTTGATGTAAAATATTGATCCTACTTTAAGTAACGAGTGATACCTGCAACAACCTTCAGGCATCACTCGTTACTGGGCAAACGCTGTTTCCGTTTCTTTGGATGATCCCCATGAACGATTAAATAATTAAACTATCTAGTAAGTCTTTGGTATTTACTGCGTTTGGGGATATTTCTGACCATCAATTTGAATAACTTTTGGCCAATGTGCCTCAGTCTGCGCCCGAGTGTAACTAGTAGCTGAAATTGGGCCTTAGCTCTATCCTGACGAGCTTGCCGACAAATTTGGTGAAGCTCGATTTCGACCAAGCGTTCTTGCCACTGTTGTTGAGCGATTTCGTATTCGCGAATAAGATTTAACATTGTTAATCTCCGATATATTTTTATTTTACGACCACTGGTAAAAAGATGAGATTGTTACCAGGATCGGGATTAGGCGTTGGTTCAGGTGTAGGCTCAGATGTTGGTTCAGGAGTGGGGTCAGGTATAGTATCACTTACGCGAATCTCTACCCTGACTGGCTCGGATGAAACAAAACTATCACTGACCCGATAAGTAAAGCTATCCAGTCCGTTGAAGCTAGTATTTGGGATGTAGGTGAAAGCCCCATCTCCGGTGATGGTGAGGGTACCGTTGTTTGGTGGAGTTACCAATTCAGCGGCTAATCTTGGTCCATCTGAGTCGCTGTCATTGCTAAGCAAACCCGACGCAGCCACACTTAAGAGCGTATCTACGCCAGTGTGATAGCTATCAGAGACAGCCAGTGGCGGATCATTATTCACCCCATTGCCCCTCAGTCGAGCCAAGGTAGCTCCCGTATCAAATGAGCCAGAGGTGGCGAAACCAGCTAGAAGATAGTCCCCTGTGTTCGGGTCTCGGCCCAGACCATAAGCACAATTTTTTCGGTTGCTAAGATCAATGGTAGCCTTGCCATCACTGCTGAAGTTGGGATCCATCTCACCGGTGAGGGTGAGCCGGGCCACGGCTACCCGAGAGTTGGGGCCAAGGGTACAGCCGACCAAGAGAATAGTGTCATCTGTATCAATGGCTATATCGTAGGCCCCAGCACTTTCACCGAAATCGACCAGAGCAGCGTGAAAGTTGCCTGCCAGTTCGCCCTGTTCATTTAGTTGCAATACGGTAAATTGATAGTAGTTGTTGGCAAGCACATAGCCACTCGCTAAAATATTGCCATTGGGCAATAGGGTTACATCTGTTGCGTTCCCATGGTCGTGAATGACGTGTCCTTGATTACCAAAAGTCAGGTCTAGAGTGCCATCGGCCAGGTAGCGGGCGACTAGGATTCGAAAATCATCACCAACCTCAGTATAACCTACTGCGATAATCTTTCCATCTGGTTGGACAGCAATGGCCTCAAATGAGTCTCGATTATTAAAATGGGCGACGATTTTGCCATTGAGGCCAAAGTCAGTGTCCCGTTGCCCATCTGGCAGAAGACGTACCAGCCCAGCATCGTTCAGACTGCGACCTGCCACTAAGATTTTACCGTCCGCCTGAAGCTGCATGTCGTTGACTCGCTCTTCATGATGACCCAGATCGATAGCGACGAAATTTCGGGTTGGAAAATCACCAAAGCTATGATCCGGTGTGCCATCAGACAGGTAGCGTTGCACATAGAAATCATAATTACTGCCGTTGTACACGTGCATATGACCGGCGACCAGCTTGCGATTGTGGGCATCAATGGCCACCGCGCTCCCCACACCATACCCATAATCGTGCCCGACGCCATTGTTGCCAAAGTCGGTATCTATATGCCCATTGCGATCAAAACGGGTGACGGACATAGTTATGCCCCGATTTTGAAGCTCATAGTCGCCAGCGGCCACAATTTTGCCATCTGGCTGCACCGCCACATCGAGAAAGCGTTTAAAGTCGCTTGGTGGGGACGTCATTACGACTCGGCCACCCCTATCCTGACTGCCATCAGGGAAGAGGCGAGATAGGTAGTAGTTGTTGCCTGCCTTTCGCAGTAAGACCAACCGACCGTCTGTGGTCTGGGTCATGTCGATCAAGTTTTCTGTACCGGGGAGGTTGAGAGTAATATAGCCATCCCTATCGCCAAAGGCCGGGTCTGGCTGACCATTGGTAGTGTAAGCGGCGACAATCAAGCTATCCCCACCCTCTTCAGAATTTTTACCTCCAGCCACCACAATTTGACCATTGGGCTGAAGCATAATCTTACTAGGGTAGATCTTTCCATCCGGGGTGTTTAACACTCGAATACCATTATCACCAAACGACAAATCGATCTGTCCATTAGTGGTAAAGCGGGCCATCCTGTAGTTGTCGTTATTATCAAACCCAATGACGACAATTTTATGGTCAGGTTGTACTAATCCATCATGTAAAACCCCCACCGCGCTGCTAACCACCTTCCCATCGCCATCAAAGCTCCTATCTAGTTGACCAGTCTCTAGGTCGCGTCGTGCAATCAAGGTTTTGTCATAAAAGGGATCGTATCCGATTTCGACAATCTTGCTATTGGTCTGAATTGATAACGATTGAAAGTGGGCATCATGATCAAGCGCAAAATCATTCTTAAACGCAGTGGTAATCTTGCCATCATTATCAAAGAGGTTGTCCTGTTGCCCCGTAACGGTTAGTCGAGCTAAAGCGAATTTTCTGGATGCCTCGCCGCATAATAAGCAGAATCGAAACTCAATCCCCCCTACAAGTATCTTACCATCGGGTTGAAAGGCCACAGCGTAAGCCCTGTCCGTACCAGCAAAGTCAATTGTTCTAAAACCGCCACCACTAAAGGTCGTATCAAGGCCACCGTTGGGATTGAAGCGAGCCACGGCAAAATCTTCTTCATTATTCTCTCCCACCACTACAATTTTGCCCTTGGCATCAATGCCAACACCATTAGCTTGTTGCTTGCCCCCAAGCGGGAGTATCATTTCACCACCATTACCAAAACCAGAGTCTGGGCTGCCATCGATTAAATAGCGGGCTACCCAAAAATCATCATTCTTTGTGCCAACCACCACGCTCTTACCGTCACGCTGTACGGCTACGGCTGCGGGGGTAATCTCTGAATTATTTGTAATCTGGACCGAGCCATCGGGACCAAAGCGGGGGCCAAAGGTATTGACCAGCAGGTAGGCCGGGTCCTCGGCCAGAACTGGTAGTGTGACCAGCAGGCCAGTGAGCAAAAGACCCAGCAACAAGCCGAGCCTTTTGCGATAGGTTAAATTTTTTAGGGATATCGATTTCATTTTAGGTCTCCTAAAAATAAAAGTTATTGATTAAGCTGTTTACTACTGTGCTCCTCCACCTCAGACAGAAGCCCCAGGAGGTCACCCTGTAAGATAATGACTAACTCGGTCAGGCTGGTAAAGCCGCGCCGTTGACCAGTATGCGGATCAATCAAGCTAAATCGCCAGACAGTAAAGTCTGACAGCGCATCGGTTTCTGCCCAACAGCGGAGGAGATAGGAATGATAATTGGGTCGATTAGGCTGGGTCATCATCGACCTCCTTTTGCTTATGCCCGTCGCCAGTGGGCACGGAGAAGTTGACCATTTTTTGCCCCGGCCGTGGGTGCCCGTAGTTCGGTCCACTCTAAAATTAAGCTGAGACGCCTGCTTGTCGTATCAGATGATGGTTCATTTTTTTCAAGAGTATCTTCCTCAACCTGATCTGGCTCATTAACCCGAATTGGTCGGGTAACAACCTGTTTTTGATTGATCATGCTCATAATCGTTGTCCTTTCTTTAAGTCTCAATTCACCCAAACAACACAACTTTGCTCAAACTACCGTCGACCCTAAAGCTGTGTTATACTTCGACTGTATCAGACGACTGCAAAACCAGGGCAAAATCAGCGCAAAAATAGTCACAATTTCGAAAAAAGGTAGGCAAAGTGATGCACAGGCTCACGTTTAACTTGCTTGGCCGACCTGAAGTGCGGCTCAGAAATAAACTGGTGACAGATTTTGCCACCACCAAAGCCGAAGCGCTTCTGTATTATCTGGCTTGCCAGCCAGGACCACACCCGCGTGAAGAACTGGCCGATTTGTTGTGGGGTGAAACGCCCGAAGCCAAAGCCCGCCGTAGCCTGACCCAGGCTGTATCAAACTTACGCAAGCTAGTGGGTGATGTGTTTGTTGTGGACCGACTGAGTGTTGGTCTGGACGAAACAGCTATTCATCAGCTTGATGTGGCGGTGTTTGAGGACAGCCTCACGGCCAATAAATCGCAAGCAGACGTTCAACAGCTAGGGGAAGCCGTCGAACTCTATCGGGGTGATTTCCTGGAGGGGATGTATGTCAAGGGCGCGGCGACCTTTGAGGAGTGGCAATTCAGTCAACGTGAGCAATTGCGGATTCAACTGCTGGCTGGGTTGGAGCAATTGGTGGCCGCTTATGTCGCCCAACCTCACCTAGATATTGAGCTTGGTCTGGCCTATGCTCGTCGGTTGCTAGAGCTTGACCCTTGGCGGGAGACAGCCCATCGCCATCTGATGCGGCTGCTGGCTCGCAGTGGGCAACGTGGGGCTGCTCTGGCTCAATACGATCTCTGCCGTGAGACGCTAGCCGACGAGTTGGGGGCGGAACCGATGCCAGAAACAACAGCCCTGTACGAACGGCTGAAAGCGGCGGCAGAGGTTACGTTACCGCCATTACCTGCCGAGACAACACCCTTTGTCGGTCGTAAAGCAGAACTCGCTGAAATTAATCGGTTGCTCGCCAATCCCAATTGCCATCTATTAACCCTCATTGGCTTAGGTGGTATCGGCAAGACCCGGTTGGCGTTGAGAACTGCCTGGCAGGTTAATCAAGAACAGGCATTGTTGTTTTTGAACGGCGTCGTTTTCGTACCCCTGACCAGCGTGCAAACCACCGATGCCTTGCCCACTGCCATAGCCAAGGCTGTGGGTCTATCACTTTCTGGGGCATCTAAGCCAGCCAATGAATTGATCAACCACCTCCGGCATAAAGAGATGTTGATCGTTTTGGATAACTTTGATCATCTGTTTGATCATCCCGCTGATGAGGGGGTGGATGGCACGGGGCTGTTGCGTGATATTCTCGACAATTGTCCTGAGATCAAACTTCTGGTGACGAGCCGTGAACCCCTCAATTTGACGGCAGAGTGGCGACTGGATGTGGAAGGATTGTCCTTCACGAGCCCCACCTCAGTTGTCGATCATTCTTCGGATGAAACCGCCACACTTTTGCAGCTTGAAGCCGCCCAATTGTTTATCCAAGCTGCCCACCAAATCCGCCCCTCATTTCACCTATCGCCTGATGATATTCCACACCTGCATCATCTCTGCCAATTGGTTGGGGGGATGCCACTAGCGCTTGAGTTGGCGGCAGCCTGGCTACGGGTGATGCCGATTGAGCGTATCGTGGCTGAGATCGAAGCTGGGCTTGATATTTTGAGCAGTCGGCTTCGAGACATTCCGCCGCGCCAGCGTAGCATACGTGCGATCTTTGATTACTCCTGGAAATTACTCAACGAAGAAGAAAAAACGGTCTTTCAAGCGATGTCGATCTTTTTTGGGGGGGGTGATGAAGCGGCGGCAAGGGCGGTGACAGGCGCGACGCCATTTCTACTAGCCGGGCTGGTTGATCGTGGGTTGCTACAGGTGAGGGAGGGGGGGCTTGGGCTACGCTATGAAATGCACGAACTAACTCGCCAGTATGTTTCTGAGAAATTGGATACCAATCTCAAATCTGAATTACACTGTCGCGCTGCCGCTTGGTATGAAGATAACAATTTAATCATCGAAGCGGTGGAACACGCTTTGTTGGGGCAAGATTTTGAGCGAGCCGCACGTTTAATCGACGCCACCGCCGAAACAACACTATGGTTTCAAAGCCAGTGGATCACCTTGTTACGCTGGATGGACGCATTGCCTACCAAGGTGATCTACGCTCGACCAAAACTGTCTTTATTTCAAGGCTGGGCCTTATTCACGACCGGCCAATGGGAGGCTGCCAGAGAAATCTTGCCTAACATCGAGCAAGCGGTCAAGACAGTTGAAAACAGAGACGAGCGTGAAAATATGTTGGGCGAAGTGACAAATATTCGAGCTTGTGTTTGTTTTGAAAGTGGTGATATGGAACAGTGTATCGATTTTGGTCAGCAAGCCTTGATCCTTTTGGCGGAGGATAATGTAGTGACCCGAGGGACTGTCAAACTTGTCCAAGGACTTGCCTACTTCGCCCGTTATGATTTGTCGGCTGCCAGACAAGTTTTCAATGAGGCTATTATCCTTGGGCAAGAGGCCGATAATATGGTTGCGGTGCTGATGGCAAGTGGCGGTCTGGCTCAATTGGAGGTCACCCAAGGGTCTCTGCAAAAAACTGCTGAACTCTACCGACAGGCCCGACAGCTAGGTACACAGCCAGACGGGATTGTCTTGGGCACAACCGGTATTGCCTACATCCAGATGGGAGAGGTTTTACGTGAGTGGAATGATCTGACTGCGGCCAGACGTATCCTGTCAGAAGGAATCGCCCTGTGCCAGCAGCAGATGAGTATGCCGGAACACGTCCTGGCTGGTTATTTTACGCTGGCTCGTGTGTTATATGCTGAAGGCAATACGCGAGCCGTTGGTGAGGTGATGACAAAAGCCGAACAATGTTTAGGCGAGCTACGCCAGCGCAGCGGTAATGTGGAAATGATTATCGCCCCGACATTAATTTATCAGCTACGATTGTGGCTGGCTCAGGGGGATCTCGTCGCTGTAGCTCGTTGGGCTGGGGAACAAAATATAACTGTGGACGATGACCTTATTCAACATCACTTGGACCATTATATTATTTTGGGCAGGCTGCATTTGGCGCAAGGTAGAGTCGCAGAGGCCTCCCGCTTGTTTGAACAGCTAACGGAAAGGTTAGACGAAGGCGGTTCTCCTCGGCCAACCATCGAGGTGTTGCTTCTCAAAGCCCTGGCCTTACAGGCTTTGGATGATCCAGGTCAGGCGGTTGATACCTTGGCCCAAGCTTTGGCGTTGGCTGAGACTGAAGGTTATATCCGGTTGTTCATCGATGAAGGGGAGCCAATGCACCGATTACTACAGCAGACTGCTGCCCGCGCTATCAGGCCTGATTATGTGGCTAAACTGCTGGCTGGATCACAGGGTGTGGACCCCATTTTGTATTCTGTGTTTGACTAAAATCACGAGTTCTCAGAAATAACCGGGGAGTTTAAAGTCATTGTGGTAGTAGATTAGTGTAGAGATTTTCATTATGAACAGTTAGGATGGCTCCATACCTCTGGAGCCATCTTTTTATCTACTCATAATTATCATTTCCCTTTCACCGTCAATATCCGATAAAAGGTGAGGAACAAGACACTCAGTCCAGTGCCAGCATACATCAGCTGGGTGCTTAGATATTGGGTATCTGTGCCAGACATAATGCCGTGGACAAGCGCTAAGATAAAAACCAAGAAAGTTAGATAATGCAGTTTACGCCACAGTTTTTGGCTAATCCATTTTTTCACATAAAAGCTACCGGTAATCGCCGCCATCAGATAAAATTCGATGGTGCCTAGACCCGTCCAAAAGGGTTGGTAGGGTGCGATAAAGGGAATAGCCAGATGAAAAATGTTAAACTTGATGTATTGATCGCCGAGCAAAACCAACGAGTGAATAACGGTGAAAAATATAGCACTGAGTGACATAAATTCGTGCAAGCCATAGGCAATCGGGGCCGGGATATACTCCTTAACGACTTTTGTGCTTAAAGCCAATCCCCAGACGGTTGATAACCAGATCATCAGATAGGCAATGATGCCCCCAACTCGGGCCATGTACCAATAGGCGGGTGTTTCGCCAACCAAGGGCAAACCCATTAAACGGGCCTGCTCGGCCAAGAACTGCTGAAGGGCTACTGGAAATAATAATGCCAATTGGCTGGTTAATCGGGCCAAAAAACTCACATCAGGTTGGGTTTGATAATCGAGCCATAACCACAGGCCAAAGATTGAGATAACGCCGCCGATGGCGGTGCCAATTCCAACCATCCCGACATCGTAAAATTGTTGTATAGCTGAGTCTGGTTGTTTTTTCTGAGCTACAGTCATAATTTACTCCTTTTTCTGGTAATGTTGTTTGGCCTACGACCCGCTACTTTGCTGCTGAACAGGTGGCGGCGGTGGAGGTGGGGGCAGAGGGGCAGAGGGTAACTCTGGCAATGGGGCTAGTGCTGGTAACGGGGCCAACGTCGGAACGGGT
Organism: Phycisphaerae bacterium; assembly: GCA_028285035.1. The sequence goes on from JANQQF010000039.1 coordinate 119,440, forward strand.
GCGGCAACAGGGATTTGATCCAAAACCGGCTCTACATTAAGTGTACTATCTTGAGTAAATGATGCATCAATTTGTCCTAGGGTGGTCCGAGTTGGGATCAACGTCGGCACCGGGGCAATCTCTGTCATCGGCGAAATTGTCGGCCATTCGGGAAACTTAGGGACAAAGTTGGTTGTGACTGAGGCTTGAACTGGTGTAGGTGGCGCTACGGGTTCACTGGCCAAAGCCTCATCCTCTTTTTCCAGTTGACCAATCAAATTCCAGCCCCCAACAAATCCTAAGAGGCTCAAAGCACTCAAGGTAATCCGGGCACTGTTTGTGAATTTTGCGCGTTTCTTTGCTCGTGTACTCATTACTTTTCCTTTCGTAAATTTTTATCCAATCAAATTGTTGAATTATCCTTATCTTATCAAGGTGAAGGGGTGGTTCAATGAATTAAAGATGAAAAATTTTTCATGATTGCTTCTTGCACACCAGCAATAAAAGCGTAGGGCACAGGTCATAAAATGCCCTCACAAACGGTACATCCTACGCACTACGCACTACGCTTTTCATTTGACTATGATGATTAAAATCAGGACAATATTGCCTATTGCATTGGCAAATATCCATTTGGCTCAACAACCTCCAGCGAGTCAACCAGCCCATCCGTATAAATCACCTCATTATTCTCGGTGTATATCAATCCTTCGACACCAGAGAGGTTTTCCAAATATGCCAAGCCCTGCTCAACGCCCAAAATAAGGGCGACTTTGGCATAAATCTCGGCCATCACCGTACGGTCGGCAGTAACTGTGACCGAAATCGCATCAGTTTGAGCGGGCTGTCCCGTGCGGGGATCAATCAAGTGATGTTTGATTTCGCCCTTGTGGTTCCAGCGGCGTCGGGCAATTGTCGACGTGGCCAAGGCTTTATGATGAATGAACAGTTGAGCCACAAAGCGATCTAACTTCCATGGATGAGAGATGTTGATTTCCCAGCCGCGCTGCCCAGGAGGGGATTGGTAGGCAAAGATATCGCCGCCCGCATTGACCAAAAATGGCCCAATGCCTTGCAATCGATCTGCGGCTCGGTCAACCGTCCAGCCTTTACCCATCCCACCCAAATCAAATTTGAGGCCGGGTGGCCGATAGACCTCTCGTCGGACACGGTTGATCTGCACAGAGCGGTAGTTACCATAGGGAGGTATGGGGGAACTGGGTCGAGATCTACGATATTTAGCCGGTAAGCTTGAGGGTGAAATTAACTCAAAACTGCGATCGTATCCCGCCTGCTCCAATACCTTCAAGATCGTCGGATCATACAATCCCTTTGTCGCCTCTGAGGCCAGAAGCGCCACCTCTAATGCGTCAAGCAGAATAGGGCTCACCTGAACGGTATCACACTCACATTGGTTGAGGCGGAACAGTTCGCTTTTTGGATTGAAACGGGACAATCGTTTTTCAAAACTACTAAATAGACCATGGATATCTTGTAGCAGGTCGCCTTCGATTTGGCTATAGAGCCAGGTTTGGACCGTGGTGTTCATTGCCCGAAAGCCATAACCACTCCAAAACCATTCAAGTTGATGTTCTTGTTCGAGTTGCATGATGTCTCCTTACGTTACTTTTATGATCCGCCGGTGTTGCCACCGCCACCATTTCCACCACCATAGCCGCCACCGCCGCCATTTCCGCCGCCTTGCCCGCCTGTCTGCCATTTGATCACAGCAGGTTGACTGTCACGGCCTGTATCGGCGATGAAGTGCTTGGTGTCACCATCCAGGTATCCCTTAACAATACCAATTTGCCACGTGTACAAGCCTGGCTGCCAGCCACTCCAGCTATGCAAGGTGTACTCATTGGATTTACTCCAATCCACAAAAACGGACTCCTCTTGACCGAAGGGCTTGATCTTGATATCGAAGTATTCATCGGCGGCCAATTGACCAGGGTAATGCCAGCGTAGGACAGTTGAGCCAAAGACATCGACACCATCGGGGGGAGAGTAACTAGCCGGGATCAAGCCGCCTGACGAGTCGGGAATAACAATGGGCAAAGCTGTTGCTGTCGGCGGGATAACTGGAATGGTCGCCAACGCTGGTAATGATGGCTGGATCGGCACCCATTCCCCAGGTGTCGGCCAAGGGGTTGGGGTGGCCCACGAGGTTGGCGTTGGCCACGGGGTGATGGTTGGGGATGGCGTTAACGTCGCTGTGGCAGTCGGCCACGGTGTTGTTGCGGTGGGGAGTGGCGTTGCCGTTTCTGTGGCAGTTGAGGTGGGCTTCGTCTGCGCCTTGGCCTCGCTACTCAGAGGAAGTACCGTATTACAACCTGTTGTAATACCCAGCAATCCCAAAGTGGCGAGAAAAAAGCCGTTGCGTCCCCGTTCGAGTAGAAATTTTTTGTAAAGCTTCCTATTCATTTTCTTCGGTTTCATTGATCTATCCTTATGCACGTTACGTTCTAACCTGAATATTGACTAATAAAGGCCAAAGACTTTGTCCGCCTTTGGCCTTTATAGGGTAATGCTTGAGGGAGTTAGATGAGTCTAGTCATCATCTTCGTCATACTCTTCTTCCTCTTCATACTCACCATGCTCTTCTTCTTCGTACTCTTCTTCCTCTTCGTACTCACCGTGCTCTTCGTACTCACCGTGCTCTTCGTACTCGCCGTGCTCTTCATACTCACCATCGCCATAGGCTGTTGCGACAGCGGCTTGTTGTTGAGCGAGTTGATCATAAGCCAGACCTAATTGAGCATTCGCGGCTTCCAGTTGCTGGCGCATTTCCTGGTCGGCGGTGGACAATTTGCCCAACTCACCTTCGTATGTTGCCAGATCTTGGGCGATGGCTTCTTGCATTGCGACAACATTTGCTTGCAAGGTTGGCAAATCGGCTGATTTCTGCTCAATTTGAGCTTGCAGTTGCATCATCTGCGCTTGCAATTCATTGATTTGCGCTTGCGCATTCTGATCCAGCTCAGTTAACACGGCTTGACGCTCAGCAACTTGACCTTGCAATACACCTTCGCGCTCTTGCACTGTCGCTTCCAATTGCTGGTTGAACAGTTCGGCATCAACGTCAGGTGCGGTCTGCGGCACAGCCTGTGTTTGGGCTGGAATTTCAACCGGGGCAACCCCTTCCTCGGCGGATGTTGGTGAGATCCAGACCGACATCATTGAGACAACCAGGACAACCGTGACGATCATCGTTAATCCACCTGCTACCATTAAAGCTATACTTCGATTCATTTTGAAAATCTCCTTAATCTGTGTAAGTTAATAAATTTTTGTATTAGTTTCGCTAGTTCACCCGAAGCTATTGAGGCATCGGTGGGTAGTAAATAGTAATTGGTAATTAGGGACTGCATTTATTACTACTTACTAATTACCAATTACTCATCGCCCTAATTTGGCGTTGGTTTCATTGAGTAAGGCAATGACTTCATTAAATTGCTGCTCCATCTCAGCAAACCGTGGGATGTACTGGGCTTGCGCAGAGTCAAGCTGGAATTGATACGTCGTTAAACGTTCGCTACGCGTGCGCTCTAATTCGGCCAGTTGTATCAACAGGGTCTGCTCTTGCCCATTCAGTTCATCTAATTGGGCTTGGGCCGCAGCAATCTGCTGGCTCAACTGTTGAATTTGCGCTGGGTATGTGCCCTGTCGTTCAGCCAAAGCTTGATCCAACTGCTGGATTTGGCTTTGGTAGACGGCTTCCCGTTCAGCCATTTGCTGCTCAATTTGCGTCATATCAATCGTTGGGGCTGCCGCTTCCACCACAACGGGTGCTGCCAATGTTGCTGGCGCAGCCGTACTTGGTTGTGCTGCCCCGACTGCGGGGAGAAAACTGTAAATTCCCACAACCATCACAATGACCACCATCAACCCTACTGCCACTACCGGACCTAAATACTTCATAAGCTGTCTCCTTTCATTTGTTTCAAGTTTGATGATTGATTTGCTTGGGTGCACCCTTCATTCCTTTTGTGTTCTTGGCTGCACCTCATTTACACCTACAGAATAAGTCACCGCCATGAAAAGGCTGTGAACTGTTTATGAAGAAATTTTCATGTTTGGGGGATTGTAGGGCTTTAGGTGGTGGTGGGATTGATTTTTTGGTGGATGAGGTGAGCTAGAGCAGGCACGTAGTGCGTATTGCGTAGAGTGGGGAATTAAAGGGATAAAGACACAAATAGAAATAGGAGTTACGCACTTGATACTCAGACAGATCATTTCGAGCAACTGAGAAGCTGGATTGCTGGCCTTCTACAAAAAGAAAGCAACTTTGGACCCTGTTATTCGCATGCTTTTGTACTATGGAGACCATAGCCAGAATCCATTATTCGTTATCCCCAGTCAGTGGATACCCGACAACTTCATTCGGGTATGACACGAACCAATATAGTTTCTTATAGAGAAATCGAATAAACACCGGAAAATAAAAATCTTCATGTCATGCCCGAATGGTTTTGTCGGGCATCCACGTGGCCTTGTAGCGATGGATGCCCGCCAGAAGCACGCTGGAATGACAGGCGCCGATTTTTACGGGGTTAAAATGGTTCGTCTATTAGGAGGCATTTTTTACTGAGAAATCCTCCCAAATAATCGTTTGTAGACAGCCTGATAGGTGAATTTTGCACATCATTGATGCGCCCGGCAACCAATGACAAAAAAACAGGAGTCCGAAAGTGCACTTTCAGACTCCTGTTTGAAAATCATTTTTAGAGCATAGAATTATTGCATCAAATAATTACCATCCCCAATCACCTCGGCAAATATACCGCAAACGTCGTGCCGTGACCCAACTGGCTTGACACCTCGATGCGGCCGCCGTGGACCTGGGCCAGCCAGTGAGCGATGGCGAGGCCGAGACCGGCGCCGCTGCCGCCGCTACCGTCGCTGGCTTGATGGGCGCGGGCTTTGTCGACGCGGTAGAAACGGTCAAAAAGATGGGGGATATTTTCGGCAGGGATGCCAGGACCGGTATCGCGGATTTCGATACAAACTTCTTCCGATTGCGCGGTGGCAATAATATCAACCTTGTCGTTGAAACGAGAGTACTTGATGGCATTGTCGATTAAATTAAGGAACAAGCGGACCAGTTTATCTCGATCACCGATAAGGGGCAGGCTGTCCGGAGTATTCAGATTCAGGGTGACTTGTTTGGCCGCTGCCCGACTTTGCAAGTGGTCGGCCTGCTCATACAATAAATCAACCACATCGACGGTCCCCGTTTGAAACGGAATTTGGTTATTATCCGCGCGGGCCAAGAGAAATAGTTCCTCAACCAATGCTGATAAACGATCAGCTGTTTGGTTCACCATTTCCAAGGTTTCTTGATACTCTTCAGGGCTACGGGACCGATTGAGGGCCACCTCGACATCTCCTTTGAGAATGGTCAACGGCGTTCGCATTTCGTGTGAGGCGTCGGCAATAAACCGCTTCTGTCGTTCAAACGCATCATCCAATCGCGCTAACATATCATCAAATGTCGCAGCCAAACGGCCCACCTCATCATTGGGCAAGTCCAGATTGAGCCGTTGATGTAAATGATCCGCACTGATCTCCTGCGCTGAGCGGGTAATCCGATCAATCGGGGCCAGAGCTCGACTGGCCAGGAACCAGCCACCGCCCCCCGCAGCAAAAAGGACAAAGGGCAAGCTAGCCCCAAAGAGAATGATAAGCTGACGTTGTACATTTTGGATCGGCTCATAACTTTCCGCGACCTGGACAAAGCCAAGTAGGTTGCCTTCCAAAGTGACGGGCAACGTGTACGCACGAATTGGCGTTGAATTAGCTAAGGTACCAAAACTTAGCTGAGCGCGGTTGGGGTTGAGAGTCGTTGTTTCGAAGGTCGCTCCACGAAAATCATTGGTATTAAATGTGCTTTGCCCCGATGAGTCAAGGATCTGCCAAAAAACGCCTTCTTCTGGGAGATAATTCAGGGTAAACTCAATGCCGTTGAGGCGGATTTTTCTGCCACCATATTCGCTCGACTCATTGTCTTCATAGCCCTCCTCCGACTCCTCAATTTCGCCAGCATTAAAGGCATCGACCATCTGTTTCGCCTCGCGCTGAAGCTGGCTATCCAGGCTCGCTGATAAGTTGCGGCTTAAGCCAATATAAACAATCACCCCAAAGATCAGCAAAATCAAGAGGAGAATGGCGGTATACCAGAGGGTTAAACGTAAGCGAATGTTCATTCTAGATCATCAATCTTGTAGCCAATTCCCCGGACCGTGTGAATTAAAGCAGGTTCACCGTTGGCTTCTAATTTTTGGCGTAAATGACGAATGTAAACATCGACCACATTAGAGGCCCCGTAGTAATCATAACCCCAGATATGCTCGCGGATCAAGGTACGGCTGAGCGGGCGGCGGGGATGACGAAGCAGATATTCCAAAAGAGCGTACTCTTTACTAGTTAACTCAATATCGCGTCCCCCTCGTTTGGCCTGATGGGTGACCGTGTCCAATTCTAAATCACCGAGCGAGAGCAGGGTGGTGGGAGCGGCGGTACTCACAGTTGTCCGACGAGTTAAGGCGCGTAACCGGGCGAGCAATTCTTTGAAGGCAAAAGGTTTGGGCAAATAATCATCGGCCCCAGCATCCAAACCAGTCACACGATCATCCACCTCATCACGGGCGGTGAGCATCAACACGGGAGTGCTCACGCCACGTTCCCGCATAATCCGGCAAACCTCAAAGCCAGTCAACCCAGGTAGCATCACATCAAGCAGGATCACATCATACTCAGCCCCAGCCACCCAATCCAGCGCCGATGTACCATCCCCGACAACATCGACAGCATAGCTTTCTTCTTCGAGCCCTTTCTTAAGAAAGCCCGCAATTCGTTCTTCATCTTCAACAATTAATACTCGCATCTTGTTTTCCTTTGACAGGTATGGTTAGTGAGTCAGGTCCACACTCCAATCATACCTGAGTCTGGTGAAAAACGCATGAAATTTTAATGAAAAAATTTTCATAATTCATTACCGTTAGGAGTTACGCAGTTCTGCGAGATAGCTGGTGTGACGCTCTCTATCACGCCCTTCAGACCAATGCTCTGCGTTGGTCCGAGTGCCTAAGTGCGTAACTCCTAACTACGTTCCTTATTATCCTAATTAGGGGTTTATTCTATCGTGTGCTAATCTATCGCTTGAAAATAATGTTTTTTATGACTGATGGAGAAGGATGATGAGGAAAGATAAACCACGCTTACCAGATAATGATCTGGTTTTGGTTGTGAAAAACCCGCAAATTGCTGGTGCTTTGGGGGAGCTTTTAAGCGTGATTGGACAAGAGGGAGGAATGGTCGGTGACATCGAAACCCAATTCATTGGGACGGATCACACCTTCCGCGAACTTACAGTTTCGGTTTACAACGCCGAGCACTTAGATCATATCTTACAAACAGTTCGAGTAAAAACAAACGCACAAATTTTGGAGATCAAGGATTTGGTCTTTGATCGGCACGAAGGCGGCAAAATTCATAGCACGCGTCGCCAATCGATTGGGCAACTCCGCGATTTGCGGTACATCTATACCCCTGGCGTGGCCCGTGTCTGCCGAAAAATTCATAAAGAGCCAGAACTAGCGGCACGATACACGAGCATTGGCAACAGTGTGGGGGTCTTTACTAACGGCACTCGAGTGCTAGGCTTGGGTAATATTGGTCCGGTAGCCAGTATGCCGGTGATGGAAGGGAAGGCGGTACTATATGATCAATTTGTCGGTATCAGTGCCACCCCCGTTTTGATTGATACTGAAGACCCTGACGAATTTATCGAGACCGTGGTTCGCGTGGCCCCCTCTTTTGGTGGAATTCATTTGGAAGACATTCAAATACCAGACTGTTTTCACATTGAAGACGAGTTGATTCGTCTTTTGGATAAACCAGTGATGCACGACGATCAGCATGGAACAGCGACAGTATTGTTGGCAGCGGTATTGAGCGCACTCCGACACACTGGGCGTGAGGGTGATAACTCGATAAAATGTGCCCAAATTGGCTTGGGAGCCGCAGGTCTGGCCATCGCCAAAATTTTGATTGACTACGGTTATAACGTGACAGGTGTCGATCTATTACCCGAGTCGCGACAACGTTTGCTTGATTATGGGGGGCAGACCGCTGATCTGAATGAGGCCGTTGCTGGGGCCGATGTGGTGATTGCGACTACAGGTGTAGTCGGGTTGATCAAACCAGAGATGGTCCAGCCCAACCAAATCATCTTGGCGCTGTCCAACCCGGTGCCCGAAATTTTCCCCGAGGAGGCATTGGCGGCTGGGGCTGCCTTTGCTGCTGATGGCAAAAGCGTCAACAACGCCCTGGCCTTTCCAGGCCTATTCAAAGCCGCCCTTTTAGGAAAACAGCCAGCCATCACAAGCGCAATGAAAATTGCTGCAGCCGAGGCCATTTCCAATTTGGCTGCAAATAACGAACTGGTGCCTAGTGTATTCCATCCTGATGTTCACGATCAGGTTATCCAAGCTGTGATGTCCACATTTGAGGAGGCATAGGGTTAATAGAGTTTTTGGAGTTCTTAGCGTTTATAGAGTAAAAAACTCTAAGAATTCTACAAACACTATAAACACTAAACCATGAACAAATTGTTAATTCTTTCAGAAGACGCAAGCTTTTATCATCAATTTATTCAGGAAAAGCGCTTGTCAGACTTAGAGATTATTGCAACTAGCGATATCACTGAAGGCAAAGAAAAAGGGCAGGAGTGTAACCTCGTTTTTGGCGAACCGAGCCTGATCCAGCACGTTATATCAGACTTGCCCCAAGTCGCGTGGGTGCAATCGACCTGGGCTGGGGTTGAGCCGTTGTTGAAGCCAACAATGCGTCGCGATTACGTCTTAACCAACGCCCGCCCTCTGTTCGGGCCGTTAATCTCAGAATATGTATTTGGCTATATCTTGGCCCACACGCAAGGCATTGACGAACGTCGCCGCGCCCAGCAGGAGCATAAATGGGAGGCTACAACCCCGACCACGCTCAGGGGCCAGATGATGGGTATTATGGGGGTCGGCGCAATTGGGGCGCACCTGGCCCAAACCGCCAAATATTTTAGGATGAAGACCAAGGGTTACACCCGCAGAAGTACTGACTGTAAATTCATCGATCAATATTTTCATTCCCCCCACTTGCTTGAATTTATCGCCGATCTCGATTATCTCGTTTGTGTGTTGCCCAATACTCCCGACAATCAGAATGTGATCAATGAGATGGTGTTACAGGCTTTACCCAATCACGCCCTTCTGTTTAATGTTGGACGGGGTACGGCAATTGAGGATGAGGCACTGATCACTGCCTTGGAAACCGATCAGCTGGCCGGGGCGGTGCTAGATGTCTTTCGCGAAGAGCCGTTACCCGCTGAGCATCCTTTCTGGGACACACCCAATCTTCAAATCACCTACCACACGGCTGCCATCAGCCTCCCGATCGATACTGCTCCAATTTTTGTTGAAAATTATGGGAAGCTATTAGCAGGACAGCCCCTTAAATATCAGATTGATTTTGCTAAGGGATATTAGTTTTAGCGGTTAGTGGGTATTTTAGATTTTGTTACCTCCAATAAATCTAACAGGTATTCAAATAAACTTTGATTTGACTGAATTTCTCAATACTGATAATCGAAAGACTGTCAGGTCTTGTTGTCAGCAGGCGAAATCGTAAATCGTAAATCACTTCATTCTTAGGGTTTTCTCAGGTGTGCCCCGTAAAATGAGAAAATAACGTAAATTTCACCTCACCGAGGCTAATGATGACACAGATATTGGTCGTTGATGACGACCCGAAATTGCTAAAAATGGTGCAGCGCACCTTGATTTATGAAGGCTTCAAGGTAATTACCGCCACGGATGGTAAAGAGGCGTTGCAGCGCGTTCAAACCGAAACGCCTGATTTGATTATTCTCGATTGGATGATGCCCAAGGTTGATGGCTTGGAAGTGGTCAATCGACTACGGGCGGCTGAGGATGAAATTCCGGTATTGATGCTAACCGCCCGCGATATGATTGAAGATCGGGTCGAGGGGTTGGATCACGGGGCCGATGATTACTTGGTCAAGCCATTTGCCACGCAGGAGCTATTGGCCCGAATTCGCTCATTGCTGCGGCGGCTTGATAAAACGAGCAAAGATAAGCCCCTGTCTTATGCTGGCCTGTATCTTGATGTCAAAACGCGCGAAACCCGCCGGGGTGATCGCCAATTTGATTTAACGCCCAAAGAGTTTGAGTTGTTTCATTATATGCTTCGTCACCCTCGCCAAGTGCTCACCCGTGACCAAATTCTGGAAGAGGTGTGGGGTTATGATTTTGGTGGTGATGATAATGTGCTGGAAGTATACATCGGTTATCTGCGGAAGAAGACTGAGGCCAATGGAGAACCCCGCTTAATTCAGACCGTACGCGGGGTCGGGTATGTGTTACGAGAGGATTAAACACTGTAAATAGTCATTGGTAATTGGCATTCATCGATGTTCAATAAATTACCATTTACTATTTACCGATTACCAAAAGATGTCAATTCGATTACGCCTTACCCTAATTTACAGCCTCATTCTTGGATTAACGTTGATCTGCTTCAGTTCGGTTTTGTATTTCAGCCAAGTCCGTTTGACGATGGATGTCCTCCAAACTCGGTTGGCTTCGCGGATTGTGTCCGAATTAGAGCAGAATCGGAACAATCAAGGTCGAAATGATGATGGCCGTAATCCGCCCCGTCGATTTCGGCCACCAGGGCCTGTTGTCTATACGCAAGTCCGTGATTTAGACGGCGAAATTATTGAACGTGACGTCAATCTTGGTGAAGATATCTTGCCCTTGAGTAGAGACGGGTTACTCCAATTGCAGGATGGCGACACCTGGGTTGAGTTGTATGAAGTCGAAGGTGAACGGTATCTTGTCCATAGCCGACCGGTTAGAATTAATGATGGCGAAATTCGTATTGTACAAGTGGCTGGCTCGTTGTTTGATCGCGATCAATATTTGACGACCTTGCGAAATGTCTTGATCGTCGGGAGTGCTGTTGCATTATTTGTGGCTTTTGGGGCAGGCTGGTTTCTAGCTGGATTTACCCTGCGCCCGATTAATCGCATTCGCCAAACGGCCCAAACCATCGGCACTGAGCGTGATTTCACCAAACGGGTCGATTATGTCGGTCCCAATGATGAGATCGGTCAACTGGCTACAACTTTCAACAGTATGCTGACCGAGCTTCAAGCCTCGTATTTGCAGGTTGAACAATCGTTGCAAACCCAAAAACGGTTTGTAGCAGATGCCTCACACGAATTACGCACCCCTTTGACCACCATACGCGGCAACATTGAGTTGCTGCAACGTCACCCCACCATTACCCCGGAAGACAAAACAGATGTCCTCGATGATATGGCCGAAGAGTCGGAACGATTGATGCGCTTGGTCAATGATCTGCTGGCATTGGCTCGAGTAGACTCCAAACGTAAGCTTAATCAAACTGGGGTCGACTTCAAAACAATTGTTGAGGACACCTGTCAACAAATCAAAAAGATTGCCCCTGAGCGTGATTTGGTCTGCCAAACGCCAGCGGAATTGTCTGTGTTGGGTGATCAAGATGCATTGAAACAAATTGTCTTAATTTTGCTCGATAATGCCTTGAAACATACGCCGAGTGAAACGAAAATTCGTGTTAGGGCTAACCAAACAAAGGATCACATCGTCCTATCCGTACAAGATACTGGCCCTGGCATTGCTCCCGCTTTAATTCCCCACATCTTTGATCGCTTCTACCAAGGCGACACCGCTCGAAGCGGCACCAGTACAGGGCTGGGCTTGGCCATAGCCAAAGAGTTGACCGAAGCCCAACAGGGTAGCCTAACTGTTGAGAGTGTCCTTGGGGATGGAGCAACTTTTGTTTTAACCTTACCTCGCCTAAAATAGTCTCCTATAGATTAATCATCAAGGAGACAACAATGTCGGTTCTAACACCTAGACCCATTGCTCATCGAGCGGCAACCATTCCGGGGGAAGGGGCAGTTGATACCCTGCGACAGGCGCTCGCCCTGGAGGCCCAGGGGGTGGATATGATCCACTTAGAAATTGGTCAGCCCGATTTTCCAACGCCAGCCCACATCGTCGAAGCAGGCATCGCCTCGCTCAAAGCCGGACGCACCACCTACGGGTCCGCCCCTGGCACACCCGAAATGCGAGAGGCTGTCGCTGACTACTTAAAGGAAACACGGGGCTTATCCTTTGCCTCACCGGAGCAGGTGATGATTGCGCCAGGTGGGAAGCCTGTCATTTTTCACACCATCACGGCCCTCGTTGAGCCGGGAGATGAGGTGATTCTGCCTGATCCTGGCTTCCCCACCTATGCGGCGGTGACTCAGTTTGCGGGAGCAACCCCGATTTCATTGCCATTGCGTGCAGCGACAGATTTTCGGATTGAGGTTGACGAATTGAAGAGCCTGATTACCGACCGAACCAAGCTCATAATTCTAAACTCCCCCAGCAATCCCACCGGCGGCGTCATCGACCAACCGACCCTCGAGGCCATTGCCGAATTGGCCCTTCAGCACAATTTGTGGGTGCTTTCAGATGAAATCTACTCTCAACTTTATTATGACGATGCCCCGCCACCCAGTATCGCTGCCATCCCGGGAATGGCTGAACGAACGGTGGTGTTAGATGGCTTCTCAAAATCCTACTCGATGACGGGCTGGCGTTTGGGCTACGGTCATTACCCCAAACCGATGCTAACTGCCATCAACAACATCATCATCAACAATGTCACCTGTACCCCACTTTTTGTCCAAGATGCAGGTGTGGCAGCCCTGCGTGGCTCGCAAGATTGCATTTTAGAGATGTCCGCAGCTTATAAAAAACGACGGGATGTGGTGGTGCAGGCTTTGAATGAGATGCCGGGGGTGACGTGCAGCAATCCGGCGGGAGCGTTTTACGCGATGCCTGATATTTCCGGCCTCGATGTGCCCAGCACCCGCCACTTTGTCAAACAACTACTTGAGGCAGGCGTGGCTATCTTGCCCGGTGAGGATTTCGGCGAGCACGGCACGCCCTATCTCCGCATCTCCTATGGCACGGCTGAAGAGAAGGTCGCGGAGGGGCTAGCGCGGATGCGGCGGGTGGTTGAGGGGTTGGTGTAGATTGATGAGGATTAAAGAAATAAATCGGTAATGCAAACAGTATGAGTATCGACTACTCTACCCCCTCAATCCCCCCTGCAAGGAGGGAAGTTTCGAGTTCTCCTCTTTACAAGGGCCTAGAGGGGTAGAGCGATTGTTATCAATATATTACCGAATCAAATACTTAACCTTAATAAATCTACGGTTAGAGAGAAAGCCTGTTAGAAACAGGCTGGATCGAAATACAATACCAATCACGACACAGGTTCATACCCGCTGCCCATCGCAAATTTGTAGACAATGCTGTAGTAAAATGCGGTGGTAAAGGCCCACATCACCTCGGTGAGGGGGATGGGGATGGTGCCGAGGTAGAAGGCTGAGGTGGCGAGGGGGAGTTTCCAGACGTCGATGAGATAATCGATGCCACCAGGAATGGAGAGAATGCCGGCGTAAAAACAGATCGTAGAGAAACCAAGAAGCAGGCTACTACCGAGGGCGACGCGGAAAAGGTCTGGCCGGAGAATGAGCATCGGTATGGCAAAAATGATGGCTACGAGTGCACCAACCAAAATCGAATTGAGCGGTGTGTAGAGCGAGCCAAGAATAAAAATCCCCATTGCAAGTAGCGATAAGACAACCGCACTCCCAATATAACGCGGAAATAATCCTTCGCGTGGTCTACGACGCAGCGCGATGTCATAGGCTATGCTCATAAAGCCCACAGTCCCAAAAGCAAAGAGTAAATCTTCCGTAAGAAATGACTGACCAAAAAGCATAAATTGAGGCAGAATGGGTTCGGGCAGCCAATAATCACGAAAGTAGAGTAGCTCAGAGATAGGGCCGTAGGGGATAAAGAGGAATGCGGGAATTAAGCCCTGCCGTCTGAGGTCAGGTCGAAAAAAGAGAAGCATTAGGAAAAAGATGATAATAAAAAGCGAGCCAAAAAGATAGAACATTGTTGAGCTTACGAACAAAAAACTTCGTATATCACATTAGCTGCATAAATCGCCCTCACATCAATTACACTTTAGTGTCAGGGAGGAGAGGGTATGCGAGTTATTTCTGTTCAGACCAAAGTTATTTTTATATTATTGTTGGGTTTCATTCTTCTGTCCAATTTAGTTTCACCAACATCATTGGCAAAATCTAAGACCAGCCGAAGTCGTATTCCCCACCAAAACAGTAGTTATCACAATTTAGCGGGCGGACCATTGACCCAAAATTGGTCAAATACTAGCCTTATTTCAATCAACGATAATTGGTCGAGCGTGCCAAGTATTGTAGGTTATCGTGGCGATGGCTTGACTGGCGTTGACGATGTTGACCCGCAAACTGTTTTAGGTGGTGGGGGTACACCTGTCGATGTGATTGCTAATCAAACCGCCACTGGTCTTTCCACTGGCGGTGTCGCAGAATTTGAGATAAGTGATCCTGTTGTGGCGTTTCAGGGGTCAGCTACCGCAGACGCGCCTTATTTATTGCTTCATTTGAACACCACAAACGTACTTAATGTGCGAGTCAGATATGTGCTTCGTGATATTGACACACTGTCCACGGCGACACAACAGGTGGCCCTCCATTATCGGGTGGGCACCAGCGGGAATTTCATCAACGTGCCAAGTGCTTACGTGGGAAATGCAAATAATGGCGGGACCCGATCAATCAATGTCGTCCTGCCCGATGAAGTCGAGGGGCAAAGCCGGGTACAGGTGCGAATTATGACGACCAATGCGAGCGGATCAGATGCGTTCATCGGTATCGATGATATTTCGATTTCAGCCACTCCCGATGATCCGCCTGAAGTCACTAGCACAACCCCATCGGATGGGGCCACAGGTATCGCAGTGACGGTCAGTCCGAAAGTTCGATTTAGCGAATCGGTCGTGGTCAGCAATGATTGGTTTCGCTTGAATTGCCCCATTAGCGGGGTACGCCGCCCCAGTCTAGGAAATATCACTGTATCAGGTGGACCGACCAACTTCACGCTCAACCCAACGAACGATTTTGCCAAAGGGGAAACTTGTACGCTGACCATTGAGCGCAATGAGGTCGTTGATCAGGATGGCGCACCCGATCAATTGTCGTCCGATCACAGTTTTTCATTTACCACCATCATTGAAAATGCCGACTTATCACTGACAGTCAAAGTTGACGACAGTGCCCCAAGCGAGCGGGATCAAATCAATTACACCGTCACCCTCGAAAACAATGCAAGTAGCAACAGTGATGCTACCGGAATTGTTGTTCAGGGACGATTGCCTGATCCAACCATAGAAATCGAAAATATTAGCAATAGCTGTGGGGCCTCGCTGGTGGGTAGAGTGATGACGTGGTCAGTAGGCACCCTGAATATCGGGGATAAAACGAGTTGCACTATTTCAGCCTCAGTGCGGGTAAACACAAATGGCAGTGATTTTAATTTTCGTGCTCAGGTGTTGGAGGTCAATGAAAATGATACGGACTCGAATCCAGGAAATCTGAGTGGTGCTCCTGCTGAAGATGATGAAGATGGGGTAACGGTCACAGTTAGCGGATTTTCAGCAGTCTGTGATGATCCTGCCAAGAAAATTCACGATATTCAAGGGAGTGGCTTAACCAGTCCGATGGTTGGTTCAATTCAAACGATTGAAGGGGTTGTGGTAGGCGAATTTCAAAATACAACGCGTGGCTTGAGCGGCTTCTTTTTGCAAGAGGAAGATAGTGATGTCGATAGCGATGCTAAAACAGCCGAGGGCATCTTTGTCTTTGATAATGGCTTTGGCGTGGAAGTAAATGAAGGACAGGTGATTCGTACGACAGGCAGAATTCAAGAGGAAGAAACTTTTTCGGGCAGTGGCATATTCCGCACTGAATTGGCCAACATCAGTCGGGTTATCGTTTGTAGCGACGGAGAAGTGGCCACTGCCAAAATCATTCATCTTCCGATGGCAACAGCCGATGATTGGGAGGCTTATGAGGGAATGCTCGTGTCACTACCTCAGACTTTGGCCGTCACCAATCACTTTGAGTTGGGGACGTTTGGGCGGCTTAGCTTGGCTTATGGTGGACGTTTAATACAGCCCACTCAAATTGTCACGCCTGGGCTAGATGCCATCAATTTTCAACAAGAAAATGATCGTCACTTAATCATTCTTGATGATGGTAACAATCAAACCTACCCCGATCCTATTCCCTTTCCCCCTTATGGATTGAGTGCTACCACGCCCATACGAGCAGGAGATCAAGTTTCAGGATTGGTCGGGATTATTGATCAACGTGCCACGCATTACCATCTGCAACCGACTAGCCCCCCAACATTTACACCTACCAATTTACGCCCTCCTCCACCAGCTATCAATGGTCGTCTCACAGTAGCTACCTTCAATTTAAATAACTATTTCAATAGCTTCACAAATTGTCAGGGAGGTATTGGTGGAGCGAGTATTCCTTGTCGGGGTGCAGAATCGAGCAGTGAGTTCAATCGGCAACGAGCGAAGCTTATCGAAGTGTTAATCAAAATTGACGCGGATATTGTAGGGTTGGTCGAACTGGAAAATGATGGTTATGGAGCCGATAGTGCGATACAGGATTTAGTCAATGGATTGAATGAGCAGCTTGGCGTCGATGTTTATCGATTTATCAATAGTGATGAGGAAACGGGTACAATTAATAGCTTGGGGACAGATGCCATCAAGGTTGGG
The DNA here is from genome assembly GCA_028285035.1 of Phycisphaerae bacterium. The sequence goes on from JANQQF010000039.1 coordinate 136,228, forward strand.
TTAATATACCGACCTTCTATCATCGACCCCGTTGGGCAACCGGTAACAAAACGGGATGAAGCCTTTTTAAGCTATAACCGTCCTCCATTAGCCCAGACTTTTCGAGAAATCACGACCAACGAGACCTTTACGATTGTGGTCAATCATTTCAAATCAAAGGCAACAAGTGCAGGAGAAACAGATGATGCAGACAGTGGTGATGGGCAGGGGCTATCAAACGGCACACGAACTAAAGCTGCGGAAGATTTAGTCACTTGGTTAGCGACTGATCCGACAGGCAGTAAAGATACAGATATTTTGCTCATCGGTGATTTTAATGCCTACGCTCAAGAGGATCCAATTCGAGTTCTGGAAGAAGGTGACTATGCAAATCAAGTGGCACGGTTCAACGATTTACATACATCGAGTTTCGGCTTTCAAGGACAATGGGGCACGTTGGATTATGTCTTAGCTACGAGTGATCTTCAGGTTCAAATTACTGATGCAAGGGTTTGGGCAATCAACGCTGATGAACCAATTCTTTTGGATTACAATGAAAATAATAAGACAATCGCTCAATTGGAAACGCTTTACAATCCTGATGTCTATCGCTCATCAGATCATGACCCCCTATTGGTGGGTTTAACATTAGGACCAAAATTAGCGATCACAAAATCTGTATTCCCGAAGCAGAACGTGACCTACAACGGAATGATAACTTATTCGGTTGTCTTAAGTAACAGTGGGTTAGCCCCAGCTCAGGATGTAAGCTTAACAGATACGTTGTCTATTAGTAGTAGTTTTGTGAGTTGGCTCACCGCTCCCATCGAGAGCAAGCATACTGCGGGTATGCTCACCTGGCAAGGGCATCTGTCAGCCAATTCTCAATTAGAATTCACTTATGTTACTCAACATATGGGAGGGTATGAAGACACTTTAAGCAATGTCGCTCAGTATCATCATTCAAGCAGTCAAAATCGAATAGTCGTGACTACCACAATTGAGGCCAATGAAAAAATCATCTATTTGCCAACAGTTTTCAAACAGGTTGGGACAACAGCCCCCGACTTAATTATTGAACAACTAATCACGTACAGAGACAACATCACGATTGTCTTAAAAAATCAGGGAACGACCCCTGTTGTCGATGCCTTTTGGGTTGACGTTTATCTCAATCCTGATGTTGCACCTACTCAGGTCAATCAAACTTGGGAAAAGGTCGGGGATGAAGGGTTGGTATGGGGCGTCACAAATTTACCAATTTTAGTGGGAGAAACGATTACACTCACTATTGGTGATGCCACCTATCGGGCTGATTTAAGTCGATTTGTCACTGATTTGCAGATCAATGACAAAATTTATGCCCAAGTAGACTCGGCTAATCTCACAACAACGTATGGTGGCGTGCTTGAATGGCACGAGCTTATGGGGGAACCTTATAACAATATAAAACAAACAACTGTTGCAACAACCACATCTGTAATAACCCGGCAAAATAGGCTTTCGTCATTGAATTCATCTGCTTTACCTCATAGACCATAAGCAAAGTTTAAAGGTGTTTTTAGCCAAAAACCCTGATTAATATCCATATATGTCAGATTTATTACACTTAAGAGTCTTAATTTTCTATAGAAATCAAGATTCAAACCAGAATCAAACTGAACTATGCTACAATCGTAATCAGATTGATGTTCCCATCAAAAACAACACACGAAAGGTGTAATAACATGGCAGGAAAAAAAGTATTAATTGTTGATGACGACGTGGTTATGCGTCAGCTTGTGGGACATGTCGTCACTGGCACAGGAAATGAAATTGTAATGGCCAATGATGGGGCAGAAGGATTAGATCAATTCTATGAGCATCAACCAGATCTCGTTATCCTTGACCTCATGATGCCAAAAATGACCGGCTGGGAAGTGTGCCGGCAAATTCGTCAATCTTCAAATGTACCGATTATTATGCTCACCGCGATGGGCCGTGAAAGCGATGAAGTACGTGGCTTTAAGGAAGGGGCGGATGACTATGTCACCAAACCGTTTAACGCCAACGTTCTACAGGCCCGTGTCGAAGCTGCTTTACGCCGAGGTAAGCTAATCACCCAAGAAGAGGCTCCCACAACCTACAGCGATGATTATCTCACTTTGGATCTCAGCCAGCGTCGGATGTTGGTGGATGGTAAGCTTGTCAAGTTGACAGCTACTGAATACCGACTTTTGGTTTATCTCTTCAAAAATGCTGGACAAGTCTTAACCTTCCGCCAAATTTTAGAAAATGTTTGGGGTGGGGAGTATAGCAAGAACACGGATTACGTCCACGTTTACATCTGGCATCTTCGCAAGAAATTAGAACGAAATCCGAAATCACCTAAATACATCCTAACTGAGCACGGTGTCGGATATCGCTTTGAAAAAGCGACAACTCACTCAACCGCCCCTCGGTTTAAGAACGTAGCTGTTGCCGCCTAATCAAAAAAGTAATCCCTATCACAAGCAGGACGTATCATTCTTTGGTACGTCCTTTTTTCGTTCCACTCAAAATACCTCTCAATTATCCCAAATCTTCAATTGATGTAAAATAGCCACAAGTTCGCAGTTTCTTCTTTGATCGACTTAAACTTTTACAATAAGAGAGGTGTACAATGGATTTACAACTTAAAGACAAAGTAATTATGGTGGCGGCTGGGAGCAAAGGGCTTGGATTTGGTATTGCCGAAGCTTGCGCCAAAGACAGCGCCATTGTCTCAATTGCCAGCCGTAATCAAGCTAACATTGACCAAGCGGCCGAAAAACTACAGTCAGTCGGGGGCACAGTACACAAAGCCACAGTTGACGCCCGTGATGGTGCATCGATTCAACAGTGGGCTGATGCAGTTTTCGAGACATATGGCCGTATTGACGGTTTAGTTGTCAACGCAGGTGGACCACCCGCTGGCCGGTTTGATGATTTTGAAGAAGCAGATTGGTATAATGCCTTTGAGTTAACCTTGATGAGCGCCGTCCGTATGATTCGGTCAGTATTGCCGACAATGCGTCAGCAGAAGCGTGGGTCAATTCTAACCGTAACCTCTCTTTCCATTAAAGAACCCATTGATACGATTTTACTTTCAAATGTGATGCGCTCAGGTGTGGTTAGCTTAGTCAAATCATTGTCTAAAGATTTGTCTGGAGAAGGTATTCGGATCAACAACCTGGTCCCCGGCACTATCCATACTGACCGCATCACCAGTTTAAATCAACATCGAGCCAAACGTTTTGGCACTACGCCTGAGCAGATACAGCAAGAGAGTGAAGCGGCTATTCCAATGGGGCGTTATGGTAAAATTGAAGAATTTGGGTCAGCCGGGGCATTTCTGCTCTCTGATGCTGCCTCATACATTAGTGGGGCTACACTGGTCGTGGATGGGGGGTTATCGAGAACTGTCTGGTAATCAGCAATCATGCTCGAAATCTTAAAATATATTAGTGAATCGCAAATTCATTAACAATTCAAACTCGATTCAAACCCAAGTCTGATACAATATCAAATAACTGACCATTGACCACCTTCTTTTTTATTGGGAGTAAAAAATGTTAAAACGATTGATATTGTTATTTGGAATGCTAATTTTAGCATTCGGTTATGTTGCTGCGCCTAGTCAGGCCCAGGATGAGCCTCAGGGTGAGACTGGCTGGTCTTTCGAAATATTAGAGTCAGACGCAAATCATCTTTTACTGGAGCTGACTGTTCCCGCCTTCGACACTGAGGTCATTCAACAAGATGGAGTGACCTATCAGCGCCTTAACGTTGGCGAAGATTGGAGTGCTTGGGGCGAGGTTGGGCAACCCGAATTACCCCGTTATCACGTTCAAATCGGATTGCCTACTTACGGTGAGCCAGAAATCACGGTTTTGGAGTCTGAAAGCCAGCTTTATTCAGGCTACAACATTTATCCGAATCCGGACTTCATTGTCGGTGGCTCGGCTGATGCACCTGACATCGTTGATGTTTTTGCCATTGATGAAGCCACTTATAACACTGACACGGTCTTGCCAGGCCCTTTGTTTGAGGCAGCAGAGTTTGGCTTAATGCGCGATCAGGGACTATTTAATCTGCGACTGGCCCCCTTTCAATACAATCCTGTTCGTCAAGAATTAACCGTTATACAACGAATGCGCGTTCTCATTAACTTCCCCCAAAGCGGCATAATAATTAACAGTGCACCGGCACCAACTCCTCCTACATTCCAAAAAATGTTTAGACAGTTCGTTGTCAATTACGACGATTTGCCTCAGTCACAAACCGCTCCCGCTTCTTCAGGTATTTCACTCAGCGGCTCTGTGGTTGAAGGTATCGGTGCCACCAATGCTACCTACATTATCATTTCCCACCCCAACTTCTATAATAAATCTCTCGACCTAGCCACTTACCGGGCTGGGCAGGGTGAAGATGTTGCTATCGTTAAAAGTACCGATATTTATGACGAATACAATAGCGGCACTAAGAGTGCAGAGGCGATTCGGGATTACCTAGTTGACGCCTATGCAAATTGGTCTACAAAGCCCGTGTATGTTGTGTTGATTGGCGATGGCGATGCAACTGCCCTGGAAACAGATCCTAATAACTCAAATCTCATTACTGGATATGATCCAAGTGTATCTACTGACTTTATCCCGTCTCATTATGAGACCTTACTTGTATTTGGTCCAGCCCCTATTGATTCTTGGTACGCCAAGATTCACGGTGATGACATTTACCCTGACTTGATTATTGGTCGTATTCCTGCCCGTAAATCGGCAGATGTGCAAACAGTTATCGATAAAGTACAAGCCTACGAACAATCACCTGCCTCGGGCGATTGGACTCGTAAGGCCGTTCTTGTTGCAGATGACGCGGATCCAGGATTTGGTGAAGATATGGATTATGTGGCTGATCTGCTACCAAGTAGTGTTACCCCAACAAAACTTTACTCTGGTGGTACCAATGTTCAGGACGTCGTGGGCCAAGGTGCTCTATTGTTAGCCTATTCTGGTCATGGGAGTCAGGTTGGCTGGAGTTCGTGGAAAAATCACGGCAATATCTTTCAGCAGCATTATATTGATGACTTGGATAATGGTAACAAATTACCATTTATGACTGTGGCGAACTGTTCAAATGGCTACTTTGCTTATGCGGCGAAAGAGCGGGTATTAGCTGAAGAATTTTTACTTGTGCCTAATGAAGGTGGTATTGCTAGCTGGGCACCAGCCGCCTATTCATTCCCCAGTGTAAATACTGAAATTAACGAAGATATCCACGAAGCCTTATTTACCGATGGTGATATTATCTTGGCTTCAGCAGCGACGACTGCCCGGATTTCATTCTATATAAATGATGGTCGTTTCCCGCTCAATTTATTTGAAGTATTTACCTTCTTTGGTGATCCAGCGGTTAAGTTGAGTATGCCACCAACCCTAACCCTAGGCGGACAAATATCGGATGCGACTGCTGTCACAGGAACTGATGTCACATATACCTTAACCTACAATATCTCTGGGGCAGATCAAGCTCGAGATTTGACCTTGGTTAATACTTTACCAGATCACGTGACATTCCAATCGGCCTCTGTCGCCCCGTCTGCCATTGATGGGCAAAAATTAACCTGGAACTTAGGCACGGTAGCCAAAGGAACCTACCAAATTACAATCACGGCCACGGTGGCCAATGATGGTAGCTTGAGTAACGATGACATTCTATCCAACCTCGCTCAGTTAACCGATGCAACAGGTGGGGAGAAAGAAATTCAGGTTGATGCATCTGTCCTAACTACGGACGTTCCACCCGTCGCTAGTTACTACACATCTGCCCCAGATCAAGTAGGGCAAACAACAACATTCTATAGTCTGTCAGCAGGTTCCAATTTAACTTACGAATGGAATTTTGGAGATGGCACGATTGTAACTGGTGGGTCCACCATTAGCCACACTTATGCTGCCCAAGGAACTTACAATACAAGTCTCACTATAACTAACGGCGCAGGAAGTGACAGTGCAAGCCTTCCGGTTGAAATTCAGGAGGCTGGAGCAGAAATTGGCTCTCCTATCGCAAGTTTTACAAGTAATTCCCCAATAAAATTGGGTGAAACCACAGTCTTCATTAATACCAGTCAAGATGGCGGTGATGCGCCTGAGAATTTAGTGTATTCCTGGAATTTCGGAGATGGCTCAACAAGTAGTGAGAAGGATCCAATTCATATCTACACAACAGTAGGGGACTACACTGTTCGTCTAACCGTAACAAATTCAGCAACGTCTGCAAATAGCGACTCCGTCTCAAATGTAGTTACTATCGAGTCGGCCCGAACAACGAATAATAGTATATACTTACCTCTGGTTATAAAACCCTAATTTTAGCCTCATTCAACCCCAATGCAACATAAAAAACGGGTGTTTTTGGTTAAACCAAAAACACCCGTTTTTTCTCATTCCAGACAAGTACAAAAATCCTAATTAACTTCCTGATGTTTTGTGTCAATATAGAGATAGACATACACTTGATCAATCCATTCCAACTTAACATAGTTCAAATACTCAACGATGAACGACTCCGAAAAGACCAAAACACAACTTATAGAAGAATTGGAAGCGCTTCGAGCAGAGGTTGAAACCTTGCACGCAGAGCATCTTCCTCCAAAACATCGTCCAAAATCTGAGCACCTCAAGCAGCTCCAAGCTATATATTTTTTGGGCGATATGATTAGTCAAGCCCGTACCCCTATAGAAATCTATGAAAATGCATTGAATGCCGTTCGGATTACCTTGCGAGCGGATGGGGTTGGGATTTCGCTGTTTGAACCCAGTGGGCAAGCCAGTTTTGTCGTGTCACGCGGCTTATCTGAAACCTTTCGAGAAGCAGCGCGAGCCTGTTTACCTTGGTCTGCTACTGAGCAAGCGCCACCCCCTCTATTTATTCCCAACATTCGAATTGCCCCAGTTGCCCCAATATTACGTGACCTGCTGCTTGACGAAAATTTTCTAGCGATTGGCATTTTTCCGCTGGCATCTCAACACAGGTTGTTTGGCCATTTACTTATTGCTTATAAAGAACGCCATCCATTTAGCGAAGATGAGCTTTGGTTAACCCAAACAATTGCTGGCAATGTTGCCTTTGCTACTGAACGAAAACGTACCGAAGATGCATTGCAATACAGCAAACAATTATATCATTTACTTGTTCAAAACTTGCCGAACACTGCTATCCTCCTCTTTGATCAAGAATTTCGTTATCTTATTGCAGAAGGAGAGATCCTTGCTCAATATGGTTTAACACACCAAGCCTTGGAAGGTCGTAAGCTAGGTGAAATCCTGCCTGATAAGATCACCGATCTTCTCATTCCTTCCTGTAAAACGGCTTTAGCTGGCAATGAAAATTCTTTTGAGATCGAATATAGTCAGCACAACTACATCGTCCAGACCTTACCTGTTGAAGATGAACAGGATGTTATCTTTGCTGGTATGGTGGTTATCCGAGACATAACTGAGCAAAAAAGAAGCGAACGGAAGCAGCAACAGTTATTTGAGGCAGAACGTGAGCAAAGGCTATTAGCAGAAACTTTAGGCGAAGTGGTTTTAGCTCTTACCTCAAAGACCGATCTCGAGTCCGTATTGGATGAAATCCTTAAACAATTACAACGAATCATCTCATACAGCACTGCCAATATTATGCTGTTAAAAGAGGATACGTTACATATTGTTCGATGGCAGGGGTGGGAAGATTTTGGCGATGCCGACTTACTGACAACTTTGGAGCAACCACTTGCTCAGTTTCCATTGGATGCTCAGGTTATAGAGACCCAACAGCCAATGATTGTGCCGGATACCCATCAAAATGATAGCTGGGTTATTATGGATAAGTCCGCCTGGATTCGATCCTTTATTGCAGTTCCATTGTGTCTTCACAAGAATGTTTTAGGTCTATTACGTTTAGATAGTCATATCCCAACCAAATTTTCTCAAAAAGATGTAGATCACCTTGTTCCTTTAGCAAATGCAGCTGCTGTAGCGTTAGAAAATGTACGGCTATATGAAGAGACCCAGTCAGCGCTTGCAAAGCGGGCGTCAGCAGAAGAGGCTGCATTTACCTTAAATCGAAAATTTTTAATGTTACAATATGCAGGAGCGACAATTGCGGCGAGCTTGGACTTACCTCATATTTTGAGTACATTTAGCCAAGAAATCGTTGAGTTACTGGATGTTGAAGGGTGTGTTATTTCTCAATGGGACCGAAACACAAATAAAATTCAGGTTGTTGCCAAACACGGTCCTGAGCAGTGGTATCCTACTCGATCGCTTCATTCATCTTATCAGCTTACTGATATTCCTCTCATCAAATGGGTTTTAACGCAAAGACAAGCGGCCTCATTAACCCTCAATCAACAAGACCTTGCACAAGTAGATTTGCAACACCTACAAGAACAAGGAATTAAGGCCCTACTGGTTCTGCCGATGGAGTTCCAAGGTCGAGTTGTAGGTTTAGTTGAAGTTATTGATACACAGGTTGAACGGATATTTTCAACTGAGGATGTTGCCTTTACCCAACTGTTGGTAAATCAAGCTGCCACTACAATTGAAAACGCCCGATTATTCGCCCGTGCGCAACAGGAGCTTGCTGATAAACGATTAACAGAACAAGAGCTACGTAGAATTGCCAGCCGTAATCAAGTTATTCTTGATGCAATTCCTGATATGTTATTTTATTTCAACAATGAGGGTAATTTACTTGACTACAAAATTCATCAAGAAAATCAGCCTTCTCTTCCTACAAGTAATGGGCAGACGCAAAATTCACAAAACCATACATATTGGTTACCTCCAGATTTCTCAGATCAAGCCTCAACACATATTCAACAGGCTTTAGAGAGTCAGCGGGTGAAGGTATTTGAATATCAACGACCCGGTTTATTTGCTATGGAGGACTTTGAGGCTCGCCTAGTTGCTAGCGGGAAAAATGAAGTTCTTGCGATTGTTAGAAATATAACCGAGCAGAAACAAGCAGAACGCCAATTAATTCGCACCGAAAGATTAGCTGCATTAGGCCAACTAGCTGCTGCTTTAGCGCATGAGATAAATAATCCTCTACAAGCAATGAAGAGTAATTTGGATTTAATGTTAAATTACCCCATTAGCCCTGACGAATCGGAAAAATATTTACAGGTGCTTCAACGTCAAATTGAACGAGTTAATGAAATCACGCAACAAGTATTAAACTTTGCTCGGCCTCGTCCAGTACCGCAAGAAGAAATTTCAGTGGAAGAACAAATCAAACAAGTTTTGGCCCTAACAAGAACGCAGCTAGACCAACATAACATTAAAGTTATGATTGATGTCCAACCTGATCTGCCTGAAGTTATGGCTAATTCAAATCAAATTAGCCAAATCTTTTTAAATTTAATTATCAACGCGATTGAAGCGATTGAAAAAGATGGACAAATTAATATATCCGCATATCTCGAAAAACCGTATATAACGATTGCTTTTACAAGTAGTGGTCCAATTATTCCCAATCACATTTTACCGCACATTTTCGAGCCATTTTTCACCACAAAATCAGAAGGTAGCGGCTTGGGGTTATGGGTAAGTCATAGTTTAGTAGAACAACATCGAGGATCATTAACTGTCGAAAATTTAACTAACAATCACGGTGTTGTCTTCACCGTTCGCCTACCACAGCTATAATAAAATCTACTATTTCTTAAAAACTTAAGGATTTGTCCAGGATTCAAACCCGATTCAAACTTTGGTGTAGTATAATTGTAATTAAATGGACGTAATAGCTTTAGGGAGAGCCTTATGATAGGTGTTAATAACAACAACATTGATTTGACCCAAGATATCAGTGTCTACTCATCACTACAAAATGATCACCTGGAAATACATCGTATTCTTATTGTTGATGATGAAGCTGACATTCGCTCGGCGCTAACTCGGATCTTACAACTAGAAGGATACGAGGCAACTGAGGCGCAATCAGGTCAAGAGGCTCTAAATCATTTACAGAATCAACGTTATGATTTAATGATCCTAGATATGCGTATGCCAGTTATGACCGGATTAGATGTCTTGGAAGTTGTACAAGCAAAATATCCGGACATCTTGGTTATCATTCTAACCGGGCAGGCTACACTTGAAAGTGCTATTACAGCTACAAAAACAGATATTGTGGTCAATTATTTATTAAAACCCGCCAGTACAGGAGAGGTTTTAAGAGCTGTTGAAGATGCACTGCGAAAAAAATCCGAACGGGTTCGGCAACAAAGATTAGTCAAGGCAGCAGCACAAGTCTTAACTATGCAAGTGACCAACACGCCCTCAAGTTCAACCGTACTTCCCGAGAAACCAACCAAACTCAATCTTCCTGCGGATGAGCGGATTTTACACGTTCCTCCGATTACACTTGATCGGCGAAAGCGATTTATCACAATTATGAACGAAAATCCTGCGCGCGTCGTTGAGTTAACAAAAGGAGAGGTTGCTGTCTTAATTGCCCTAATGTGCAATCCCAATAAGACGCTCTCTTGTCACGAACTCGTTAGTATGGGGTTAGGCTATGATGTTGATGAGGCGGAAGCAGAAAGTGTAATTCGTCCCTATATTTTCCGTCTAAGACGAAAATTAGAGCCCACTTCAAAAAAGCCAGGTTTAATTCATACTGTCCGTCGTCGAGGCTATCGCTTTAACGCTGTAGAAGCATAAATAGAATTTTATTAAGTGTGTTACAGTTTAAAGTTAAAGAAAAGAAACTGTGACACCTCAAGGTTCGGCGGTTTATTCCACTAAAATTTCTCTAAAACTAAACCGCCAAACTCTTAACCTAGACTTTCCCTCAATGATTAAAAATCTTCATCTTGATTAGGTTATAACTTTTAGACGAGTGCTATCATGAGAAAATTTTTAATCATCATTACATTTTTGGTTGTTCTCTCTTTATTCATCAACGACTCAGCGCTTAGTACCTCTTTAGAACCAGCCTCTGACCTAACAACAAGTCAAACAAAAACAATTACCCCCGCAGATGCTACAGCCTTAGCTGTAGCAATGGATATTGCGACGACAGATTTAGTTGCAGCTACGATTGGCACCAGTGATCCTAATGGGGCGGGTACTAGTAATTCCTCTCTCAGCTTTTTCCCACAACAAGGGGATACTTTTGCTATTTTGTCGTCAGGTCGAGCAGAAAGCGCAGACGATCCTGACTCGAACAATAGTGAAGTTTTAGGTGGTGGTGGATCAACAGATGACATTAGTACTGCTCTGGATGGCCTCAATAATAATGCGGGGCAAGATTTAGTTCAGCTAACATTAACATTGACTCCCCCAACTGATGCAACAAGTTTAAGTTTTGATTTTGCCTTCTATTCCGAAGAATTTCCTGACTATATTGATACCTCATTTAATGATGTATTTATTGCAGAGTTATGGACAGAACCATTTACCTCAGAATTGACTGTTGATGGAAGCAAAATTATTGCCTCTAAAAACATTGCAATTGATCCAACGGGTCGCAACATATCGGTTAATTCTGCCTTCGGTTTCGATCCTGATAACCCCAATCCTGATACTGGAACTACCTATGACGGCACCTCCGGTTTACTAAAGGCTACAGGGTGTTTACCAGAAACCCGCCCTACGGGCAATGTTGTTCTCATCCTATCCATCACAGATTTAAGCGACTCCATTTTAGACTCGGCTGTTTTTCTGGATAATTTTCAGTGGGATAATCCTGAATCTTGTACTTCTGGGGTAAACACTGCCGCAATTGATCTATCGCCCAAGATGGCTAGAAATCCAATAGATACCATCCACACTGTAACCGCAACAATTTCAGATGAAAATGGTAATCCACTCCCGGCTGAAACCGTAGGATTTAAAGTAGTCGGTGCAAACAACACTTCTGGCAGTGGCACATCTGATGTGAATGGGCAAGTATCATTTAGCTATAGTGGCACAGTTCTCGGTGATGATACAATCACCGCCTGGGCAGACTTAAATAACAATGGGACTCAAGATTCTAACGAAATATTTGCTCTAGCATTTGCGACTTGGGAAACGAAAACCAATTTGATAATTACGAAAAGAGATTTAGATGATCCAGTTACAGCCGGAGAGCAATTAACTTATGTTATCGATATAACAAACAGCGGCCCAGAAATTGCAACCCAACTTCTTGTAACAGACACTTTACCACCCGCAGTCACCTTTGTCTCAGTTACTCCAAACGGATCAAATTGTAGTGAAGCGGCGGGCGTTATTTCCTGTCAAATTGAAACACTGGGCGCTTCTGAAAACCATCAAATAATTGTAACAACTGATGTTATATCAAGTGGGAATGGGAAGATTTTCAATCAGGTCAGCGTTGCTAGCTCTATTTTAGAGGAAGATTACAGTGACAATACATTTAGTGAGAAGACAACAATTCAACCTCTCCTCGGCTCAATTACTGTCAGTAATCAAGCCGCAGAACTTGTGGGTGATCAAAAAATCGGCTTTGAAAGTGATCCAAAAAATTTCCAACTCGGTGATAACCAAACAATCACCTTAAACGATCTTGTGACGGGGCAATACAAAATTGTCGAAACATCATTTCCAAATCGCCTCTGGGGGTTGTTATGGGTTGAATGTGCTGATGAGTTTTTACCGATCCAACAATTTGAGGAAGGTCCTGGGGTGATTATTGATCTCGCTCCAGGTGAGGATTTAAGTTGCATATTCCACAATGAAAAAGCAGCATTTTACGAGGAAAATGCTGCCCTATATTTCCCTATCATCATAAAATAGGTTCACATTTAGTTTACTTTTCGACAACCTCTACCCCAGGAGGTATCTGGCTAATGAGGGGAAGTGTAAAGGTGAAAGCAGTGCCTTTGCCCAGCTCACTTTCAAAGGTCAGTTCACCCCCATGAGTTTCAATCATCTTTTTCGTAATTGACAAACCCAAACCTGTCCCAGGCTCATTGCGAATATTTTCATCCGCCGAACGGAAAAAGTTTGTAAACAATTTCGCTTGATCCTCTTCGGACATGCCGTATCCTGTATCCCCAACTGTCACCGAAATACCAGGTTCACCTTCTACAGAATGCGACTCTGCACTAACCCAAATAGCACCATTCTCAGGCGTATATTTGTAGGCGTTGCTCAACAGATTTGTGACGATCTGAATGATACGGCCTTGATCTGCTCGTAACTCAGGAAGTGTATTATCCACCTCAATGCTTAAGTTCAGGTTTTTATTGTCAATTTGAGTACGCAATGATGATACAACTTCATCAATAACATCTTGTATTAAGAATTGGGATAGTTCAAGCCGAATGCGGTCAGCCTCTATGCGACTGACATCAAGCAAATCTGTGACAAGACGGGCCATTCGATCCACATTATTGCCGATCACGCCCAAAAATTCTGTCTGCTTATCTGTCAAACCACCAGCTGCGCCCATTTTCATCAACTTGGCGTAACCTTTAATACTCGTCATGGGCACTTTAAGTTCGTGAGCCGCTACATTCATGAATTCAGTTTTCGCATCATTGGCTACACGTACTTGATCAAACAAATAAGCATTTTCAATAGCCATTGCCGCGTGATTCGACATCAACTTAACAAAGCTCACATCATCTTTGGAAAAATAATCAGGCTCAGTACTTTCGAGGTCAATCACCCCAATAACACGTTCATCACGCATAATCGGCACGACAAGGAGTGAGCGTGTCCGGTGATTTTTTGGAATATATTCAGGCATTTGGCTGATATCATTACTCCACCCAACTTCCCCCGTACGCGCTACGCGTCCAATGACGCCTCGCTGCCACGGCCACGGGTCAATTTTGTATCGTCCCATCTCCATTGGCATCCCCCGCTGAGCTAACAGCAAAAGACCTTCTTCATCCTCACGGACCAAGCCAATCAGTCCCATTGACAGCCCAAGCGCATCCATTACATTGGTGAGCGTAATATCCAAAACATTATTCAATACCAACGAAGATTGAAGCTCGTGATCAAACATTTGCAGGGCTTCAAGCTCTTGCACTCGCTCGGCCAAGGCCTGATCAGTCCGTGTAAAAATTTTCGCATTCTCAATAGCGATAGCGGCTTGTGCGGCGAATGAAACAAGCAAGCTGCTATCCGCATCATCAAAAACCGAGCCATCTTGTTTATTGATAAGCTCAATAACCCCCACAACCTGCTGCTCAAAAGCAATCATTGGCACACAGATAATATCTTTGGTGCGAAAGTCTGTTGCTTCATCAAAGGCAACATTCCAACGTGGATCAGAGGCGACATCATTGATAATTAAGGGCTTTCCAGACTCAGCCACAGAGCCGACAATCCCTTTGCCAACCGGGGTTTTCATTCCCATCAACTCCGACCCAGTTGGCCCTAAAACCACCTCAAATGTCAGATTCTCACCCGTAGAGTCGACAAGCAACAAAGAGCCAGCCTCAGCGTGTAAAATCTGGACGGCCCGATCCATAACCCGTTGTAGCGCGGTTTCTAAATCCAGCGTAGAGCTAATCGCCATACTCACTTCGCTAAGGGTAGCTAAGTGGCTAGCACGTTTTTGAGCTTTTTCAATCAGTCGCGATTTTTCTATCGATAACGCAGATTGAGTAGCAAAAAATTCAATTAGCCAAATATCGTGATCATCAAATTTTCCACCATCAATATCGTGAACAAGCTGTAGAACGCCTTGGGGTTTTCCACCCCAGCGTAAAGGTACCCCTAAAACAGAGCCAAATTCGGCATCCTTAAAAATTGGGGAGCGACCGGAGAAATTATGATAATTGTCGACACGAAGGGGTTGATCAGTAGCAAGGACTTGCCCTGCTACATCTTCACCAGCATTGAGTTGAATTCCATAGTATGCTTCATCACCTAAATTATGACTAACCACGACAGTAAGCAAGTCATCTTGACGAGGGCCAGTTAAATAAACAAGACCACCTTTCGCTTGTAACAATTTAGTGGCCTGTTCCACAACAAGCGTAAGCAATTTATCAGGTTGGGCTTCAGTCTGAATTTGGGCAGAAATTGTTTGTAGGGCTTCAAGTTCAGCAGCTCGTCGATTTGCCTGTTCAAGTAATTGAGCATTTTCTAAGGCGATGGCAGTTTGATTAGCAAGCGTTGCCAACAAAACTAAATCATCTTCTTCATAAGCTGTATTTGAATTTTTACACCCCAGAGCAACCCAGCCTAGTAAATATTCTGAGCCAGAAAGAGGCACACATAATTCAACATCTAACATTTTTAGACGAGCTAACTCCTCTTCAGAAATGTTAGATTGCGTTGCAGGATTATTTATCCTAGGCAACAAGAATTGATTTGTTTGGTGTAACCATTGAGATAAATCATCATTAAATCCAAATTGCACAGCAACCGAAGGCTGTTGTGCAACTTCTTCTAAAGGGTGAATGCTATAAACCCCTTGATTTTTATCTCGAAGGAATACACACAGAGAGGAAGGAGAAAAAATCTCGTCAATTTGTTGCAACAACATTCCCAAAATTAGATCAATTTCGAGTGGTGTTGTTATTAATTTGTGCCCATACTGCTGCAACAATTTAGTAACATCGACTACGTCTTCTGGGGCTGCTTCAGAGTCTCGCTTTAGCCATTGAATCATATTAACTACCGGAAAGAGATTTCTCGTTACAGATGAAGATTGAATAGTATACAAGTTTGTTAAAAAACCAAAGAGCCATCGCAAGTTTTAATTGAGGATGTAGGAGAATTGGAATAGATATAATAATATTGATTTACCTTTGGCTACCTTGTAGAGTCAGTTTAACACGGCGATTTGGGCGAGTCAAGATAATTTATGGTACTTTTTTCGGAGTTCTCTTTATAACCTCATCAAAATAATTTGATACAGTCCTCTATTCAACCCATCTAACCTGAGCCTGAAATAGGGTGACTAACTTTCTTTCCAAATCTGGTGTAAAGTGGGTAGAGCTGTTAGGAAAATCGATTTGTACAACACGGGATGCAGTAGGAATATGAATAGCAAAATTGTGCTTCCCACCATTCTGGGTCAATAGATGATACATCTGGCGCAATCGATGCTTGTCTTGATCCAAATTCCCAGTACAAGGCAATGTAATATGCAATCCTGCAGATAATTTTTGAGAAGTAGTTTGCTCTCTTTTTTGCGTTGCTGATAGAGAAGGCGTAGAAAGTAGATTTTTTACAACAGGCAAGTCAACTGGCTGGCTTTGCTTTACTTCAGCATGATGGCCATTTGTTGTCTTTTTCGAACCTGAGCCATTCTCAACTCCATTTGTGACCACCTCTGAAGGGGCTGAGTGACCATTACCCTCAAACATTGGCAGCTTATTTTCAACAGGCTCCGGCTCAACGTTGGATTCTGCAACCCCAGCAACAATCGTCAATTCGGTTGCAATATTGTCAGCTAAAATCTTAGCGCTATTACCTTTAGCATCAACCTTGCCTCGTACAACTAATAATTTATTCTCTACCAATAACTCTTTGAACAATGTGTAGGCACGAGGGAAAATAATCACTTCACAGATAGTCTGGATATCCTCAAGCTCAATAAAGGCCATCGGGTCACCTTTTCGAGTTTGATGGTGTCGAATTGACCTCACCAAACCAGCAACGGTAACCTGTTGCTCGTGTTTTGACTCATCCAGTTCACCTAACAATATTGTACCTGCGGCTTTAATATCAGCCATATATTTTTGAATGGGGTGAGCTGAGACATAAGCACCGACCAGCTCTTTCTCCCACTCCAAAACTTCTTTTTGGCTAATCGGAGGTGCATCTGGTAAGGGATGTAAGACTGAGCCTGTCTGTGGGGCATCGAAGTTACCTGCATCAAACATACTCATCTGTCCGGCATCCGCTGCTTTATGCATTGAGCTAGACAAATTCACCATTCGGTCCATAATCGCCAGCAATTGATGCCGAGGCGCAAACTCATCGAAAGCACCGACTTTAATCAAACATTCTAAAGCACGGCGCCCTACTTGCCGCAAATCAACCCGATTACAAAAATCATCAATATCATGGAAAGGGCCACCCTCTTCCCTAGCCGAAACAATTGCCTTGACTGGGCCTTCCCCAACATTTTTGACCGCATTCAAACCAAAACGAATTTTAGATGGCTCATCAGGCCGATCTTCAATCCCAAATTCAGTACCACCAAAATTAACATGAGGTGGTAAAACTTCGATGCCGATGGCACGACATTCGCCGAGTAACATACCAATTTTATCGGTGGTGCCCTGTTCCACAGTGAGTAAGGCAGCCATATATTCAATCGTATAATGCGCTTTCAGATAGGCTGTTTGGCAGGTAACTAAGGCATAGTCAGCAGCGTGGGCTTTGTTAAAGCCATAACGAGCAAAAAACTCAATATCGCCGTAAATGGCTTCCGCGATCTCTCTTTCAATCCCATTTTCGATTGATCCATCGATAAATTTTGAGCGGTGTGCCTCAATCTGCTCTTTGATCTTCTTTCCTACAGCCTTTCGAATACGGTCCGCATCCCCCGGAGCATAACCTGCTAGTTGAGAGGCAATCTGGATAATCTGTTCCTGATAGACAATAATACCGTAAGTTTCCCCCAAAATTGACTCTAATCGAGGATGCTTAAACTCGACTGGCTCTTCACCATGCATCCGGGCAATGTAAGTGGGAATGTACTCCAACGGGCCTGGCCGGAAAAGCGAAATCGCAGCCACGATATGCTCAAATTTTGACGGCTTCATCTCGGTCAGAACGCGCCGCATTCCTGAGCCTTCCACCTGGAATACGCCTGTGACATCACCACTGGCCAGGAGCTCAAAGGCCTTTTCAGGCGGGGGAAAATGGGGCAACTCCTTAAATGCCTCGGGATTATCCATTGGCAAGTTCTCAAGCGTAAACTTGAGGCCGTGACGCTGCTCAATTAATTCTGCTGCTTTACGCATAATCGTTAGCGTCGACAGCCCTAGAAAATCCACTTTAAGTAAGCCAATCGACTCACAAACCGGGAATTCAAATTGGGTGACTGACTCAGTAATGACCGAACCTTGTGCCCGCATCACCGGCACGTACTCTGTTAAATCCTGATCAGTAATAATCACCGCAGCCGCATGAACGGATGAGTGTCGAGCCACACCTTCAAGATTCCGAGCAGAGTCAATTAATTCTTTGACATAATCAATCGAATCATACTTTTCTTTTAATTCAGGGGAGAAAAATTCGTGTTCTGAGTCTAAAGAGTTATCAATTGTAGCTGGTTTTCCAGGGATCGCAGAGATGTGTTTGGCAAGGACATCCACCTCACTTAAGGGGATGTCCATAGCACGACCAACATCCCGTACCGCGGCTCGGGCCTTCATTCGTCCAAATGACACAATTTGAGCCACTCGCTTATCCCCATAACGATTGCGGGTATACTCGATCATTAATTCACGTTGATCATCGGGATAATCCAAATCGAAGTCTGGCATCGAAATTCGACCAGGGTTGAGAAATCGCTCAAAAATCAGATTATGTCGTAAAGGATCAATCAAGGTAATCCCAGCAGCATAGGCCACAATTGAACCCGCTCCGGAACCGCGCACGTTCCACCAAATATTTTGCTCACGCGCAAAACGACACAAGTCCCATACCAGTAAAAAGTAAATGGCAAAACCCATTTCATTGATAATTTTTAACTCGTGTTCCAAACGCTCCTGCACTCGTGGCGAGTTCGCCTCGTCACCATATTTTTCTTGCAAGCCTTGTTCGGTTAAATATCGTAAGAAACCAGGATAATCCTTGTTATCGGCATACATCTTTGGCATCAGTTCTACGGGTTGTTCTGGTAAGTCAGGCAAATGGAAATCTTTATCTTCCAGATCAACCTCGCACATCTCAGCAATTTTGACCGTATTCGTGAAGGCGCTATCAGGCAGATCAGCCAGAGGACGGAAGGTTTCACGCATTTCATCGAGGCTCTTGAGATAATAGGCGTCATCAGACATCCGCATTCGGTCGCGTTGGGTCACAAGCGCAGATGTTTGTACACAAAGGAGCGTATCATGAGACTTGGCATCTTCGGCGGTGACGTAGTGCACATCGTTAGTCGTCACCATTTCGATTTTGTATTTTTTGGCCCACTCAAACAAAGTCGAATTAATTTTGGTTAGCGCGGGAATACTGTGTTCTTGCAATTCGATAAAAAATCGCTCGCGACCGAATACATCCAAATACCACTGTAGTCGTTCGAACGCCTTTTCAGGTTGCGGGACGCGACCATCTTCTGGATTCAGCAACCAAGGAATTTCAGCCGCCATACAGCCTGTAGTACAGATTAGGCCATCTGCATGCGCCGCAAGATAATCAGCATCAATACGAGGCTTGTAGTAGTAGCCATTCAATTGCGCGTCACTGCAAATTTTGAGCAAGTTTTTGTAGCCTGTCATATTTTGAGCCAAAAGCAGCAAGTGATGACGCATCTTATCTTTGTTTGGGTCACGATCCGTCATACTACGCCCGTGAGGGGTCATATAGGCTTCAACCCCAATAATGGGTTTAACACCAGATTTTTTACAATTCCGGAAAAACTCAATCGCGCCGTGCATCACGCCGTGGTCGGTCAAAGCCAAAGCCGGCTGTCCCAATCGAGCCGCCTCTTTTGCTAAGTCTTTCGTTCGCCCCAACCCATCAAGTAGTGAGTATTCACTATGCACATGAAGATGACAAAAATCCGATGTCATAATTAGCCCCTATAACCATCATTTGAATATTAGCCATTTTAATTATTCTAGCCATTTGCACAATATGTGGTGCTATGTTTGGTGAAATGCTCTAGATGTAGTAGAAGAACATACGTTTTATGAGGATAAATTTATTATACCACACTTTAGGTGTTGTGCATCTCTTTTGTTCTGAAATTTTTTCAATAGTTAAAAATTTTAAGGTTCCGATGTTAATAGTAACAATTTCTTATACGCCTAGGCCATTTTTTGCCTCCTAATCAGCGGGTTTTGTGTTATGATATGTACGCGTAAATTTAACCATGTTGAGAATAAGGAACCTAGGGCAACTATGCAGGGGATACTGCAATCACAACGACTAAATACCCTTCGAAGGTTTGACCGATGGCAAATCACACGTTTCAGTTTAACCGCAACCAGCTTCGGATTGGTCATCATCTTCGCATTCTTTATTTTGTTGACTCCATTAGATACGGCCTGGGATATTCTTGAATTCCAGGGGGATCGGCTACCGATCATCATAAGTACAGGATTGATATTATTAGGGGCACCCTACTTGTATCGCTGGTCTGGCTACATTGTTGATTCAATTTTCTATCCAGATACAGCTGAATTTCGAGAAACCATTACCAAAGCTTGCCAAACGTTAACTGAGATTGATACCCGGCAGGAGTTGGAGGATTTCCTATCAAAAACTTTAGTCGAAGAACTTCAGGTTGATTACATCCAACTTCAAAAGCAAATACGACGTGAGCCATTAAGGAATACCTTAATGTTGTTGTTGCAAATGGGAGAACGGGCGCTGGGCACCCTAATCATCGGTCCGAAATGTTCTGGGCGCTCCTATAACGCGGCAGAACGTAGAAGTTCTCGCCAGCTACAGCGTCAGGTATCCCTAGTTCTTTCTGTGATCCAGCTAGCGGAGGCGCGACAAGAGGCAGACAAAATGGCGGCACAAAAAAATGTTTTCTTGACAAACATTTCCAATGAACTTCGTACACCGCTCAATGCAGTCATTAACCTCACTGGTTTGGTTGCCGATGAAATAATGGGGCCAGTCGAAGTTGAACATAAGACCTACCTCAGCCGAGCCGTCAGTGGTTCAGAATATTTGATGAATTTGCTCGACGACATCTTGGATATGACCAAGATTGAGACTGGTCAGCTAAATCTCAATATTGAAGTGATTGATTTAGGCGAAATCATCAATGATACGGTTTCGATGACGCAGGCCATGTTACAAGGCAATCTTGTTAAATTAAAAGCGACCGTTGACAACGACCTCCCTCCCGTCATGGCGGATCGCTTACGAATTCGACAAATTTTATTAAATTTATTGTCAAATGCTGCAAAATTCACAAAAGAGGGTGTGATTTTAATCACAGCAACCCATAAAGGAAGTAGGGTTTCAATTTCTGTGCAAGATACGGGGATTGGAATTGCCCCGGAAAATTTACCTTTGATTTTTCAAGATTATCAGCAGATCATTCATCAAGGTCGGAATGTCAAGCAGATAGAGAGAAAGCAACTAGGTACCGGACTAGGGCTACCAATTACGAAGGCTTTGGTTGAATTACATGGCGGAAAAATTAAAGTTGAGAGTGAAGAAAATCAAGGCACCAAATTCACGATTGATCTTCCTTTAACAGCCAAGCGTAAATCTGAAAGTAATGGGTACAAGATTTAAGCATGTTTAGAACGTTACATCAGTACATTCCCAATTTATCAATGAATCAATGGTGGCAAATTGCACTGCTGAGCAGCGTCGGATTAGCAACTATATTCATTATTGCCAATCTATGGCAAGGTTGGTTATGGGTTAATCAGCCATTTCCCGGATTTCTTCATCGTAATCAAGTTGTCTCCATTAGTGTCTTACCTGGTTGGTCAGCGGTTGATAAAGGCATCGATATGGGAGACATTATTCAGACGATCGACGGAGAAACCGCAACAAGCCTCTCATTCACGCCATCTACAGAGTTGAGCAATACTCCCATTAGCTATAAGTTTGAAAAGCCTGACCAAACCCAAGTTACGATCAGACTTGCACAGACAACATTTTCGCTCGGCAATTTTGCCCAGTGGTTATTAATCCCAGGGTTTTTGGGACTAATTCACCTTGGCTTTATTACAATTTTAAGCTATACCATTCCTCAAACGCCAGCGATTAAATTATACGGGATCCTCACTATCCTGCTTAGCTTTGCTTTTATTAGTTTTCCGGAACTCACACAGGGAACACAGTTCTATTTAACCCTGTATACCTCATCCGTTGGGGCAATCTTGATGCCCCCGGTATTACTTCATTTTTTGCTATTTTATCCCTACCCTCGCATTGTCTTACGTGATTGGCCTTGGTTACTACCACTGATTTACTTGCCTGTTTTACCAGGTCTTATCCAAATTGCTAATTTACTTGAGAGTCCAGAAATTCTACGAAACTCGGACGAGATATTAGATTTATATACAGCTATCTATGGTCTTGCTGGATTAGGTTTAATATTCCAAGCCTTGTGGAAAGGTAATTTCCCTAAACGTAAGCGGGCCACAGTATTGTTGGCAGGCTTTATCATTCCAACAAGCTTTTTTGTATTACAAATTCTAAAAGCATTCGGCTTATCCAGTGTACTTCTCACACCAGTATATCAATTGGCTGACAGATATGTCCTTTGGAGTATTGCTGTAGCCGCTGCATTTTCAATTATTCGCTATGATGTGTTTGGAGCCAGCCGAGTTAGCCATAAACACATTCTTTTTATTGCTACTCTCAGTGGCTTATTAGGCTTATCACTACTACTTTTTGGATTTGCCAGCCCACTACCGATTGGTTTTAATCGCCTCGGACAAATTGATTATCTCTACATCATTTTAACGATTGCAATTTTTTATCTATGTCGCTATCTCGTTCAACGTCTTATTCGATGGTGGAGTACGAGATATTCCGTCTATCGTTTAGAAGACTTTCGGACAAACACCCGTATTCTGTCCCATGAGCTTCTCAAAATTTCTACTCGACGCGACCTCGAGGAGTTGATTAGTTGGAACCTAGCGACTGATTTTGGCCTACAATCGGCTGAGATTTCAACGCGAAATACACCAAATATGCCGTACTCTATGGAGTTACCTTTGGCAATCCAAAACACCTCTCTTGGCACGCTATATTTGGGGCCAAAAATCAATGGTGAGGTTTTTTCGGAGCAGGAAAAAGCTATTTTTGAAAGCGCATTGCAACAAATCGCCCTAACATTACTCAGTGTCGAGCTTGATGATGCCATTCAAGTCACAGAACAGTTAACTCGGCTTAAAAGTAAATTCCTGGCGAATGTAACGCACGAATTACGAACGCCACTTAATGGGATTATCAATTACATTGGCTTTACCCTTGATGATGCTCAAACTCTGAATGACGAACAGATGATGTACTTAAAGCAGGCCTTTGATGGTGCCGAAAAACTACTTGATTTGATTAACAATATTTTAGATATGAGTAAAATAGAGGCGGGGCAAATGCAATTGATGTCCCACCCTGTTGACCTAAGGCAAATGATTTTTGATCTAACACCGATCATTCACGATCTTATCGGAGAAAAACGTGTGCAGTTTATCACCGAAGTTTCTCCTACATTACCCATTTTTCAGGCAGACCAACATCGCATACGTCAAATCCTGCTCAATGTCTTATCAAATGCAATCAAATTCACGCTCAAAGGCTGGGTTGAACTAACCGCATCTCAAAGAAATGGAGATGTTATTATCAAAATAGCTGATACAGGGCCCGGTATCGATCAGAACACCTTACCGACAATTTTTGAACAATTCGCCACCAATAATCTCACGGATCAAATAAAAACGACGGGACCTGGTTTAGGCTTACCCATTACAAAATCACTGGTTGAAATGCATCGGGGTGAAATCCTGGTCGACAGTCAGCCTAATGTAGGGACAACATTTACAATTACCCTACCACTTGAAAAAATCTATCAAAATTGAGGATACAATGACACAATTTGAAAATTGCAATGCTTTAGTTGTTGAAGATGATGTTTCCGGCTTGGCCATTATTTCTGTCATGCTACGACGTCTTGGCATAAAAACCGTCATGGAGCGCTATGCCAGCACAATTCCCGAACGCGTTGAGCGAATGTCTAAAATCGATGTTGTCTTTTTAGATTTAGGATTACCAGATGGTGATGGATATGAGGTGTTGGAACATCTAAAATCATTGGAGGCACTCAAAGATACGCCAGTGGTTGCGGTCACGGCTCGCGATGCAAGTACAGAGATGGCTAAGGCGCAAGCAGCCGGATTTGATGGCTTTTTGGGCAAGCCCCTCAATCGTAATCGCTTTCCTGACCAAGTCCGTCGTATTTTAGATGGTGAGGGTGTTTGGGAAGTCTATCGCTAATCGTAAGCCTTTTCCACGAAGTCGGCAGTATCGTGTCAAAAAGCCTTAAGTTGGGTCACTGGTCCGATCAGGGGCCAGCCAAGTCATATAAATTGCGCCCCCAATCAATATCACCGCAGCAATCACCCACAAAATAGCCCAGATAATGGCCGGAATAAACGTTAGCTCGGCCATCGAACGTGCATCATTGGCTGGTGCAGCTAGAAATTGGGTGGACAAGCCAACGACAGTGAAGAGATCTGTGAAGGCGGTGAGGCCTGCCTGTATAGCAACGACATGCAGCAAAAAGATTGTGATACTAGCACTCGCCCTAAGCGCCACCCATAGAAAAACCGCCCCAAAAATCAAGCTGGCAAATGTCGTTAGTAATCCACGCAAAAACAATCCCGCAAATATAGTGGGCACGGCGTATCTTAGGGCCAAAAGTATCATACCAGCCCCAAGAACTCCCATGGCAATCCGGCTACTGCGCTGACTGTGCCCTAACATAATCAAGGCTGCGCCAAAGACAGCCACCCCGAGATATCCCGCTGGAATTACAATAAGCCGCCAGCCTCCCGCCGTGTAAGCTAAACCCGACCCATTTGGCGAAATCTCAAATCGCAAGAAGGCTCCTCCCGTTAGCAAAGCCGCTAACCCGTGCCCTAATTCGTGTACAATTGTAATCAAAAGACGGAATGGGTAATTAATGATGTTGAGACCGGGGATAATGGCTATGACTAAGGTGAACACACCGGCCAATCCAATCAGGGTTAAAATCTGTTGGGTTGAAAGTGGCTTATCAGAATTGCTAAAGAGTGATTGTGTTGAATTCATCATTGCCCCATCAAATCAAATTATTCAAAAATGGCTCAATTCTTAGACGGCCCAACGACGACAATGTTCCAAACTCGCTCGCATCGTCTCGATAATTTTAGCATCCGTCTCTCCGCCATACAAGGCATCTGGATGTAACTCCAACGTAATCACCCCTGGATAATCATCTTTGGCCATCGTACTAATTAGCCGATCCAACTTTAGGTGCCCTTTTTCTGGCAATCGATGCTCACGGCCATCAAAATTACTCAAATGAACATGATGCACACGACCTCGTAGCTGAGCATAGGCCTGATTGGGATCAATCCCCCACGTGCCCAGATGCGTTGTATCAAGTGTAATTTGGGGAAACCGAGCAATCTCACCAATAGTATTCCAATAATGCCCGTTTAATCGCTGACCTAATACCTGACGCGCAGGCATATTTTCAATACATAATTTTACCTTTGTCTTGGACTGCAACGACAGATAGTCACTTTCTAACCAAGCAGCATATCTACGATCAGGGTTAGGTCCTAAAGGAAGGAGAATGCGTTTGTTTCCTAAACTAATGCTGGTCAAACCGATGCGGCGGGGGAGATGATGAACCACAACCTGCGCCCCAATGGCCTCGGCCAATTTCACCGAGGCTTCAATTCGGCCCATCTCTGAGGCTGGCCAGCCTGCTATCTTTGGTGAAAAGGGACTATGTATAACGCTCACGGGCAGATCATAACGGTCAATCAATTGTTGTAGATAGTCAGGTTGTCGGGTGTCCCACCGATAATCAACCATCAACTCAATCCCATTAAATCCAGCTTGGGCAGCAAAATCAAAACAGCGTTCAATACTGTAGGTGTACAGTGAACCTGTTGAAAAGATAAATTTCATATCAACGTCCTATGACAAAATTCACTGTCACAGTTTAATGTAAATTAAGAAAATGGTCGAGTTAGGCAGAGGAAATTCTTACAGCGAGGATTTGAGCGTAGAAAGAATTCTGATAGGCAGATTTACGATATGATTTCCTTAAATCAAACCTCGTAGCCAAGTAAACCAAAAGGCAAAGCCCAGCATACCAACCGCGCAAAAAAGCCACAAGGCCGCCCATAGACGAGGGGTACAGCCAGCCAAATCCGCCATCTGACTAGCATCATCATCACCATCAATGTTACGCGACAAAGAAATCAAATGTCGAATAGTGGCTACCCCACCTTGAAGAGCCAAAAAATTAAGGAGAAATATGGAGATGAGCACGGGAGTCAGCCAGGCAACTCCAATAAAAATGCTACCAAAGCCAAGACCAATCAAGGTCACTAACGGAGAACGTACCCCATAAAGTAGCACGACTAAAATCGAGAAACTACCAATCAAGGTGAGGGTGTAAGGTGCAAAGTCTGGGAGACTACTAAGAATCATCAGGGTCGCACTAAAGAGAGCGGTGCCAAGATAACCGGCGATGTTAATCAGGGCATTATCCCCGCCTCGCGTCCGGGCAAAGCCTCCGCCCCCCGCCACCAGAGAAATCTCGACGATGTGACCGTTGGTTAGGCCAGCTGCCAAAATATGTCCCACTTCATGAATCATTGTGTAGAACATATCAAAGGGACGCCATAAAACTGGTACCAAATTCACCACTAATATCATCGTGATCACTGCACTGACAATCAAAATCGCTTGTAGGGAGTTTTGTGGTGTAACAAGTATCTCTAGCACGCTGGTTCTAGCCTCTGATAGTGTTTGTTATGTCTAGTTTAGCACAAACTATGTTAAGGTAAAAGATTTTAGGACCAAGGTTGATCTAACCAAGCCTCTTGCGAAATTACATCAAGAATTAGGACAACTTTGACAAAGCCTGATGAAGGGCCACAAAAAATCGATCAAATTGGCCAAATTCACCATCAATGTAGTTATTTTCGGCACTGCGTTCACGCAAAGACCGAACCAACGGAGCTTCAGCGGGAAGCGGAGCCTCATTCACAAACCAAATCGCCCCGCCCTCTCGATCAATCGCTCGATTGAGATCATAGTCACGTGGCCCCGGTCCAATGACAATCAAATCACGGTTCATATATTCTCGTAAGATTCGCTCGTTTTTGCTGCCAACTTGAGAAATCTCGCTGGGGGTGAAGGCAAAATCTCGGGCCTCTACATCTCCGTGTAATTTCATCAATTTAACGGGTGGATCAACATTTTCTAATGTGGTCAAGGCCTCAAGGCTGGTTTGGGTATTACAAACAATGGTTTGGTAGGCAACCAAATTAGCTTGTAATTGTGTTTCTAAAAAGCGATCCAGGTTTGTGGTAAACATAATTTGCAGATAGCCCTGCTTGACCAAATCGGCTAAACGCGCATAGCCAATAGATGGCCCAACTTCATCAAAGTGTTTCTTTAGCAACGCATAGCGTTCCTGCGGGCTAAAACCGTCCAGTGTTCGATGAAATTCATCCAAATCGGTTGTTTGTGCCACAGCTTTGACAACCTGTCGCATTGTTTTACTTCCCAACATCATCGAGGCTCCACTCCCCAAAACCAACACATAGGGAGGTTCTTTGCTTTCTTTACGAGAGTGCATCAAGGTCGCTAGCAAGGTTATATTATCTGGAATATCTGGATGCCGTCGACGCCACAAAAGCCACAGCATTAGCAACAAGAGCAGCAAGAGCAGGAAACTAAAGCATGGCAAAAAGTAATTTGAACTTGGCAGATCTGTCACTGTTTCCCACATTGAAGGGGTTGGGGTGGGTGTAGATGTGGGGCTTGGGCTTGGCGTTGGTGATGGCGTATCCGTGGGCACGACTTGGGCAACCTCAATAGGCGTCGAAGTAGGTGAAGCCGTTGGGCTTGGCGTTGATGTCGCGGTCGATGTTGGGCTGGATGTCGGTGATGGTGTAATTGTTGGCGTGGGCGTCGGCGACAGAACAACTTGGAAGACTAAGGGGGATGATTGATTATCAAACACCCGACCGCCCGGCAAGATGGCTACTAATTTAGTTTGTACCGTGTAATCCCCCACCTCATCAATCGGTGTAAAGTTACCATTGTAAGTGACAACATTTTGATCTGTCGTTGAGGTAGTCACATCATCTCGGCCCATCTCCACTGTTTCTACGGGTTCACCATCCTTACTTAAGGTGGCCGTCAACCGGATACCATCCAAAGGAATCGCGCCAGCCAAATGGACCGCAGCTTCGATGGGGAGATCATCCCCAGGCAAATTCTCCTGCCCATCAAGCGGGCTAACCACATCAACCCAAGGTGCAGAAATCAAGGTAACCCATTTGTGTTCAAAAATAGGGGTACCATTGGGCAAGATCGTCGAAAAAATTAGCGAGTATTCGCCCGTTTCCCCCAAAGCATCCAAACTGGCTGTGTAGGTTAGGCCATCTTTCGCCAATGGGACTTGACGACGAATATTCTCACCCTCAATTTCTACCTGAATACTTTGCACGGGGACATCGACCGGTTGTCCTTGCTCATCGATGATGTTCGCTCGCAGATTCAGCGGTTGATCAACCGGGACAAACCCACTATGAGGCTGCTCAATATCAAGGGTTACATTAGGAAACACTAAGTAACTGAACTCGGCTTGCCCTTCTCCCTCCAATGTTACCTGCCAATTACCAACCCACGGCTCGGTGAAGGTGGCACGCCACACTTCATAATCAGGTCCACTCTGCCAACTCACCCCTTCATCTTCAGGGGTCAGCAGCTCCCCGCCCGCACTACCATCAGCCTGGGGTCGATAAATTTGGGCAACAAGATCAGGGTTTTCTTTCCCAGAGATAGTAAAAATGATTTGGTAATAGCTATCAAAAACTTGATAATCCAACACTTGGGTGCTGCGGAGTGCTAGAGGCGGCGTGGCTGGGGTGCATAATAGTTCTGAGAAGATGTAGGTGCTGATGCCTTGCATCTCCTGCAATTTAGCTGCTTCTCGATAGTAGCCATTATTTCGCGAGGCCACACCTTGCCAAAATTCACGATACAGCGTAATAAACTCGGGACTGGACGCTTCCACCAATTTATCCACGCCCATCCCAATCGTAAAGAGTGGCACGCCACTCACATTGCCACACACCTCAACTGTCGACTCATACTGATCAAACTCGGCCAGCAAATCTCGGGTTTCAACCAGATACTCTTCAACAATATCCTGCCCTTTTTCTTCATCAACTTGGGAATTGGTCGGCTGCCCGTCAGAAATGAGAATGATCGCAGGTTTTCGTGTTGGATCGCCTTCCTCGTTAAGCAATGTCAGGGCAGCGTTGAGGGCTAGGTTAATATCCGTGTACTGCACATCTCCAATTGCTTCAAATTGCTGATGCACTGCCTCAAACCGGGTTTTGAGGGTGTCTGCTGCCTCGGGACTATCGACGAGGGTAAAAGGAATCACCTGAGGCTCAGTGCCAAAGGGGATGATCCCAACCCGATGGCCTGTCGTTGACGTTTCAGCGGCTAAAACATCGATAAAGAAGTTGACAGTATTGACCCGAATTCCTTCCGTATCGGTCTTATTCCACATCGTCTCTGATTCATCGACTAGAATGATAACATCAAGCCCAGGTAATATTCGATTTTGATTATCAGCATCGGATTGGCCGAGGGCCGGGTGGGGAAAACCAACAAATAAAAGCAGCAAAACAATATTAATTCCAATGTTTCGGATGAGGTCGGATTTCATAGGTCGATTCCTAATCGGATTTGAGTCAATGGTGGGTGTTTAACGAGTTGATGAGAAGATTACTTTTTTATTGATTTAGGAATGGTTACAAAACTGTAGTTTCGTAATCAAATTGGTATCAAAACTTAGTTTTGATACCAGATTCACTAAAATTCTAATTTCCAACATCAGACATAGCACAGCGAAAGCCAGCGAAATTGTAGGTATATTCTGGGTTGATGTTGTAACGGAAGGCGGTTTGGGCATACAGCGCCTCAAAGAACCACGAACCACCTCGCAAAATTTTCTCCGAGCCTTCGGTCGGACCGAGTGGGTTATCCGACGAGCTACGACTATAATAGCCAGCCGAATACCAATCGGCCACCCATTCGCCAACATTGCCCGTCATATCAGCCACACCGTATGGAGCATCGCCAGCCGGGGAAAAGCTTCCAACAGGCAAAGTATCTTGTTCCCCAAATTCGCTCGTATTGGCTTTCTGCGAGTCAAAGCTTGCCCCCCAAGCAAAGGCATTTTCACCAGCGAGATCAGGACCACGGGCGGCCTTTTCCCACTCGGCCTCTGTGGGCAATCGCTTACCTGCCCAAGTACAATAGGCCATCGCATCTGCCCAACTGACCAATACCACCGGATGATCCATTTTATCAGCTATATCGCTCTCAGGACCGTGGGGATGTTGCCACGTGGCCCCAGTCGCCTCTTGCAATGCCTCATCCTCAAGCACCCAGCCCCAGCCTTGCTGTTCGGCTGTAGTTTGATAATCTTCAGCCTGGACAAAGTCGGCAAACTGGGCATTGGTCACCTCATATTGATCCAGCCAGTAGGCATCCAGATACACTTGTCGGACGGGCTGTTCATCCTCACCTAAAGTATCGCTTCCCATTGTAAAGGGTCCCTCTGGGACAAAGGCCATCGGCCCCCCAGCCAATTCTTCAAGACGAATTTCAATTTCAGGTGTGCCCGGTGACACTTTCAGAGAAACTGGGGTAGGCGTCAGATCAGACATCGTGGGCTGAGTTATATCAGGCATTTCGGTTGGTGTCGCTGTTGGGGAGGTGAATTCAGCAGCAGAGTCTTCGGCCACAGGTTCAACAGATGGGGCTAAATTTGGGGCTTCCAATGTCTCAGAAATATCCTCCATCAGCGCCGTTGCGAATGGGGCCGAGGTGCTCCACACAAGTAGGGCTGTCAAACCAATCAAAATTAACAAAACTAAACTCAACGCCAACCTAGCCCAAGGAAGGCCACGCCGCTTCTTCTTGACGGGCTTAACCTGGGAGGGTGT
This sequence comes from Phycisphaerae bacterium, assembly GCA_028285035.1. The sequence goes on from JANQQF010000039.1 coordinate 167,090, forward strand.
CACGGTTGGGGCCATCATTGGGGTATGGATGGATTGGGTGTTGAAATCTGAAATCGGTTGGGCTGGAGGCAGAGCATTCATGAACGGGTGCGCGACAATATCTGGATCACTTTGGGCGTGGGCATTCCGTACGGCAATCACAAACTCTTCCATGCGCTGGTAACGATCTTCGGGCGATCGCTCCAAGGCCTGCATTATTACCTGCTCCATTTCCTCAGGTAGATCAGACCGAAGTTGACGCGGTGGAGTAATCGGATCAACCACCTTTTTCATTAAAACTGTCAAGGGATTATCCAAGCCAAAGGGCGTTTGCCCCGTTACAGCCTCGTAGAGCAATGTACCCAGTGCATAAATATCACTTCGCCCATCCACGGGTTGCCCCTGAGCTTGTTCTGGCGACATGTAGTAGGGGGTGCCCACACTGGTGCCGCTCATCGTAAGCTGTTGGCTTTCTTCCGCCGTTTTCACCAGGCCAAAATCAGATAGTAGGAACCAATTTTCCTCAGCCACCAAAATATTGGCGGGTTTGATATCGCGATGGACAATGCCTTGCTGGTGAGCATAAGCTAGCGCATCACCGACCTGACTAATGATATTCACGCTGTAGCCCAAATCTTGCGGCCAGCCCAAGCGTTGTTGGAGGGTGCCACGCTGGACATACTCCATCACCAAATATAAAATGTCATCCTGGCGACCATAATCAAAAATCGTCAGGATGTTGCGATGGCGGAGTTTGGCAATACTTTTGGCTTCTCGTTCAAAGCGGGCGATAAATTCGGGGCGTTTGGTGACATCAGCCGTCAAAATTTTAATCGCAACATATCGATCCAGGGCCGACTGGTAGCCTTTGTAAACAGCCCCCATTCCGCCTTGACCGATTTGCTCTAAAATTTCATACTGACCGATAGTTGAATCTTTGATGTGCATGTATGCCTCGTTGGTGTTGAAGTCGATTTGATAAAACAGCAGATCGTCTAATAGATAAGAAAAAAAGGCATAGCATCGTGCTATAATTGACAGACTCGCATCAATGCTTACTTAAAATTATAAAACGGCTCCCTGTAAAATCAATGATACTAAGAGGCTATTGGGGTGGTAAGAAGTGGTAAATAAAGACAGGAAGTAGGGTTTTGGGGCCGGTGAGGCGACAAATGTCCTATAAATTGGCAGATAGTGCGTAGTGCATAGTATGAATTTGACGTTACTACGAACTACGCATTCGTAAAAAATCTAAATCGTATTTACTCTGAAATAACAATAATCAAGGGCTACCAATGTCCAACCATAAAAACTCCCTTTGGAAACTTTATAACCGACCACAGCGGCCCGAGGCTTGGACCAAAGGCGGCACCTTGCCGTGGCACGAGCCAGCCTTTGCCGAACGAATGCTGCGGGAGCATTTGGATGATAGCCACGGTACGGCCTCGCGCACACAGGCTGAGCGTGCATTACAAATTGACTGGCTGTGGCACCACTTAGAATTGCAGACGAATAGCCATTTATTTGACATAACCTGCGGTCCTGGGTTGTATGCGGTGGAATTCGCCAAACGGGGATGTCAGGTGACGGGCAATGATATTAGCCCCGTTTCTATCAGTTACGCGCGTGATTTAGCAAAGAGCGAGGGTGTTCCCGAAAAATGTCATTTTGTTGAGCAGGATATTCAGCAGATGGATTACACGGGGGCCAATTTTGATGCTGCCCTGCTGCTTTACGGCCAACTGGCCGTTTTCCCCAAAGACACAGCTCAAACCATTCTCAACACCATTTCTGACAGTCTTCGGTCTTGGGGACGACTATGTCTAGAGATGCTCAATCCCAACAAAATCGACAAAACCGATAGCACCTGGTGGTTCACTGACGACAGCGGCCTTTGGGGAGATACCCCCTTCCTCCACCTCGGTGAGCGCTTCTGGGACCCCACCACCCAAATCTCCACCGAACGTTACCAGATTCTCGATTTAGCGAGCGGCGGGATACGCGAAATCTTTTTGTCCGATCAATTGTACGAGCCTGGAACGATGACCACGATGTTGATGGAAGCTGGCTTCTCCCTGGTCACGATTTATCCAGCGTGGAAGGGAATATCGCTATATGATGCCGAGGAGTGGCTGGTGTATGTGGCGGAGAAGTGAAGCTGAATCCCCTAACGGGTGCATTTCAATTTGGGGACAACCCTGTCTTCGACCCTCGCGTGGGACTAAAGCCGCCACGCTATCTTAGGTGAAAGGAGGCGAACGCCCCCTCAGTCAGCCTGCTTTAGCGGGCTTCAACCTAACATAGCTCGGGGATTTATTCCCGAGCGAGGCACGGCAGCAACGCTCGCCCCACCACTGAAGGACACCAGCCCCTAACAACCAACATAAAGCTGTAGGCCATCGGCCCGACTACTTAAGGGGCAAACACCCGCTCACGCCGATTGCCTCCCCCGTGATCTGGAGCTAGGCTGACCGATGATGGAGGGATCACCACCTGCTCTATTCCCTCCCTTTCCTTCGGAAAGGCCGTCCCCCCTATAAGAGCAGCGACTCCCCTCCTTGCTACAATTACCCATAAGTCAGGGAACTGCGAGAGGGGTGATAATTGCAACCAAGTGAGAGGCATTTGCCTAACGACTGATGGGGGTCATCGAGCATTTCTCCCCCCTCTAACGCGCCATTCTGGCGACCTCACCGGGGGGAGGACCAAAGCAGCTTCCCTCCTTGCAGGGGGGATTGAGGGGGGTAGAGCGGCCCGATTAACCCAAATACTACAATCATCAAAGTCAGTTAGTCCTAAATTCACCCAACCCCTTGCTTTTTTCCCTAATTTTGCTTACCCCACTTATGGGTAACGATAAGCCCCCTGGGAGGGGCTGGGGGAGGTAGAAATTTTCGATAAAACATCCAGCCTACTACCTTACATACCACTAACTTAACACCATTGCCACTGCTCCGGCAGCACACTCTTCGCCGCCACGGCTCCCCCGCTCGCCGCCAGCAGCTTCAGCAGCGTCCGCCGCGCGATCACTTGCTCCGCTTCTTGGTTTGGTTGGAAGGGCGGATCCTCAGTCAGATCTGATGAGGGTAAAAAATTGTGGTCCTGTTGGGTCATTTTTTCCTCCATATTGGGGGTGATAGTTTAAGGTCTCTAATAGTAGAGGCGAGGGAGATTTTGGCAAACCAAAATCTCCCTCTATCTTTTCAGTAAAATCAGGTGTGGATATTCTAAATGCCGCGTAGGGGCTCAGGCCATCGGGCTGAGTGTTCGACGACCGAACACCCCCTCACGCCGATAATGGAGGGATCACCACCGGCTCTACCCCCCTCAATCCCCCCTCCAAGGGGGGAGGCGACTCCCCTCCTTGGAGGAGGGGCTGGGAGAGGTAGAAATGTCCGTTAAACCCTCCAGCCTACTACCTTACATAACACTAACTTAACACCATTGCCCCGCAAAGGAGAGAACCTTTCCAAAAGAAAGAGGCGGGAGTAGAAATGATCGTTGCCCCGCCCCGCCCAATTTCACCACCCCACAAAAAAAGCCCACCAAACGGCGGGCTTTCGATCATCTCACGTCAGGCCAACTTAACCGCCCCTCTAACAAGAAGGCACCGTCCCGATAAAGCTGCCAAGGGAAAAAGGAGTATTCCCCACCGTGATTTCAGTGGCAAAAGGAGTAACACCCCCCCCCATTATATCAAACACCAACACCGTGTTCCCACCAGAGTTCGTCACATAGACCTTACTCCCATCCGGCGTCACTGCCACACCTTGAGCAGTAGTCATCATCACCGTCGGCAAAACAAGAGAAAAGCCCGTATCTATCGTCGTATCAATCCAGGCCAGCCCGCCGGCGCCGGGACTAGGATTGACCGCCACATAGGCCGTGAGTCCATCCGGCGCGACTACCACGCCTTGAGGATCAGACGGCATCATGATAGTGGCACTGACCGTATCCGTCGCCGTATCAATCACCGACACTGTGCCGTCACCGCTATTCGTCACATAGACTTTGCTTCCATCCGGCATTACCGCCACGCCTGCAGGAAAACTTCCCACTGGGATGGGCACGCCAATGACCGTATCTGTCGTCGTATCAATCACCGACACTGTGCCGTTACCAGCGTTCGCCACATAGGCCTTCCCACCCGACGTCACAGCCAAGGTTAAAGGAGCATTTCCCACCGGGATGGGACTCCCACTGACCGTACCTGTCGTTGTATCAATCACCGACACTGTGTTGTCAGCAGCGTTCGTGATATAAGCCAAGACTTTATTGACCGCAGCCACCGTAATCATAAAGCTTTGCGTATCGGTCAAACCGCCTGCATCTTCCACCTGCAACGTTATCGTGTGGCTTCCCACATCGCTCACACTGCTCGGCGTCCCACTCAAAGTGGCTGTCCCATCCCCATTGTCCGTCAAGGTCAACCACATGGGCAGGGTCGTCGTCGCCGTGATTGTCCGGGTGTCGCCCGCATCGGGATCACTGGTCGTGATGTTGTAGCTGTAGGCGGTGTCACAATCAATGGTTGTAATTGGGAGGCTGGTGAAGCTTGGCGCACCACTCATCACCGGCGAAGTCTGGGCGTGGGCGGGCAGGTAGCCCACCTCAACCAACGGCGTGCCCCACTGCTCCGGCAGCACACTCTTCGCCGCCACGGCTCCCCCGCTCGCCGCCAGCAGCTTCAGCAGCGTCCGCCGCGCGATCACCTTCTCCGTTTCCTGGTTTGGTTGGGAGGGTGGATCCTCAGTCAGATCCGATGAGGGTAAAAAATTGTGGTCATTTTGGCTCATTTTTTTCTCCATATTAGGGGTGATATTTTAAGATTTCTAATAGTAGATACAGAGGGGGATTTTGGTTTGCCAAAATCCCCCTCACCTCACGGCGCAAAACCCTCCCCCAAACCGTTGAGTAAAAAAACAAATTCGGAGGCGGACATGCGATACGATATTAGAAATAAAGGTGAATCTCATTTGGAGCAATGTTTAGCTCCCCCGTCCCCCCAGAGGGGGGAGAAAATCATCGCAGTTCCCTCCTCTGGAGATCTAGGAGAGCAAATTTACGACCGATTCAAACACCTTACCTTTACAACCCTATTCATCACCTTAACGGTCATCTTGCTCGGTTGCCAAAGCCAAGCCCCGCAGGTCGCGGAAGAAGTTGTTGAAGAGATTGCCCCAACCGCAACGGTAGCCGCAGTTGAGGAGGTTGAAGAGCCAGATACCCCAACTCTCGAACCCACCGAGCCGCCTCCAACAGCCACAGCTACTAACCTACCACCTACCGATACGCCTATTCCTGAACTAACCGAAACACCCGTTAAAGCCACTGCCGACGAAGCAGAGATACCACTCAGTCCGATTTTTGATTTAGCCTGGGATGATCGCACGCCTTTTGAAGCAGGTCTGATTTCGTCAGAGCAAGGGATTTTAGATGAGCTTGATGGGGCTACCGTTTATCACATCGAAATGAGCCTTAGCGACGATATGCAGATGGTGACAGCTCGTCAAGCTATTCGCTACACAAATACAGAGCAAGAGGACTTGGCCGAGGTCTATTTTCGATTATTCCCCAATTTAGCGGGAGGAAGTACGGTCGTTGAAAACTTGACAGTCGATGGTGAAGCAATCGAGCCAATCTACGAACTTGAAGACAGTGCGATGCAAGTACCGTTGGCAACATCGCTCCAACCTGGTCAAGCCATCGAGATTGCAATGGACTTTACCGTGACCGTGCCCGACACCGAGGGCGGCAACTACGGCACCTTTGCCTATCTCAACAATATTTTGGCCCTAGCCCACTTCTATCCGATGATTGCGGTTTATGATGATGAAGGTTGGAACCTCGAAATCGCTCCTGCCATCGGCGACGTGGTTTATGCCGACGCCAGCTTTTATCTGGTGCAGATCACCGCTCCAGATGATCAACAGCTCGTCACATCTGGTGTTGAAATCGAGCGCGAAGAAAAAGACGACCAGCAAATTATCACCGTCGCGGCTGGGCCAATGCGTGATTTTTATTTAGCAGCCAGTGACACCTATGAGATGGTCAGCACCACTGTAGGCGAAACGACCATCAACAGCTTCGCCACCGCCGATTTAACCGAAGGCTCTGAAAATGCCCTGCAACACGCTGCTGATGCAGTTGAGAGTTTTAACGAACGTTTTGGCATCTATCCCTACACCGAATTTGATATGGTACCCATCTCTACGCAGGCTTTAGGCATCGAATATCCCGGCATCGTGGCGAACCTCATCATCCTCTACGATACCGAGGCCCAACTCGGCAATCTGCCCAGCAGCGTCCTGCTCGAAGCCACCGTCGTACACGAGGTCGCCCATCAATGGTTTTACGCCTTGGTTGGCAATGACCAGCTCGATGAGCCGTGGTTAGATGAGGCGATGGCCCAGTTTGCCACGCTAGTCTACTACTCCGATGTATATGGTCCCGCCGGGGCAGCCGGCTTCTATCAATCGCTCGAAGGTCGCTGGAATCGGGTTGATCAGGCTGACATTCCGATTGGTCTACCCGTCCGTGACTACACCGCCCAGGAGTATGGGGCGATTGTTTACGGACGTGGGCCGCTCTTTGTAGAGGCCCTCTCTACCGAAATGGGCAGTGACATCTTCGGTGATTTCATTCTTGATTACAGCCTTAAGTTCCGTTATGGTATCGCCAGCAGCCAGGATTTTCAAGATTTAGCCGAAGCCCATTGCGATTGTGAGTTGAAAGGCTTATTTGCGGAGTGGGTGTATGCAGAATGATTAGCTAACAATCGGAATGGCATAATAAATGGTAGGATTCTCGGGATGGTCGCTATACTCAGGACCATAGAACTCAATGTCGGGACCATAGCTGTGCTGTTTGCCGGATTGAAGGAGCCAGCTTGAGTAGATGTAGCTGACCGTATCATCCAAGTTACGGACAGCCCCGTGACAAGCAAATCGGGCGACGGTCGTCTCCGGCACTTCGATCTTAACCATCTCAGAGGGAATGTGGTCGACAGCGTCTATCTCAGTCGCCGCAAAATATTCTAGCTGGTCTGTCTTCTCTGGCGTTTGGCGGATGATGCCATAACACATTTCGGGAATTGCACCGTTGACAGTTTGTAGCTGGTGCAAAAAGTCATCCCATAGTGGCGGCAAGGTCTCGGCGATATTGTTTTTCTCCGAGTCGACGCTGTAGAACACGGTTCGAAGGCCGATCAAACTCAACTTAGGTTGCACATAAATCTCCGGCTCCAACGAGATATTCTGATTGATATTCCGTAGATAGTCGGTATCAAATTGCACTTTCCGGACGAAGAGATTTTTGTTCGCCAACTTGCGATAGGCATTGGGGGTCATATCGTATACCTTCTTAAAGGCCCGAGTAAAACTTTCCTGCGACTCAAAACCAGCTTCCAGGGCGATATCAATGATTTTAAGGTTAGGTTGCAGGAGTTTATCCAACGCGTTCGCCAGTCGTCTAGAGCGAATGTAGGTCTTCAAGGTCTCATTGGTGAGCGCCTTGAAGATACGTTGATAATGCCACTGGCTCATATTGGCCGCTTGGGCCACTTGAGCCAGCGTGAGATCGTTGTCTAGATTGGCCTCGATAAAATCAACACCAATCTGGACCTGTTTAAGCGTATCCACTCGTAATTTTTATCCTTCTGGCGTTTCAAAAAATCCAGTCATCGCGACTAAAATGCCCTGCTCATTATACTCGCCGTAGCTGATGCCATCCCCTAGCATAACATCATCCCCGTTTCGCATCTCCCAGGTCGCAATGCTTTTATTATTGTGACAGGAAAAGGTTTTTGTCACAAAATGGCCGCCCGGAATCTGCTGATGAAAACTCTGCATATAGGCCACAAGCTCATCCCAGCCTGTGGCTGTCATCAGCGGGTCTTGATACTGACAGTTTGAGGCCAGCGACTTCCCAAACAAGGCTCGTTTTTCATTTTCCGTTTCGGCCTTCCAAGCAGCCACATATGTTTCCCATGTTTGTTGATAGTTATTACTCATTTTTTTCTCCAAATTAGATTTTTTAGGGCTTACGGAAAGAAATGTCTGGTTTCGGCAAGCTCAACCGACAGTTTATCCCTATTCTGCGTAAGTCCTATTTTTGACTGATGAGGATAGTATAAAACCAATTTGAAGACTTGTTTTGATATTTTGTGCGGTCTTTACTACAAAATAAATCTTTAACAATTTGCCTCTTTCAAAAAAACGAATAAAATCACAAACATCATACGTTTGACGTATAACCAATTCCCACATAAGCAACTTATACGCAGGGAGGCGTTTGACAATGACGACCACACACATTGATGATTTTATGGCTGAGTTGGGTAAACGGGTGCAGGGTGATTTGCGGACTGATTTGTACAACCGGATGCTCTACAGCACCGATGCCAGTATTTATCAGGTGATGCCCCACGGAGTCTTACTCCCCAAATCGATCGAAGATATCCACGCAGCGGTCGAATTGGCTGCGAAACATAAAGTACCCATTCTACCCCGTTCTGGTGGCAGCAGTTTGGCTGGACAGGCGGTCAATGAAGCCTTAGTCATTGATGTGACTCAACATCTGGATCAAATGATTGAGGTCAATGTCGAAGAACAGTGGGTACGGGTACAACCCGGCTTGGTGCTGGACCAGCTCAACCTACAACTCAAGCCGACAGGCCTTCAATTTGGCCCCGACCCAGCCAGCAGTGGGCGGGCGGCAATGGGTGGAATTGTGGCGAACAATACCACGGGGGCGCATTCGATTATGTATGGGATGACCGCCGACCACGTCCTCGAAGCCGATGTCATTTTGAGCGACGGTACCCCAACCACATTTAAACCACTCGAAGCGGGTGAATTAGAATTATACAAACAACGCAGCGGGCTAGAAGGCAAACTGTATCGCACGATAGATCGCCTCCGCCACGATGAAGCCGACACCATCCAGGCTGGTACCCCCCGTCATTGGCGACGCTGCGGCGGCTACACCATCGACCGTTTTATCGATGGTGACATCAGCTATCAATGGCCCAAAGATTCACGCTTCAATATGGCGAAATTGATGAGCGGCTCGGAAGGTACCCTCGGCGTCATCACCGGCCTCAAGCTCAACTTGGTGCCTATCCCTAAACACACTGTCCAGGCCGTCATCCACTACGATGATTTGTACGTCGCCCTCGACTCAACCCAGATTATTTTGCAAACAAACCCCTCATCTGTTGAACTGCTCGATGAGTTGAGTATGGATTTATGCCGGACCCAGCCGACATACGCTCGAATGTTAGAGACATTTACTGAAGGTCGACCGGCGGCGGTGCTACTCACCGAATTTTATGGGGAGAGTGAAGCTGAGGCGCAGGCCAAATTGGCTCAACTTGAAGCGCATTTGAAAAAAGAAAAAGTGGGCTACAGCACCATTGTGCCTGTCACCTCGGCAGCAATTAAGCAAAATGTGTGGAGTGTCCGTAAGGCGGGGCTGGGCCTGCTGATGAGCATCCGAGGCGACCACAAACCCATCCCATTCATCGAAGACTCAGCAGTGCCTGTCAAACATCTGGCCGAGTATGTGGGGCACATCCAAAAGTTTTGCGATGACCTAGACACGAAGGTCGTTTATTATGCTCACGCCAGCGGCGGTTGTCTCCACATCCGCCCTATTATCAATACCAAGGTCGCCCGTGATGTTGAAAAACTGCCCCAAATCAGCAATTTCGCTGTAGGGCTGTTGGGTGAATATGGTGGGGCCTGGTCCAGCGAACACGGCGACGGTCGGGCGCGAAGCTGGCTAAATGAGAAATTTTACGGCAAGGGTTTGTATAGCGTTTATCAGGAGATCAAACAAACCTTTGATCCCAACAACCTTCTCAATCCTGGCAATATCGTCAATGTGCCGGAAGGAATGCAAACTAGTAATCTTCGATTTGGGGCTGAATACAATGTCATTCCTCTGCAAGAAAATCTTGATTTTAGCCACGATCAAGGTTTTCACCGAGCGGTTGAGATGTGCAATGGGGCGGGAGTTTGCCGGAAATTGACCACAGGCGCAATGTGTCCCAGCTTTATGGCCACCCGCGAGGAAGAACATAGCACCCGAGGGCGTGCCAATGCGCTCCGGGCAGCTCTGTCAGGCACAATTCCCACCGACGAATTTACCAGCAAGCGACTGTACGAGACGATGGATTTATGTGTTTCGTGCAAGGCCTGTAAAACTGAGTGCCCCTCATCGGTGGATATGTCGAAAATCAAATTTGAATTCTTGTCACATTATTATGAAAAGAACGGTACGCCACTACGGGCCAAACTGTTTGGTGACATTCACGACCTCAGTCGCCTGAATAGTGGGCTGATCGCGCCATTGGTGAATGGCGTACTCAATAATGGATTGGTCAAATGGGGGATGGAGCGATTGCTCGGCATCAGTCGTAAACGTACCCTACCTCAATTTGTCGTCGAACCCTTCACGCGTTGGTTCAAACAACATAAAAAGAATCGACCTGCTCAAAAAGATCGTCCCATCGTGGCGCTTTTCAACGACACCTTCCACACCTACAACTACCCTCACATCGCCATCGCGGCAACGGAGGTGCTCGAGGCCGCAGGCTTTGAGGTGGTGTTACCAGGGCACCGCTGTTGTGGCCGACCGATGATGTCAAAGGGCTTAGTCAAGCAAGCCCGCAAAGCTGCCCAACAAACTATTGAGCGATTAGCTCCACTTGCCCAGAAGGGCATCCCGATTGTGGGCCTAGAGCCAAGTTGTTTGCTCTCAATGCGGGATGAGTACGCCGCTCTGTTGCCCAACGACAAACGGGTTGATCTTGTGGCCGAACATTGTTTTACCTTTGAAGAATTTATTAGCAAATTGGCAGAGACCGGAGAACTCAAGCTCGACTTTGTGGAGGAGCCACGTAACGTCCTGCTCCACGGCCACTGTCATCAAAAGGCCTTGACAGGAACCGAGGCAAGCAAAACAACTTTAGCCCTGCCTGGTTATAGCGTAACCGAGGTCGACAGCAGTTGTTGTGGGATGGCCGGCTCGTTTGGCTATGAAGTCGAACATTACGACATCTCATTGAAGATGGGCGAACGACGCCTATTCCCAGCCGTACGCGAAAAAGCGGATGACACACTGCTTGTCGCGGCTGGGGTCAGTTGTCGGCAGCAAATTAAGCATGGTACGGGGAAACAAGCATTACATCCAGCGGAAGTACTGCGACAGGCGTTGGTGGAAGACAGTAATTAGTGCTTATGCTGACCATTCCCATTGGGAAACTTGGCCTTCAGAGCTTCAACCACGACGGGCGGAGCCAAATGCTCGATAGGGCCATGGTTACGGGCAATGTCTTTAAGCAGAGATGAGCTTAGGAAAGAATATTCCTGACGAGCCATTAAACAAATTGTATCGATGGTTGGAGCAAGGGTGTGATTGGTTAGAGAGAGTTGGAACTCCCACTCAAAATCAGAGATCATTCGGAGGCCGCGCACAATGACTGACGCATCAAATGTTTGGGCCAACTCAATGGTCATTGAGTTGTAGGTGTGAATGGTGATATTAGGAATGTGCGCTAACGCATCTTTTGTTAATTGGTAGCGTTCATCTGTAGAAAAAAGTAGATTTTTCATTGGTTTACTAAATATACCGATGATGAGTTCATCAAACATACGAGCGGCGCGCTCTGCAATATCTACGTGGCCACAGGTAATCGGATCGAAACTGGCGGGATAAATCGCTCGAATCATTGAGCAGAAACTCCTCTAATAATGAGTTTTTTGGAGACGCCCTAGAAAAATCGGCGGTCATCATACACATTCGTACTATTCTAGCAAACTTGAATTACAACTGAGTTACAAAAGCCAGTCCGGTTTGCGGCTTGATAAAAATCGTGCTAAACTATCAAACATCAAACATCATACGTTTGATGTCTACATATAAAATATCAATGGAGATTTGTCGTGGCCGAAGCAGGCTCCCCGTTTCATAACCTTAAACGAAATAACGCTGTCGAAGAAATCATCGACAATTTCAAAGAAGCCTTAATCGAGAGGAGCCTCCAGCCTGGGCAACGTCTGCCATCTGAGACCGAGCTTGTTGAGCAATTTGGGGTTGGGCGCGGCACCATTCGAGAAGCGATGAAAATGCTCCGAGCCTTGGGCGTGGTCAAAATTCAACAAGGTGATGGCACCTATATTGCTGATCAACCATCCGCTGATCTCCTCAACCCCCTTATTTTTGCCCTGTTATCAAATATGGGATCGGGCACCGAACTCGTTGAATTGCGGGCCTTAATCGAGATCGGTTCATATCAAATCGCAGCCAAGCGAGCCACGGAAGCTGACTGGGCAGATATTTTGGACAAAGAGCAAGCATACATCAAATATGCTCGGACATCTCCACTAGATTATGACCAACTCACACGGTTGGATTTAGATCTCCATACATCCCTCATCGACGCCTCCCACAACCAACTCATCATAAAAATCGGTCACACTGTCGAAGAGATGTTCTTCGCCTCAATTCGATCTACCTTGGAAAACGCACCAACGTTAGAACCTATCATTGACGGCCATCGTGAGATCGTTGAAGCCGTTCAAAGTGGAGATCCGCACACGATAGATCTAGCTACACGAAAACATCTCACCTTCCTAGGCAAAGAAGTTGGAGCGGATTTGTTTTAGAGGCATCATTTGAACTGATACTTGGCACTACTACAAGACGTGTAATCTAAGTGTCGTCTTGTTTCAAAGTAGTTGAGAAACTTGAATAACAAAACTTCTCAAGTAGAGAGGTCACCTAATATTAAAACTATCAAGTTTCTTAAATGCTAACGCCAAAAAAGGAGGTATGCTAGCGAATAATTGACAACTATTGATATGATTTTTGGAAAAATTTTACATTTTGGGCAGGCGTTGGCAGGGAACTGTAATCTATCAAAATTTATACTGGCGTTAGACACTGGTGCGATATGTTTGAGTTCTCAATTGCTAAGGCATTGGGTTGGGCACTTAATTCTTGGCTACCAACATCCTACCCAAAATGTAACGGTATTTTTTATTATTTAGGAATTATTTGAGCGAGTAGCCTATGTCTAATTCAAAACATGTCGCCTTATGTGTAACCTGTACAGTCGATCAATTGATGCCAGAAGTTGGTGTAGCAACTGTCAAAGTTTTACGTCGAGCAGGATGTACCGTCGATTTTCCTACCGAACAAACTTGTTGTGGACAACCATTTTTTAACAGCGGCTTTCGCACCGAGGCAAAACATTTAGCGCAACGAACGATTGCGGCCTTTGCAGGTTACGATGCAGTTGTACTACCAAGCGGTTCCTGCACCACAATGATTCGAGAGGAATATCTTCACCTATTTGAAGATGATCCTCAATGGTATAAACACGCTAAAGAATTAGGACAAAAAACGTTTGAGTTAAGCGAATTTCTACAGCATCAGACTGACTGGGAGATACCCTCAGCCGAAGCTACCCATAATATTACCTATCACGACTCCTGCCATATGTGTCGGATGTTAGGGCTGCGAGAGGAACCAAGAAAAACCTTAAGCGAAGCGGGTTGCCAGATTACAGAGATGGCTGAGGCAGATCGCTGTTGTGGCTTTGGTGGCCTATTTTCGGTACGAATGCCGGAAGTTTCTAACGCGATGACGGGCGAAAAACTGCGACAGGCTAAAGCAACAGAAGCCACAACACTTGTCACGGCCGATCCTGGCTGTTTGATGCAGATGCGGGGTTTGTCAGATGAAGCGGGGGTTCAGGTTGAACACCTTGCGATCGTGCTGGAGGAGCTGACCCGATGAGCGCAACCATGTCACAATTTCGACACAGTGCCTTCATTGCTGTCGAAGATATCAAGCTACAAAGTGCCCTAGAAGGGGCCACAACTAAATTTGCCACGGGGCGAGTCAATGCTTTGGCCGAGGTGCCGGATGTTGAACCTCTCCGCGATCATTTCAAGCAGCTACGGAGCGCAACGTTGGCTCGACTGGCTGATCATTTAGAAACATTTGAGAAAAACGCCACAGCGGCTGGGGCCAATGTCCATTGGGCGACAGACGGTGATGAGGCCCAACGCATTGTGTTAGACATTGCCAAACGCAATAACGTTAAACTTGTCACCAAAAGCAAGTCAATGGCTTCAGAAGAAATTCATCTCAACGAGGCTTTGAGCAAGGCAGGGATCAAGCCAGTGGAAACTGATTTAGGTGAATGGATCATTCAATTGGCCAAGGATCCCCCTTTCCATATTATCGCCCCGGCCATTCACAAAACACGCTTCGAAGTGGCGGAGATGTTAGCCGAGCAAACTGGGCAACAGATTTCACCCGATGACATTCCAGCCCTGACCGAAGCCGCTCGGCAAATTTTACGCAAGGATTTTTTGGCAGCAGACATGGGCGTTTCCGGTGGTAATATCCTCGTCTCAGAGACGGGCAGTTTGGTTTTAGTGACAAATGAGGGAAATGCCCGCTTAGTGACAAGCGCTCCGCCGGTTCATGTTGCAATTGTCGGCATCGAAAAAGTAGCACCTACGTGGGACGACGTCGCTCCGTGGTTATCGCTTCTCGCTAGAAGCAGTACGGGACAACCTTTGAGTATCTACACCACCATCGTGACTGGCCCCGCTCGGACAATTGACGCCGATGGCCCCAAAGAAGTTCACATCATTTTGCTGGATAATGGTCGCAGTCAACTTATTGGCAGTAAATATGAAGAGGTGCTGCAATGTATTCGCTGCGGAGCTTGCTTGAATGCCTGCCCAGTCTATAAAGAAGCAGGTGGACACGCCTATGGCAGCCCCTACAGTGGGCCAATTGGAGCGGTAGTCACTCCGCTACTCTCCGGCCTTGAAGAATATGAAGCCCTACCCCACGCCAGTTCATTATGCGGGGCCTGTAAAGATGTCTGCCCAGCCCGAATAGACCTGCCTCGGATGCTTTTAGAGCTACGGGCCGACGAGGTCGAGCAACGCATTTTGCCCTGGTGGGAAAGTATGGCCGAGCGGGCAGTAGCCTTGGGAATGTCCAGTGAGCCATTCTTCCGCTTTGGCACGTCTATCGCTCGTCGGCTACAAAAGCCGATGATGCGCAATGGTCAACTCCACCTCCCCTTGAGTCTCAACCCAGGGAAAGGGCGAAAGTTACCAGTGATGGCCGAACGCTCATTCCGTGAAATCTGGGCTTCAGGCGAACTGGAGGAACGCAATGGAGGGTCGAAATGAGTTCACGTGACCAAATATTGAGTACACTCCGGGCTAAATCAAGAACCGTTGAACACCCAGCCCCGTGGACCTCACGCCGAACTTATCCCGATTTGGCAGATCAGTTTGAGAAAGCACTCACCGCAGTCAAGGGTGAAGTCTATCGTGCCAAAGACCTAGCTGAAGCAATGGAGCAGGTTGATGTCATCCTGCACGAAGTTCAAGCTAGGCGTGTAGTTGTAAACAACGTTGCCCCCTTTAACAAAATCAACCCTGCTGAACGTTGGTCCAATTTTGAGTGGCACGTGGTAGGTGAAAGCCAGAGCAATTTACGTGAGATATGTGAAACCGCCGAGGTCGGGCTGAGTGGGGCGGACGTTGCGCTGGCCGAAACAGGCAGTGTGGTCGTCAGCAGCAGTGCTCAAAAAAGTCGACTTGCGACACTGCTCCCCCCTATTCATCTGGCCGTTGTCCCTACGTCAAAATTAACGACTGATTTGTTCACTTGGACCGCCAGCCGGAAAGGTGAAATGCCTGCAAACGCTGTGATTGTTAGCGGCCCTAGCAAAACGGCTGATATTGAGCAAATCTTAGCCATTGGAGTGCATGGACCAAAAAGATTTATTGTGGTTTTGTATGATGATTAGGCGACGAGCAATTGCGATAAGTTATGGGAATCCGTATACTACGGACCGTAAATACGGGCTGATCGATCGAAATTTCGAGACACAAATTCCCAACTTATCCAATTTAATCATAACTGACCACAATGTTGTATCAGAAACCAAACAAAGGAGTGTAGAAGATGTTGAAATGTAGTTCGTTATGTGTCGCTGCCTTCCTCTCAGCCATAGGGGGTGTTCAATGCGACTAGCTGGCATTATCATTGTTGCGATTAGTTTACTTGCCATTTTTTGGGAAGTATTTGGCTATGGTTCCTGGCTGATTTTTTATGGTAGCCCCGTTGGGGGGATGATCGGAATTGTCGGCTGTATGCTCGGTACAGTGCTTATCACCATTCCTGGCGCTATGCGCGAAATTCGAGAGAAGAGTATGAACAACTTTCTCGAATGGTATGTCACATTTGTTGATAACTTTAGCGATAATCTTGGCTATGGTGTCGGCTGGTTCACCACCTTGATGGTAGTCGTTGTCTTTGTCAACGTGCTATTTCGCTACGTTTTAGGTCAAAGCTTCTTGGCCTTACAAGACTTGTCTTGGTATGTTTTTGGGGTCATTTTTATGGTCGGCGCGGCCTATACCCTCCGGCACGATCGCCACGTGCGTGTTGATGTTGTTTATGTAAACTTGTCACCGAAAGCCAAGGTGTGGGTCAATCTCATCGGCTCACTCTTCTTCTTAGTTCCCCTGTGCATTCTCGGCATTTGGGTCTCGTGGGGCTTTGTTGAACGTTCTTGGACTCTTCAGGAAACCTCGCCCGATGCAGGCGGGTTAGATGCCCGCTATCTAGCCAAAGCGATGATGCCAGTGGGCTTTATCCTCATTATGATTCAAGGTTTCTCACTATTCTTTAAATCAATTCTTCAACTGATGGGGCGAATGCCTATCGAAGAACATGGAGGCGCGCACTAATGCTTGGGATCATCCTGTTTGGTATTGTTTTAGCCATGTTACTCATTGGCTTCCCTGTGGCGTTCACTCTAGGTGGAGTTTCAACCATTTATGGGTTAGCTACCTTTGGATTAGACTTTTTCAATCTCTTGCCCCTGCGAATTTGGGGGGTAAATACGAATATCCTCTTATTGGCTGTGCCCTTATTTGTATACATGGGTGTAATGTTGGAAAGCTCGGGGCTAGCCGAAGAACTGTTGGAAACGATGGCCTTGTTATTTGGGCGCTTACGTGGCGGTTTGGCTTTGTCAGTGGTTGTGGTCGGTGCGATGTTAGCCGCATCGACTGGCATTGTAGGTGCAACCGTGGTCACAATGGGACTCCTCAGTCTACCAACGATGCTCAAGCGAGGTTATAGCCCGGAACTGGCCACAGGCACCATTGCCACATCTGGAACATTGGGTCAAATCATCCCACCCAGTATCGTTCTAGTTCTCTTAGGTAGTGTACTACAAATCTCGATCGGGGATATGTTTATTGGTGCGGTTATTCCTGGTTTAATTTTGGTTGTTTTGTATGTAATTTATATTTCGATTATTGCCATTATCCGTCCAGATTCGGCTCCAGCTATGCCACCAGAAGAGCTGGCAACCTTTAAAGGGCGTGAGATGGTGATCCGTATCCTCCGCGCCTTTATCGCCCCTATCGTCTTGATTGTTGCGGTATTAGGGTCAATTTTCGCCGGAATCGCTTCACCAACAGAAGCGGCTGGTGTTGGAGCAGTGGGTGCTACCTTCCTTACTGTCATTCAAGGCAAATTGAATATGACGACCTTGAACAAGGTAATGAAAGAAACCGTTTTCTTAACCTGCATGGTCTTCATCATCCTAGTCGGGGCTACAACCTTTGCCTTGGCCTTCCGAGGTTTAGGCGGGGATGAATTTTTACAGGAAATCGTCTCTCACGCCGAGTTAAGCCCAATGGTGTTTCTCGCCATCTTCATGATTGTTATCTTTATTGCCGGATTCTTTATCGATTTTATCGAAATCACCTTCATCCACGTCCCGATTGCCGCGCCCATTTTCACTGCAATGGGCGTTGACTTGTTATGGGTCGGCATTTTGATCGCCATTAACTTGCAGACCTCATTCCTGACCCCGCCGTTCGGCTTCTCCCTGTTCTATCTCAAAGGGGTGTCGCCACCGGAGATCAAGACCACCCATCTCTATCGGGGGATCATACCTTTTGTGATTATTCAGCTCATTGGGATGATGATTGTGGTGTTCTATCCAGAAACTGTGACCTGTTTGCCCGAGATTGCGTTGAATGCCTCACGTGACATCTCTGTACCATTCAGTGAGTTACGCTGTTTGCGATAAATTGCAGTTTTGTAATCATTAAAAAAGGCAGATAGCTCTGACTATCTGCCTTTTATTTTTGCTTCAAACAAAAAACAGGCTGAGAAATCTCAGCCTGTTTTTATTGAAATTCAGTTCACATCTTAAGCAGTGGGGCGTTGAACGAGGTTGTAGTAGGCTCGCTCAGAGATGTTGCCGTACTCAGCGGCACCTTCCTGGAAGCTTCGGAATGACTCGAAGACTTTCTTAGAAATAGCATCACTGTCAGCAATTTCAACGATAACTTCTTCAGCCGCTGCTCGCAGGCCTTCCATAACTTCATCGGGGAACTGGCGCAGGTCAACACCTTCTTCATTGACCAACTGTTGCAAGGCTTGGTTGTTACGACCTTCAAATTGGGCCAACATCCAGGTGTTCTGAGTCATTGCTGCATCCCGAACGATCAACTGCAAATCTGCTGGCAAGGCTTCAAAGGCTTGGCGATTGACTTGAAGCTCAAGCACTGAACCTGGCTCGTGCCAACCGGGGTAGTAGTAGTATTGGGCAACTTTATGGAAACCCATTACTGAGTCGTGCAACGGTCCTACCCACTCAGTCGCGTCAATCACACCACGCTCCAAACTGGTGTAAATCTCACCACCAGCAATCAGCTCGGCTGATCCACCAACCTTGGCAATGGTTTTACCACCCATTCCAGGAATACGCATTTTTAGACCTTCGTAGTCACTAAGTGAGTTGATTTCTTTGTTAAACCAGCCACCCATCTGAATACCACTGTTTCCACAAGGAAGTGGTAAAATGTTATTGTCTTTGTAGACTTCTTCCCACAATTCCATACCGCCACCTGCAAAGAGCCAACCGTACATCTGCTGGGCGTTCATCCCGAAGGGAACAGACGTAAAGAACTGGGTGGCAGGTAATTTACCACCCCAGTAGTATGCTGCGGTGTGGCCCATTTCAGCCGTTCCGGCATCAACAGCATCAAACACTTCCAGACCACCCACCAATTCACCAGCCCCAAATACTTGAACTTTTAGACGACCTTGTGACATTGTGTCAATATCTTCAGCAAACTTCTGAACACCTTCCGCAAATACAGGCAAAGTGATTGGCCAGCTCATCACCACTTTCCACTCAATGGTTTGGTTGGTATTAACGTTGACTTCCTGGACAACTTCTTCAGTTGCTTCCGCTTGGGTTGCAGCTTCTTCAGCAGGTGCTTCAGTGGGTGCAGCTGGTGCAGGCGTTGCCGCACTTTCCCCAATGCTACATCCACCAACCAACACACCAGTTGTTCCAGCGACCCCTGCCACTGCCGCTTGTTTCAAGAAATCTCGTCGATTATACGTCTTTGACATTTACTCCTCCTAGAGTTTTGATAAGGTGTTTAAATATTCAATTGGGTTGGGCGGCCCTATTATAACACGGACAAAAATGGATGACAAACTATTAAAAACTCAGGTATGGTATCCTCAAATTTAATTATTCCCCATTCCTTTGTATAATGAAAGATGTCATCTAAGATTGAATGACTAGTCCTGAAAGAGTGTATGGAGAACAAGATGTCCAATAACGAATTGATTATGACCTTAGGTAAAGTCATTATTGCCGCAGCTTGGGTTGACGGCCGAATTTCAATGGAAGAGGTCAATTGCTTAAAAGATCTCCTCTTTCGAATGCCGCATGTTGAAAGTGATGATGAAATGCAGATGACTGCCCGAGACTGGGCCCGGCTGGAGATTTATCTCGACTCACCCGTTGAGGCCGATGAACGAGCCCGGTTAATCGAGGATTTGCGAGTGACCTTAAAATCACCCGAAGATAAAGCGCTTGTTTTTTCCCTGTTACAAACTTTGATTGAAGCTGATGGGGTGGTGACCGAAGAGGAAAAGGCAGTCGTCGAGGAGATCAAACTTGCCCTTGATGACTTGAGCCTGGGGTTGATCGGACAATTGGGGCGATTGATTCAAGGTCCCATTCAGCGCCGAACTGAGGCGATTGCCAATGCGCCAAATCGGGAAGAACATTTTGAAGAGTATATTCGAAATAAGGTTTACTATAATGTACGTCAAAGACTAAACATGGATGCTACTCAGTTAGGAATTGATGATGAGGACTTGCGTAAGCTCAGCTTGGCTGGCGGATTAATGGCGCGAGTCGCCTTTGTCGATCAAGTCATTACCAATGATGAGTATGCGATGATGGTAGAGGCTCTACAAACAGGATGGAAGGTGACCCAAGAAGCGGCGGCTTTGGTAGCC
The DNA here is from genome assembly GCA_028285035.1 of Phycisphaerae bacterium. Next base: position 187,466 of record JANQQF010000039.1, read on the forward strand.
GAGGTTGCTATCTCTGAAGTCAGTGCCGATCTTGACTACTTCCGTCTCATCCGCGAGTTTTTCAGCAGCACAGACGAGAGCGAGCGTGTCGATTTCCTTAATACTCTTTTTGCCGTTGCTGCCGCTGATGGACAAATTTCTTCACAGGAAAGCCGAGAAATCCGACATATTTCACGTGATTTGAACTTATCACAGCAACAATTTGTAGAGGCCAAGGAAAAAGCAGAAAGCCAGTCAGGCTCTGCTTAACCCTGTGTTGAAAACCGTCTCAGTTGTGTGTATATCAGAATGGCTACCACAGCCAACAGTGGCGGCAAAGTTAACCACTGTAATCCACTGGTCAGTGTAGATTGATCAGCGAGACGCCCAGTAAACCACGCGCCAATTCCACCAGGTGCCCAGCCTAAACCCAGCACTAATGATGAGGCCAGCCCCACCCCCCGTGGCCATATCTCCTGGGCCATCACAATGGCTACAGGAAAACTTGCCCCGGTCATAATTCCCATTCCACTCGCTAGGATGACTTGCCCATAAATTGGCACTTGGGTGAAGAGCCACAACATTACAGCCAAAATCGTTAGACTACCCACAACCACCTTCCAACGCCCAATTTGGTCCGAAAGGGGGCCACCGACAAAGCTTCCGACGCTGACCGAAATCATAAAAATAGCCAAAATTTGACCACCAAAAGCCAGAGAGTAACCCTGACTCTGTATCCATTCAGGCAGATAGGTCATCAAAGCCACTTGAACCCAAGACCGACACATCACAAAAAAGGTTATCAGAGCCAACCCAAGCCACACAGTGTTAGAGATTTTAGTTTGTTGGGGGTTAGGCGTAACAGGTGTTGACGTGGTTGAATTAAACTGTAGCGAGGGTTGAAGTATCAATTGCTGATACAACAGAAAGGTCACCAATAAGGCAACGGGAATTACAATGACTGTGCCCGATAGACCAAACAGGGCAATCCCCAAGGACACCCAGAGCGGGCTCAAAGCCGCTCCCAAATTACCACCGACCGAAAAAATTGAGATGGCTGCCCCCTTACCTTTGTTCGCAGAAGCAGCAGCTAACACCGCTCCGGCCGGATGAAATGCGGCTGATCCTAACGCAGCACAGGCAACCAACACCAGTAGCATCAGGTAATTTTGCACAAAGCCGACGCTTCCCATCACCAAGCCACACCAGGCAATGCTAATAATCACGACTTGATTGGCCCCCCAACGATCACTCAAATAACCAAAAATGGGCTGCGCTAGCGCTCCAAACATTGTCATCACGGTGGCAATCAAGCCAATCTGGGCATAACTCAGCCCAAAAGCCGTGATCAACGTGGGATAGACCACTGGCAAAAAATTCATCGAAAGCTCTAACGTTAAATGTGCCACCGCAGTTAACATCGCAAAACGACTAAGATAGGTTGTCATTAACTTCGCTTTCTAGGTCTTAATAAACCGATTAAATGAGTTAGGGTTTGTAACATTTCAGAATGTCACACCCGAATGATTTTATCGGGCATCCACTGGTTGTGAGTGATGGACTCTGGCTATGAAAGCCATAGCACAAAAGCACGCGGAAATAACATAATCCAACCCTCTCTACAAGCCCCATGAACTATATAAACTCCAACACAAAAGTCGGCATTATACACCTCAAGCCTTGCAGATGCTATCGAAAAAGATGAAAAATTTTTCATAACCAGTTCATGGGTTGTTCATAGCCCTGTCGTAAAGTTAGGACAACATCACACAACAAAGTTGTGATATGACTAAACAAACAGGAGACCCTTTATGAACACGCAAATAGAACTTCGATTTCGATCTGGTGATGGTGAAAGTGGTGATGTGGCTGGAGGATAGATGCCAAACTTTATGCCAATTCGCTACTCAGGAGGTGATGAACAAAATCGGCACTGCCGTGATCGGTCAAGGACAACATCCGTTGCCCGCTAAAAACCCGCCACTCTGGAATGTAGAGAAAATGATTATCAGGCGGACGGGAATCGGCGAGAACAAAACGACGACTGGTCTTTTCCAAAGCCCCACGAATACCAATGATATCCCGAACCATCACCCATTCTTCGCTATCCGGCTCTAGCCAGGGTGTGGGGCTGTTCTCAGTTTTGAAGTAAGGCAGTAACAATTGAGATAATCGTTCAATTCGCTCAGCCTCGGGGGTTTGTAACCACCAACGAATACCAGGGCTATCGATGACCTGAAGCTGGTTCGGGTTGACCCAGGGGGTTGATTTGGAAATGCGACGGGCGTAAGCTTCAGCCGCAGCAAGACTCATTTCACGGGTTTGGGCATAAGTGGCCCACAAGGCTTCACTTTCAGCCTTTTCAATCTCGCCGCAGGCTTGCCAGGCAGCGACAACTTCAGCCGACAGCGTCTGTCCCAAAGCCCGAATCTCAGCCGATCGCTCTACATCGATCGTGGTGCACCACACACGATAAACATGCAAACCTCGGGCCATCAGATGTTCGTCACCAGTGCGACGGGCCAAGTCAGCCAAAGCTGCTACATCGGCCTGGGGTAGCTCCGGCCAACGGACCAAGACCAAATAGATCATATTAAACCAATAGAATAATTGACGGGCGGCTGGCAAGGCGGCATCGTGGACAGGCACAATTTCGTTGAGATGGCTTTGCGCCTGTCGGGCCAAGGCTGCTGCTTCGGGTTGATTTTCCTGTAACAGAAAAATAGCCGCTTGCCGCAACAGCAATCGAGCCTGGGCCAGATAATTCCCAGCCAGCTCCCACAACGTGGCCGATTGAGCAAAGGTAGTTCGAGCCTGATCCAAATCCCCTTGCAGCAGATACAACGTGCCTAATTGCTCGGTGAGCAAGGGCTGGGCAAAGGTGGGATCGGTGGTAGGAATGTGGGTCATCATTGCTGCCAGCAACGGCTCGCCCACTGCATCCAGCAGGGCGGCTCGCTCCGTGTGGGCGAGGAGAACTGCCCAAGTAACCAAAGCAGGTTTGTGCTCTGCCGCCCAGGTTAAACACGCCACAATATCGGCCCAGTAAGGATCAACATTTGGGGCGGTATCCGCCACCTCTGGTAAGAGCTGAGGATGGTAAATGACCCGCTTGATTAAAAAGTGAGTATATCGTTGGAAGGTCGCATAGTTCCACGCCGACCAATTTGTGGCCAGTTTCTGGCGGGCATAGTAGCGTACGAGCGGATGCAGACGATAGCGATCGGCCTCCCGATTGAGCAGGGTGTAGTGTGTTAGCTGATAAAGAATACCACCCACCTGATTTGGCTCAACTTGCCAAATTTGTGGCAAGGCCTCGGGACGTAATGTGCCACTAAAGCAACTCAACTGGGCAAAGTAACGCCGCAAAGTCTGGTCTGGTAGCGCATCATAACTAAGGTCAAAACAGGTATTCAAGCTGCGCAGTTGGGTTTGGGCTAATCCAAAATCAGTAGCCGATGGCTCCTCTGAAGCAGGCTTATCAAAATGCTCAAGCAGAGTGGTGGGAGTATGCCCACTTTGCAGCAAGGTCCGCAAGAGATCAACGCCCAACGGCAAATACCCCACTCGTTCTAACAAGGCGATACCTTCGACGTTGGCTGTATCAAAAAGCTCGGCCATTTCTTGAGGGGACGCTGCAGGATCAGGCCTGGCTCGAAACAAATATTGTCCCAATAAATTTTGCCCCTCGGCTGGGGTGAAACCACCAATTTCAAGATCGCCAGGGCAGCCAAATGTATAGGCAATCGTCGGCTGACGGGTGGTAATTAATAATCGACTAGGATCTCGATGGATCATCAGGTGTTCCAAACCAGGTGTATCCCACACATCATCCAAAACAATCAAACAATTCTTGCCCCACATCAACGAGCGGAGTTGGGCAGCTCGTTCAGACAAACTTTGTCCTCTGAGGGTAACTTGAAAGGCTGAAGCGATACGATCCTGGGCCATCATCACCTGATAAACGTGATCGGCTTGTAAACAATCATCAACCCAAATCACGCCATCGCTAAATGAATCAGCCACCTGATCGGCCACACTAACCGCCAACGAGGACTTCCCGCTTCCGCCCAAACCACGCAAAACCACAATTTGTTGGGTTTGGAGCTGCTGTAAAATGGTCGTCTCCAAATCGGGGCGATGAACATAGCTATCTGGCAAGGGGGGATGCTGCATTGGGCGTGGCGACGTAGGAATGGTTGTGGGAACTGAGCTGGGTTGATGAGCAAACGTATCCTGCAAAATAACCTCAGAAACCTGATAGCCTGCCTGAGTCGCCCAATCTCGGGCTTGTTCCACATCTAGCTGATCGACAAAAATCTGGATGAGGTAGATCATGTATTGGTGAGTCGGTTTCCACGGTCGTTTATTTCGTTGTTTCGCCCGCTCCCATTTTGAGATAAGCGAGGCATCGACCACCCGATAGGTTTCTGGCGAGGCTGCCAACGCTATAAGCTGGAGTTTATCAGCCAATTGTGTTTGGCTAATCCCAGCCCTTTGGCGTAAGGTTTTTAGTTGTTCCCCAAACTTTTGATAATCCATAAATCCAAATGTCCTAATTTTGTCCCAATTTTTCCCCTAGCAATTGGGACATCTTTTTTCATACAATTGAGTTGATAAGATTTTTAGAGTTTGTAGTGTTTGGGGATTTATAGAGTTGATAGAGTTTATTTGAATGCTTCTCATCATCAGTTACTTACTTTATTCTACAAACATTACTCAACAAACTCAATTTTAGTCAAATTTTGAGATCAGCGGTAGTTGGTCTAACAGGAGTCATTTCAGTGAACCATTCTATCAGCAAATTGCCACCCGAAGAGATCGGCAAGTGGGTGACCAAGTGCCCAAAAACAAATCACCTCTTTCGTGGCAGCGATTTAACCCATATGTATTTACCTAACAAGCAAGCAATGTGGTGGGAGTGTCCCAATTGCAATATCTGGCACGTCTTTTTCTGCCAAAATAAGCCGTTACGGCAGGCGGCGTAACCGTTAGTAAGTGCCTAACCAATAATTGTTCTTACACAATAAGTAATAAATTGAAAATCGTACTACCTGAGCCGATCTCCCTCAAAACAATTGAACATTTATTTTGTAAGGAGTCCAACAGTCTCTGCGAGACGATCGCGGGGAATGAAAATGGGGGGATCTACCCCCAAGTCCCCCGGTCTGCGACGTTATTTACACAGGAGTTTATCAAATGATATCACACAAAGCCGAAATAGAATTGATGGTATTGACCGCCCTGCTGATTGGGCTAGGGAGTATCTTGTTCTGGGGAGGGCTTCACATCATTGGGGAGATACAAAAATTTCTCATGACTCAGCCCAACTTATTTCTCTGATAACAATACGCTGATAACTTTCTTAGCCTGTGACTCCGTCACCTGGCAATCTTGGTAAGTGATCCTGAGGGCAAAGCACCCCGGACAGACAGATTCGCCCACTGCCCTGTCCAAACCACCTCGCAACCTTAACTGAAACCCATTAGGCAATCTTTTTAGGCTCCCCTGTACATTGCCTCGCCCTCAGGAACTTTCATTTGCTAACGTAGGGTGCAAAACACACCCTATGTTAGCACAAAATCCTAATAGTCCAGGACCAATGTCCTAACTTTGTCCTAAATTGTTCTCTGGAAGTTGGACCCCCAATTTTATTACAATGGAAACTAAATAATTATCGACCAACCCGCCTTGAATTTTGAGGAGATAACCCGATGATCATCCGACACCGATTTCATTCACGCAATCTATTCATTTTCGTATTCACTATTGCCCTCTTTTGGAGTTTCTGGCACGTTCAACCGGCCCACGCCCAAAGCCCTGGCGGTGTTCCCGCGAATAATCTGGAGTTGTGGCTTAGGGGGGACACTGGCTTGTTTAGTGACTCGGGCTGTACCACTCCGACCACGAACAGCGGCAGCGTGGCCTGTTGGGCTGACCAGTCAGGGAACAACTATCACGCCACGCAAAGTATCGCAGGTTGGCTCCCGACCTATCATCTCGGGGAAAGCAATGGGTACCCTATTGTCCGCTTTGATGCGACAGATGATCGGTTGTTTATCAACAATACTTTGTCATTAAACGCCCCCTACACCGTCTTTATCGTCTACGACTCAAACAGCACCACCCTAACCGGATTTAGAGGAGCAATCCAGCGTCAGGGTGGCGGTGACTGGTGGGTTGGCATGTATCAGAATCGTATTGCTCATCAAGCTGATGGTTGGGTATCCGTCGATCCACCGGTGAATTTAGGGCAGTTCTATGTAACCGCAGCTCAAAATACCAGCATAACCTCAACATTGTGGGTTGACGGCTTAGTCAAGAGTAGTGGGTCAAATGGATCACCTGGCACCTTATTATTGGGGGCTAAGGGCGTGTCACGCCAACTTGACGGTGACATCGCCGAAGTGATTGTCTACAGCCGCTACCTTTCGGCCAGCGAATTAGCTCGGGTTAACTCCTATTTGGCCTTAAAATATGGCACGACCTTGCGCGACCCCCAGCCTGTGTCTTATCAAGATTCAGCCGGGAATGTGATCTGGAATGCGACCACCCACAGCACCCACCATAACAACGTGGCTGGCATTGGACGTGATACTAGCCAAGGTTTCAATCAAATGGTCTCACGCAGTACCAACTTAGACCAACGGATGACCATCACTGGAACATCCGCTACAATTAGTAACGGTGAATTTTTGGTATGGGGTCATAATAATGAAGCGTTTAACGGCACCGGAAATGTTCCGGCTGGCTCGCCATCGCCCTATCGCTTCATGCGAAGCTGGCGGGTGCAGGAAACGGGGGATGTGGGCAATGTCACTGTGAGCTTTGATTTGAGCGGTCTTGATCTTGATTTTAGCAATGCTGCCAATTTTGGGCTGTTGATTGACGATAACGGCAACTTCGATAATGCCACGATCAACACCAATGCCACCCTCAACGGGTCCCGTTTGACCTTTACAGGCGTTAATTTTAGTGCTGGCTCTTATTTCACGGTGGCCGCGCCTTATACCATCAATACCCCAGGTCTGGCTGGTAATCTGGCCTTATGGCTTAAAGGCGATGCCGGTACATTTAGCGATTCTGGGTGTACGACACCAGCCCCGGCTGGGGGAGTGGTACGCTGCTGGGCCGATCAATCGGGCAATAATTACCATGCGACGACGGGCTACATCGGACGTTGGCCAACCTATCAGCCCAATGCCAGCAACGGAAATAGTGCGGTTCGATTTGATAATGCCGATGACGGGCTGTTTGTGAATAATGGCTTGTCGCTGGCCGCACCTTATACAACATTTAGCGTCTTTAACACCGCCTTCCCTAATCAATCTGGCTGGGGCATTCAAGGGGTTGATAATAACTGGTTTGTGGGCATGGAATATACAGCCGGGGCCTTTAGACTGTCCCACCGAGCTGGCACCGGTTATGTTGGGGCTGGCCCGGCCCCAGTTGCCAATCAGCTTTATATCACCGCCGTCCAAAATAACGGAACAGCCGCAACGTTCTGGATTGATGATCAAGCGATCGCCTCGAGCAGCAATGTCACGCCTCCCGGTCGATTGGGGATAGGGAACGCCGGGGTTGCCTGGCGCCCGCTAGGGGGTGATGTTGTTGAAACATTGGTTTATAACGCCCCCTTGGACCCAAGGACCCAACAGCGGATCGAGTCCTATCTGGCCCTAAAATATGGGTTGCGGCTGGCTGGCGACTATATCGCTGATGAGATGACGGTCTGGGATGCGACCGCAAACAGTGCCTACCATAACAATGTGGCTGGGCTAGGGAGAGTCGACTCGATGGGCTTAACTCAACTCAGCTCACATAGTACCCTGGCCGGAAATCGAGTGACCATGACCGGCTCGGCGGCAACTGTGGCTAGTGGTGAATTTTTGGTATGGGGTCATAATAACGGGGCGTTAATCGCCAGTGCCGATGTGCCTGGGGGTTCACCCTCACCCACTCGCCTCAACCGTATCTGGAAGGTGCAAAAAACTGGCGATGTCGGCGATGTTACGGTGAGCATCGACCTGAACGGTATTCCGGTCAATATTGTCGACCCGGCCCACTTTGCCTTGTTGGTCGATGACAACGGCAACTTCAGTAATGCCACCGTCTTCACCGGCACGGCAGTGAACGGCTCGGTTGTGACCTTTAGCGGGGTCAACTTTAACAGTGGCACTTACTTTAGTGTGGCAGCCCCCTATCCTATCGATGTAGCGATAACAAAAAGCATCAATGCCCAAAATATTTATCGCGGACATACAGTTACCTATACCATCAACATTGACAATCTTAGCCCTTATCCTGCCACAAATTTAATTGTTACCGACACAATGCCCTCGGCCTTTGTGAGTACCGGAGCCAGCAGCCCCGATTCAACCTTGGTACAGCGATCTGGCTACCCTATCTACAGTTGGCAAATTGACCCGATCGCGTCCGGTGATCGCATCACCATTATCGTAACCGGGACGGTGGAGGGGAATCTTTCTCTGGGGACGACGTTGGTTAACACCGTTACCGTAGCCTCCACCAGCCAAAACGACACCAATCTAGCCAACAATCAGGCCAAAGCTCAGGGCACAATCATTGCCCGGCCTGGCGGGGTCGATACCAATCTAGCCTTTTGGTTACGAGGGGATCAGAATGTGTTTAGTGACGTAGCGTGTACAACGTCCGCCACCCCAAACTCGCTCATTGGCTGTTGGCAGGATACTGTTAGTGGTGTTCAGTATTTTAATGGTACTTCAACAAGTCCTCATTATAGAACTAATGTGGTTAATGGTTATCCCGCCGCTAACTTTGACCATTATACGGATAGTCTACCCCACGTGAATACATTTGATATCAACAACAGCACCAAATATACCGTCCTCACCGTCTTTAACGCGACGAGCACAAGCGGAGAAGGGCCAGTCCTACAAGGGGCGGATTATGTGTGGCGCCTGGGGACGGTCAATGGACATATTGGGCACGTGGCTGGCGGTGGCTGGGTTTCGTTAAACGCCGCCCCCGTCACCCCAGGTCAATATTATGTGGCGACGGCCCAGAGCGATCTGTCCACCTCGTCATTTTGGGTGGATGGCACAAACCGTACCCAAAACGGTGCTTTTGTCGGCACGCCGGGCCGAATGCTATTTGGGTACCTTCGCTCAACTCGCACAGTTGAGGCCTCACTCATCGGCAACTTGGCTGAAGTTATTATCTACAAACGTGACCTTAGCCCAACCGACCGACACAAAATTGAATCCTATCTGGCCCTGAAATATGGCATAACCCTGGGCAATGGTAGTCCGCTAAACTACAATGCCTCCGACAATACCGTCATTTGGAACGGTGCAGCCAACGCCGCCTACCATCACAATGTAGCCGGAATTGGGCTGGACGCAGGCTCCTTATTAAATCAACTAACCTCCCAAAGCAGTAACCCCGGTAGCCGAGTGAGCATCACTGGTGAAGCGGCCACCATACAAGCCAGTGAATTTTTGCTGTGGGGTCACAACAACGCTTCATTGACCGCCTCAACCGATGTCCCCAGCGGTTCGCCCTCAGTCCAACGCCTCAACCGCATCTGGAAAATGCAAGAGACGGGCGATGTGGGCAATGTAACGATTAGCTTCGATCTGAGTAGTCTGGGCGTGCCGATTGATTTTGTCGATACAGCCGGGTTTGGCCTATTGCTCGATGACAACGGCAGCTTCAGCAATGCGACGGTCGTTACCGGGGCAACCGTAAATGGTTCGGTCGTCACGTTCAGCGGGGTCAACACCAACAACGGTCCCTACTTCTCACTGGCTGTTCCGTATCAACCTGATCTTGTGGTTACCAAAAACGTCACCCCCAGTCTGGCCTTGGCGGGTGATACCATCACCTACACCTTGACCTTTAGCAACAACGGGGCAGGCAGTGCAAACAACGTCGTCCTGACCGATACCATCCCCGCCGGGATCATCAACACCAGCGTTGTCAGCCAAAGTGATGTGACCCTCACCCAAGAAGCAGGCAGTCGCTACGTCTGGCAGGCGGGCACGCTCGCCTCTGGACAGGGCGGGATGATCACCATCACCGGGCAGGTTGCGGCTAGCGCCGTGAGACAAACGGTTATCAACACAGCGACAATTGCCACCACCTCTGGCGAAAGCTTGACGAGCAACAACACGGCCTCGGCCAGCGTGGCGGTTCAAGGGCCAAATATGATGGTGCTGGGCCAAGGGCAGATCATTACCAACGGTGATACCAGCCCGGCGACACTTGATGACACCGACTTTGGCGGGCAAGAAGTGTTGGGTAGCACGCCGGCAGTCCACACCTTTACCATCAGCAACAGCGGTCAAATTGATCTGACTCTGAGCGGCACCCCACGGGTTGCCCTGATTGGGCCGGATGCAAGCCATTTCTCGGTTACAACCCTGCCCAGCAGCCCAATTCCGGTAAACAATACGACAACCTTTGCGGTCACCTTTAATCCGCAGACAACTGGAACGCTCGATGCGACAGTTATCATCTCGGATACCAATGATCCGCTCAAAAACCCTTACAGCTTTGCCATTCGCGGCACGGGGCTGGCCCCAGATTTGGCTTTGACCAAAGCGGTTAGCCCGACTAGTGCTCAGCCCGGTCAGGTCGTGACCTATACCCTCGCCATTAGCAACAACGGCACCTATCTGGCCCAGGGCGTGGTCATCACCGATCAACTGCCAATCAGCCTGACCAACGTCAGTGTCAGCAGCAACAAACTGATTACGCCGACTGGTAGCAATCGCTATGTATGGCAAGTCGCAGATTTGGCCGTGGCTGAACAGGGCTTGATTACAATCACAGGCCAACTCAGCCAGCCCCTAGCCGCAGGGAGTTTCACCAATGTCGCTACGATAGATAGCCAAACCTTTGACTCTGCCCAAGGCAATAACAGCGACAGCGTGAGTTTGACCGTGGTTAATGTCGCGCCCGTTCTATCGGCGATCTCACCAAAAAGCGTTATCGAAACCCAGACCTTGGCCTTTAGTGTGACAGGTACAGATAACAATGGTGATAGCCTGACCTACGGTTTGAGCAACGCACCGAGTGGCGCAACGATCGACTCTAGCGGCGGCTTTAGCTGGACCCCAACCGAAGCGCAAGGCCTTGGTGTTTACACCTTCACCGTCGTCATCAGTGACACGGGTACACCTACCCTGACAGCCAGCCAGCAAGTTGTTGTCACCGTAATGGAGCAGAATAACGCGCCTGTTTTAGTGACGATTGCTAATCAGACAATCCAAGAAACCAACACCCTGAATTTCACGGCCTCAGCCATTGACAGCGACATTCCCGCCAACACGCCCTTTAGCTACAGCCTGAGTGGCGCACCAAGTGGGGCCAGTATCACCAGCGGCGGTCTCTTTAGCTGGACCCCAACGGAGGCTCAAGGACCAGGGGTTTACACCTTCACCGTTCAGGTCAGTGATACAGGCACACCAGTTTTGACCGACAGCCAGCAGGTTGTGGTCACGGTGGCGGAATTGAACACCGCGCCTGTTTTGGCCACCATCACCAAGCAAAGCGTTGATGAAACCACATTGCTATCCTTCACCGCCTCGGCCACTGACAGCGATCTTCCGGCCCAAACCTTGAGTTACAGCGTGAGCGGTGCGCCGACTGGGGCCAATATCACCACGGGTGGCCTTTTCACCTGGACGCCAACCGAGGCCCAAGGCCCCGGCATCTACACCTTCACTGTTCAGGTCAGCGACAATGGTTCACCCGTTTTGACAGACAGCCAACAAGTCGTTGTCACCGTTAATGACACCAACGTAGCTCCCGTGCTGGCCTTCATCAGCAACAAAATCATCACCGAGACCAACACTCTTACTTTCACTGCCTCGGCCACGGACAGCGATATTCCGGCCCAAACTTTGAGCTACAGCCTGAATGGCGCACCCAATGGAGCCAATATCACCACGGGCGGGTTCTTTAGTTGGACACCGACTGAAGCGCAAGGCCCCGGTGTGTACACTCTCACCGTGATTGCCAATGACAACGGCACACCTGTCCTCACCGACAGCCAGCAGATTGTCGTGACCGTCATTGACACCAACGTGGCTCCGGTGCTGGCGACAATCAGTAACCAAGCCATTGATGAAACCCAGCCGTTTACCTTTACCGCCTCGGCCATGGACGCTGACATCCCAGTGCAAACCTTGACCTACAGCTTGAACGGCGCACCGAGCGGGGCCAGCATCAATAACAGCGATGGCCTCTTCAGTTGGACGCCGACCGAGGCTCAAGGCCCAGGCATTTACACCTTCACCGTGATTGCTAGTGACAGCGGCACATCTGTCCTCACCGACAGCCAGCAGGTTGTTGTGACGGTCAATGAGCTTAATAAAGCGCCGGTTTTGGGCACCCTGATGGATCAAAACATTATGGAGACGTTCCCGCTCGCCTTCATCCTGACCGCTACGGATAACGATCTTCCGGTGAATGGCTTGACTTACAGTGTCACAGGTCTGCCGACTGGCGCTACGCTGGACAGCAACAGTGGGCTGTTTAGCTGGACGCCGAGTAAGGCCCAAGGGCCGGGAGTCTACACCCTAACCTTCACCGTCAGCGACGACGGCACGCCCGTTTTAACCGATAGCCAAACGATTATCATCACCGTGGCCGACACGCCGCCCGATCTGGTCATTACCAAAACCGTCACCGCAGCCAATACCTCAGTGACGCCGGGCGATGTGGTCACCTACACCGTCGTTCTCGCCAACCGTGGTGGCGCAACCACAGACATTGCCATCAGTGATGTCTTGCCTATGGGAGTCAGTGGGACAAATCTCAATCAGGTGGTCAACATTGGGGCGGAAAGCAGCTTGACCTTCACCTTGATTACGACCGCTACCGCCGACGCGGGCTACGGTGTGACCGTCACCAACACGGCCAGCTTTAGCCACACCTCAGGCAGCAGCAGTGATACAGCCAGCTTCAACATCATCGCGGACACCACACCGCCCGATGTCAGTGCAATCACCCTAATTACACCGACGAATGGCGTAGCTCTAACCACACGACGCCCTAGCTTTGCTTGGTCCCAAGCTAGTGATAGCCAAAGCGGAGTGGCTAGTTACACCCTAACGATAAAGGGGAGCGGCACCAGCCAAACCTTCACCAGTACGATTAATAGCCTGACTCTGCCAACCGATTTAGCCCTCGGTGACTACACCTGGAGCATCCAGGCCCACGACGCCGATGGCAATGTCAGTGCAGCGGTGACCCCAGAAGCCAGTTTCACCATTGAGCGGGCGATTACCAATGTTTATCTCCCGTTTGTCGTCAATAATTTCATCGTAGCCCCCGATCTCGTTGTCGATAATTTGGACGCTAGTGGTGGCACCATGAGCATCACCCTGCGGAATGCGGGCAATCAGACAGTCACAGATGCCTTCTGGGTAGATCTATATGTAAACCCCAGTGCCGTGCCTAGCCTCAATCAACCGTGGGACACGATTGCTCCCGCTGGAGCGGTGTGGGGTGTTTCAAAATCGCTTGCCCCAGGCGAGACGTTGACATTGACCATGGGTGATGCCTACTACCTACCTAGTATCAGCAGCAGCACCTTCCCTGCGGGCGGTCAGGTCTATGTCTATGTGGACTCGATCAATCACAGCACAACCTTTGGCAACGTTTTTGAACAAAATGAGAGCAATAACGTGGCAGGGCCAGTGATTTCCACGGCCAGCGTGACAGGGCCTACCTCACGGGCTGAGGCTGTTGAACTTGAGGGGTTGCCCTATCGAGAGATGCATCCACCAGTGATTGAGCAACCCCATCAATTCTTCTTACCTGTGATGGTGAAGGAGTAAAGGAAACGAAATACAACCCTCGCCCCTGGGAATTTTCATTTGCGAACGTAGGGTGACTAACGCCTTACGTTCGCGCTTAAATATACCCTAGGACCAATGTCCTAAACTTGTCCTAAATTGTTCTCTGGATATTGGACACACTATTTCACTAGAATGAAGGCGTTCGCTTCGACCGACGATATTTTGGAGAACTATGATGAGTCAAACAAACACCATCCGTACACATTCAACCCGTATAGGCAGAGTCCGAATTTTATTTTTAGAAAAATTTAGCCCCACTGACAGTGTGATGCACATCTTCTGTCATTCCGAATGCCCGACGATGTTCGTTGAAATGGTAGGTCACCATTATTCAGCCCTGCCAATCTACCAACAATGTTTTAGTCGCAGAGGCGGAAAGACCATCTCGCAGCCTCCTTTTGTTTTGGAGATGGATGATGAATCGCTAGCGTCCTGGTTGTTCAGGCAGAATGTAGTTTTTGCAGATTGAAATCTAAAAACATCCTCACCCCCGGCTCCACATTGTGGGCCGCCTCCTCGCTTGTAGAGACTAGGGTGAAGGCCACCCCACAGGAGAATCCATTATGAGTACACCACAACCAAATAACCATCCAAAAACAAAACTCACCACCCTCGTCTGTCAGACGAAGCTGGCAATGAAGGCCAAGAATGGCTGGCTGGTCGGGCAATTGCTGCGACAACTACGCCAGGCTGTGGCGGATATTGTACACCGGGTGATTCGTAGTCGGACCCCGCGCCGCGTGTTGGTGTCTACCTTGGCGGGGGCCACCCTGCTCGGTGGCACGCTGGTTGCCATTCCCGTCCGGGCTGATGGCATCACGGTCACGGCTGGGGCGGGCGATGTCATCGATGCCAATGGTGGGGTCTGCGTCGGCCTAGCCGTTGGTGATTTGCCAGGGGCGGATGGCAAGATCAGCTTACGGGAGGCCGTCTGTGCAGCGAATACGAACGCAGGGATAGACACCATTACGATACCAGCCGATACAATTAGCTTGGTGCTGACTGGCACAAATGAGGATGCAGCCGCAACAGGGGATCTTGATGTGATCACGGGCACCCATCTGATCCTCACCGGAGCGGGGTCGAGCAGTACCATCATTGATGGCAATGCCACAGACCGAATCTTCGATGTTTTCCCTGGGGCCACTCTGGAGGTATCTGGGGTCACCATCCAAAATGGACAGACAGAAAGCGGGGGCATCGATGATCTCCGACGCGGCGGGGGTGGCATTAAAAACGTAAATGGAACGCTCCTGATTAGCTCAAGTACAATCACTGGAAATACAGCCAATATAGGGGGCGGTGGCATCTTCAGCCGAGGCTATAGTCAAACAGCCCAAACGATGGTGCTGAGTAGCACGATTTCAGGAAACTCGGCCTCACGAGGCGGCGGTATCTACAGTGTTGCTTATGAGAATGGCGCTACAGTGCAGACTACTGTGCAAAATAGTACCATCTCCGGTAATACCACCTCATTCAGTGGAGGCGGTATTTACAACAAAGCCTACCAAACTGGATCAACCGCCGTCCTGACCGTAACTAACAGCTTAGTAACCGGTAATCAGGTCGCAAGTGGAAGTGGAGGTGGGGTGCGAAATTATGCCTACTATGGAAACACTCAAGTAACAGTCACCAATAGCACCATCTCTGGGAATAGTAGTTCACGCAGCGGTGGGGGGCTATCAACCGACAATTATTACAGCCAACTCGCTGAAGTCACTGTAACAGATAGCACCTTGTCAGGGAACTCAGCAAGAACTGGTGGCGCGTTACATCATAGCCACTATGGTGGCCCCCTGAGTAATCTGACGGTGACCAACAGCTCGATTTCGGGCAACACCGCCACCAATGGTGATGGTGGGGCGCTTGATGTTTATCACAAGTACAACACCTCAAATATCCAATTCACAAATAGCTCTATTTCAGGCAATACAGCCAGGTTTGATGGGGGTGCGATCGACGTCTATTCTTACTACGGCACCACCAATATCGGACTAGCAAACAGTACAATTTCTGGCAACAGCGCAAGAGCGGGTGGGGGAATTTACGGCTATGTGTATTCCGATACCATGAACATTGGCCTGACCAACAGCACCGTTTCAGGTAACAGTGCGACTCGATCTGGTGGTGGTATTTATGTGACAACGAATGTGAATGGTACGGTTGGCACAGCGAACACGGGCTTGGTCAACAGTACTATCACCAACAACACCGCCGACTCCGACAACACCAATGACGGCAATGGTGGAGGTATTTTTGTCAGAGATGGGGATGGGATAGAACTTACCGTCTTGCAAAACACCATCCTGGCAGGCAATATCGATGCCTCGAACGAAATCACCGGCACCGTTCACCCCGATGGCAGTGGCCCAATGACCGCCAATATCAACAACCTTATCGGCAATACGGCAGGCATCACCCCCACCACTCCTTTCACTGACAACCTGAACTTTAGCATCACGGGGCAAGATCCGCTTTTGGGACCATTAGCCAACAATGGCGGCACTAACACCGCTTCAGGTGAGCCACCATTCACCCATTTATTACAAGACAGCAGTCCGGCCATCGGAGAGGGGGAAGGCACCGTTTGTACCAATCTCCCTGTGCTCAATGTGGATCAACGAGGGGTCATGCGTGATGATCCGTGTGAAATCGGGGCGACCGAGTACGTTAATCCCGAAATTGCCATCAGTGGGGCAGGGCAAGAAATCACCAGCGGCGACACCACCCCAACCACAACGGACAACACCGACTTTGAGACGGTCAACATCAATGGTGGTTCAACCAGCAAAACCTTCACCATCAACAACACCGGGCCTTATGAACTGATTTTGGGCAGTGTCACCCTCAGTGGCACCAACGCCAGCGATTTTAGCGTGACCAGCCAGCCCACTGGCCCCGTCGCCGCGACGAACGGCAGCACCACCTTCGAAATCACTTTCACACCCAGTGCTACAGGCACTCGAACTGCTGAGGTTAGTGTAGCCAACAATGACACCAATGAAGGTCCTTACACCTTCACCATTCAGGGTGAGGGCAGTGATATGATTTCAACGTATTTCCCATTGATCTCGAAGCAGTAGGAGGACAGCCCTCACCCCTGCCCCCTACTTCGTTCCGGGCTTCCCCTCTGCTTGCAGACCCTTGAGTTTGGCGCTTTGCAGGAACAAAAGGGTCAAAGTCTGGTGGAAGCAAGGCTAGAATTGAATAAAGAAAGCCAAAGAGCTTCATTTTCAAGCCAGTTGTCACGGGACCGGGACCAAGTGGCCCGAAAATCGGGCAGATGCCACATTTCAGTGCGAAAGGCGCGCCACAAGGAATTGAAAGACCAACGGTGAGGGGTGGTACGCCACAAGCCAGGGGGCCTAGGGCCAGACCGATCCCGCCAAACCCGATAGCCCGCCAAGAGCATCAAGGCATAAACCCAGACCGTCCATTGGACAGTGGCAACGGTGGCCTTGTCATTCCAACACTGTTTTTCACCAAGACCCAAGCCACTTTTCATTTGCCGATGGGCGATTTCCAACTCCCAGCGTTGCCAGAGTCAAGCCAACAGATCAGCCAAGGGCAAGGGTAATGACCAATCTCCCTCAATCTGCTGAGCTGAGACCAGAAAGAAACAAGGCTTGTAACTCTTGCGGCGAGCGCCTTTGGGCCGCTTGCCCCCACCAATGACGATGAGCATCAGAGGAACATCAGGCAAGCCATCTCGGATGAAGGGACCCTCAACTCGATAACGCATTGGACGCTGACGCCCTCGCACCAGAATGTCTTGCCGACGAAAGCCCTTGCGTTTCTTGAGCCAGACATAAGGGGCTGGGGCTTTGTCCCCATATTTGCGATTGCCGTGGGCTGTGGCTGGGGGTAAATGATACAGACATCGGTTCCGAGCTGTCCGCACCACACCAATGGTTCTTTCGGGTAATTCGCCCCAAAACTCAAGGGTATCATAGCTCCCATCAGTCAAGCTCATCAACGTTTGCTCTTGTCGACCAGCCTGATCCATTTGTTGACGGCTCCACTTCAAGAAGGTCAACCCGGCTCTCACTTCTGTCCTTGGTTCTTCACCACTCGGTACCGCCTTAAGCGTAAAGGCACTCAAACATCGGATCGGAATAGCTCGACTATACCCATTCACCAACGGGGTCAGCCACGATCCTTCCACAAAGCGTTGGCCCCGTTCGATCCCTGGCTTGAACTTCGCCGTTCTCAAGCCTCTCAACCAACTCGTCCCTGGCATCTTCAGACTACTTCTTGGCACTTGAAATCCATCTACCCCCACCACAAATACCTCTCCCTCCTCCACTTCTGCCAGCATTTCCCCGATCATCACCCCTCCAGTCTTTTCTTCATCAAATCGTCCCTCACTAAATATCCGATACCACCCACTCCAATCTTCGCTCGTTACTCCCAACGTTAACAATATTTGCGTAATTGTGTGTCGTCCGAAGCTGAATATCTCCCCCATCACCAACGCTAACACTCGATTAAATACCCGTTTTTGCCCGTATATCCCCTCACACTTCTCCAGCACCTTCATCAATTCTAGCAACAGCTTTGGCTTTCCATTTTCTTTTTTGCTATCATTCATTTGGGTTGACCTCTGTTGTTTGTGTTCGTTTCGTCACTTTCACTATACAACAAGGTCTTCCCTTTTTCTATCCCTTCCTCCTATCAGCCAAACTCAAGGGGTCGCGTCAGCGACGGGGTAAGGGACAACGACGAGCGTCCTTGCCCTCGACCTATTCAGTTGCAAGACATATTTTCGCCCACGCCCCCCTCAGAACGATTGTCCTAATTTTGTCCTAATTTCCTCTCTGGAAGTTGCCCCTCCAATTGAACTATGATGTAGCTAGTCAAAATTAAAGTTGGCGCATTGTATCACGAAGATTGGAGGAATGATTTATAATTTGCTCCTTCCAAATCTTCCAACCAATGATATTTTTGCCCCAAGTAAATACCATTCGATGATCTCGACCCAGTCATAACATACAACCCATTCCTATCCTCCATCCGAATCAAACACTTGTGGTATAATTGAGTACAAATCCGTCGGATATTTATTATCACGGCTGATAATAAACCTTTGGATGGTTAAATCATGTCAGGATTACCAAAAACCCAACCCAATATCTTGGTCGTTGATGATATTCCAGACAACCTGCGGGTCTTGATTAGTCTGTTGGGGAATGAGGGATACCATGTCCGTCCAGCCCCCAGTGGGGAACGGGCCTTACTGACTGTGCAAAAAGAGCCGCCTGACTTGATCTTATTAGATATCACGATGCCAGAGATGGATGGGTATGAGGTGTGTGAGCATCTTAAGGCTGATCCGACCAACCAACATATTCCGATTATATTTATCAGTGCCTTGGACGAGGTATTTGACAAGGTCAAGGCCTTCCAACTGGGCGGAGTCGATTATATCACCAAACCGTTTCAGACTGAAGAGGTTCTGGCTAGGGTTAAGACCCATCTAACCATCCAACAATTACAACAACAACTGACTCGTCAAAACAAATTGCTGGCAGAAAGCAACGCCAGTTTAGAGGAAAAGGTTAAGGCTCGAACAAGTGAGTTGGCTGAAGCCAATCAGGTGTTGGAAGCTGAAGTCGCCCAAAGACGACAGCAACAAGAGGAGAAAGAGCAGCTTTTGGAAGTAGTGCGCCAACAAAGTGACCAGTTACGCACACTGACCAACTTACTCATGCAGGCTCAACAGCAACAACAGCAATCGTTAAATCAAACGGTACACGAACATCTCTCACCCGAGTTAGCTCACGTTCAGCAATCGCTGGCCGATATTCAGGCCCTATTGAGCCAGCAAGCCAATCAGCCACAAACCATTGAGCAAGCCCTGAGCAAATTAAAAGGGGCAGTCACCTTGTTAACCCAAACGCAAACAACGACCCAACAGGTCACCACCAATCTGGATCAGATGGCCCTCGACCAACAAACCTTTCAGGCCAATCCCCTGTTCAACCTGAGCAGCCGAGAGCTTGAGGTGTTACAGCTTTTGGTGCAAGGGAAATCCAACGCTGATATTGCCGATTTGTTGATTGTGACGAAGTCAACGGTGAGCACCTATCGTAAACGAATCATGCAAAAATTAGAGATAGACACCCTGCCGGAGCTGGTCCAACTAGCGATGCAGCACAACTTGATTTCAACAAACGTTTAAAGCATTTTTCCTCACTTGTCGAACAAGTTCGACAAAACCCCTAACTTTTTTGATAAAAACTGTCCCGTTTGAGCGACAGACAAATCCAGAATTTTGAGCGATAATACAGTCATCAACCGAGCTGATTATCTCGGACAACACTACATCATTCTGGAGGCTTACAAATGTCTAATTTATCAAACACCCCCCTCAATAAATCAGCAGACGGCGAAAGTGGTGACATTGCCGGTGGTTTTGTGATTTCAGGTCTTTATTAGGGTAATATTTACGTCATCTGACCCAATTGCTGGGTTTGACAAACCCGAATAAAATAGGGGCAGTTATCCACGTTAGGTAGGATAAGCCAGTGAGCATCAATGCCCCAAAACTTTACAATCCCTCGAATTATTGAACGGCTCCGCGTCCGGCGCCACTTGCAGGAAGCCCTTGAAGTTGGACACGTTTTTTTAACTGCGCCCGGTGGGTATGGGAAGAGCTTGGCTTTACAATCACTTGTCGCCCACCGGCCAGCAACTCATCTGGTTCGGGTAACCATTGCTGATCTTGATCCAGCAACGCTACAGACTCGATTAAGCCCATTGTTACAACCCGACCATACCATCATCCTCGATGATGTTCACCTTTTAGAGAACGGGCCAGAGGTCTGTGCTTGGTTACAAGAACAACTGTTACAAGCCAAGCCACGCTGGCTCCTCGCCGGACGCAGGCTTCCCTTTAACCCCACCACACTTTTGATTGCAGGGCAAATCACCCCATTAACCCAAGCATTTTTAGCCTTCTCTTTAGAAGAAGCAAAGTTATTGTTAAATCAAACTGAAGCCCCTGTGGAGATGTGGCAAGAACGGGTTCAAGGCTGGCCCATTGCTTTATCATTGTTATCACGATTGCCAATTAGTGATAATCCGCTACCAACCACCGAAGCGCATCTCTTTACCTATTTAGCTGAAACGGTTTTTGCTCAGCTACCTCCTACCCTCAAACAGTTTATGCAAGTCACAGCCGTACCGATGCAGTTCAATGTAGCCTTAGCTTCAGAACTTTGGGAAGGCGAAGAGGCAGCACAATCGCTGTTAGCTGAAATTCAACGACGAAATCTTTATCTACAGCCAACCACTCAGGCTGGCTGGTTTCAATATCACGACCTCATCCGTGACTATTTACTACAAAGAGATGAGGCGGAACGAAACGTCTTGGCCGAAAAAGCAGTCGGTTGGTATGAAGTACAGGGCCAACTTAAGCCGGCCGTTGAGCAAGCCCTCGACAGCGGCCTCAAGGGCCGGGCCGCAGATCTGTTAGCCTCGCTCAAACTTTTCCATTTTCACGGCGACACTAGCTACTTAACGTATCGACGCTGGGTACTGGCCCTCGACGAGGCTGCGTTATCGACCTACCCAATGCTTCTAGTTCGGTTAGGGAATGTGACCAGCATGATGGTGGATTACCAGACTGAGGCCTGGGAACATACCCACAATGCAATTCGCCTAGCAGAACAAATCAACGAGATAGACACCGCTTTTTTAGCTCACATAAATCTTGCGTTGCTTCATCATGGCACCGGAAATCTGACCATCGCTCACCAAGAAGTAAGCACCGTTCTGGCTAATCCCGCCTGTCAAGGCTATCCTAGACTTTTTGGGTTACGGATTGCGACTGAAATTTTGCAGGATATGGGGCATTTTCGATCTGCCTACCCTCTGCTCACTGAGGCAATCGATCTGGCAGTTGCCAGAGGTACTCAGAATGAGCCTTACATGAACCGAGCCAATTTAGCCTGGAATCATATGCGGCTCGGAAGATTTGAGTTGGCCAGCCAAGAGATAGGGGCGGTTCTGAATCATTTCAGCGATGTCCCTGGTTGGTATTCCCAATATTCAACTTATCAGTGTGAATTGCATGTCGCTCAGGGTCAGTGGGCCGCCCTTGCCCAAACCGTTGATGACATCACGACGACTCTGACCCAGGTGGAGGAGCCTGCGTTGCAACCTCAACTGTGGCTGAAACACTATATAACCATCTTAGCGATGATCAATGCAGATGAGGCCGCATTTCAGACCAACTTAGCTGACTATCGTACTTTAGCTGAACAATCTCGCCCTCTAAACTTAGGGTGTACAGCCTGGCTTGAGTGCTGGTCTCTCCGGAAAAAAGGCCAGTGGACCACTGCGATTGAAACAGCAGCATTTTTCCTCGCTGAACCGTACGATGCCCCTTATTATCGAGCCTGCTTGGCTCTGGAACATGACATTGCCCTAGGAATGCTTACAATCACCGAAGAAAATGTTCCCTTTACCCTTCATCCTGAAACGTTACACTTGATTCGCTGGCGGGTTTGGCCACAATTGATGCAGTTGCGGGCCCTGCTTGCCATTGTCTATTGGCATCAAAGCAATTTACAATGGCGACATCATTATCGGGCTGTGATTCGAATGTTGTCTCGCCCCGGCTTTGCCCAACTATTAACCCATCGTGAGCCTGAGCTAGGGCTAAAATTTTGGGGAATTGGAGTCATTGAGGGTATTTTTATCGAAGAGGCGAATACCGCCTTGGTAGCTTTGGGACAATGCGAACCTCTATTTCCATTGCTTAAAGCAAATGACCCCGTAATTCGGGAGCGGGCCACTACCATTCTGGCCAATATTGGCGATGAACGGGCGATGCCTCCTCTAGCAACGGCGCTCGCCCAGGAGGTGAATCCGCAAACCCATACAATCATTCAAACAGTTATCGAAACACTAGAGACACAGCCTCCACCACCCCTAACCATCCAGTTGTTAGGAACATTTAGCCTTAAACGTGGCGCAGACGTTATCCTAGATGAAGCTTGGCCACGCCCCATTGTCCTACGCCTCTTTCAATACTTTGCCCTGAGCGCTGGGGTGGCGCTACCCAAGGATCGAATTCTAGATGATCTTTGGCCAAACGCCGAACCAAGCAAGGCTTGGAATAACTTTCGCACCGTCTACAGCCTACTGCGTAAAGTGCTTGAACCCTATATGCGCCCCAAAGCCCCCAACCGCTACGTTACGGTCACGGGAGAGACCTACACCTTCGATCCACAACGAACGGCAACAATCGATATCGTTCAATTTGAAACAGTTGTGCATCGCGCCCTACGACAACGTGATACAACTGACGCCCTCACGATTCCCCCATCATTGCTATCACTCCTACAATCCTACACTACCGTCTTGCCCGATCTACCGTACGAGCCTTGGCTCCTAGAGCCTCGGGAGCGTAGTCAAGCCTTATACGTCGAGGGCTGTCTCTATGTGGCGGAGGCTTATCTGGCTCAAGCCAACAATGCTGAAGCCATTGTTTGGGCACAACGAACCTGTCAAAACGCCCCCTGGCTGGAAGCGGCATACCAAACGCTGATCCGGGCGTATGCTCGTCAAGGTCAGCGCACACTGGCGCTCCGCACCTTCGCCGAGGCCAGTAGCCAACTCAAGCAAGAGCTCGATGTGGAGCCTTCCCCCACCACACAATGGCTAGCTGAACGTCTGCGAGCTGGTGAAAATATTTAGCTCCCGCCTCTTTGTTGACTGTTTGTAAACAGCGATCCCCTATACTAAATCCAATCCAACGAGGTCAATAATTGGTCATGAGATTGCAGTCATTAATTTTGCGTATTTGGCGTGATGAAACCGGACAACTTAAAGGACACATCAGTGATCCTCTAAGTGAATGGCGGCACCCCTTCCATAACTCCAACGAGCTGTTAGGATTGATCAGCCATTTTTTGACAGATATCTCAGCCGCAGCAAATGACCTTGATCAAGAGGAAAATAATTTTTATAGGAGTAAATGATGAACGTTCAAAAACGATGGATTGGATTGATGTTAGGGTTTGCCTTCTTGGTTTTGGCCTGTGGGCCAAGCGAGTTGGGAGCATTTGTAAATCGGGTTGTATCCGAAGAGGTTCCCGTTGAAGACGTAGAAACTGCGGTCGAAATTGTAGAGCAGGCGGTGGTTGAAGGAGAGGTCGTTGCCGCCGAAAGTCAAGAGGCGGCGATGTCCGTAACTGACGGTGAGGCGGTAGTTTCGGAAGACGCTGCCTCAGATGAAGTCGTCGTTGTGGATGAGGCGGTCGAGCAAACGGACAATGTAGTCGTAGAGGAGGCAGCGGGGGACACGGCGGCAATGGCAGATGGTGCGGCTGGGGTAGCTCTGCCCATAGATAGCCTTGATATCCAAGGCTTGTTGAATAATGAACAGGTCGATTCCTATCAGGCCCAGTATAACTTTCGGGCTGAAGGCCCAACTGGAGTCGTAGAGATCAGTGTCTTTTCTGAGGCGACCAGTAACCCAGCCCGATCTCATTTGATTATGGAAATGAATGGGGTGGATGGACAAGGGAGCGTCAATCGGGTGGAAATCTATGTGATGACCGAAGCAGGGGCAACCACGATGTTTATGCAAGATCCGCAAACGCAAAGCTGGACAGCCATAACCACCACTGGGAATGAAAATGCGTTTGAGATGCTCCCCATATCCCCCTACACCCAACTTCCACCCCAAAGCCAGTTGGTCGGCCAGCAGGAGGTAAATGGCGTCTTGACTAACTACTATACCTACAATCAAGAAGATTTTCTAGGTAGCTTGGTAGGCTTGCAAGAAGCGCGAGGTGAAGTGTGGATTACGGATGGTCAATTGGTGATGAGGCTTATCCAAGAACTCCACGCTGATCAGGCTTTGGCAAGCGGACAGCCCGAGTTCAATCAAATGACCGATATGTATATGGAGTACGAAATCTTACAACTCAATAATAGTGCCATCACAATTACCCTGCCAGAAGAAGCCCTCAATAGTGCCCCATTGGCAATGCCTAGCGGATCTGGAAATGCTGGTCAAGGGGGGCCGCCAATGCCAGACGATGCCCAAATCGAAGTGGCAAGTGGGGGAATGATCAATTTCTCAACCGGGCTAAGCGTGCCTGATGCACTACAATTTTACAAAAATGTGTGGGGGACGGAGAACATTAGTCTAACCGTTGATACCCCAACCAGCGTAATGGGCACCTACAATGATGGTTCTCAGATGACGCAACTTATCATTTCCAATGAAAGTGGAAAGACGACAGTCTTTATCAATTCGCCGTAAGTATTTGCATAAACATTTGTGGCTTTAGTAGGGCTTAAGTAGCGAAAAGTAAGATAGTGGGGAGGAACATGGATAAACATTTATAGAATTTATTCGTGTTCCCCCACCTCAGTGTCAAGAAACATCCCCCCATCGTAAATCTAAAATAAAAAATCGTAAATCCCCAACCTATCCCTGACCATTGTCCTAAAATTGTCCTAAATTGTTCCCTAGCATTTGGGACACGATTTGAGATATGCTGATAGATGGAAAATGGGTTTCGTCACACAAGCTAATAAAGGTGTAATTCGTGGTGCGTCATACGTAGATACGGATTATTCGAGCTATATATCATAAACCAGAATCCATTCCACACAATCAAAAACAAGATTACATTATCACCACCGAATGGAGAAACTTATGAACAAAGACCAGACAAGTGGATTAAAAGAACAGTATCGACGTGTACAAAAGTTAATGGAAATAGCGAGAAGTAAACCGTGGTTGGCCAGCTATCTGCTGCGCCGCCTACGTGAGATTAAGCAGGAGATGATGGCTCGTTTGGAGCAGGCCTGCTTGCTAATGGGGCTACATCGCCCTCGACAGGTCCGCAAGTGGCTCAAGCGAACGGCAATGCCATTGGTGGCTGGAGGCAGCTTGGTATTAATGCTGAATGTGGGGGCAGTACAGGCCGCAGGCATCACTGTCAGTCAGACTAATGATTTAATTATGGATGGGGATGGTTGTAGTCTCCGTGAAGCGATTATCAACGCTAACAATGATGACCAAAGCGGCTCGACGGATTGTGTTAAGGGGGATGGAGCAGATGTTATTACATTACCGAATGGCACAATTCTCATCACAGGTATAGGCATCCCCACTGAAAATTTATCCCTTGATGGTGACTTTGATATTAGTACCCCGATTACCATCAATGGGTTGGGCATGAACCAAAGCATCATTGATGGTGATGGGATCAATCGGGTCTTCCATGTCTTACCTGGTGGCAGTCTGACTCTCACCGATTTAACTGTCCAGAATGGTTTTGTCATTGATGATATTGGCGGCGGTATCTTAAATGAGGATGGGGATTTAACCTTAACTAATGTCCTGGTCACGGGCAACGGAGCGGTAAGTATCGGTGGACCACCACCAGTGCGTGCTCTGTCCCAAGAACGCTCCCTTGCTTTGTCACGCCAGGGAGATTCGGCAAAAAAAGGACGATCAGCACAAACACCCCAAAGTGATGTACCTTCATCCAGCATAACTGTCTTGGCCTCAGGCGAAGCAGATACACAAGCCAAAGCCAAACTTATGGCCGTTTTTCCTGGTCAAGGTGGGGGAATTTTTAATCACGGGGCAACTGGGACGGCTCGGTTAACCATGACCAACAGTATGGTCAGCGGCAATTATGCGCTATACAGCGGTGGCGGCATTCTTAATTATGCGTATGGCGGCCAAACGGAGGTAACCATTACCTCCAGCAGTGTCATTTCAGGCAATGCCTCTGCCGCAATGGGTGGCGTTGGTAGCCTGAGCGTGGTCGGGGGACAGACTACGCTAACAATTTCAGATAGCACGATTCAAAATAATACAACATTCAGTCCAGACGGTGGTGGTGGTGGCATCCACAATCTGGCCGCTGCTGGTGGGCAAAGTCAACTACAACTTACCAACAGCACAGTCAGTGGCAATAATAGTGGAGGCAATGGCGGGGGTGTCACGAGTTATGCAACAAATTTTGCGGCAGTAACGGGTGAAATTTCAAATAGTACCATCAGTGGTAATACTGCAGCTTACTATTCTGGCGGTCTAAACAACAACACAGGCGAATACAGTACCAACGTAATGACCGTAACGAATACCACCATCAGCCAAAATCGAGCAACTAACGGTAGTGGTGGCGGAATGACTAATTTCGCGGGTCCATTGAGTACACTAAATGCTACAATTTCAAATAGTACCATCAGTGGCAATACGGCCACATATTATGGGGGTGGCGTTTATAACGGAAGCTATGTCTCTCCATCTACATCTGTGAGCATTTCCAATAGTGTCATCAGTGACAATAATGCGACATATGGTGGTGGCATTTATAGTTTCTTCGTTTACTCTTCAACCAACACGACTATTAACAACAGCACCATTAGCGGAAATACCGCCACGGAATGGGGCGGTGGGCTTAGCGATTTTAGCATCGACAGCAATGCAGCCTTGACTATTAATAATAGTACAGTGAGTGGCAACAGTGCGGCTCTGGATGGAGGGGGATTCTATCTTGACACCTCAAACGCTGGTCCTTACACCGTCACAAACACCATTAATCACAGCACTATCACAAACAACACGGCTGATAGTGACAATAATGGGACGGGGAATGGTGGGGGAATTTATACATACAGAGCAACTGTCGATTTAAGTAACAGCATCGTGGCAGGCAACTTTGACACACCGAATAACACCGGAACAGGGAATATCCACCCTGATTCGCATAACTTGGTCAATGGAAATGCGACCAATTTGGTAGGCAATACGACAGGAATTACAGGCACACTGGGGACAGGTAGTGACCTGATAAATAGTAATCCTAGCTTAAACGCCTTGGCCGATAATGGGGGGACAGCTACCTCGTCTGGATTACCGCCTTTCACTCACGCGCTAACGGAAAGCAGTCCCGCGATTGATGCCGCCGATAGCACCGTTTGTACGGCAGCCCCGATCAACAGTTTGGATCAACGCGGTGAAGCTCGCCCAGGGGCTGGCACATCTGCTTGTGATATTGGGGCCTATGAGTATCAAGACTTAAGCCCAAAGATTTTTTATCTACCAGTTCTACATAAAGACTTTATTGCCGCAACTGATTTAGTCGTTGACAGTGTGGTGGCCAATAGCTCAACGGTCAATGTCACAATTCGAAACACTGGGACAACCACTCTCATTGATCCATTCTGGGTTGATGTGTACTTCAACCCAACGAGTGTGCCTGGGATAAATCAACCGTGGGATACAATTGCTCCGGCTGGGGCAGCGTGGGGTGTCACCAAGTCATTGGCCCCAGGCGAGTCCTTAACACTGACCGTGGGCGATACCTACTATGACGCAGGGAATAGCAGTACCAGCTTCCCCAGTGGGGCGACTGTCTATGCCTTCGTCGACTCAATCAATCATAGTACCGCTTACGGTAATGTGAATGAGAGTGATGAAAGTAACAATCTTGGTGGACCAGTGACATCAACAGGCAGCAGTACCGGACTACCTACTGTGAGTGATATGGGAACAGATAGTGAGTCTGGCCTGCCGGAACGAAACTAGCAATTTATATGGCGGGAGATAGACTACAATCGTAAAATGAAAGTCTATCTCTTATAAAGAAAATTTTTACAACAATCAATCGATTAGAGGAACATTATGAATTCGAAAACCACATCCCTTTCTTTATGGCTTGGACTTTGTTTTACACTTTGTGGCGTTTTACTGCTTGTAGCTTTGACGGCCCCAGCCACGCAAGCAGATGATACACTACCCGACCGAGCGACGCCAACCCCTGTCATTACTGATACGCCATCAGACGATGACGATGATGGGGACTCACCTGTTGTTGGGGCATATATTGGTCTAACCAGCTCAGTTGACGGTTGGGCCACAGTACAATGGCTGGGCGATGACGGCAACTGGCACGTCGTCGAAGGGTGGCAAGGCAATTTAGTAAGTGGTCAACGCCAATGGTGGGTCCATCCTAAAGATTTTGGGACAGGGCCATTCCGTTGGATCGTTCAACAAGGCCAAAATGGTGAGATGGTTGGCACCAGTGAACCATTCAATTTACCTGGCGAGATTAATGAGATGCTGTCTGTAACGATAATTGCGGAATAACTTTATAAATAGATTTACCTTTTTATTTGTCCAGAAGACAAACACAAACTAGGATTAGGCCAAGATACTTTAATGCTCTTGGCCTAATTTTATTTTGGGCGAGGCAACTCACAGAAACTAAAAAATAAAGGGAAATAGTATGAAAAATCTAAAAATAACGGTTATGCCAATAGTCCTGAGTTTAATCTTAATTACAGGTATTCTCGGTCTCTTTCAGGGCTATGCTGAGGTTAATGCTGAAAGTGTGTCTATTGTTCCCGAAGTATCTATGCATCCAGTCACAAGTCAGCTACAAAGTCAGATCGTCTTAACCCCAACCAAAGATAATACAATTCTTAACCCAGATGGAACATTGAGCAACGGTCAGGGGCCACAGTTATTTGTAGGAAGGACAAATAACAATGTCACTGATGGAACGGTTGTACGGGGATTATTGGCTTTTGATATCGCTAATAACATTCCAGCCGGAGCAACAATCGACAGTGTTTCTCTAAGACTTAATGTTTCAAAAGCTGGATCAGATGATGCTAGAACAATAAAGTTATTTAAGCTATCTGCGGATTGGGGAGAGGGAGCTTCGCTTGACAATCCTGGTGGAGGACAGATATGGGCTGATGCCCAAACTAATGATGCCACATGGAGTCATCGATTTTTCAATTCTACCACCTGGGCCACAATGGGCGGAGATTTCATCGCTACCCCCAGTTCGACGCAAACCGTGGAGGGGACAGGCGTTTATACGTGGGAAACAACCAGCCAAATGGTGGCTGATGTACAAAACTGGTTAGATGATTCGGCCAGTAACTATGGTTGGATTATCAAGATGGATGATGAAACAACGCTCAAAACAGCTAAACAAATCGACAGTGTTCAAAATGCTACAGCCGCCAATCGACCAATGTTGATTATCGATTACACCCCTGCCCCATCAGTTCCT
This sequence comes from Phycisphaerae bacterium, assembly GCA_028285035.1. Next base: position 217,368 of record JANQQF010000039.1, read on the forward strand.
AGCTTGAGTCTGAGTAAATCGGCCGATAACAGCACGCCTAGCCAGGGAGATATTGTGACATACACCATTATTGCTGCAAATACAGGCGGAGCCGATGCCACGGGAGCTGTTGTATCAGATGTGTTACCCGATGGATTGAGCTTAACAGGAACCATTACCCTTGATCCCCCCACATCGGGAACCGTCGGCACACTCCCAACGCTTGTCAGTGATTTGGGGATCAGTGCTGGCACCAAAATTACAATAACATTTGCCACGGTTATCAGTACAGGTTTGACCACTGGAACAACGTTAACAAACACAGCCTCAATCACAACCACTGAAATTGTTACCTCATCTTCGGACATAGCTGTAATACAAATTGGTCTAAAAACGTTATTTTTACCACTTATTTTGAAGCCATAGAATTGCGATCTAACTAATTTGTTAATCTAGGTCCTCCTTACTAAACTTGAGATCGGCGTAAGATGCGCAATAAACACCCCATTGATGACAAAGGAGCATAACTGTGGCAAAAAATTATAAATTGGTAGATATCGCCGGGATTGGCGAAGAACGCAGTCAGGAATTGGAAGCGTTGGGCATCAAGACTGTAGCACAACTACTTGAGGCTGGAGCAACCCCCAAGGATCGCAAAGAATTGGCAGAAAAATTGGGTGGCAATGTTGATACAAAAGCCGTCTTGAATTGGATCAACCGAGCCGATCTCTTCCGTATCAAAGGCATTTCTACCGTTTACTCTAACCTACTTGAAGTCGCTGGCGTTGATACCGTTGCGGAATTGGCCCAAAGAAATGCCGCAAACTTGCGGGCTAAAATGAAGGAAGAAAATGAACGGCTGAATCTATCTGGCCGAATGCCGCGGCCTGATGAAGTTGAGTCTTGGGTCGCTCAAGCCAAAGAATTGCCACGAGCGGTTCATTACTAAGATCGAAACAACTATCTATAAAAAAGAGATCGACAAGTCATCGATCTCTTTTTTTATTTTACAAAAATTCGGAGAAAAATTCACCTGATTTTCATCGACAGCTATTATATTCGTAATGATACTTACGGTCGTAGATGTTAGAAATCTGTAAGGTTTAGATAATATCATTTACGATGAATGACTACCCCTATCTGGGGCAGTACACTCTTTAGAAAGGAGAAATCCATACATACCCTATGAACACAAACGCTTTATTTCGAACGCTCGTGTTGGGTGTCGTAGCCTTCTTAATTCTGGCGGCTTGTGGCACAGCCCAACCGGCTGCACCCGCTCAAAGTGAGCCTGTTGCACCAGCGGATGTTGCGGAAGAAGCGGCTGAACCCGTTCAAGTTGAGGCAGAAGCCGAAGTTGTTGCTGAAAACGTTGAACCAGAGGTTGAAGAGGTTGCTGAGACTGTGGTAGAAGAGGTTGCGGTGGTTGAGGAAACTGTGGTTGAAAAGCCCGATCCCACTGATGTATCTCTCGTCGGAAACACAGGTCGCCCACAGTTCCTCAACTCCTTTGCCACGTGGTGAAGCACCTGACGACGCAATAATCCTATCGTGTATAGGTTAAGAGATGAGTACAGCGATCAAATTGACTTTTTTGATCTCGATGTTGACATATCAGAAACAAAAGAAGTACGGCAGCAATTTGGTCTATCCCACCGCGGTCAGTATGCCTTAATCGATGCGGATGGCAACATTATCAAAAACTGGTTTGGCCCGCTAAATGAGGAAGCAATGTTTGAGGAGTTGGCTCAACTTCTACAAGAACTTGAGGCCAGTTGATTTCCTAAAAATAGAAAAAAGGGCTTTCCTTACAATTGGAAAGCCCTTTTTTGATTCTTACATTGATTTGACCATTCCCCTGCAACCGATTATGCTCCGGTTCAATCCCCCAAGTTGAGGCAATTATGACAGAAGTACAGGATGAAGCCCTCCCATCGGTATCATCACATTCAGCCGATAAAAATCGCTTAGTCGAAATCGCTAGGTTGTCTCTGCGACTGGGAGCCACCGCCTATGGTGGTCCTGCCGCCCACATTGCAATGTTGCAGGATGAAGTGGTTGAACGTCGCAAGTGGGTCAGCCAACAACATTTTTTGGATATGTTGGGGGCCACCAACTTGATCCCTGGCCCCAACTCCACCGAGATGGTCATCCACACTGGCTTTGTGCGTGGCGGCTGGCCAGGCCTCATTTTGGGCGGGTTATGTTTTATCACCCCCGCCTTTTTTAGTGTCCTGGCCTTAGCCTGGGCCTATGTGGAATACGGTTCCCTACCCGCAGCAGGGTGGTTGTTGTATGGGGTAAAACCGGTTGTGGTAGCGATGATTGCGCAAGCCTTGTGGAAGTTGGGCAAAAAAGCGGTCAAAGGGGCGTTGACCGTCCTTGTCGGAGTCGGTGTGCTCATGCTCTACTTCTTCAACATCGACCAAATTGCCCTGTTGGTGGTAGGTGGCCTGCTAGTGATGCTCGGCCAAAATTGGCGACGACTTACGGCTGGTCCAGTAGCAAGTATCCTCCCCCCGATACTAGGCTTTGGCTTGGTGGCACAAGTCACCGAAACCATCAATCTAGGCCAACTCTTCCTCGTCTTTCTCAAAATCGGGGCCGTGTTATATGGTGGGGGCTATGTGTTACTAGCCTTCTTACAGGCCGATTTGGTCAACGACTTGGGCTGGCTGACCGAAAAGCAATTGCTCGATGCAGTGGCTATCGGCCAAATCACCCCCGGTCCTCTTTTTACCACCGCTACCTTTGTTGGCTACGTCCTCGGTGGTTTCCCCGGCGCGGTCATCGCCACCATTGGCATCTTCCTCCCCTCCTTTTTCTTCGTCGCCCTGAGCAATCCAATCATTCCACGCATGCGAAAATCGGTGTGGGCCAGCGCCCTATTGGATGGAGTAAACGCTGCGGCGTTGGGTCTAATGGCTGCCGTCACCATTCAATTGGGGCAAGCTTCCTTAATCGATTCCTTGACCATTGGCTTAACAATTTTGGCAAGCATTCTGCTTTTCCGCACCAAGATCAACGCCATTTGGCTGATTTTGGGTGGCGCAATGATTGGGCTTGGTGCGAATAGTTTGGGGTTGGTGTAGCTGAAGAAACTACTTACTCAAATGATAGTTCAGGATAACAAATATTATCAAAAATTTTTATGGCAATTTGATCTTTAACATACCTTATGATATTATGTCAATGCAGCGATACTACTACAAGCCCCACTAGCCTACAACCATTCCTAAAAAATGACTTATAAACAGGGTTTCGCAAAATTCTGTTTATTTTTTATCGTCTTTAAATAGTCAAATTAAGGAGAATACTAAATGGCAACAGCGGCTATGGCGACCAATAGGGTTAATTTTAACTGGGTAAGATCAGTTCTTAAATTACTTTACAGCCTCATTTTAGCCATCTTAATTTTGGCCTACATTATATATGATTTACCATGGTGGATCAGTGGGCTATGGCTGATTATTGGTGGCGTATTGGTGTTAACCTCCAAAAGTGATAAACGAAATTTTTATCTATTTATCTTTTTTAATTTAATATTAATGCTTATTATTGGCGCGGAAATCGAGTATTATCTTGTTAACCATCCAGATGGTATTCGTTGGGTGGAAAATGATGCTCTTCTAGATTTCTTGATGCAGGGAGATATAGAACGACGGTTTTGGACGACGGTTATAGGCTTAATTATTGCTTTTGTGGGGAGCTTTATCATTTTGTTACCGATTGCTTTCGTCAGTGCCATTTTTGTTTTAGCGCTACACCAAGTTGATGGCATCAATTGGTGGGATGCGACCCGCTATGTCTTAACCCTAATTTTGGGTATCAATGAGCCATTTATTGTGGTTGAAAATGGGCAGGCATTAATCACCAAAGAGGCCAGCTCATTGGCCAAGATTGGCGGGCCGGGCCAGCTTATCATCAAAGAAGGTAATGTGGTTGTACTAGAACAGGGGGGCAAAATCAGTCGAGTGGTTAATGCGGGGGTGGTCAAACTCAGGAAGATGGAGCGGCTTCGCAATATCTTTATCCTCAGTGGGCAATCCAACAGTGACGAGATTACTCATATATTGACCAAAGATCGCATCCCCTTAAAAATCAATATGAGCATTGCCTTCCAAATCGAACCAGCAGCTGAGGCCGAAAAACGGCCTGAGAGCCGAATGGCCCCGAATGGGGAGGCTTTAACGAAAAAGCTTGATGATGGGATGTTCCAAGTGTATGAGGGTACGATCCGTAAAGCGGCCTTGATGTCACAAAGTACATCAATTGCCCAGCGGTATATTGAGCAGTGTAATAGTGAGAACCAATGTCACAATGTCGAGGAAACAACTTGGAAGGTGGGGGTACCACAGGGTGACTTGCGAGATTACATCATGACCTATCGATTTGATGAGCTTTTTGAGCTAACCGAGCCAGTTGAGGGGGCTGCCCCCAGTGTGCGAGTCGATAAACGCCGAATTTATGAGATCGAGCAAGCTATCCTTGAAAAAATAAAACCGGGCAAAGCAATGGGCCTGGGTATACAGGTAAAAGCTGTGGATATTGGCAAGATTGTATTCCCAGAAGATGCAGGCACCATGCTGCTTGATTACTGGAAAGAGCCTTGGCGACAAGATAAGCAGTTCATCTCCGTCGAAGGCCGTGTCCGGCGAGTCGAGTTACACGCCAGAGAGATCGTTATTGAGGCCCGCGCACGAGCGCAAGCTCGCATCCTTGAAGGACAAGGTGAAGGAGAGGCTCGTGCTGCCTTTTTCCGTGAAGTGTTGCGTGAGATCAAGCGAGAAGCTACGCTGGGCAATGAAGATTTGGTGATCGAAGTCCTCAAGAATCTTATTAATAGCTCAATGGTGTCGGTCAAAGATTTGTATGGGTTTGTGACGGCGACCACCCGGATTAACCGCTCGTCAGTAGCTCAGTTGAGTGCTATGTCTGAGTCGCACTCATCTGAACACGTCAATCAGGTACAGGTGAATGGGAATGGGGGCGAGCCAGATAGAAACTTGTTGAGTAGTTAAGTTTACATAAATTTTTATACATTTGATCGGATAAAAGATTATGTCACAAAAAGATAATCTACGAAAATTGATAACAAACCATAAAAAACGTTTACAAAAACTAGAAGAGCAAAAGGCTATTGAAGGGCTGTCTGTCGAACCAAAAGTGTCTATTGAAATAGAAGATATTAAAGCGGAGATTAATAGGATACGAAAGGAGTTAGAGGAATTAGCAGGACAAGGTAGCGAAATTTTACAGTTACTACAAGGATTTGGAGTACCTCAACTAGTCCCTGGATTCCAAACGCTGTATGAACACTCAAAGACCTATCGACTTGAAAACCCCGAACAAGCGACAGATTATTATCAAAGAGCACTATACCGCTTGAACCAAAAGCATCCGGGCGATCTTAGTACTACAGAGGCAGTATCCTATACAATAGGTCATTTCTATTTATTAGCGGGTTCTATAGACCTAGATGAAGAACAGAAAAAAAATTTAGAACGAGCGAAGATTCATTACGACAAAAGTCAAATCGCATTTCATCGTTGGCAATGGAAACATCTGGAGAGTCTGGCTTACTTAGGATTGGCTATGACATTGCGACGATTAGAAAATTATGCTATGGCTCATGATGCTTGTAATAAGGCGTTAGAGTGTCTAAAATACGAGTCCATCTTTGCCGATAATATCTCCCAGCAATCTATTAATGCCTTGAATAAGGCAATAGAAGCTGAGATATCGATTATACAATTAGACTTACCTATTAATCTAGCAGATGTAGAAAAACTTACAGCTTTATCCAAAAAACAAATATTACCTCAAGAATCCATCAAAGATATGAATAGGCAATCTCGATCTACAATAGACGATACTATTGAAGTATCCTCTTTCCCTAATGTTACTGGAAAAACCCTGCCAATCTTTAAAGTATCGGAAGGGAAAGGGCTGATTACCACAGGAGAAGTAAATCAGCTTAATCGTTTATGCCGTGAGGACTATGAAAAAAATGTCGAAAATGAGCCTGAAAAAGTTATTTTAAAGAATCAAAGTTATTTAAAGGAAGCAAGCTATCTTCTTGAAATTGATAAAGAGGTTAAGGCACATGATGGGTTAAAACCAGGTGATTGGCTTCTCATTCGAGAAGGTTGTGATTTGACTGGCTTAACAGAAGAAAGTAGAAGTGTTGTAGTATTAGTAGAAGAGGAAGAAAAAGCCTCTGTTTATCTAAGAACCTGTATAAAAGCCGATGATCATTATTTCTTAAAAGCACAAAAAGGTAAAAATGGTGCCTCTATTATAGTTGTGAATTATCAAACTTCCGTTGATAGAATACGAAATATTGATGCCTTACATTATGAGCAAAAACTTTTTAAGCGAGTTGACGATATTCAGGTGAATGGTCCTATCATTCGTAATGAGCGTATTCCTAAAGAAAAAATTGTAGATCGTGTACAAGCTTTTGTTTGGCGAGTACCAGTCGTCAGTCAAATTGCTGCGGGTCTTGATGCACCTGTTATAGGAGAAAATATAGAACATCACATTGAACTCAAAGAGCGTAATCGTCAGGATAGTGACTATTTTATAGTTGAGGTAAAAGGCAACAGTATGCTTAATGTGGGTATTTTACCTAGTGATAATGTTCTTATTCATCAACAAGAAGCCGGGGTTATCAATGGTGATATTGTTGCTGCGGTTATCAAAACTTCTGATAGAAAAGCTTTGGGGGTTCTTAAACGATATTTTTTTTATGAGCATGAAGGCTATCAACATTGGCACCTACAGTCAGAGAATGATTTAGTAAAAGATTTGGTTGTTATCCCTAACCAAACAAATCCAGCCAAAATCCGTAATAGCTATAGAAAAAAATATGGAGACAATAAAATTGAATTTTTTGAGCAAGCTGAATTAAAAATTGCTGGAAAGTATATTCGACGTATAAGAAAGTACGAGACCGTTTACTAATTATCATCAAGAACAATATCAGGGGAAACAACAATATACCAACAATCTAACCCTATCCCATAAGCTGTCACAATCTCTGATCGTTCAAAAACGGTGGTCGAAGAAGGTTTTTCATCAAAACAAACATGGATGCTTCTAGGGTGGTTAGCATACTTTGTTAAAAATTCGTCATAGCTTATTTCTTTTTTTGGCTCTATTCTACTGGGAGAATAAACACAATGAGCATTTGGAATCACCATCGCCACAGGTTGCAATGTCACCAAGTGTTCTCGGGGATTGATTTTGTTTTGGGTGGGATGGGTTGGGTGTTGAGGGAATGAAGATGGGGTTGAGGTGGATGTTTGTTTCACAATTTGGCTCCAAGCAAAGAACATTAGTTCTAATGATAATTAAATTTTATTTATTTGTCAAGCAGATCGATCTCAAAAAATCAATCAAACTTTTCGAGCTTATCACATCGCCATACATTTGGGTATAAGTGAGCAGTACTACATCATTTTTAAGAAATTTTTATCGTGGTAAACCAGATAACGCGTCCAATTCCTTGTATTGCTTGTCGGGTAGACTTAATCGATCCGGCAGAATCGGTTTGCGCCCGTTGTGGGGCAGACAATCAAACGTGGCAGGCGTGGCAGCAAGCGGGTTGGGTTGCACAAGGCTACCGCTTCTTTGTTTGCAGTGTTTGGGGATGGTTGGCCCTGATCTCATTGTTACTTCCGCCATTAACATGGGGAATTTTTGCTTTTAACCTGTATTCCCTTGAAACAGCGATGCTTGTTATCTCCCTACTTTTAAGTATCACCGGACTAATCTATCTCTTTGTACGACGAGAGGAGTTATGGCTGGCTGAGTTGATGGGGCAAATCCCGCCTCGATCTCATTGGCGATTGCTGCAATTGGGTGGGGTTGGCTTTTTAGGCTTTATCAGTGTGACAGGATTATTGACCATAACTGATTTGAGCCAAGGGGTTGGCTGGCCTTGGATATTGACGATGAGTTTGGTCTTTATTGTGCAAACCTTTAGTGCAATCCTATACGCCACTTATAGCTATGGTCAATGGCGATTTCGTTCGTTCCCCAAACCAATTTTTGTTAGGGATGCCTCCTTACTTCGAGTAGTTACCCCAACCCTACAATCGCTTATTCAGAGTGAGAGTGGTTGGGGGGATACCATGACGATTCAGATGGTCGAAATGAAACGTACCCAAGAGGCTGGACTCGATCTGAAAGTCCGTGCTGAAGTTAATACTGATAAAGTGTTTAATCGACAGTTCTTAAAAGCCATTCAATATTGGCGGGTGATGACTGATCCGTGGGGCAAAATTCAACATACAAACAAAGATAGCCCATTAGAATACATCTTTGATGCAGAGCGCGAATATATGCCTCCCAAGCCCGATCCAGCTAGGCCTGCTTTAGAAGGTGAAATCATTTTTCCCGAAAAAATACGTTACAGAAATCTTTGAAGCAAAAATATAAATAAACGTTAACGATTTCAAGGAGGTATTACTGATGTTAAAAACAATTGCTGACCTATATCAAGAGGGAAGGTGTGATTTTCAGAAATCGATTCAAAACGGAAAAACTCTAAATCGTGATTTCATCAAATCAGATTCAAATTTACTAGTTTTTTCTCTAAAGTCTCAGCTAAGGATGATTTGAGCGATTTAAAGCAAGATAATCCCCAAAAAGATACCTCGAAGCTATCTGATAAACAGAAAAAACATCGGATAATTAATTTTGAGATTAGTTTTTTATTGATGATGAGTAATAATTCGGGCTGTGCCTAAACTCCCATCAACTTCTACGATATCTCCATCCTGAATCGTTTGGGTGGCCGTTCTCACCCCGACCACGGCTGGAATCCGATACTCACGAGCTACGACTGCACAGTGGCTGAGGATGCCGCCGGTGTCAGTGACAACTGCGGCGGCAGTGGCAAAAAGCGGAGTCCAGGGCGCAGCGGTGGTCTCAGCAACCAAGATATCGCCCGGTTGAAGTTTTCCTGCCTCGTAGATACTCCGGACTACTTTTGCAGGGCCACGCGCAACTCCTGGGGAGCCACCATTGCCTTGCAACAGTTGATGATTTGTCTCAGCAGCGTTTGGAGTAGCCCCCTCAAACTTGGTCAACATTCGGGTGAAAGGTTCATCGGGTCGAGGCAGTAAGGGTATTCTACCCAACCGTAGCGGGGGCTGGATGGCACGAAAATGACAGACTTCGGCCTTGCGTTCAAGAACCTCGGCCTGTTTCTTTGGAAGGGCCTCTCCCGCAGACAGTCCAGCAATCGCCGCTTCAAGTTCAGCTAGGGTTAGATAAAACAGATCATCTCGAGTATCAATCATTCCTTGTCTGGCTAGTCGTTGCCCCAGTTCTAACATCACCCGCCGTACTTGATAAAGCACAGCATAATCGATCCAAAAGCCATGGTCAGCGTGGATAACAATAGCCTCTTGAGCTGACTGTAAAGCAGCCTCAAATCGTTCAACTACCTCTGGGGGATGGCTCGACAATTTCTGACGAATCGTGGCCAGCACCTGCTCACGCTCCTCTGCCTCAGCCGCCAATTCGGCAGCCATGTCCCGATCCGGTTGTTGAATATAATCCTGTAAATTCTTGATAGCTGGTGTAGGCTCTTCGAGCCAACTAACATCAGCGATCGTTGAAAATTTATCACCTCGTTGACCGTACTCCGCCAAAAATGCCCGGAACTCAGGCAGGAAAATCTGACCAGTTACCGTATTATTCAGTCGCCCTATAACATTTGCAGCCGATTCGTTTTCCAACACCTGTTGTACCTCTGGCATCGTCTGTGCTTTTCGGCTTAGCTGCCACAAAGCACGGCCTCCTTCCAAAATTTTGTTATCGAATCCCTGAAGCAGCCGATAGGAGTCGAACGGAGCAACGGCCCCAAAGAGCTCCACATACAATTCATCAAATTGACTTAGAGCGACCAAATAAGGGAAGGCAATCAAGAAATGAATGTCTCCGGCTCGTTTAGCGTGAGCAAGTGTTATTTCCAAATGCGTCGCCAAATCAATATCTGTAGACTGGGTCAGATCATATGCCTCCCATTCAGCCAGATATTGCTTGATTTCAGGTAAATACTCGCCCTCCCATAAATGGGCGAGATTGTCGATGATAGGTTGCATTTTCGTCATATATCTACGGGTCATACTATCAATTGCTTTTTGCTCGATAGCATTGACCAGGCCCGGCACAATCCGCTTGAGTTGATTACTCAAACGGACTACAAAATCGGGCGGTACACCCTGTGGGGTGAAGGAGCCATACAGGTAGGTATTGATCCGTTGGGATTTTAGTTGCACTGGCAAATCGTACATTTCCAAGGCAACCTTCATTCCTCTGGCATAAATCTCCGTCATCAGATCGAATTCGAGGGGCATCATTGGGTCTGGGTAGTGCAAAGGGTCCATCTGCCACAGCAATTTTGCATCCTCTGGCGATTGCCAGTTGACAGGGAAATTATCGGGTTCCGGGATATTTTGTCCTGGGGTGGGTGTATCGTTTTGACGTTGCATGGGACCTCGCTATTAATTTGGCTCAAGCTGTGAGCGAGTGAGACCCTAAAGGTTTTTTACAATTTCAGCAAAATTAGAGGTAATCAAACTCATTTTGGAAACCTTTAAGGTCTTTTCAGTTAGTTTAAGCTAACCGATGTTTGTGGAGAAAGTCCTTATAGATAAAGCCAAATCGCTTTCAGTTCGTCATCTGTCATTTTACAAACGTCGGCCAAGGCATAAACACGGCATCAAGTTCATTAACTTCTGGGAGCATACCTGTGCGTATCGTACTGATAAACTCAGCTTCTGTCCAGTTCGCCAAATTACCATTCGGGGTGAGATCGGAGGTAGAGGGCCAATCCGATAGAGCACCCGTCAGATATGCACCAAATGCGGCCGTACCCCCTCGACATCTGGGCGAGATACACAATGCTCAATCAGTTCAGCGGGTAGCAGCGGAAATTGTCCAGCCAAAAACAAAGCACGTGCGCCAACACCAGGGGCTAATTCAATCGACGAGTACCACCACCGCCTTGTGTTCTGTAAATGACTTGATAAATATCATCGCTTTTCATCGTTGCTGCTCCACAAACAAAATAAAAATCATTAGCTTTATCATAATCGGTAGAGCCAATGATCACATCGGGAGAATTACCTATATTCATTACCTAGGTGGGTATTAGGCATTGATTTATGGTTTAGACTTTGAATTGACGATTGGGAGAAAGATCAAACAAGGTGGTGCTCAAAGGCAAAGCGGGTGGCGGCAGCGCGGGAGGTGACATCGAGCTTGCCATAGATTGAGCGGAGATGGGCATCAACGGTACGGGGGCTGATGATCAGTTGCTCGGCCACTTGAGCGTTGGTGAGGCCCTGGGCCACGAGGCGAAGCACGTCCAATTCGCGAGGGGTTAGGGGGTCAACTAAATTAGGTAGCGATGTTGTCGTTGGCATCCTAGAGGTGAAGTTGGCTGGCTTGCTGGCTTGGAGTAGATGAGCATATAAATTTACTCCCTCCATCTGAGCCGCTTCAAAATCAGCCGGAGATAGCTGCTTACGAACCAATTGTAGGTTGTGTTCATAAGATTTTTGTCGGAATGGAGGGAGTGGCATCGCTTTGGCTTCACGCAAGGCAGCAGCAGCGCCAAAGTAACGGGCAGCCTGAGTGAATTTTTCCAGACGAACATTACATTCTCCCAATCCTTCCAGGGCAAAGGCGACAAATTGACGGTCAGCGGTCATCTCGACAGCCTCTTGATAATAAGCCTGAGCTAACTCAATATTCTGTTCATTCAGGGCTATATCGGCCAAACCAGTTAAGGCATAAATAATGGTACGAGGGGCATCATGGGCCTTCCCGTATTTAAGAGACTCCTCTAGAATAGGCCACGCTGCTGCATAATCACCTTGTTGCACCAAAATCCAACCAAGCCAAGTCTGAGTGACCTGTAACCCAATACTACTATCCATCATCTGGAAGTGAGCAATGGCCTTCTCAATACGTCGATGAGCGGTTTCAAAATCCGCTTGAAACAAAGCGACCCAGGAAATAACATAGTGCGTCATAGCGACGTCTTGTTGTCGCCCCAACGCGTTAAATTGGACTAAGGCTTCTTCATGGTGTTCACGGGCTACCTGATAATCTCCACGTGACCAAGCCACCCGGCCCAATCCATGGAGAACATCCGCAATCCCTTTAGCATTCCCTACCTGTTGATTCAACCGCAAACTCTCTTCTAAAAAATCTTGTGCTGTAATCAAATCGCCCTGTGCATATTTACTTCGACCGAGACCATATAGCGATGCTGCAATTCCTTCTTGATCACCCAAGTACCGAGAGAGAGCCAGAGCTTTTTCAAAAAAGTCTAACGCCAAATCAAAGTCGCCCGGTCCATAAGCGGCCAATCCAGCGGCAACCAAAGCTTTAGCCCGAATAAGCAAGGGGGGATGTAGCTTTTGAGCAACTGTCTTTTTTAATTTAGGCCATTCTGAAACATGCTTCGGTAAGCCAGTTTCAACAATTTTGGAAACGTGTTGTATCCAAAAGCGCATTTCGATCATATAGCCGTGATACATCCAAAAATTCCACAGGGGAATTCCAAGTCGCAACACTATCTCTGATTGGTTATGGCTCAAAGCCCAACGTAACATTGCCTCTAAATTATGGTAATCTTGTTCCAATCGTTGCGTCCAGGCTTTCTGCTCAGATGGTGTCACATTTGAATCTGCTTGCTCAGCGATATCAAGAAAATAGGAGGCATGGCTATGTTGCAGGAATACAATTTCGTTCTGCTTAGCAAGTTGCTCCAGGCCAAACTCACGAATTGTGGCCAGCATGGTAAAGCGGGGTTCATCAGAGACATCATCCATTTGTTTGACCATACTCTTTTCAACCAAAGAGGCAATCCCGTCAAAAATTGTCATTGCGTCATTCGCCGCCAGCCAAGCACCAATGACTGCCTCAGCCGCCTCAAGGCTAAACCCGCCAACGAATACAGAAAGTGCCCGGAATAAACGTTGTTCGATTGGCTCGAGTAAATCGTAGCTCCACTGGATCGCGTGGCGCAACGTCCGTTGCCGGGTGGGGGCATCACGGGGACCACCGGTCAGTAGCTTCAGGGAGCTTTGTTCGGATACCTTACCCAGTTGTATTAACAAGACTTGAGGCGACATCAACCGAATTCGAGCGGCAGCAAGTTCAATAGCGAGCGGCAACCCATCAAGCCGAGTACAAATCTCAGCGATGGCTCGCAAGTCGGCAGCAACAGGGGAGTAGTTTGGCTTGTTACCTCGCACCCGATCTACAAATAGGGCTACTGCAGCATATCGATCTAACGTTGTGGAGGAACTTAACCCTGACCGATCCAATCGAGCCAAATCGGGTAATGTTAAGGGTAAAACCGCAAATTCCTGCTCACCCCGGACTCGTAACAGCTCGCGACTTGTTACCAAAATTTTTAATTGGGGGCAATCCATGAGCATATCTAATAAAAGAGGAGCAGCGGATATTACTTGTTCAAAATTATCGATAAGTAACAGTTGTTGTTGGGGTTGTAAGTAGTTATGGAGGCGCTCGGTTAAGGGGCGTTTTCCTTCTTCACGAACACCCAACACACGAGCTATCGTTGGAATCACTAATGTTGGATCATCAATTGAGGCCAAGGAAATAAAAGTCATTCCCACCTCAAAATCATCGGCCAACATCAGGCCAGCCTGTGTTGCCAATCGAGTTTTACCTATTCCACCTGGCCCGGTTAGGGTCAAGAGACGCACATCAGGGTGACGAACCAATTGAATAAGTGTCTGGAGTTCTTGATCACGTCCAATAATTGGAGTCAAAGGTGGAGCTATATTTGATCTACTTTTTTTGAGCGACATTGATCTGAATATATTTCCATGGATTCTATTAGTTTATACCACTTCTAAAGGGCTTGTCCAAAATCTGGAGAAACGATCTGTAGTAAAAATCAACAAGTGGGCTGTAACGGCAATTAGATGACAAAAAAACAGCCTCAATATAAAAATTTAAGGCTGTTGATAACGTACAAAACTTCAGCGGATCGTATTAAAATAAACTTGGTTGACGCACACCATTTTTAGCTTGATCATAGGCGGCCAACGTTCGCTTTCGGGCAACAGCGTGGTCAACGATTGGGACGGGGTAATCTTGGCCAATGATACAGCCGCTTTTATGTTGTTCAGAGAGTGGCATTTTGGCAGGTTCGTGGATAAACTTTGTCGGAACAGTGGCTAATTCTGGTACCCAACGACGCACATAGGCTCCATTTGGGTCAAACTTTTTGCCCTGCAGAGTCGGGTTAAAAATACGAAAATAGGGCGCGGCATCTGTTCCTGTGCCAGCCGTCCACTGCCAGCCCCCGTTATTGGCCGCTGGATCACCATCCACGAGCTGTTGCATAAACCACTTCTCACCCCACCGCCAATCGATCAGCAAATCTTTGACCAAGAATGAAGCCGTAATCATCCTGGCTCGATTATGCATCCAGCCTAAATAGCGCAACTGCCGCATGGCAGCATCGACAATGGGGTAGCCAGTCTGACCTTCACACCAAGCATTAAAATGGGTTTCGTCATTATCCCAGGGAATATTTTCCAGGGCAGGCCGAAAGCTTTTTTGACGCACATGCGGAAAATGATACAAAATAGTGATATAGAACTCTCGCCAAATCAACTCATTCAACCACGTTTCTGCCCCTTTACGCGCCACAGCGTCAGGGGCTCTAGCCAAGGCTTCATCCGCCGCTACTACTGCCTGCCGAGCAGAAATCAAGCCAAATCGTAGATAGGGTGATAATTGTGACGTACCGGGTAAATCAGGGCGATCTCGCTTGTCGCGATAATGATAAACTTGGGGAGCATTTCCCGAAGTAAATGAATTCAACTGTTCAAGAGCCGCCACTTCACCCGGTGAAAAAGGGCTAACCATTGGTAACTTCGGATGAGAGGGTAACGAGGCACTCATTAGATCTTTTGGCGTAGATATTACCTGTGGACGTGGTAGTAAGTCGGACCGACGGGGCCGTGGTAACGTTTTCCATTTTTTACTAAACGGGGTAAACACGGTGTATGGCGTTCCATTATCTTTTAGGACAGCGGTTGGAGGAAACATTGTAACTCCCTCAACCAGCTCAAGCGGCAAGGTTTGCGCCACAGCTTCATCACGCTGACGCGCGTAAGATGAGTGATCAGCTTCGGCAAAAATTTTTGTCGCTTTCGCCTCATTCAAGACTTTTTGTAGTTCAGCCTGAGGGTCACCGTGTCTGATAACAAGACGACTACTTATGAACTTCAGCACCTCATCTAAATTACGTAGACTTGCCAGTAAAAATGCAAGTCGCCTCTCGCTGGCATAAGCCGAACCTAACAGCTTAGGGTCCAGTACAAAAAGGGGAACCACAAACTCACTTTGGCTAAGCGCCGTGTGCAAAGTCGGGTTATCTGTCAATCTTAAATCTCGTCGAATCCACCAAATTGCAGTTGTCATGAGCAATATCCTATAGATCTAACAGACCCGTATGTTGTTGTTGATAGGCTTCCAGGATCTGCTCAGAAACCTGTTTTGGAGACAAGGCATTGGCGGGAAGTTTCAGGGGCACTTTGTTCCAAAACGCCGTATCAACAGCCCCCGGACGGACGACTGTAACCCGCCGTTTACGTTCTTCTTTACGCAAAGACTCGGCAAATGCCTCAAGCCCTGCCTTAGCAGCGGCATAGGCACCAAGTTTTGGCAACCGTAACCGCTCATGAATAGCGCCAACATAAAAAATGTGGGCATTTGCGGCTAATAGGGGTAAGCTATAATGGGTCGTGAAAAATGCCCCCGTTAAATTGGCCTCAATGATCCGACACCAGTCATCCGACGATAAATCGGCTGTTTTGTCCGCAGTAATATCACCGACAGTGTAGATCCACAGATCCACTTCATCAACAAGTTGGCTCGCTTCAGAAATCGCTACCTGAACTTCAAATGGATCTCTGACATTGGCATCAAGTACATGCGGAGTGATGTCATTCAGGCTAGAGGGTTGATGGGTGGCCCCAATCACCGTCCAATTGTTAGCAACCAGTGTCCCCACCAAAGCCTGGCCAATTCCACCACTCGCCCCCCAAACTAGTGCTGTACTCATTGTAACTCCACCTTCTCTTCGATATCATCAAACAAGGCAAGCACCGTCTTATTTTCTGGGATATCGTGCATTGAATTCGCGTAATGCTGATAACAAACATATCCCTGGCGATCAATTAAAGCCATTGCTGGTAAACGACCAAATTTAAGAAGTTTTACTTGTTGTTCATATAAATTTGCAACCAAATGATTAGGATCAGGTAAACCAATAAATGGCAAAGACTCATTTTCCCAATAATGAGCAACTGCTTTATGTTTTTCCGGGGCCACAACTAATATTTCAATCCCCCGTTGAATAAACTTTTGATAATCTTGCCGCAACTGCGCCAAATGTTTACGACAGTACGGTCAAAAGAAACCGCGATTAAATACCAGTAATACAGGTTTACTTCCCCGAAAATCGGAAAGTCGAATTGAGGCGCCCGATAAATCATTTAAGGCAAAATCGGGCGCAAGTTGACGTTCAGACACTTCAATCATTACTCAAACTATCCTTGACACTAAAAAATTTACTAGTGAAAGAATATCACAAACCGCATATATTGTCAATATTTTGTCCATATTTACACCAAAAAACAATCTTACTACCAAAAGTACATCAGCAAAAACCTGGACAAGATATAGCTAGTTTATATGCTTCACAAATCATCTAAATTGATAGAGAAACCTTGAAGAGTTGTTATGATGATGACAACACTGATAACCACGAATACAAAGAATTTCGCGGATTACTTGTGAGTAATCTGTGGTTTTCTGCCAATCTGCGGTTCTAGATATTTGATTAGACCATTCAGGAAGGTATGGATTACAAATTAGCGCATCAGCACCCAAAGCATCCAAAGGACGAGGAAACCTCGAGCACTCCAGGCTATGGTACGGATCCAGTTAGAGGTTACTAATATTTGATAGGCACTTAGATCAAAGCCAGCAGAGAGGATCTTATGTTGAGGGACCTGAATAAAAGCGGTAGAAAACCAGATGATGGCGAGCAAACCTGCGCCCAGCCATACCTGAAATAAAGAAATCCCAGCGGGACGAAATATAAGTAACAAGGCGGCAGTCGCTGCCTCAAGCAACATCAAGGGAGCAACAACAAATGTAATGAGACGGGTATGCGCCGCTTCGTAAGCAACAAACTCATCGAGTCCGACACGATTAAATAGAGGGTAATGTACAATTTGAATTAACCAGATTAGGCCAACCAGTGTCAAGGTCGAGGCTGTTTGAAGCAAAATTAAGAGTTTCACTATTCTTGATCGCCTCTATTTTTCATTGAGGGATTCAATTCCATCCCAACCAGGAGGCACACCATATTCGATAAAATGTTTCGTTCGCTTTAAATAGAGCCAAGCCGCTTGGTCCGTCGCATCCATCGTCACCACCCTTTCAAAATAAGTGGTTGCCTCGGCAAATTCCTGGCTATGGTAATGAAGCAGCCCCTTTTCAAAATCAGTGCGAGTATCGAGCTTAAGATTAATCGTTTCTTCTGGATGCCCATCAAATATTTCAAAAACCGAGATTGAAACCTGCTTCCCCTTAACCTTGACTTTGTCCAAGAAGCGGAAATGATAACGAGTGAGTTGATTGAGCTTAAACAACACTTCTTCACTCACCACGATGGAGGCCCCATACAGCTTGGTTAAGCCTTCGATGCGCGAGGCCAAATTAACTGTATCCGAGATCACTGTATTTTCCATCCGCCGTTCTTCTCCAATCGTGCCTAGCATAAGATTCCCGGCGTGTATACCAACCCCAATCTCAATGGGGCGATACCCCTGTTTCGCCCGATGCCCATTATAAACGTTCACCGCCTGCTGCATAGAGATGGCGGCTTGTACCGCATCATCCACACTTTCAGGAAATAGGGCCATCAACGCATCGCCAATGTATTTGTCAACAAAACCACGATATTTACGAATAATTGGGCTGACTTGGCTCAGGTAAGAGTTCAGAAAATTAAAGTTCTCCTGGGGGGTCATACTCTCTGACAAGGTCGTAAATGAGCGAATATCAGAGAACAAGATGGTCATGTGGCGTTGTACCTGATCCCCCAATTCGACATCGAGAATCGTCTCCTTACCCAAGAACTGCAAAAATTCTTGGGGAACAAATCGACCGTAGGCTTGGTTAATTTTCGACAACTGGAGATAGGTTTTGATACGAGTCAGTAGCTCATTTTTATCAAACGGCTTGGTCAAATAATCATTTGCCCCAGCCTCAAACCCAGCCAACATATCCGACATTTGATTTTTGGCTGCCAGCAAGATGATCGGCAATTCATGCGCCGGTCGTTGTTCACGCATCTTCCGACAAACTTCATAGCCCGACATCCGGGGCATCATAACATCCAACAAAACCAAATCCGGTCGGACCTCTTCAAAGGCATCCATCGCCTCTTGCCCATCAAAGGCCTGAGCGACGGCATAATTCTGCAAGCCCAGGTAGTTGGTCAGAACCTGGACATTAATCAGCTCGTCATCCACGACCAAAATGGTATAAGCACTATTTGCACTTAATTCCTGGGAAGACATCTGAATCAATTGATCATTCGTAGCAGG
Source organism: Phycisphaerae bacterium (assembly GCA_028285035.1). Next base: position 236,042 of record JANQQF010000039.1, read on the forward strand.
CGTGGCTACGATGCCATCTTCAGGGGAGGTATCGATCAAACGTCCTTTGTAGAGGGGCACCGAAAAGGTAAAGTAGGAACCCTTGCCCTCAACAGACTCAACCTCAATCGTTCCCCCATGTAATTCCACTAACTGTTTGACAATTGACAGCCCCAAGCCAGTACCACCGCCTTGCTCTAAGGAGGCAACGTGTTCAAAGCTTTGGAAAATGGTATGGAGTTTGTCCGCCCGAATACCAATTCCGGTGTCAGAAATGGTGATGATTGCCATCCCATCCCGCCGCGCCCGGGCAGAGATTGTGACCCCACCTCGGTCTGTGAATTTAATGGCATTGCCTATTAAGGTCCCTAAGATTTGATGGATACGTTGCTCATCGCCATTGATTAGGGGAAGATCAAGGGGAATGTCATTTGTTAGCTGTAGGGCCTTCTCTTCGATGAGCGTTTGGGCTTCAGACAGCACCACATCGGCGACGGCTCGAATGTCAACGGGGCGTAAATCTAACTTAAGCTCATGATGCTTGAGCATTGAGAAGTCGAGAATATCGTTGATTAAATCAGAAAGATGTCGTCCACTCGATAAAATCATCGACAAATTGTAAAGCTGGTCGGGGGAAAGGCTGCCAGTAGCCCCATCAATCATCGATTTTGATATGCCAATAATCCCGTTTAAGGGAGAACGAAGTTCGTGTGAAGTATTGGTTAGAAATTCATCCTTTAGTTGCTCTAGGTACGTGATTAAATTTTCATTTTCTTTGAGTGTTTTAGAAAATTTTCGATTTTCCGTTTCGGCCCGCTGTCGTTCAGACACCTCATCCTCAAGGGTACTACGAATGGTCACCAATTCAGCCTGTTGATATTCAAGCTTCTCCGCCAAGGCCATATTGGAACGATGCAAAGCTGTTTCCAACGCTTGCCGTAACACATTCTCTTGTTCAAGCTCAGCATTTTGAGCCATCAAATCTTCTTGCAGGGTCCGTAATGAAAGGTGAGTGGTAATTCGTGCGAGTAATTCAGTCGCTTGAATGGGTTTTAGGAGATAATCAATCGCCCCAGCCTCAAACACAAACTCAACAGCCTGAGCGGTTGAAATAATAAACATGACCAAGATATTTTGGGTGGTCACGTCGTTTTTGAGTTGTCGGCACACATCATAGCCGCTCTGCCCAAAAATGGTTTCGGCCATCAAAATCAGACTGGGCGGGTTCTCCACAATCGCACCCGCAAAAATATCCTCCACACTTTTCGCAACAATAGGCTCAAACCCAAGATCATCTAGACACCTTGATAACAGTTGCACATCGTCAGGATGATTATCAGCTATTAAAATACGCTCATTGAGGTGGGATGTCATTCAAGTTGACCTTACTCAGGCTCCATCAAACATAAGTGTGAATGATCAAAGAAAGCACACTATGTCTTAAAATTGGTCTACGACAAGCCATAAGTCATGTACTGAAAGCCGTACAGGTTGAAGGAGGAGTTACTATTTTGGCATTGCCTCACGCTATCCCCCATTATATCATAAAAAGGTCAACTTGAGCCTATTACTTAAGAGGACTCTTGGGCTAGTCGGATTAAAATTTTGTACCCAGGCTGGATAATCCAATTATGCTTTTGAGTGTTGCTAAACCTGAACCATTTCCTTAGCCAAAATATTTGCTGCAGCAAGACCTGATAAGGCGGCACCTTCTACCCGGGGACCACCAAAGGCATCTCCAGCAAAAATCAGCGTAGGGTCATCTTGGGCTTGCAGATAAGCCTCATCATGTAGCTCAGTCGGGAGAGCATATCGCCATCGTTTGTATTGCGCTTCCAAAATTTGAGCATCATTCGCTAGAAACGGCTGGATTTCTGTGGTTAAATCGACCATCACCTTCTCAGGGGGCGTTTCCCAATTCAACTGGCTGTAGTCAGGATTCGCATGAGCGGTCAACAATGCCGCTTCGGGCGAAATACCTTTTCGTTGATTATCAGAAAGCCAACTTAGCGTAGCATTTTGTAGCTGCACGCCACCTGTTTTGGGAAAGTGAGTCACCCCATCAATCCAAAATAGACCCGCTAAACAAGGTGCATACCTGATTTTTTCGAGTTGCTCCAAATCCGTGGCAGCAAGGTCTGTTCCACCAGTCCTTAACACGTCCAGAGATTGGGGTACAGGTGGGGTGAGAATTAACGCTTGACTCATAAAAACATTCCCGGCCTCATCTTCAGCCCGCCAGCCATCCGTTTCGCGTGTAATTTTCGTCAAACGGGTATTGACTCGTACATCTAGCGCTTGTGCCAAATATTTCGCCAATTGGTTCATTCCCCCACGTACAGCATATCGTGGGTGTTGCCCAATGGCTTGGTCAGATTGTTGACTGCCATCAGACCAGCCCACCGACCATAGAAACACCAATTTTTCATCCATCCATTGATTAACGATGACTTCAAATTCCGGCGTACGGACTGTAAAAAATTGAGCGCCGTGGTCGGCCCGGCCTGGACCAATTCGTCGTGTCGCTAATCGTCCCCCAACACTGCGCCCTTTATCAACCAACATCACCTTTAAGTTATGTTCACGCAATGTCTGAGCAGCCATCAAGCCGGATAGCCCAGCGCCAACAATGAGAATATCTGTGTTAATCATCATCGTAAAATCCTACAGCCCCACTTTTGCAGGTGAGTTTAGCATTGATTGCAAATTTGTTTCTTTAATACCATTTAGATTTGCTAGCACTGCATTTGCTACGCGAATACCACCTAAAGCTACGGCTGCCGTGGATTGTCCTGGAAAGATGCTATCGCCAACGATCCATAGACGTGAACCCAATTTTGGACCCCAGGCTCGAAACAGATTTGTTTGAGGAAAACCACCAACCCACCCTTGAAACCGTTCGGTAAACCGTTGAAAGGTGACAGGTGTTCCGGGTAAAACTAAATTCGCGGCCTGACCCAGATTCGGCAAAACTGTTTCAGCAGCCTTGATCGAACGATCCGCATAGGCCTTCTTGCGAGCCTCATATCCCGCCTTGTCATGCTGGAACAACGTCCACCACGGTTCCAACGCGGTGTGGGTGCTAATGGTCAAAACTTGTTGACCTTGGGGTGCGCGTGCTTCATCCCAAGCGGGGTTTAAGGAAAGAAATACCGTATTTCCCTCCGCCATTGGCTCACGAACAATCACTTGATGATGCAAGGGAAAATCTTTAGGGACAGCATTGGCATCTAAGCCAACATACGTCATAAAGGCACCCCCTCCTGATTGAGGGCTTTGAGCCAATTTGCGCAATGGTCGCGGACTCTGATCACCTAACAATTGAGCAACATTCCATGGGGTCAGATTGGCAACAACAATATCGGCTGGATAGCTGTCCATACGTTTTCGACGAGTCGCTTCGACAGCCACAGGTTTGCCATTTTCCATCACTATTCGGCTCGCTTTTTGCCGATATTTTACCGTCCCTCCATTTTGCCGCACCGCCTCAACCAATGTCTCAGCAATAGCCCCCATCCCTCCTTGTAAGTGCACAACACCGCGTCGGGGGAGATCAAGGGCCGATGCACCATATAGGGCATTGGCATAAGGGCTTGTCGTTTGGGCCGCAATCAGCAGTTGCGCATCAACAAACAAACGTAACGCTTCCGAAGCATTGCGTAGGTGTGAGGCTACTGGACGAAAGGCATCCGCAACCAATCCAGGGTTAAGTCGCCCAACGATATCACCCCCCAGCCAGCCTAATCCAGTTCGGGCCAGTTGTCCCAACTCTGTTAAGCTCTGTGGTGGCCAAGCCGGGGATTGTAAGGCTAAGGCCCATAAATCGTCGGCCCGTTTCTCTTGCCAACGCCAAAAAGATTCCGACTCAGCCCCAAACGCACCCTGCCGCTCTAGCCAGCGTTGCTGATCGGTCCAACGCGTGACAGACTGTCCATTAGGGAGATGAACAACCATCGCTGGGTTAGACGGGTGAGCTGGCCACGTCTCAATGTTGGTAGCCTTGGCAACAATATCCATCGGCCCACCAGAATAAAATCCACCAGCTAGCGTCGCACCTGCATCAAATTTGTACCCTTGATGGAAAAAAGTGCCCGCACAGCCGCCTGGATAAATGTGTGACTCAAGCACGGTCACATTCAGCCCCGAACGGGCCAAAATTGCAGCCGTTGTCAAACCACCAACCCCCGCCCCAATTACAATTACATTTTTCATTCTTAAACCTATATGCAGCCTGAAATAGAAACCGATTAGATACAAATCAATCAGCTTCTATTTCACTCATTTTTTAATATTTTATCAGTTTGGAGCTTGCCTAATTCTCTAAGAGCCGTTTTGTTTTCCAGCCACGATAGGCAAAAAGAATAGGAAGATTTGTGGACATTCCAAACCCAACCAATTTCCAGAACAAATTTGGGCTGTATTGGAATTCGATCTCATCCACAACCTCAGTTGTTTTCTCATCGACGGGGATGAAGGTATGACGGTGCACCCATTGTTTGAAGGGGCCGCTGAGTTGGCGATCAGCAAAGCCAGTATCGTCAACATCTTCAATCTGGGCAGTCCAGCGAATGGGAAGCGGCCCAAGCCACAAGGTAAAATCCATTTTGTCACCCTCATCTAAACGAGGAGGGGCCTCGTGGATTTGGGCGATGATTGGTGGTGGAGTGATGTCCCCCATACTTGATGAATATATGTGAAAATCTTTAACTTCGTTCAAGGGAGCTTGAACGGTAAATTTATGTTTGTAATTCATGACAATCGATCTAGTTTTACTCCGAAGACAATAGAGCATTAAGCCAAGATGTAATCGGCTCTCCACTACTGCCTAAATTATTAGTAACTGCCTGGCTATAGACATTGAGATAAAATTTCAGTAGTTCAGTGGGCAACTGATGATTATTGAGTACACCTTTGATCCACATCAGATCACTACCGATATAATTCAAATTACCCATCTTTAATGCAGCCACGATATTTTGCCCCAAAATCTTGTTAGCGTGAGGTAAATTGAGATGTTGGTATAATGTGTCTGTGGTATTATGGTGCATGGCTTGCCAGACTTCAGACTCAATTTGAGATTGATAACGCCGATATTGACTCCCCGCTTTTTGGTAAATCTCACCTAGTTTCTCAATTGTTGGGGCCGGAGCGGGCGAAATCAACAATTTAGCGATAGTTTCTAGAGCGTCTTCAAGCTTTTCGCCAAGAAAATGACCTGGAATTAATTTTCGCAACTCAGGGAAATCATTAAAAATCTTGCCACCATAAGCTAGCGAAACGTCTAGCTTTTTGAGGAGAGATCCCATATCTTGTAAATTCGCGGCACTCGGTAACTGTTGAGCGGCTAGAACGACCAATTGGGGCGTTGTCGTGGCTAACGTTGTTTCTAAACGCATCGGGGGAACATTAGCCCCCAAATAAACCACGTCCCAGCCGCGTCGGCGCAGAAGCAAGGTCAAGAGTAAGGGGCTGAACACGTGTTCCTCATCAGAGGGACAGCCAACGATAATTCGCTCCATCTTGGTTGGGCTGGGAGCCGCAGAGAGCAAGGTTTCAATGCGGCGTGTTGCTAGAGATGAGGCAAAATGCTCTTGATGAACTGTAATTTCACCTTGATACCACCCTTCACCAATATCAGCTAAGCCTCGCATAATCAATTCAAGGCAAACTGTTTCCGGTGGGTAAATGGAAAAAGCTTCAGTCAGAACGCGTTCAGCCTCAGCCTCATCAAACGCCATACAAGCTTCAAGCCAACGTTGACCAAGGTCACCCATTGCCTGACGTACATTGGGTGACACCTCCTGAATTGGGGGTGTTACCAACGCTGTAACAGGTGCCTCCAAGGGATTCTTCCCTTCACTTTCGAGCTGGTGCCACAAATCTACCGCCCGACTGATGCTCAGGCCATCTCGTTGACGGGCAACGAGCCATTTCAAGATATCAATATCCCGTTGGGAGTACAGTCGATGCCCACCTGCCGTACGTTTGGGTTGGGGTAGACCATAGCGTCTTTCCCAAGCTCTAAGGGTATCGGGCTTCAAGCTTGTTTCCCGCACAACGACTTTTAGGTTATAGGTTGGTTCTTGATCATTTGACAGCATGATGTTGTTCCACTTTCACTCATTTCGAGCGTTAAATTATTTGTGATCCCTCTATTAGGTAGAATTAGTCAAAATTTAGTCATCGCTATCATACATCGATGTTTATATTTTGTCTACATTAAGCACTAATACCTTTACAAAACTTTGTCAAACGTTTTGTTATCAAAGTATAGTAACGCTGATTACCAGTATATCACAAACAATTTATTTGTCAAGAAATTTTGTAATAAAATATAGACAAAAACTAGACGGACTTACCTGAATTATTTTTCAATAATTTCTCAAGCCAGTTTTGCAAACGAATCCCCCTCATCAAATCTTTCTGATGTTTCCAGACTAAAATCATAATGTTGACAATACAGATGAGCCATATCATTGGGTCCAGAATGATAACGATCAAAAAAGCTAGAAATGACAGCATCGTTAACATTACGGTCCAGCCATCCACACGAACAATGAGATACCAAAATAGGCCAAATGGGAGAATCAGAATGGGGGCGAGGCCAAAGGTAAGGGCAGTCCAAACACCTCCCGTGACTGCGATAGCTTTACCCCCCCGAAACCCTAGAAATGGTGAAAAGGCGTGTCCAGCTATGGGAGCAATCGCGATAGGGACTAAAGCCCATCCTTCAATCCCAACGATATGTAGCACTACCCCAATGGGCAAAGCCCCTTTCATAACATCTAAAAACAGGGCTACTCCAGCCCCAATCCGTCCCCCTGCCCGAAATACGTTGGTGGCCCCAGGATTGTGATCTCCATAATCTCGAATATCTGTATTCAGAGTCAAGTACCCCACCCAAAGAGAGAAGGGCAAGGCTCCGGCTAAAAAACCAATGACTGTCCATAGAAAAATAAGCATGACATTTCCAACACGCTGTAACTTTTTTCCACAATGTGTGTATATACAGTGAAACGATCAAATATATCTATAAGCTATGGAGATAATTATGCGCTTAAAGTATATTCTTTTCATCTTTATCACTGGTTTATTTCTAGTCGGCTGTGATGCCAATATCAGTGTCAGACAAGATGACACGTCAAATTATTTGACAATTACACTAACGGAACAACAGGCAATCGACTTGATAGAAAAAAGCCTAGGCTCTGGTAATTCGCCAAAAATCGTAAATCCACAGGCAGATTTGCGCAATGGGGAGATTTTTGTGTCAGGGTCGGTTCGTCAGCCTAATACCAATCAACTGGTATCAGGCAATCTAACGATTCGCCTTTGGGCTGACCAAGGCAAATTAAAAGCCCAGGTCACTTCTTTCAACTTTGCAGGGGTGGAAGCTGGAGAGGGTCAACTGGCCCAGATCAATCAATCAGTTGCGAACAGATTAGCGCAGTCTGGGCCACGCCGAGGTCAAACTGAATTAGATGATGTAACGATTCAAAATGACGAAATGTCATTAACCTTCAAGTCGCCTCGAAGACAATAGACGAATGTCACTATTTTACATAACAAAGGACTAACTATCGCCCAAAACCAATCCATCGCCGTAACAGATTTGGACTTTCAACATCCGCCGGAACTAGCTCTGGATCAACAAAACGGTTTTGCTGGAAATCAAGTTGCCAATTATGGCGCTCGACCACAGCCTTATCAAGCGCTTGAGCGAGAGCTTCCTCACCCTCAGCGTCATCAGCCTCAGCGATCAAACGACGGAGGTGGGCCAACTCAACCACAAACTGGTCAAGCCAGTTCAACACGTTATCACGATTACTGAGGAGCGCGTCTTTCAATCCGTCGGGGTCGCCTTCCGCACCAGCCGAGACCTGCTCAAACATTCGACCAGCCAATTTACGAGTTTCGCGCCAACTCCCTTGCTTGGTCAGAGCATTCAGCAAAGAGGCACTTAACACTGTGGGGAGATATTCAATCGCTGTCATTAACCCATCGTGTTCACTGGCATCCAGAAAAAAGGCAGTTCCATCAAGCAATTTAACGACGTTGGATAGAAGTTGGACCGCTTCCTCATTCGCATTCGATCCAGGGGTGAGGCAATATAACCGATCCTTGAAGAGATCATCAGTGGCGTAGCTGTGCCCCACACCTGTGGGGTAAACGATGGGATGACCGCCAATGAAGTGCACATGATCGGGTAGGAATTTTTGGGCGGCCTCAACAACGGGAGCCTTACTACTACAAACATCGGTGACAACTATATTTTCAGCCAAGTAGGGCGCAATGGCTTCAAGGGTTGGGGTAATGCCATTTAAGGGGATTGCCAAAACAATCAAGCTCGCTTGCTCACAAGCGTTGATTAAATTCCACTCGGCTTTGTCAAAAGCACCTGCTTTAACTGCGGCCTGCGCATTGCCTAATTCTTTATCGTGCGCCAACAAACGAAGTGGGGTATCGCTCTTTTTTAAGGCCAGCCCAATCGATGTACCAATCACCCCCGTGCCAATCACCACAATTGTAAAATCACTCATCACATCACTCCCTAATTTAGATTATCTGCCCATTGCAAGACAGCCAAAAGCTCATCCTCTTCTGACGTCGGTTTCGTCACCAGTTTATCCTGATGTTTAGCGATGAGGCTAATCGCCAACGCATCACATTTTGCCTCTGTCGCCCAATCAGCGCCAATCGCTGGATGTTCGGCGTGAATTACGAAGGGGCGTCGCCACCCGCCAATTTGGCCTAGATCACGGTCATCATTAAAGCGAGAAAGCCACTGCAATAAGGCAGGTTGGCTCATTTCCAGGATCACAATCAGCACCCGATGCACAATCGGTTGCCCCAAACATTTGGCCATATCGTGCAGCAGAGCAGCTTGAAGCAGCGCTGGAGACGTATGTCCCGCTTCACGCAAAGTATTAGCCACAGCCAAAGCGTGTCGCTGGTCGTTGGGCGGCATCCGGGTAAAAAGCGCTTGCTGAGCCGGGCTGGGCAAAATCTGTCGAATAAAATCACGATCTGTGATCGACAGGTTGGTTATTTTGCCTCCCAACCACGTCGGCAAATTGGCCCTGACCGCCATAAAAAATTGATAAGATCTGTATCGAGCTTGAGACATAAACTTGCTTTAGTTTAGTAATGTCGAGAATTATATCACGCGCAGATTTGATTGTGAAATAAGATGAGGGGCACGTTTTATATTTGAAAACTATTGAAACCAGAGAAAATCACTAATTCACGAGCGGTTCTGGAAGGTGGGAAGGAATGTAGGTTGGGTTGAATGATAAAAAAGAAGCTTTGTAGCCTAATTTGTTGGGTTTCGCCATCGATTACTCCTACAAGTAACGCCATATTCAGATTACTAAAAATATCAATCAAGTTGACAACCCTAACCATTTGGAGGTAAATTTTCCCAATCACACGATGAGGAAAGAAAAATGTCTCAACGAATCATCTCGCTTATTCCCAGCAGTACAGAAATTGTCGCAGCCCTTGGCTTTGAGCAGCAGCTCGTCGGTCGCTCCCACGAATGTGACTATCCCACGTCCGTTAAAACCCTACCCATTTGCACCGAACCCAAATTCAACCCAGATGGCACCAGTCTCGAAATTGATGAACGGGTCAAAGAAATTTTAGAAAAATCATTGTCAGTTTATCGAGTCCACTCCGAACAACTGGAGCAACTCCAGCCAAACGTAGTCATCACCCAATCGCAGTGTGAAGTCTGTGCTGTCAGTCTGGAAGATGTTGAGCAGGCGGTGTGTGAGTTGGTCAGCTCACAGCCGGAGATTGTGGCATTGGAGCCAAACGCTTTGGCCGATGTATGGGCCGATATTCGCAAGGTGGCCCAATCACTTGATGCGGAAACACAGGGGGAGGCCCTCATCAAGGATTTGCAACAGCGCATGAACACAATCGCAGGCAAAGCTCGCCTGCAGGCTGAACAGCCGACGGTTGCTTGTATCGAGTGGATCGACCCACTAATGGCGACAGGTAATTGGATGCCAGAGCTAGTGGAGATGGCCGGTGGGGCCAATCTGTTTGGCTTGGCTGGCAAGCATTCGCCCTGGATGAAGTGGGAGGAGTTAGTGGCCGCTGATCCTGATGTTATTTTGATTTTGCCTTGCGGCTACGACATTAAGCTGGCCCGGGAGAATATGCCCGCCTTGACCAACAAGCCAGAATGGCAGAGCCTCCAAGCTGTGCAAAATCAGCGTGTGTTTGTCACGGACGGCAATCAATATTTCAATCGGCCTGGCCCTCGTCTGGCCGAGTCGCTTGAAATTTTAGCCGAGATGTTCCACCCTGAGGTCTTCGATTTTGGGCACAAAGGGCGAGGTTGGGAGCATTTTTAGAGCGGCCTAATCAATCATCAAAACCCCAGCCTCATCCAACGCGCTCTTAACCAAGGCCATCAAGCCAGTTCGCATGCGAGCCCCTTTACCGTATTTGGCCTTGGCTGCTAAGGTCAATTGCACGTGGGCGGCAATATCGCCTTCTTCGCTGACAAGCTCAGGGCGTTCGATGAGGTTGGGGAGATGATTTTGGGCTCTATCTGCTACATCCTCCAACACTCGCATGGCATCGTGCAAATTTTTGAGAGGCACTGTGATCCGGACCGTAGCAATCGAAAAAAGGCCCCGTGAGAGATTTCGAATAACCCGAACATCACCATTGGGCACCAAATAAAGCTCGCCACTTTCGGAGCGTAACTTGGTAACCCGCAAGTTCACCGCCTCTACCACACCCATGACTTCTATCATCTCCACTTTATCCCCAACCGCAAATTGATCCTCAAAAATGAAGATGATGCCTGCTAAGTAATCGCTGATGATGGGGCGGGCCGCAAAACCAAAGCCCGCCGAAAAAAGAGCGGCCGCAGTTAAAATCGACTCTGGTGGGAGTCCAAAACTGAGAAAAAGAATAGCAAGCCCAGCAATGTAAATGACAATCTGAACGGCACTGGATACCAATGATTGCAAGGTGGTCAGTCGACGTTCGTTGAGACGCATCGATGTCAACACCCGCGCCCGCAAAGTTCGTCTAGCCAGCCAACCACCAACGAATGCAGCCAACCCAGTCAAGGCCAGAATCAATATAATCCGGCTAACCAAGGCCATCATATTATCGGCTGTAAAAAATTGAATAAATGTTTGCATAAAGCGACCGTCAAAGTCACAGGGTAGCAAAGTCGCAAAGCCTGTTACCTTGCGACTTTGCTACCCTGCATTCCTGCTACCTTGTCACCCTGAAATCAATTTCAACACTGCCATCGTATTGAGTACTGTTTTCGGCACCAGCGTACTGGGCACCACAAACTCCTGCTCTTTGCTGCCATCCTCACTGTGTTCGGAGCAGTGCATATTTCCCCCGTATGGACCTAAGCCATCGAGGCTGGGGATGGCGTGCCAAAAGTGATTGCCATCACTCAGGCCACCCCGTTCCTGACGAACGATGGACATTCCGAGCGATTGCCCCGTTTCCTGCCAAATGTCGAAGAGTTGATCCGTTGCGGGGTTGCGCGACCAAGGATCGACTTTGCTGTAAGTTTCGACCTTAACCTGACATTTGAAGTCACCCTCAGCACTCTGCACCGTGGAGAGACCATCTAGAGCCATCATATCCGCAATCCCTTTTTCATACACATCCTTATCAAAGGCCCGCATCTCAACCAGCAGTTCACTCTCGTGGGGCACCCGGTTCACACCGACCCCGCCGGAAATTACGCCAGGGTTGAAGGTGATGTTTTTATCATAATTGGTCAAGGCCGCCACCCGCTGGGCAACCTCGGCCAGTTGCACAATGGCGTTAGCCCCCTCGGGGTGATTGTTACCCGCGTGGGCCGACTTTCCTTCGACGGTCACTTTGTAACGAGCCATCCCTTTACGGGCCGCAACGATCAAAAAGTCGTCATTATTCATAAAGCCTGCTTCAAAGATCAACGCAGCCATAGCGTCAGGGGCGAGGCGCTCAATGCACAACTCGCCAAAATCACCACCACCTCGCTCTTCACAGGCGTCGAGCAAAATCACCCAGGTCATATCATCAAAGGCCTTGGGGGCAAACCGCTTCATTGCATCCATCATCATATAAATAGCCAGCGTGCCCCCTTTGATATCGACGGTCCCTGGTCCATAAATCCGATCCCCCTCCTCGCGCCAAGAAAAATTGTTGCGTTCTTCTTCTTCGGCCGGGAAAACGGTGTCCAAGTGGGAAATCAGGCCAATTTTTCGCCCGGACTGGCCGGGCCGGGTGAGGACTGTGTGCTTACCAAATTCGGGAATTTTGGACTGTACGGCCTCGGCGGTAAAGCCTAGCTCAGTAAAGACCTCGGCAGTCAGCTCGCCGACTGCATTGACGCCCGACGGGTTCAGCGTAAAGCTATTGATCTCGACCATTTGTCGCAACAGCTTTAGATAATTGTCCAAATTCCCCTCAAGATATGTTTGAATATTTTCTGCAGTAGATTGGGTCATGTTTTCCTCACTAAATCAATTGTTAGATTTGTAACACCCACAACACGGAAATCGAATACAAATCCGTCACCAAACCGTCGTTGGCCTGACCAAAATAGGGCGTTACCATCGTTTGTTTTTTGCCCCGCTGTCATTTGCTGACTGTCCAATAAAAATACCCTGCCTCCGATATCCTGAACTCAACATTCACACCTACACCTTCAGGAGGGTATGTTATGAAAACGCCATCAACAAAACTCAACTCATTCACCTTCAAAGTCAGCCAGCTCATTATCGGCATTTTTATTGCCCAACTGATATGGCTCAGTTCATTAAGCCTGCTGGGGGCTGAAGTTGCATCCGCTTATGCTCAACAAGTGGATGAGGGGCACACTTCTAGCACATCCACCATCACCAACACAAGCACAATAACAGGGCAAAATGATACAGCAACACGCTTAAACATCCAAGAAACCATTGAGACAGCCGTTGCTGAAGCAACAAGTCAGTTAGAACTAACGATCAGTCGCACCGAGCTACGTCCGACAGAATTGAGCGGGGCTTACATCAATCACGTTGCCACCAATGAAATCAAACACGGTGATCGAGCCAAGCAATCCGTGGCCTTGACCTTCGATTGCGAGGGAACCTACGAGCAAATCAAATTGATGGTTGACCTGTTGAATGCGGGAGAGGCAAAAGGCACCTTCTTTTTGCTGGGCAACACCGTCGCCAGTCATCCCGAAATCGTCCCGATGATCCGCAATGCTGGGCACGAATTGGGCAATCACAGCTACAGCCACCCCAAATTTAGCACACTGACCTACACCGTAGCCATCACCGAGATCGCAATGACCGAGGCTGTCATTTCACAAGCCGCCGGAGAACCTGTCCCAATGCGCTATTTCCGCTTTCCCTACGGTGATCGTACCCAAGAGAATAAAAATTGGCTAGCCGAGTTAGGCTATCAATCCATCTTCTGGGATGTTGACCCCCTTGGCTGGCACCACACCATTACCAGCACCGATGTCATCTCCACCATCACCCATACAACTCAGCCTGGCAGCATCGTCCTGATGCACTGCGGTCGCCCCGCCGATGAACTAGCCTTGCCCACGGTGATTACCAACTTGAAGGAGCAGGGGTATACACTAGAAACGTTGTCACAGGTTATACCACCTGATCCAGTGTGGGAATAGACCCTTCAAGAAACCCAATCGCTGGTCACAACGTCTTTGAATTCAACATCAAGTTTGAGTTATTCCATAATTCTCTTTATGATGAATATCAAATCAAGCCAAAGATACAAACGAGTGGCAGAGAAAAATCAAATCGGCAGCTTTACGATAGAACGTACCGAAAACGCACTTTACCTTACCAAGCGATGGCTCGATAGTCGCCTCTTTTTTCTACTATTTCTGGTCCTCATTTTTGGTTTATCCTCAGCTAGTTTTGTTGTTGTTTCTCTAGATCAAGGCAGTCTGATCTTTCTATTTTGCCCACTGATCTGGATAGAACTTGGCTTAATTTATACATTAATTGCCGAGTTCTCTAATAAAACGACACTGACTGTAACGAGCAGCTATCTTACAATAAAACACCATCCCCTTCCTTGGTTTGGGCAATTTCAAGTTACGACCGATCAAATTGAGCAGCTTTATGTCAAAAAAAGCACCTTTACTCGCAATAAGCAACATTATTACCACCTCTACCTCCTGACAGAAACTGGCAAACGTAAGACCCTATTCAAAAATCTTTCCTACTCACAATTCGCTCTATATTTTGAACAAGAAATTGAGGCGTTCTTAAATATCGATGACACACGGGTTGAGGGCGAATTGGAGTTGTCACCCGAAATCACATCAGTTAATTGGGATGGTTGGCAAGCTTTTGCCAATAAAAATGGATTAACCTTTACCTCACGAAGGTACATTCAAGGGATGCAGATCTCTGGGGTGTATCGCAACAATCAGCTAGATTTACAAGTGCTCCGCACCGCACAACGTGGTTTTGGGGGCCTTAAGACCAAACTGACAATTAGCAAGTTACCTTCAGCGTCTCAATCAAGTGGGCCAATATTTACAGCGGCTGATGTAACCCGGCTCTTTAGCAAAGCTGACGGAAAAACAGAAATCAAAGGTATGATAAATTCAAAACAAAATGGCCAGATTTTATTTTATGAGCAACCAAAGGTTGAAACCTACGACGAGTATCTCAAGTATACCTCTGATCTCTTGGCAGAGCTTTTGGAAGCCTATCCAAAAATCGTTGCGGCTGGTGGCTCAATCATTCCTACCTTAACCCGATACGCTGTAAGGCACGAGTATTTTTTTCGGAACTTATTGAATGGAAATCGTAAAAAGAATCACCCGTTTCGATTAGTAGCGATGGAGCTTCTGCAAGATACAGCCAAAGACACTCATAAAATCCAGAAAAATCTTGCTGATTTGATTTGTCATCATTGCTTAATGCAGTGTGGGGCAAAGGATGTAGCGGTAGACGGAATGGAAAAAATCAGGTTTTATGGGTGTCGCAAGTGTGGTGAGAGCAATGACCTTTATCGGGTAAAAGCCGTTGTGGCGGTCCTGGATACGCAGATGGCGAATGAACCAATTCAGGTCAAAAACACACTCCGAGTCAATTGGTCGACCAAGCAACAGTTGTTCGATTTTATATCGGTAGAAATTATTGGGGCGTCTGATGAAGCCGTAGAGCGGTTCGCAGTTCAAGTGGGAAATGACACCGACCCCATCCGCCGCCCGCGCTACAAAAATATGACGTGCACCATCGTGAGCAATGCCAATCTATCTCAAAATACCGTTCGCATCCTAAACCAAACCTTCGGCCAAGTCATCGAGCAGTAGCCTTTCACCCTCGCAGCTCCGGCGGCACCGCCTCCAGCCACCCCAAATCCAGCACAGCCCACAAACCAACTAAAATCGCCTCGGCCGCATCGTGCCGCAGCGAGGTTGGCCGAGACGCCCCCGACCACTCGATGATGCGTCGGGCTAATTTGTCCGCTTGCTGCTTGGCCTTCGCCCCACTGCGCTGCTCGCGGGCATAGAGCAGTTGCCGCCGCCATGTTTCGGCACTCACCTGCAACGTGACAATCTCCCGCCGGTCCGCCTCATCGAGCCAAATGTGGGCTAAATCCCCCCCACCCTCGATAATCAAATGCGTCACCTCAGGCACCTCATTCAGCACACTGCGTGCCCCTCGCTTGAGCCGGGCCGCCGTACCAAAATTTCGGGAGCGATACCACTGCAACCGTCCGCTTTCATTATAAAGGGCCAAGCCTGTTTTTAGACCGAGATCAATCGCAAGGAGTGAAGACATGGGAAAATCCTAATTGTGAATGAAATGTAATCATTATAAGTTTTACATCTTACGCCCCGCGTTTAGCATACTGCGTCGGCGTCACGCCAGTCCTTTGTTTGAAAACACGGGAAAAATAGCGGACATCATTGTAACCGACGTGGTAGGCGACCTCAGAAATCGAGAGGGATTGCTGGGTGAGCAATCGTTTTGCTTGATCGATACGATAGCGGGTGTGAAACTGCTGGGGCGACTCACCCACCCACTTTTCAAACAAGGCCCGTAAATATGAAGGGCTGAGGCCAACAGCGGTCGCCGTTTTGGCAGCATCATACGGCTCGGCGTAATTTTCGTGCAGCAGCATAATAGCATTTCGCACCGAGTCGGGATATCCCGAGTCAGGCACGGCGGGATAGCCAGAAATATCGTGGATACGGGCCATCAAGGCAAAAACCAAACTCACCGCCTGCAAGGCATACCCCGGTTGTCGCAAAATTAATGTTTCTCGCAACTCAATAAACTTTTGCTCAATCTCGGCATCATACGCTAACGTTAAAACACGATTTTGTTGATAAAACAGGGCCGGCCAATTCCCTTCAAGCGCAAACCAATGATATTTCATTCCATCAGGCGCGCTATAGGTAAACGGCGTACTTTTTGAAACAACAATCAAATCACCTGCATCGATCAATTTGATCAAACGTTTATCCTGAAAGTGCGCTTGGCCTTGGATATGATAGAAGAATTGTAGGGTGCCGACAAAAGATTCATAGCTGTCAGTCACATACTTGGGTTTGCAATGATACTCACCAGCCAGACTGACCCAGAACTCTAACGGCAGTGGTAGCGGGGTCCCATAGCCCGTGCGCCAGTAGTGATAGCGCATTGGACGTTCACCATTGTGGGTGCCACCCGCCGTTGGGCGCACAAGATGTTTTTTCATCATCTTCTCCACAAATGTGGTCACATCATCCACATTTCTACACCAAATTTCGATACAATTTAGCAAAACTCAGCCCAAATTGCAACTGCCAAAATAGTGCAGAATGAAATATTGACAAAGGAGTCTCCGATGAAGACCTACCAATTTTACGCCAATGGCCATTGGCAAGATCCAGGTGCGGGCGAGTGGTTTGATAGTTACAACCCCACGACAGGCCAAGCTTGGGCCAAAATTCCGCGCTGTGGGGCAGATGATGTCAATATCGCCGTACAAGCCGCCCACGACGCCTTTGCCTCTGGGTCGTGGGGCAAGCTCAACCCTACAGAACGTGGCCGCATCTTGCACCGAATGGGTGATTCTTTGGTGGCTAATGCGGAGATGCTCGGCACCATCGAAACCACGGACAACGGCAAACGCACTGTCGATATCACGCCCGGTCTAAAAAGTTGGCTGGCCGATAGCTTCTACTACTACGCTGGGTTAGCCGATAAGATGGAAGGGTCTGTCATTCCCGTCGATGCGCCCGACATTCTCAACTACACAAAAGTTGAGCCATTTGGTCCCGTTGCGTGTATCACCGCCTGGAACTCTCCTCTTTTGATTGCTATCTGGAAAATCGCTCCAGCTCTGGCCGCAGGCAACACCATCGTCCTCAAGCCATCCGAACAAGCGTCAGCCTCAACCCTTGCCTTGATGGAGGCCTTTGAAGAGGCTGATTTACCTCCCGGTGTCTTGAATGTGGTAACTGGTTTTGGCCCGGAAGCAGGCGAGCCATTGGTCGATCACCCACTCATCCGGCTGGTCAGCTTCACCGGGGGCATTCCCGGCGGCAGCAGCGTGGCCAAAACTGCTGCCCGACAGGTCAAGCCCGTTATTCTCGAACTCGGCGGCAAATCGCCCCAAATTGTCCTGGCCGATGCCGACCTTGAGTTGACTGCCAGCGGAGTCGCCTCAGGCATTTTCCCACCCGCTGGACAAAGCTGTATTGCTGGCTCTCGTTTAGTTGTTCATTATTCAATCCAAGAGGAGATAGTCGATCGACTAGCAACCCTTGTGGGGCAAGCACGACTAGGCGACCCGACTGATCCTGCCACCCATATCGGCCCGATTGCCAACAAACCACACTTTGACTGCATCCTGGCCGATATCGAAAGTGCTGAGGCAGAAGGGGCGGTCTTAGCAGCTGGCGGAAGGACTGTTCAGCCAGAAAGTGCTCCCAACGGTTGGTTTGTCGAGCCGACGATTTTTACGGGCGTCACCTCGGAAATGCGTTTGGCTAAGGAGGAAGTATTTGGCCCCGTCTTGGCTGTCATCCCCTTCGATTTTGAAGTTGAGGCCGTTGAAATTGCCAACAACAGCAAATTTGGCTTAGCCGCTGGCATCTGGACCCAAGACACCGCCAAAGCCATTCGTATCGCCAATCAAATTGCAGCGGGCACGGTTTACATCAACAACTACTTCAACGCGACAACCCAATCCCCCGTCGGCGGTTACAAGCAATCTGGTTATGGTCGGGAGAACGGGATTGAGGGAATAAGGGCCTTTATGCAGACAAAATCAGTTTGGTTAGCAACTGCGCCCAGTCAGGCTAATCCGTTTGGAAGTTAGCGTTTGTAGCGTTTATAGGGTAGGACTTAGGCAAAACGTTGATTGAGCCTGCCGAAAATAACGTTTTGCGGGGCAGAATATCTGGTTTCGACAGGCTCAACCCACATTGTGCACATATTTTGTGTAAGTCCTATAGAGAGTAAACATAAGGAATCCGAAATTGCAATTTCGGATTCCTTATTGAAAGTCATTTTCAACGGAGAAACCAATGACAGACACAATTGTAAAACCCAAAGTGTATGGGCAGGCTGAGGTAATCACACGGAAAGAGTTAAAGCCGTTTCTAAAACGGACCGACCTGCACGGGCTGCTGAACATTGGTGGCCATTTTGCCTTGATTGGGGTGACGGGCTGGCTTACCTTGAGCGTGTATGGTACGTGGTGGCTTGTTCCGGCTTTGTTAGTTCACGGCATCGTCGTTAGCTACCTCTTCGCCCCGATGCACGAATGTAGCCACGGCACGCCATTCCGGCGTCGTTGGCTCAATGAAACCATCTTCTATCTTGTTTCCTTCATTTATCTTGTCCAGCCAATTATGTTCCGCTACAGCCACGCGGCCCATCACACCTACACCAACATTCGGGGCTGGGATCCTGATATGGTTTGGCCCGAAAAGCCTAGCCGTTGGGATTACATTCGTTTTGTCTCATCCATTCCAACCTGGTGGGGCTATCTCAAATGGGATTGGAACCACGCCGTTCGTGGCCGTCTCGGCCCAGCGGATGACTGGTATGTGCCGGAGAGCGAGCACCCTCGGATTGTACGGGAGGCCCGGGTTTGGTTTGTAGTGTTTGTCGGGATCTGGGTCGTCGCCTGGCTATTAGGCATTGCGGGTGAATTGTTTTTGCTTTGGATTGCGGCCCGTCTGGTCGGCGAGCCGTTTATGCGGATGGTTCGGGTATCGGAGCATTGGGAGTGCGAAGAGACAGGCGATTTACGAGAGAACACCCGCTCAACTCAGGTTTCACGTATTTTGTATTTCCTGGCCTGGAACATGGATTATCACGCCGAGCATCATCTGGCCCCACTCACCCCCTTCCACCAATTGCCCAAGCTCCACGACAAAGTCGGCGAAAAGCTGCACGAAATGGGCGATAGCCATCCAGCGGTGCATCGGGACGTGCTTGAGGCGATGCGGTTGCGGGCATCAGAGATGCCACACACGGGATAAGGAGATTAGAAATTGGAGATTATCACTCCGCCCCAATAATCTCTAATTCTCCAATCTCCATCAATGTAAGATCATTCATTTCCTAAACTAAACTATTACTCAATTCCGTATATAAAGGAGGTTCAGTATGTCCAACTGGATTCGCGTTTGTGCGACGGATGACATTGATGAAGAGGATTTGATTCGATTTGATCACGACGGTCACACCTATTGTATTTACAACACCGAAAAGGGGTTCTTTGCTACCGAAGGGATGTGCACCCACGAGGCGCAACATCTTGAGGCTGGGTTGGTCATCGGCACGGTTATCGAGTGCCCGTTGCATCAAGGACGGTTTAACATCCTTACCGGCAAAGCCCTCGGGGCACCCGTTTCAATCGACCTTACCACTTTTCCGGTGAAAGTTGAGAACGGCGACGTTTTTATTGAGTTGGATTAACCTTGGTTAATTAAAACAAAACAGAGCGACTGCCTACTGATCGCTCTATTTACTAATAGTGATTCTAAACGTTGTTTAGAATCACTATTTTTTTCTCCCCCACAAGTCCTATCTACACATAAATCTTATAAACTTTAACCACATTAATCAGTAGTTTACCCGGAGGCCTCTCCCGAATTTAGGGGATTTATACCGTGTAGCTGTGTTGTTTTTTGTTATATGCTGCGTCCAATAAATCTGTTGGTGTGAAGGCCTTGATGTGCAATTCAGCCCAAGATTTTCATCAAAAAAACTACTTGTTGTGAGTCCCCTTTTACCCCCTGGCGGAATAGACTCATATTTTCCCAAACAATCTAGAATTTAAATTGTAAAGGCAGGATGTAATGAAAGTTAAGTTATTTCTATTGACCAATTTATTGATTGTTTTCTCATATCTCACATCAGCAAACGAAATATTTCCGGTTTCGCACGCCGCAGAGCCGCTTGGCTCAAATGAGGCACTTACGTTTTCACTTTATTTCCCCTTGGTGGGGACGAATACCGCTCTCGTCCATGACGAAGTTTTTATTCCTGCTGGAGAATTTCAAATGGGCTGCGACCCGGCTCACAACGACGGTTATGAATGTAATCCGCAGCACCAGTTACACGCCGTCTATCTGGACGACTACTATATCGATAAATATGAAGTGACCAACGCCCAATTTGCCACATTCCTCAACGTACGAGGGGCCAATGACTGTGGCCCCTATAATAGGTGTGCCGATATTAATGATACCCGTCTTACTTTGCAGAACGGCCAATACGTCGTTGATGCCGGGTATGAAAATCATCCGGTGAATGCAGTAACCTGGTATGGTTCAGAGGCCTATTGCACGGCTATCGGGCATCGCCTGCCTACTGAAGCCGAGTGGGAAAAGGCTGCCCGCGGGAGCCATGACACGCGGGCCTATCCCTGGGGTGATGAGACCCCCACTTGCAGTCTGGTAAACTACCGCGCCTGTGTAGGCAACACCAGCGCAGTGGGCAGCTTCCCGCTCGGAGCCAGCCCGTATGGGGTCATGGACATGTCGGGCAATATCATGGAATGGGTGAATGACCGATACGATGCCGATTACTATAGCTACACCCCCTACGAAAATCCACAGGGACCAGACAGCGGCCATACCCGCGTGCAAAAGGGTGCTGCCTGGCACTTCAATGAACTTAGTGTCCGCGTTACCGCACGAAAACATTACTTTCCATACAAAGAGCACTTACGCTTCGGATTTCGATGTGCCCGCACGCCTTAATCCTAAGGTTCGGGCACCGCAGTTTCGTCTCTAAACTGCCACTTAACAATGCAACCCTAGAAAGGTAAACCAACAGTCTTGTCCCATGAGCCATATTGAAACGTTGAGAAAGTTGTAACTAGGTCAGTAAAGCACAAACTACTAATGAGAAGCATACATTAAAAAAGGGACTTTTATGAAAACTTCAAAACGTGCCAAATTCTCCCATTTTTTCAATGCCACAAATATTGCTGTCTCCCTATCTTCCGAAGAGGATGCAGCCCGTTTTTTGGCTCAGGCAACACTAGGAGCCAATTTAGCTGAAATCAATGCGCTGGCTGGGACAAATTATGAGGATTGGCTCAATGCTCAAAAAATTTTGCCCGTGAGTAAAACGGTCGATTACCTACTAAAGATATTGGGCTTGGCAGAACTCTATGAAACAAAAGAGGAACGCGAAAATAATCACCCTGGTTATCACTTTAATAATGATAAGGAAGCAACAGGTCACAACTTTTCATCGATTTGGACGATGAATCTGGTTCAACAACCAGACCAACTCCGCCAGCGAATTGCTTGGTGTCTCAGCCAAATCTTTGTCGTCTCCTACAATCTCGCGAGAATTAATAGGAATGGGGTTGGCCTCGCCCGCTATTATGACACTTTGAGTGAACATGCCTTGGGCAACTACGGCGATTTACTCAAAGCGGTTTCCAAACACCCGATTATGACCTACTACCTCAGTTCCTTAGGCAACCAAAAAGCCATTCCCGAAGAAAACCAATATCCCGATGAGAATTATGCTCGTGAGGTGATGCAGTTATTTAGCATTGGGTTGTGGGAATTAAATAACGATGGTACTCAAAAAACGGATGGGATGGGCAATCCTATTCCAACCTATGATAATCAGGATATTACGGAGCTGGCTCGGGTCTTTACCGGGCTATGGTTTAACAACGGCGAAGACTTCCTGCGGGGGGGCATCGGTACCAACCTCAACGCCGAAACCTTGAAGATGTTCGAAGATTATCATGACAAAGAGGCGAAAACCTTGTTTCACGGTAAAGCCCATGAAACAACCTTACCTGCTAATCAGCTGGGGATGAAGGATATTGATGATGCCTGCGATGTCCTCTTAAACCACCCTAACACGCCCCCTTTCATCTCAAAAAGCCTCATCCGCTTTTTAGTTACCTCCAACCCCAGCCCAGCCTATGTCGAGCGGGTTGCTAATGTCTTTATCGACAACGGCTCTGGGGTACGCGGCGATCTTTTTTCGGTGGTCAAAGCCATTCTGTTAGACACAGAAGCACGCACCTACACGCCCAATGATACCCAAAAGGGAAAGCTGACCGAGCCGATGGTCCGCTTAACTCGCCTCATCAAAGCCTTCAATGCGGGTCAAGGGGTGACCGAGTTTCAGCATTGGAATTGGGGGGGAAGAATAGCCTGGATTGGTCAATGGCCAATGTATAGCCCCACCGTTTTTAATTTTTTCCAGCCGACCTACTCCCACGCTGGCGAGTTGCGAGATAACGGTTTAACCAGTCCCGAATTTCAAATATTGACCCCAACCACCGCGACCACCTTTGCAAATTATATCATCCGCACTATCACCCAAGATCTGCATCAAAAAACGCAGAACAACCCATCAGCCAGTGATCCGACCCAAGTGGTTGAGTTTAAGTATAATTTCACGCCAGAGCTGGCTTTGGCCGATAATCCAGATGCGTTGATTGACCATCTTGACCTTTTATTAACGTACGGCGAGCTAGGGACCAATACCAAAGCGATTATCAAACAAGGCATTGAACAATTCGAATCAACGGACAGTGATTACTTATTGAAACGCGTTCAAACGGCTGTGTATCTATTCGCCATCTCCCCGGATGCAGCCACGCTTCGGTAGCTTACGATCAGAAAGGCACGTTAAAAATGACAATGCTCAATGACTACAACGTTTCTCGACGTACATTTTTAAAGCAGGCGAGTTGCGCCGCGGTTGGCTCGACTGGCTTATTCTCCACAATCCTCAACATGCAAATGACCAGCCAAGTGGCAGCCCAAACACCCTTTGATGATTACAAAGCTTTGGTGTGTATTTTTCTGGGCGGAGGCAACGACTCCTACAATATGTTGGTGCCAACGGGCGATGACGATTATGCGCAATATCAGACCATCAGAGGCTCGGTGGCACTCCCCAAAACCGGAGCCGATAGTTTGATCAAGTTGGCCGCACAAAATACAAATGGTCGCGAATTTTCAATTCACCCAGCGATGCCTGAAGTTGCCCGGCTTTTTGATGCGGGGAATATCGCCTTTTTAGCCAATGTCGGCACCTTGGTTGAGCCAACTACGGTCCAGCAGTACAAAAACAATTCGGTTGTCTTACCACGAGCCCTGTTCTCCCATAGCGACCAAATCCAGCAATGGCAAACCTCAATTCCCCAGAGTGTCTCAGCCACGGGTTGGGCGGGGCGGATGGCCGATATTTTGTTCGATCCTTCCGCTACCAATGCTCCCATTTCAACAAACATCTCACTCAGCGGCAACAATCTGTGGCAGGCGGGCAGTAATACCACTTTTTACACGATCACTTCTGACGGTAGCATAGACCTAGATGGCAAAAATAACTGGCACAAGTCTGCTGCGTTTCTACGCTACAACACGGTTGTCGGCGAGGGAGACGATGATGTCAACAGTTTGATTGGTCAACAGTATCAAAACCTTTTTGAAGAGGCCTACTTGAATGAGGTCAGTGGCAGTATTACAAAAAGCAACTTCTTTGGCGAAGCATTCAACTCGGTGGCGGATCAAATTAATGAGACTTACTTTGTCGAAAATAATTTATCCGGCAGCCTCAAAGGCATTGCCCAAACGATTGCCGCCCGAAACTTGTTGGGGATGAAACGGCAATGCTTTTTTGTGATTGTCGGTGGCTGGGATCATCATCAGGAGCTTCTCGATACCCAATACGAATTACTTCGGATGCTCAGTGTGGCTCTGGACGGCTTCTGGAAAGCACTCACCGACCTTGGTATTCAGCACAACGTAACAACTTTCACTGCCTCCGATTTTGGTCGAACCTTACGATCGAATGGGCGCGGGACAGACCACGCTTGGGGCGGGCATCAACTGATTATGGGCGGGGGTGCCTTACAGGGTGGCCGTATCTACGGAACCTACCCCTCTGCGGGGGAGATGTCCCTAGGGGAAGGCTTGGATGTGGGCAATAATGGGCGGATGCTACCTACCACCTCGGTTGATGAATATTTTAGCGAGTTGGCGTTGTGGTTTGGGGTCCAGCCATCCGACCTGTCAACTGTCTTCCCGAACATCACTAACTTTTACAACACCACCTCAACCGAATGGCCTGTGGGAATGTTAAAGCTTTTGGATGAGCGTATATTTTTACCGGCTGTTCTCAAGTAAATATACACCATAATTTGGATGTAATAAAAAGCCCCCTCAGCCTCGTATTGAGGCTGAGGGGGCCAGCAAACCAACTGTATCAGCGCCTAGTTGGTGTAAATAATCGTATCCGGACGGAATGCGGCCCACGAGAACCAGAAGTGGTCAGCGTGGATGATGGGGGTTAACTCTGCCCCATTCAAGGGGCCGTCAATGGCTTGCCCCAACACATTCCAGGTACTACCCGTTTCCTCATCAACAATCAACTCGCCATCCTTCTTGAAGGTCAACACTTGACCATCAAGCGCTCGATTGAAGACCCCAGTCGCCCCAACATCCTCACCTTCGGCGATGAAGCGAGTATCGAGAGCACTGTTTGTGCCTGGAGTATGGAACACGGCCAGTTCAAGACCACCTTGGCTATCGTTGATGACGCCGACTTCGGATAAGATACTCAACGGGTAGGCGATATCGAGCGGTGTCTCGACCACGAAGGCAGGTTCGACATCGGAGGAGACGGTGACCACACGCTCAACGGCAGTGAGGCGATCATCGATCACGCCATCAAACAGGAAGGGATTGCTACCTACTGAGTCATAGCCCACATAGGGGTTTTGTCCGTAACTACGATCAAAGCCGGTATCCCGAGAAAGAACCACACCCTCTGGGAACGCGGCCTTGAAGTCGGCAAAGCTGACCAAGCTAGAAGGAACCCACGCCAACTGCTCACCCGCCAATTGCCCAACAATGCCTTCACCGGTGAACTGCTGCCACAAGGTTTCAGTGGTGCGATCATACATCACCAAATCTGACTTGCGCAGCAAGCCCGATGTGCCAAACTCAAAGACTTGTTCACCAAAACGGCGATCAAAGGTGATGGCTGAGTTACAGAGCGGACAGAATGTCACGGCCACAGGTACATCAGCCACAGTGTCGTTGACAATCTCGTGCCAGGTCAGAATTTGCAGCGGATACGCTCGGGCCTCGCCGTCAATTTCGAGCGAGATTACTGGCTCGGTATCAGTTAGCCACTCACCTGCCTTAGCAAAGCTCACAAATTTTGGAGTATCAATTGAGGGGATGCCATCACGGGGCGGTCCTCCTGAGAGTAATTCATCATATTGTATTGTTCGTCTATTCCAATCGGTGTTCCAACCATTGGTTGCATTAATCAAACGGTTGGACCGATTATCTTCTGTAAATATCGTAACGCCCTCTTTTGGCGTCGTTTCTATCACAACTTGCTCCTGTGGTGCGGCCAGGATTGGCGAGTCCTCTATGCCAAAGAATGCGTACGCCACAGCACCAGCAATAATTACCCCGACCAAGACCAAGCCGATCGTTACATTTTTATTATTTAACATCACAGCCTCCTACTTACGATGATAAGAGTTGAGCCACACGCTCGTTGATAAACGCTTCATTAATGGGGCCACTCCATACTTCGTGGGTCACGCCATTTTTATCGACAAACACAGAGGCTGGCTGACCAATTAACTTGTAGGTGGTCGCAACATCGCCTGTTTCATCCAAAATGATGGGGAAGGTCAAGCCAAACTCATCCCGGAAGGCCGGAATATCTTCGACATTGTCCCGGGCGGTAAGATTAACGGCCAAGATAACCAGTCCATCATCCAAATGCTCGTTGTAAGCAGCCTCAAGGTGGGGCATTTCGATACGACACGGGCCACACCAGGTTGCCCAGAAATTGATGATCACCGGTTGACCTTTGAAATCACTCAACTGAACGGTTTCACCCGCCAAATTTTGCAAGGTAAAGTCTGGGGCGGGATGACCCGCAATCGGGGCCGGTTCTAGATTGACCGCCTCAACATCAACTGCCTGACTAACAGCCGCTTGATCTGGCACCGGGCCGACCAAGCTAAAGCTGGCCCACGCCCCGCCGATTACAACAATGGCAACAACAATCCAAATCCAAGTTTTACTTTTTGGTTGAACAGTTTGATTATTTTCCATAATACATGCTCCTTTCATCTACAGTGAGAAATTTGATTTATGTGAACTTGCAGCAAGTTTGTTTCACGCTTCTAAGGATTGAAATTTAAATTACTTCCTCATTTAGGCCTTCAAATCTCGCTACTGCTTAGAGTTTGAGAAAAAATAAGGTGAATTAATCAATCCTTAGCTTAGCTATTAGATGAGGCAGAAATCATACATCTTACTGGGTGTCAGATTAGAGGAAAATGAGAAAAATCGAGAATCAAAAAGGGCAAGGCGCAATGCCTTGCCCTTAAAAAATTCAGAATGTAAGCTTACGGAATGTTGAGAATGTCACCAGGGTAAATCAGATCAGGGTTGTCAATCTGTGGGTTAGCCTCAATCAGCGATTCCAACGTAGCACCTGTTCGCTCAATGACCGTGCCGAAGGTATTACACGTTCCTACGATGTAGTTTACACCACGGCTGATGCCCAGGTTGGAGTCGCAGTCGACCTCACCCACTGGAACGACCTCCAAGCTACGCGCCTCTAACTCACTGCCTGCGCCAACTACAGCAGCCGAGAATTGATGCTCGCCCAAAGCAGGCTCAAAGCGGAAATACCACTCGCCGCTATCTTCAGTTGTGGTGGTCCCAATCGACTCGCCATCATCAAAAATTTCAATTTCATCACCTGGCTCGCTCGTGCCCACGATGGTCAGGAAACCTTGAATGATTTGCCCACCATCGGCAGGGAAGATGAAGGCAAATTGCTCAGATGCAGCCGGTGTACTGACCGTGACCGAGCTCGCGTCGGTTTCATCAATGACGTTACCATCAACATCTACTGTTTGGGCAGTGACGTCATACTCACCGGGGTCACTAAAGGCAATCGCATAAATCCAAGTACCATCTTCTCTGACCGGAGCCACGCCAAACCGTGTACCATCTGCCAATATCTCAACTTCTGTACCTGGCGCACCCGTCCCACTCACGGTAATCGACTCATCAGTCAAGGCTTCACTGATGCTCAAGCCTTCAAGTGTCGGCGGAACAGGCTCAGCTACAGTCAGACTAATGCTATCAGATTCACCAAGGGCATTGCCATCCTCATCAAGCACTCGCAAGACGATATCATAATCGCCGGGGTCAGCAAATGGATAATCGAAACTCCAGGTGCCGTCTTCACCAACAATGGCGGTGCCAACCACTTCACCATCAACAACAACCTCAACCTGATTGCCTGGTTCCCCTGCCCCGGTGAGGGTGGACTCACTGCCAGCAAAGAACCCACCTAAATCGAAATCAGGTAGCTCCAAGATCGGAACTGTAAAATCTGGCAGAGAGAATGAAAGGGTAAAGGGGTCTGACTCGTTGACGACATTACCATCTTCGTCCAAGGTTTGCACTTGTAGCTCATAATCGCCTGCCTCGCCGGATGGCCACGGGAAGCTCCACGTCCCATCTTCACCGACAGTCGCGGTTCCAACCACTTCACCATCGGCCACAATGGCAACTTCACTGCCTGGTTCACCGACACCACCCAATTCTACTTCATCGCCAGCCAGTAAGTTATCCAAATCCAAGTCGGGCAACTCAAAGCTCGGTAGGGCTATCTCAGGCAAGGCGAAGGAAAGGGTAAAGGGGTCAGACTCGTTGACCACATTGCCGTCAGCATCCAAGGTTTGCACTTGCAATTCATAATCACCGGCTTCACCTGACGGCCACGGGAAACTCCACGTCCCATCTTCACCAACAGTGGCATTTCCAACTACCTCACCATCGGCCACAATGGCAACTTCACTGCCCGGTTCACCGGTTCCTGACAAATCAACCTCATCTCCGGCAAACAAGTTGCCTAAATCAAGATCTGGCATCTCAAAGCTTGGCAACGATACATCAGGTAAGCCAAAGGAGAGGCTGAATGGATCTGACTCGTTAACCACATTGCCATCAGCATCCAAGGTTTGCACTTGCAGATCGTAATCGCCCGCTTCGCCGGATGGCCACGGGAAGCTCCAGGTCCCATCTTCGCCAACGGTCGCGTTTCCAATCACTTCACCATTTGAAACAATCGCTACTTCACTACCCGGTTCACCGGTTCCTGACAAATCAACTTCATCGCCAGCAAACAAGTTACCTAAATCGAGATCTGGCATCTCAAAATTTGGCAGAGCAATTTCTGGCAAGTTTAATGAGAAGGAAGAGGCTTCTGACTCGTTGACCACATTCCCATCGGCATCCAAGGTTTGCACTTGCAGATCATAGTCACCTGCTTCGCCCGATGGCCACGGGAAGCTCCAGGTGCCATCTTCGCCGACCGTCGCATTTCCAACCACCTCACCATTTGAGACAATCGCCACTTCACTACCCGGCTCGCCTGTTCCATTCAATTCAACCTCATCGCCAGCAAAAATACCACTGAAGTCAGGCAAATCGAGGGTTGGCAGGGCAAACGCAGGTAAAATTGCCAACGGGGCTAAGCTGGACATCAAGCTGCTATCATCCGAGCCAGCCACCCGCGCTTGTAATTCATAGTCCCCAGGTTCAGCAAAGTTGTGGGTGTATTGCCACGTACCATCTTCACCCACAGTTGTGGTGCCAATCACCTCACCATCAGCTAAAATTTCAACGTCGCTGCCAGGGATCCCCTCACCGGAGACAGAAATCTCATCACCAGCGGCCATATCACCACTATCAACATTTAGGGTAGGGGCCATCATTGCCTCAGACACGGTCAATTGAAACGGCTCTGATAGCTCCATCACGCCGCCATCAGAATCTAATGTTCCAGCCTGAATTTCATACTCGCCAGGTTCATCAAAAGCGGCCCCATACGTCCACTCACCATCGTCCCCAACGGTGGTTGTACCGATTGAGTCACCATTGGCCAGAATGCCAATTTCATTCCCAGCCCCACCTGTGCCTGACAAATCGACAGTATCGCCGACCGTCGCCTCGTTTGCGGCTAACGCATTAACAGTCGGGGTAACTGCTTCCATTTCGGCATCTTCTTCGGCGTCTTCATCACTACCCGTCGCTTCCGCTGAAGCCTCAGCTACCGCTTCGGTTTCAGCTCCCTCAGCAACTTCGCCCTCTTCTGATCCACTACCAGCTAGGTAGAAAACCAGTACCAAAGAAACGACTGCTGAAAGCAGTAACATCGTGATAATAAATTTGAGCAAATCGTTTAACCAAACGACGCGCTCCGACAACTTTGTGTCGCTCATAGTCCTACGCTCTCCTTATGCATGATTTTGAGATATTCGGGTCAATTGTCTCGCTTGATTAATCCAAGCTTCGATATCGGAACTCTGCCAGCTTTCCCCATCGATATAGACAATGTCTTTGATTGTTCCCACGTTTAATGCTGCTAGTTCAGCAAATGTGTGAATATTAGCATCATTCAAACGTTTAGAAAAAACAGGGCCAATCCCATTAATATCCTCAAGATTATTCTGGATAATCACAACTCGCTCAACGCCACGGGGTGCCACCTCTGGTTGGGCCGCTAACTTTTCCTTAAGCCACTCAATTTCTCTTTCTGCTGTCGTCAATTTTTGACGCAAGTCCTTATTTTCTGCCACCTCAGCTTTGAGACGTCTATTCTCCGCCAAGCTCCTCTCTAATTGAGCTTGAATTCCCGCTTTTTGATTCCGCCAATAGAGCCAATCAATCACCCACTCGGTTAACCAGCCGAGTAAAAATCCCACAAAAAATGCAATCAAAAGATTAACCATTTAAGTACCCTCCCAGGTGTCACAATAAAACAACTTGAATTTTTGAAAGAATAGAGTGTAACAAGTTCTGGTCAGTGGTATTCTGCTGACCTGTACAAAAACTACACCAGGATTCTTACCTCAGGAGCCATTGGTGAAAAGTTCAGAAAATTATGGCTAGGTCAGCCATCCTATTGGACACTACAGGTTAAAAAAGGTCACACCATTATTGGGGGCATTTATAACAAATAACAAAGCTAGGGTCATTGCACAAAATAGGCAACAAACACTATATCTAATGACGTTGGGTCAAAATTCGGGTGATTTGCTCGAGATGGACTACGTCGTGCAGACCCACCTGCATCAATGAATCGAGCATAGAAAAATGGTCGCGTTCTGGGTGATGTCCGTCCCGACTCCATTGTACTTCGGTCAATGCTTCGAAAAACTCAACAAACCGCTGGCGAGATTTGGTCAAATCTGTGTAGGTTTGTCGTAAATCCTGGCTATTGTAATTCCGCTCAATGGCGAGGGCCTCGTGGTCGTAGGCAGGCAAAACTGGCTGGTCTTGATCTAGCATCATCACCGCTCGCCCATAGAAAAATTCATCAAAATCCCGCAGGTGACACACCACTTCAAGCACCGTCCATCCATCTGGCCCATCACGCAATGTTGTAGCAGTCTCTTGGTCAACATCACTGAGAATATGGCCTAACGTTTGGCACGTTTGCTGCATCAGAGAAATATGTCGCTCACGAATTGCTTGCATTTGATCCATAATTTAGTTATCCCTTTGATTTCATCAGATCTAAAATATAGTTTTGTAGTTTATGTGCTTCATCCGAAATCCGCCCATCCACCACTAAACAAGTAACTTCATTTGTGTCATCATATCCAACAAAACATTTATAAGCCCAATCACCACATCTAAACACAATTGCATTGACTCTGCTTGTGTCATCCAATATGAGACTTCCATCGCCATCAAACAAGGTAGCTGTTTTAAATTCCCCCCACGCTTCATGAGGCATTTTCTTTTTTATATCTAACAAAAGGTTGGTACTACTTGTATCAAAAAT
Organism: Phycisphaerae bacterium; assembly: GCA_028285035.1. The sequence goes on from JANQQF010000039.1 coordinate 267,376, forward strand.
ACATCCATCGCCAGTATCAGTGAAGAATTCCCCTACTTCTTCCCACGAGGTTATTTCGGCATCCTTGAATACTACTATCACAAAGGCACTAGCTACTCCAGGGTCATTTCTGACAACATTAATGAAGACGGGATAGAACCCAGGTGAAATCTGAGGTTGAGTATCAAAGAAATTACACATAGAACTATCATTCGAAGGACAACTAACCGATATTTTCCCTGATGGCAAGGCAAGATTAGCTAATCTACGGCGTTTCATCTTGCCACTACCAGCAAGTGTTTTAACTTTGTACCCCTCTGAAAAAGCCTAGTGAAGATTTTTTGGTAGCATCGTTCCTTAAAACTAGTTCAACGACTAACGCCAATTTAAACCCGCGTCAAGGGAAATACATCAACAACCACACCCGGTGACATCAACGCGTGATCAGGCGGGCGTTCAGGTGAGGCAAAGCCATTCAGGGTAAATAGGCTTGTATCCCAAACGGGTACATCCACCTCACCAATGGTGTAGGGTAGATGATAAACCTGACCGGTCGATAACTTCCCTGTTTTTGGTTGGTAGGCAAACAAAATGTAACGCTCCACCAGGAAAAACTCAAGCGTCCCCGGCTCGGCCAGCCAGACATCCCCCCGCAATCGATACGAAAATCGCGTGGTCAAGGTGCGGTCCGTGTCACGACGCCAGGAGGTGTAGTCGATTTGTTTGTTTGGCTGCTGAACGGCCTCCATTTTAGCGTAAAAATACGGCAGCTTGAAGAACAGACGCGCCGCCTGAACCGCCAGCCATTGATTGGCATCCAGCGAATAGAACCACACCCCTGGCACACCCCGTTCATCATAAACGTAGGTTCGAACGTTAACCTCCAAAAAGTTGGAGATGCCGGGAACAGGAGGGCAAAAACGGGGGCGAATACCACGCATATAAAAAGGGACAAGTCCAAGATAAGCGTGATCCTCAAAGGTGTCAACATACAAGCCAGGGGGCAAGGTTTTCTGAATTTCAGCAGGGTCAATCGTCCAGTGCAAAAAGAGCAGTTCACGCCACTGTTGATGCATCACTTGCGCTTGCTGGGTCGGACGTTCGCGATAAAAGAGACGTGTGTCCAAGGTGGGCGAAGTAGGGGCCATTATTAGGCTCCTTGCCCATTCAAATAGTAGTGCCACAATAATCGAGCGGCAACAGCACGCCAGGGTCGCCAAGCTAAGGCCATCTCATCTAACTCTGGATAGGTTGGTCTCGCTTCCAAACCTTTAATTTTCTGAGCAGCAACAGCCAAAGCCAGATCGCCCGTCGCCCAGGCATCAGGCCGACGTAGCACCATCAACAAATACACGTTGGCGGTCCAGGGGCCAATGCCTTTAATTTTGGTCAACTCGGTCAGCACCGTGTCGTCATCGAGGTGAGCAAGGGCTGGCAAATCCAACTCGCCCGCCAGAATAGCCTCAGCCAACAGGCGACCGTAGCGAGTTTTCTGCCGACTAAAGCCAATCGTCTTCAGTTGATCATCATCGAGGGTAAGAAAGGAGGTTGGGGTCAACGGGTCGAGCGTCTCTTGTAGACGATCAAAGGCGGCCTTGGCCGAAGCCAATGAAACCTGCTGCTCCAAGATAATGTGAATGAGGGTGGGGAATCCCTGGGGGCGCCCCCACATCGGTGGGGGGCCAATAGCGGTTACAATATAGGCCAAGTCTGGATCACGCTCAGCCAATTCCTGGGTGGCCCGGAGCAAAATTTCCTGTGTCATTGGTTCAAATGGGGGCTGCTGATTCATATCAAAATCTCCCCCGAAATTATGCTTCAAAGGCGTGGGGCTGGCAAAATAGCCTGGCTTAAAATATTAAGTACGATGGGGATAACTCAGATGAAGATCCAAATAAATTCTATTGAATTTTCATTCATCATTTCCCAGTTCGCAGGGCATTATGAAACGGAGCATCTTCATCATAATAGTCGGTCAAGGAATCCCAGATTTTGGGATGAGGCAGCGCCATCGGGTGGGGATCTCGCACGGCCTTCATTGCTTCGAGCAAGGTCAAGCCTTCAATCTCTTTAAGGGCAGCAACGGTAAACGCAGAGGAGCGACTGATACCCGCCCCACAGGCGACTAGGACGGTGTGTCCCGCCTCATACTCATTGCGAATAAAATCAACGCCCTGTCGCAATTTCTCGGAGGAAAGCGGTACACCATCCTCAACGGTCAGGTAGAGCGTTCGAATATCCGGGTGCTCAACCCGATCCGCTAACTCCAACATCGCCTGAATGCCTCTCGCCGTCAGTAGGTGATGATTCAAGGTCTCCCGGTATTTGCCGATGTACAGCCACGGTCGAATTTGGTGCATGATTTACCTCCACACTTTCAAATGTTCGCTCTAATATTCGCATTGTATTTTCAGAAAGATCACAGTCAGGTGAAATAGTACAGGTCATCGTACGATAGGTTAAGCGTCGCGCTATGTCTGTATCATTGCCCATCTGAATAACAAAACGCTCCACATCTTCATCCGTCGCCTGAACAATGTCAACCCCATCAAAATCGAACATCGATTGCCGAATAAACCAATTTATTTGTACAATTTCATTATCTTGCCGGAGGATCTCATCAGTCTGAGTATGATCTAGTATCGCATAAAAACCTTTTGTTACCTGCACAAGACGCATACTTTGCTGACAAGTGCGACAGCCATAATATGATATTGTATTCAGTGCTGAGAGGCGCACCTTGTGTCTCTCACATTTTGTTAAACACTTCAAACATAACGTTTGTTCCAGGTTATCAGCAAATTTTGCCGTCGTAACTTGGCTAATGTCGCGCAATAGAGACTGCGTAAAATTCTTCCACACAGACGAATTCAGGTAGTTTACCTCTAATTGAGACACGATTTCCCCACCCATATCAACTAAAGAAGGATAGAGGTTCATCAACTGATTTAAGACATCAAAAACGTTTGAATTACTCAGATCTGTGGTGATATCTGGTTTCTGCCAATAAATACGGTCACCTTGATCATTCACAAAAAACTGACCTGTTGAGACTATATCTCGCCAAACAAAAAATCTATCCCAAGCATTTGGTATAACTTCAGGGGGGATTGTTTTGTCGCGGGTTAGCTCAATATGGGTAAAAACCTCACCATCCTCCTGACCGACCATGTCCAAAGATAAGTTATAATTATTGTATTTCCCAGTGATGCTAGGACCTCGCAAATCATCTACATCAAAATCAAGCTCATTCACCTGAGCGAATTTACGCCAATCATCCATCACATCCTCAGAGTGCAAGCTCAGCTCGGTGTAAATTGAACGTCCAACATAGATTATGAAAATCAACATTATGACAATAAAGCAAACAAATGGTCCAATATCCACAATAAATTAGCCCATTAGCTTTTCATCATACGGATATAACGACAGCACCACAGGGCCATTGGCTGTAATCAAAATCTCGTCTTCCAACTTCACTCCATCTTGAGCACCGACTTCGCCTGCATAAAATTCGACACTGACCGTCATATTCTCCTTCAACTCGCCATCCGGCATCACCCGCTTGCCGTGGGCATCGGGAAAGGGGACGTTGGGGGGTTCATCATCGGTACCAATCCCGTGTAAGATGACAGGATAACGTTGCGCCACATATTTCTCCGGGATTTTCGGAGCGTTGTGAGCAATCTCGGCAAAGCTGGCCCCTGGCTGGCATAACTCAATGGTTTCCTGAATAAAATCGTGTGAAAATTTGTAAGCATCAATTTGAGCTGGGGTAGCCTTGTCGCCACACAAAAAGGTCCGCGAAATATCACAGACATAGCCTTCCGGGCCGATCATATCGGTGTCGATACCAACCAAATCGCCAGGCCGAACCAACTTGCTCCCTGCCTCGTGAAACCACGGATTGGTTTTATACCCCGACACCAAAATTCGGGTAAAGCAATACTCGCCGCCCAAAGCAAGCATTTTATGCCAGAAAATCCCTAGCAACTCATTCTCAGAAATGCCTGGTCGAATAGCCTGTTCCATATCATACATCGCCGCCTCAGCCACCGCTGCCGATTGCCGCATCAGCTCAATTTCATCAGGCGTTTTGATGATCCGCGCTGCCTCCATTGGGGCATCGGCATCGGTCAGGGTTAGCCCTTGCTGTTGCAGGGCGTTGAAGCCATGGAAATCGAGCACATCGATGGCCAATTTCGCATCAGCCACCCCCCACTCACGCAGCCGCGCCACAATTTCGCCCGCCCATTCGTGGGAGCGCGTATCAGCCAGATGATCGGCAAAACGGGCCTGCCACGTATACGTTGGACGCACTTGATTCCAAAATTGTTCAGCCCGAAACAGTGCCATCGAATATTCGTAGATGATCGGCTGGCCTTCCGCCGGCACCAAGACATAGTGGGCCAAATTCACGGCATTCCACAGGGGCATAATGCTGACCCCGGTCACATACCGAATGTTGATGATGTCCGTCAGTAGTATCGCGCCAATGTCACGGGCCACCATCTCTTTTTGCACCTTCGCCAGACGTTCCCGTCGCAACCGATCAAAATTCACCCCCGGCTCATAGAGCGTATTCATTTTCCCCAAGACCCGCCGGTCTTTTTGTACCATACCTGTTCTCCTCTAAAAACAAAGTGATCAGTAATCAGCCAAAAATTGGTCTAATACGATTTATTATATCGTGTATCTCATCACATACAACCGAAACTGAAATCCACAAAACCCAAACAAAAATTCCGTGTTCTTCCGCGTTTTCCGTGTCCCATCATTCCCAAAATTTGAGTTCATCTGCTCTGAAAGTTCATCACATCGAATTTGACGAATTCATCAATCTTTGTTATATTTTTGGGGTTGTTGCCTCCGTAGCTCAGTTGGTAGAGCGCCCGCCTTGTAAGTGGATGGTCGTCGGTTCGAATCCGTCCGGGGGCTTTCAAATCGAATTAAATCGCAGCCTCACGCAATACGCCGTGAGGCTCTTTTTTTTCCTGGGGGATTACGATGAATGCAGATGTGGCCAAACCAACGTTTTCACAGATTGCCTTCTTGGCCTTGGTCGGTGGGGCCACAGCCATCTCATTCACCCCGCTCTATGTTCGCTGGAGCGATGCCGGCTCAATCAGCACTGGAATGTGGCGAATGGGACTTGCCTTCCCCATCCTTTGGCTTTTGCTCCAACGAGAAAAATCAACATCTGACCAAACCTCATTAACGACCTCAACATTTCCGTATGGCTGGCTTCTATTAGCGGGGATACTATTCGCCGCCGATCTCGCCGCCTTTCATCTGGCGGTGAAGCACACCACGATTGCCAACGCCTCGGTCATGGCCAACTTCGCCCCCATTGTTGTCGCCACCGGGGCCTGGCTGCTCTACGATGAGCAAATCTCATCATCTTTTATTGTAGGATTGGTCATTGCCATCACCGGGGCCATTATGCTCGTGGGGACAGGCTTTCAGTTGAGTACTCAAACCTTGTGGGGGGATATGCTCGGCTTGATGACAGCGCTGTTTTATGGCAGTTATATTGTGGTGGTCAAAAAGCTACGAAATGACCTCTCTGCCATAACCATCTTGACGTGGAGTTGTGCAGTCGGGAGTTTAGCGCTGCTACCCATCGCCTTGCTCTTAGACGAGCCATTTTTTGCCTCTACAGTGCGGGGCTGGCTCGCTTTGTTGGGCCTCGGCATCCTCTCTCAAATCGGGGGACAAGGCCTCATCGCCTATGCGCTGGCCCAACTCCCCGCCTCATTCACCTCGGTCATCTTACTCATCCAGCCCGTTCTCTCCACCATTCTCGCGTGGCTTTTCCTGAGCGAGATTATTGGACCGTTCCAAGCTATCGGTGGCCTAATCGTCTTGCTCGGGATTTATGTAGCGCGGCGTTGAGAAATAGAGGATTTTTATCCCGCCTCCTTCATGCTCAATCCAATCCGGCCCCGGTCCGCATCCACACTCATCACCTTGACCTTGACCACATCGCCGACGCTGACGACCTCAAAGGGGCTTTTAATAAAACGGTCAGCCAGTTGGCTGATGTGAACGAGGCCGTCTTGTTTGACGCCGATATCGACAAAGGCCCCAAAATCAACGACATTTCGGACCGTCCCCGTCAAAATCATCCCCTCCCGCAAATCCTCCATACTGAGGACGTCCTGCCGGAGAAGAGGTTTGGGCAATTCATCGCGAGGATCACGGCCGGGTTTAGCTAAATCGTCTAAAATATCAACCAAGGTCGGTTCGCCCACGTCCAGTAACCCTGCCAAATCACTCATCTTTTCACGTTTACCTAATTGCTCAATCTGTTTTGGCAGATCCTTTTCATCTCCTTGCACCCCCAAATAATCAAATAGGCGTTCGACGACTGGGTAACTTTCGGGGTGGATGAAGGTGTTGTCTAACGGCTGTTTGCCATCAGGAATTTTCAGGAAGCCGATTGCCTGCAAATACGTTTTGGCCCCCAAGCCTTTAACCTTTTTCAATTCGGCGCGTTTTTTGAAGGGGCCATTTGCATCCCGATGGTCCACAATCGCATCGGCCACGCGGCGACTGATTCCTGCCACATAGCTCAACAGTGGGGCACTGGCCGTATTCACATCGACTCCAACGTGATTCACTGCACTTTCGACGACCCCATCCAAGGCCTTGCCCAACGCCTTCTGATTTACATCGTGCTGATACAACCCCACCCCGATCGATTGGGGATCAATCTTGACCAACTCAGCCAACGGGTCCTGCAAACGACGGGCAATCGAAATCGCCCCGCGCATACTGACGTCCAAATCAGGGAACTCATTTCGGGCCAAATCACTGGCTGAATAGACCGACGCTCCCGCTTCGTTGACCATCACATAGGCCATTTCCCGCACGACCTTCGCTTTCGCCTTAGCCGCCGACACCACTTCTGCCGCCAACTGTTCAGTCTCCCGACTAGCTGTGCCATTCCCGATAGCGATAATCTCGGCCCCCTGTTTGACCATCAATTGCACCAAGGTATCTTTGGCTGCTTCCCACTGTTTCTGTGGGGGGTGGGGATAAATCGTCGAGCCACCCAAAAATTTCCCTGTGGCATCAACCAAAGCGACTTTGCAGCCGGTACGATAGCCGGGGTCCACGCCGAGTACTCGTTTGCCTCGGATAGGCGGTTGCAGCAACAGTTGGCGTAAATTGAGACCAAAAGTGCCAATGGCGTGTTCGTCAGAAGTTGTGCTGGTTTCACCGCGTAGCTCCGTTTCAATCGAAGGGGAAATCAATCGTTTATAACCATCAGCCACCGCCTCGCGAATATGTTGACTAAACAGCGATTTGGGATTGGTTACGGTGCGAGCCTGAATTTTCTGCACTAATTCATCATCCGGCCCATCCAGCTTGACCTTGAGCACGCCATCCCGCTCGCCCCGACTGATGGCGAGCCAGCGATGGGGCGGCACGTCGCGTAACTTCTCCTGATAGTCATAATACATCTCATACACACCCCGCTCATCCTTCTCCTTGTCAGCCGCCTTGATGACCAGCACTGCCTCCTGACGAGTCTGCTTCCGCACAATCTCCCGCACATCCGCGTCCTCAGCCACCTGCTCGGCCACGATGTCCCGTGCCCCAGCCAAGGCGTCATCGGGACTGGGCACCTCGTCATTCAAAAACTCTGCCGCCAACGCCGCAAGGTCACCACTCGTCACCTCTTGGGCTAACATCATCTCAGCCAGTGGCTCTAGACCTCGCTCGCGAGCGATGGTTGCACGGGTTCGTCGCTTCGGTTTGTACGGCAGATACAAATCCTCGACTTGCTGCAACGTTGTCGCCGCCTCAATCCGTTGGCGTAGTTCATCGGTTAGCTTACCTTGCTCTTCGATGCTACTCAAGACAGTGGCTTTGCGTTCGGCGAGATTACGCAGATAGGTCAACCGCTCCAAGATGTTCCGCAGCTGCACCTCATCCAGTCCGCCGGTCACCTCTTTTCGATACCGCGCCACAAAGGGCACCGTATTATCTTCATCAAACAGTTCAATCGATCGCGCCACCTGTTGAGGTCTTACCTCAAGCTCAGCAGCGATAAGTTTAGCAAACTCCATATCACTCACAAATCAATCCTCCGATTTCTTTCGCTCAAATTATCTGTCACGCCGAAATAAAGAACGCCAAGCTGATTTCTCTTTATTTTGATGTCGATCCACTCTTCGTTCCCAAGTTTCTATCTCTGGATGATACGGTTCCATATCAGCCCACATATCAAGCCAAGTTTGGGCACCTTCAGGCAGATTCTTTTGTAAATAAAATTGCATATAAGCCATAGTTAAAGCCCGAAACTCGCTGATATGTAACATTTCTCGTGACAAGAGTGGTTGTAATAAGGCTTCAGCTTCATCAAGTTGATCGGTATGAATCGCCAAATTCGCTCGACCAATAATCCCGAAAAAGTAATCGGGGTGTTGCTCAGTCATTTGATCAATGAGTTGCTGTGCTTCCCGTTTGTGTCCCATTCGATCATACACCATAGCCAAGTTGTTGAGTATCGTCGGATCATCAGGAACGACCTGAAGGGCTTTTTCAAGTAAATCTTTGGCCTTCTTAAACCGCCCCTCAGCCAGAGCTTCATAGCCATCCTGTATTTGAGTGTCAACTTCAGCCGGATAATTTCGTTCTATGGGCTCAAAATAAATCTCAAAGTTCATCAAAGCAATCTCTTGCCGTTTGCCTTTTAGCCACATCTTAACTGAGCCTCCTGAGATAAGCCCAGCTTCTGTAATAGTCTGGAGAGCACGATGCCGTAATTCATCGGGGCCATACTGGCTAAGAGCGAATTTATGTAAAGCAGTAAGCAAGTCAGGGTCATCGATCAAAGGCACCAGCGTGATGGCAAATTCCCGCCCACGGGGGTCACCACGTTCTAGCAAAAGAGGAATTAAGGTTAACAATTCTGGATGCCGTTTAAAGTATCTTCGAGCCGCTCTTTCTAAAGCCGCGTCACCTCGATCACTCGCCACGACAATTTGCTGAACATTAGCGACCGCTGATTGTGAAACCCACTGATTGAGATTAAACGGCCACGGGGCGTGCCGTTCACCAATGGGGCGGCTCAAATCGGACAAATTCTGTTGGGCTGGATCGAATGAGGGTTCATGTTCAAGGGCTGCTTCCCAATATTGTTTGGCTAAGGCTTCATCACCTTGTCGCATTGTTGCCACCGCAGCAAGATGATAGAGAAATGCTTGCAATGTCGGGTCAGCCTGATCGCCTAACTCAGCTTGGGCAAATATGTCTAGCACCTGTTGATCATCGCCCAAGTACGTAAATGCTTCTACTTTTTTAACCCAGATATCTGGAAATTTAGAGGTCACAGGTAGCAGACGTTCGGCGTGTATATGAGCTTCTTCAACCTGTCCGGACAAAAAGAAGTAACGCGTTATATTAGCTAAAGCTTGATAATTATCAGGCTCCAACTCAAGTACCCGTTGTGCTGTCTTAATCGCTTGTTCAAAAAGTCCTTCAACAAATTCAGCTTGACTCAGGTTGTTGAGAGTAGGTATAAAGTCTGGCTTCTTCTTTAAAAAGCGTTGAGCGGCTTGACGTGCCTCTCGTAATTCACCCCGCTCTAGAAACGCCCGAATACGGTCATGTTCAGCGGCAATATCCAAAGCATCTGAGCCACTAAGCTCTAACTCTGCAAGAATCCGTTCAACCTCGGGTCTTAGCCTGTCCCGTGCTTCCTTGGCTCGCTCAATGTTCTCATGATCAGGATATCGTGGAATAAACTGCTCATATATTTGGTACGCAACAAGGATATATCCATTCATCATATAAGCCCCAGCCAAACTATACTGTAAATCAGGATCCTTTGGCGTAACTCGAAAGAGCTTTTGTATATAGGTCAAATATAACGACATATCATTAAGTTCATAACAAACGTTAATCAACTCTGTCAAGATTTCGGGGCGATTAGGAAATTGCTGATTTAAACGCTGAAATTCGGTTAAAGCGTCATACCATCTCCTCTGATCGGTTAACTCATACGCTACTCGCAAGCCAACAGCTAATTTCTTAGGGATAGACTTTGGCTTTGACATTGGGGCAGAAGAGCGTTTTGTTTTTGATTTACGTTTTTTCGCCATAATACTTCGCTCCATTTACTTTCCTTGACAGATGTGATTTCATTTAGGCAATTGTGCTTTCAGCTTCTCAATCGCCTCCATCGACCACTCAAAGGCAACTTGGGCGGGTAACGCATCAAACGGAAACCAATGGACCTCACTAGCATCGCTGGCTGGGGAGGCAACGCCACTCACGACTTCGCCTTTGTAGCAGATGGTCAATACCGCGTCACCCGATGGGCCATAGTTAGCCATATAAAGCCCGATAATGTCGGTCGGTCGAACAATGAGTGTCGTCTCTTCCTCTAGTTCACGTACCGCCCCATCCTCTGGGTGTTCGCCCACTTCCAAAAAGCCACCAGGGATATCCCACCAGCCTTTGAATGGCTCAATCGCCCGCTTTACGAGCAATAGTTTCTCCTCATCCACCACTAACACCCCAACACAGAGCTTGGAATGTTGATAGTGGATAAAGCCACAATTTGGACAAACCCCTCGATCTCGGTCGTCAATAAATTGGGATTCTAATATGTGTCCGCATTTCGGACAATACGTATAAGCCATTGGGTGTTCTCTCTAAAAAATTCGCCAAACTATTACTGAAGCAAACTACTTTTGACGCATAAAATTTAGTCACCTGCTTCAGCTTAAGTGTTCCGCCACGAATACACTGTTTGTCAATACAAGTTAGGCGGAACACTATAACATATCGCGGTCAAACTGCAAGTAGATTTGCTAGGCGGGGAGGGTCAGGATATGATCAGATAAACGATTTGAGATTAGAGACCTGAGATTGGGCATTTTTGTGCTTTATCATTCAATTCCCAATTTCACGTCCTCTATAAGGAGTAAGCCATGAAAATTGCTATTACCAGCGATGACAAAACAGCCTTGACTAATTTTGTAATCGAAGAACTGAAGGAACGAGGATACGAAGTTTTAACACTCGGCCCGCTGGCGAATGAGCCACTGCCCTGGACACTAGCCTCGGAAAAATTGGCCGACGCTGTGGCACAGGGTGAGGCTGATGAGGGTGTACTATTTTGCTACACAGGCACCGGCGCATCCATCGCTGCCAACAAAGTCCCTGGCATTCGGGCTGCGCTGTGTGGGGATGCCCAAACTGCCAAGGGTGCTCGTTGGTGGAATGATGCTAATGTGTTGGTAATGAGTCTACGGGCGACCTCACCAGAGATTGCCAAAGAGATTTTGGATGCCTGGTTTTCGGAGGCGGTGGAGGCCGATGAGGTAGAGACTATCGCGCAGTTGAAAGAAATTGAAGCCCGACACAAACACAGTAACGCAAACTGAGCGAGCAAGAATACAAATAGGAATGACGCATTTAGATAAAACTTCTTGGCCTGAGCTTCTCGAAGACGAAATTCCGGCCAAGAATCACCTTCGACAGGCTCAGATTACGGCAACTGCGTAACACCTATTTGTTAGGCGTTACGTCGTTCTGCAAGATTGCTAGTGTGACGCTTGCCGTTGGCCCAACGTTTGGTGTTGGCCCAATGCACGGCATTAGCCCGAGAGGATGAACGAACAAGAATGAAAAATGTAAGTGAGAGTTTTATGCCCCAAAATTTATACCGAGCCTATGAGGCTATTCTGTATAGTGCAATGGAACAAACAGAAGCTTCGGCGACAGTTTTAGTGTTAGCCGATGGTGTTATGGAAACGCCACATATTCTAACCCAAGTTGGACGCTTGCCGACTGATGCTTGGAGTTCGCTCTTGACGCAGCGTCCGGCTGAGGTCTTCGTTCAGCCATTGGCTTCAACGAAGGATACCACTGCGTTATTAGCGTTTCACGCTCCGGGACGAACGGTCTGGAGTACCTTGCAACAACATACTATCACGGGTGCCGCCGCAGCAATAGAACATCTCTCTGGAAATGGTGAGCAGGCAGAAATCGATTGGCATCAGATTACGGCTTCACATCGTATTCTGCCTGTTACAGAGGAAGAGCTTTGTCGAATTGTACTGGATATTCACGATGGCCCCGTGCAGAAAATCTACTCCGCGCTTAATCATGTAACCCACCTACAGCATGTTATTGAAAAGAATCTAGCAGATGAGCCTAAATTTGCGAGTTACCAGAACAACGTCAGTCAAATCTCTCAACTATTGGAAGCGTCATTGACCGAAATCAGAACGTTTTTGGGGGCGTTTCATCCGCCAGAATTTAAGAATCGCTCATTGTTGGACATCCTGGAAGGGTTGATTATCCAGCATGAAGCATTAACTGAGGCCACTGTCAATTTTGAGGTAGAGTCTGATATTCCACAGACTAATCTTCCAACAAAAATTGCGTTGTATCGTATATTGCAGGAAGCTCTGTCCAATGGCGTACAGCACGCTGGAGTCGATGAGCATTTTGTTTATCTATGGGCGCATTTGGATCATATTCATTTGGAAGTCGTTGACAAGGGGGCAGGATTTACTCCACCAACCCTAAGTGGCCCATCTGCAACGGAACGGGATGAACACATTGGCTTACGGGGTATGCGGGATCGGGCGCAACTGGTGGGCGGGAGTTTTGAACTGTTTAGCCAGCGGGGTCAAGGAACTCGGATTAACGTTAGGGTACCATGTTATGGCTAATTCCATTCGAGTTATTTTGGCAGACGATCACGAGTTGGTCTTGGATGGTTTAAAGCAACATCTCGCCGATACCTCTGATATTAAGGTAGTGGCGGCGGTGAATGACGGCAGCCAACTATTGGAGACTATCGAAACTTATTCGCCTGATGTTGTAGTTACAGATTTAATGATGCCCGGTATGGACGGCTTCACCGCGTTGAGCCTTATTCGGCAGCGCAATCTATCCGTGCGCGTTCTGGTGTTAACCGCGCTCGCCGATGGCGAGTCGTTACAACGCGCCATTGAACTTGAGGCGGATGGTATTGTCTTGAAAACTGAGTCACCCCGACAAATGGTTCAAGCCATTCGACAAATTGCTATCGGTCAAGTAGTCTATCCTCGCGCCATCCAAAATTGGCTTGTGCGCCGAGCTAGTCGGCAACAACAAACAGAGGCCGGGGAGCAGGCTTCTATAGAAGAGCTATCAAAACGGGAGAAGGAAGTTTTAGAGCGTATCGCTCAAGGCAAAACCAACCCAGAAATTGCGGCTGAACTCTTTTTAAGTGCCAATACGGTGAAGCATTATCTCAAAAATATATACCGGAAACTTGAGGTCAATAATCGGACAGAGGCCGCGAGGATTTATTTGGAACAGAAGAGGCCGTAACACTAAAACCTACTGATAAATGAATTAAAAATGGTAAGTGATTAATCTCTCTAACTTGATGTTAGGGAGATTTTTTTCGTCAGGTATACACCCCAAGGGGTTAAGAAAGACTACCCAATGGGGTGTAGCAACACCCTCCAAGAGGGCGTTACAAATTTCACAGGTTGTTGATATACTGCTGTTCAAGCAAATGTCTTTTGCTGATCTAATTGGCACCTTTGCAATATTACCTACAATCAACAGATTTTGGAGTGATGATCCATGACACTGATCGGAACAAAAACAAACCCTTTACGAGTTGCCATTATCGGCTCTGGTCCCGCCGGATTTTATACGGCAGAAGCCCTCTTCAAACAAAAAGATGTAGTCGTCGAAATTGATATGTTTGACAGGCTTCCTACCCCGTTCGGTTTAGTTCGAGACGGGGTGGCTCCTGACCATCAAAAGATAAAATCGGTCACCAAAGTGTATGATCGTATCGCTCAAAATCCAAACTATCGATTTTATGGGTATGTTGAATTTGGCTCCGATATGACGGTGGCTGATTTACGAGCGCATTATCACCAGATTGTCTATGCGACAGGTGCAGCGACGGATCGGCACTTAAATATTCCTGGTGAGAACCTAAAAAACAGTTGCACCGCCACCGAGTTTATCGCCTGGTATAATGGACATCCAGATTATCGAGATTATCAGTTTGACCTATCTCAAGAACGAGTAGCCGTTATTGGGGTGGGCAATGTAGCGGTTGATGTGGCGCGTATTTTATGTCGTACCCCTGAAGAGTTAGCCAAGACTGACATCGCGGATTACGCATTGGAGGCATTGCGCCATAGCAAGGTGAAAGAAGTTTATATGCTGGGTCGGCGAGGACCAGCCCAAGCTGCTTTTTCTAACCCCGAACTGAAGGAGTTGAATGAGTTGGCTGGAGCTAACCTTAACATACTGACCGAGGAGGTCACACTTGACTCCCTAAGCCAGCAGGATTTAGAGAACAATGGTGATAAAGCGACGCGCAAAAAGGTAGAGCTTTTGCAAGCGTATGCTAAAAACAATACCACTGACAAAGATCGGCGATTAACGATCCGATTTTTGACCTCGCCTGTTGAAATTGCCGCCAATGAAGTTGGGGAGATTTCACATCTTCGTTTGGTAAAAAACGAGCTTTACATGACTGAAAATGGCTCTCTGCGCCCCAGAGCAACAGATCAATTTGAAGATTTACCTGTAGGCTTGGTTTTCCGTTCGGTTGGCTATCGAGGGGTCGCCCTGCCTGAGGTTCCCTTCTATGATAAGTGGGGTGTGATCTCAAATGAGCAGGGTCGGGTCATGGATTTTGAGGCTGGAACACCTGTAGTGGGTGAATATACTGCTGGCTGGATTAAGCGCGGGCCAAGTGGCGTCATCGGTACCAATAAAGCAGATGCAATTGAAACGGTTAACTGTATGTTGGCTGATTTGCAGGCTGGAAAGATCCTGAGCCCCAAACATCCGTCCGTTCAAGCCGCTGCCCAATTAGTTACCAGTCGACAACCGAACTACTTCTCCTATGAGGATTGGCTCGAACTCGATCGCCAAGAGCGCCTGCGAGGTCAAGAACAGGGTCGACCTCGCGTGAAATTTACCGATATCGACGCTATGATCGACGCTGTCCAGCAAATGCCTATAGAGTTGACTCGTGATGAGCAAATCTCTGAATTGATGGCTGCCTGATTTTACATCGATTATCAGGATCAAACGCATAATTCTGGGAGTATCTTTATGGAGCAACAAGTAAGTTGTATAAAATTTGGACGAATTCTGCCGGGCTTGGATCAGCCGCCTTTCCCCGGTGATTTAGGGCATTTGATTTATGAGAATGTGTCCAAACAGGCTTGGACGATGTGGACAATCTTCCAAACTCAACTCATTTATCAATTTAACCTCATGCTGGATGATCCATCTGATTATAATTTCTTGATCCAGCAAACTGAAAACTTTTTCTTCGAGACAGCGGCGGCAACGCCTGAAGAGTGGTTTCGAGAAAATCCAGCAAGAATACAATGTAGACATTGTTGGACAGTGAGTCATTAGGCAGTAACAGAAATTTACCAACAAAAATGGGGGTTCTTATGAAACAAAAATTAAACTTAACCATCACTATAGATGCCTCTGCATCTACCTTACAGGCCATTAAATCCATTTCGGTTAAAAATGATGAGATCAATCCATCTTTGGCCGAAGAATTGTCTGATTTTATTACCACCCAATTAGAACAAGCTGGGATTGATGAAGATTTTGAGCTAACTTCAGCCAAAGGGAAAATCAGTTCCAAACCAAGCTATACGCCGGGGGGGTTAAGTTCCCGTGTCTGGTTAGAACAACAAAAGTTTAAGGGAAAGTTTCATTATTCCCCACCACCCCACTTAGGGGTTGCGTTTGGCGATTAAGATATGCCATTAGCCCCGTGCCAGCGTGGTGATGGCATCAGCGATTTCATCCCAACGAGGCCGGGGCAAATTGTGGCCCATATCCTCAATCAGTAGAAACTTTGCTCCAGGAATGGCAGCGGCAGTCGCTTTACCAGCCGCAGGCAGGATCAATGGGTCTACGCCACCGTGAATAACCAAAACAGGCATTGTCAGTGAACCTAGCTTCTCGGTGCGATCACCACTGGCAATCACCGCCATCATTTGATAGGACCAACCGTCGGGATGGTAACAACGGTCAAACGACCGTTGTAGAATATCGCGTTGGTACACCGGATCAAAATGGGGCCCACTGGTCACTCGGTAGCCCTCCACTTGCAAATCAACGTACGTTTCGGGATCGCTCATATCCATTGTCAGCGAAGCTTCGACGGCGTCATCACTTTCACCACTATCTGAGACCGCTGCTGAGCGGCTGGAGGCTGACATAATAGAGGTCAAGGTGCGAACTCGATGGGGGTGTTCGATTGCAACCGTCTGAGCAATCATTCCACCCAGCGAGGTACCAACGACGTGAGCCGCCTCAACCCCCAAGGCATCCAGCACGCTGACTGTATCCGCCGCCATATCGGATAGTGTGTATGCCGCCTCAATATTTTCGCTTGCCATCAAGGTATCCATATCGGGCGGGGTGCCGGGCGTCTTCGAAGAGAGCCCTACATCTCGATTATCAAAACGGACGATGTGAAAGTCTCGATCAATAAATCGCTGACATAATTCATCAGTCCAGTAGACCAATTGGCTGCCCAAGCCAGAAATAAAAATGATTGTTTCATTTTTGGGATCACCTAAGGTTTCGTAGGCGATTTTGATCCCATTATTATCGGCAAATCGTTGTTCCATTGTCTATCGCTCCATCGCTTCAAGATAAAGATCGTGAAAGTAACGCATCGCGTGCTCAGAAATATTATGGGCATCGGGGTCGGTAATGTACCAACCTTGCTCAAAACCCATCTGCTGCATCCCCCGCTGGACATTCTCGCACAGAAGTTTGTCTTCAATACCGACCACATTGGCATTCCATTCAGCCCGTAATTGATCCCGCCGAACAGCATCTGGATCGGGCATTGTTTCGGGCACCAGCGAGATGGTAACCCGCGAGGTTTGGTTGGGGGAAATTGGGTCAAAGCGGGAGAGGTAGAAGTTGGGGACACCAGGAAATTGACCAAAGACCGTGTTGGGAAAGAGAAACCAGAATTGGCCGACGGTTACATCGTGCTCCAAATTTAAGGGAAACGCCTTATTTTCCGATTTAAAGGCTGTGGGCGCGACTTGGTAAGTGTAGTTACGGTGGAGGGTGAAACGTGAGTCGGGGATGTTCATCATATCGTTAAAACTATGATGGGCCGTCTCACAATGGTAGCACTCCAAATAATTGTCAATCATCACCTTCCAGTTCGCCTGGCACACGTAGCCGTAACCAAATTCCTGCTCGGTCAACTTATAGGAAACAACGTCAGGGCAAACGGAAAGGATTTGGTCGGCCAAGCCAGGGGCAAACTCAGCCAAAGATTGAGCGTGCGGATCAAGATTGACGAAGACAAAATCAAGAAGCTGCTCAACGCGCACCGAAAATAAACAAATCTGCTGCTTTTCTACACCCGTTGCTGCTGCCACGCCACGTGCGCCCAGCAATTGCCCATCCAAGGCATAGGTCCAGGCGTGGTAGAGGCAAGTGATTGCTTTTCTTTGCCCTTGTCCTTCCAGTAATGTATGCCCCCGATGGGGGCATACATTGTAAAACCCTTTGATTTCCCCCGCTTTCGTCCGCACCAGGAAAATATTCTGATCAAAAATTGATAGCGTCCGATACATTCCCGGCTCAGCTAACTCATCGACATGGCAAGCAAACTGCCAAGTTTTGAAAAAGAGCTTCACTTTTTCAGCCGCCAACACCTCATTGCTGGTATAGTAATCGGCGGCCAGGGTACGAACTCTGTCGTTCGTTTGGCTTTGTTCAATAGAGGGTATGTCCATCATCGTCGACATCCTTTCCCAATCAGCTTACATTTACTCCAAAATCGCAATATGAGGCAAGGCCCGATATTGCTCCCTGTAATCCAAGCCATAGCCCACCACCCAATGATCTTCAATTTCAAAGCCCAAATAATCAATCTTGACCTCGGTCTTTCGTTTACTTGGTTTACTCAACAATGAGCAAATTTTGATCGAGGCAGGATCACGATACGAGAACAAGCCTGATAAATAGCGCATCGTATAGCCTGTATCGATTATATCCTCGATAATAACCACATCACGGCCTTCGATATCAACAGTAATATCATTGTTCAGTCGTACCGCCCCCGATTTTGTCCCTTTCTGCCCGTAACTGCCGAGCGAGATGGTATCAATCTCGGTCTTAACAGAGATAGAGCGTAGGAGATCGCTGGCGAAAAACATCGCGCCCTTCAAAACGACGATACATACTAAATCATCATAGTCGTCAGATATTTCGGCAGCTAGTTCCCTAACCCGCTGCTGAATCGTTTCTACATCAAATAATACTTTTTCGGTTGATTGCATATTTCCTCAACTGTATGTAAATTTGCAGGTCATCATCAATCTACCAATGCCTGATAGACCGCCGTTCGAAAATCTTTACGGATCGGATAGTGGCTCGATGGGATACACTGGGTCATATTGATGGCAATCAATTCCTCCTTCGGGTCAATCCAGAAGAACGTTTCGGCATATCCCCCCCAGCCGTAGTCACCATTCGAACCCATAAGGCCCGATTGGGCGACATCAATCGTCACGCTACCGATTAAACCAAAGCCCCAGCCATAGTAGGGTGGACTGAACTCAAAGGAGATCGGCAGCAGGTCAGGGCCGATATGGTTCATCCGCAGCCGCTCGACAGTTTTGCGTCCGAGAAGCCGCACTCCATCCAATTGACCATTATTCAGAAGACAGGAGGTAAAACGATAGTAATCGTGCATTGTTGAGACTGCTCCAGAGCCACCAAAATGAGCCTCAACCGGGGGTAAATATTCGGTGGTATCCGGATGATCCATCAGCGTCAACGGATTTTCGTCAGTCACACGGTAGAGCGTGGCAAAACGATCAAGTTTGTCAGGGTCGATATGGAACGCCGTGTCGACCATTCCCAACGGTTGACAAATCTGCACGTCAATAAAATCCCCCAGCGATTGCCCCGAAATGACCTCAACCAAACGTCCCACCACATCAGTCGCCATACTATAATGCCAACGTGTGCCGGGATGAAACTTTAACGGCATTTGTGCCATCCGCTTGATCGCGGCCTCCAAGGTGTCCTCTGAGAACAGCTTTGCTTCATCATAGAGCTTATCAACGGCGTGTGGATTCTCCTCACCAAAACTGCCATAGGACAGACCCGAGGTGTGAGTCAACAGGTGTTGAATGGTAATTGGCGTTTTAGGATTAACCAGCCGACCACCCTCATACACCTTCGTCTCGCAAAACTCCGGCAGAAATTCCATGATAGGATCGTGTAAATTAAACAACGCCTGCTCATACAACATCAACAAAGCCACACTGGCAATCGGCTTGGTCATTGAGTAGATACGGAAAATTGTATCTTCTTGGTATGGTCGTTCTGTATTGCGATCCATAAAGCCACAGCTATTCAAATACGCAATTTTGCCCCGCCGTGCAACAAGCGTCACAAAGCCCGGCAGCTTTCCTTCGTCGACATATCGCTGCATCAAGTCGCTGATACGGTTGAGGCGATTGGGGTCGAAGCCGAGGGTTGTTGGGTCATGTACTTTCATCGGATAGTTCTCCAAGTGAGTGGTAAGTAGTAATTAGAGATTTTGCATAGAGATAATTACCACTTACTAATTACTTTTTTATTTCGCCAACCCCTTATCAAATGGCAGATCCACGACCGTGGCGGTCGCCCTCCCTAGTGGGGTTTCGACAGTCACTTGTGAGCCAAGTTCAGTCAGGTCAATGGGCAACAAGGCCAAACCGATATTTTGTTGATATCGAGGCGACCAGGTAAAGCTCGTTAGACGGGCCTCGTCCATACTGTAACCTGGGATCGGCCAATTCTGATCATTGACAGGCAAACGATCACCGTCGATAGTCACCCCGACCAATTTGCGTTTGATACCTTCAGCCGCAATCTTTTTGAGGGCCGCCTTGCCTACAAAATCGGCCGCCATATCAAGGTGAACATATTGCCCTAGACCCGCTTCCCACGGATTCATATCCATCAGCAAGTCATGTCCATAGTTAAGCAGATAACTCTCAATACGCTCAATGGCGTGGGGACCGCCAGGGGCGATGTTATACTTTTCACCTGCCGCAAAAATCGTTTCCCACAACTCGACACCACGCGAGCCATCTTGTAAGTAAAGTTCATAGCCGCCCTGCTTGCTCCAACCGGAGCGGGCCAACACCATTGGAATGCCATTTAATTCGGTCTCACGAAACCAAAAGAATTTGAGATCGTTGATCCACTCGCCAAAAAGTTCGACCATCAACTCCTTAGACTTTGGCCCCTGTACCGCCAACGGGGACACATCCGGCTCGAATATTTCAACATCCAGCCCCATATGAACATTCAGGCCTTTGGCCCAAAGCAAAAGATCGTAATCTGCCAAGGACAGCCAATATCGATCTTCGGCCAGCTTGAGCATAATCGGATCATTGAGCATTCCGCCCTTATCATCAATAATCGGCACATACATACATTGACCGACCTTGCACGAGCTAATGTCCCGACAGGTCAGATATTGGGCAAATTGTCCCGCATCTGGGCCACTAATCTCGATCTGACGCTCGACCGCCACATCCCAGAGTGTGACCCGTTTGGTCAGATTTTCATAATCGGTCATCAAATCGTGGTAAATTGAAGGCATATACATATGGTTGTAAACAGAAAGCACTTTGATGCCATGCTTGACGGTGGCTTCATAATAGGGGGATTTCCGAATACGCGCCGTCATCGCAATTTGGGGAACAGGATGTTTCATCATTGAACCTCATTATTTTTAGAAATTGAGTAAAAGGCTGACTGGCTCTTGCAACTCAATGACCAATCAACCATTTTCTTTCCAGACTTTATCATGTCGAGTACAGATTTCGGGAAACGGAAGGCAGTGTTCAGTTGAAATATGATACTCAATCGCATGCGAGGGGCAAGTCACGATCTCATCATTATAAATCCACTCCAATTGCCAATCCGGGTAGTGGCATTAATGTATGTGATAGAATTATTAATACGCTTTTTGTTGCAGGTGGCCTAAGGCTTCCCTTTTTCTTCCAATGAAAGATGTTTTATTTAACACCCAACAATGTCTTGGTCAGCCGCACTGTGGCACTAGCATCCGGGGCATACCCATCGGCCCCTACGATGTCAGCATATTCTTGATTGACTGGCGCTCCACCGACCAAAATCTTAACCTGATCTCGCAAGCCAGCCTCAGCCAAAGCCTCGATCGTAGGCTTGAACATCGGCATCGTGGTGGTTAAGAAAGCACTGAGTCCTAGGGCTTGGGGTTGGTACTTTTGCACCGCCTCAACAAAATCCTCAGGAGGTACATTGACCCCCAAATCGATCACGTCAAACCCCGCCCCCTCTAACATCGTATTGCATAGGTTCTTGCCAATGTCGTGAATGTCCCCTTTGACGGTACCCATCACAAAGGTGCCGAGTGGTTTTGCCCCGGTTTCAGCAATAATCGGGCGTAAAATCGTCATCCCGGCTGACATCGCCCGGGCCGAAATCAGCATCTCTGGCACAAAAATCTCACCCGTTTCAAACAATCGCCCCACCTCCTCCAAGGCCGGAATCAACGCTTCAAAAAGAATAGTAAGGGGTTCCATCCCTTTGTCCAGCCCCTTTTGGGTAAATTCAGCCACGACTTGTTCATCTCCATCCAGAGTGCCGTGGTACAGTTCATCCAAAATTTCATCATCGGTGCTAAAAGTCTTGAGGCTATCAGTGGGGGGTTCCGGCGTAGGAGCGGGAGTGACCAACTCGGTGATAGGCTGGGCAGCGGGCTGACCGTTGGTGTGGGGGATTGTATGTTGTTCGATGGTCTCGGCAATCCAGCGGACCCGCTCGATCAGATTTTGGCCA
Source organism: Phycisphaerae bacterium (assembly GCA_028285035.1). The sequence goes on from JANQQF010000039.1 coordinate 289,240, forward strand.
ACCACCATATCACTGATCCCCAGAATGATGGGCTGATCGCCCACGGTGTCGAGAATGTGATAGACAAAGTCTTGCAATTGCTGCTCGGTGTAGGTCTCCTCTAGCAGCAACGACGGAATCGCTCCCCAAATCATCGGTCCTTTGTCGGCCCAGGCTTGCCAAACCTCATCAAAGGTCATATCCGTCAGCGGGGCAGGGGTGATCGACTCGCAAATATCCAGCCCCGACTCCGCCAGCAGCGGCAGCAGTTGACGGAGGCCACCATCGGTGTGGCTGCCTACCACTTTGCCCTGGCTGTGCAGAATGTCGGCATACTTCTGATATTGGGGCAGGTTAAATTGTTCAAAGAGTTGGGGATTGGTCATCATCCCATCGAGGTTGTCAGGAAACTCGATATAGGGGAAGTCAAAGTTGGCCAACTGGTACATATCGTCGGTGAATCGTTCATCGACTAGATCCATCAGCTTTTGGACAAATTTAGGCTGGTCATACACCGCATAAAAAAGCGGCACCTCGCCCATGTACTCCAGGAGCAACTGCTGAAAGGGCACTCGATTGGGCCACGGAATCAAGATACCGTCCGGTCCCATCTGGGCATCTTGGGCAAAAAATTCGTCATACAATGGAACATACTCGGCCCGCTCCAAAAGCCACTTGATGATCGGCCAATCCTCTTCGCCGGTAAGCAAATGCTTTTTGAGATAGGGATCCAATCCACCTTGCGGTACCATCTCTTCAGAGACCCCATAAATCAGGCTTAAGTTTCCAACGGGTGTTTTAAGCTCAATCAAGGTGTCGCCTGCCACATCCCGGGCCACAAAGTCGGGTGCCCAGCCGCCGGGAAACCACTTAAACGTTGGGTCGGCGTCGTGAATGATCTGCTCCTCACGAAAGGTCACGGTCATTTCCACCCCGCGAAGACGGTAAGCATAGGGATTCTCAAATTTGATGCGCCCCATCCCCACATCTTCGTGGATCTCTCTTAAAGACATACCTTGATATCGCTCCGGCATGGTATTGGTGTAAGTCCGATTACCATACCACAAATCCATCCGATCAATAAAAGGAATGCGGTCGGGTCGTTCCCCGCGCATCACGGCCAATAACCGCTCTCGTTTCGTCATTGTTGTTGATTGATCCATCTTAATCCTCTTTGATTATTTTTTTACAATTGCCGGCTGATTTGTTGAGCTGTGTCCTGCACCAGCTTAGCGGTTTGTGCCTCGTGCGTTGCGTCTTGAATACGAAATTTTGGGGCACCAAGCGCAGCAGCCCCAACGACATCACCTTGATGGTTGAAGATAGGCGCGGCAATACCAAGATAACCAACTTCAAATTCATCATGTCCTAAGCTTACCCCATTTTCGAGAATTTCAACGAGTTGGGGTTGCAAGGCTTTAGGGGATATTAAGGAATAGGGGGTATATCGCTCCAAATCTTGAGCCAAATAGGCCGCCTGAGCGTCAGATGACCGATGCGCCAAAAAGAGCTTACCAGGGGCAGTCACATGCATTGGATAACGTCGTCCGGCTGAGTCGCCAACCTGAATTTTGTAGCGGCAGTTAATCTGGCTGGCATATAAAACCTGATCTCCATCGGGGAGACACAGATAGATTGTTTCACCCGTTAGCTCGGCTAATTTTTGCAAATAGGGTTGAGCGACAGCAACAATCTGATCCTGCCAGGTAGTTTCATTCAACAAAGCCAGCAACCGATCTCCCAACTGGTATGCATCTTGGTTCGTCATAGATTTCACCGCCCCGACAGCGTGCAATGTCTCTAATAGACGCACCACAGTGGTGCGTGGTAGACCAACATCTCTAGCAAGTTGTGAAATACTGACATGATCTTTATTTTCACCAATAATGTAGAGCAAAGAAAAAGCTCGTTCGACCGATTGAATCATAATTTATCCATCCAGCGGCTATTATCCACACTGTGGACAAATTAGCAAATGGGAGAGTGCAGAAGAAAAGCTATTTCACCTACAAAAGTCAGGGGACTGCCTGCCTTATTAATCCCCAGCCTTCCACCCCTCCAATCTTCCATTCTTCCAGCCTCAAAAGATGCGCAGCTTTCTATTTCCACCTATAATGACAGTCCATTTACAACGATCATACCAAGGAGACAGTCATGAAAAATCCACCGATTGGGCCCGGCGAGCCGTGGCAGTTGTTGTTCAATGATGTATCCGAGACAGAACCATCATTACCCCCAGAATTTCGCCATTTTTACCCTGGCGATTGGCACATCCCAGAGATCAAGGGACGCCCCTACATTTACACCGATTTTGCCATTTCTCGCGATGGGCGGATCACCTATAAAGAGGAGGGGTACACGGGTGGGTCCGATGTGACCCAAACCAATATCCACGATTGGTGGTTTATGGCCTTTCTACGTACCCGCGCCGATGCGATTATGAATGGGAGTGGGACCGTCGACCCTGAGGTGGATCAATTGTGGACCGCCGAGGGTTTGTACCCAGAAGATGGGGCAGCCTTTGCCGAGTTGCGCCAAATGGAAGGGTATACCAAGCCTCCCATTCTGGTCATTCTCACTCACGATGGGCAGCTTAATTTCGACGCACCCTTACTACAAAAAGAAGATTGCCATATCGTGCTGGCTACAACGACGGCAGGGGCAGCCCACGCTGCGCAATTCGACTGTCCAGCCCAAGTCGACATCCACGATTTAGGCCAAGAGGGGGCCGATTTACAACGAACCGTCGATATGCTATACAGCGATTACGGCGTGCGCAACCTGCTTTCAGAAGGCGGCAGCACCGTTCAAGCGGGCTTGCTCAATGCTGGCCTCATCGATGAGGAATTTGTCACCTGGTGCCCCTCATTTGTCGGACGAAGCGATGAAAAATTCCGGCCCAGTTATACTGAGGGGGTGGCCTGGCATCCGACGAATGCACCTTACTCTAAGCCGATCAGCCTACATCGCGGTGGGGATTTGTTGTATTTACGAACACGCGTGTCCTATACGGGGTGATGAATGTACGACTATCTAATTATTGGCAAAGGAATGTTCGGCAGTGCCGCAGCCCGATATTTGAGCCAGGCCTCGGACTCGGTCTGTATCATTGGGCCGGATGAACCGGCTGATTGGGATGTCCATTCAGGCCCGTTCGCCAGTCATTACGATGAGGCGCGGGTCGTCTCGGTCAGTGCGCCCAATGAGTTGTGGACGACCTTGGATCGGGACTCGATTGCCCAATATCGCCCATTGGAGGAAGCCAGTGGCATTTCATTTTTCTCAGACCCTGGGCGTTTATGTATAACGCCGGCTAATGAAGAGTTTCCTTATCCTTATCTGACAGCGGGGGATACCTACGAGAGTTATGAGCCGAGCAATCTACCGGACAAATTTCCTTTCCATTTTCCGTCAGATTACACCGTCCGCTATGAAGCTGGGCCGTCGGGCTACCTCAACCCCAGAGCGATGGTGCAAGCGCAATTGAAAATGGCTCAACAGCAGGGGACAGTTATAGTCTCTGATGTTGTCGAAGGTATTGACGATAAGAGTACCCACATCACAGTATCGCTAACAGGTGGAGAAACAGTCGAAGCTAAAAAGGTATTGATTGCAACGGGAGCCTATGCTAACTGTTTTGGCTTGCTACCAAAGCCGTTGGCTTTGGACATTGAGATGACCGTTACGGTTTTAGTGGAAGTTCAGGTAGAGCAGCCCAATCAGTATGCTCATTGGCCGCCGATTAACTATCTCGCCACCGATAGCCCCCTCACCCATGTCACGATTCTACCACCATTACCCTACCCTGATGGACAAACGTATATGAAGTTGGTCATTTACAGTGATTACACCCAATTCTTGTCTGACTTCGACTCCATTCAAGCCTGGTTCAAAAATGAGCCAGACTTCCCTTATTTGGCCGAGGTGAAATCGCTGATCCAGCAGATGATGCCAGATTTACCGATTCTATCTTGGCAGGTAAAACCGTGCGTTGTCAGCTACACGCCTTCCTTGGACCCAATGATTGATGCGATCATACCTGGCCGGGTTTATATCGCGGTCGGCTGCAACGGAATGGGCGCACACCCGTCGGATGCCATCGGAAAACTGACGGCTGATTTCATCCGCACCGATGTCTGGCCATCTGACTTACCCCAGGCTGATTTTAAAGCCCAATTCGTCGATTAAAGAAAGAGACAAATGACCACCAATCCACCCAAAACAGCCACAGAGTTAAAATTGATGCAGGGTAGTCCGCCACCCCCGGAGAAGCGTATAACGCTGGACAATTGGTATTGGGGTGAAAATGTCAGGTGGAGCTTCAAAAATATGCCGCAGCTTATTCCCTGCGCCGAAGCGCATCGTGGGGCTGGCCCTGTCGCCGAACTACCAAAGGGCACATTCGCGGAAGAGATCCGTGAGATTACCTACACCAACCACCTTGAACAAACGCTGACTGTAGGTGATATGCTCACTTCGAGCTACACTGATGGCTTTTTGGTCATTTACAAAGGGGCAATCATCCACGAAGAATATCGGGATATGCACGATTATCAGCGCCACATCCTGCAATCGGTCTCAAAGTCGCTCACCGCTTGTCTGTTAGCGGTCTTCATTGATCAGGGAGCCGTTGACTCAACCCAGTCTGTTCCTCACTATCTGCCCGAATTTGCCAACACAGCTTACAACGACGCCACCGTGCAAAACGTGCTGGATATGTCTGCAGCGGTCAAGTATGACGAAACGTATGATGATATGCAATCCGATGTCAATTTGCATTCGATTGCAGGTGGCTGGTACAAGCCACTTGAAGGCGAAGTAGCCCATCAAGGTATCCCAGGGTCGCTACACGAATTCTTACTAACGTTACAAAGCAAAATGGATTTTGCCCACGGAGAAGTATTTCATTATGTCTCGGCAAACACGGATGTGTTAGGATTGATCATCGAACGCGTGGGCAATCGTCCCTTCACTCAGCTATTTCAAGAGCATATTTGGCAGCATCTGGGCGCAGAGGAAAATGCCGCAATGACCGTCGATGCTTGGGGAACAGCCTTCCCCAATGGTGGCTTCAGCGTCACCCTCCGTGATTTAGCTCGATTTGGATTGATGGTTCTAAATGATGGTTGGTTTAATGGTCGGCAAATTGTACCAGCAACCTTTTTCGCCGATACCCGCCAAAATGGTAGCAATGCCGCTTGGCGAAGAGGCACCAGCTATCTCGACTTAATGCCCAACGGCGCTTATCACAATCAATTTTGGAACACGGGCAATGACCACGGCGCATTTTTTGGCGTGGGTATCCACGGGCAATACGTCTATATGGACCCAACCGCGGAGATGGTCATCACCAAATTCTCCAGCCTCCCCGTCGCCCTTGATCCAGACAACAGTCGCAATACCTTGCTGGGTTTCCAGGCCATTGCTAAGGCGCTTGTTTCTCGCTAAGAGATTGCCTCTAAAGCTTGGGTACGCCAGATTGGTCCAACCTACAAGGTGATTCTGGCTAATCGTCGCTCACAAAGGCGGATATATTTCTGCTGACCGACCATTTGAGGACTGGACCAATCTTTTACATTACTGATACATTAAGGACATCATGGAATATCGAATGCAGTGGAACCAATCGGAGTTGGTCGAGCAGATTGTTGAGGGTCTCAAAACCGCGACCGTGTGGTTTATTGAGTGGGGCACAGGTATTGATGAATACAATAGCCCGCTCCAGGTGGGCCAAATTTATACGATTTACAATGGTCAGTTCCAGGCACGCTGTAAGGTGCGGCTCACCGGAGTCGAGCTAACGCGCTGGGGCGCGATTCCCGAGCGACTCTGGCAGGAAGACCCCGCCGCCTCTGGTGAGCGCAGTCTCGAGGCCTTCATTGGCGATCATTACGATTTCTTCGGTCAGCCTGATGATACCTTTGAATTCCTGGCTGTTTACTTTGAACTCATTGAGGCATACGATTGAAATCTAGGGGTAGACATATAGACTTTTGCGACCTTGCGACTTGTTACCTTGTTAACAATTTCTTCACCCCAAATACTCAGAGCCTAAAAATATTTTGCTAACCCATAGGAACTTCAAATGACTCCCTTCACCTTTTTTCTTGACTGGACCTTGAATTGCCAATTCGTCGGCTTGATTTGGGCACGCGACAAAGGGCTTTATGCTGAGGCCGGGCTTGAGGTTCGTTTGGTGGATACCGATGAACAGCCAGACAAAACCACGCTCGATCTGGTGCTCAGCCACGATCTTGCCGCAGGATGTATGGAAGACAATCTGGTCGTCCGCGCTAATTTGGCGGGCAAAAACGTCCGTGCGATTGGGGCAATGCTCCAGATGTCGCCGATGGTCTTGATGACTGGGCCAGACAGCGGCATCCGCACACTCCAGGACTTGCCAGGTCGGCGGGTGGCGATGTATGAGGATGGCATTCATCTTTTGAAAACGGTGCTGACCCTGCACGGCATTGATCCTAGCACTGTGGACACTACCTCAGACAATTGGTCGCCAGAGGCTTTGGTCAGCGGTCGTTTCGATGCCGTCCAAGGATATATTATCACTGAGCCAGCCACCCTAGCCAAGCAAGGGTTCGAGACACATCTCATCCCCGTTCAGCATCACGAGATTCACCCTTATGCCCAGATGATGTTCGCCACCACCACTTGTATCAACACCCACGAGGATATTTTGTGCCGTTTTATGAAAGCGAGCTTCGAGGGCTGGCGACAGGCAATGACCCACCGTGATGAAGCTGCTGAACTGGTCGTAGCTGTCTCAACCGAGCAGCCCGATGCAATGACCAATCGTGACATTCTTGAGGCGATGGTCCCCATCGTGGCTGGGCAGGTTGGGCTTGAGCGCTCCGGTGCGCTCGAGAGAGATCGTTGGGAACGCAATTTGGCGACATATGCCCGTTTTGGGTTGGTTGATCGATTGGCCACATTTGACGAGGTGATTGATACTCGGTTTTTGCCATGAGCCACAGAATAAATTCTGCGTCTAAACAAAAAAACAGGCTTGAAGCTTGTTTAATTCGTTAGGAGTAGATTTCAATCTACTCACTACTCTACGGCCCCCTCAACATACGTCTTCAGCCCCATCAACAAATCATCAACCACGTCCTGAAATTTTCGGCGCATCATTACAACATTCATCGCTGTAAAGAGAACGTTTCGTGGGGTGTAAAAGGACTCAATGGTAATCTGGGTTTGATCTTTATTAAGTGGCTCAAAATTGAGGGTGAAGCCATAGTCCGCAAACATCTTGCCAAAGCCAAACGTGTCCTCATCCACAACATAAGAGGCTCGTGTTTCAGGGACAAATTCCACACATCGCTCGACCATTGTGCCTGATCGGCCCGCCATCGTCACGCCACAAGAGCGAACGGTCCCGACACCCTCATGACTGACATCGCACGTCACATCATCAACGGCAGGCACCCACTTTGGCAGCAATGTATTATCCGCAATAACCGCCCAAACCTCTGACACAGGGGCGTAAATAATGATTTCCCGTTCAAGCTGTTTACACCCCGCCATTGTTAAATCATTACCGGCAGTTGATACATTTATGTCCATAATATGCGTCTCCTTAAAAGTGGTTTTGTATTAGTATTGATACTAACAGCATACCAGGACACCCCTGACAGCCTTATGTCAGGAGGCAATTTATCAACTTCAAATCACATAGAATTCACTCTGTGTCTAAACAAAAAACAGACTTCAAGCCTGTTTTACTTATTAGCAGCCGATTTCAATCTACGCTTAATTCGATATCTAATCCCAACCTCAACTCTTCGTACCGAGCAGAACAATCGGTCCCGTTGGCGCGGTGCTCCCCCCCGTCGGCTCAATGCTCACCCCAATAGCGGCGAAATCTTGAATCTCGGGGGCAACCTCAATATCGAACCAAGTGGGTCGATCCGGATTGACAGTCATCAAACCGGCCGGTTGAGGGGCTTCGTCAGCCGGAATAAACCACAGTTGATAAGTCTGCTCTTCGGAGAGTGGGGTTAAGCCTTGCAGCATCAGCAAGCTCTGATCAGCCGGGCCTTGATATAACATGCCAATAGCTTGTGGAGCTTCCTCAGTACCGGGGATCAGAATAGTTTCATCCGGCAAGGTATTGGCAATGAAGAGCAGACGATCCTTGCTGCCTTGAATTTGCTGATTGAGAATTTGATTCTGCTGTAGTAACTCATCATTATCAGTTTGTAGGGCTATCACCTGCTCTTGTAACAGCTCAATTTCAGCGGTCGCCTGCTCAACCTGTTGTTGCGTCTGGGCTGCATAAAATCCGAGACCGATGAGCAACAGAATAGCGCCAAGTGTGGCCGCCGCCCAGCCATTCAAGGGCCAGAAGAACGATTGCAACTGTTCCAGCCAGTTCGGGACGGCAGGTGAGGTTGACATTTTTTGTGGGGCAGATGTGGTCGGTGTCGTCATCTTTGCTGGCGTTGACTCAACGCGGACACGGGCCATCAGTCGTGATTTTCCATCGGCTGGCAGGGGCACCATCGGCGAGCTTTGGGCAAGCTGCACTGTCACGTCTTCCGCCCGCTCTAAACGAAGTAGCAACTCCTGATGTTCGGTAATATATTGGTCGACGGCCAACATTTCATCAGGCTCCAAGGCCCCCAAAACATAAGCTGGCAACATCTCTATGACTTGTTCACGACTTAAATTCATAACCCATCTACGATCTTGCTACTGACATTATTCCCTGACCTTTAGGGAACCGCTCTACTTCTTCTGACGTAAACTCACAATACTTGGATGTATCTTTGACTACCCCTGAGTTAGAAATCGCTCTACTGATAACCTGCAGAACTTAAGATGCGCTCCAGTTTCTCCATTCCACTCCGCATTCGGGTTTTGATTGTACCCAGCGGGGTGTTGGTCTGTTCCGCAATTTCTCGTTGACTCAGCCCTGAAAAATAGGCCAACTCTAAACAATTTCGTTGCTCATCGGGAATTTGTTGCAGCGCCTCGCGAACCGAGCGACGGCTCTCATTCTGTTCGGTAATTGGTTCGACCTCGGCATTTTCAGCGGGTATCTGAACCAACATCGCCTCAGCCGTCGTTTCATCTTTCGTCTCAACTGTTTGGGGACGAGCCGATTGACGCCGAAGCTGATCGAGGCTCTTGTTGCGGGCAATACGATAAATCCAAGCCGCCGCCGCCCCGGTGCCTCGATATTTCGACGCCTGTTGCCACACCTGCCAGAAAACTTCCTGCAACAGCTCATCGGCAATTGATGTCTCTCGAACGATACGCATAATTAAATTGTAGACGATTTGGGCGTGCCGCTCGTAGAGCAGCTCAAGCGCAGCTTCTTCGCGGGCCACAACTCGTTTTAACAGCACTTCATCGCTAAGGTCGTTCAAATTGCTCTCTTCCCAATAAATCTTGAACGCATTCCAACATAATCCAACGCAGTTTACTTAAATCCCAGTTAAGTACAAAAATCATGACGCATCCACCTAAAAATTGGATGTATCACATCATTGTTTTCGTTTCTGTTGATAGCCTAACAGAGGCCAGGTTGCATTGCCAATCCCGATGAATTTGACCGATGAGCTAACCGCAACGCCTGTAAAAACACCCAGTGGAAAGACAAGGCTCCCCGCAATCCAGAGGGCCGAGGGCACTGTTGAAATCAAGAGGTTGTTTTTCATATTGCTCTCAAAGTCGTGCACCATATCGAGCAAATCACTCAGATGCCTCAGCGTCCCATCCATCAAAACAATTTGCGCGGTATCCATTGCAATGGTTGTCGCCCCACTCAAGGAAATCGAAATATCCGCCTTTTTGAGCGCAATCGAGTCATTGATGCCATCACCCACAAAACAAACAGTTCGGCCTTCTTGTTGTAACTGCTCAACCATATCCGCCTTCTTTTCGGGCAGCGTATTGGCAAAGTAATGATCTACCCCTAAAACATCGGCTAACTTTTTGGTGGGGGCTTCTTGGTCACCCGAGATGATGTAAATCGACATATTACGCTGATGTAAGTCATCAATAATTGCCCTCGCTTCAGGGCGCGGGGTTGTTTGGATTTCGATTGCCCCGGCCAGTTGATTGTTGCAGGCCACAAAAATCAGCGAGGTTCCCTGCTGTTGACAATTTTCCTGGATAAAGGTCATCTCGGGTGGAACCAAAATCTGCTCCATCATCATAAATTGATAGCTACCCACCTGAATGATCTGCTCAGCTACCTCAACCTGAATGCCATAGCCTACCTCATAACGGGCATCTAATATCTTTGACCATTGAATCCCCCAAGCGTTGGCTTCAGCTAAAATGGCCCGAGCAATCGGATGGGTCTGTCCATCCTCAGCCGTTGCCGCATATTGCAAAACGGTTTGCTGTGAAAAGCCCTGACAGGCGTAGATATGACCAACGGTGTGTTGTTCAAGGGTTAAGGTGCCCGTTTTATCAAAAATAAAGGTATCGACCTGCCCAAGCCGATCCAAAGAGCGACCATCTTTAATGAGGATGCCTTGTTGTGAGGCGATATTCAAAAAGGTTAAGGTGCTGGCGGGGGCCAAAAATCTCATCTTACTGCCAACCTTATTGGTTAGAAGGGCCAAGGTCCCCGTCATCCCCAAGAAGGGAAAGGCCAAGAGGCTGACTCCCAACGTTGGCATAACCATTTTGTCAGCGATGTCCTCACCTCGAAGCTGGAACGAATTCTTGAAATCGGTCGTTTGAGTGAGGATGACGCCAATTTGACGAGCGACGGTTTCTTCGCCCGTTTTTTCCGTTTCAATCCAAATCTTACCCGCCAAGACCACCGTTGAGGCCAAAACCGTCTCTCCCACACCTTTTTCGGCGGGTTGCGCTTCCCCCGTCAATTTGTGCTGATCGATTGAGGCAAAACCAGCGGTAATCTTCCCATCGACCGGGATGGTCTGGCCTGCACTGATAATAATGACATCACCTTTTTGCAATTTTTCAAACGGGATCTCAATCTCGACACCATCTACTACAATCCATACAGAACGGGGATGATCCGTAAACAAATCAGCGATTTGCTGCTGAGAAAGATTTTTATTCTTAACCAGCAATATCTGCCCAACAACCCAAAACAAACTACCAACAGTTGCAATATATAAATACCCACCGAACAAAAGCCCCGTCATCAAGGTGGCATCAAGCACATAGGATGACACCCGGCGCTCTTTGACAGTGGCCGTGATTGCCAGTTTCAGGGCCGGAATATAATTATAAATCAAACCAGGAAGGGTCAAGATAATCAAAGGCGGGTAAAGCAAACTCACTCCAGCAATACCAACATTTGCTAAAGCCACTTGCAAGTCCCGCTCCAATCGTTTCTCAGCCGCACTGATTTCAACCTGGCCACCATTAATCGTCTCCATTTGCTGGCGACGTATGGTCAGGGGAGCCAATCTTTTTTGATTAAATTCATCAATCAACTTTTTCAGGGAATGATATAAAGATTGCGGGGTAGCGTTTTCAGTAATCTTATCAAACGCCATTAGCCCGTCGTCAGGGGGCGAGATCAATTCTGGGTCAACACGAGTTAACTCTACAATCAAACGCTTTTTCTTAAATTGATTCGCTCTGAAATACTTTCTTCCAGCAAAAACAAGCCCACCGGCCACCGCTACACTAATTAACATGGTCAACCTCGTCGTCAGACCGAATCATATCATAACCTTAAGACAAGAGGCAAGTGGATGTTTGGGCAGGGTCTTTAGGGTATCGGTCGATTACTTATTTGGGAGATCGTTCTCAGCCCCAAAGCCCTAATCCTCCCCATTTGCCCTAAACCTTTGGCTATGCTAGATTGCGGGCTTGCTGCAAATTCAATGGGGATAGGATGGGGTAACAATGGCTGTTTCTTCAGATCAAGATCAAACACCCACCAGATCAAAATCGCGGCGGGGGCGACGCGGGCGCGGTGCCGGACCTGCCTCCCGGTCAGCCCGGCAAGAAAAGCCAGCCAAGGCGGGCATGGTCGGGGGGAAATATCAGCCGCTCAGCGAGACCGAGGTGGATCAAATCAACCAGGCCATTCGTTACATTTTGGGGCACGTTGGGTTGGCAGAAGCCCCCCCGATGATGATCGACATTGTCACAGCACGTGGGGGAGTCGTGACTGACGATGGTCGATTAACGTTCCCAAAACAGCTATTTGATGAAGCGATCACTGGTCTCAACCGAAACTTTACCCTGCACGGGCAAACTCTGGGTCACGAACTCATACTTTCTGGTAAACGGGTTCACGTTGGTTCGGGTGGAGCAGCGCCACAGGTGGTCGATTTAGAAACGGGTCGTTATCGCGACTCAACACTACGTGACCTTTATGATGCGGCTCGCCTCGTCGATACCTTGGAACACATTCACTTTTTTAGCCGATCTTTGGTGGCTCGCGATATGTTGGATGACCTCTTGCTCGATGTGAACACTGCCTATGCGTGTCTAGCGGGAACGGCCAAACACATCTGTACAAGCATCACCCTGCCAGAGCACGTTCCTCTTATTGCAGAGATGTGTTTCACTATCGCTGGATCGCCAGAAGCCTTCATCGAACGCCCGTTTATTTCGCTAAACATCAATCACATCGTTCCGCCGATGCGATTTCATCCGGAGTCGTGTGAAGTGATGGCCAAGGCGGTCAAACTCGGCATCCCGGTTCACGCCAATGTCTTTGGGCAGGTCGGAGCCTCCAGCCCAGTCACCCTGGCTGGATCAGTGGTGCAAAACCTCGCTGAGGCCCTAGCGGGAATGATTTTCGCCTGGCTCGTCAATCCCGAAGCCAAGGTGATACTTGGCTCACGCCCAATGATCACCGATTTGCGGACGGGGGCAATGAGCGGCGGGAGCGGTGAGCAGGCGTTGGTGATGGCGGCAACCACCCAAATGGCTCAATACTATGACCTGCCCAACACCTGTATTGCCGGGGCCACTGATAGCAAAATCCCCGATGCCCAAAGCGGCTATGAAAAAAGTTTGACCGTGGCCTTGGCCGCCCAAGCAGGCTCCAATATGATTACCCAAGCCTGTGGGATGCAAGCCAGTTTGATGGGTGTGGCTTTCGAAAGTTATGTACTCGATAACGATATGCTCGGCAGCATTATGCGCTCAATCAGCCCGTTCGAGGTCAACGAAACAACACTAGCTACTGAGATAATCGGCGACATTGTGCGGGGTGAGGGTCATTTTTTGGGGCACCCCGAAACGCTCAAACGGATGCAAACCGATTTCCTCTACCCTGACCTTGCCGACCGTCGGTCGCCGCGAGAGTGGGAGGAAGACGGGGCCAAAGATATGCGTGAGCGGGCTAAAACAAAAGCCCAAAATATTTTGGCCACCCACTTCCCCAATCACATTTCAGAAGAAATTGATGAGCGCTTACGAGTACGGTTCGATATTCAACTGCCCAAAAGCGCGATGGAGGGCAGTGTTCCACTGCTTCCGTAAAAAGTACTCATATTTACAGAAATGATTTGCACAACCTAATGGAGCTATCATGAAAATAATGATTTTTGGCACAGGCGCAATGGGCTCAATCTATGCTGCCCTTTTCGCTGATGTAGGCCACGAGGTATGGGCGGTCGATCTCTGGGAAGCCCATCTGGAAGCCATTCGTACGAAAGGCTTGCGTGTTGAAGGAGCCAGCGGCGACCGAACCATCACCACCATTCAGACCACCTCCGACCCTGTCGAGGCTGGCAACTGCGATCTGTACGTTATTGCCACCAAGGCCTCAGGCGTCGGGGCCGCAGCCAAAGCCATCGCCCCCCTAATGGGTCCTGACTCACTCATCATCACTATTCAAAACGGGTTAGGGGCCGACGAACGGATCGCCCAATATATGCCCGTAACCAATGTACTCCTTGGTGTGGCCGAGGGCTTTGGGGCCTCAATGAAAGGGCCAGGCCACGCCCATCATTCCGCAATGAACCTTATTCGCTTGGGAGAGATGGCTGGGGGGTTGACCAAACGGCTGGAAACTGTGACCGAGGTATGGCAACAAGCGGGTTTTAAAGCAAAAGTGTTTCCTGACATCAACCAGCTAATTTGGGAAAAGTTCATCTGCAACGTCACGTTTAGTGCACCGTGTACTGCTTTTGATTGCACCTTGGGTGAATTGATGAATGACCTAACGATGTGGAACATCGCCAAAGGCTGTACCCAAGAGGTTTATATTCTCGGCCAGGCGATGGACATTCCCTTTTCATTTGAAGACCCCATCGAATACGTCACCGCCTTCGGGGCACGAATGCCTGAAGCCCGACCTTCGATGCTGTTGGACCATCACGCGGGCCGCCGCTCTGAAATCGACGCGATTAATGGAATGGCCGTTGAACTAGGACAGCGGTTGGGTATCCCCACACCATACAATGAAGTATTGAGTGCGGTGGTACGTCGGCGAGAGGCAGGGTTTTAGGAACGAATATGTTTAACTCGCCGCGTGCAGCATTTATGGGAGGTGTTCAGGCAGTTGCACCAATTTTAGTTGGAGCAATGCCCTTTGGACTGGTAGTTGGGGTCATTTGTGCCGAGGTAGGGCTATCGGGGCTTCAGGCCATCGTGATGTCGATGTTTGTCTTTGCCGGGGTCTCCCAACTGATTGCGCTCAGTTTGCTTGATGCTGATGCAATCTTGTGGGTCATTGTCTTATCAGCAGCCATGGTCAATCTCCGCCACGTCATTTACAGTGCTTCCTTAGCCGACCACTTCAAGGCACTCTCTGTCCGCTGGAAGTTGCTGATTTCCTATCTCTTAGTTGATCAAACCTATGCGCTGGGGATTGCTCATTATGACAAATATCCTGATGAGCTATACAAGCAATGGTATTATTTCGGCGTGGGCACGCTACTGTGGGTGGGCTGGATGGGGGCCATTGTGATTGGCTTTTTTGTGGGGGCTGTCATTCCCAGCGGTTGGTCCCTCAATTTTATCATACCACTCATGTTTATCGCCCTCATCGTGCCGGCCATCAAAGGATTTCCGTATCTTGCTGCTGGTGTTGTTGGCAGTACGATTGCCGTCGTGGGGGTCAATCTCCCCCACAATCTAGGTCTGGTTACTGCCATCTTATGCGGCATCATCACCGGGGCTATTCTGGAGCGTGAGCAGTGAAAATTTGGCTTGTCACCCTACTCCTCGGGACCCTGACAATGTTTGGCAGAACATCATTTATTCTGTGGTTTAGCCGATGGGAAATGCCAAAATGGCTGCGTAAAGCGCTTCGCTTTGTCCCCGTCGCTGCCTTTTCAGCGATTATCGCCCCAGCAATTTTACAGCCTGACGGGATTTTGGATGTTTCATTGCTTAATCCAAGATTGTTGGCCGCATTCGTGGCAGTGGGGGTAGCTTGGTTCAGCCGTAGCATCATTTTGGTCATCATTTTCGGAATGCTGACATTGTGGTTGACAACGTGGTTTTTGGTTGGATAGAGTGTTGTTTACCCCAACACCACAAGCAAACGGGGTCCTTTCTGCTAACTCAACACCTATAAAGATGATCCTGTATCTATTAAAAATTTAGGCATCCGAATTCAAAATCTTCTGCGTCCGATCAAGAACATCGAGTCCCTGTTGCTTTAACCAATACGGCAAGTCAATCAACACCCAATTCTCGGAGAGCTTGTCCCCCTCGCGATAGTAGACGTCGACCACCTGCATCGTGGCGCTGCCGCTGCCACCGGGCAGGCCAAGAAAGCCACCAATCGGACGGTTGGAGAGATTGGGCCAGCCAAAGAAACAGGCGAAATTGCCCTCGGCAAAGCGACAAACGTGACCGACAAATTTTTTATCGTCGAGATTGGCCCGGAAAGGCAGTTGATGCTGCTCTTGATAACGAGGAATAGTGTACGTTGCCCCAATGCCAGCCGGACCATACCAAATCATATCAGACGACCACGTCCGCTCTAAAATTTCTGGCGGGCACCCCATCGATCCGCTTTCATTGAGATCACCCAAATCCTGAATCATTTCATTGACCAACGCCAGCGTCACCACCCCATCTGCTTCAGGTGCATCATCAAAGAGTAAGCCGTTGTGATGGCGTGGGCCGGGATAGTTGAAGTAGACGCCCGTCGAGGGGGGCAAGGGATAAACGCCAGCCTGTACCATCACCCCCATGATATCGATGAACAGTCCCGTCTGAGTGATCTTACCATTTTGCACACAGTTGAACTCAGCATAACGCAAATTGACCATTTTGCGGGTGCGGGGAATGCCAAGCCAATCTACATCAAATAGGCCCATAAAATTCCCCATACTCATGACCCATTCCTCGTCCTTGAATTCATTTGTCCCCGCGATAAAAATATCCTGTCGCCGTTGCATTCGAGTCAACGAGGTCATTAGTGGAGCCCAGAAGGTTTCGGCCACAACCTCAGCCCCCTGCTGCTCCCGAAAGGGATAGACCCCGCGCCAGAAATATTCCTCACTGGTATAGGCTTTCAACACATCAGCCACTGTTTCTGGGGTGGCGTTTTCCATCGCCTCAAAATAGTTACGTACGATTGTTTTTATTTCTTGATATTTACTCATCACAACATCCTTAAGGTATCAATATTAGGAGCCGATTATAGGCCTTTTCATAATCAGAGGCCAAATAGTCTGAATGATGCATAGAAGAATTTATCCAGAGCACATCGCACTCTTTTATAGATTGCTCCAATTTTGTAGCCGTGTTAAGATTTCGAGCAAACCTATTTTTACCTTATTAAAAAGAGGGAAATATGTCAGACCCAAACAATAATTCTCAGGTGACAGAGACTGCCTACGCTCAAGAGCATCCGGTCGTCCAGTTGAATGCCTTTCGCATTGAACACTCGCCCTACATCGACAAATATGCGAATGACAAAATCCTATTTGCCATATACTGTAACCGCTTTTATCCCTTAAATATGGGAGAGAATGTGGCCGAATATTACTGGAAATTACGGCAAGGGGTTCTATTGTATGATGTCCCAGAGAAACCCCTGGAGATTAAAGGGCCGGACGCTGTAGCCTTACTAGAACGAGTCTTTACGCGTCGCATCGCTGACCTCAAAATTTGGCGGGCGCGTTATGCCATTGCGTGCACAGCCGAAGGGAATGTATTAATGGATGGAGTTCTTATCCGGCTGGCTGAGGATCATTTTTGGTATGTCAAGGCCAATGGTGAATTTGAAACGTGGTTGAAAGCCCACGCCGTGGAGCTAGATGTAACCGTGACTGACCCAAAATCACGAGTCTTGCAAATTCAAGGACCAAAATCCCTCGATGTTTTAAGCGCTGCTACAGGGAGCCAAGTGCCAGATACCTTTAAATATTTTCACGCAGGTATGTTTAATTTTGCCGGTCAGGAGCTTCTCGTGTCACGCACAGGCTGGACAAATGAAATGGGGATTGAAATTTACAGCAACAGTTCAACCGATCATCACGCTTTGTGGGATCATCTGATGGCAACAGGTCAGCCATATGGTCTTGAATTTAGTAGCGCTTCATCGATGGGCATCCGTCGAGTGGAAGGGGGCATCCTCGATTATGGTACGGACATCGACCCTGATATGACCCCGTACGCTGCTGGATTGGGTGCGTTTGTTGATCTGACTAAGCCCGATTTTATCGGCAGAGCCGCCCTAGAAATGGCCGATAGAACACCTCTTCTACTAGGGCTAATCTGTAAAACAACGACGCCTCTGATTGGAATGAAGGTAACGACCAACAACAAAATTGTCGGTCAAATGCAGATTGGCGTTTGGTCCCCTACCCTTGATAAAGGTGTTGGCTATGTCCGTTTTTATGCGCCAATCGAGGGGGGCGAGAGTTGGCTTGGGGAAACGGTCTCTCTACAGGATGCGGATGGCAACAATCACGATTGTGAAGTTGTGTCGCTGCCCTTTTTCGATCAAGAAAAACGTATTCCACGTGGATTACTGCCCCAAACGTAACTTTCTAAACTTTTCAAGACGGTCCATGGAACAAAGAAGCTTGTTTACCTTTTCATGTCCAGGTCAGTCGTAGATTAGGAGAATTTTATTGTGAACCGATATGACACCTTAATGCAACGTATCGTCAAAGGTGAACGGATTTTGATTGATGGGGGAACGGGCACTGAAGTCGAACGGCGCGGGGTGCCTCAGGTGGACAATGCCTGGAATGGTGGCGGGGCCTTGACCCATCCCGAGATTGTCCGCCAAATTCACGAAGATTATATTGAGCAGGGGGCAGAGATCGTTATCTCCAACACCTTTGCCACAGGCCGCCATATCTTACAAGATGCCGGCTGGGGTGAACATTTCGATTTACTCAATCGACGGAGCGTCGAGTTGGCCATAGAAGCCCGGGAAAACCAACAGCGGCCTGAGGTGCTGGTAGCTGGAGGAGTCTCACATTGGTATTGGGTCAATAAGCCCTCCTTGAACGAGCTACAGGTTGGGGTTGAGGAACAAGCGGCAATTATGGCCGAGGCTGGGGTCGAGTTGATCATGCTGGAGATGATGATCGAGATCGACCGGATGCTGGTGCTCATTGAGGCCTGTCAAAAAACAGGACTGCCCGTCTGGCCTGGCTTGACCTGTGAACTGGATGATCAAGGAGTCATGCGCCTGGAAGGGGGCGAGACTCTAGAGGACGCCATAGCGGCCCTGACTGATAAAAATATTCCACTGATCAACATTATGCATACCGATGTCAAGTATGTTGATGCTTGCCTAAAGATCGTCCAGAATAGCTGGTCCGGCCCAATCGGTGTCTACGCTCACTCCGGTGAATATACTGGCGACCAATGGATTTTCGATGGGGTTATTTCCCCCGATGATTACACGGCGGCGGCTGAACACTGGCTCCAACAAGGTATACAGGTCATCGGTGGGTGCTGCGGCATCGGCGTGGCGCACATTGCTTCGTTACAAAATTTGATAAAATAGACATGATGCGTCTAATGTGCTAATATCCCGCGCAAAATTTGATCATTCTACCATTCACGGAGCAGAAATCAATGGAGATTCAAGCGGCTGTACTTTATGGTATTAATGAAAAACTCAAGGTCGAAACCTTAGAGTTAGCGCCACCTCAAACCGGTGAGGTCTTGGTCAAAATGGGCGCGGCGGGCGTATGTCACAGCGATTATCACGTGGTCACAGGCGATGCGTCACAAGAGTTACCCTGCGTTCTTGGTCACGAAGGAGCAGGTGAGGTGGTTGAAGTGGGCGAAGGCGTGACCAAGGTCAAAGTCGGAGATCACGTCATTTTGAATTGGCTCCCCCACTGTGGCACCTGCTTCTACTGCCAGAATGCGCAAACCAACTTATGCACCGCCTATCACCCGCCCGTCTGGGCGGGCACGATGATGGACGGCACGGTTCGCCTCACCAATCAAGCCGGGGAGCCTATCCGACATCTGAGTGCGATTGCCACTTGGGCCAACTACTCGGTGGTTCATGAAGATTTTTGCGTGATCATCCATGACAAAGTGCCTTACGATGTCGCCTCTTTAATTGGCTGTGGTGTCACCACCGGTGTCGGCGCAGCAATTAATCGCGCCAAAGTGACGCCCGGCAGCACCGTCGTCGTGTTTGGGGCGGGCGGCGTTGGCTTGAGCATCATTATGGGCGCAAGGTTGGCCGGAGCGGGTCGGATCATCGCGGTTGATATCGCCGAGGCCAAGGGGGACATTGCCCAACAATTTGGAGCCACCGACTTTGTGATGGGTGGACCGCATGTAATTGATGAAGTTCGTAGCCTAACCGAAGGACGTGGGGCCGATTACGTCTTCGAGGCGGTGGGCAATGCCAATCTCCAGGCCACCTGTTTTAAGGCCACTCGTCCGGGCGGCACCGTCTGCTTTGTGGGAATGCCAAAATCTGGCACAATCGTCAGCCTGGACGTGCCCATTCTCATTCGCGAAGAAAAAAATGTCGTCGGCTCTTTCTATGGCAGTGCCCACAATCCCCGCGACTTTGCTAAATTTGGCGACCTCTTCCTGCAAAACAAACTTCCGCTTGATCAACTCATTTTCAAGCATTATCCGCTCGACCAGATCAATGAGGCTAATGAGGCGATGCTGAGTGGGGAGACTGGGCGCGGTGTACTGGTTTTTGATTAAGAATAAGATACACAGAATGAATTCTGCGGTTACGGAAAAAATAGGCTTCAAGCCTGTTTGATATCCTAGCCGTAGATCTCAATCTACGATTATCCTACGCTGCCTGTAACGCCTCCACCACCGCGTCAAGTGCCCCGCGGGCAATTTCAGCCATCTCAGCCTCGGTCCGATCCTGAATAGGGTGCTCGACATAGATTACCGCTGGATCAAAGCCGAGCGACTGGCCTTGGGACATTGCGCCAGAACGGAACTGCTCGGTGACAATCGCCACAGCAGGCACACCGCGCCCTTCTAAATTAACGATGTCATGTACACTACACGACGTACAGGAGCCTCAATCGGCCAACGCTTCGAGCACGACATCGCACTCAGTGGCAATTTGTTGTTGCAAGGCCACCGAAGCGGGATGAGCATACGTCAGCTTTTGATACCGTTTAACCGTCAGCCCTTGTTGGCTCAGTTGCCGTTCCATCTCATCCAAAAAGAGATCGCCCTGCATTTTGTTGATGTCCAACAAGCCAATCGTCGCCTCCTCCAACGTCGCTGGCCGTGGATTGCGTGGTCGCTGGGTGGGTTTTGTTTCATTGGTTGGATCAAGAATTTCCATTGTTTTGCTCCTATATTTCCTCGATGACTTTCGTAACAGCCTGCACCCCGTGCTCGCCACCACTGGGCCAACAGCTAATGGCCGCTGAGTAAAGCCCAGCATTGCTGCCCACGCGGACGATGTGAATACCGCCGGGTAAAAATTTGGGCAGAACTGGATGTTGGGCCACGACTTCAGGGTCGATGCCTTCTGTACACCCCCCTGCGCCCCTGACCATTCCAGCCGTTTCCATTTGAAGCAAGGCTTCCAGCTCTTCACGTACTCGTGCCTTCGACCAGCCTGCCTGCTCAAAGACTCGGCTGTGCTCGGGGCTAACGGCTAAAATGACATCGGCATCTAAAGCCCACTTGTGATGATAGACTGCACGCAAGCCTTCAGCTAGAGAGATAACCAGGGAGTCGGGTTGCCGCGAGCGTTCATCCGCAATCGGTTGGACACCATCGCCGCTCAGCAAAGTGACGGCTGATTGGCCTTTCTCAACGCCACGCTCCTCAGCAATTGACAGCCAATCGGTGTCCTCCTCATTTTCGGCAAAACAGAATGAGTATCGCCCTGGATTGCCCATTGTCGAACGAGCGACTTTCCCAGGGTAGACTTCCCCAATATTGCGAATAACCAAATTGAGCGCCCGACCAATCGTCGCATTGGCTCGATTGCCGCTGCCAAAGGCGCTGAAGCCATTTTCCATTCCGATTTTCTTCGTAATCGGTCCAGTCACGACCACAACGGGGGCCGAAAACCACGTGCTGGCCATAAAGGCCCGTAGACCATATTTGGGATCACAAGCGGCCTCAACTGCAGCCAGCACTACCGGAAAATATTCAGGTTTACAGCCTGCCATTACAGCGTTGATGGCCACCTTTTCAATGGAAACGGGAGCGTGATTGTGGGGCATATGGCCGATGATCTCGGCGGAGTCACGCTGGGTACCTTGCAGCATTCGATAGACCCGCAATTTGGTGGCGGGTACAAGAGGAAAGCCATCGGACCAACCACGCTCAAAGCCCGCCTCAATCTCGTCTTCTTCATCGAAAAGCGAAATCACACGTGAGGCCATCTGCACCTCGCCAAAGCGAAGCATCAATTCGTCTTTGATCTTTGGCTCGACATTTTTGGCCCCACAGCCTGGCCGCCAGGCGGGCAAATCGGCGCCAAGCTGACTCATTTCGGTGAACGCTTGCCACTCTTCCCGCTGCCAGCCAAAAATCCGTTCCGTTTCGGCCCCATTCTGTACTTTGATGAGGGTCGGCACGGTCTCGATATTTAGCCGAAAGGAGGTTTCAAGCGTATCATCGTAAAGCACCGCCGTCTCATTGCCTGTCGTCACTGGCTCTAGAAAAGCCAAATCATCCTGCGAGTAAATCGTCAAGGCTGTTTCATGTTCTGCCAACTGGCCCAACACCGGCACAATTAACTGACAGGTGGGGCAATCTTCTTTGACAACTGCGATGTAGCCATCTCTTAGATTCATCATATTTTCTTTAAGGTAGGTTGGATTTAAATTGAGCCTCTTTATTTTATTCATCTCCATCATTTACGCCACTATAAACAAAATGCGCGTTACACAAATATTATTAATTGTAACACGCATAAAAATCGAATTTATTTTATTTAATTCTACTCAACAGGACTTACGCAAGAGACATTTTGATAGAAGGATGTTTGAGCTGTTGAGAAAGATAATCATCTAACAATCCGTGTTTGAGTTGATAAAGAGTTCGA
>JANQQF010000143.1 GCA_028285035.1 Phycisphaerae bacterium
AACAGCAAATTGAGGGATGAATCGAATGAAAATCTTTGGTAAATCCTCAAATTCGCTGTAAAACCGGAACATCTGATCTCTAAACCTTATTGCGGAACAACTCTATTACTTTAAAGTCGCAACAAAGCGTTGATGCGCCTTCCCAATTTCGGTTAGCTCACCTGTAGTCAAATCAAGCATATTGCCTGTTGCATAGCGATCATCACTTAAGCTATACCAGGCCCACCGTTGCACCAACCGATTATCATCTGCCGGATATCCTAGGTCATCATTGGTCGCTGTCAGCATAATTTGATAGGTGCCAATCATAAACCGAATGACTCGATCTGTATCAAAGCCGTAATCTTCGGGCATAAGCAGACCATATTCCGACACAATTAAGGGCTTATCACGTTGGCCTCGATCAGCCATCCACTGCCGAAAGGCAATCAATTGCTCTTCGAAGATTTGTAAATCATCGTGCTGAGCCATCTCATACAAAATTCCTTGGTCATCTGGCAAACCCGGTGGAATATCGACGCCCCAGCTGTCCCGCTTTTCCGGCAAGATAAAATTATGCACGTTCCAGACATCAACGGGCATCGTTTCACCATATTTGCGTTCATACCCTGTTAAAATTTTATCAAGGTATCTCAGACGCAAAGGTGTTGGTTGGGTTACCCCACCAATGGCAATCTGGGCTGTTGGATCAGCAGCTTTAATTAAATGGTATAGTTTATGATAATGATTGATATAGGTCGCTGGCGTAACATTGTCCTGCCAAATGACATCAGGTTCATTCCCAATCAACCACGTCGTCCCTGGCTGATTTTGAGCGACCCGTTTAATCGTGGCTTCATCGGGGAAAAATTCGGTCTCTTTGACCCGAATCATTTGCCAAAACTCCACTGCCTCGATGGGCGGCGTCTCCAACACACGCCAAGCCAAGTACCACCCCATCACCAACTCATCTAAACGATCAATTTTTCCATCAGGATATGGCACCCCTACCCCAAATCGGCTCACGGCATTTGAGGGGAAGGATAGGCTTTCTGCGGAAACTCTCATATCGACAGATGTGTGAGTTGGTGTCATCGAAGCCTGACTTGGTACGGCAGTTGGTACAATCGGTTCATCCTGCCAAATGGGCGTTGGTGTCGGCTCAGTCATCGGCCATACCGATTGTGCTCCAAACAACACGCCTACAGTAATAATCCCTCCTAACACAATTAGACCAACCCCTAAAATACGTTGTCTACTCATGCGCGTTTAACGAGCATCACCCCGCTAAAAATCAGAGTGATCCCAATCAGTAAGGCAATGAGCCAAACCAATGCATTAAAGCCATTAAGAAAGGAGGAGCCAGTTGAGCCTGTTACACCAGAGGTGCTAAGAACAACTCCCTCGTTTTGTACAGCAGCCGTATCATCCAGATTCAAAGCAGCCATCTGATCGTCATGAACGACGACCTGAACTGTACTCTGATCATCCTCAGCTTCTAGAAAATTATCGACACTGGAGTCGGGGTCACCAAGGGTGGCAAAAATAATTTCGGCTGTTTTTTGCGCATCAATGACCCGATTCACCTGAACAAAAAGATGATGGGTAATTGTTTGATTCACAGCCAGTGCCTCAATCTGCCATCGACCTCGTCCCGCATCATATTGGCCCATAGTTGTTGTTGATGACAGGGGAGTCACTCCCTCAATCCAGGTATCTTCCACCACAACATTTCCTACATCATTTGGACCACTATTGCTTACGACTGTGGTAAAGGTGATGATCTCATCAACACTAGGGGCCTCATTACTCACCGATAGATACAAACTCAAATCTGCCCATTGTTCAATCGCTTCACCCTGACCTGTTACTCCATCCTGTTCATCAGCCTCCCCCTCAGAAATCTCTGGTAGCGAAAATGACTCTTCAACAACAGGCCCATCATTGTCATTACCCGCCTGATCCGAGGTAGAGATATCTGATGAACTACTTTGCTCACTTTGCTGGGAGGATGATGGCGCGGCTGATTGACTATCCTCGGTGTCATCAATGCTGTTATTATCCTCTTGAGTCGGGGATGTAACAACACTTCCCCCCCCACTACCTGTATCCCCATCATCTTCAGATGAGTCACTATCGGTACTTGGTGTCGGGGCAGTTGTGGGGACAGGAATTGTGGTAGGCTCACTTGTTGAGGTAGGTCGAGGTGGCACAGTCTGTTGATTTGGCGACTGTCCTGGCGCGGCCCAACTCACTTGGTAACCACCTGAGAACAGAGCCACAACTACTACAGCCATACAGCCTAATGTCAGTAGAAGGTATCCTAATTTCGTTTGGTGTTCTCTATTCATCATTCTTCCCCAACTGTATATTCATCAATAAACATTCAAGATATGTCAAGTATAGTTTGTCATTTGAGTGAATAGTTAGCTTCGTCTCAATAACCTGTTGCGAAGAAATTCTAGCGTAACAGTCGAAATCGTATGTTACCAAGTACAAAGCCACTAGCCAAAGCAAACGCTCGAATAAAAATCATAAAGGGGGCAAGCCACAAAACGGCTGAGTCACGCTGCCAAATCTTGCGATAAAGCCCCCAACCACTCAATAGCAGCCCGAGCCAAGCCAAGCCTCCACCCCATTGCCACAGTTTTTCCCGCCGAAACCCACTTATCCCAAGTAGGACACTACCCAGGACAGCCAAGCCCAATTGGACTTTTAATATCTGTGGGGTATGTGAATCTTGGGCCAGTTTGGCAGGATACCGTTGGGTGACTAAGGATTTCCAATAACCAATCCAATATTTTCGTTTTGCATACGCCAAAAACGATCGATTATGCTGATGAAATACTGTTGCTTGAGGGACATAAACCAAACGGTATCCTTGCCCAGCTAAACGAAATGAAAACTCTTGATCTTCAACCGAGGCGGTCGGAAACGTCGTATCAAATCCACCTGTCTGCAAAAATATATCCCGACGATAGGCAGCTGAGTAGGTATCTACAAAATCTATCTGTGGCTGCCCCTCCATCCGATCATATCGATCTTGATACTCCTGTTGAACAAAGCGTGCCGTCAATTCAGGCTGTTGGGTGAGATATGTTCCCTTTGCCCCAACCACAGTGGGATCACTAAACACCGCCACAAAGGCCTCAACCCATTGCTTAACCGGCACACAATCCGTGTCGGTAAATAGCAAAAGGGTGCCTTGAGAAGCCGCCGCCCCTCGGTTTCGCGCTGCGGCTGGCCCCGAATTTATCTGTTGCAAAATAGTAACGCCATACTCTTTTGCGATCATCGTTGTCCCGTCTGTTGACCCATCATCGACCACGATAATTTCATCTGGCGGATGGGTTTGCTGCTGCAGGGCATTTAGACAGTTGGGTAATGTTTCTGCGCCGTTAAATACTGGAATAATTATAGAAACCGTTTCTGACATCAAGCCTGTCTTACACCTTCAGGGTTAGAAAATAAATTAAAAATTGCCGACGCTCGTACCGACAAGGCCCACCCGCCAAGTAAGAGTAACGGCCCTACCATTGCAATATTCAAGACTAATCCAATGCCAAACGCCGTACTTTGAGCAATATCAAATTGGCCTAAAATGGCCACGGTAATTGCTTGAATTACCCCAACCATTCCAGGGACCGGTGTAATGTTTCCAAAACTAATCGCAACTGTCAGCATTAAGCCCATCAATATTGCGAATGACAGGTGAAATGCTAAAAATAGCGCCATAACCGTTGCCACAGATAAAAGCCACACGCAGATAGTCCAGCCGATGACTGGCAAGAAAATTGACCAGTTTGTGAATGTGGTTAAGGTCTCGAAAAATGACTGGGCAATTTGTAAAACTTTACGTTTCATCTGCTCAGGAATAACTCGAACTCCAGACATCACCCTATCCAAAATTTGTATCAAATCTTCCCGCCAGTGGTAGGCGGCGAGTAAAGCAAGAAGCACAACGACAGCCACTAACAAAGTGCCCGTTGTTGTCTCCCGCAACCATTGCGGTAAAGTTGTCAGTAACAACAGACTCATCGCCAAAATTACTACGACCCATAAATCGATCATTTTTTCAACGACAATGGTCCCCAAAGTGCGACTTATCGGCTGACCATTTTGACGCATCAATCCCGCCCGCACGACTTCTCCGATACGAAGGGGAACCATCACATTCAAAACCTGGGCGGACATAAGTGCTGTGAATAACGTATAAAATGTAACTTCATTTCTATATGGACCATATAGACTTTGCCAGCGTATTGTCTTAGCAATGGCCACCCCAACGGCACACATCAATGAAAAACAGATCCAGCTAAGTGAGACAGAAGAGAGTATATCAACCACCTCGTTGAAAGCAAGGCCTCTGCCAGCCCACCATAACAAGCCACCAGCCAGCAAAATGCCAATAAAAATCTGACGCAAATATTGATGAAATGGTTTTGATTTCGGTTGAGTAGACCTCATCACAATTAATAGGCCCCTTCACCTCGAATGACAGCCAAAACTGTCTTCCACAAGATACGTAAATCTAGCCATAGTGAATAATTCTTGATGTAAAACAGGTCATCTTCATTACGCAACAGTGGATCAGCTCGGTCCATTCGTCCATTAACCTGCCACCACCCCGTCATCCCCTGTGGCACAGCAAATCGTTTTCGTTGCCACCATTCATAACGATCAACCACACCAGGTAGCTCAGGTCGAGGGCCAACCAGGCTCATATCGCCCTTGAGTACATTAAATAGTTGGGGTAATTCATCTAAGCTGGTTCGGCGTAGAATCGCTCCAATGTCGGTAATTCGTGGATCATCAGGTTTCTTCATAAATCTAGGCAAGCCATCATTTGAGATATCAACCAATTCGGTTTGGGCTAAATGTGCATCTTGCACCATTGAACGAAATTTGTACATCTTGAACAGACGTCCGCCCTCAGCCACCCGTTCTTGTTGGAAAAAAATCGGGCCAGGCGATCCCAGTTTGATAAACAGGCCAATCAATAGCGTGATTGGCAAAAGCAAAATAAGCAAGATGAGGCTGACAACGATATCAAAAACACGCTTTATCAAACGGGGTACCCCTTGAATGGCTGGTTCACGCAGACCAACTAAGGGAACCCCAGCAAAATCCTCAATGGTCGCCTGAGCCACCACAAGATCAAAGATATCTGGGACAAGTCGCAAATTAACAGGCAATTTGTACAGCGACATAATCAAGGGCCGAAGTTGAATCTGCTCTTCAGGTGAAAGCGTAAAAATTACCTCGTCAATTTCATAGGTTTCTGTTAGCTCAGGCACCTGATCCAATGTGCCCAATATCGGCAGATTAGTCTCAAGTTCGTCATTATGGTGTATATCATCCGCAAACCCAACTGGGACAAGTTGTGTTTGCGGGGATTTAGTCATCGCTTCCGCCAGCGTTTGACCGAGCACGCCTGTTCCTACAATTAAGACACGACGCCGGTTAAATCGATGTAACCGGCTTGAAATGCCCGGTAATTTTGGCAACACCAATCGCCAGCCACTTAATGCAACTAAATCTAAAATCAGAAAGTAGAAGAAAAGAAATCGAGACAACTCACGAAATAAAAGGTAAGCTACCCCAGCAAAAATTAAAGCAGCGCCGATTATTGCGGTCCACACCAACGACAAATTACCGCGCCATTTTAGCGTTGGCGTGGTTGTATATACTCCCAAAGCGGTAAAAACTACCCCCCAAATAATAGGAACAATTAAGAATAACCAAGGGCTAAATTTAAGCGGGTCGGTCAGAATGATGCCTAGAGGGAGCTGTTCCCGTAGCAGTTTGGCTACATTCAACATTACCAAGGTTAACAGAATATCAATTGTAAAGAAAAGTAGTTGGAGCGTACTATTGCGGGATGACATCATCACCTCTGCTAGGTCAAACGTACCGATATATCTTAACATACAAAGGTTTGAATCAAGTTTGATTCAGGTAAAAACTTAAAATTTATTAGAATTCTATGACCTATTTTTAAGAAAAACAGAAGCGAGCGTTAGAAGAGCTTTAAAGCAAAAAACGACCTCATTTTTTAGAGGTCGTTTTTGTTAGCACCCCCGGAATGATTCGAACATCCGCACACGGCTTCGGAAGCCGTTGCTCTATCCACTGAGCTACGGGGGATCATTGATTGATAACAAAAGTATAGGTTATTATCTAGACAATTTCAATCATTTTTTAGGGAACTTAGTACCAATCCCGTCTAGCTATTTGGTCCAGGTTTTTTAGCAAGAATATATATAGAACCTACCGACTTGGACATAGAAAACCAAACAAAATTACTTGTTTCCTGAACCATTGAGAAAGTTATCACTACGTCAGTCACTTAAATCTATTTGGCACTTCATTCGCTTCGTGATAGACTGCTCCACCGGAATTTTGTGTATGTTTGTATGTTTTATGGAGATAATGCTTTGAAATTTAATCAAGCTGAAAAATTTACAGCCATCTTTATTATAATTCTGACAATATCAACAATTTCCTGTGCCGCCCTGTCTCGATTTACGGGTGATGAAAGCGGGAATATTAGTATCGTACCATCACGCACGCCATTCCCGACATTTACGGCAACTGCAGAGCCAACCTTACTGGTTATTCCACCGACGGATACACCTGTGCCAACACCGACACCAATCCCACCAACTGAAACACCAGTCCCAGTACAAGAGGAGGCAGTGGCAGAAAGCACAGAAAATGAGGCGGATAACTTAGAGGAAGGGGCTGCCGAGGAAGAAGCTGAGCCGACACCAGTACCACCGACGGATACCCCCGTTCCCGCACCAACCCAGCCGCCACCCCCACCACCCACCGATACACCCGTACCAGAGCCAGCCGGGCCAGTTGTTGGCCCAAATGGGGTTCTTGGCCAGATCACCTTCCGTGATGGCCGTAATACGTATGGAGTCGGCGAAAAAGTGTTTGTGCGGATTGAGGCAACTTATGTGGATGCAGGGCAGAAACCATTTGGAATTTTAGGTCTGACTACCAGTACAGGGCAGTTCCAAACGAGTTGGAGTAATGCAACAATCAATGGCACCTTTACTCACGAGGATGGGCTGGCATTTCCCGCCCCAGGAAATCACAAAATGTGGCTTTCGATCTGTTTTTCAACACAGTCAGAGTGCCAAGGTCCAAACGGCGATTGGGAACGGTTTGAGCCTGGTCTGGATGTCATCATCCAGTGATATTCTGCCTTGTATAACCCAAATCCATTGCCAACCGCTTAAGAATATGTTACCATAATCTTAAGATAGCTGTCAGAGCTGGATCCATCAGGAGAGTGTAAAAATGCACCGTGAAGAGGCTTTGGAAAAAATTGCCTGGCATAAATTGAAAAAATTATCACGCGAAGATGCCTTGGAGTTAATCATTGAGTTTTTTGGAGAACCACTGAAACCAAGTTTGCGTGAAAAATTAAATTTGACCGCTGTTATTCAATGGGAAACTCACGAACCACCAGCGGATTTGAAGCCAGGTAATCCAATTTATCGGCCGGTTCTTTTGGATAAGATGCAACGCCCGTTTCGAGGGGCAACCAATGAATATCTGCAGACATACCTAGTCAATGAGGTTGGCCTTCAAGTAAATGCGGTTGAAGGTGAGTTACCGACCTGGCTCCCCTGCCCAGTTTGTGGCTATCACACCTTTGAGGTTCGAGGGGATTGGGACAATTGTTCAGTATGCGGCTGGAACAGCGATCCTGTTCAGGAAACAATGCATGATGACCCAACTGGCGGCAATGGGATTAGTCTTAATCAA
The DNA here is from genome assembly GCA_028285035.1 of Phycisphaerae bacterium. The sequence continues at coordinate 7,762 of JANQQF010000143.1, forward strand.
GCTCGAGAAAATTACCAAGAATTTGGCGCAATAAAAAAGGAAAAGATTGAGGAAGTAGACCCCGAAGGGACTAAAAAATATCCAAGAACAGTCTAAAAATTCCTACAAATTTCTTAAAATCAAAAAGGCGCTGCAATTGAGCAGCGCCTTTTTAGGTTCATATTTTTATACGCAGGGCAAAATTATCAGTTTCGTTAACTTCTTGGAGACTGATTAGACTTAAATCTGATTAGAGATTAAATGTTTCAGCCATCACAGCAAAAACCGCAACAACACCGCCAGCTAAGAAAACATAAGCGGTAATGACAGCCAAAATTGCCAATCCTAATAAGGTTCTTTTGACAAAGCGAGGCCACAAATGCATTGGGGGTAAAGAAGATTGTGGGAAGTTAAACACAGTTGGTAATTGCATGATTGCATCCTTTCCAAGAATATTGCGTCTAGGCAAGCTGATTATTTTGCCAAAAATTGGGTTGTCCGCCCCAAATTTCAAAAATTTTGAAGTTTTGATATGGACTTTAATGTTTAAAGCGTGGCACTACATTAATATTATATCATTAATTCTTTAAGAATGGAAGGGGTAATTTGACAAATTTTCATTTTCTAACCTATTTCCACCTTAAAAATCATAATTTTGTCAAAATAAATCTTATGTGTTTTGATAAAACCCGTTACTCACAGAAAAGTTACGCCCAAAAATGACCTATTTTCGTCTGATTTCACTCATATTCCAACCCTATTTTCATTATCAACATCAAGGTGAATTTGGGCTGGGGCAAGAAGCAAAAATGGGGAAGGCCCTATCTTCAGCCCAAAGGCGGAATTTGAGCCAACTTATCTGGGTTGACAATGCTTCGGATCGCTTGAATACACCCATCGTTAATGTCAAACACAAACACACCAAAGGGCTGATCATCAACATAACTAATCAGCCCTGGTTGATGATTAACTTGGGCGACACGGACAAAAAAGCGAGCCGGTCTCTTTTTAGAAATCCCTAGCAAAAACCGAGCGACTCGCGATGCCCCATAAATTGGTTTACGTGCTGCGTGTACCTGACCACCTCCATCTGACCACAAGGTGATATCCTCTGCTAACAGATTCATTAGACCAGGCAGGTCCCCATTGGCACAGGTTTCCATAAATTGAACGACCAGTTGTTGTTGATCATCAACACTCGCCTCAAATCGGGGCCGGTTATTTGCGATATGTTGTCGGGCGCGACGAATCATCTGACGACAGTTAGCTTCACTTTTATCAACAATCGTCGCAATTTCAGCATAGCTATAATCAAACACCTCCCGCAACAAAAACACCGCCCGTTCAGTAGGGGTTAATCGTTCAAGTAAGACTAAAAAGGCCATCGAGAGCGAGTCAGCCAAAGCGGCGTGTTCAGCAGCATCAGGGGCTTGCTCGGTCACCAGAGGTTCAGGTAGCCAGGGGCCAACATACGTTTCCCGCCGAGCCCGAGCGGAACGTAAATGATCTAGGCATAAGCGGGTAACAATGGTCGTTAGATATGATTTAACCGAGTCAACCTCTGCTTCGTTCACCTTTTGCCATCGAATAAATGTCTCCTGCACCATATCTTCTGCTTCCATCACACTGCCCAACATACGATAAGCAACAGAAAACAACAGGGAGCGATGGGTATCAAATACATCTAATTGTTTCATCATATCCTCACCTTTAATTGAGCGACCCGTTGATATTTATAACGAGTCGCTCATAAATAATCATCTCATTATGCAGCAATCACACTGTTTTCAGCCAGTAGCATCATTTCTGGAATAGCCATTGTAGGTCTCTCTAAAATCAGAGTAGCTGCCTGTCGAGCAGAGGCAAGACTGGCATCCAGCAACATCCCGGTTGAACCTACCCAATCTCCTACCACATACACGTTTGGTAATCCTGGAATGGCTGGGCCTGGTCGATCAATCAATACGTCCGAACTCACCGCAGTCACTGCGTGGGACACGGTCAGATGGGGTAAAAATCTCGCTTCAACCACCGATTTTCGCCACCCTGGCTTAATCAAATCTAGCATCTGTTCAAGCTCTTGGCGATTTTCCGTTGCCTCTGTCTTATCATCAGTTTGCAAATATTTTGCCACGTGGATCATCGCACCTATGGCTGGAGCTAAATTGGCGACGGCTGAATGAACCGAGAGATAAAGCGGCTGATCAATTCCCAAAGCAAATGTCTTTTTGGGATATGGAAACGCTGATAAAGCCACATCCAAACATGCGGCATAGATGGGTTGAGCCGCCTGCATCCATTGATCGACAGGCGTTTGGGGTTGGTCCGCCAAAAGATCACTGGTCACTTTTGGTGACGCAGCGATAATAACATTTGCGGCAAAGAATTGTCGGCCATCTGCCAACTGAACAGCTTGTAGCCCACTCTGCTTTGGCTCAATTTTAGTGACCTTCGCCTGGGCTAAAATTTCCAGTTGTCCTGACGTAGCGACTGAACGTATCCCATCTACCAGCGTTTGCCAGCCCCCATCCAAATACCAAACCCCACTCAATCCCACCTGCAGTTGAGCCAAAGCAGCCGCCGCACTCATTGAGCGGGAGTCGGCTGCATACGTTGACAATCTGATAAACGCCTTCAATAACTGCTGGGCTTCTGGGTGCTGAAGCTGTTGTGGCACCCATTCATCTACGGCAAGACCAAGCGCAGTTTTGGGATCGATTTTTGGCAATTTAGCCAAGAAACCCACCATCTCAAATTTAGCCCGAACACCTAAAAAGCCTGTTCGCAGCAATGTGGCTGGATTGTAGGGAAAGGTATATCGCTTGCCCTGATAAATCGCATACCCATTCGTTACTGGCGTTCCCCCTTGAAAAGGGACACCCAATTCTTGTAGCACCTCTGCAGCTGCGCCTCCCTTGTAAAGCGCGTGGGGACCAAGGTTAAAGCGAAATCCACCCTGTGTTTGGGTCATTGCCCGCCCGCCCAGGTGCTGCGACTGCTCAAAGAGCATCACAGATCGGCCAGCTTTACTTAGATAGGCAGCGGCTGCCAACCCGGCCAAACCACCCCCCACAATAATGGTATCAACTGATTGCATTTGTGTATTCATAAGATTGTCTCCTTAAAGATTGAAACTTTTCAAATAGAGCACCCAAAAATTTGGATTATTATTTGATTGCCATATCCTAACCTGGACAAGCTAGAATCAAATGGGAAGACCCTGTATGTTCTGACTTCTAGCCAATTGCCAATAAATGATTGGTTAGGCACTAGAAAGGAGACGAGATAGGGTTTGATTTTGTGACAGAGCCACAGAATTTGGGAGAAACTAATTTGAGTAAACACATCACCATCTTAACGCTCGGCTCACGGGGCGATATACAACCATACATGGCTTTGGGGGTTGGGTTGCACACAGCAGGGTATCGGGTACGCCTCGCCACCCACACCGAGTATAAGCCATTTATCACTCAGTATGGACTTGACTTTGCCCCAGTGGCGGGCAATCCCAAAGAGTTACTAGAAGGTGAAATGGGCAAGTTGTGGCTGGAGAGCGGGAAAAATCCGCTTAAGTTAATTCAGCGACTGCGCGTTTTGGTGAAGCCCCTGCTCCGGCAATCATTGGAGGATTCTTGGTATGCTTGCCAAGACACCGACTTGATTCTTTTCTCAGCATTGGGCAATGCCGGGTTTTCTATTGCCGAAAAATTAAATATTCCTTGTATGGGGGCCTGGCTACAACCACTCAGTCGGACCGCACAATTTGCTAGCTTCATCACCCCACCGCTGCCATTAGGCGGCATCTACAATCGGTTCACCTATTATTTCAGTGAGCAACTGAGTTGGCATCCATTTCGGTCCATTGTCAACCAATGGCGTAAGGAGATGCTAGGACTATCGCCGCTTCCTTTCAACGGACCATTCAATCGCTTTTATCGGGCAAAGCTCCCCATCATCTACGGCTTTAGCCCACACGTTGTCCCGAAACCACCGGACTGGCCAGCCTGGATCAATCCAACCGGATACTGGTTTTTAGATAGCACGAACGATTGGACACCACCGCCAGCCTTAGATCAGTTTTTGGCAAATGGACCTCCACCAATTTACATCGGCTTTGGCAGTATGACCAGTCGCGATCCAGAAAAATTGACTAAGATCACCATATCCGCCCTAAAGGAGAGTGGGCAGCGCGGTATTTTATTAGGAGGGTGGGGAAATTTAGGCAAAACCATCGATATCCCGGCAAATGTCTTTATGATCGAGTCTGTACCGCATAGTTGGCTGTTTCCAAAAATGGCCGGGGTGATCCATCATGGCGGGGCGGGCACGACCGCCGCTGGTTTAAGAGCCGGTGTGCCCTCAATCGTCATCCCCTTCTTTGCCGATCAACCCTTTTGGGGTAATCGCGTGGCGGCTTTAGGCGTCGGCCCCAAACCAGTGCTTTATCAAAATCTCACGACACAAAAATTACAAGCTGCGATTGAGCAGGTCATTCAAGATAAGGAAATGCAACATCGGGCTGCTATATTAGGTCAACATCTTCAAAATGAAGATGGGATCAAACAAGCAATTCAGGTTATTGAGCAGCACTGGCATCTTTATGAAAGCCGAACCCATTCAATGTCATCAAATGTCAACTGAATATACCCTTGTCCATCAATAAAACGCTCGACACTATCTTCCGAAAAGTTAATTAAATCAAAGGGGACCTCGCGATCATAAACAGCCAGTACCATTGAAACAATCTTTTCAAAGGGCCTGAGCGAGGTACCCCATTTGGCAACCACAAAATGGGTATCACGATAGCGCCGAACCAACGACTGAATTTTTTTGGAACTAATATGCCCTGCTTCACCCCAGAACTGAGGATGTCCTTGCGCGTTAAGGGCGACCACATCGGGTTTGTATCGATCCCCAATATGAATTTCGACTGTCGCCGTTGGATACTCGGGCAAATATAAGGCCCAGATAAACGCCTTCATGAACACGTGAGCAGGGCGTTCAATCGACTTTTTAATCAAAATAAGTTGCTTGTTGTGTGCTCGAAACGTCCACTTACGACGAAGCCGCAATTCCTCTCTCATATCTTTTCCGTATACCTTATCAAATGTGAAAGAAAAGATAGAGGCTTTCGGAGGTTTGGTCAAATGGCTGTCGGTTGTAGCTCTCGCACCGCCATCCAAGTCTGTTCGGCTTCATACGAAAAATATTTGGTTCGTTGCAACTTTATTTTTTGCCCAGAGAAGATCCCTCCAGCCAGCGTTGCATTGTGAAGTCGAATAGATTGATAAAAGGATGGGGCCAGATAAACGGCCTGAGCATGAGTCATGCTTTTGGCCCAATGACCAAGGCCTTCCGGTTTGGCAAACACGACCAAATTGCTACTGTTTCCGCAGGGCAATCGCAAGGTACTGTAGCTCAACAAATTGGGATGTTGCGGGAGTTCAGCCACGAGGGCGTCATCAACCATATCAACTGATTCTGAATTGGCACCGGGACGCTTTTGTCCACAAAAACCCACCACAGTAAGATGGTCAGATGACAATAATTGTTCTGGCTGTGAAATCACCACGCGATGGTAACGCTGATCTAATTCCGACACCTGCAAATTGAACAAGCCCGTTTCATCCATCGGCTTGATTTGATGGTCTAAGAGAAGTTGACGTAAACTGCTCAACATGTATTCCAAAATCATCAAATCCTGCACTGAAGCCGCCGGGTTTGTAAACGGTCGCTCCATAACCATTTCGGTCGCCTTCAGCAGTCCAGCATTGTTTTTCATTAAATCCTCCTAAAATTATCTTGAAATTAAGTAATTGAAACGATGGGGTTAGTAACTCGAAAAAGCAGGGACATCCCCTGCGCTTCTCACTATTCTGTTGTATTTCATTAGGTTCAACTCATCGACGACAGCAAGGTCATCTGAGTTGAAAACTGAGGTAAATTACAATTACAAACGATTACTGAAAATCGATCATACGGGATTCCCGCAAATCCTGTACGATATGTCGAATAGGATCATAATCTCGATCCTGTACGGCAGTAAACTGCTTGACGCCCCCTTGATACAAAATGGTGCGACCTGCTGACTTAAGATGCATTGTTGCCAATGCTTGGGTAAGCTGTTGCCGAATACGGCGGTCCAGACCAGCGACGGCAGCAACAGGGGGCATTGGGCAAGGGCCAATATGTTCAACGACGCGAAAGACGTTGGCTCGTTCCGGATGCTGGGCGACTTCCATTGATAATACAACACTATCAACAGCGGCAGCATCCACGCGACCCTGCTCGACCCAATCCATCGAGACTGCATGTGCTCCCGATTTTAACCACACATCAAAAAAGTCAAACGACTCGTTTTTGGTGAAGAGATGATGACACATTGAAACATAACCAGACAATGAATGGACCTCATTAAAGGCAAATGTTGTTCCTTGTAGGTCATCAAGACTCTGAAATGCTGAGTCTGCGCGAACAATTACGTCAGAATAATAGACAGGCTGATTATCATAGCGCTGGTCCTCAAGCACTGGTGCGACCATCGCCTTGAGGCGTGATGGCGTTTGATCAGCTTTGTGCACATATGGTAAGCCACAGGTAAAAACAACTTGAATTTCTTCACGCTGCACCATCGCTTCTTGTTCTATTGGAGTCAGATCAGCCACGAAGTCAATCTCAAGCCCAGTGGCTGTGCCTAAATAATCCACAATCTGGCGATAAAACTCAAGCGCATTATCACCTAAAAATGATGCAAAACGAATTGTCATCTTTGACACCTTTTCTGAAAAATAGGATTCAATAAAAGCTATGATTTAGAAGTAGAAATGAGCTAAACCATAACCTGGTATTGCTTCTGGACGGAAACACACCCCAATTGAAGCGAGATATCACGGGCTGTATCTTGGATGGGACCAATAAATTGCTGCAACTGCGCATCGGATAGCCGATAGCTTGGCCCCGAGACAGCCACGGCAGCCACAACGCGAGTCTCGTGATTAAAAATTGGGGCGGCCAAGGCGCTCAATCCTTCTTGATGTTCCTGGTGGGTAATCGCATACCCTCGTTCTCGGGTTTCGATCAACGCCTGCTGTAATATTGAATGATCGATGATGGTATCGTCTGTAAATTGAGGAAGGGCTTCCGGCAAAATTTTTGACCGTTGATCAGCTGGAAGATAAGCCAATAATACCTTACCTGCTGAGGTGCAATGTGCTGGTGTACGTCGGCCAATCCGACCAACATATTGAATTGGTCGAGGGCTATCAGCTCCCCCAACATTCATACATTCGCTGCCACTCAAAACAACAACATTCACGGTCTCTTGGGTCAATTCAGCCAGATCCCGAGCAAATGGGTATGACACATCACGCAAATCAACCCGATCCAACACAATCCCCGCCAAGGTGACCAAACCCAAGCCCAAGCGATATTTACCCGTTTCTGGATTTTGTTCAACCAAATTTTCATGTTGCAAGGTTGAAAGTAGGCGGGAAACGGTACTCTTATGTAGTCCTAACTCCTCACTCAAGGTCGTAACCCCAAGCTCAGAGTCGTGCTTTGTAAAACACCATAACAGTGAAGCGGCTCGCTGTACGGATTGTACAATCGCCTCTGATTGTTGTTTTTGAGACATAGGCGTTCAAGTAATTTTGTTGCGTAATACGCAACACTATTTCATATTGCACAACAGTATACCTTAAGTCGAAAATCGTGTCAATAGAGTTTTTGGAGTTTGTTGTCAGCTATATCTTGGGTAGAATGATTTATAATGGTTTATGTTGAGTATTCATTTCATTGAGAGGTCGGATAACACACAAATGATCGATGAAATTCTTACTGATAGCTTTGGTATTCGCGTCTTCACCATCCTCGTCGGCATTGCCGTCCTAACTTTGGGGCGAAGACTATTTTGGTTAGCGACTGCTGTGGCTGGCTTTATCTTTGGGTTAACTTTGGTAGCGCAATCGGCTGGAGATCAACCAGATTGGCTCATTCTCGTCATAGCGATAATTGCCGGTGTTATTGGGGCGGTCTTGGCCGTCTTTATCCAACGCCTAGCGGTAGCCATCGTTGGGCTTATTTTGGGTGGCTATGGAATGGTGTCGCTATTCGACATTTTTGGGTTAGGTTTAGGAGAGTGGGCTTGGCTGTTATTTATTATTGGAGCAATTGTCGGGGTGGTATTGGCCCTCTCCTTGTTAGAACCGGCCCTGATTGTGTTATCAGCTTTAGCTGGGGCGATTTTGATTGTTCAATCAACAAATTTTTCGCCGCTCATTACAGGCATTTTATTTGTCGTGCTCATTGCCGTTGGCATCAGCATTCAAGCCCGAATGCTGCCAAAGGATCTGCAGTGAGTGGGCAAAAAATACCTTTGCCCCGGCTTGTTAACTTATGGTATAATTTTCAGTAGCTCACTGTATTGAGAGATGTGTATCTAAGAGATGTGCACCTAAAAGGTGGGCATCTAAATGTAGCTCTTAAATTGATCCACTATCTGACAGCGAACGACTGAGTATAGAAAATTTCACGTAAAGTGATGCTATGATCGTCAAAAATGTCCCCATAAACGAAGCCATTGGCCATATACTGCTCCATAACCAAGCTGATAGCAATGGCCGCAGAATCTTGAAGAAAGGCCACCTCCTAACCACACCTGATATAGAAACGCTACAAACTCTCGAAAAAAGCACCATCTATGTAGCCATCATAGAAGCGGGGGATATCGCTGAAAACGAGGCGGCTCATCGGTTAGGGCAATACTTAAAACACGATTATTTGAATGTTTCCACAGCTACAACAGGGCGCGTAAACCTGATTGCGACAAAAGCAGGGATGTTAAATGTAAATTACGACATCTTACAAACATTCAACAACATTCCAGGCATCACCCTAGCAACAAAATTACACAACTCTCAAGTGCAATCAAAAACATTAGTTGGTACGATAAAAATCATTCCCTACAGTGTTCCTGAAACTGACTTGACGACAGCCGAAACTATTCTAAGAGAGAACCCTTCCTTAATAAAGATTAACCCATTTTCTATGAGAAAAGCGACTCTGATTACAACAGGTAGTGACAACGCTCGAGAAAAAGTCATCAACGGCTTTACACCTGCGCTACAAAATCGTCTTGAAACTTATGGGGTCGAACTGGTTTCTGGACCTTATGTCTCTGAAAATGTCGAGGAAATTTGCGGGGCGATTCAACAAGCATTAGATAATCAAGCCGAAATGATTCTAATTGCTGGCGAAACATCTATCATGGACATCGATGACATTACCCCGCAAGCGATTGTAACCGCAGGAGGAGAACTTATTCATCACGGGGTTCCGGTTGAACCTGGCAATCTTTTACTCCTTGCCTATCACGGCCAAACCCCAATTGTTGGCACCCCTGGGTGTGCCCGAAGTAAAAAATATAACGTGGTTGATATGGTTTTACCAAGGTTAGCTACAGGCGAACATTTAACGCGACAAGATTTGATAGCATTGGGGCATGGCGGCTATTTATAATAAATTTTTCTCAAAGCCAGATTGTTGTCTTAGGTCAAATCCATTGCTTGATATCAGTTGGTGGATTATTGCTGCTGCCATTTTTCTAGGGGCCTGTCAGCCCCAGCCTAACCAAGTGTTTATTGAAGTGGATGGACGAAGACAGGCGCTCAGCACTGAAGTCACGACAGTTCGTGAAGCCCTTGATGAAGCGACGATTATTTTAGAACCATTGGATAAGGTTTCCCCTGATCTCTATGTACAACTTGAGCCTGGCCTCGTCATTGTCGTCACCCGTGTCACTGAAGAAGTGGAAACACATCGTGAACTTGTCCCCTTTGAACGACAAACAGTTGTCAATGAAGCCCTGCAACCAGGTGAAACTCGGATTGCGCAGTTGGGGGTAAATGGGGAGGATGAAATTTCAGTTCGGGTTACATTTGAGGATGGTGTGGAGACAAATCGCCAACAAATTTCCAGGGAGGTTATTATTGAAGCCGCCCCTGAAATTCTCATTGTTGGGCCACAAGGTGAGCTTCCACCCACTGAATTTGCCGGCACAATTGCCTATTTATCCAATGGAAATGCTTGGTTAATGCGTGAAAATACAGGCAGCCGGCGGGCTTTAACAACTGAAGGTGATTTGGACGGTCGCGTCTTCAGCCTATCACCGGATGGTCGTCAATTGGCCTATACCCGCGAGGTAACCAATGAAGTCGAACTTCCCCTGAACGAGTTGTGGATAGCACCAACCACGATTGTGGGGGAGCCTCCTACAAAATTGGAGATTGAAGGTATTTTGACTGCAGAATGGTCACCTGATACATCACAAAACATTTTGGCTTATAGTACAGCTAAAAGATCAATCACACCACCAGGCTGGCGGGCGAACAATGATTTGTGGTTATTAACTGTTTCAGATAACGCTGATGATGATAAAGCTGAAGAGCCGCGTCAGATTTTATCGGCCAATACCCAAGGGCTTTACCCTTGGTGGGGAACTACATTTACATGGTCTCCCAATGGACAATATTTAGCATATGCCCGACCAGACCAAATCGGGGTGATTGATTTAACGACGTTAACCGACACAACCACATTAAGCACGACCTTGTTGACACCCATTGCTGATTTTGCCCCCTTGCAAACCTTTAGCGAATGGGTATGGGTTCCACAGCTTACCTGGTCGCCTGACAGCAATTTTATTGCAGCCACCATTCACGGTGATCCCATCGGAGCTGAATCCGCTGAGGAAAGTCAGGTTTTTGACCTGTGGTTATTTAATCGAGATGGGCAAATTGCGGCCAAGGTGGTTGACCAAGTTGGGATGTGGTCAAATCCGCGTTGGGGGCCGGAGGGGATCGTCTTTGGGGAAGCAGAACTTCCTTTAAATTCGGTAAACAGTCGTTATGTTCTCAATCTGATTGATTGGGATGGAAGCAACAAGCGACGTGTTTTTCCGTTACTCAACGAAACCGGTGTACGTTTTCCCGAGATGGTCTGGGCACCTGACAGTGACCAAATTTTGTTTGTCAACAACAATAATCTTTTTCTGACCAGTAGTGCAGGAAGCCCACCGCGCCAGCTAACCTCAGATGCTCAAGCAACGTTACCGCAATGGGTTATAGGGGCAACCCTGATTACCAATACAAACACAATTACAGCCAGTGTAGCGTTGACATCAACTGTGACTATAACGCCAACGGTTGAATTTAGTGAGACGAACAACGTCACAATCACGGTGACACCGACCCAGACAAACGCCACCGATCCGGAGCCAACCGCTACCTTTGTACCGATTACGATTGAAGAACAACTAAAAGGGGAATAATATCTTATGAGTGACCAACCCTCCATCTTATTGATGGATGAAGACGCCGAAACCCTTGAACAACTACAGACCGTTTTACAACGAGAAGGCTACAAAGTTTTTGTCGCCGCCGATGGGATTGCTGCCCTACGATTGGCAACAATGAGTTCGCCCGATCTCATCGTTTCTGATGTACTCCTGGCAGGTTTGGATGGCTATGAAGTATGGCACAAATTACGCGCCTCTCAAGAAACAGCGGATATCCCCATTCTGGTTACGAGTGCTCTCAATATTCCCCCAAAAAATCAAGCGTGGCGACCAACCCCTGATGCTGAATGGCGCGTATTACAGTATGATGCGGCGCTCCCTAAACCGATTGACCTACCGCGCTTTGTTCGTGTGGTTAAACGGCTTCTTATGCCTGACCAGGTTGATACCATTCCTTCAGGGCCAAGTGTCATTATTGGGGGAACAGACTCCGAGATTACGATGAGTCTGGCCAGCTTATTACGCCTGAATGGCTTTGGGGTGCGCACCCCAGGCACCTTATCTCAAGCTTTACAAATCACAAAGTCAATTCCTCACGCAGCCCTAATTTTGGATTATCACAAACCCAACGCCATTATCAAAGATATTATTTGGCAGGCTAAAGATTTCGCCCCAAACACAATTCTTATGCTGATTATCAGCTCAAAACAGGATATCAGCCCAGAAATTCAAGTGTATTGTGATGGGTATCTAACTCTCCCGTTCCACCCCCTCCACACCATGGCCACCCTCAATCAAACCCTCGAAATTCATATAACTCGCCGACGCGCCGAGGCACTCAGCTCAAACCTATTAACTGTTAATCGCGACCTGCTTGGCACGCAACAGGCCTTACGGGCACAAAACAAAGAGTTAACCCAAACTCTAAATATTCAACATCAAAGACCAGAAAGTAAAAAAAGTGCCTTTACGGGTCTAGTTGTTCATGATTTAAAATCACCACTTGGCTCCATCTTAGGCACCTTGAATTTCCTTAAAACTGACCCCGATTTAGACTTTAGTGATATGACAAAAAATTTAATTACCGGGTCTGTTGCAGCAGGCAATCAAATGCTACGCCTGATTGAAACATTATTAGAGGGTCAACGTTTAGCCAATGATGATGCGGAAATGTACAGCGAGCCATTTGATACCAAAACCGTCATTGATATGGCATTGGAGCAAATTCGCACATATTTAGCCTTACATCAGCTAGAGATTGAGTGTGAAATTGCCGATAATTTACCTCTCGCTTATGCTGATCTCAATATCACCCAACGCATTATAGAAAATTTGTTGGACAATGCGATCAAGTATTCAGCCTCACAATCTGTCATCAAATTGCGGGCCTCACAGCAGGACAAATTTATTGCCATTCACATCGAAGACTCAGGGACTGGTATTCCTGCTGATCAAGTGCCCTATGTCTTTGATCGGTTAGCGTTAACCGAAAAAATTGGGCGTGATGCGGTAAGACCCGGCTTCGGGTTAGGTTTAACCTTCTGCAAATTAGCAGCCGAAGCTTCGGGTGGAACCATCGGGGTAGATAGTCCTAACGATGATGGCGCTACCTTCTATTTTACAATCCCCATTTTTGAAGACCAGTCTGAATAGATCAGACAACGAAACTATTTTCCTTTTTATCCCAAACAAATTACAATAACCCAAGGTGAGGTTGAGGGCATCTTACGATGTCATACCCCTCACCTATCTTTTTGCGAGAGAACAAACAAAACTTTCAGGGAGTAAATAATGCGCGTTTTGATAACCGGCGGTGCTGGTTTTTTAGGATCACATTTATGTGACCGATTTTTAGCTGAAGGACATAATGTCATTGCCATGGATAATCTCATTACTGGCAAGACTGATAATATTGAACATTTAGCAGGGCACGAAAACTTTCTATTTATAAAACACGATGTAACAAATTATATCTACATCGAGGGGCATCTGGATGCAGTCCTGCATTTTGCTTCACCGGCCAGTCCTATCGACTATTTGGAGTTACCTATTCCCACCCTTAAAGTTGGGGCGTTAGGAACCCATAAAGCATTGGGATTAGCCAAAGCCAAAAATGCCCGATTTTTATTAGCTTCAACCTCTGAGGTATACGGTGACCCACTGGTTCATCCGCAAAATGAAGATTATTGGGGAAATGTAAACCCAATTGGGCCGCGTGGTGTTTATGATGAAGCTAAACGCTTCGCCGAAGCGATGACAATGGCTTACCAGCGCTACCACGACTTAGACACTCGCATCGTGCGAATTTTCAACACATATGGGCCACGCATGCGCCTTAATGATGGCCGGGTTGTCCCCAACTTTATTGCCCAAGCCTTACGAGGAGATGCCCTCACCGTTTACGGGGATGGTACTCGCACCAGATCATTCTGTTTTGTCTCTGACCTTGTTGGCGGTATTTATCGTCTGTTGTTGTCTAATGAGAACGAGCCAGTGAACATTGGTAATCCCTCGGAGATGAGTATCAAAAATTTTGCAGAAAAAGTGATTGAGTTGACCGATAGTCCATCCTCAATCGATTATATTACTCCAACTGACTCACGGATTCAGGACGATCCTAAAGTACGCCAACCAGACATTACCAAAGCCCGTAAAGTTCTTGAATGGGAACCAAGAGTGACTCTTGATGAAGGGCTGACACAGACAATTGATTACTTCCGGGACTATGTGTAAATGAGCTTTACCCTATGGTTTGATCGATTTCTCAATTTGACCCTGCCTCCGCTCAAAATTCCTGTATCATTGCATCAGGTATTGTGGGCAGGGATTGTGATAACCATAGGGATTGCCTTAGCTTGGTTACCCATAGAATTAGCCATCGTACTTTTGGGGGGAGCTATTGCTCTCCCTTTTCTACTTCGTTTCCCTTTTTTAGGCATTTATGTGCTAGTACTTGTCATCCCCTTCAGTTCGCTATTTGCCTTATCAGTCAGTGGTATTCGAATTGGTTTGATGGAAATTATTCTCTTGCTCATTGCGGCAAGTTGGTTTCTAAGCGACTCCCTAAAGCGAAAATACAATCAGGTGAATAGGGTCAGCTTATTTCAATCAGCCCCTCTTTTCATTCCATTACTCATTTTTCTGAGCGTAGTCATCTTATCTTGGCTCAACACACTTTCGATCAAGGATAGTTTGATTGAAACGATCAAATGGGTAGAAGTGACTCTGCTTTATTTGCTAGTTATTCTCCTGGTGCCCAAACAACAATTACGCTGGTTAACCGCTGTTATAATATTGGCTGGCGTTGCTCAAGCCAGCTTGGGGATCTATCAATTTATCTTTAAAGTTGGGCCGCCTGGTTTTTTGCTATTTGGTGGTCGTTTTTTACGCGCTTATGGTACATTCGCGCAACCAAATCCCTACGGGGGGTATCTAGGGTTAATCTTACCCCTAATCCTAGGCCTCACAATCTACAGTTTTTTTGCCCTATTTGATTCCCCAAACAAACCAAAAACCTCTAAATTTCAGCTAAACTTCTTCTACCTTTTTGGATATGGCTCAGCCTTGTCAGTGCTTCTCGCCGCTCTATTCGCCAGTCAATCTCGTGGCGCTTGGTTAGCCTTTATCATCGCTGCGGCGACAACGCTCATTATTCTCAGCCGAAAGCCAGGTCTAATCCTGATGATTCTCGTTTCAACCGCTGCTTTAATCGGGCTTGTGGGCGCGTTTGATTGGAACATAAACCAACTCGAAGTATCAAACACAGAGACAGCTTCGGGGGCAATTCTGCAGCGATTTATTGATGCAGCCGAAATCATCACGGTTCAGGATGTATCAGGTATTGCGGTGACAGACTCAAATTTTGCCACATTAGAACGTCTGGCCCATTGGCAAGCCGCCAGAGAAATGTGGCGTGATCATGTGTGGCTTGGAGTCGGGTTTGGCAACTACGCAGCCATCTACCCTGCCTATGCTGTTGGCCGCTGGTTAGATCCTCTCGGTCACGCCCATAACTACATCTTAAACCTTGGGGCGGAAGCTGGCCTGATTGGCATTCTTGGCTACCTGATTTTCTGGATTTACGCTTTTAGGGTAACATGGGATGCTATCTGTTCGAGTCAAAAGTTCGAGCGGGCTGTTGCAATTGGCTGTTTTGGCATCTTAGTCCATCTACATACTCACAACCTATTTGATAACTTATACGTTCAGGGTATGTATTTATATATTGCTATTATCTTGGGAATAAGTTCCATTATTTACAATGTCAACCAAAATTCCGGTTCCGGAAGGACCATCACCACAACCAAATAAAGGGGTCGCAGGCTTGATTCAAAACGTTGTCACATTTTATAACGCTCATCCAAAGGAATTAGAGCGTTTCATGAAGTTTGCCATTGTAGGCGCGTTAGGGGCAGTTATCGATTTTACCCTGCTCAATTTAATAAGGGGTGTATTGGGTTGGGATTTATTGTGGGCAAATACGGTTTCAGTCAGTGTCGCTATGTTAAGCAACTTTATTTGGAATCGCCTTTGGACCTTTCCCGAATCACGAAAACGCAAGAAGCGAACACAACTCCCCCAATTTGTTATTGTCAATTTAATTGGGCTTATCATCAATAACGTCATCGTTGTGGGCATAGACAGTATCTTGGTGCCCTACATCGGCGAACCGTGGAGCTATAACGCGGCCAAGGCCGTGGCCATTGGGGTTGTTCTCTTCTGGAATTTTGGAGCCAATCGGCTCTGGACCTATCGCGGCCTCTAAAACCAGCTCTTGAAAATCGCAATTGATTTTACAGCGGCCTTAAAACAGAGTGGAGGTATCGGGCGTTATACACGCGGGCTTGTAACGACATTAGCCGAGCTAGATACCACCACCCATTATACGCTAATGGCCACCCCAGATGCACCTCTCGACGATTTAGCTGATTTCAAACATCGATCAAACTTTCAGCACAAACTCTACCCTCTATCTGAACGATGGATGACCATTGGTTGGCATCGTTTTTATCTTCCTATTCCGGTTGAATGGTTTACGGCCGAGATTGATCTTTTTCACTCCCCCAACTTCATTCTTCCCCCAACAAAAAAAACAAAAACGCTCCTCACAGTTCACGATTTATCGTTTATACGTCATCCCGCTGGTGCCGTTGAGGGGTTACGCAATTGGTTGATGAAGGTCGTCCCACGTAGCTTGGCGCAAGCCGATCACATTCTCGCGGACTCTGAAAGCACAAAAAAGGATTTGATCGAGTTGTATCAGGTCGAAGCGAACAATATTACCGTGGTTGGGGCTGGGGTAGAGGATCGTTTTCAGCCTATCACCAATGAGCAAAAACAATCGGCTGTCCGCAAAAGTTACAACCTGCCCGATAGCAAATTTGTTTTGGGCTTGGGCACCTTAGAACCCCGCAAGAACTTTACTGGCCTTATTAAAGCATTTAGCCAGTCCCCTATTCAAGAAACGCATCATCTCATCATAGCAGGGGGCAAAGGGTGGTTGTATGAGGAGATTTTTGCGGCGGCGGAAGATTCAGAAGTAGCCGATCGTATTCATTTGATTGGCTTCGTTGCAGATGAAGATTTACCAGCACTCTATAGTTTGGCTGATATATTCGCCTATCCCTCTCACTATGAAGGGTTTGGCATCCCCGTCATTGAGGCAATGGCTTGTGGTACGCCCGTGGTGTGCGCTGACAACTCAAGCCTTCCTGAGGTTGCTGGGAATGCCGCACTTCAAACCAAAGCAACCGACATCGATAGTCTGGCAGGTATCTTACATCAACTCAGTACCGATGATCTGCTACGTAATCAATGTATCGAAAGAGGTTTTTATCAAGCCAAACAATTTTCCTGGGAAAAAGCGGCCCAGCGTTTATTGGATGTCTATAAAAATTTTTAATCAAATGTGACACACTCTTAACCTTCGTTGTCTTTTCCAAAAAAGGTTTGTTATAATAAAGAATTGTAAATGCCTCGGTAGGCCAGACTCAAGAAAACCTTGACCTTTTAAAGGAGTTTAATATGAAAAACATTCTCTGTATCGGAGCGGGCCATGTGGGTGGCCCCACGATGGCCGTTATTGCAAAAAATTGCCCGGATTATCGGGTTGTTGTTGTTGATATTAATGCAGAACGAATTGCTGCCTGGCAATCAGATGATTTGCCTATTTATGAGCCTGGCTTAGACGAAGTTGTCAAAGAAGCCCGTGGCCGTAATCTCTTCTTCTCAACAGAAGTCGACAAAAATATCGCCGAAGCGAACATTATCTTTGTTAGTGTCAATACCCCAACAAAAACTTTTGGTCGTGGGGCAGGTAAAGCCGCTGACCTTCAATATTGGGAAAAGACAGCTCGACAAATTTTGGAGAATTCGACCACCCCTAAAATCGTTGTTGAAAAAAGCACCCTCCCTGTACGTACGGCTGCCGCAATGGAACGGATTCTAAACTCAAATGAACGTGGCCTACATTTTGATGTGATTTCCAACCCAGAATTCCTGGCTGAGGGAACTGCCATTCAGGATATGGAAAATCCCGACCGCGTCCTGATCGGAGGCCGTGAAACGCCGTCTGGTCAAAAAGCAGTTCAGGATATGGTGGATATCTATTCCAACTGGGTGCCCAAAGAACGTATCATTACCACAAATTTGTGGTCCAGCGAACTTTCAAAATTGACAGCCAATGCTTTTCTAGCCCAGCGTGTTTCTTCGATTAATGCTATTTCCGCAATTTGCGAAGCAACCGAAGCTGATGTCACAGAAGTGGCTCACGCCATCGGAACTGACGCTCGGATTGGTCCCCGTTTCCTGCGAGCCAGTGTTGGCTTTGGCGGCTCCTGTTTCCAAAAAGATATCTTGAACTTGGTTTATCTATGCGAATACAATGGATTACACGAGGTCGCAGCCTATTGGGAGCAAGTTGTTCATATGAATAACTATCAACAAAACCGCTTCGTTTCAACCATCGTCTCCTCAATGTTCAACACGGTTGCTAACAAACGTATTGCCATATTTGGCGCCGCATTTAAAGCCAATACGGGGGACACTCGCGAGTCTCCTGCTTTGAATGTTTGTCGATCTTTGTTAGAGGAACGTGCCCAAGTTGTTATCACTGACCCTCACGCGATTGACAATGCCAAACGTGATTTAGGTGAATTGGCTGACAAAGTTACTTTCGAGTTTGATCCTTACAAAGCGGCTGAAGGTGCACACGCTATCGCTATTCTAACCGAATGGCCGCAATATAGAGATTTAGACTACGCCAAAATTCAAGATACAATGGTCAAACCTGCCTTCATCTTTGACGGCCGAAATATTTTAGATCACGACAAGCTATTTGAGATGGGCTTCAACGTATATGCGATTGGTAAGCCCCCCAGAGTTTCATTTGAAAACAATCCTACCCGTGGATAACGTAAAAAAGGGCTGTTCGATCTCGACAGCCCTTTTATCACTACTCACCAATTCTTAATTCCAATCAACAGGCGAATTCATCTCGCCTAAAGCGGCTCGACGAACCCAATCCAAACCTTGTATCACCAGCCACCGTCGTAAATAATCGGTGTCCTGAAAATTGCGGGATGTTTCAACCTTTTTGATGTTATTTGGTCCTTGAACCGCAAGATAGGTTTGTGCTACTCCATCCTCCATAATTGGCCCTAACAAAGCCAGACCAATACCATCAGGCGGAGCAACAGCCTTTGATAAATCCAGAGCTAATTTTGGCCCATAAACCTCCTTAAAGTCCGGATATCCATCTATTCCAACGGCTTGCCAAGCCTCGGCTGAACTTTCATTGTACAAATGGGTTGAAACTACTGCACCAAATGAAGCATTGCCCAATGAAACATTGCCCAATTCCCGAACCAAAGAACCTTGGGTCAGGGTGTCCACGATCCCAACCTGCAGCCCTTTATCAGCCAGCAATTGCCCAACAACCTCAGCAACGGTCTCCTCACCTGTCCCATAAATCGCCACCCCCAATCGCTCGCGTAGTTTGGTTTCCATATCAGCAATCAGATCATCCGCCTCGGCATCATTATCAGCTTTCGCCGTAATCCGTACATCCGTCTGACCCGCGTGGGCGGCCAAGCCTACGGTGGGATTTTTGGTGGTCATCAAGTCACCGATACCACGATCAATGTTACTTTCACCGACCGCACAGGTCCGTAACACCCGGACTTTCATCACCTTGGCTCCACCCATCCGTTCAATCAACAGCGGGAGGATCGTTCCCCGCATCATATGCTCCAACTCACGAGGCACGCCCGGTACACAAACGATAAAGCCCCGGCCCTTCACATCATCACTCAAAAAACAAGGGGCGGTTCCCGCAGTATTCTCCAACGGAATCGCCCCCTCAGGAATATAAGCTTGACGTTTATTATTTTCGGCCATCTCCCGACCAAAAGCCCGAAAACGAGCCGCAATTTGGGCTTCAAGCTCATCACTGTAGACTAACTCCCGACCGGTTGCTCTGGCCACAGCCTGACGGGTCATATCATCCACAGTTGGCCCTAAACCGCCTGAGGTAATAATGACATCCGAGCGATCCAAGGCCAAGTTCAAAACATCCGTAATGCGATCTTCGTTATCACCAACGGTAGTTTTGTAGTAAAGGTCCAACCCAATCTCGCGCAGCATCTTGCCTAATTTGGTGGCATTCGTGTCAACAATTTCCCCAAGCAAAAGCTCCGTACCAATCATCACAAGTTCAGCATGCATTGTTTTCCTCAACGGTATGATTTAGAAGGTATCAAGGAGGATTATGACCCTTCGCCCCCATTATAGTTATCCCGCCAGCCACGCAAAAAAACCTTTCTTTGGTTTATGCTCAGCCAAGATTTTTTCAACCCGATCACCGCCAATTTTTTGTAAAGAGTGACGGGCTTGATCCCGTACACCTGGGTGTGGGTCATCTAATAACTCCGACAATGGGGTAATTGCCAGATTGCTGCTACACATGCCAAGCGCTTGTACCGCCCAGTAGCGTACCGCCAAATCGGAGTCAGCTAAAGCTTGAATCAGTGCTTTGACTGTGGCGACTCGATTCTTATCGAGGGCATTCAGTTTACTTGAGGCCATAATCTGCCCCAAGGCTCGGGCCGAACCATAACGGGCATCAACATCCTCATCCTCAAGTAAGGTTTCAAGCAAGGTTTCAACAGCAAACACCCCCATCTGTTGTAATTGATAGATGGCCATATCGTGATTCTCTGGTTCATCCAAGGCATCAAGCAAACGCTCCAATTTTTCTTCACGTTGCCGAAGTTCCTTGGCCTTTAGCGCTTCCAGCCGCTCTTCACGCAATAAATTAGCTTTTTGACGCATCGAATCTCGTTTGAGGCGTGCTTGGGTTAGATGCACCCCACATTTTACACAATGCCTCATGTCCACGCGATTACTGGTGTGACACAAAACGCAATCAATACTGATTTGGGTGCCACAATTATTACAAAATCGAATTTCTTCGTCATTCAGAGTACGACACTGAGGGCAAACAATCGGCTGATTTTGGTCGAGATGGGTCACAATCAATGGAGTGTGACAATGACTACATTCAATTTTTTGATTGGGAACAAAATCACCGGTCAGGGGGGCTTGACAGTTGGGGCAAACAATTTTTTCAATTCTCATGGTTGTCTCACTTTGGTAGTAGGTTATCGAAAATGTGGTTGTTATGAGTTTATAGTAGGAAGAAAAAAGGGCTTTGTCAATAGAAAGACTGACCCAGACATAGAAAACTAAACAAAATGCCTTGTTCCATTAACCACCTTGGAAAACTCTGAAAGTCACATCTGGGTCAGTAGCCGTAATGTCTCTGTAAGACTTTCGCAACTGTTTTGAAAGAACTGTTACTTAAACTCCGTACTCATAGACGTTCAATAAATTCAATCTGTTTCACAATGAAAGGAGAGCAACATGCTCAAAACATTACGGACCGCAGCGGCCTTACTGCTGCCCGCAAGTTTATTGATCACCACCACATTTTCAGCCTTCGCTGCCCCGGTTCATCAAGGGGAAGTGTGTGCGCAAGATTATGTGGTCCAGGCCAACGATTGGTTAAGCAAGCTGGCAGAAAAGCAATATGGCGACCCATTTGCCTACACCAGTATTGTTGAAGCAACAAATGCCGCCGCTGCCGCAGATGAAAGCTTTGCGACCATCGACAACCCAGATGTAATTGAAGTAGGTTGGCGACTTTGTCTAACCCACGGTGATGAGGCGAGCCAAGTCGCCGCAGGCCCAGCCAGTTTCCGTGTCACCGTTGAAAATATTGGTGATTTTGCTCACAGCGGTAGTGGTGTTTTCAACACCCCAGCCAGCGCCACCGAGCCAGGCCCATTGCTGCCAGGCGATAACTACAGCTTCTCATTTAACGCTGCCCCTGGCGACCGTATTTCCTTCGCCACAATGCTGGTTCAATCTAACGACTGGTTTGTGGGTGCGGGGCAGGAAGGGATCGCCCTCTTCAATGATGATGGCTCAGCCGTCTCTGGGGACATCACCGAGTGGCTCTACGTTTTAGACTCTGGTACCGAAATCGATCAAACGCCAGGTGAGGGTGTCGATCAAGCCCCGCGACAAAGTGGGCCTGACACAGGCGACGCTGACCCAGACAACACTGTTCGCATCGTAAGCGAAGCCCCGGCCGTAACCGATTTGGTTCAAGTGACTTTGGATAACACAGGCGATAACAGCTTCACCATCACTATCCAAAATGTCTCAGATCAAGGCGCATTTGCCAGCCCCTTTGCGCCTGGTGTGTGGGTTGTTCATACGGCAGACGCCCCCTTGTACGCTGAAGGTGCTGCTGACTATGGTCTAGGTTTAGAAGCATTGGCGGAAGATGGTAACCCCGGCGGCTTAGCTGAAGCCTTGGCCAGTGAAAGCGGCTTAGTCACACCCTTGGCCCCAGGTGTCTGGGCAGTTCACACTGCAGATGATGTTCTCTTCACTGATGGAGCAGCAGACTTTGGTTTAGGGTTAGAAGCCTTGGCCGAGGATGGTAATCCCGCTGGCTTAGCTGAAGCCTTGAGCGGTCAAGAGGGTGTAGCGAGCAGTGGCGCCTTCAACACCCCAGTCGGGGCTAGTGAGCCTGGGCCGCTATTGCCAGGAAATGCTTACGAGTTCACCTTTGATGCCGAGCCTGGTGATAACCTCTCATTTGCGACAATGTTTGTTCACTCAAATGACCTGTTCTTTGGCCCAGATGCCTCCGGTATCGCCCTCTTCACCGAGGCTGATGTGCCTATCACCGGCGACATCACCGCAGAGGTATCATTATGGGATGCTGGGACAGAAGCGAACGAAGTACCCGGTTTTGGCCCTAACCAAGCCCCACGTCAAGGTGGTCCGAACACAGGTGCCGATGAGGCAGGCGTTGTCCAAATCGTCGACGATGGTTACAGTTATCCAGCAACAGACGCGACCATCAAAATAACAATTAGTGTTGAATAGGTCTAACTCCGGTTAGAGGCTAACCGAAGTTAGGAGCAATGTGGGGTAACTGTTGAATACCAAATGTGTAAATACCTCAACATAGCTCCAATCAACTTCTCCTTGAATTGAGGAGGGCGGCGATGATGCCGCCCCCCTCCTTGGCTTTTGACTGACCTTAACAAAAAACTAAACAAAATTCCTTGCCTCCTGAATCATCTTCAAAAGTTTTGAAAGTTATGTCTGGGTCAGTAAACATTATCCACAATTCAGTTTACCAAAGGGTGATCTTCGGCTATAATATCGTAATCTTCAATAAACTGAGGTTATTTGAATGGGTGAATTAAAAGCGATTTGGCTAAAAAGAATGAAAGGCGGGCCGATGGATCCCGTCCAAGAGGCCACAATGATTACCAGTAAAGGTTTGGCTGGGAATGCCAATCAAGGGGGAAAACGCCAAGTGACGATCATTAGTGAGGCTGTTTGGGCCGACCGGACCGCTCAACTTGGTGTCGAACTTGATCCAGCATCACGACGGGCTAATCTACTGGT
The DNA here is from genome assembly GCA_028285035.1 of Phycisphaerae bacterium. Next base: position 31,025 of record JANQQF010000143.1, read on the forward strand.
CAGTGGCGACATTGATCTGGCTGATAGCCGCCACAAAGTGCTACGCATTGGCGAATGTCGGGTGCAAATTTATGGCGAAACCAAGCCCTGTGAGCAAATGGATGACGCAGCTGCTGGCCTACGAGAAATGCTCAACGAGAAGTGGGGTGGGGGAGCCTTTGGTGAGGTATTGGTTGATGGAAAAATCACGGTCGGCGATACCGTTGAGTGGGAAGCGTAATTTAGTATTTTGTAGTTAGTGAATAGTGATCAGAAATCATAAAGGAGTAATCTTGTGGGTAGTTCAAAAACAAAAATTCAAAAAAGTGATCAAGAGTGGCGAGAGCAACTCACCGATGAGCAATATCGTGTAACCCGTCAACACGGCACTGAGCGGGCCTTCACCGGTAAATATCACGATCACAAGGGTAATGGGATGTACACATGTATCGGTTGTGGCGATCCGCTGTTCGACTCCAAAACCAAGTACAACTCTGGCACCGGCTGGCCCAGCTTTTGGGAACCCGCCGTTGATGAAAATGTGGAAACACAAACCGATAACAGCTTTTTTATGCGTCGCACCGAGGTGCATTGCAGCAAGTGTGAAGCCCATCTGGGACATGTCTTTGAAGATGGCCCAAACCCAACAGGGTTGCGCTATTGCATCAATTCAGCCTCTCTCGACTTTGTCCCGCGTGATGAAGAATAGGGTTTAATCAAAGTGTGGCTCGGCCATTCAGACCGAGCCACACTTTGCATTAGCCCCGCACGACTGGATATCGCTCGCGATCTTCCCAATACTCAATCCCCCCGATCATCTCTTTCACGGCAAAACCAAGTTTACTCAACTTTAAGGCGGCCTTTGTCGCACCATTACAGCCAGGCCCCCAGCAATAAACCACCAGCGTTTTATCCTGTGGCAAACGAGCAGTCGTTTTAGCATCCATTGTCGCGTGGGGGAAACTTTGTGCCCCAGCGGCGTGGCTTCGCTCATAATCCGCTGCGCTACGCACATCAAGTAAGATAAAATCCTCAACCCCATTTTTCATATCACTATAAACATCAGCAGGGTCTGTCTCACATCGCAATTTTCGTGCGAAAAATTCTTGCGTTTCCTCACAATTTGCGGCGGGTGTACTTAATACATTTGATGTCTTGGCTGTCATAACAGTATCTCCTCTATTTAATGGTTAGTGATGAATAGCTCATCAATTACTCTGATCATAAGTCACTTTTCTACGCCTGTAAATTCATTTTTTCTGAGGGGGGTGTTCAGAAATTATGTATGGGGTTTCCCACATAAATGAGGTATAATCGAAAAATAAGCAGTTCGAGATTGCAACGAGTTACACAAATTTCCTCGAATTTTTCTAAAAACCATTTGTTCATATCAATATTAGGCAATTGATTACTGATTTTTTAGGTGCTTAGGGATGATCAATTTAGTTAGGGCCAAACTACCCAACTTAAACTACCAATTACTACTTACTAATTACTGAATCTGGTGAAAGAGAATGGAACTTTATCAACTCCGCACATTTGTCATTGTGGCGGAAGAGGAAAATGTGACAAAAGCGGCCAAACGGCTGTTTACAACGCCACCTTCGGTGAGTGCCCACATCAAGGCCTTGGAAGAGGAGTGGAATGTTCAGCTTTTTGTGCGCACCCCCAAAGGGATGCAAATTACGGAGCAGGGTGTTCTGCTCAAGCAAAAAGCGGAGCAGACCTTACGAGCCGCCCAGGATTTAGCCAACCACGCCACCAAAATTCAGGATCAATTGATGGGGCAACTCAATTTTGGTCTTAACGCTACCCCCAATTTCTTGAGAGTCGCTGAGATTGTCAAAGTATTACACACCGATTGCCCTGGCCTCGACTTACATGTTGTCAACTCCCATACCGCGCAAATTTTAGATGACTTGAAGGATAGCCAGTTGGATACCGGTTATATTTTTGGTCCTCCTCCAGATGAGTCCATCACTGTCCACCGTGTGCATACCGCAGAATTAGTAATTACTGCTCCACGAAATTGGGCCGCACATCTGGAAAAAGCAACCTGGGCCGAAGTCGCAGACCTACCTTGGATTACCTCACCCCACTATTGCCCCTTCCAAACAATCACGGATGAGCTTTTTGCCAAACACAATCTCACGCCGCAGCAACGACTTAAATCGGCGGATGAGGCCACAAAAAGTGAGTTGGTTTGTAGCGGGGTTGGCTTAGCTCTATTAGAACGTAGCGAAGCTGAGCAGGTGGTCGCCACAGGACAAGCCTTCATTTGGGAAACTGATCCAATCTATTGTGATTTACATCTGGCCTACTTAACGCGAAGAAAACAAGATCTTTTGATTGAGGCATTCGTGGAAATAATTCAGAAGGTCTGGGTTTAGCGATTGTAACAAAAAAGAGCGTTGCCAAAATGGCAACGCTCTTTTTCATTCATCAATTTATGCTAAGGCTTCACAACAATCGGCAAATACAATGCCCCATCTGTCTCAACTTCAGGGCGAACAGTTACTGTCGCAATCATTGTGACAATCACTGTATCGGACAAATCCTTCAGATAGGCCACATTTTGAATAACTGTATTGGTCTGGACTTGATCCATTACTAGCCTAAAGCTTAACGACTTACTGCTCATCGGATCAAGCGAGCCAACAACCCAGGTCAAGGCTTCTGTGGTACTGATAACCGTTTCAGAGCCTGGATCAAAGGATGTGATCACCAAGGTAGTCGATAGGGGGATGATATCCTCAACAATCACACTACTGCTGCTGGCACTGCTACTATTATTAACGGTAATCGTATACGTTACCGCAGAACCGCCCGTTACGTCTGTCGGGGAAGCCATTTTGAGTGAGGAGGCCAAGGCTCCACCGGACACGGTAACATCCACCGACCGGTTGATATTGGCCCCACTGCCTTCAATGTTCGCTGTATTTCGTAACATCGTCCCCACCAGAGCATCACCATCAACTGTGGCTCGGAAAGTTAGACTTTCTTGGCTTTGGGCGGCCACCGTTCCTCCCGTCCAGGACAACGTGCTCCCCATAACATCGACTGTGCCTTGGGCAGGTGTATCGTGAGAGTCATAGGTCAAACCAACGGGCAAGACATCCGTCACTGTAAACGGCGTCGAACTATCGCCGGAATTACTCACCGTGATGGTATACTCAACTAGCTCGCCTGCATTTGGCTCGACGTTATTCACTTGCTTTGAGGAGTCGTTAATATCGGAGGCTAGTTCAAGCGTCAGTTCGTCAATGAGCGACTCACTACTTGCTGGTGTGAATGTTCCGGTGAATGTAATTTCTATACGGTTGGTGAGCAATGTCCCCTTGGGCACATCTTCATCTATGCTCACCAGGATTAAGACTTGGCCTGTCGCTCCCGCAGGCAATACGTCGCCGGACCAAGTCACGACTGTGCTGCCATCGATTTCGCTCACAAATGGTCCGGTGATATATTCACCAGGTGAGGCACTGATCAATGTTACCGAGGCAGGTAGCGTATCCGTCATCAAGAAATTGGTGGCATCGGTTAACACACTACGATTGCCGTAGGTGATCCAATAGGCATAATCTTTGCCCGGTTCAGGCAAGATCGTTTCGCCAAAAGCATCAACGGATGGCTGTTTATCGACAAAAGGATTAACAGTATTACTGGCAATCTCTACGACCGCTTGATGGCTATCGTTTGAAATGCCATCATCGATTTGGGCGGTATTTGTCAAAAGGGTGCCAATAGTTGTCGATTGCGGCACATTGACCCAAACCCTGATGCGCGTTTGATTCCAGTCACCATTGTCAGCCACAACATCGCTAAAGGTCAACGTGCGGCTCATTGGACCACTGATGGCCGGGGTGATTTGAGGACCATCATAGAGACGATTTGTTGTCGCTCGATCAAACGTGGTTCCCTCAGGGATAATATCGACCACTGTGGCCGTAATCGGCACGTTTCCAATACGCCCCTCGCGCCCATCGTTATAGTAGAAAACATCGAAAGGAATCACTTGCCCCGCAGCCGCAAAATTCTGGCCATTGAACGGATAGGGGTATTCTTTGTAAATATTTAAATTTGACTCATCTGTCGAAGCGACGGTGAAAACCGCACTGTCACTATTTTGATTTGGGTAGCCCAGCTCAATGCCATCGGTCAGGGTAATGTTGGCCGTATTGGTAATCACCATGCCAGTCGGAAGCGTGTTACGTAGCTCTAAAAAGATCCGGTCGGTTTCATCAATGTCCATCATACCAACAGTCCAGGTCACCAAAGTTTGTGATCCAATTGTGCTGCTGACTACTGAGTCACCACATCGTTGATAATCAGGCGGACGCCGACAATCTTCATACACCACTCCAATGGGCAACAGGTCGGTCACCACAACGCTACGGGCAATGGCCGCTCGGCCACTGTTCTGATAATCGGTATTTGTAATGCCCAGCCGATATCGGAAAGCCCCTCCTTCGGCAGGGGGAATAGTGGGGTTGAGGGTCTTTAGAATTTGTAAATCACGATGGGCTGGGCCATAGACGACGGTGAAAGTGTCACTCACAATCGGAACTTCAACCGACTCAGCGGTAAAGGTTACGGTGGCGATATCTGTGAAAGCGGCCCCACCAGGTACAGTCAATTCAATGGGAACTGTCCCTGTATAAGTGCCACTGATCGGCGAGATGAAGGTACTGTGTGATATACCCGCCAGCCAAGCCACACTGGGCGTGGTTGAGCTAAATTCTAAACTATGGGTCAGATTAAAGCTACGGGTAATTGTTTCAGGACCAGCCAGATACAAACTCCCAACCACATCAAAGGGGATGCCAGGGTCATCCCAAATTTCTTCCATTCCAGGCACAAAAATTGGTGTGGCTGTGCTTATATCTCGGGTATAACGAATCGCCAGACCATCTTGCCACAGAATGCTATCATCGGGATCAAATAGCCCTTGATTGTAAACATCACCAGTTGAACCATCCAGATTTTCCAGCCCAATCCGGATTAATTGGTTATTATCAAGACTGCCCGGAAAATCGATCAATTTGAGATATTGAAAATGGATTGAGCCATCGGGTTCAAGAATAACTTGGAAGGAGCGGGGATTATTTTGACCACAACACCAAACTACATTTGAAAATTGGATAATCGTTCGGCGTGGGGATGAGTCGTTACGAACGTACACCCGAGAAATCCCAGGATAGCCAAACAAATCACCCGCAAAGGGCGCAATAAAATTATTAGCCCCGTCGCCAGCACCAAAATCATTTTGGGGAATTTCACCCGGCAACGGGCCACCACCTACATCAACGCCTTCACTTTCAAAAAAGATGTAGCCTTTTTCACTGACACGAAATTCTGTATAGAATTCATCATAGTAGGGGAAAATGAAGTCGATGGGGAAGCTTTGCGAGGTATTACCATCATCGATAAAGTCACCTCCCAACTCCCACTCAAAATCTGCACTACCACTGATATCAACCCAAGCAAAGGGAGCGAGAGCCTCTTCCCCTAAAGTTAAATTATCGTAGAGGGTATAAACGCCACTACTGGGGCTATGAGGGCGAGATTGGGTGATAGCTGAGTCGTGATGTGGGGTATCGGTACTGGCAGCAGCAAGGCCAAAAATGGCCAGGGCCAGTCCGGTGATCGCAGTTAACAAAGCGGTAACGATTTTGAGCGTAGCGTTCATAAGTAATCCTTTCTGCGGGTGGCTATATGAGGTTGTCGATCATTATGAGTTTGTCATACAACAAATTAATTGAATGTAGGCAAATAGTCCTAGTATTTCGCGGGGTGAATCAAGCAACAGTTACTTACGGCGAAATACTTAGATAGTTGGGCGTTGCGAGGCTCGTTTCTATATAGTTATGGACGCCCAACTGTCCTAGAAATTAAGGATCGGGTTTATTCAACAGCTTGAATTGTCATAATCGTCTGAGGAGAGCTCTCCACAGCATCGGACATCGCCTCAAAGGATAAAACAGCTATATCACTGGGCGCGGCATCGGCTGGAATAGTGATCTCAATGGCTAGTGGCCCAGACTCGCCATTGCCCAAACTCGTTGGTTCAGCCACGGTAGCAAAGGTCCAACCATCGCTATCGGTGGCAGAGGTTGCGCTGGCCTCATTAATTTGCAAGGTGTGAGTCAGGGCAAAGGTGACATCAACACCACTTAAATTGAGAAGGTCCGCCGTCAAGGTTAAGGTTTCCCCACCATTGCCTTCGACAATAATAGTCTCGGGCATAAATTGTATCTGCCCTAAAATAGAATCACCCGGATCATAAAGCATAGCGGCTTCATCCACTAACATATCCGTTTCAGCCAAAAATCCACTATACAGGTTATGGCCCCGACTGCCGTCGCTGTTCTCAATCCCGGCAGTCAGATAACGTTTGGCAGTGCTATCCCCACCAATGGTTTTGTATTGGGTCAAAATACGACCATCTGGATATAAAACAATTTGGAAATCAACGACATCTTCCAAATTACAACACCAGTAGACCTGTGCGAATTGAATGATCAATCGCTGTTCTGGCTCAGTTTGCCGAGCGATATAAACGACCGAATCATCCGCATTCCGAAAAAGATCGGCTCCAATCGGCGCGATTAAATTGTGAATAGGGTCGATTGAGGAGGGAATATTTTGTGGGACGTTCCCGCCACTCGCTTCATCACCATCAAAATAAATATATCCGTTGTCGCTCACGTGAACTTGATTGTAAATCTGATCAAAAAACGGGAAGTAGAAGCCAATATCAATGGCGGCTGACCCGACGTTATCTTCAAAATCGCTGGGGGCAATCTGTTCATCACTCTCACTACTCACATCAATCCAGGCATACTCTGGCTGTGAAATCTCGTAACTAACCTCATCTGGGTTAAATGAGTTAAGCGAGGTTTCATTAAGTTGTAAACCATCATCGGCTTCAGGCAGTTGTGATGCCGTCGTTGGTTGAGTTATCCCGCTTGGTCCCGCAAAAACAACAAATACAGCAATCCCAAACATCAGCAATATCATTAAACTTGTCAGCATCGAAAATAGTATTTTCTTCATCTGTTGATCTCCTCTAAAAGTGGCTCTTCACTAATGTCTAGGTCTACGAATCAAGTAGTATCCTAGCGCCAGTCCAACACCAATGACAACACTCCAGAACATCACGTTTGACCACAACAGGGTTGGTTCACGAACGCCGGTCTCGGGCAAGGTTGTGACAATCGCTGGTGTTGCAGTGGGGGCAGCGACCGCCACTGCAGCGACCGTCGGGACGAGGGTTGGTGTGGGCGTTGGTCCACCATCATCATCATCATCATCGTCGTCAGAAGGGGCACTGACCGCAGCCTGATCATTGTCAATGATATTTAATACCGCTGTATTCCCCGCGCTAGCCAGTATGGCTTCAGCGCTAGGGTTTGATAGGGTCAAATTAATCGTCTCTGTTCCTTCGACCAAATCATCATCGGTAATTGGTATCGTAAATGAGGCTGTGGTGGTGTTGGCCGGGATCGTTAGCGTACCACTACTGCTGCTATAATCTGAGCCAGCCGTGGCTGACCCATCAGAGGTGGCATACTCAACGGTTACAGTCAGTGGTGTGGCAAAACTTAAGACGACCGTAACTGTTGCAGTCCCTGCACTTTCATCAACATCAATCGTTACCGTACTAAAACTGATCTCCGGCGTCCCAACCACCACGTGGGTCGTTGAGATGGGTGCGGAAATACAGCCAAAACGATCTGTCATCGTCAAGGCAACGGTGTAGGTGCCAGGGGCAGTGTAAGTGACCGACGGCGTAGCATCAGTACTGCTCGCCCCATTGCCCAGATCCCAGAGATAGGTGTAGGGCGTGTCACCGCTCAAGCCAGTGTTGGTCTCACTAAAGGTGACGGCTGTGTTCACGACCGTTGGGCTGGCCGGACTACTATTGAGGGTGATTGCACCACTATCGATCGAGTAGGTAAAGTTTAGATCAAAGGCCGTACCAGCATTCGTGTCCGCTACATTATCACGCACTCGGAGGGATAGTGTATTTCGCCCGATACGCTTTAGGGTATTGACTAGAACTGGGTCAAGGGCCAGACTGGAAACCCCACCTGTTTCATCACCAGGAATGTTTGTAAAAAATGCAGTGCCATTATAGGCAACCGAAACCTGCCCAGGCGTGGCGGCAGCGTGTAATCGTAACGGATTAACGGCGGTGACGGAAGCGATGTCAGCATTCAAAGGGATGCAAAAATTCTTGCGAATAAAGAGAAATTGAGGCAAAGGAGCGGCTGGGATTTCAAAACGGCCATTGGCATCAGGCCCAGTGCCTGGCGAACCACCCCAGATAAAATCAGCCTGGGTGGTAGCATCAGCCAATGGATCACCCCACCCAGCCAATCGGCTAGCCGGATAGGAGTTGAGCCAAGTGCTGTCATCAAAGGTGGAATCTCGCCAATTAGGGTCGGGGTCCAACAAGTTCGCCTGAAGAACCGTCACTTCAGGAAATTGTCCCGGCAAAATCGCAGGATCAGGATCACTAATAATCAGGACCGAGTCATCGGGATACCCAGCGAATACGGGTAACAAACCAAGTCCTAGTATCAATCCAAGAATGACGACCATACCCAGTTTTAAAAAACGAGGAACGTAGAGTCCAAGCGGCAGTTGTGGCATAACAGAACCCCCCTCTAATTGGGATGAATGAGTTGTGAGGAAACGTTTACTGACCCAATCATAACTTTTAAGTTTTTTGTGATGATTTATGGGGCAAGAAATTTAGTTTTATTTCTATGTTTGGATCAGTACAACATATTCAATTATTGTAAACAAGTGGAACGTAATTTGTGTCAAATCAATTTGACACCATGACTTTTGGGCTACAAAAGTCAATTCATTATGACCGATTTTTAGAGGAATGACAAATGGTCGTTTAGTAAGCTAGAGAGGCTAACAAACTATATCTGATCATAGATTAGAAGATAAGCGAATTTGTACTCATAGGCGTAGAAATGTCTGGACCTATAGTAGTCACGACTACCCACTATTTTCAATAACTTTTTGGGTAGAGTAGAGCGCCAACTGAGGGCCATCTTGGGCTGGCTCTTCATCCAAACCAAAAAGCTGACGGGCGGTAAAACTATAAGCGGCACCTTGACCCTTAGCTGCTTCTCGCTTCAAACGAATGGTGGGCTGATGCAAAATTTTATTGACCAAACGATGGCTCATTGTGGATACCAGCTCCTGCTCACGGTCACTCAAATCAACCCGATTGAAAAGACGAGTTAGCTCATTCTGTCGCAGATCTTCAATTATTTGCCGTAGTTCCGTAATAGTTGACACGACATCCAATGAAGCCCACCAATCTAAAAAGGCATCGGCCTCCTCCTGAACAATGCCTTCAACACGTGGGATCTCCAACTTCCGCTCTCGAACGTTATCATCAGCTTGCGTTTGTAAATCATCAATATCTTGAAGATGGACATTGGCTAGTTCAGTCACATCCTCATCCACATCGCGAGGCAAAGCAATGTCGATGATCAACAACGGACGCTCTGGTCGAGCAACCATCGCGGGCTCAAGTAGCCTCCGGTTGAGAATGGTATGAGGGGCACCGGTGCAGCTAATGATGATATCAGCTTCGATCATGCTCTCGGTTAATTGTTGGAAGGTGACCACCTTCCCTCCCCATTCGGAGGCCAGCTTCTCGGCATTTTCATAGGTTCGGTTGGCAACCGTAATTCCAGCAATACCTCGTCGTTGCAAGGCCTTGACCGCAATCGTACCCATCTCCCCGGCCCCAATCATCAAGACGTGTTGTTGCGACAAATCACCTAGCAAATGACTCGCTCGGGAGGCAGCGACAGAGCTAATTGAGGCTGGATTGACTCCGATGGCGGTTTCGGTTCGGGCCCGTTTGCCAGTATGAATTGCGGCCCGAAACTGAGCTGACAAAATCGTCCCAATGGCATTTTGCGACTGAGCGGCTTCATAAGCCTCAGTAATTTGCCCTAAAATCTGGGGTTCCCCTAAAACCATTGAGTCCAACCCACAGGCCACACGCATCAAATGACGTACAGCAGTCTCATTGTGTTCGATGTAAAGATGATCGATAAATTCCGCAGGTTCAATATCACAGGAGAGACCTAAAAAGTCGATAATGGCTTCCTTGGCCACTTCACGATTTTGCACGACGGCGTAAACTTCCAGTCGATTACACGTCGATAGAATCACCCCCTCATTGACATCATTCAAGTGAGCCTGTTTATGTGTCGCATCAAAATGGGTCAAGGCGGAGCGAAGGCTGGTCGCATTAAAAGCCAGTTGCTCTCGCAGCTCAATCGAGGCTGTTTTATGATTCAAACCAATCAGTAATATGTCCATTTTTGTAAACCTATATCAACTTTTTAATTGTAAGTCCTCGGTTAACGAACTGGAATTGTCTCCAAAATTATAGCGTCAACAACTGAGCCAGCCGCAAAATCACCTTGACCGTGGGGCAAAATAATCAGCCCATTGGCTCCACTCATCGACAGTAATCGCCCAGATCCTTGAAAGCCAGTTGTCGAGGCTAATAGCGTGCCATTTGCCTGTCGGGTTAGAACGACCCGCTGAAACTCAGTTCGGGCGGCCCCGTGCTTTACATCGTGGGCCAAAACAGCTTTCTCACGGACACGTTGCGTCTCCAAGTGGCCTGCCATTTTCAGCAAGGCAGGGCGGACAAAGACCTCAAAACTAACCAAAGCACTGACTGGAAAACCAGGCATCGCAAAACAAGGCTTCCCATCGACCATAGCAAAGGTCACGGGCTTGCCTGGCTTGGTATTAACTCGTCCAAAATGCACTGTACCACGATTGGCTAAGTAGGGTTTAACCAAATCAAGCTGCCCCATCGAGACACCACCAGACGTTAGTAACACATCAGCCGACTGGAGAGCCTGTTCAATCGTATCTTGCAGTCGTCCCGCCTTGTCCTTGACAATCCCCATATCAACGGGTGTTGCTCCCGCCTGCCGCACTGCATTCATCAGCGAGAAGCGATTAGCATCTCGAATTTGGCCAGGATTTGGGGTTTCGTGTGGCTCAACAATTTCATCGCCCGTAGACATCACCGCCACGCTTGGCCGACGATGGACCACGACCTCACTTTTACCGACTGTACCGAGCAAGCCCATTTCAGCCGGGCCAATCACCGTTCCCTGACGCATGACCAATTGACCTTCTTCAATATCTTGCCCGATTGGTCGAATATAGTTGCCAGTCCGAATGTTGGTATCACGAATGTGAACTCGACCATCTTCCTCGGCCGTATCCTCAATCATCACCATTGCATCTGCGCCTGGAGGGAGTGGTGCGCCCGTTGTCACCCGGGCGACTGTCCCTGGTTTGACTACAACGTCGGCCACATACCCCGCTGTTTGATCCCCCACGATTTCACGCCAGCCATCACCATCACTGGCTACAACCGCATAACCATCCACACTTGCGGCAGGAAATGGGGGCATCGGCTCAGCCGCCACAACATCTTCGGCTAAAACAAAGCCCAGTGCTTCGCCAAAAGGCAAGGTGATGGGCGATAAAACAGCAATTTCTCGATAAATGATGGCCAAGGCTTCATCAATCGGAATCATAGGATAGGGTGATTCTGGCATAATTTACCTCAAGGTAAACAATTGTGAATTATTGTCAGTCGTCAATTGTGACCTAAGCTGATACAGCTATTACGATTGAAGGCTCTCTCAAACTTTAAAAATCCTTGTAAGCTCGCAACACATAACTTACAGGCTATGTCTGAAATCGTTAACTTTCAATGAACAGAAAATGAAGATTTAGTATACTCCAATGTGGCAAAAGTTCAATTTTGCACAAACGATGAATGCAAATTTATTTTAAGGGTAGCCGAGATTTCCAATCTCGCTAGATGGACGTCTTACAGAGGAAGGAAACCTTGGCTGAGTAACTAGTGTTCCGTTGAAACTTGATCGAAAATGACCAAGCGCTTACGCTCGCCAATCCTGATCTGGGGCTGGCTTATTATCTAGAATTGTTTCAATCCGCTCCATAATTTCTGGAGTCAATTGACCCACCACATCTAGGGCCTGCATATTTTCTACGATCTGCTCCGGTTTAGAGGCCCCAGTAATGACACTACTGACATGAGGGTTCTTCAAACACCACGCTAAAGCTAATTTAGCCATGCTGGTCCCTAATTCTTCCGCAATTGCGGTTAACTGGCGGACCTTTTCGATATTTTTTTGGCCTTCAGCGCCAAGCAAAATCTCGCGCAGCCATTGATATTCTGGTAAAGCCAATCGAGAGTCATCGGGCACGCCGTTATTGTATTTCCCAGTGAGAATCCCACTCGCCAACGGACTCCAGGTTGTCGTCCCCATCCCAAATTCAGCGTATGGACGCAAATACTCCTTTTCGACCCGTTCACGATGAAGCATACTATATTGAGGCTGTTCCATCGTTGGCGGAATTAGATGCTCACGACGGGCGATGTGGTAGGCCTCCATAATCTGTTCGGCACTCCACTCGCTGGTTCCCCAGTAAAAGGCTTTCCCCTGGTTGATCAAAAAGGTCATGGCTCGGACCGTTTCTTCGATGGGGGTATGTAAATCGGGGCGATGGCAGTAAAGTAGATCAACATAATCCATTTGTAATCGAGCCAAAGCAGCGTTGGTTCCCTCGATAACGTGCTTTCGTGACAACCCCTTGTCATTGGGACCTTCGCCTCCCCAATAAATTTTAGTGGAGATAACTAAATCAGAGCGCTTCCAGCCACTGCGCTGCAAAATATTACCCATCATCGTTTCGGCATCCCCCGCCGCATACCCTTCCGCATTATCAAAAAAGTTCACACCGGCCTCATACGCGGCCTGCATACACCCTTCGGAAATGTCCTCTGCATTCTGATCGCCAAACGTCACCCACGCTCCAAAAGATAGGGCCGAGACCTGCAACCCTGATGAACCAAGAAATCGATACTCCATTGATGTAATCCTTTCCTAATTTCTGATCAGCACATAAAAATTTTTAACAATTAGAATTTTACATCAGAGAGGATGGAACCGCGAAAAACAATGAGGGATAGAGTAAGAAGAGCTGTTTGTTGATAACTTATAAACCGATTATGCGAATTAGCTAGACCGCAGAGGTTTTGCCTTTTGTTTCAATTTAAAGGGGTCAATATCAACAAGATCAATTCTAACTGGTGTCGATATCGAAACCTCTACGGTATTTTTTCTTGGAGCACACATAATCTATTTATAAGAAGGGGGAAATTGAGGAGTTTATTTTTTGGAAGTTTAAGGACTGAAAAGTTATTTTTAATCGACTATTCATCCTTCCCGTCTTCCAGCCTTTCAGCTAAATCTTAGCCGTGAGTCTAGATCAACCAACACAAATTATATCCAAAAATCTGGACGAGCAGCCCCAGTGCTTTAAAACAAATTAGGGTGTGGGCTACTCAACCCACACCCTATCTCTCCCCGGTTGGAATGCGGTACAGCACACTCCAACACTGCACATCCGCATTTAGTATGAGATAATTTGCCAACAGTCTGGTCAGAACTATAAAAACGTTGGTTTTGTTATCTTCATAAAGATGGTTAATGCCCGTCTAAAGCCTTAACTAGCGGTTGTACAGGTTTTTTCTATGCTCAATATTGAGCATAGAACTAATACTTTTGCACACATCTTTGTATATAATACCATAAAGATGTTTGAGTTGGGTTTGAATCGGCCCTGAAATATTTCAGTTTAAATTTCAATTTATATTCAAACTGAATTTTTCTTGATCTTTTGTAGGTATTGTTGCTGAGTCTGATGGTGTACGTTCTTTTTGCTCTACAATATTGAATATCGATTGCAGCAGGTCGATCAAATCCAACAAAAATTAGAACCAACACCACTTCAAGCTCGTTTGTAAGCTAAAGTGCTAACTTAATCCACTCGCCACCAACCAAGATCCTTTCTAACTACTTGAAAACGACCGGCAGATAAACCCGCGCTCCGCCGACCAGCAAGGTCACATTGGCCGTTTGGGTGATGCCATTGCCAGTCGCCGTCAGGGGGATGGTGTAGAATACGCCTGATGCCAACGGCCCACTATGGGTATTGGTCACGGTTAGGGTGGCTTGGCTCAAGGTGGTGATTGTGGTCGGACTCAGGCTCAGGGTTAAACTAGGTGAGGGGCTGGGACTCAGGAGCGTCAGTGACCCGGTGATATTATCATTGGCCAACAGCGAAACGGTGTAGGTGGTGACAGCACCGGCGTCAACAGCCTGATTGGCGGGCGTGGCCACCAGTTGTTGGGCCTGCCCGGAGTCGGGGTCAAGGCGCAGTGAGGTCATATCGATCGCCTCGAAATCAGCGCCAGTGACGCGATCAAAATCCTGGTTGAGAGCTGCGTTATCCCAGTTTTCGTTGGGGGCCCCGGAGATATACCAATTAGAGCCGTTATCGGCCAGGATGATCCCGTATTTTTTCATCGCTTTTAGAATAATCTGCCCCTGTTCCGAAAATGAGTCGTCAATGACAAAATCGGCCTTAAGCCGAAAACGCTGGCCCATCGGGGGGCGATTGGGATCGGTGGAACTGGAGGCAAAGTGGCGGGCGGGCCAGACATAGTCACGTCGGGTTTGGACGACAGTAAACCGAATGGCGTGGTTGATGGCCCCAGCCTCGACATCCTCATATCGCACCAGACCAGGCAAAATCGGCAAACCAGCCGCATCAGCAGAGGTCCAGGTATCGGGCCGGAGGGCATTACTGTTCAGATCAAAAATCGCTCCAGAGTCGGCCTGCCAGCTATTGGCTGCATCGTTGTTGGGGAAGGCCCGGTATAGTTCATACAACTTGCACTCACCCTGGCGCACCACCAATACATGCCGGTCACCATCGCCGCTAGGCCCCCCTTCGATAGGTGCATCGGAGGGGATGGGATAGGGGCCGGGATCGCTTTCATCAGCATAAAGCACAGGGGCAATCGGCACGAGGGCCTGACCTGCTGGAACGGCTACAAATGGAATGCCGATGGGCGAGTCAGAGCCGGGCGGCCAAACGCCAGCCCCAAAGTCGGCGTGGAGTGAGGTATTTGCTCCGATGTTAGCGATATAGGCATCGGAGTTGGCATCAAGCGGCATCGTGTCAATCGGAGTGTTCCAGATATTATCGACGGGAAATACCTGACAACCTGATAGGGTGGGGGTGCTGTGCCCAACCAGCGGCTCATCGGCCAACCCCGACTCAATCATCAAGTTTAACAGGATGATGGGTACAACCAGGCCTAACGAGAGACGTTGCAAATGTTTCATCAATAGATCCTCCTTAATAAATAGGACAGAGATCAACCTGAGTCCAGTTTAATAACGAGGAGGCTATTTGTGAAGCGTAACAGTTACGGATTAACCTACGCTTTGATCCGTAGAAAGTACGATTCAGCCATTCCCGCCCCACACCGCCAAAGCCGCTGAGACACCTCCTAATAAGGCTATGGCGACCAGCGCCACAACGATATAGTTTACAAGGTTTTCATAATGCATCTCCTTCAAACAAATAAGTCCAATTTTGTTTATTGATGCAAACCCTATTTGGCACATCTGAGACTAACTATAAGGCTTGTGACTATGAGAAGAAAAACTTAGGGGATGGTGAGAAACATCAATTTGGACAAAATTGGACAGAAATAGGACATTTAGCATCATTGATTTGTGCCGGGGCCTATATTATATTAAAAAGTATTAAGTTTTAATCCTGAAGACAGCCCTGTCTCGAAATTATCCCATCACTTGATAGGAGTACCACCTCATGATGAGATCAATCCTAATTTCTCTTCTCCTTCTCGTTGTCATCTTCATTAACCCAACCTTGGCCCAAACACCAGACGAACCTAATGCGGGGGTGCCCTCATCCCAACGGCTTAGATTTGAGACCGTTTCCGTTGAGGCGGGGCTACCCTATCCCGAAGTTCGAGCGATCCATCAGGATCGGTTGGGCTTTATGTGGATTGGGACGGCGGCGGGATTGGCAAAATATGATGGCCTCAAATTCACCGTTTACCAAGTCAAGCCAGAAGATCCAAACTCGTTGGAAAATAACACCATCAACTTTATTCATGAAGATGACGACGGGTTTTTATGGATTGGCACGGGTGGAGGCTGGCTACATCAATTTGACCCGGCCACCGACACTTTTACTCGGCGTCGATTTGATGGCTCACCCCAAGCCTTGCGAGCCTTGTACAGTGATGCTGAAGGACACCTTTGGTTAGGTACGCAAGGTGAAGGTGTGATCCGATTTGATCCACGTACAGGTGACTATACGCGTTATCGCCACGATGAGAACGATGAAACAACCTTAAGCAACGACATTGTGGTAGCGATTAGTGGCACGGAGGCTGGCATATGGCTAGCGACGAGTAACGGCTTCAACTGGTTTGATCCTGAAACTGAGACCTTTACCCGCCGCTATTACCCCAAGCCCGAAGGCGAAGATGAGCCACGCGAAATCGAAAATATCGTTTACACTCTACACGCCGATCCAACCTATATCTGGTTGGGCACCGCCTATGGTCTTTATCGGGTTAAGTTCAGAGTCCAGACCGATGAGGCCTATACTCGTTATGAAGCAGAACGTGGCTTGAGTGGAAGCACAGTTTCCGTTATTGCCCCTGCTGAAGAGAATGGCTTATGGGTGGGCACGCTTGATGGTGGCCTAAATTATTTTGACACTGAGGCTGAAACCTTTAGCCACTATCGAGCCAATGTAAATGATCAGATTAGTTTGAACAGTGATGCTATCACCACAATTTTTCAGGGCCAAAATGATACGTTTTGGGTAGGCACCCAAGATGAAGGGCTGAATAAGTATGACCCAAGCACTCAGAAATTTATTTGGTACCAAGCCGGATCAAGCCCCTATGATTTGGGGCACGCCAATGTGACCAGCCTATCATCAAGCCATACAGGCCAGATTTGGGTCAGTACCAATCGGGGCGTCCATCTGTTTGATCCAGAGCAAGAGCGCTTTACTTTCGATGAAGATGAAGATGTTCTATTGGTGATTTATGAAGATAGCCAGCAGACGATTTGGGCCAGTTTGGGTGATGATTTGAATGAATATGATCCAGAAACTGGGATATATGAAGAGTATCACGATTTAGAGCTATATGATGCCTTCATCGATCACATTTATGAAGATCAAGACGGCTATCTGTGGTTAAGTTCACGTGGCTCTGGCTTAGGCCGCCTACACCCAGACCGCTATGCCCACCTGCCGGATTATTTCACGGCTGCAGCAAACGGTTTAAGCAGCGATGTCACGACCTTGGTCTATCAGGATAGCCAAAAGCGACTTTGGGTGGGCACTGACAATGGGCTTAATCTGTTAGATCCAGCTACCAACACCTTCAGCGTTTACCAGCACAATCCGGATGATAACGCCAGCCTCAGCAATGATACCATTAGTGATGTTTATGAAGACAAAAGCGGCACACTCTGGATTGCGACCCACGGGGGACTAAACCGCTTTAATCCAGAGACAGACCAATTCGATCATTATCTTGAAGAAGATGGCTTACCAAACAACCGAGTTGAAGCGATTGTTGAGGATGATGCGGGACAGTTATGGCTGACCACAGCTCGCGGGATAACCCGTTTTGATCCAACAAATGAAAGCTTTCGCGTGTATGATGCCCAAGACAATTTGCAAAGCAACGTCTTTACCGCTCGAGCCATCTTAAAGATGCCTAATGGTGAGATTTATGCCGGGGGCACCCGGGGCCTAGCCCGCTTCCACCCCGATCAGTTAGATGACAATTCTCACGCACCAGAAGTAGTACTGACCGGCTTTCAGCTTAACAATCAATCAGCAAATTTTGGTGATGAGAACTCCCCTTTGAGTCAACATATCAGTCTGACCGATGATCTGACTGTTAATCACAATCAAAATAACTTTATCTTTGAATTTGCTGCGTTGAATTATGCCTCACCCGATAAAAATCAATATCGCTATCGGCTCGAAGGCTTCGATGATGAGTGGATCAGCATTATTGATGAGCCTAAAGTGGCCAATTACACGAACCTCGATGCGGGTAACTATACCTTCCGGGTCCAAGCCACCAATAATGATGGGCTATGGAATGAGGCTGGTGTGGCCTTAGCGATTACCATTCTCCCCCCCTGGTGGGAGACAGCCTGGTTTACCATTCTGGCGGTAATTGGCGGAATCGCCCTCATCTTTGGCGGCATTCGGTGGCGGGTGCGAGCTGTGGAAGACCGCAATCGGCAACTGGAGCAGCAGGTAGCTGAACGAACGCAGGAATTGGCCGTGGCCAAAGAGAAAGCCGAGGTGGCCAACCAGGCCAAAAGCACCTTCCTGGCCAATATGAGCCACGAGCTACGCTCTCCACTGAACGCGATTTTGGGCTTTGCCCAGGTCATGCTGCGCACAAAAACGCTTTCTCCAGAAAATCTGGAAAACGTGAGCATCATCAATCGCAGTGGCGAACACCTGCTGCACCTGATCAATCAGGTGTTGAACCTCTCCAAAATTGAGGCAGGGCAGGTAACCCTCAACAAAAAAGATTTTGATTTGTACCGCCTACTTAATGACTTGGAGGATATGTTTGCCCTGAAAGCCAGTGACAAAGGGTTATTACTCTCCTTTGAAGTTGAGCCTGAGGTGCCGCGCTATATTCACACCGACGCCTTAAAGCTGCGACAAGTCATCATCAACTTGCTCAATAATGCCCTCAAATTCACTGATGAGGGTGGGGTGACGGTGTCGGTCCGTCCCGCCCAACACACAAAAACTGGCGAACCTGCCTCAGCCGGTGAACAAATCACCTTGCACATCAGTGTGGCAGATACGGGGGCAGGTATTGCGCCCGAAGACATGAAAGATTTGTTTGCCGCGTTTATGCAAACAGAAGTAGGGCGACAGTCGCAGGAGGGAACGGGACTGGGTTTGCCAATCAGCCGCAAATTTGTGCAGTTGATGGGTGGCGACATCACGGTGAGTAGCGAGGTTGGTCAAGGTAGCGTGTTTAGTTTTACCATCAAGGCCGAAGTCATTGCCGAGCCAGATCTGGCCGTTTCCCAAAGACGCGACAAAAAACAGATTATCGCCCTTGAACCGGGACAACCCACGTATCGCATTCTGATTGTAGACGACCGTTGGGAAAATCGACAGGTGTTGTTGAAGCTGTTGGGGCCATTTGGCTTTGCCCTACAGGCGGCAGAAAATGGACAGGAAGCGCTTGAGATATGGGAGACGTGGGAGCCGCATCTAATCTGGCTCGATATGCGAATGCCAGTTATGGATGGGTATGAAACCGTGAAACGGATTAAGGCCACGCCCCAGGGTCAGACCACAGCAGTCATTGCTTTAACAGCCAGCACCTTTGAGGAAGAGCGAGCCCTAGTCATCAAAACTGGCTGTGATGATTACTTACGCAAACCCTTCCGCGATACCGATATTTTAGAAATGATGAACAAACATATCGGGGTCCAGTATGTTTACGAGACGCCAAGCACAGCCATAGACAAGATTGATATCAATAATCTAGATCTTTCCGTCTTGTCTGCCGAGTGGCTGACATCCTTTAAAGATGCGCTCGACACCAGCAATATGGATACAATGTTAGCCTTGATCGATGACTTGGATGATCAACACAATGGGTTGGAGACGACTTTAGCCAATTTGGTGAATAATTTTGAGTTTGAGAAGCTCAGTGCTTTAATTGAGGAAAGAGGGTAATTGTTTTAATCCGATTCCAATGCGCTGCATTGGGCCAACGCAAAACGCTGGAACCACAATGCCTAAGATATGACAACACAGAGTATTGTCCTGACAGGCAGCTAACGTGGAGCATTATGACTAAAGAAAATGTTATAAAATGACCACAACATCTACAAACGGGATCATTTTTGCTATCGATGATACCCCCGCTAACTTACGTTTGCTACGGAGCATCCTAACTCAGGAGGGTTATGATGTTCGCCCAATGCCCAGCGGCCCACTGGCCTTCAAAGCCCTGCAATCGGTCCTGCCCGATTTAATCTTACTAGACATTATGATGCCGGAGATGGACGGGTACGAGGTTTGTCGCCAGTTAAAAGCGGATTATCGTACCCGAGATATCCCAGTCATTTTTATCAGCGCTATTGATGAGTTGGGGGACAAGGTCAAGGCGTTTGACGTGGGTGGGGTAGATTACATTACGAAGCCTTTTCAAGAAGATGAGGTCTTGGCTCGGGTTAAAACCCATTTGACCATTCAGCGAATGCAAAAGGAGCTTCAACAGGCCAATGATGAGCTTGAGACACGAGTCGATGAGTTAGCCAGCCTGAATATGATTATTCAGGCCGTTGCCACCACCATCAATTTGAATCAAACATTACACGATATTGCTGGAACAATGATGCATCTCTTTGCAGTGCCCGCAGTTAGTATTGGGCTACTTAACGCTGCCAAAACCGAGTTGACCATCATTACTCAAGGTGAACAATCCAACGAAGTAGGTCAGGTCGAGGATCTGACCATCCCCATCCCTAAAGATCCACTGGTGCAGCAAGCGATTGAGCAAGGAAAAACCTTCATCATCACTGATACCCAAAGCAATCCCCTCACGACCTCAATCCGTGAGATCATCCAAGCGCAACAAATCAACTCAATGATGGTCGTGCCCTTGATGTCACGCGGTGGTGTGATTGGCACCATCAACTTCTCCTCAACCATAGAAAGCAATGCCTTTGACAATGGCAGAATACAATTAGCTGAAACCATCGCTGCCCAAATTGCAGGGGCCATCGATAATGTGCGGCTGTATGAAGAGCAACAACAGGCTAATCTTGCCCTCTCAGCGGCAAATCAACGGATGCAGGAAGACTTGGCCCTGGCTCGCAGTATCCAGCAAGGGCTACTTCCCGCGCCCCATCCGAACTGGTCTCACCACGAGGTGGTTTGCTTTACCGCCCCAGCCAACGAAATTGGCGGGGACTTTTATGTATATCAATCCTTGGGTCAGGATGGGACCACCAAACGATATGGCCTAGCCGTGGGCGATGTTTCAGGCAAAGGGGTTTCCGCCGCATTACTGATGGCGGCCAGTTTGGCCCAGTTTGATGCCTCCCTGTTGCAACCCATCACCCGCCCCGGCGAACGGATGGCTTATCTTGATGAAGTCCTCACCCCTTACACCCAACCCCGCCAACAAAATTGTGCAATGTGTTATGTAGAATTAAGAATTGAACAGTCACCCCAAGAAAGCCTTAAATTCCTAATGGATATCGTCAATGCGGGTTGCATCCCCCCCTACATCAAGCGAGAGAATGGCTCCGTGGAGCAGCTAGAGATTGGGGGCTTTGCTTTGGGACAAGGACTGGGGGCAGAACTAGGCTATCAGCAAGAGACCCTTGAACTTACCCCCGGCGATATGGTAATTTTGACCAGTGATGGCGTGGTCGAGGCTAATAACGAGAGCGGGGATATGCTCGGCTTTGATCGCCTTAAAGAGATTATCGAAAATTTCACGGCACGTCCAGCCATTGCCAGAACCAGTGCTGAGGCGATGCTGGAGTTTATCAAGCAAAACCTGTCCGCCTTTACGGGTGACGCCGAGCAACACGATGATATGACGATTGTGGTGATTAAGGTGTAAATCTCCGCCACGAGCATCGACTTCCCCACCTGATATAAAGCAACTTATAACGCCTCTCGCAACTCTGTGGCTAATTCTCGGACAGCCACGGGAGATTCGCTAGCCCGTTTGACCAAAGCACTCCCCACGATCACCCCATCAGCCACTTCACCGACGGCCTGAGCCTGCTCACCATTGCCAATACCAAAGCCAATAGCCAATGGCACCGATGTTGCCGCACGAATACGCTCGACAAATGAGGCCAATTCCGACGAGACACCCTGCCGCACGCCAGTCACACCAGTGATCGATACCAGATAGATAAAGCCTTGGGCTTTGTTGACGACAAGATCGATCCGCTCGGCGGTACTGGTCGGGGCAAGAAAATGGATGAGGGTCAGGTTATGCTGGGCGCACAGGCTCTCAAATTCTTCGGCTTCTTCGGGCGGCAAATCGGGCACAATAAAACCATCGGCCCCAGCTTCAGCGGCATCTTTAATGAAATCGGCCAAGCCATAAGCCAGCATGGGATTGATATACCCCATCATCAAGGCTGGGGTGTCCATCCCTTCGGCCCGTAACTCACGGATCATTTCCAAGCAATCTTTGAGCGTCGTCCCATTCTCCAAAGCCTGCTGTGTTGCCGCCTGAACGGTCGGGCCATCAGCTAGTGGGTCTGAAAAAGGAATACCCAACTCCAATAAATCAGCCCCAGCCGCAACAATCTGCCGGATATTTTCCAGCCCCGCCTCCCGCGTGGGATAGCCTAGAACCGCATACGGCATAAAGGCAGGTCGATCTTTTGGAAAGGCTTGTTGAATACGTTCGATCCCTGAGGTCATCATACTTGGTCTCCTAACTCGCGAATAATCGTGTCTAAATCTTTGTCACCACGTCCCGACAGATTAACGACAATAATTTGATCTTTTGACATCTTAGGCGCACGCTTGACCACCTCGGCAATAGCGTGGGCCGACTCTAAGGCAGGGATAATCCCCTCCATTTGGCTAAGAATTTTAACGCCTTCCAGCGCTTCCTCATCCGTGGCATAGGTGTAGCCCGCTCGCTCTTCATCACGTAGCCAAGCATGCTCTGGACCCACCGAGGGATAATCCAAACCGGCGCTGATCGAGTGAGTCTCCGCAATCTGGCCATCAGCGGTTTGTAGGAGATATGACTTTGTGCCGTGTAAGACGCCAAGCCGAGCTTGTACCCCATTCTTGGCCTCCGCCTCAGCAGAAATGGCAAAACGAGCCGCGTGTTGCCCGCTCTCAATCCCACTCCCTCCTGCTTCGACGCCAATCATCTCCACATCGTTGTCCTCGATGAAAGGGTGGAACAGCCCAATCGCATTAGAGCCCCCTCCCACACAGGCAATCAAGGTATCAGGCAAGCGACCCTCGGCCTCTAAAATCTGCTGTTTGGCCTCGCGGCCAATCACGCTCTGAAAATCACGGACCATCGTTGGATAGGGGTGCGGACCGAGGGCTGACCCCAGCAGGTAATAGCTAGTGCGAACGTTGGTCACCCAATCACGAATGGCCTCATTGATCGCATCCTTCAAGGTCCGACTGCCACTAGAGACGGGGCGCACCTCAGTGCCAACCAGCCGCATTCGAAACACATTGGGCTGTTGCCGCGCAATATCCACCTCGCCCATATAGACGATACACTCTAACCCCAACAACGCACAGGCTGTAGCGCTACCCACACCGTGCTGTCCAGCCCCGGTTTCCGCAATGATGCGCTGTTTACCCATCCGCTTCGCGAGCAGGGCTTGCCCTAAGGCATTGTTAATTTTGTGGGCACCCGTGTGGTTCAAATCCTCACGCTTCAAATAAATTTTTGCGCCCCCTAAATGCGCCGTTAATCGCCCCGCAAAGGTCAAAGGCGAGGAACGCCCCACATAAGTCTCTAGCAAATGATCAAGCTCCGCCTGAAAGGCCGGGTCTGCTTTGGCCTCAACATAAGCCGCCTCCAACTCACTAAGCGCAGGCATCAGGGTTTCTGGCACAAATTGGCCGCCATACGGGCCAAATTTAGCCGGAAGTAAGGTTGTTGTTGTCATTAGTTATCCTCCCAAAATTTATAGTAACAGGGTCGCAAAGTCTCAAGGTAGTAGAGCAGCAGGGTAACAAATCTTGCAACCCTGCTACTTTGCTACCCTGCGACCCTACATCTTTGTCAATCCTCCACCAAATACGTAAAAATATCCGGCGAATTTTCATCGAGCATTTTGAGCTGGCAATTGGCGCGGCGGCCCATATGCTCGACAGTAATCACAAAATAATCTTGCTTTAAGATTGCCTCATCATAGACAACCGGTACCCCCTCTTGGGTTGAGCTGATCCGGACGGATAGCCAGGCTGGATCTCCCACTTGGCATTGTAACAGCTTGGCCTGTTCTTCTGATAAAACAAGAGGAGTTAGATACTCTTTCGCCATCGTAATGGCTTGGCCCGTTTCTTCCTGAAGTAAATCATAAAGCGATGCATTAGGGGTATAAGCTTGTGCGACCTGGGCCAATTGTGGGGGCAGAAAAGATTGCTGATAGGCGAATGGCACCCCGTTAATGATTCGCAATCGGGCCAACGAGCTAACGGCACTACGTTTTGGCAACTTTAGGGCTTGTTTGGCCTTGTCATGTTGAATATCGTGTTCTATCCCAAGCACTTGTGTTTCTGCCCCGGCAAAAGAGCGTTGTTTCATCTCATTACTCAGACTCAAGAGCTGAAACTGATCTTCCTGCAAATGCGGACTGACCACAAAGGTGCCAACCCCGTGCTCCGTCCGAATCAGCCCTTCCGTCTCCAAAACATTGAGGGCCTTACGAATCGTCATCAACGTCGTCCCAAATTTTTCGGCCAATTCCCGTTGTGGCGGCAACTTCTCACCCGGCACTAACTCACCCTCATTGATGTGGTGTTGCAATTGATTGGCCAGTTTTATGTATCGCGGCAGTAATTTGTCAGTAGTGTTCATAATTCATCATTAAAAGATAACTCTAGAGTTATAGAACTCTATGACTAAGAATATCATGGATTTTGGAGGGTGTCAAAATGTTTATCGAGTCATTGATTGTGATCTTGTATTCCCACCTAAAAAACTGATATAATATCACCCACAAGATTAAGGGGTATCAAAATGATCGTTGAAACACGTTATGAGCACATTATCCTAAATAAAGACAATGTACCAATGATTGCAGCGACAACAATGAAAGTGATTGAGCTTGTCATTGCAAAGAAGGCATATGGTTGGAGTCCAGAGGAGCTACATTTTCAATATCCCCATCTTAGTTTAGGCAAAATCTATTCGGCTTTAGCTTACTATTGGGATCATCAAGAGACACTTGATAATGATATTGAAAGTCGTTTACAACAAGTTGATCAAATACAACAGTCCTTAGAACCAACCCCACTTAAGGCTCGCTTGCAGGCCAAAGGGTTGATTTAATGGCGATTAGTCTTTATATGGACCAGCATGTACCTCGCTCAATCACCATTGGACTTCGTTTACGAGGAGTGGATGTTCTTACAGCTTATGAGGATGGGGCTAGTGAGTTAGATGACCCGGCTTTACTCGACAGAACAACTGAGTTAGGCCGGGTTTTGTTTTCTCAAGATGATGACCTTTTAGTAGAAGCAGCTAAGAGGCAAAGAAGCAAAACCCTATTTGCCGGGGTTATTTATGCCCATCAGTTACGAACTTCTATTGGTATTTGCATCCAAGATTTGGAGATTATTGCTAAAGTAGGAGAGCCAGAAGATTTAATGAATGGCGTTCAATACCTGCCACTCTAAATCACCCCCCCGTCCGTCATCACCCGAATCCCATTGCTCCCCGCCACAATCACCTCATCGGCCATCCCGAGGAACATACCGTGCTCCACCACCCCGGTACGGCCATGTAATTGGGCATTGAGGGCGGCAGGGTCGTTGATGCCATTTTCAAAACGACAATCGAGGATGTAGTTGCCGTTATCGGTGACAAAAATTTGGCCGTCACGCTCACGGAGCACGGGCGTACAGCCGACCTCGGCGGTCAGCCAATTAGCTTGGTGTTGCCAGCCAAATTGAGTCACTTCGACAGGCACGGGGTCTTTTGTGCCTAGCTTGGAGACAGGTTTGGTTTCATCGACGATGACGATGAAGTAAACCGCACACAACTCCACCATTTTCTCGCGGAGCAAGGCCCCACCCAACCCTTTAATCAGGTTAAATTGCGGATCGACCTCATCGGCCCCATCAATCGCCAGATCGAGCTTACCGTACTCTCCCAGGGTGCCTAGGGGCAAATTATATTGGTGGGCAATCTTCTCGGTGCGTGAGGAGGTGGGCACACCAACGATATCGGTCAACTCGCCCCGCTGCCACATCTGGCCAATTAAATGAACCGCATAGCTGGTGGTCGAGCCACTGCCCAACCCCAACCGCATTCCACTTTCCACACGTTCTACGGCCTTGGCCGCTGCTTTTTGTTTAAGTTCTTCGATAGACATAGGCAGGGTTTCAGGGTAACAAGGTTGTAAGGTAGCAGAGTAGCAAGGTTATTATTAAGGTTGATGGGGGCTGACGTGATACGTAATGTGTACTTGTTTACGGAGCACGTATTACGCATCACGATTACATTCTCAACAAAAACACGTTCAACTTGATTCCGCTCAACCTACCTAATTACCCAACACTTTTTATTTTTTAGATTTATCAATGGTTTCGAGCGCACGCAAGACGACACGGTCGGTGGTGAAACCAAGTTGTTCATAAATGACTTTGTATGGAGCCGAGGCACCGAAGCGATCCAGGGCGATGATACTGCCGTGGCTGCCGACCCAACGTTCCCATCCCATTGACACACCAGCCTCAATGGCGAGGCGGGCTTTGACTGTCGGGGGCAGGATTGTATTTTGGTACTCTTCCGATTGCTTGGCAAACAGTTCCCAACTGGGCATACTGACCACACGTGCCCCGATGCCTTGCTCAGTGAGCACCTTATGAGCTTCAACCGCGAATTCAACTTCAGAGCCAGAGGCCATCAGAATGATGTCTGGGTAGATGCGATCGGTATCCAGCAAGATGTAAGCCCCTTTAGCCACACCCGCCGCGTCATCTTTGATGGTATCCCGCTCATAAACGGGTAGTTTTTGCCGGGTCAAAAGTAAGGCGGTTGGCCCATCTCGTTTTTCCAAGGCCACTTTCCAAGCTTGGGCGGTCTCATTAGCATCGGCGGGGCGCAACACTGTCAGGTTAGGGATAGAGCGCAGGGCCGCCAGATGCTCCACTGGCTGGTGAGTAGGGCCATCTTCGCCGAGGCCGATGCTGTCGTGGGTGAAGATCGTAATCGCTGGAATATGGGACAGGGCGGCCAAACGCAGCGAGGGGCGACAGTAATCGGAGAAGACCAAGAACGTCCCACCGTAGGGGATTACCCCGCCGTGCAGGGCCATCCCATTCAAGGCCCCGGCCATTCCGTGCTCCCGCACCCCGAAGTGAAAGTTACGGCCAGCATAGGTGTCATTGCCAAAGACAGGATAGCCTTTGAGGAAGGTGTTGTTGCTGGGAGCCAAATCGGCTGAGCCACCAATCAAATGGGGAATAACCGGGGCAATCGCGTTTAAGACCTCGCCCGAGGCTGAACGCGTTGCCATCACTTTATCGGTAGGGAAAACAGGTAAGGCTTCTTCCCAGCCTTCAGGCAGTTCACCTGACAGGGCACGCCGGAACTGTTCAGCTTCGTTGGGGAAGGCCTCAACATAAGCGTCCATTTTACCTTTCCAGGCCGCTTCCAGACTAGTCCCTTCATCAATAGCCTTTTGGAAATGGGTCAGAGCCTCATCGGGAATGTAAAAATCTTTGTCAGGGTCCCAACCATATTCTTCCTTGGTCAGGCGTACCTCATCAGGGCCAAGGGGTGAACCGTGCGAGCCAGCCGTGCCCGCTTTGTTGGGGCTACCAAACCCAATCACCGTCTGACAAGCGATGATGGAGGGTTTGTCATCGACCAGTTGAGCAGCCTTGATAGCTTCTTGAATAGCGGTGTGATTGTGGCCATCAATCTGCTGGGTGTGCCAGCCATAGGCCTCGAAGCGGGCCAAGGGGTCTTCGGTGAAGGCCAAATCGGTGCCGCCGTCAATGCTGATCTCATTATCATCGTAGAGATAAATCAGCTTACCCAACTTGAGGTGTCCAGCCAGCGAAGCGGCTTCGTGGGAAATTCCTTCCATCAAATCACCATCACTGACAATGGCGTAGGTGTAGTGATTGATCAATTCGTGATCGGGCCGATTGAAGGTCTCGGCCAAAAATGCCTCAGCAATAGCCATTCCAACCCCGTTGGCAAAGCCCTGCCCCAGCGGGCCAGTGGTCGTTTCCACCCCAGGCGTCAAGCCATACTCGGGATGACCAGGGGTCAAACTCCCCCACTGCCGGAAGTTTTTCAATTCTTCAAGGGGCAGATCATATCCCGTCAGGTGGAGTAGACTATACAACAACATTGAGCCGTGCCCTGCGGATAAAATGAATCGATCTCGATCAGGCCAATCAGGGTTTTTGGGATTATGACGCAAAAATTGGGTCCACAAAACGTAGGCGGCGTCAGCCATCCCCATTGGCATACCAGGGTGGCCAGAATTTGCTTTCTGCACACCATCAATGGCTAGGGTGCGGATTGTGTTCACACAAAGTTGATCAAGCTCGGTTGTCATAAAGTGAGGCTCCTTGTTTTTATAGTGCTCGTGACAATCATTTTATTTATTGGTATATCAACAACGATGGTGATAATGGAGAATGTTCATTTTTACCAAAATAGTGGTCAAACAACATTTTTGTTCATCTCACAACAAGTCCACATGAAACCATAAAATGAGTTTGGAAGCAAATAGGGTTAACAGAGTCTTGGAGTTCCTGAATTAAAAGAGTCCCCAACTCTGCAAACCCTATTAACTCTATAAACTCACTCGCTGATGTGGCCGATGTTCTGGGAAGGTATCCGTGGTCACATTGCGGGCAAACACCAAAAAACCGGTATGCCCAACCATTACATCTTCTGGACGTAGCCGCCCAGCAACGGGTTTGTAAGCTCGGGTCCAATTTTCTTCAACTTGGGGATCACCAAAGTCATGCTGCTTGAGGCCAATCAACAAGTCGGTCACCTGATTCGTCGTCGGAATAATTGCCCCAAAAAAGCCGCTGGGCTTCAGAGCAGCTTTGACATGAGGCAAATAGAGCCACGGTTCCTTGACATCTAAAAAAACGGCATCAACCTCCGTTTCATCAAAGCCATTGGCAATATCTCGCACCTTAAAATCAACCGCATCATCCAGGCCAACTTTCCAAAGATTCTCCTGGGCATTGCGCTGCATCTCTTCACGAATTTCGTAGGAGTAGACTCGCCCGCCCGGTGAAACAAAACGAGCCAGCGCAATGGTTAAGGCCCCACTCCCTGTGCCTGCCTCGATCACCCGGCGACCTGGATAGATATTGAGCTTGAAAATGATCCGGCCCGCCTCTTTGGGATAGACGATCTGGGTTTTACGACGAATCTCCTTCATCAAGTCCTCAAGCGAGGGTTCAATGACGATGTAAATTTGTCCCGTCGTTGAAGTAATTTTTCGACCCAGTGGCTGGTCAATCAGTTGATCATGCTCGATGATCCCTTGATGAGTATGCTGCCGCCGCCCTGCTGAAAGACGCGTATAAAATCGTTTGTTATCCTCACTGATCAGCAAGACCAGATCACCTGCTTGGGCTACTGTGTGTCCTTGGTCGTGTATCATTGGTTGCTCGTTATCAAGACCGGATCAACAAGATTTTCCTGATTTTATTTTGAAATCTTATCAATCTTATCTAAAAAATCACCTAAAATATAATCACATTTCGTAAAGCTTCGCCGCGATTAACCGCCTCAATCGCTTCATTGATTTCTTCGAGGGAATACCTTTTGGTAATCAACTCATCCAATTTCAGACGGCCCTGCTGATAAAGCTCGACCAAGCGAGGCACATCGACTTGTAAACGAGTTGAGCCCATCTTACTGCCAAGCATGCGTTGCCCTCTGTTGGCAAATTCGCCTCCCTCAATTTCTGACATCGCTCCATCGGGCGGCATTCCCACAATGACAAGCGTGCCCGCTTTCCGCAAATAGCTCACCGACTGCTCAATAGCTCTAGGGCTACCCACCGTCACGAAAACATAATCCGCCCCACGGCCATCCGTCAAGGCTTGTATGGCTGCGGTTGCATCTTCATTTTTAGGGTTAACCGTATGCGTGGCCCCAAAGTCACGGGCCGCCTCCAGTTTGCTATCCACCAGATCGAGGGCAATAATTTTATTGGCCCCAGCTAAAGCCGCACCCTGCACACTATTCAGGCCCACGCCTCCTGTACCGATGATGACAACATTGCTGCCCTGTGGGATTTTGGCGGTGTTTGTCACTGCCCCCAGCCCCGTCACCACCCCACAAGCCAACAATGAGGCACTGTCCAACGGGATCTCCTTGGGAATTGAAACCGCTTGAGATTGGTCAACTACAACATATTCCGCAAAGGCCCCTGTCCGCAGACCGTGACCAAGGGCTTGGCCATCCTTGGTATGCAGTCGGCCCTGCTCATCAATAGGAAAGTTGCCTTCACACAAATGCAACTCTCCCTGATCGCAAAAGAAGCAATGGCCGCAGGAACGCAGCAGAGAGACAACAACGTGATCACCAGGTTGAACCATTGTCACCTGGTCCCCCACCTCCTCCACAATACCTGAAGCCTCGTGGCCAAAAACGACAGGCAAGGTTCCGCCCCAAACACCTTCCGCATAATGAATGTCACTATGGCAAATGGCACAGGCTGCCAACTTTACCTTCACCTCGCCACGTTGGGGCGGGTCCAAGGTAATCTCTTCAACAACCAGAGGTTTACCAAACTCATAACAGATTGCCGCTTTCATTGTTTCTCCTTGAAATAAAATCCTGTAACAAAAATAAAAGCGCAAAGAATCAAAAAACCAAGAGACACTTTTCATATTCTTTGGTTTAATGATTCCTTGCGCCGTCGCGTGATATTCAACTAATCGAGAAGACACATATTCTGCTCTTCATTTTAGACGCTTTGAGCCGTTTGACAACTTATCATTATCGCTTTGTCAATTCCCTGCAGGGGGCCTAAACTAATCCGTGGATCGTGGTTAGTAATTGGTGGTTCGTCGGTTTACTGATCACTAGCCAACAAACACTAAAGACTATTTTAAGGGAGATCAACTGATGAGAAATTTCTTAAAAGACTCAAATGCAATTATTGGGATGATTCACGTTGATGCGTTGCCGGGTACACCCCGCTTTCAAGGCTCAATGGCTGACGTTATTGCCAAGGCGAAGGCGGAGGCCAAGGTATATCAAGAAGCAGGCATCGATATTTTGATGATTGAGAATATGCACGATGTGCCGTTTGACAGAAATGTGGGGCCAGAAATTGTTTCGGCAATGGCCGTCGTCGGCTATGAGGTTAAAAATGTCACCGGGTTACGATGCGGTATTCAGATTTTGGCCGCAGCGAACAAAGAGGCTTTGGGCGCAGCTCAAGCTGGGGGACTCGATTTTGTCCGGGCTGAGGGCTTTGTCTTCGCCCACGTCGCCGATGAGGGCTTGATTGATGGTTGTTCCGCCGAAATTATGCGCTACCGTCGTCAAATTGGGGCGGATGATGTGCTGGTCATCACCGATGTAAAGAAGAAACACAGCTCTCACGCCATCACCGCTGATGTCGATATCGTTGAAACCGCCCACGCCGCCGAGTTCTTTCTAAGCGATGGCGTCATCGTCACCGGCGTTGCGACCGGCACCGAAGCCGATTTGGATGAGCTTAAAGCGGTTAAGGCCGCCGTTGACATTCCGATTTTGGTGGGGTCTGGGGTGAATATCGAAAACGTCGATCAATATCTAGCCGTCGCCGACGCCCTGATCATCGGCTCCTATTTCAAAACCAGCGGCCATTGGACTCAGCCCGTCGAGGCAGATCGCGTTCGATCGTTTATGGAGAAGGTCAATACGTTGCGTTAGAGAGTAGAGCGCAGAGGTTTCGTCCGATGCGATATCGGCAACCTCTGCGCTCTAACTCCCCACCAATCCCCCCTCAAACGCCGCAAAAATCGCTCCGCTGCCGCTTGGGGCGACTCACGGCCTTGCACGACGTGCCAATAGACCGTTTCATTCATCGTGCCGAGCATCGCAGCGGCCATATATTTGGCATCTTAGGGAGCGATGGAGCTATCACGAATGCCGTCTGCGATAACCTGTTCCATTGCAGCTAACATCTCGGCGGATAGGGTGTGTTAGTCCTTTATGGTATAATACTTATTCAATGATAGTTTATGGTTTGGAGGTTGCATGACGATTTTGATTAAACGAGAAATTTTGCATCAGATGATTGATGATCTTTCTCAAACCCAATTATTTGAATTGGCTAAGTTTGTTGAGTTTCTAATCTCTAAAGAGGGACAAAGTAAATCCAACTTTGATTTGTGGGAATTGATCGAAGATGAAGATGATAGATCGCCTCTTGCTGATCCACTTGATGAGTTGAAAGAGGTGATGCGAACCATTCAAACTCCCCCCCCCCATCATCAGGCAATTATACAACCTACTCAAGTGTTGGCCGATGATGTGGCTCAACTTCTCTCAGATACAGAAAATTCGCTTGACGTCGCGGCTTGGAATGAAACGTGGGATACCATTGAGGCAGAAATGGAAGCCAAAAGCCTGGCTCATGAACATGTTGAAAATCAAGAGAGCAACTCATGACCGAATATTTGCTCGACACCAATCATATTTCGCCGCTGGTCACATTGGGTCATCCTTTGCGGCGAAAAATTTTGTCTCGGCTTCAAGATGGTGATCTTTTTGCGATTGCTACCCCTGCTTTGCATGAGTTTTTATTTGGGATTAGTTTAATTCCTCGTGCTACGGAAAATCTGCAAATTTGGGGTAAGATTAAAGGTCTATTTAAGTATTATGGGGTTGATCCAACGACAGCGGAGCAATCTGCTCGGTTACGTGTTGTTTTACGAAAGCAAGGTCGCCAATTAGAAGCTATCGACTCAATCGTTGCTGTTATCGCGGTGCAGTACAATGCCGTGTTACTGACAACGGATAAAGATTTTGAGGCGATACCGGCGATACAATATGAAAATTGGCGATAATTAATTGGTCAATTTACCGTGATAATTCCCTTTGCCAAATTTCGCACCAAGGATTGAGAATCAAATAACTTCCCCAGTTACTTCCTTAGAACTGGCTCTCAAACCAAATTCGAGAATGAAATTGGGGCTTAATCCTTAGCTCTAATCACCCTACCAAGCCCCCCTCAAACGCCTTAAAAAACCGCTCTGCCGCCGCCTGGGGCGACTCACGGCCTTGTACGACGTGCCAATAGACCGTTTCATTCATCGTACCGAGCATTGCAGCGGCCATGTATTTTGCATCACAGGCCGCGATGGAACCATCTCGGATACCATCTTCGATGACCTGCTCCATCGCGGCTAGAACCTCGCCGGACAAAGTGTGGTAATCCTCACGAAATTTGGGTTCGGGGGCGTTGATGCGCATTAAAATCAGGCAGGTGCCAAAATCGTCAGTCACAACGGCACCGTACCGTTCAAAAAAGTAGCGCAATTTCTCCAGGCCAGTCGCCTCCAGGGCTTTGACCGAATTAATGACCTCGTAAAGTTGTCCCATCGCAATTTCGATGATCCCTTTCAGGATATCATCCTTATTTTTGACATAATAATAGAGCGTGGGCTTGGTCACGCTGAGTTGCGCAGCCAAGCTGGTTAGCGAGGTTTGATGAAAGCCATTATTATTGAAAGCCTGCGCGGCCACCCGTAAAATTGCTTGCCGTTTGATCTCTCGTTTTTCATCGACGGTCTGGATGCCAGCGGTCCAATTGGTTTGGGCCATAATATGCTCCTGAAGGGTTGGAAGAATGGAAGGTTGGGGAGAAATCGCCCAGCCTTCCGAAAGTGTTAATACACTGGGTAAGGGGAATAGGGCTGTCACAGAGTCGGTCCATAGTTTTCGAGAATTATGGTAGGGGCGATGATCGCACCTTGATATCCTGCCGTTCAAGGGCATCGACCGTGGGCGAGGCAATCGACACAAACATATCGTTGACCTGCAATTATCTCACCCGATTGCCATCGCCCCTACGAAAATATCCGTTGATTGCAATATTCACTCGGACTTTACAATAATTCTGCCTTATTACCCCTTACCACCTTGTGTCCTTGCTAAAAACCAAACTTTGTGGTAATTTAACCTTACCACTCGGTAACTTTTTTCTACCCACAAGTATATGTTAACCAAAATATCAATTTTTGTCCAATGATGTACGGATACGGGAGCAAAAAAATGAAACAAGATAGCTACCAATCGACACATAAAATTCGGGTTGTCACCGCCGCCTCGCTCTTTGATGGGCACGATGCGGCCATCAACGTCATGCGACGCATCTTACAAGCCTCCGGAGGAGAAATCATTCATTTGGGGCATCATCGCTCGGTGCGCGAGATTGTGGACACGGCCATCCAGGAGGATGCGCAAGCTGTGGCCGTCACCTCCTACCAAGGCGGGCACCTCGAATATTTCAAATATATGTATGACCTCTTAGCCGAGCGGGGTGCGGGGCACATCAAGATTTTCGGTGGCGGCGGTGGCACGATTTTGCCCGACGAACAGCAAGAATTGCACGACTACGGCATTACCCGTATCTACTCCCCTGATGACGGACGGGCGATGGGCTTACAGGGAATGATCAACGATGTGTTGGAGCAGTCGGACTTTCCAACAGGGAACTTGATCAATGATTGGCCACTGATGGTGGGGACGGCCTTCGGCTTACAGCCGGATTTACCCGACGGTGGGGGGCAGGCTGGGGTGATGGTGCAAGCCCCCGTCAAGGACAAGTCTGTCGCCTTGGGTCGCCTCATTTCGGCTATTGAAAATAATGATCCTTCCGCCGACTCAATTTTAGAGGCGATTGATACAGTCCTACCCAATAAGGTTATTCCGCCCGTGCTGGGCATCACGGGCACAGGTGGGGCGGGAAAATCCTCGCTCGTTGACGAGTTGGTCCGCCGCTTCCTGCTCGATTTTCAAGATAAGACCATCGCCATTGTTTCGGTCGATCCCTCAAAACGACGTACAGGCGGGGCACTGTTGGGCGACCGCATTCGGATGAACGCCATTTATAACGAGCGGGTTTACATGCGCTCAATGGCGACCCGACAAGCCAACTTCTCCCTCTCCAGTCACGTCCCCAATGTCTTGAAGCTCCTCAAAGCTGCCGATTTTGACCTCATCATTTTGGAAACCTCGGGGATCGGGCAATCCGGCACAGAGATTGTTGATTTGGCTGATGTGTCGATGTATGTGATGACACCCGAATACGGCGCGGCCAGTCAGCTTGAAAAAATCGATATGCTCGACTTTGCCGATGTGGTCGCGGTCAACAAATTTGATAAACGGGGTGCACTCGATGCGCTGAGAGACATCAAGAAGCAGTTGAAGCGCAATAAACAGCTATGGGATACACCGGACGAGGACTTGCTTGTCTACGGTACAATTGGGGCGCAATTCAATGATACAGGCACAAACAATCTGTACTGCGGGGTGATGGACACCATCAGCCAAAAAATGTCCGTCGATTTACAGCCGAGCACGCTATTCAAAGAAGGTATTTCTGAAAAAATCTTTATCATTCCGCCAAAACGGGTCCGCTACCTGTCCGAAATTTCAGAAACCATTCGAGGGTATGATGAAACCGTGGCCGCCCAAGCCGCCATCGCCAATCAGCTTTATGGCATCAAGCAAACCATCGAGGCAGCCGATGAGTCGTTGCGCGAGTCGCTGGAAACGCTTTATGAAACGGTCGAACTCAAGCTCGACAAGGCCAATCAGCAAATTTTGGAAGAATGGCCGGAGAAGATGGCTCGCTATCAAGCCAATGAGTTTATCTACCAAGTACGAGGCCGCGACATTAGCATCCCAACATACACAACCTCGCTATCACATAATCGCATCCCCCGTGTTTCCCTGCCGAAATACAGTGCTTGGGGCGACATTTTGAAGTGGAGTTTGACGGAAAATGTGCCGGGGGAGTTTCCCTTCGCCGCCGGGGTATTTCCCTTCAAACGACAAGGCGAGGCTCCGACCCGAATGTTCGCGGGTGAAGGCGGGCCAGAGCGCACCAATCGCCGTTTCCATTACGTTTCCCTCGGAATGCCTGCCAAACGCCTCTCCACAGCCTTCGACTCAGTCACGCTCTATGGCAGCGACCCCAATCACCGTCCCGACATCTACGGTAAGGTCGGCAACTCCGGCGTCTCCATCCCGACACTCGATGATGCAAAACGGCTCTACAGCGGCTTTGATCTCATCAATCCCGCCACCTCGGTCTCGATGACGATCAATGGCCCGGCAGCTATTATTTTGGCCTTTTTTATGAACGCGGCCATCGATCAGCAGTGTGAACGCTACATCCGTGAAAATGGCCTGACCGATCAGGTCGAGGCTAAGCTGAAAGAAATTTATGATGATCGAGGATTGACTCGCCCGGTTTATGAGGGTGATCTGCCGGAAGGAAACGATGGGCTGGGTTTGCTGTTGCTTGGCCTGACCGGCGATCAGGTATTGCCGCCGGACGTCTACGCTGAGATTAAGGCCAAAACGCTGGCTTCGGTTCGCGGCACCGTTCAGGCTGACATTCTCAAAGAAGATCAGGCCCAGAACACCTGCATCTTCTCCACCGAATTTTCACTACGATTGATGGGTGATGTACAGGAATACTTTATCGACCACAGTGTCCGAAACTTCTACTCAGTCTCTATCTCTGGCTATCATATGGCCGAGGCTGGAGCTAATCCCATTTCACAATTGGCCTTCACCCTCGCTAACGGCTTCACCCTGTTGGAGTATTATCACTCACGGGGAATGGACATTGATAAATTTGCCCCCAACTTCTCCTTCTTCTTCTCAAATGGCATCGATCCCGAATATTCGGTTATCGGGCGCGTGGCTCGTCGCATTTGGGCCAAAGCACTCAAGCTCAAGTATGGAGCCAGTGAACGCGCCCAAAAGCTCAAGTATCACATCCAAACCTCTGGCCGCTCGCTGCACGCGCAGGAGATCAGCTTTAACGACATCCGCACGACGCTGCAAGCCTTGTACGCCATTTACGACAATTGTAACTCACTCCACACCAACGCCTACGATGAGGCCATCACCACCCCGACCGAAGAGTCGGTACGACGGGCAATGGCAATCCAGTTGATCATCAATGAAGAGTTAGGTCTCGCTAAGAATGAAAACCCGTTGCAAGGGGCCTTCATTATCGAAGAGCTAACCGATTTGGTTGAAGAGGCAGTTCTGGCCGAGTTTGATCGTCTCACCGACCGAGGTGGGGTCTTGGGCGCAATGGAAACGATGTATCAACGGGGCAAAATTCAGGAAGAGTCGCTCTACTACGAAGGGCTAAAGCACAGTGGCGAATTACCGATTATTGGGGTGAACACCTTCCTCTCAGATGAAGGTTCACCCACCATTTTGCCAAGAGAAGTCATTCGGTCCACCGAGGCCGAAAAAGAAGGCCAAATTGAGCGGATCGAGGCCCTGCAAGCCCGAACCTCCGAAGATGCCCAAACTCATTTACGCTCATTGCAACAAATCGCCATGCAAAATGGCAATCTGTTTGAAGGGTTCATGGAAGCCGTAAAATATTGTTCGCTGGGGCAAATCGCCGAAGCGATGTATGAGGTGGGTGGGCAGTATCGCCGGAATATGTAGGGGGGTATTGAAGTTTGCGGGGCTGAGATTGAGTCGTAAAATGGGATGGAAGGCTTGAGATCACTCGTAGGACGTAGAACGTAGGACGTAAGATAAATTTACATTACGTTCTACGTGCTACGTTCTACGCTCATTTCTCAGGCCAACGTAACCTCAAAAACCCAACTCTCATCAGCCCCTTTCATTGACAAAGAAGACATTATTCAAAGGAGATAGTACAGTGAGTCAGACTTACAACATGATGGACTATGAAAAAACCTATGCGGAGTTTAAGTGGGAGCGCCCCGATAAATTCAACTTTGCCCGAGATGTGATTGATAAATGGGCGGCTGAAGACCCGGCCTTGGAAGCGCTCTTGTGGGTTGATGATGACGGGAACGAGGCGCGACGGACCTACGCTGACTTGAGTCAATCATCGCGGCAGGTGTGCAATGTGCTGACCGAAGCCGGGGTGAAACGGGGTGACGTCGTCGTCATCATGTTGAGCCGCGAACTGCCTTGGTGGGAAATCTGCATCGCTTGTCTACGGATGGGTGCGGTTTTGTCCCCCGGCACCACTCAAATGACGGATAAAGATATCTCGTATCGGATCAATCGGGCCGAGGCCACCTGCTTTATCACCACCGAAGCCTACGCCCCCCGTCTCGAAGCCGTAGCGGATGAGTGTCCAACATTACAAGCACAGATCATCATCGGCAGTCAACGTGAAGGCTGGACCAATTACGAAGAGGCTATGGCTGCTGCTTCAACCGAATTTGAAACGGCGGATACAGCCAGTGACGAAAACGCGATCTGTTATTTCACCTCCGGCACCACGGGCTATCCCAAAATGACCCTGCACACCCACACCTCCTATCCGCTTGGTCACATTACCACCGGCACCTACTGGCTGGACCAGCGACCGGGCCAACTCCATTGGAACATCAGCGATACGGGCTGGGCCAAGGCTGCCTGGAGTAGCTTCTTTGGCCCCTGGAATTGTGGCTCGACGGTCTTTGTCTACCACACCTCTGCCTTCAAAGCCGAGAACATTCTAAACATTTTGCAGACATATCCCATCAACACCTTGTGTGGACCCCCCACCGTTTATCGAATGCTGGTGTTGCAGAATTTGAGCCAATACAGCTTCCCCCATCTGCGCTACTGCATCGGGGCGGGTGAACCGCTCAACCCCGAGATTATCGAAACGTGGTATCAGGCCACGGGCAACATCATCCGGGATGGCTACGGGCAGACCGAAACCGTCTTGCTATGCGGCAGCTTCCCCTGTATCGAGCCACGCTACGGCTCAATGGGCAAGCCCGCCCCCGGCATCGACCTGCAAGTGATCGACCACGATGGTAATATTTTACCGCCCAACCAAGAGGGCGACATCGCCGTGCGGGTCAAGCCAGAGCGACCGTTGGGCCTTTTCAAGGAGTATTGGAAAGATGAGGAGCGCACCGCTGCTACAATGAAGGGCGATTGGTACATCACGGGCGACCGAGCCTATGTGGATGAGGATGGCTACTTCTGGTTTGTCGGTCGGGCCGATGATGTCATTCTATCGGCCAGCTATCGCATCGGTCCGTTTGAGGTGGAAAGCGCGTTGATCGAGCACCCGGCTGTAGCTGAGTCAGCCGTTGTCGCCAGCCCCGACGAGGTACGCGGGGCGGTGGTCAAAGCCTTCATCGTTTTGGCCCCCGGCTACGAAGGCAGTGAGGAATTGAAGAAAGAGTTGCAAGATCATGTTAAAAGTGTGACCGCACCGTACAAATACCCTCGCAAGATTGCGTTCATCGAGGCTCTACCAAAAACGATCAGCGGCAAGATTCGTCGGATCGAGTTGCGAGAGATGGAAGAGTCGGGATCATAGGTTTTAGAATTTCAAAAGTTCGTTAGTGTCATTCGTTTCCTGCCACACATTATTCAATAAAACGTAGAACGTAGTACGTAAAATAGGCTAAAAACGTGCTATGTTCTACATTTTAAAGAGACAGGCTAATGGTGACGAAAATTTGGAGACACTACCGGCAGATAGGTTTTAAGCCTTCCACCTAATCCCTATAACCTCATATTTTGGTTTCTCGATAATACTAGAATTTGTAAAGGAAATGTGATATTATCGAGGAGTTTGAGAAAGCATTAAGCAAGAATCTTGCGGCTAACTATATTTTCCTAAATACAATTTGATGTTCTTCGGATGTAATCAATGGACAAAGACCCTCTTATAGAAAACCTACCAATTTCAAATGAATTTAATAAAATCAAACCACTTATTCGTTCCATTCTGTTCGAAATCTGCAAAAAATAGACGCTAAAAATAAGTCAGTATGCCTGATAGTTTGACGAAATAGAATTTCCAGATAAAATACATTGTACAATTGTACAGTTTATAGGGTGGCCTAACGATGAATATTGTCGTTGATGCTTCGGCGATTATTGCTGTTATTGCCAACGAACCAAGCAAACCAGATATAATTGAAGCTACGCAGGAAGCGACACTTATTGCACCTGCCTCAATTCATTGGGAAATTGCGAATGCCTTTTCAGCAATGTTCAAGCGAGATCGAGTTTCTCTGGATGAGGCCGTCGCTGCCATAGCTATTTATAGCCAAATACCCATTCGTTTTGTTGACGTGGAGTTAGAAGACTCATTACGAATTGCCGCTCAACTAAATCTTTATGCCTATGATGCTTATTTGTTGCGATGTGCGCAGAAACAGAAATCGCCGCTTCTATCACTGGATGGAGCGTTATTAAACAAAGCGAAACAGTTGAAGTTGCAGGTAATCGAGGTGTAAGACATGGTTGTATATACATATTCAGAGGCGAGGCAAAAGTTAGCTAGTTTGTTAGACCAGGTATTACAAGATGGGGAAGTGCGGATCAAGCGGCGTGATGGGCAAGTCTTTGTTATTAAACCTGTGACTGAGCAAACGTCACCATTTGATGTGCCGGGAATCAATCTTGGTCTAAATGCCACAGAAATCGTCCAATTTATCAAAGAAGGCCAGCGGTACAGCAGTTAAGGAATATAAAAGAAATAACTCCCGCATTTTGAATTCAGGTAATTGGTAAATCGTAATTCCGTAAGCGCAACGATAATTACTATTTACTAAGACTCTGCTCAACCAAATTTCTACACCTAACCAACATTTGTTAAAATTGCCCTCGTCAAAACACCAAATACATGCTAAAATGACGACAATGATGTGAACGAAGCTGCAATACGAAAAGGTGGTAACAATGATTTCGGATGAGATTGGCAGGGATTTACATGATAGATTGACGCGGAGCGAACAACTTTCTGATGATCAGCAACGTCAATTAGAACATTGGTATGAACACCAAGATCGTCTTGAAACCAACATTTTAGGGACAAGTGTAGAAGCAAAGCGCATTGCCAAGCTTCGGTCTCAAATTGAGGTGGCTTTAACTCAATTGACAACCATCTCCCATCGTATTCAAGAAATTGCTTCCGAAAATGAGATCTTACGACAGGAAATAAGCAGTTTGCGCCCAACTTGCTGATTCATCCACCCTACAGCAAACCGTATGACCCTTCCCCCTGATATTCGACAACAAGTTCGGCAATGAGCCAACTCTGGATGGAAGAACAACAAGACTTACTTCGAGAGCAGCGAGAATTATTACAACTCATATTGGGATAAAAGTGATGATCCAAACCCAAACCGACGCAATGAAGGCCACCAAATTGGTGGCCTTCGCTATTATATACCTTAGACAGGTTATATTTGGATTTTTCAATGAATATCATACTCGAATGACCCCCGATTAAACCATTCGAGGGCAGGCGTTATCGGGTATCCACGTGGACTGTCGTCATAGATTCACGATAAAAT
Organism: Phycisphaerae bacterium; assembly: GCA_028285035.1. Next base: position 72,299 of record JANQQF010000143.1, read on the forward strand.
CACACGGGCATGACAAAATAAAAGCCCATTTTCAATCCGTTCATAGTATAAATGACTCGGACATTCCAGATTATGGCAGCGGAATATGTAGAGGGTCGGCGTTGGCTGAAAACGGGCTGGGTGTACTCTGAATGCGGTGTTTATAGCTGCAGAAATCTACATTGATACGTAACCTTCGGCAGTATCTAAAAAGGAGAAGGACTCAATGAATCACAAAAGAATGTCACTGGTAGACGACGACAGGGAATTCCAACACTACTACCTCCAACATCTCGAACCGCTAGAGCGGCGATACGAATCCCTGCGGCGGAAAGCGGTGCAGGAACGCAACCTGCGTATCGTTGCCGCGCTGGTAGCTTGGCTGGCGGCTGTGGGTGGAATTGGTTACTTGGCTCACCCCATTGGGGAGTTTTGGCCGTTCGTGGGCTTTTTTGCCCTGGTGAACGTGGTCGGGCTTGGGGTGTGGGCCTGGTTGCCAGCCGTAGCCCATATCATGCGGCTCAAGGACCAGGTGCTGACTCGCATCGTTCCGTTCTTTGGCGACTTGCGCTACCAGGCTGAACCTGACCTCGTTCCCGGCCGGTACGGTAGCTGGAAGGTGCTTCCGAATTTCAGCAAAGCCAAGTGTGAGGACCAAATCGAAGGTAGCTATCGTGGCGTGCCGCTCAAACTGGCTGAAGTCAAGTTCGAATACAAGTACAGCTCGATAAATAGTGACACCAAGTCCACTGGGATCGCTTTCAAGGGTTTAATGATCGCCTTTGAGCTTGGGCAGGAATACTCCGGCGTTACCTTGGTCCGCAGCCAGGGCAGTGATATGAACAACCGGTTTCACCTCGACGAGGTTTTGGAGGAGGTGGGCGTCGGCTCGGGTTTCGAGGTCTTTGCGACCAGCGACGCTCCGGGGGGCACGCTCGCGGACGCCATGTTTCTTGAGCGGCTGGCGGAGGTCTCGGCCCAATTCGAAGCGCGACATCTTTTTGCCAGCTTCCACGCAGACCGCTTGGTGATGCTGATCGATCACAAGGGCAACTATTTTGAGATGTCCCATCGTCAGAAGACCAATTTCGCACAGGATGCCGAGCGCGTGCGGGATGAGTTAGGGCGATTCTTTTCGATTGTTGATCTACTTCAACTGCGCGGTGTATCTGCCGCGAGTGGAAAAGGGACCGGGTTGTTGGAAAGCCCAGCGTTTCCGGAGCTTTCAGGACCAAATGCCGCGACCCCCTATGACATAGCGTTTCCGGAGCTTCCAGGGCCAAATGCCGCGGACCCCTATGACATTGGTGGCTGGGGGTGTCTCGGTGTTTTTGTCATATTTGCCGTAGCTATGTCGGCATATCTCTGGATATTGGATACTGAGTTGTCAAAGGGGGCGCTCCTCTGGTGGTCGGCACTTGGCGGTTCGTTGACGGCGCTGGGGCTCTTTCAGGCCATTCGCGGCGTTTTGTCGCGATCCATGGGGACTGTGATTTTTGGCATCATCCTTCTGACCGGGGCCTTCGTGGTGCTTTATTACTATGGCTCGCCCGAGACTCAAGGGCTGATCCGATCCTGGATGCCAGGGCTGTGAGCAGGTGAAAGCAATCCCGAAGCACTCGCTACTTGCTGGAACTGTACCTCACCGCCACCTCAAGAGTTTCGCCACAGTATTTGTGCGCTATAATATTGAGACAAAAGCGATGACCCAAACCCAAACCGACGCAACGAAGGCCACCAAATTGGTGGCCTTCGCTATTATAAATTATTGACACATCTTATAATAACCGCTTACTCCCCACCAAAGCTCACAACATACGCGTGTCCCACACTCGTGCCTGCAAAATCGTGACCCACGGCCGTCAGAAGAAAATCTTGCACACCATCATTCGTGACATCGCCCAAACTCAAGGCATCGACGCCTAGGGCATCATCTGCGATAGCCCCAGTCGCGGTGTGGAGAATGGTTCCATCTGCACCAGAGATGACATAAACCTTACCGCCACCCGATGATCCTGCGCTAGAGGTCCAAGCAGCAACAATCATATCAGCCTGACCGTCGTCGTTGATGTCGGGGATGCCGCGCCCCGGGCCAATGCCATCGCCATCAACTTCGGCCTCGACCACGTGAATGGGGCTGCCATCAAAACCGGAGAAGGCGTAGGCGCGGCCCGTGCTGTTAGCCTCACCACGCTGGGCGTTGTAATCGCCAATGAAGGCATCGGGTACGCCATCACCGTTGACATCACCTGCCCCAGAGGCGAAGAAACGACCAAAGGTTGGTGGCGTTCCGGCTGGCCCCTCCGGCTCTAGGGTATGTAAAATTTCGCCATCGACGCCGGACAGGATGTAGGCTCGACCGCGTCCATCCTCACCTGCGCCCATCGCGCCAGCAACTTGATCCGGCACACCGTCGCCATTCACATCACCAATCATTCCCACCGCACTGCCAAGCTGGGCACCCTCAGTTAAACCGTCCTGCGTCCATAAAACAGAGCCATCTTGCCCTGAATAGAGATAAATCCGACCGCTTTGGGTGAACGTGAAGCTGGCTCCGAGTGATCCGACAATCACATCACCATAGCCATCGCCATTCACATCACCAGCTCTGGCCACACCCGAGCCAAACCAGCCATCGATTGGGGCATCTCCCGTAAATTCATAAAGTACGCTATGATCAACCGCCGAGTAAACCACAGCTCGCCCCTCTCCGCCTGGTTCGGGTCCACCAATAACATAATCGGTCACGCCATCAAAGTTAACATCGCCCGCATCGCCTGCTGTCCAGCCAAACAGGTCGCCGGGTTCGCCAACAATGGCATTGACTAACAGACCATCGAAGCCCGAATAAATATAAACTTTGCCCGTCGGCGTAATCCCGTTGGCCGAATAGAAGGGGGCTGTGATCATAATTTCGCTGGCCCCATCACTGTTGAGGTCACTAATTTTGGCTCCAACCCAACCAAAGCCATCCCCAATATTTTCACCATTGAAGGTCTGGTGGCGCTTGACCTCCGTTTCCACAAAAGGCCCGATAGCGAAGGTCGAAAAGGTGGCCATTACGGTCAAGCCAATGGCCAGAATCAAACTGCCTAAAATGATAAATTTTTTGTGAAGCATTTTCTTCTCCTCTTGTTTTGTAATTGGTAATTAGGGATTGATTCACTAATAAACCGACTATGGTGTTCTCAAAATGGAGGGGCATGTCATTCTCGCGTGCTTTTGTGTTATTGGCTTTCATAGCCAGAATCCATCAGCCACAACCCAGTAGATGCCCGACAAAACCATTCGGGCCTGACACGCTGAAACGTAACCCCACCTAATTTGAATAATTCGTTAATTACTATTTACTAAGGAATGGAAAAGAAATAACTTCGGTATTTGATAGCCTGCATGTAGCCTTAGAAATACGTAAGTTATTTAATCCTTAGTCCTAATCACCAATTACTCTAATCTTCTAAAAGAGGATACCGACCTATTTAATTGCTCGCTATCAAAATCTTGCTCGTTTTAGGAGAATTTGAGGGAACGCCAAGCGGAGGGGGGCTGCCCAAAGGCTTGGCGGAAGGCGAGGGTGAAATGGCTATGATGGGCGTAACCAAGCTCTAGGGCCAACGCGGTCAGATTGCGATAGCCCTGATCAATATACTCCAGCGCTGTACGTAGTCGGAGTTGATCAAGATAGTGATGGATGGTGTGCCCAGTTTGTCGCCGGAAAACGCGACAGAGGTGGTAAGGAGAACAATGCAATTCAGTGGCCAGATCGGTCAAAACCAAGGTTTGTTGAAACCGCGTGGCTAGAATCGACTGGGTGGCTTGGGCTAACTCACGATGCGCCTGTCGAGTTGCCGCTCGCGTTGGCTGGGGTTGGATACTGCGGGCCTGATAGGTATTCTGGATGGCCATCTCAAGGATATCGAGCATATTTTCTTCAATGTATAAAGCATCGGGCGATTTCGCTTCAAGAAGATGCTTGACCACCAGCCGTTGCCGCAGGTAGATTTGGGGATCGCCGGGGCCGTGGGTTAGATGAAAGGGCTTTTCAGGGCGATCAACCACCGCTGGGTCATACCTGCGCAACATATCGATAATGAGCTTTGGCTTGAAAGCAAACCACTCACACAAATCACCCCGGTCAGACAACTTACCGCGTCGATAACGCTGCTGATCGTTGTAAAACATCACAACATTAGGATCAGCCACAATTGGCTCGCCCCCCACGTGGGTGATGCGAACGCTGGTGCGGGGAAAGACCAATAAATGTCCCTGTGTGGGGCCAGTGTCCGCAAAGGAAGGATACCAAGGTCGGCAACGAAAGGTACCTGCCCAGAATAGGGTTCCTTTATAGAGAACTTGCGTTTCAAATGAAGCATTGAGTGAGTTAGAATCCATTTCACCTTAATCAACGACCTGCCACGGCAATTGCCGACGGGAGCGTTGAAAGGTGGGAAGTTGAAGGGGAAAGGGTTGGGGAAGGAGTTTGATTTCAACCTTTTCTTGTTGAAACGTTTCTTGGTATAAATCGCCGTCTGAACCAACGACAGCAGCAAATTGGGGTGGGGCTAGCTTTAGTTGCTCAAAAATCCGCTGCACCGCCACCATCGTGCCGCCCCGCCCCACAAAATCATCTACAAAAATAGGCTTCACCCCAGTCTGACTAGCCCGCCAGAGCAGTTCCACATCTTTGGGTGACATCGACATGGTGTCATCAGTTTGCGAGGTGATGGATTGATAGGTCACTTGGGGAATCTTTATTTCTTGGCTCTCAATCACGATGGGGCGTTGCATATAAACTTTGGGGTGACCTTTTCGCAAGGTGATGATCCGTTCTTCGAGACGATCACCCATCTGCGCATACAAATGATGCCACACCCACGGCGTAAGGTGTGCGCCTTTTGTTTCGGCAGTGAGCAAAATCAGCCGTTCATCGGGGCTATGCGCCAGAATGGTCTGGGCGAGTCGCTGGCCGATGTAATCGAGAAAGGCTTGCGATTGCTCCATCACAACGAAGGAGGCAATGCCAATTTCAGTTTCACCGTCCGGCTGTCCCACGGATACGATGTCGAGCGTTAGCTCGAAGGGGCCGACGGTTGTGATCCAGCAGGGCCAGTTGTTTTTGTGGGTAATTTGTCCTGAATTATGATTTGGCATTAATTATTCTTGATTTTTCCCTGCCTGTTTAAATTTTTCATCAATTCGCTTCAATAAGCTTTCAAGCTCAGCCCAAGACAGGATATTTGCATCCTCTGGTCCAACCTGTGTTATTTCTTTATCAGCAACAAAAGCTACAAACCAAGAAATCACATTACCATATCGTGCCCAAACCGTATAACTGTATCCTACCACCTGACCAGTACGCCCTCTTTCAGC
>JANQQF010000145.1 GCA_028285035.1 Phycisphaerae bacterium
GCTCTCGACAAAGCGTAGCCACTCCACAGGCTTGATGCCCTGTCGGGTCCGTATACTTCAACGGGTTATTCCTTACATACCGATACCGATTAAACCCGCCCGAACTACTCGGCTCCGGCACAATCGTATCCGGCGAAACAAACCGGCCCAACACCGGCGAGTAATACCGCGCGTTGTAATCCATCAGCCCGAATGACTTTTCCGCACGCTGCGAGGTAAAGCCAAAGTCCGTTACCGCCACGCCATTGGCCCAACGCTCCTGCCCATACGGATGGTAGCGAACTTCCGAAATCACATCCCCCAGGCTATCGGTTGTTAAAGAGGTACTGCCGAGGTGGTCCCCATGCAGATAATATACCTCATCGCCTTGCCGCATTGCAACTTTCTGCCCGCCGAGGGCGTAATACTTCGTCACACTCTTGACCGTAACGCCTGTAATTAACTCACTGCTCGCATTATTGACGTTATCGTATGCGGTGATCTGGAAATCGTACGTCACGCCCGGCGTGCCGATGAACTCGACCTGGGTCTCGGTTAGCCCCGTGGCCAATTCGACCCACGCTCCGCCGACCTCACGATACTCGACCGTGAAGTCGCGGATACCTGAGCCAGGGATATCTGCCCCAGCTCCATCTGTACCCACAATAGGATCACTGGCCAGCCACGTTATAGGGTACCGTACCGGAATTTGGTCTGGGATGTCGAGTGTAATCGTCGGTCCATCGACATCAGGATAGACGGGGAAGTCTGCTGTGCCCAGATTGCCCACTTGATCGGTGGCTTCGACAGTGAACAGGCCAGTGGCGATGCTGCCGCTATCAAAGTTGTAGGTCCAGCCAATCGTTGCTGTATTCGCCCCACCAGGATACTCCGTCCAGCCGCCGCTCGTCACAGTTGGGAAGGCAACGCTATGCACACCAGACAAGGGGTCCTCTACATCGGTAGTAACGATAAAGCTCTCCGCTGTGGGCGGCTGGCCGTAGTAGAGCGTGCCCGTTAGCACGTGACTGTAATCATTGGTTTCACTGACACTCAAGGTCAAGGCGGGTGGGGTGCCATCGATGATGAGCAACTCGCTGTCTTCGCCGACATTACCCGCCCGATCAGTCGCTTTCACCCGCACCGTGTATTGGCCTTCAAAGCCACTGCTAAAGAGCGGGCTGGGGGCGGTCCACAAGCTTCCGCTGGTCGGTTTGTCCAGATAGAAGGTAGCCCCATTGGCCCCTTCCACGGTCGCGACCACCCAGCTATTCTCCATCGGGCCATCTTCAGCCACATCAGCATCGATCCTGACCTCCTGCCCCGTCTGGGCCATCTCTGGGTCCATCGAGATCACCACGGTGGGCGTCTGATTGTCTCGGGTCAGGGTGCGGGGTGTGCTCTGCGGCGAGACATTCCCGGCCTGATCCTCAGCGGTGGCCACCAACAGATTGTCCCCCGCCGCCAGCGGCACGGACACACTCCAATCCGCCAAGCCATTCTCATCCTCATATCCTCCGGCCTCGGTGGTATAGACTGTGCCACCCACACTCAACCGGACCGTGGCCCCCGCTTCGGCCTTACCCTGCACCAGATAGGGATCCGGCCCGGTCCACAGGTCCCGATGCGGATCAAGAATCTGCGGGGCGGGTGGAGCCTCGGCATCAATCTCTACTGCAATGCGGCTGGTGCTGCTGTTCCCGCCTGCATCCGTCCCGGTCACGGGCAAGTCAAACAGCCCTGAGGCCAAGATCGGTGGTCCGCTCACCGCCCGGTCAAACTCCCAGATCGAGGTATCCGCCGCATCGATATCCACCGGATCGTAGGTGGCCGTCTCCGGGGCCGTCTGCCCAAAGAGCGTGCCAATCACACTGGTCGTCTTGGGTCCATACAAGGGGTCCGAGATGTCCATCACCCCTCGGGCCTCAGCCGTAAATTCCAAGGTATCATTCAAGTTCACCAGCCCCGAGGAGACCGCCAGCGACTTCAGCGGCGGCAACACCGCCACCTCAACATTGACGATATTCGAGGTCGTGCTTTCTTGCTGGGCCGGATCAAAGGCGGTGGCCCAAATCTGGTTATCACCGCTGCCCAGCCCCACGGTCGGAATGCGCCAGGTGGTCCCGGTCACCTCATCATCATAATACGCGATGATCTCGCCGGTATCCAGCCGATGGACATACACCACCACCGCCAGCCCTGGCTCGGGGATGGTCCCCCGCACCTCGGTCGAGGAGGCCCCTTGCGTGGTCGGGTTAAGCGGGAAGGTGATGTCCGGTGCGTCCGGTTCCGCCATCCGCACGTGCAGCGGCTGGGGCGCGGTCGAGCCGGTCGCCCCGCTCGTGGTCAGCGCGGTCAGGGTATATTCATATTGAACGTTTCCGCTGGGCAACGCATCCAGTAGGTCACGCCCATCCCAGGTCACCCCGGCATCGTTGGGTGTCCCATAGTTGTCATACCGCCACACCAAACTGCCATCACTCGGGTCCGTCACCGTCAGGGTCCAATCACCCAGCACTTGGCCGACAGGTGGCTCAATCTCGATAGTAAAGTGCGTATTCGGGCGGGCCGGATTGTTCGGGGCAAAGCCCTCGGGCACCGCTTGCACGTCAACAAACACCCCGCTCTTATCGACCGCCAGAGTACAGCTGGCCGTGGCCGTATGCCCCTGCGCATCCGTCGCCGTCACATCCAGCAGAATATCCGCTGTCCCGACCGCGATATCAATCTCATAGTCACCGGTGGTTGGCACGGTGGTGTTGTAGCTGGTCGGGGTGCCACCCGCCGTGGCAATCAGGTCAATCGTATCCCCTGGCTCCCCGGTGCCCTGCACCCGCCATGTATCCTGATTCACCGCGCCCGCTGGACAACTCACCGTCACGTGGGTGCTCGCATCCACCACGAATGAATGGGTCTCGGTGTGGCTCAAGCCCACCGCATCAACCACCGTAATCTTAAGGTCGTACGCCCCATCCACCAGTTCGGTGCCCGCGGGCAAGGTCAGCTTATAGCTCCCATCCGGCTGTAACACCGCCGTGCTCTCATCCAAGGTCAGCGTCGAGTCATCTTCTGTCCGGATAAGTTGGATGCTTTGCACGGTGGTGATCTCACTATTATCATTCACCTTATAGTGCACCAGCGGCGTTCGCTCGGTGATGGTCCCCTGCGGTGAGAACACATCAATCGTCGGGTCTTCCATATCCACTAAAATCTGGCGGGTAAAGGTGGTGCTATTCCCCGCTTTGTCCTCGTGAATAATCTCAACCGTATTCAAGCCCTTGACCAAGAAATCGGTGGGCACAAAGTCTTCACTCGGATGATACGTATCAAAGACCCGAGTCCCCCCTTGGTTGAGGAAGTGGGTCGAAATCTCCGTCCCTCCGGCTGGGCTAACCCGTTTAATCTTCACCCGCTGCAAGCCAGCGATCCCGGCGGCCACATTTTCTAGTTCTCGCTCGCCTTGGAAGCGCGGGTTGGTTTGCCCGGTCACGGCCACGTCATCCGTCTCATACCAAAGGTCAATTGTATCATCTGGCAGATACTTCCCTGGCTTGTAGATTTCGGTGGCAGGGCTGGGAGCGATCGTATCCAGGATGATATGATTGGCCTCATCCCCCCCATTGACCTCATCCAAAATCGCACTCACCGCCGGGAAATGACCATCGTAAGCGATCAATTCTACATAGTAATCGTTATTGGTTGTGCCCCCACTCCAAGTGACTTCGACGGTGTTATCAGTGGTGGTGCCGGTCCAATCCTCAACAATCCCCCCAGTATCTATTCCATTTCGCCACAAATTAATCGTCCACTGTACTGGAGCCACATCATTAAACTCAGCGGTAATGACCAAATCCTCATTGGCGTTCAAGTAATATTTATCAACAGAGATATCGACCCCGGTCGGTGGTCCCGTATCAATCGTGACCGTGCGCACATTGCTCGGCTCACTTTCATTCCCGGCCTTATCAATGGCCCGCACTCGGAAGCTGTAGGTGCCACTATCATTTGAGGCAAAGCTGACATTCAGGGTGTCCGTATCCGCATCAAAAGGGGACACCTCCGCGCCAATGTCTAAATCATTGATCGATGACCACGGGCCCCCATTCTTCTGATACTCAACCGCATAGGCCGCAATCCCCGCTGCCTCCATCGGGCTGGCGGGTAAATCAGTCGCCGGGTCCCAGGCCAACTGCACCGACAAATTCTGCACATAGGTATCAACCGGGTCGGTGAGATTCGGGGCCTCAGGCGGATCCATATCTACCAACACCGTTGCCGTGGCCCACGTTGCACTCTCGTTGCCAACCGCGTCCGTCGCCTTGACCCGGAAATCATAAGCTGTACCGTTCACCCCACCGCTGTACGCTTTGCTCACGGCAGCGGTATTACTCGTCCAGGGTCCAAATCCTGTGCCACTATCAAGCTCCACATCATAATGGTCAATGCCCGATCCTGTATCACTCCCCAGCCAACTCATCGTAAAGTCGGGATCGCTGGTGTAGGCCATACCATTTTCAAAGTCTGACAAGGTCGAATTGGTTGTAAAATTGACTGTGGGGGGCACGCCATCGATATTGAAGGTGTGAAAAACGGAGGCCCCCTCCCGATTAAACCGATCCGTCACCTCCAGCCTAACCCGATATTCACCGGTCGTGGCCAAATTGTTCAATTGGGTGCTTGGATAGGCAATGGAGTCAGGTGTGCTTGCAGTCTGGTTCAGCACCGCTGGCTCATTGACCAAAATGTTTGACCACGTGCCCGTGCTTGTATTTTTCTTTTGCAGATCATATTTGGCCGGGTTCGATGTAGCAAAGCCCCCCCGCCCGGCATCGATGGCGTATCCCGAGAGCAGATAATCATCAGCTGTGTTGTCACCATCAAGATCACTCAGCCCAACCCAGGTGCCGCCCCCAGCCGGGGTATTAATCGTTACGGTGGGTGCTTGGGTGTCCACATGGAAGGTCACATTACTGGAATATCCACTCACCTCCGTCCCGTTTCGTCGCGCTCTGGCCCTAATTGTATGCGCCCCATCATTAAAGGTTAACGTCGTTGACCATTCCCCATGAAAATCGGTTCGGACTGTGTCTAACAAGGTTGATCCTTCATAGATTTCTACATCAACATAGGGCTGTGTTCCTGTAGAGCCAGGTGCGGTTGATCCAGCCAACCCACTAATAGTCACGCTATTATTAGTAGTAATAATATTGAATGCATTGGGGTCATGGCTGGGGGTATTAATTGTTGGAGCTTGGACCGTGGCGGCACACATATATCGCGCTTCGACATAGTGTATATCAAGCCCCACATCAGAAACTTCCTGCTGCGCGTCGCTGGTAATCAGGATGTAACGTACACCTTTTAGGTTGCCTAATTCAAGTCCAATATAATCAGCCCCTGCATGAGGATCGTAAATGTTACGAGGAACATCAATCCAACTATTAATTGGGCTACCGTCTAACATGACTTTTAATTCATACAGTGCCAAATCTTGTGAGTCAAGATAAGGGTCGTGAATCAGAATGTCATCACCAGGTCCTCCACACGCTGCTTCCTCCCCAGCCCCTAAATCAATAACAATCGAACCGCGCCCAACACCCGGGCTATCACGGCCCCGGCCAATGCTGTAATAGCTCGTCGGTGTATTTCCCAGAACATTCATTGCCCAACTCAGGGGACTCCCTTTATCACCCCCTGTAACCGAGGTAACACAGTCACCCCACGGATCCAAATTTGTCGAGCTACTCAAACAGCCTGTTCCTGTTTGCTCCAGTGGCTTCTGCGGTGGTAGGCCCAAAGCATCAGCCTTCACCGTCACTACCCCTGGTACGCTCGCCTCAAGCAACGGATACGCCAAGCCAGCCGCCGCTTTGGTGGGGAGGTTTTGACTCCCTCTCTCTGTGGGAGAGGGCTGGGCTGAGGGTCTCACAAGTGAGGGTCTCACTTGGGAGGGTCTCACAAGTGAGGGAGAATACCCCAACGCCCCTTCGTCCCCGAACACGAGAGTTGGCGTGCTGTTCGCCCCCCCTCGATCCCCCCCAGAGTTGGGGGGGAGGCTTTGACCCCTCCCCTGGTTAGGGGAAGGCTGGGAGGGGGCCAGTGGCGAGGGCAAATACCCCAACATTCCCTCATCCTCAATTCCCCCCTCTGGGAGGCTAGGGGGGCCATCGTATGCTGCCATGACCAACCCCGACGTAATAAACTGCTCCTCATAAATCCCCCCGATATACACCGTGGTAATCTCGATTGGGTTATTATTGGCATCAGGTACCTGCTCAATCTTGAGCAAGCGATTACTATCGCCATCATAAACAAAACGGGTTTTATACCCAAAGCCGTCATCCCCGCGCCAGGTGACCATCTCCAACTTATTATCAACGGTCCAAGTTTGGGTATAGGTCACCCCGTGCTCGGTCCGGGTAGTCATATTCCCATTCGCATCATACAGATAGCTGTGCTCAGTCCCAACCGCTGTCACGGCGTGGGGGCGCACACTATCTGTTCCGGATGGATTGTAGCTGTACGCCAAGCCATCACGCCCAGTGATATTGCCAATCTTGTTGTAATCATACGAGTGTTGATAGCCCGGCACCCCGTTGACTTCATTAGCCTCAGCGGTTTTTAATCGATCTAGAAAATCGTAGGTGAACTCTAAGACTTGTGGTGTTCCCCCCAAGACCGCCGACTGATCGATAATTTTCTTAATGTTGCCAACATTGTCATACTCACTATATGTCACATCCAGCAGGTTCCCCAGAGTAGTATCGTTCACCACAACGCGTTGCAATCGATTATTCTCTTGTGCTGCATTATAGTAGTCGTAGGTCGTCGTCTGGCCATTACCCGCCAACCGCTGCCGTAAATTAGCAAACTCATCATAGCTGGCACTTTGCACATAATTAACATTGGGCAGCGTGCCACCGGCACCCGTTCCGCTCAAACCACTGGGCAGCCCGCGACGGGTGTAGCCCATCGTTACCTGCTCCCCATCAGGGTAGGTCATCTCACGCACCTGCCCCGCCTCATCATACAGATCGTAGCTAATGAGGTAGCTGTCGCTGCTCAGATCAAGCGAGTTGTTCAAGTCGTCGTAAATCCCATTAAAATCACGAATCTGCTGAGTTACCTGGCCCCGCAGGTCATAATGCCAATCGACGCGGCCCGCCTCATCAATCATACTCGTCCGGCGACCCTTGCTGGCCCCATGGCCCCCTTCATCATAATTGTAATGGACATCCGGGGTACCAAGGGGTGGCCGTTGGTAGGTGGCCGGTGAACTGACATTAAAGGTGTAGGTTTTATCGGTCAGGCGGTTCAACTCATCGTAGTACAAGTTGGTCGCTTGCAGCTTCGCATCAACCTGCGCCGTCAAATTCCCCAAAGCATCATACGTGTAATACCACTCGCCCATATCTGGGTCATCCATCCAAATTTTGCGACCCAGTTCATCGTAATCAATATCAGTTACATTGCCAAAGGCATCGGTCACCTTGGTCAGGTTATCCCGGATATCGTACTGATAGCTCGTCTCAGCATAGCCCGATGAGGTCCACAGATTAGACGTTAGCCCCAACCCGCCTGGGGTGTAGGTCCCTGAGAATTCGGTCACCCGCTCCAATCGACCAAAGATGTCGGTCTCAGAAATTTTGAGGTGCTGTTCAGGATCAATCACTGCCGTGAGCAGCTTGTTGTACACGGTGTAAATCTTGCTGCCATCCGGTTGAATCACCTCAACCGGACGGCTGATCGCATCATAAACCGTTTCCGTTCGTTTCCCCGAGTCGCTCCAGCCCAAGCTCCCATAATCAAAACTGCTCCGCGTCTGAGGGATCGAGGCGTAGACAGCCCGGCCCAACTGATCGTACTTCACCTCGCTCACAATCACCGCGCTACCATCATCATTGTCAGTACGCCCCTGAATCTTGCGCCCTAAGCCATCATAGTAGACGCGGGTTTCAGCATATTCTGGAGCAGTACACGTCCCCACATTCTGCTTGATATGTTCGTAGTAGAATGACGGCGAGTTGTCACCATACTGGGCCTCAAAGGCATTGCCCCCACACCCCGGCAGCTTTACATTCTCTAACCGACCAAAACTATCATAGCCATAAGTCGTGGTCGCGCCGTTGCTGAGGTCCGTCTCTGTCACAGGTACTTGGAACAAGGGGTGATAAATCGTTTCAACCTCATACCCCAACGGATTCTCTACCAATATTGGCAAGGTTCCGTGTTCATCAAAGGTGGTGGTGGTTGATCGTCCGCTACCGCCCCCATCATAATTAGGATAAACCGTTACCCTGCGAGCATTACCGTAACCATCATAATCATCATAATCCGTGTGAATATAACCATTCGTCCCTGCCCACACCTGCTCTTGATCCAACCGACCAAGCAGGCCAACCTGACCAAACGATTGCGCATCATAATATTGCCGTGTTTCGGCAAGCTTCACGTTCCCCGCCCCATAAACGGTCGTCCGATACGGCACTCCGGTGACAAACTTGCTGTTAGCGGGGGTGTAATCATACTCGGTTCGCCGATAGACCGCACCCGCCTCATCATATGTTGTTTCTTCAAGTAGGTTCCCCGTGCTGGTCTCATATTGATACGTGACTTTGTTATAGACACACTCACTGCTATTCGGCGTTGTTCCTTGCCCCTCACAGCGATAGCTCTCCTGCTGATCACTATAAACAAAGTAGGCATCAAGACCGGTATCAAAGGTTTGCCAACGAGGAATCGAGGCCCCATATAAGTTACCGTTAGCATCATAAGTGTAGGTCGCTAACTCCCGCCCATTCAAAATATCGGGCACATAATCATTCCGATTTTGACCAAATCCTTCGTGTGTCGCCAAATGGCTGTCGTTATTGAATTGCTGCCAGGTGTAGTTACCCTCAGGATCGATCACCTGGGCCCAACTAAAACCAAAGAAATGGCCATAGTCAACAAAGTGACAGCTTGAATGATGCGCCTCACATCCTAGCTCCTGAGAGCTAACATTTGGCTCCGTAAATTTATACTGATAAACAGCTGGATTATTCACACCATCTGCAAGGGTGCGGGTGTCAACCGTTTGGAACAGTTCGCGACCCTCAGCGTAAATTGGTTGATAATCAAACGTAATCTGCCCCCCATAGCTATTATCAACGCTGGTCAGGAAGGGACGATCAAATCCAACATAATTTCGACCAATGCCACACCCCGCTGTAACCGACTCATCTGCTGTACTTTGCGGAGTTATCTGATTGGCGGAAGCCACAGTTGGTGCACCTGCAAAATCAGGTGGGGATCCACCACCACCGCCATCAATACGGATGAGATTATCATTGTCATCATCATCGTCGTTCTGACAATATTTGTTTGTTGTCCAAAATCGCCCGACACGATAATCATCATAACCAAAACTCATTTTGGGTAGAGGTTGTCCCCCCCCGTCAAAAATCTGAATATCATCCAACCGGCTATACTTCTTGGCTGGCATTTCGGTGTAATCCATATGAATACGACGGACCAGCTGGGGTGAACCCGCCAACGGATAATGCCAAACCTCGACGTCGGTCAGCAAGCGATTGACATCGCCCCGTTTGCTGGGCGAGAAAGTCTTGGCTTGGTCGACAAACTTAACCACGTACTCCGCGTGCGAGTCGTTCGCATTCGCATTCTTGGTGTATCGAATCTCTTTCAAATAGGATTCTTCGTTACCTGGCTCATGAATGCGGTCATTTCCATCTGGCACACATCCTTGAATAGCTGGCGCGGTATAATCGTAATCAATCTCAATCGTGTTCCCTTGAGCATCCTCAATCAGATAGAGTTTGTAAGTGGCCTGCGGATGATTACAATATTTCTTTTGGCCGTGCCCGCCTGCTGTAGCCTGACTGAGTATCGTACCCGGATGAGCTGTATTACCAAAGTAGTAAGTTGTCCCACTCTGATCCACCACCTCGAATAGGGGTTGATTTTCATTTCCCGGCGCATGTTGGTCTCGATGAGTAATCTTCATAAAGGTACGATGCTCGGTCACAAAGCTGGTGGGGTGCAACTTATCATTCCCCATCAGCTTTTCACTGGTTCCGTTTAGGGTGATGTTGTACTCATAAATTGCATTATTGTTCTCAAACTTGGAGACGTGGCGTGAAATCTGACCAAACTCAAAGGCCCAGCCACTACCCACCCAACCATCGCTAGCATTCGCACTCTCGTTGGTCTGTCCATTGATTGTGCCGCTGCTATATTGCAGGGTCAGTTGAGGCGTCATACCGGCTGGCCCGGCGGGGAGTGGGATTGGATAACCATAGTTAACGGTCCCCTTCGAAAGCCCAATACTAAAGCCGTCAATCGATGGCGTTTGCCACGTCGCCTTTTCACCCGCCACCCCATAATCACTAAAGTGATCAAGTTCAGCCTGTACCTGCATTGTGTCAAGCAAAAGCGTACTTGGGATAGGTGTCATCGTCTCGGCTACTGGATCGTAATAAACAAAGGTTAGAGTACTTTCAATCAGACCCATCACTTCATCTGGCTCATACATTGTTGTTGCGGTGACTGGAGCCAGAAACTGAATATGTTCTCGTTGCAATCCATCAGTCCCAACCGCAGTAAACTCGATCTGCTTCACTGGTAATCCATCTCTCGGCAGGGAGGTGATGACGGTCCCATCGCTTAGGACTTCGCGTTGGCGTAATATATTTGGGGTGATGAAGATATCCAGATCCTCCGTCACCGCCCCCGGCGCAAAATCCAGAGTCACAGTACCATCAGCTGAGGTAATCACCCCGCCACTGGTCGTTATCAAGCCATCCCCTTTCGACTCAACCGTAATGTAATTCTCTTTCACCATTGTATCGCTGCCAGAATTATTGGTTACAGTCTGGCTCACGTTGTAAATCCCAGGGAAGTCATAGGTGTGAGCTGGGCTGGCTTCCGTACTGGTTGACCCATCACCAAAGTCCCACAAATAGGTGCTCCCATTGGTTGAGTTGTCCAAAAATTGGACCACTAACGGCGCTTCGCCACTAACCGGGAAGGCCGAGAAGTCCGCCACAGGAGCGGGCCCCACCGCTGGCCCCACCAAAAGATCATCAACAAATTTATCACCAGCCCCACTCACCCGCATTCCAACCGCCCCCGTTGTTAAACGAGCGACATCGTTACTTTCGGCAATAGCTTGCCAATCGGTGGGTTCGGTGGCACTTTCAGCCCACACTTTGGCTTGCAAGATGATGCGATCCACCTCGGTCAAGGCTTGGATACGGAAGCGATACCAGGTGTCAGCTTGGGGCACAACGCCGGTGTCTAAGCTACCCGTTAGATTGGCCCCAGTCAGTTGGAAAGTGGCGTTGGTGGTTGCCGCTCGGCTCAAGACATAGGTTTGGGCGTCATCGGCGGGATATTGGCTGTAAACGGTCAGCCCCACCGCGCCATCAGCAGCGGTCAGCTTAAGCCGTCCACTATATTCATAGTTCTCCCAATTGGTCCAACCAGGAATGGCGTAATGACTGTACACGGGGTTGCTGCCGGTGTAGCGACTGCCAAAGGCCGGGTTGTCCCCACCCCACAACGTTTCAAATTCAGCCTGATCCGTGCCATCAGCGGCTTGGTCTCGCCACAAAATCGGATCGACGCCCAAGTTGAGGGTATCAAAATTGGCATCAAGCACGGGTGCATCTTGGGCAGTGACGCTGACAAATTGGTTGGCGACGTTTTGGCCGCCTGGGTTACTCACAGTCAACGCCACATCAAAGGTGCCTGTAGTGAGGAACGTATAATTCAATTCAGTGCTGGTGGTCACCACGTGTGTACTACCATCCCCAAAATCCCAGCTCCGATCGACAATGGTGCCGGCCGAGGTGTCGGTCAAACTCAAAGTGAGGGGGACCACCCCGTCGGTCACATCAGTGGTAAAGCTAGCGGTGGGGGCAGGGGGCAGACTACTACTGTATCGATCCCGATACAAGCCCCCGCCATTTCGCTCATTCCAACCAATCACAAATAAGTTGGCAGTAGGGCCATAGGCCACGGTTGGTCGCTCATCATAGGTGGCTGTGTCATCGATAACCGGGATATTTACTGTCGGGTCCGTTTCGTCTGCCGTCGTGTCCACCTCATCCAAAAGGCTACCGCTGCTGTCCACGCGCTGCGCATAAATCGCCCGCTGCCCCCCGTTGCGCCGATCCTGCCACACAATTAAAAACTCATCGGTGCTTGGTCCGGTCGACCGGACCGCAATATCGGGATACTCCTGGTTGTTGCTACTCCCACTACTCAGATTTGAAACGGCAAACTCATTACCAATGAGCGTGCCCGTGTTTTCAACCACTTGTCCATAAATATCCCAATTGTCGTTTTGATAATCCCACCAGGTCAC
Source organism: Phycisphaerae bacterium (assembly GCA_028285035.1). The sequence continues at coordinate 12,350 of JANQQF010000145.1, forward strand.
CAGATAGCGTTGGCTGCTCGCCCCGTAGGCCACCACGGCGTCATACTGGTTCCGATTGCTTAAACCAATTGGCAGATCGGCCCCAACCAAGCTACCATCACCGCCGATGATCTGACCATAAATATCGTGGGCCGAGGCGGCTGGTCGTCGATCTTCCCACACCACCAAATATTGATCGTCGGTCGGGTTGTAGGCTACATCTGGGAAGGCCTGACGATCACTGACAATCAGGTTAAAACTTGCTCCCAACGTGCCGTCATTCTTGACGATTTGCCCATAAATATCGGTATCATTACCATTGCGCAGATCATCCCACACCACCAAATATTCATCACGGACGCTGTTGTAAGCCACTGCTGGGTTAGACTGATCATCGGCAGCGGTGCTGATGGCAATCACCCCACCAACCGCATCACCATCCAGATCCAGCCGCTGCCCATAAATATCAAGCCCACTGCTGGCCTCATTGCGCTGATCACGCCACACCAGCAGATAGCCACCTTGCCCAGCGGCCACGGCAGGTCGCTCTTGGGCCAAAATGTTGTCGGTCACATTGATGGCGTCACCCACTGGATCGCCTTGCTCATTCAATCGCTGCACCAAGATATCGCGGCTTGGCTTGGTCGCCGCTTGCTCCCAAGCCATCAAAAATTCGTTCGCTTGGGCTTGATAAGTCAAGGCTGGTCGCTCGCGGTACGTGAAGTAGGGTGAAATAAATAGTTCATTACCGTTGGTGCTACCATCGCTGTTAATCCAGCGTCCGGTAATGATGTTTTGTCCGGATTGGCTAGTATCAGTCCAAGCTGTTAGGATTTGACTGCCACTATAGGCCACCACCGGCACCCGCCGATTGCCACTGGTAGTCTCGCTCAAGGTATTCACGCTCCCTTTGCTGGCACTGCTCGTCACAGTTCGCCCTTCGATCAGGGTATCATCATCCCAAACGACCAAATAGGAGCCACCGCCTATGGCGCTGACCTTTGGTTCCTGCTCCCGACCGCCCCCAGTGTCAATCCCAAAATCGCTACCTTGGGTTTGCCCATCTGTGGCTTTGACCCGGACCGCTCGAATATCAATATCACCAGACGTAACGACCCGCTCAAAGGCTACCAAAAATTGACCACTACCATTGCTAGCCACAGCCGGTTCAAAATCCTCCAAACTGTTACTATCTAACTCAACCTCACTATTCAAGATAGTGCCATCTGGCCCTAAACGCAGGGCGTAGATGCTCTTATCACCATTCGCTGAGTTGTGCCAGGCCACCAAATAGACATCCTCGCTGCTGTCATAGGCAATGGCTGGTGCCTCTTGCACCCCAGCCGCCTCGACAATCGTCAGCCTACCACCACTCAAACTGCCATCTACGGCGATTCGTTGCCCATAGATGTTGAAGTTCCCCAAATTGTTATCGTGCCAGACGACTAGCCAGGTTCCATCATCGGCGGCAGCCACATCTACTCGACCGACATCGGCGGCGGGTGGCGTAATTTCAAATTCAGTCCCAAGCAATGTCCCATCTAGGGCCATCCGTTGACCGTAGATGCTACTATAGCTCCAGCCGTATCGGTAGTCATCCCACACGATCAGATATTCGTTGCTGACGCTGTTGTAAGCCAAACGTGGTGCTTGCTGTACTCCGTCTGCTTGATTAATAATCAAAGGGGTGGTCGTAATGGGGCCACTGCTATCGAGGCGTTGGCCGTAAATATCCCCGTTCCAATCCCAAACCGATACAAAGTTACTGCTGTCGCTGGCCAAGGCCGGGTTTTCAGCCTCTCCCTGCAACTCATCCACCAATTCAATAGGGCCAATGACCGGATCAACCACAATCGGAAATTCTGCCTGGGCTAACCACTTTTTAGGAATTTTGAGTTCCAACTTTTTGTTGTTTAAGGTCATCTTGACCACCAAACGTTCCCCGGTTGCGTCCTCGACCCAGGCCCCACTATAGGCCACAGGCGCATCTTCGACAGCAACGCTGCCATCTTTGGGGATAAAGCGAATCCCCTCCTCATCAGACAAATAGACTGGGGTCAACTTCGTACGGAAGCGCCCTTCGATGAAGAGAGCTTTGTCGGTGGGTGTCCCTTTCTCAAAGACAAAATATTGCTCCAAAGCCGCTTCCCCCACTTGATAGCTGGTGTGCCATAAGCCTTCGGGATCGCTGTATGTCACCCAATTGCCATCAACGGTTCGCTCTGGCGGAGCGGTGACTAGACTTTCCTTACCCACTCGGACATTGGTCAGTTCAAAGCCCACCCGCAGCTTTTTGTCATTGGGTTGACTATCCGTCACATCCTCCAGCGCACTATCCTGTACCTTGAGCTCATAGGTCACTTCGGTGTCCCCAAAATCAGCCTTACGGGTGCGGTTCTCAGCCACAGGGGTGCCCCCTTCGTCCTCCACCGCATTTCGAGCCCTATTAATCGCTGCGGCTACATCCCCATAACGTTCGTCATTGCGCTTTTCAGCCAAGCTGGGGACTGTATCAGCGACAACACCAGACCAATCTAACATCTCCTGTATGCCACCGGTGGTGGCTGTGATGGTGATTGGATCGCCAGGATTTGATTTGAAGGCGGCTGCCGCCACCCCATTCTCGGTGGTCACCACCGTTTCGCCCCAATCACCCCCCGTTAAATTCAAGGTGATGACGGTTCCATCAGCCACAGGCTGGGCTTCAGCATCAACAACATAAACAGCAATCCACTTTTTCTTCTTGGGTTCGCCCGTCTTTTTCTTGACCACTTTTTGTAAGCCAATTTGCAGCTTGGCGGGTGGACCGGGGGGGGCGGCGATTGTGGTCACTGGGGCGGGCGTGGTCAGAGCCGTAATCTGGAGTAGGCTTTGGGCCACAGCCCCTTCACTCAAGGTGGGGGCATTGGCTTCAGCCACTAAATTTATACTGTTTGGTGCAGCCGCTGCATCAACTTCAAGGTCAACAGGAAGAATGAGATTCAGTAGATCACGAAAGTTGACAGAAAGGGCAACTTCGGTAAAAAGGTAGTTGCGAAACAAACCCAAAACCGAAGGAGCCCAAGCGAATGATACAAC
>JANQQF010000166.1 GCA_028285035.1 Phycisphaerae bacterium
ATGGACACAGATAAGTTTATTTATTTTTGGCCCAACCGCCTAAAGGCAGTTGGGCTTTTTTAGTATAAGGGAGGGGCGGGGGTTTGGGAAATTGGGTGTAAAGGGTGAATTGTGCTGTATTTACAAGCCAAAAAATTGGGCTGAGGGCAAGCGTACAGGGTGATTTGGGGGCAAAATTATCTAAATTTATATTCAGTATTATCATTCACAGCTCAAACTGGCAAACTCAACATAACATTTAGTTGACACCATTATTTTTGGATAAAATTCCTTTGTCAACCAAAGAACTTGAATCTTATGGAACGTAGCACAATGAACAAACAAATTGGGCTATTATGGGACCTTTAGCGCTTTTTTAGGCATATACTGATGCATAGCTGCTAGATTGTAACAAGAGATAATCAGCTATTCAAACCCAATATATATGGGTCTTTAATTATCTTGCTGCTCTTACAGCCAATCATTGGGTCTCAATCGACTTATTCATTCTGGGCACACGAATGAAATAAAAAAGGTCCTCCCGCAACACGGAAAGACCTATGGGGGATTAAAATATTCAGTTACAAAACTAGCCTGGAATTTATCACTACCTAGCACTTTGGGGCTAAGGATTGATTAATTTACCCAATTGTGTTCTCAAACTACAAGCTGGGAGCAAGGTTTGTAGGAGCAAATGGGGAAGTTATTTAATTCTCAATCCTTAGTAGATAACTATCACCACTTTTATCTTCATTAAGGTGTGAAATTAGGGTCAGTCGTAATGATAATCTGATCTAAGCTTACACCATCTTCACGGATCCAGATATTCAGCGTATGCAAGCCAGCTTCGGTAACCTCAATAGTGATAGGTTGCCCACTAATGGCATAGGTATTGCTCCACCCCCAGCTGCCTGGGGCATAGTCCGAGAGATAATCATCTGTGGTCAATGGCACGCCATCAAACCCAACATAAATTGAGTCACCGGCCCCATTGGCAGCTTGGCCTCGTACCCAAACGTAATAGGTATCAAGCACGGTCAGTCCCATCGCATATTGTAACTCGGCCTCAAACTCAAATTCATCCGCCCCAAATTGAATATCCATATCTGGGCCAGCCTTAACATACCCACTACCAGAATATCCAGGTAAGCCCGCTTCTGTTTCCCAATTGGGGCCGGTACCGAGCAGTTGCCAAGTGAAATCCTCTGCTTCCAAAATGACCGTACCATCGGTATTGGTTGTTAAAGCTTGCACATATTCTGTACGAACCAAGGTGTTAGTTCCGCTTGGACCAACTACAGTTAGGGTGACATCATAAATACCAGGATTTTGATAGGTATGCTGAACGTCGACCTCCGTTGTCGTAACCGGAGGGCTACCATCACCAAAGTCCCACGTCCGCTGAGCCACATCACCAATGGAAATGTCATAGAATGTGGCCTCGAAGGGCGGTAGCTCCACATTAGGGTAACCAACAAAATCGGCCCCAAAAGGATTAATCGTGACCGGATAGATCACTTCCGTCACCCCACCATCATCATCGGTGACGGTTAAGGTCACATCATACTCCCCAAGTGCCGTGTATGTATGCTCAATGATAGGGCTAATCAGGCTAAACGAACCATCGCCAAAATTCCAGAGATAACTATGGGTATCTGCCGTTCCTGGGTCAAAAATAGAACTCTCGAAGGTCAAGGTTTGACCCGGTTCGGGACGGGATGGGTCATAGAAGAAATCGACTTCGGGCGGGACATTATCAACAATGATCTGGAGCGTATCGACACTTTGCGAACCATGAATATCGGTCACAGTCAAGGTCACATCATACACCCCATTATCATCATAGCTATGGCTAGGGAATAGGGTATCCTCAATAATTGTGCCATCGCCCATATCCCAACTGATCGTGTGATCAAGCGGCGAATCTGCGTCGTCGATCTGGCCGGTCAAATAAAATTCCGTGCCTTCATCAACCGAGGGCTGTATCTCGGTGGGAATATCTACCGTGAGCACAGGTGGCACAGGCTGGGGGGGCGCCAATTGAAAGGGCGCGGTTGGGGGATGTACACCAGTTTCACCTAACTGAATATTAAAGGGACGATATGCGCCATCGATGGTGAGATCAAAGGTAATTTGGGTAACATCATGAGCTAGTTCAAAGGTAATTTTATCTTCTCCGTTACTTTCTGTGGCCTCAATCGCTAGGGAAGCACCTGTCAAACTCAGGGTATCCCCTGCTTCAAAGTCGGTCGACTCGGCGGATACAATCTGGCCATCGACCCAAATTCTGCCTATAAAATTGTGGCTCTGGCCATCGCCGGACCAGGCCAGATGCCATAGATAGGTTTCGGGGTCCTGCCAGAGGTAGTAGCTTTTAACCTGACCCGGTACATAATCAGGTGCGCCGATTGGCTCGTCGGTTAGCTGGAATGGGGTAAGGGGTAAATTACCATAGTAGCTTAAACCTTCATCAAAGGTGGCAAACCATTGTCCACCATTGGCATCGATGGCCACATCAAGGACATCATCTTCGGGCAAAAGTGAGTTGTTGGTGCTGTATCCTGTCTGCCAGCTACTGCCGCTTGTATTCGCTGATGTGACCCCACCACCCAAAGTGCCAAACCATAACGCTTGATCGGGCGTAATGCTATGGACAAAATTATCTCGTAAGGCAGCGGTATTGCCTGTGTTATAAATGGTTTCACTGTTGCTGCTGTTTAATCGCACCACCCCTGAACCATCGGTCGCCAACCATTTGTCCCCATTGGGGGCAACATAAATATCGGTGATCGCATTGTTTACAAATGGCTCACTAAGATCAGGGTTGGGATGGGAAAGTTCGGTGGTGAGATTGATGATTTCCCAAGCGTTACTAGACGCCTGGGTATCAAACCCAGCCAAACCATATCCTATGGTACCAAACCAAGCGACATTGCTGCCTTCGATGTCAACCGCATAGACATCATCAAAGGGCAGGTCCGAATTTGCGGTGGTGTAGTTGGTCCAACTACTGCCAGATGAGGTCACATAGACCCCACTGCCCAGGGTAGCCAGCCAAACATCGCCGTTATCGGCTTCAGCTAAGGCCCAGGCTCGTTCACCGTTGGTTGGGGTGCGGTCGCTAAAGGCGTTACTGGGTGGAGGAGTGCCAAAGTTTGCCGAAGTCACTGTACTGCGCGATACCCCGCCATCGAGTGATGCGGTCCAAACCCAGCCTGCATTGTCAACGAGGACATCGGTTACATCATTACCCACCAAGCCATTGGTTGTATCAAACTGATGTTGATACCCCTGCTCAATATGCCATTGATATAGACCCCCTCCGTGGCTGCCAACCCATAACGTATCATTCTCGACCGCCAGTGTTTGTGGTGAGTCGGTCATCTCCCAAATGATCCACCCGGGGGGTTGGGGTTGATAGGCTGGAGGATCGGCCAAACTGGGAGAGCTTAGCCCCAGCCCCACCGATAACAGTAGGATTGTGATACTCAAAATGCGTAAAATTTGTTTGTGAGGCATTGGTCGCTCCTCTAATATTAAGCCTGACAGGTGTCAAGCGAAGCTTAGTGCCAAGCAAAGCTTGGCCACAACCTGCGGTACAGAATCGTTGTAATTTTTATTTTCGTCGAAACTCATTTCCATTCGACTCCCCTAATAATTGAGGTCAATATACTAATCGGCGCATTGTCATTGGGCTTTTTATAGGGACAGTGCCTTGTGCTTGCCCAGACTCGGAAGACCACACAACTATTACATTTCGAATGCCTAACGTGTCTGCCTGCTGCCAACCACGAATAAAAGTGCGGGTGCCGCGCAACGACCCAACCACAACCGCAAACATTCCCCGCTCCTGATTGACCAAATATGAGACATAAATCTGACAGATGAGTGTCACGACGCCAGCACCAAACAGCTATATTTTCTACTATACTACGGCTTGAACCCCTATCGACTTGAAATGCGCTAAAACTTGGTCTTGTAAGGCATTATCTTTCGAGTCAGAGAACTTTTCTGAGAGCTGATACCAAATGCCATCGTCTAGTTTTTCCACTTTGCCTTGAGGTGCATCAAGAAATATCGCTTCACCATACTTTTGTAGATACATTGGGCCGAAGTAATTACACCAATGAATAACTTTCAGTTGTGTGGCGATCTCGTTATGACCATAAGGGACATCGAGATACTTATCTGTCACTACCGCGTATTCTGGACGGAGTTGGTTAATAACAGCGTGGGTAAATTTTAGATAGAGGTCCATCACCTCATCTTCGCGGCCCATTGTCTTTCCACGCTGAAGCAAACAAGAAAATTCAACGATGTTATAAGCCTCTCCAAAAGTTCTTGCATCGAATCCTGTTTGCATCGCACCCCAAACCAATTCATCTGTAATCCAAGCTTCTTCCAGGGGTAATCTCAAAGAAACCCCAAAGCCTTCCTTTGGCTCTAGCCGACCAAATTCCTTATTGTCCCACACCTCTTCATAATGGTAGTTCTGTTGAAACCAACTGGGAATATTCTTAACAACAGGCCTAGCTTTTTTTCGCCCCTCAAGCTCTATCTTTTTATTTTCGAGTGGAATTAGGCCCCCCAAATCTATCGCTGTTTTTATACCTTCTAACAGGTTTTTAGGTTGCGTCCAATTTCTACAACGGTGTAATTGAAAGACTATAAATATCTCAGGTGGCTCCGATTGTTTCATATTTACAGAATCCTTTGTCAAATTTGTATTTAGTTTCTGGGAATTAAGGTGACTATAAAATCACTTGGAGATATTCCACGTTTAATTAATTCTGTTCTTACAAGAGCAATGGTTGCATTTGTTGCAGGATTAGTAGCTGTTTCACCAATTTCCAAAATAACAGGGTGTCCACTATCAGTATAAGAGTCAACTTGATTAAACAATTTTGTTATATTATTTTCAATTGTACTCTTACGCCAATATTTAACCTCAACTACTGTATCAACTGCAAAACCAGATCTGGAAATACGTAGATCATAAGAATATTGATCTGTACCTATCTGTTCCACAAACTCAAAACTTCTTAACTCTTCATTTTCCTCATAATATTTTCCACGATCAAGTTGAAAATTGTAACCATGTTTTGATGGCCACGGTGTGTTGGGATGTTCTGCATTTCTTAATGTCTGAATAACACCATTTCTGACTTCATCTGGGGAAAGGTCATGTGCGACCATTTTTCTGAGCCAGAAATCTCCATCTAGTCTAGTTACCATACTTTTGAATTGTTGATCAAATAGGTCATCTATTCCGGTATCAAATACTCGATTCAAGAGTGCTTCATTGTAAGCCGTCCAATATTCAATTTGATCCTTTCCATCTCTGTTAATAAAGCTGAACATTGTTGTTAAACTATCATCTGAGGGTCTCCACTTACCCACAAAATCTATTCTAGCAAAGATACCAAACCCTGCATTAAGCAACTCGGGATTATCTGCATAAGTCTCTAACAAATTCGCCAAGGCGTCAAGGTCAACATTGGCATCACCTAGCTTTTTAAATCCATCAAGCGCGACCTCATCTAGGTTAACGATATTTTCCAAAATTCTCTGAAAATGAATACTACAGGTCTTATCTGAAAGCGGCCTAGCCAATCCTGGCCCACGATAATTCCCCAAATGGGCAGTACCCGCACCATCACAAAGCTTGTTCACAAGTTGGGGGAAATCATCCCTATCCATCTTACTGGCTAATTTCCCGAGCCCACCGACAGCATCATCACTCAAGTCATAAACGATCTCTTGCAGGTCCTTCCCAACCTCAGCTAAACCATCGATATTAGTAACCGCGTCTACCCCATTCTTTTTACCCGTCCGCCCGATTAAATAGCCGGCAAACTCAAAGCCTCTTGTTTCTAAATCCTCAAACTTACCCATAATCCGAGCTAGATAATCAAAGGGAACGATGACGACATTAATGGCATCAAGTACAAAATTTTTAACGTTAGCGGGTAAACTATCCCATCCATCAGTAAGCAATGGATACGCTTGTCGGGCGACCTGCATTATCAATTGACCCGCAATTTGTAGCGCCCCTTCTAAATAGTCGGTATCAAACTTCTGGATGGCATTTAAGGCGGCAGTGCTCAAAAAATCGCCAAGTCGTCGTAAGAGACTGGCAGCGATGTCAATAAACTCGGCAGCCCCTGCCAGCGGCACAAGCAGTACCAAGGCTGGGGGAAATACCAGCCCAATTGCCGCGATGGCTTGGCTACCATCCGACAGAAGACTGGCCAGTAGGCCAATAATTGAAAAGGCTTTGCCCCAGACCGAGGGTTCAGAAAATATCCCAATAAAGTCAATGATCATCCCGGTGACTGGCAAGAAGCCCAAAACGACGTTTGCCCCAATCGCCCACCAATTGTCACTCTGTCCCGTAATTGCACCGATGATGACTTCAAGAATAAAGGGGCCATCATCCCCCAAGACCTCCATTATTTTGTCCAAAACTCCAGAAGGTAAATCAAACAACTCAGTATAGAATAAGGCCTCGTCCCGATGTGGATCATTATCATCGGGCTGCAAGGCAGGATGCCAAAGCGGGTAGGCCAGGCCTTTGACTCGGCCCTGCAATTCCTGCTCGGCAATGGCTACAACGACATTATCTGGTTCGGGTTGAAGCCATTCGTCCAAATCCCATTCTTGCCGCTGGCTCAAGGCTAACGCTGACTGCCACCACAGCGGCGGGGCGATCCAACCTTGTTCCTCACCCAGCGGATCCTCCCCAGTCAGGGTGACCAATAGATCGATATAGGGGTCCAGTTGAGCGGCGGCATAATCCGCGTCCCCAGCCAAAGCAGCGGTCGCGATCCCATTGATCTGTAAGGCCACAAACAAATCAACACCGGGACCCAAATTGTGGGTTTCCAGAATCAGCTGCTCCAGCCGCTCGATGGTGCGTTGGCTGTAGCGTTGGACAAAGAGCCACTGCCCCTCACCCACATCCGGGTCTGGGGTGCCAGACCACAGGCTTTTGACATAATTGAGATGGAGCAACAAGCGAGCCTCATCTTGGGCAAGCGCGCTAACATCAGCCGTGTCTAACTCGCGGGGGGCTTGACCAACCAGTTGTCGCCAGACCACCTGCTTGGTCAGCATCTGTAGGTAGGCCACAATCGCCTCGGTGCGAACAATCCCCATCTCGTCCTGCATCGCCTGAAGTTGGCCAAGCTTATTTCCTAAATTCTCATCAGCTAAGCCTGTATTCTGAAAAGCTGCTTCAATTTGGTCGATGTCTGTCTGGGTTGCCCCATAGCCGCTTAAGGCGTCCTTCAACTCTTGGGGCAATGGTTGTTGGCGAGCCTGGAAATTGTCGACGGTTTGGTTTTCCAGTTGCGTGATCTCCGCACTACTCAAGTTCATTGAGCTTCCGGCTAATTCGGTGGCTAGCTCGCTATCAAAGCCGGATGAAGCCAAGTCGGTCACATCGCTGGGCACATCGGAAGCGGTCTGAGGGGTGAAAGCAAGTTCATTGAGGCCAGTGAGGATTGAGCCGAGAGCACCCTGTAAGCGAGCCGCTTCCTGAGCTGTCTGCCAAGCATTTTGGCGCGTATCCTCCAAAGTCTGCTCGCTAATCACTTGCAACGAGGCCCCGTTAATGGTATCCACCGCTTGAGCCAGTTGCATCGCCTGGAACATAAGTTGCGGCCCTGCATCGGTCAGGGTTGCACCGCCCGCAATCACGGCCTGTACCCCAGGTCGTACCGCTTGAGGCTCAGGGCGAGCCTGAACGGTTCCTGGCAACACAATCATATTGCCCAAGATGATGGTAATCAGGATGATGGATAAATATTTTTGAACTTTTATTGTTGACATGAATTACCTCTTAATTCCCTCAAAGGTTGGTTCGTTCTGATCATCGTTCGTCATATCCGAGCTTTAGAACGCTCTATGTCACGTTGCCCATCCCCGCGCAGAGCGTTGGTACGAGCGTGAAGATTGGTCCAGTCTCCGAAATCTTGGTTTTTTGAAAATATCTGCCGTATGCAGAGCTATTTTTAGCCAAATCACCCTGGCTAGACTGGACCAATCTGGCAACGTGTCGACTTGTTTTCAAATAGCCACTTACTCGCTATCATTCTCACTGGGAACGCTGGTTGTCCCTGTACTGGTTGAAGTCGGCGGTGTGCTACCTGCCCCAACCGCGATGGTCACGACTCGATAATGTCCAACTTGGGGTGGTGTATAACTTGTTGTGAAAGTTTCAACTGTATTTGGATCAATTGTAAAAACGGAGGTGGCTTCACTCCCTGCCAGTACCCACGCCGAGGTCACTAGCCTACTTCCATAGGCCCATTCACCGTTCTGTAGTTGTAAGCGATAATATTCAAGCAAAAGGATTATATTTTGAGTTGTGCTATTTTGTTGGTTGTCCAGTTTGACCTCAACTGAAACCGCTTCATTCTCCTTGGGTGGGTCAAAGTTCGACGCAGAGGCATCAGGCCGGACCAGGGAGACAGTAAAGTTATCTGAAAGCGGCTCACCAATCACCACATTCACATCATCTTGATTTGAAATTGACCCGGCCTGAACCCGAGCCACAACCGAGGCTGGACCTGAAAATAAGGGTGCCCATTGGGCCTGATAGATATCATAGCCACCAGGGGTAGAGTATAGATAGTTCAGATCGACAATTTTTGTAAAGCCGCCATCATACGTCACCACCATATCAACCGGATAAACAACAGCATCGCCAAAACTATCACGAATCTGGACATGAGCCGTCACATTGCTCCTCAACGGCAATATGGCGTTCTCCGTTGGGGCTAGAATGTCGATGTTCACAAAAGAAGGGGTCGGTGTATTATCATCATCAGGTGGACCAATGATTGGGAAGGCGATAAAATCCTGGGTGGTTGAGTTTGCAATCGTACCTACTTTAGCCAAGGCGGGTTTAAATACATATCCACTTAACGAGGGGGCTAGATTATGCTCACCATAGGCTGTATTGTCGAGCGTGTAAATTCCTTGACTATTGGTCGTATCTGATTGTAATGTGCCTGTATTTTCGACGAGCACACCTGACAGAGGTTCGCCATCTTCATCACCTATGGTAATTCTGCCAGTGATCGTACAATCTGATGTCGCACTACAGGAGGGTACACCAGATCCGCCGGTAAAGTTAACCATTGCCCCATTGTATACCTCATCCAGTTCAACCTCAGCCTCAACAGGGGTAAAGTTGTATCCTCCTTTTGAGGCAGAAATCGTATAGGGCACATCAATCTCTAGATTCTCAATCTTATAACGACCATTACTATCCGTTAGAACAGTCCCAATCACAGTTTCAGACTCAATCGTTGCTTCAGAGGTAATTGTCACCCCTGGAAGACGGTTCCCATCGGTGTCTTTCACCCGACCAAAAATGACTCCGCTCGCATCATTCTCATATATATACGTCGCAGAACGTGACCCGACCATAACTTGTGAGCCACTTATAGCAACCGGACTGCCAAAATACCTTTCGCTACCCAAACTCGGCAACAGTAGTGGCGGTCGATAGACCCATTCCTCACCATGTCGATAATAGACAAACGCCCGCCCACCTAACCCAAGACCTGGAGGTGAATCACCAACGACTACTATATCGCCAGCTAAAGCAAGACTGGGCAGCGATCCCCAATCTCCTTCCTCAGGTGCGTAGATTTTATCTGTTTTTACCCAGGTATTACCTTCTAACTTAAACAGATAAATCGCACCAGCGTTGTACCCTCGATCATCATCTCCAGTTGCTAAAATAGCTAAATAATCATTATCAATTGCAAGCGCCCAACCACCAAAATTAACATTAGGGTTACTGTCACCCGTAACAAGTTTTTGAGTTGGGGTAGGTGTAGCAGAGCTAAACGCTTGGTTTTTATAAACATAAACGTACTCAGGCCTAATAATTGTACTGCCGCTAGATGATCCAATAATTGTATACGAGTCACTAACATCTATAGTAAAACCAAAACGGCCATAGACATGTCTATCCCCACCCGCATTCAAAATCGCGGCGCGTTGCCAGAGATTGTTTTTAAACTCAAAGATATATACTGAACCTGCATCTATACATACCCGTGGGTTACCATCGTCATCAAGACAGGTACCTACATCATCATTGTACATTCCTACAGCCGCATAGTTTCCAGAAATTGCAACTTTGCTAGCAAACCTATCTCCGGGATCATCAGTGTCCCCCGCATCTAGCTGGGCCATATAAACCCAAGAGCGTAAGAATCGATTGTACTCAAAGACAAACGCAACCCCTCCTAATTCACCATAGCGTTCTTTAGCATAGGGGGAGGTTACAATCGTCCGATTGCCTGCTATATCGCCACCTGATAGATATCGATCATTCGCAGCAGTTGTACTTTCTCCACCCTCATTTACTAAGGTAAATCCGCCAGCCTGAACAATGTCATCAAATGTGATCGTTTGGGTCCACGTCCATAGTCCACTATCATCCTTTTTAAAAAAGGATACGGCCCCTGTGCTGTTATATGTGGTACTTTCATAAGCATTACCCGTGAATACCATCCAATCATCACTTACCCTCACTCCCCAAAACCCGTAGGTAGAGTCACCGGCTATTCGTTGTATTTCCTTAAAAAGAGCCTGAGGCGTGGTCTCAATATCTATTTCTAGTTCCTCGCCCCCGATCTCAATCACTGAGGCAACAGCCTGGGGTATAGACGAGGTGCTGCCCATTATCATCAGCAGAAGCGCAACAAGGCCCCATTGAATTAAGCGTTTACATATCATCATTCCTCCCGGTTGGGTCATTCGGTCGTGTTGTGTTTTGGCTTGGGTCGGTGGCCTATTCATCCTCATCATAAATCCACACCTCCCCATTGGAGTAGAGCACAATCTTGTCCCCGGCGTACACGGCTTGGTGATAAGCCCGCGGGGGCAAGGCGGTGGTAGGGGTGGCTTCAACCCAGTTCCCACCGAGATAGTACCAAGTATCGCCCAGTCGGGTATACCCATCCTCAGCCAGCCCGCCCATCAGAACAAAGTTGAGTTGCCCTGGATCGTAGACCAGGCTGTGGGCTTTACGGGACACAGGCGCATTAGCATTGCTGTTCAATTGTTGCCAGGTTGAGCTGGACAGATTAAAGGCCCAAATATCATCGAGGAAGGCCCCGTTCTGATCACGCCCACCAAAGAGCAACAAGCGGTCATGAAGGGTATCGTAGGCTAACCCCGCCAAGGTACGGGCGGACGGCACATCTCCACTGGCTGGAGGCAATTCTTGCCAACTTCCGTTGCTAAATTGCCACACGTCATTGTAGTACGTACCTTGGTGGTTCCCACCAACCAGGAAGACCGCGTTTGGGCCTGCCGTCATACTGTGATAGCTACGGGCGGCTGGACCACTGCTCAAGCCAAGGTTGGTCCAGGTTGAGGTGGCGCCATCATACTGCCACGTTTCAGCCAGTGTGGTATCGGTCACATCATTTCCACCAAAGAGGATGACGGTATCGCTCTGCGCATCATAGGCCATCGCGGTTCCATATCGAGCGTTGGGATTGGTCGCTGGAGAAATCGATTGCCAATCAATTCCATCAAATTCCCAAGTACTCTCCTCATAGGGGCGCCCGGTGTTATTCCCTCCGTACATCACGACCCTATCTCGATCACTGTCATAAGCTAGGGCATGCTCCCCTTCAACTACAGGACCTGTCGAGGTCTGGAGCTGACGCCAATCGCGGGTCAGTAATTGGTAGGCCTCATCTGCCCCAAGGTCATAAGCACCATCAAAGGGCCGAGGCTCGCCATCTATATCGTGGGGCAAGCCACTGTCTACCCCAGCATTAACCGCAGCTGAGAGCGGGTCAAGGTGATAGTCGTTGTTAGCTGGATCAACAAAGCCGGGGAAGCCAGATACTGCACCACTTAGCTGTAGGGTGCCACTACCTGCTGTGTTGGCATTATTAATGCCCCACAGTACGCCAGACACATCCGCGCTGTTACCACTCACCACCCGTATACCAACACCCTGATCTTCGATAATGGTATTAACGAGAGTGACATTACTACTATTGCCACCTGTAAAATAATCATCAATCCGAACCCCGTGGTTATCACCGCCGTCGTTGCTAGCAATCGTAGTATGATAGAAGGTTGGGTCTGACTCCTGAATGTAAATACCACTACCATAGGTATCCGACCGATTCTTAGCCACAACCGTATTGTTGAAGGTAGCATTACTCCCTTCAACAATCGCTATACCGCCGCCGCGACCATTGACAATCTCATTCTCAATGAGTTGGTTCCCTTCAAGCTTGGGGGCACCGCCATAAATCAACACCCCTGCTCCAAATGCATCCCACGCTTCATTGTTCCAAATAAAGTTTTGGGTTAGGGTCGCACTACTATTATGTAGATGAACACCACCGCCACCGTCACGGCCATCCAAGAAAGGTGAATTAGGACTCGTGTAATTGTTAATGATGGTATTCTCTTTTAGCGTTGGAACACCGGATTGGACATAGACCCCGCCACCACCAAATCCATAAGCTCGATTATCATCAATTGTATTTCCAGATAGCAGGGCGTTACTGTAGTTAAGATAGACGCCGCCACCATTTGTATCAGCAAAGTTACCGCTAATTTCGTTATCAATTAGAGCGGGTAGATTATCGAATATAAGTGATCCATCAATATAAACGCCACCGCCATCTGTGTTTACACTATTATTTGTAATCCGGTTATTGTAGAGCGTAGCTGGACTACCCTTAACATAAACCCCCGCCCCTTTTCCATCTAGAGTAAAGCCCCCACCATCATAGACCATGCCGCTAAAAACACGGCCTCTAGTTAAATGAAGACCTTCAACCCAAGCATATGTATCATTACCTGTGATATAGATGGCCCTTCCTAAATATTCGGCATCCAAAATGGTCGGGTTGTTAACTGGATCTGAATTGACCCAATCACTGGTTGAATACCCCCCTCGTACCACAATACTCTTATCAATATGCAGAATTTGGATCAGTTGCTCTCGGCTATTTTGAAGAGTATAGGTACCTGCCGCCACTCGGACTTCATCGCCGGCTCTAGCCCAATCCACAGCTCTCTGAAGTGAACAAGGATTGGCACTATCCAGACAGTGATTGCCATTACGGCGTGGTTCGCCATCGACAGTGGCATAGCGAATTTGGCCTGTTACTTGCGGCGCACTCAGGGTCATAATAGATGAAGCGAAGTTAGTTGGAACAGTACTCAAAGTGCTCAATGGGGCTACCCCACCATCTGATGAAGAATCTGGTTCTAAGAAGTTCCAATCATCCAATTGGCCTTCAACCAATGACTCGATTTCGGGATCGGATAGCGCTGTGTTGAAGACTTGCCATTCATCTAACCAACCATCAAAGTGTTGATCTGCCACGGTATTTCCGCTACTGTTGACCCTCAAGTTGGCTCCGATCAAGAAGGGGGCATCTGAAATGTTGATCTGGCTAAAGGATACCGATTTTGTTTCATCAAGAATACCATCAACATAAAGCCGGAGCTCTTGGGCCGAGGCATCAAACACCGCCGCAACGTGATGCCACGTGGTCCCATCCGTAGTGAGTTGGGTCGTCCCATCCAAGATGTAGGCTGTGTCATAGGCCCCATCAGGCGACACCACAAAATGCAAGGTTTCATCAGTATTGATCCCCAGACGGTAAGCACGGCTGGCTTGACTAGCTACTGAGCCACTGGCATATCGATACTTAGAAGCAATCATCATCCGATCATCATGCTCACGTTCCGCATTAACCCAGCCAGCTAACGTTAGACTTCCAGAAATATTGAACTTAGGATTAGACGCTGTCTCGACTTCAACATATTCAAGCTCATCTCGCTCCAAATCCAAAGCTCCAATCGCCTGACCTGGACTGTATCCAACCGTACTGGTATCAGCTAAATTGGCCCCATATCCTTCATCCAAGGTATCAAGCTCATTAAAGTTCCAGTAAGCAACCAAGCTGTCAGGACCCTCTTGAATGACAACCGTTCCAGTTATCGTATCACTCCCAATCAAATTTGTGGCAGTTAAAATAACGGTGTAGGTCCCTATAGTCGCATAAGCATGAACTGGATTGGTTTGGGTAGAGATCACACTACCATCACCAAAATTCCAGGCAAAACTGAGATCACCACCTATTGAGTTATTGGTGAAGATCGTTGCTTCATTAAATACATCTGGACTGGAAGAGGTAAAGGCTGCAATGGGTGGGGCAGTCTCCGCAATAACAGTGGTTGTGGCGGTTTGACTACCATGAACATTTGAGGCAATGACGATCACTGTATATTCGTCAATTTCATTGTAAGTATGAGTAACCGTTGGTGTGTTACTGATCGTTGAAGTATCATCACCAAAGTCCCAACTGTAACTAATGTTATCGCCTGTAACGGCAGCGGCAGTGAAGGTCGTGGTGTATCCTACCGGTGTAGGCATATCACTGGTGAGGGTCAAGCCAGTAATTGGGGTGTATATTTCATTCATCAATGCCTGGATCTCACCCTGATCCAAGGCCTCAGCATATACTCGCCACTCATCCAGTTGTCCGTCAAAGTGCTGAACCACATTGCCATTTTGTAGATTGGCTCCCAGCATAAAGGGTGCAGTTGAGGTGAAGATGTTACTGTGAGTGACATCCCGGTTGGCCACCAACACCCCATCTTGATACAGCAACATCTTGTCATTGCCTGCAAAGACAGCGGCAATGTGGTGCCAATCACCCACACTCATCGTTGTGCTGGTTACCACTAATTCATTGCCAGCCTGGTTATATGCTCCATCAGGTGAAACCACGAAGGTGAGGTAGTCTCCGTCATTTACCGTCAAACGATACCCTCGATTATTCGTGCCCCACTCGTATTTACTGGCTAACACATAATGATCCCCAGAAGGACTACTTTCCAACTTCGCCCAACCCACTATGGTTAAGTCGCCGTTGATAGCCAAGCCTGTTTGAATGCTATCATCGATTGATAAATATTCACTATTTGAAGCTTCCAGGTCAGTAGCGTCTCCGATTTGCCCCGTGGCTGACACAATTGAACTTGATTGAACCAAATCATTCCCATTACCAGAACTATCCAACCGATTACTGTCATCTTCATCCAGCGACCAATATCCCATCAAGGTTGGTGGCGTCTCAACAATTTCTACAGTATCGCTGTAGAAATCACTGCCCAAGCTATTTGTCGTCGTTAGGTACACTGTGTAGGTGCCTATTGCGGCATAAGTGTGGGTTGGACTCTCCGTTGTACTAATACTTCCATCGCCAAAGTTCCAACTGTAGCTCAAGTTACTGCCTGTTGAGGTATTCGTAAAACTGATCGCCTCACCCAAAGTGTCAGGGCTGGAGGTCGTAAAACTGGCCACCGAGGGCGCATCTTGAACCACGACAGTCGTGGTTGCCACTTGACTATTCAAGCTGTTGCTTGCAGTGACAACGACCGTGTAGCTCCCCACTGCCCCATATGTGTGGAACAGGTAATTGTTACTAGTCGTCAGTCCACTATTATCACCAAAGTCCCAGGTATAACTGATGTTGTCGCCAGCCGCTACCGTCGCAGTCAATGGCACAGATTGGCCAATGGCTGTTGGGCTCCCACTGGTAAGGGTCAAATCACTAATTGGGGTGTAAATCTCATTCATCAATGCCTGAATCTTGTTCTGACCCAAGGCCTCAGCATACACTCGCCACTCATCTAGTTGCCCATCAAAATGTTGAGCCACAGCCCCATCATCCATATTGGCCCCCAACATCAAGGGGGCAATCGAGGTTTGGATCGTTGTGAAGTCAACCGACTTGCTTTCATCCAGCACCCCATTTACATACAATCGCAGCTCCTGAGCACCACTATCAAACACAGCGGCCACGTGATACCATTGGTTGAGGGTCAATGCAGTCTGACCGTCGACCCGGTTCTTAGTGTCATATGTCCCATCTGAGGAGGCTACAAAATGCAGCTCCCGATTATTCGTCAAGCCAAATCGATATGCTCGACTGGGGTTGGTTGAGCCATACTGATATTTGCTGATCATCATCGGATAAGAATCATTCGGAGGCATACTTTCGATGTTGACCCAGCCCACTAGGGTTAAGTCACTGGTGATGTCAAAGTCAGTCTGATCGGCTTCATCAAGCCACAAATATTCGTCATTCGTGGCCTCAAAATCAGCCGCCTGATTGATCTGTCCTGAAGCAGCCAAGACTGTATTGGCATCCGTCAGATCATTTCCATTACCAGAACTATCCAACCGACTACTGTCATCTTCATCCAGCGACCAATATCCCATCAAGGTTGGGGGCGTCTCGATAATTTCTACAGTATCGCTATAGACATCACTGCCCAAGCTATTTGTCGTCGTTAGGTACACTGTGTAGGTGCCTATTGCGGCATAAGTGTGGGTTGGACTCTCCGTTATACTAATACTTCCATCGCCAAAGTTCCAGACATAGCTCAAGTTGCTACCTGTTGAGGTATTCGTAAAACTGGTTATGTCACCAAAGACATCCGGACTAGAGGTCGTAAAACTAGCCACCGAGGGCACATCTTGAACCACGACAGTCTTGGTTGCTGTCTGGCTGTTGATACTATTGCTGGTGGTAACCACCACTGTGTAGCTGCCCACGGTGCTATAGGTGTGGCTGGTCGTACTACTGCCAGTACTCTCGGGCGTGCCATCGCCAAAGTTCCAGGTGTAACTGATGTTGGTGCCCATGGTGAGTGTGGTGGTGAAGGTGGTCCCTTGTCCCAATGGACTGGGGCTATCACTGCTCAAGGCTAACCCGCTGATCACCTCATCCTCCACCATCACTGGCGCAAAGCTCAAGCCATCCATCTCTAACGCCCCAAAATCAGCATCAATCGCATCACCATCAAAGGTCAGGGTTGGCTCATAGTTACACGCCGTTGTGTCCCCACTACTCACTAAGCTACATTGGCCCACATCTTCATCGGCACCGGTCAACCCCGTCACCACAAAATTCCCTTGGGTGGTGAAGTAGACCTCATTATCTTCAACGTGCAATCCGTTAATCCCTTCGGCAAAACTCGTTAATTCGACATCTCCACTGTCAAAGTACATCGCCCACGTACCCGCCGTCGTTTCCCCCAAGCTTATTGGGGTAAAGATCAACACATCCTCATCTCTCACCCCGCTGACCACACCACTAGCTGGCGTCCCATTGATCGATATCAATAATCGTCCATCTGGTAACACTGTCAATGCATCAAGATCCTCGTCGCTGCTATCCAACCCCACATCATCCCCATTAAAGTACAGGCTAAAGCTACCTGCTGTCCCCTCACCCAAGCTCGTCGCATCAAATTGCACCACATCCCACTCATCGGCCACCACGCCACCAGGCAGTGTCGTCGTCGTCCAGAAGGACATCAAAATCGTATCCTCATCCACAATGTGAAAGGCATCAATACTCGGCTCGATTCCGAAAGCAGAGCCATTAAACACCATCGTGAAATCTGTGCCATCGTAGCTAATGATGTCCTCATTTTTCACCCCACTCAAACTGCCAAAGGTGAAGGTGGTGCCACTGTCTTTCACGGTCAGATACATCTCAGGGGGCGGCGCTGCCAGAATATTCAAGGCTGAGGTGTTGACATCACTCCGCACACCATTCTGAGCGGTCAGGGTCACCGTGTACACCCCAGCTGTACTGTAGCTGTGCGTCGGGCTGGCTATTGTCGTGGTGATCCCATCCCCAAAGTCCCATTCGTAAGCGGTTGCCCCCGTCGAGTTGTTCAAGAAGAGAATCGTTTGCCCGGCTTGGGCGTTCGGGGGGAAGGGGTTGAAGGCGGCCACAACCGCTTCCGTCACCGTGATGTAGCGAGGCAAGCTCAACGTGTCGGTCAGGCTGCCATTCCCCGCTTGTAACGTCACGGTGTAAAGACCTGGGGAGGTATAGGTGTGGACTGGATTAGTTGCCACACTGGTATTGCCATCACCAAAGTCCCAAACATAGCCAGTCGCACTGGTTGAGCTGTTGACAAAGGTAACCGTTAAGGGCGCATCCCCGCTTTGGGGTATTCCGCTGAACAAGGCTTGTGGCGGTTCGGTGACCGCCATCACCTCAGTCGTGCTCACGCTGGCATTGTCATTTGAAGCGGTCAGGGTGACGGTGTACACGCCCAACGCACTGTAAGTATGCGTAGGGCTAGGAATTGTGGTCGTGATCCCATCGCCAAAGTCCCACTCATAACTGGTGGCTCCGGTTGAGTTGTTCAGGAACAGAACCGTTTCCCCAATGTTTACGCTAGGGGGGAAGGGGTCAAAGATAGCCAACAAGAGTTTAGCTGCCGTAACGTGGTGGCTCAGACTGAACGTGTCAGTTATCGTGCCATTGCCGGCTTGGAGCGTCACATCATAGATACCCGGTACGTTATAGGTGTAAACTGGATTGATGGCCACACTGGTATTGCCATCCCCAAAGTCCCACAAATAGTTCGTGGCGTTGGTTGAACTGTTCACAAAGGTGACAACTAAGGGTGCATCGCCACTTTGGGGCGTCGCGCTAAACAGGGCCTCGGGGCTGTCCAAGCTAAAGGGAGTTATGTAGTCTGGGCGGGTTAGGGTATCAGTGACCACACCATTGCTGGCTTGCAGGGTTACGGTGTAGGCTCCTGCTTGAGTGTAGATGTGGGTGGGATTGACGTCTGTACTGGTAGTTCCATCCCCAAAATCCCACAGGTAGCTTGTTGCATTGCTAGATTGGTTCAGGAAGGTCACACTCAATGGTGTGGGCCCGGTCAACGGGGTTGCCTCAAAAGCAGCTAAAATCGGGTCAGCCGCAGAATTGCTAATCTCAGTGACGACAGAATCCACACCCACCGCTGTCAGTCCACCATCAGCACTGACTTCATATTGGCTGTTGGTGATCGTCTCAGTGGCTGTAACTACAAAGGTGACAGAGGTATCTGCACCTGCCGACAAGCTGGGCACCCCCCAGGTCACAATGTCACCTGATAAAGTCCCCCCACTAACATAATTAGCTCCACTGGGTAGCGTATCACTGATTAAGAGGTTATTGACTCCCACCCCACCATAGTTGGTGATGGTCAGGGTGTAGGTAATGGGGTCTCCCGCTTCGGCTGTTGTGGTCCCCCCTTTAGTAATGACTAATCCGGCCGGAGTAGTGATGGTTACTAGCTCCGTAGCCACTAACTCACTGACTGCATTGCTGGCTGTAATGACGACAGTGTAGGTCCCGGCCGCTGAGTAGGTATGGTTGCGGGTTGATACAACCTGACCAGGGTTGAAGGGGACACTGGCTGTCGTGCCATCACCAAAGTCCCATTCATAGCTCACGCCACTGCCACTGGCTATTGTCGCTTCCAAAGTGGTTGCTTGCCCAAACTCATCTGGGGCTGAACTACTCACACTTAGGTCTAACAGCGGCATATCAATCATTGCCAACATCAGCTCGGCACTTAAGTTAAAATTGGCATCATTTAGGTCATCATTGTGACCTTGAATGGCCAACACATTTGTACCAAATTGTAGCAAATCTATGTGCTCACTCAGGTCAAAGGTCACCATTTGAGGCACAATTTCGGCACTATCAGCCGTAGCTGTGTGATCGGTGCTGCTCATATTCTGGGTGAACACCGGGGTCCCATTCAAATAGGCAATAAAGCCATCCTCATACCGCATTCCAAGCACCATACCATACACGGTAGCTGGATCACTGATCTCGAATGGGTGACGGGTAAACAAGCTACTGTAACCGCCCACCATATCGCTGAGAATTGTGTTACCTGTCTGTGTCCCAAATCTACTACGTCCGCTCGACCAACCGCTATCATCAAATGTGGTTGTGGTCCAATTGGATGCAGGCGCACTGATCCCTTTGACATATTGCCAAGTTGTTCCTTCAGTGACGACAGAAATCGCTTCAGTCGCGGTGATGATACTTTGGGCGGTATCGGTGACACTCCCATCACTCGCGCGCAAGGTGATGACATACACACCAGCTTGGGTATAAACTGTTGTCGGGTTAACCTCACTGCTGGTCTGACCATCGCCAAAATCCCATAAATATTGGTTAGCATTACTTGAGTTATTACTTAGGGTTATTGTTAGCGGAATATGTCCTTCAATGGATGTCGCGCTGAACCCAGCGATGGGTGGCTGGCTCGGGGCATTGACGGCGATCAAATCACTTTGGGTAACTGTATCGGTCACTGTCCCATTGCTGGCGGAGAGACTAACAGTGTAACTACCCGCCGTATTATATGTATGACTGACTGGGGATAAATCGCTTGTCACCAGGGTTTGACCATCGCCAAAGTCCCAACTGTAGTTACTGGCATTCGTTGAACTGTTCACAAAGGTTACCGTTAATGGTTCTACCCCACTCTCAGGACTCGCCCCAAACTCGGCTTGGGGTACAGCAGGGGTGTTGATCGTGATGTAGTTAGGCCGACTGTAGGTCGCTGACAACACCCCACTATTGGCGATCAATTCGACCGAATATTGTCCACTTTGGGTGTAGATATGGGTATGGGTTACGGTATCAATGGTGCTGCTCGTCCCATCTCCGTAGCTCCATTGATAGCTGCTGGCGTTGGTCGAGCTATTCACAAAGGTTACGGTCAGCGGCTCATCACCACTGATCGGGTTTCCATCAAAAAATGCCACGGGAGCCGGGGCAGAGACCGTAACATAGGCCGTTTGCGTCAAAGTATCGATCACACTCACGCCATTGGTCGCTTGCAGGATTACCGTGTAACTGCCAGCTTGGGTGTACACGTGGCTGTGGGTGATTTCAGTTGTGTTACTGGTTGTTCCATCCCCGTACGACCACTGATAGCTGATGGCATCCGTTGAATTGTTGACAAAACTCACACTCAACGGGGCAACCCCAACTGTGGGGCTACCTGTAAAATCGGCGACTGGATCAGCTTGTTGTAGCGGTCGCTCGCTCCCCACCGCGTGGACAACAGTCGAGGGGCCAGACACGAATATCATCATCCAGACAACAACCATACGAACAACAATATCTAAGGTCATACGGTTCATAGACGGTTCCTCTTTCTCTCTTACACTTCTGGCTTGCTCTTTCCAGAGCCAATTAGCTAAAGACCTACACAGTACCAAAGTCCTAGCAAACAACGAAAAACTACACTTATGCAAAAATACATAGTATACCATGTAAAGTTACATCAAATTAGGGAGGGAAATTAGGTTTGGGTTGTGGAGGTAGTATGTTATTAGGTCTGGGTTTTCGACACTTGTATTTGGGTATCGTCTTCTCAATATGTGTTATCTACAGGCTCTGTTAAATTTTGCAGGTCAACTCAAACTAACAGATTTTGTTTATATAATTTAGATATGATGTACACCTTGTAAAATTAATAAGATTACAACTTAGATTATCTAAATTTTTCACTATTAGATAATACAATTTTTTTCAGACACCATTAAACCTGAAAACTCTCTAAATATTAGTTTTTTGGGTATTTAGAATTTCAATGATCACAAACTATTCAACACAATGAAACTCTTTCTGCTTATACTCTAAAGACGTGTATCACAGTATCACACATACTTTCGCCTGTCAATGTAATTTTCGGGAGAGTTTTCCCCCCTTTTTTAGCCCTTTTTGGCCCTTTTTTCGCCTATCATGACATGATTAGCCCTCTTTCATGTCATGATTACAGCATCAGGTAATGGAAAAGAGCTTTTTGCCTGATAATTAATGTCTCAATGGTTAGCTTCAACAGGATAACAAACATACCATTAATGTACATTTAGAAGGTTGTCTTATATTTCTCTACAAACTATGTACTTTTGAGCAATCTTTTTCAGTGCAATGGCTTACGGAGCTAAACAAATGTTTCTCAGCTACTTCAAATGATTGATTTACGCATTGAGTCGTTAGTAAATGGTCAGGTCTTCAAAAGGGCTGATTGAATAAATGAGAGAAAATTGTCTGTAGAATATCATCATCTTACCTCATAAAATCCATAAAGCCTGTAGAAAAATTAAAATGATTTTTATAGGAATTTCATCAAAATCGTAAGGAGGACTAAGTCAGCAAGGGGTTTATTAATGGGGCGGGACAGAACAGTCTCTCATATTTATAAGCCAAAAAATTGGGCTGCGGGCAAGCGGGCAGGGTGATTTGGGGGCAAAATCATCTAATTTATATTCAGTATTATCATTTACAGCTTAAACTTACAAACTCAACGTCATATTTAGTTGACATCATTATTTTTGGGTAAAATTCCTTTGTCAACTAAAGAACTTGAATCTTATGGAACGTGGCACAAAGGACAAACAAATTGGGCTATTATGGGACGTTTAGCTCTTTTTTAGACTACGGTTAGTCGCAGATGGATCATCGCCAAATCGATTACTCCACCAACAACCCGCCAAACACCAGGAGAAACAACAACACATCAAACCCGGCAAAGCGCCCTCGACGACGGCGATGCCATAGGCCGATGATGCCCAGCGGCGTCATCATCAACCATATCCCCAGCCTCGGATCAAAGTAGCCGCCACGGGTATGAATCAAGCCCGTACTCCAATCATACACGCCATTGCAAACGAGATGGCTGATTGGCCCTTCTGAGCCTGCCAAGACCGTGCCGTCAGGGTCATACAGCCACGTCTCGGTTAACTCACCCGTGTCATCGGCGGTTTGACGGACCTGGCGGGAGGCATCAGGCAGGTAGTGGGTCATCTCGTCAGCTTCGTTGATCTCACCCAAACAAACTTGGTTGGCAGTGCCGTATAGATATTGGACCACGCCTGCCTCAGAGGTTTCCTCCAAAATTCGATTGCCGTCCAGATAATCGATCACATAGATCGTGGTTCCCCAGCCCTCCACCGTTTTGCTCTGCCGTACCCCATCTCCATTGTAGGTGAATTGGGTTTCTAGGTTGAACAAGGTGGCCTTGGTCATCTGACCTGCCCCATTGTAGGTGAAGCTGCGTACCACCACGCCAGCGGTGCTTTCGGTGAGCATATCGCCCCGGTCCGACCAACTGTAACTGTATGTCCGCCCATCACTAACCACCCGCTCCAGCAGCCGATTGGCCATATCAAAGGTCGAGGTGGTCACCACCGTCCCGCTCAAGGGTGTGGTTTCGCTCAAGCCCACCCGATTGCCCGTGAGATCATACCGATAGGCAAAGGCCTGTCTAGTCGAGTAGCTGGCCGCAGCCACCCGATACAGGCCATCGTAGGTGTAGATCATCAGGCGAGTGATCGGCACCACGGCAGAAATAACCCCACTCCCCCGGACAGTCTCATCTGGCCCTGCTCTAGTCGGAATGTAGGTCGTATCCGTCACCAGCAATAACCGATCCAACTGTAAGCCATCCTCCCGCATCGCTACAGTTAGCGTGTACAGCCCGCTATTTTCGACGTTCAGGATGGCCGAAATGTCAGCCGTGTCAATTATCTCACTGGCCCATGCTCCGGACTAAAGCCCGACACATTGACCAAATCGCCATCCAGCCGATATGTAGTGAGTCGCCCGCCGGATTGGGGATCTGGCCTCGACTCCAAACTGTGAAGAAAATGATTGGTTAGGCACTAATCACAAGAACTGTTAGAAGTTGAGGGTGAAAATGGATTGCCATCCACATGAGACCAATATAAATTAGGAAGTTGATTAATTTCATTGGGAAATTCAGTAAACTTATTGCAATCCAGGTAAAGATAATTGAGACTCTCAAGTTGTGAGAACTCAGGTGGGAGTGATGTTAAATTATTTGAACTTAATTCAAGCCGAATTAAACTGGACAGATCCTTTATTTCTACAGGTAACTCATTTAAATTATTGCTAGAAAGGTTTAAGAACGTTAGATTGGACAAATTCCCGATCTCAGGCGGTAAATTGACTAATTCATTTGCACTTAAATCCAGATTGTCTAAGCGGCTTAAATTCCCTACGTTTCGGGGTATTTCTGTTAATTTATTGTTCATCGCAAAAAGAGTTTCTAATGCGTGTAGTTGCCCTAAATCAGGAAATGTCATCAATTGATTATCGGATATGTAAAGTCCCGATAATTGCTTTAACTGAGAAATTTCGGGGGGCAAACTTGTCAATTTATTAGATCTCAAATTCAGTTCTATAAGATTGTATAAATCCCCAATTTCTGAAGGCAAGCTTTTTAACTGGTTGCTACTTAGGTAAAGGGTACTTAATTGCCTCAGACCTCCTATACTAGAGGGCAGAGATTCTATCTTATTAAGACTTAAGCTTAGAGATTGTAGTTGATCCAAATGAGTAATCGCTTCAGGGAAAGCTTCAAATTGATTATCTGCAAGACTGAGAACTTGTAACTGATTTAAGTTATCTAGTTTTAACGGCAGTTCATTTAATTGATTCTCTGCTAAATTTAAAGTACCTAGTTGGAATAAGTTATTTATCTCAGGAGGAAGTTCTGTTAATTTATTTCCTGCCAAACTTAGCCTTTCTAGTCGAGATAGATGACCTATCTCGACAGGTACCTCTTTGAGCTGATTATTATCTAGCTCCAAAATTTCAAGCTTGGTTAAATTTCCAATATCTGAAGGCAAAGTTGTAATCTGATTGTCTTGCAAAAAAAGTATCTTTAGCTGGGCTTGGTGTCCAATCGAGACCGGAATTATTTGAACCTTGTTTTGACTTAAATTCAATCTTTCTAAATTGACTAGCCCCCCAATCTCAGAAGGTAATGTGTCAATTTGATTATTGGGTAAGTCTAGATACTTTAAGTTGGACAACTTACCAATTTGGGGCGAAATCGTCAGGCCTTGACACCCACTGATATACAGCGACTCTAACTGCGTCAACTGTTCAATCTGTGGGGGTAATTCGTGAATATCACACACTCCCATAAAAATCTCTTGGTACTGTACTGTCAGTTGCTGATAGAATGGAATATAGGCTGCAATAGAAGGTGGAATTTCATAAAGTTTATTTTCAGGATTGGGGTAAATGATATGAGTAGCCTGACCCTGTTCATACTCTACCTGTACATTTACCCCAAATATTTGTGTAACAACTTGCTGATCACTTGCACTCCAGAAATAAATACTGATGAGTATTGCAATAAAAAGGAGCAGCACCCCCCACCCAGCAACTTTACCTAGTCGCACTATTTACCCCTATTAGCTATTTCAGTAAACTGAACAAATCGGTTTTAATCCAATTCTCCACATGACCCTTTTGATTCTCCAATAAGGGTTGAGCATAAAGATAAGAAGCCATAAAATCAGCCAGCACCTCATCTGGGTGACGATTAACATTGCGATCAGCAATTTGCATACAGCTTACATCCTCTCGCCAAAATTCATTGATAAACGATTGAAGAATATCATGATTTCCTATGGATAAAGCATGTGTTAGTTCGTGTGCTAGAACCCATTGAAAAGTAATATCTTGAGTAGTAAATACACCTGAATTTTTCGCATCTTTGAACATTAAACCATGACGGGGGTCACTTTCAAACGGGTCAAAAGCTGGCATGGTGTTACCATCAGAACCAACAAATACATGACGACCATCATTATATGGATCAGTTGAAATATCTACAGATTGAGAAAGATTAGGTGGCAAGACTATCTCTCGATGTATAACATCGTAGTGTCCTGAATTTTGAACGATATGAGTACCTTGAACACCTAATGCGTTAAACCCGCGTCCTGGAGTCCATCTTTTGCTGATACGAATTAATACATGTCCAAAATTCTTCTTAAATGACTTCCTTGATAATATTTTTTGCTCATAATCGAATAATGTTTTTCGAATTAGATTCCATTCTCGATCATTGAAAGTAGTTTTACCATCCAAATCTGGATTGGTTGTACGACGAACTTCAACACCAAACTGTTGTCCAATGGCATCATCTTCAGAAAATTCGATATTTCCTATCGGTGTATTTGGTGGAGAAGGTAACGGATCAAAGTTTGGTTCACCCACCCCAAAGCGCCTTTCAGTACTTCCACAACTCACCAACAACCCGCTCACCCCAATCACCACAACCAACACCAACATCCGCCACGGTCCACCCTTGCGGCCCTTCCAGGCGAACACAATCCCGACCAGCGGCAAGAGCAACCACATCCCTGGATATTGCACCGGAGCGTATGGATTCGCCTGACCGTGATCAGGAGTCAGGTAACGGCCTGTCACGGGATCGTAGTAACGACCATTGACATACAACAACCCGCTGACCCGATCCACTTGGGCACCGAGGAAGCCGAAAGCACTTTCATAGGTGCCTTCTTCTTGTAAGAGTGCCCCAAACGGCTTGTACGTTCGGGCGGAAACCACCTGCCCACTGTCATCAACCGTTTGCCGCACACTGGTATTGCTGTCACGGAGGCTGTACTGCCAACCGCTACTGCTATACTCAGCAAACTGACCCGCCCCGTACAGATACAAAGTTGGACTACCTGCCACATCATTAACCAACAGTTGCCCCTCCGCCGTAACAAATTGCACGGTCTCGGAGCTACCCAAGGCGTAAGTGGTCAGGCTCATTCGTTCACCTACACCATTGTACTCGGCCTTACTGAGCAGGGTGTAGCTGCCATCGGTCAGAAGCTCGACCTTGACCAAACGATTAGCCGCGTCGTAGCTGTAGCGGGTTTCACCCTCGGCCGGGGTCGTACCTCCCGGTGTCTGCCGCACCAGGTTGCTGTTGGCATCGTGGCTGTAGTGCCACGTCACCCCGTCGTGATCCGATTGGGCTGTCGTCAAGCGATTGGCCGCATCGTAAGTGTAGGTGGTGATAATAGTCTCGTCAAGCTGTTCGGTGATTTGGGTTTGGTTGCCGACGAGATCGTATTCGTAGGCAAAATAAGCATCTTGAGCCAATAAGAGGTTGGTCGAGGTGGTGCCATAATTGGCCTCGGTCAGCCGATAGACCCCATCGTAGGTGTAGGCGATGGTTCGGGTAATCTGGGCAGTGCTGGCCCCCAGCCCGGTTTCTCGTGGACTTTCTGCTGGACCTTCGCCTATCGGCAGGTAGGCCGTATCGGTCACCAACAACAGTTTGTCCAGTTGTAGCCCATCCTCCCGCATCGCTGCAGTTAGCGTGTACAGCCCACTATTTTCGACGTTCAGGGTGATCAATCATATCAATCACTTCACTGGCCCAATCCCACTGTTTGAGGGCAAAGCCGCTGGTCAAATGTATCCAATTCCATGTAAAAAAGAGCCGTTACCAATTAGGTAGCGACTCTTCACACATCCAAGTTATATCCTTTTCATACCTTAGATACCAATCCCCTTATGGAACACTAGTAATATCATTAGTATTTACATCAATCCCAAATCTACACAAATTGGTCTCCGTAACAGGATTGTAGCAACTCACATCCCAAACATCTTTAGATTGATATATCTGTATATTCAAACCACGCAATCATCGAGGGTGATAAAGTTGATCTGTTTATTTGTTTAATTTCTCAAATGCAATAAGTTCGCCACTATCAAAAAAATGTACATATAATCGGTTTTCATTAGCAGAGATTGCTGAAACCTGACGAGTTATATCAACTTTATTGGGGAGTAATTCAGCGAAACCAACTGTTTCGCCAGTTCGAGGATTAATGACAAGAATTCTTGCCTCCTTTGATATTACATACAATAGGTTATCAACGATAATAAAATTGGAATAGACTTCGTTTGGACGATACCACAAAGTTTTACCTGTATTTAAATCTATGCCAGCTAAACTATTAAAAACTACACCTCGTTTATACTCTGAAAATTTTGTTATGATCATATTATCATAAAGTTGAATGGGGTCATGGATAACAAATTTATTTCCCAGGTTGTTTATGTCAGTACGCCAGACAATTTGACCTCCGCTTATTAAAACCAAAAAATCCTTACCCTGTTGTTTAAGCACATCATCATTATCAAGTTGAATTACCACGCTACTATCTTCACCAAGACCAAAAGCTTGTTGATGATCAATTAAAGTACCTGACACAGGATCAAAAACATAAATTAAACTTTCTATAGTGCTATAAACATAGAGATTTTGACCTTGTAGTTGCACTACATATGGTCTTCGGGTCGGTAATCTTTTATCAGCCTGCCACACCAAGTTGCCAGTTTGTAAATCGTAAGCCGTCACTAATACATCAGAAGAGTTTTGTCGTCCAACTGCATATATCCTGGAGTCATTGTCAGAAACAAGCCCCTGAATGAATCCGTCGATTTTAGTTTCCCACCTTATGGTTCCCTGATCTGCTTCAGCCAATTTAAGTAAGTCACCCCCTCCTGTCAATAAAGGATTGTCAAGAAAGACTATACCTTCTTTGGTTGCTACAAAATTACGAGCGTTTTGATTAGCATCAAGCAGACGCATTTCTAGCCGCCAAATTTCTCGCCAAGGGAAGTTTTGCATCGACCCTAATTTTCTCGAATTGATTATGGGAATTGGGGTTGAATTACTATTTGAATTTCCTGGGCCACAGGATAATAACACACAACCCGACAATAAAAGTAGAAAAGTAAAATAAAGTCCTAAAAAATCCTTTTGATACATTTTTGCCTCAATAATAAAAAGTACAAACTATTCTGTATTTAATGGTTGGCCTACAAAAACTGGAATACCGTTTCTATTAAAGGTGTTTGCCCCAACAGCTGCTCCGGCACTTCTTAAGTTGAAATCTAATTTATCACCGCTTGTATTATTGAAGGGCATCGTAACACTTAAGGGAAAGACTGAATTCGGCGAACCATCACCATTCAACACATCTTTTAACATTTTATCCTCATAACCCTGATAGGATTGTACAGGGCCATCTCGTTCAACCTCTGTGTAAGTTACTGATAGATTAACTGGGCTATATGATATAGATGGTGCAGGACCATAATAATTAATAAGCCCATTCACCCCTGGTCCTCCTGAATGTGAGCCGGGTGCCCCAACCCAACTTAAACCACCTTGTCCACTATAGAAGTTTGACAATACCCCACTATGTTTAGCAAGATGAGCGCCTGATTTTGATGCTCCAACACCTATCCCCTTAAGAATACCTTGAAATGGTATAACAAGTGATGCATCAGCTGAGATGCCTACGTTTTTTCCCTCATAATCATTGGTAATTCCATTTCCTGTAAAACCTCTTAACAGACCTCCATAGACAATATACTCATAGCCATATAGTGTACTTGTCAAGCCTCCTATGCCTGAATCGCTAGAAGCACTATACTTGAATCTTTGGCGTTGACGGCTTTCAAAATCATATACAATTTCCTCTCCAACGACACCAAAACTACAGAAAAACACATTAAGTATCGTGACTCTACCTTCTACATAACCATTAAAATCCTGTAACCCGTTAGCGAGAGTATATGAAGGAGGTAATTTCGCTAAAACAGGAAAATATGGGGCCTCTTGCGGTCCTATAGATATCTCATCATTTGGTGCTGGCGGATCCATCCCACTCGGATCAATCAAATTAATCGGATTCCCCCGCACATACTGATACGGTGGCTCACTCTCCACCGGATCAACGCTCAAAAATGTACCTGTCTCCGGCGCATACCACCGTGCCCTCAAGTGTAACAGGCTCACTTCCTCCTGCCACCACTCGCCTGTATAGCCGTAGGTATCCGCCCCGGTCTCAAGCGCATTCCCATACGGATCAAACTCCTGATACGAAACAACTTGCGCTGTCTCATCGACCACCTGTCGTACTGAGCCAAGGGCATCGCTCAATAAATAGCGAACCTCACCTAAGCTACTTTCAGTCATAATCACACCCGGTAGGTGCAAATACGCATTACCCTCGCTCGTGTAAATCACCTCCGGCAAGCCTTGCACATCAAGGGCATAATCCGTCGTCACCCCATCCACCGTCTGCCCCACGCGATCATTGACGCCGTTGTACA
This sequence comes from Phycisphaerae bacterium, assembly GCA_028285035.1. The sequence goes on from JANQQF010000166.1 coordinate 29,859, forward strand.
TCGGCTCGACCACGTGACTGTCTCGGCTCGTCTCCACCAACCGATTCGCCGCATCAAATTGATTGACCATTTCCCCAGTTTGGAGCAAATTACCGTTGTCATCAAAGGTGTAGGTCGTCGATGAGGCTGAGTCGCTGACCGCCGTCAACCGATTGGCGGCATCGTACAAATAGTCGGTCGTATCACCACCAATAATCTGTTTGAGCCGATTGCCGACCAGATCATACGCATAGTCGTAGGTTGCTCCCGTCGAGTAATCAGCGTCAGTTAGACGATATACGCCATCGTAGGTGTAAATCATCGTTTGGGTCAGCGAGACAGTGCCAAACAGTTGCCGAGCCGACTCAACAGGCCCTTCTCCAGCCGGAGCATACATCTGATCTGTCGTCAGTAGGAGCCGATCCACTCGAAGCCCATCTTCACGCATCCATAGGCTAAGAGTATATAACCCTGTATTAGTCACAGTGACCGTTGCACTTAAATCAGTCACAGCTAAACGTTCGCTCCCCCAACTCCACCCTTCGGGCGCAAAGCCGCTCAAACCGACGACCTGTTGCTCTGGATTTGGCCCATCCGGTCCATTCAGCCCAACATAAACCGAGTCGTTCCCCGGATTCTCATTCGAGCCGCGTAGCCAAATTGTGTACACACCTGTTGTTACAAATTGGATTGGGTAATCCACCCGTGGGCCATCTGTTATTTGGGCGGGTGAGTGAAGGACATCCACATCAGGTAAGGCTTGGATATGCCCCGCCACCGCTTCCCACCGATGACTCAAACCAAGGGCTTGATCGCTAAAGTTTTCCCCTTCAATCACCACCAAGCCATCTTGCTCTTCATACGCTCCAGTCGAGCCTTCTCCCAATGTTTGCAACGTCTCGGTCACGGCGGTGCGATTGCCCACCTTGTTGAGGGTGTAATCATATTGACCCAAGGTTTCGGTACTGGTCGAGTAAGTTAACAACTCAAGCCGTCCAATGTCATCGTAATCGTAATCGCTTTGGATACCGTTGGGCAGAGCTACCCCGGTCATTCGATTGGCATCATCATAAGTATACCCAAATTGATCGCTATTCCAATCCGTTACCGTATCCAACCGATTGGCGACATCATAGTCATAAACCACCGACCCCACACTGCCAGGATAAGTCAAACTCGTTTGATTGCCCGCTCGGTCGTAGCCATAACCAACCTGGAAATTGGCCCCATCAGTCACATCGGTCAGCCGATTGAGATCGTCGTAGAGATAGGTCGTTTGCCCGGTACCATCCTGCATCGTCTCACGGTTACCTACGTTGTTATAGGTGAAGGTCACATCGGGCGTGTCATCTGAGTAGGTGATGTCAGTTAACCGATATACCTTGTCATAGAAGAATTCGGTGACCACGGTGTTGGCATCAGTGATCACCTTCTGGTTGCCCACTCGATCATAGCCATATGTGGTGATGTTACCCAAGGCATCTTCCATCTCGCGGCGGCGGTTGAGGCCATCATAGCGATAGTGGGTGGCAAAGCCCCGGGCGTTGATCGTCATCGTCCGATTGCCCAGCGCATCATACCGATATTCGGTGATCAGGTCTTCATCCTGGGCCGCACCCACCGCCGGGGGCACCCCATCCTCATAATTCTCAATCACCTCGGTCAAGCGTCCCAAATCATCATAGTCGTAGTGGGTTTCGGTCAGCTCGGCATCAATCATCACCGTCCGCTCGCCGACCTCGTTGTAGCGATATTCGATGATGTGGCCCAGCTCATTCTCGATAAACCGTAGCCGCCCCACGCCATCATAGCGATACTCCGTTCGCTCCAATTCGGCGTTGATGGTGGCTGTGCGCTGCCCCAGCCCATCGTACTCGGTGCGGCTCACGTGCAGTAGGGCATTGGTGATGGCGATGGTTCGGCCTAGCCCATCATAGCCAAACCAAGTGGAGTTGCCTCGCCCATCAATGGTCTCAAGCCGTCGACTAAGGGCATCGTACTTGACCGCTTGGGTCACGTTGGTGTCGCTGTTGCTCGGCCCGCCAGAGACAAAGTTCAGGGTCGTCAGGGTCAGTCGATTTAGCTCGTCATAATCGTATTTGGTGACCCTGGTTTCGGCATCGGTCTCGGTCCGCCGATTGCCCAAGGCATCGTAGGTGTAGCGCGTGATCTGGTTCTCTGCATCCTCCATCTCTTCCAACCGATAGAGGCTATCGTAACGATAGAGGGTTACGTTCCCCTCCGCATCGATGGTCCGCTCCCGATTGCCCACTTCGTCGTACAGGACGACTGTCTGTCCGTCCAGATGGTTGGTTGTGGTCACGACCCGATTGAGCGCATCATAGTCGTATGTGACGATTTGGGATTTGGGATTGACGATTTGGGTGCGGTTACCCACCGCATCATAGGTGTAAATCGTTTCCCCGTTGAGCGGATTGGTAATTTTGAAGACCCGATTGAGATCGTCATATTCATAATCAGTGCGCCGATTGGCCGGGTCGATGATGGCCGTTTGGTTGCCCAGATCATCATACAGGTAGATGGTGATCAAATCCTCATCCGGGCCATCACTGCCGTCGTGGACCTTGTCGATACAATTTTCGATGCTCTGCTTAATTCGGTTAAGGTCATCATAAACCGTACAGCTAGCCCGCTCTTCCGGTGCCCCAACCGAGCTGATAGTCTTCTCCACATTGCCGTTGTCATCATATACATATTGAGTGGTAATGTTTTGATCAGGATGGTTGACGTTATAATCCCCATTGCCCACATAGTTAGTCACCGTCCGGTCCACCCGTCCCGCCGTGTCATAGAAGGTGCGGCTAACGTAATTCAAAGTATCGGTCACCGCAATCGAGCGGCCAAATTCATCATAGCCGTAGGTGGTGATCAAATTGTACTCATTTTGATAATTCTGCGTCGGGTTGCTGCTGTGCTTGTTCTGAATGGTCTGAATCAGCTGCCCCCCAGCATCATAGATGTTCTCGCTCACCCGTCCCAGGGTATCCGTGGTCGTTTCGCGGCGACCTGCCCCGTCGTAGCTGTAGGTGGTAATCAGGTTATACTCATCTTGATAATTCTGCGTCACGTTAGTAGGGTGCTCATTCTCAATGATTTGGATCAGGTTATTCCCATCATCATAGATATTCCGAGTCACTTTCCCCTTGGCATCAATCGTCCGCTCCAGCCGGTTGAGGGCATCATACTGATAGCGGGTGGTAAAGCCCAAGGCATCGGTGATCACCGTGCGATTGCCAAAGGTATCATAGCCATACTTGGTGACATTCCCCCTCGCATCCCGCATCGCCACCAGCAGTTGTTGGCTATTGTAGGTGTAAATTGTGGTCCCCACCAGAGGGGCAGTCACCTTGCGGAGGTTGTTGTTTAGGTCATACTCATAATCTGTTGTCACCTCATTGGCATCCGTTACACTGGCCAAGTTGTTCTGGGCATCATAGGTATAATGCGTCTCATTCCCCAAATCATCCGTAATGGCCAAGGTTTGGCCTAAGTCATTCCGCAAATATTCGGTCTTGTTCCCCTTAGCATCAATCTCAAGGTCACGGTTGAGATAATCATCAAAGGTATAGGTTTGATTGGGCAAGGTGTCCACACTTTGATTGATCAACAACCCCTCATCATCGTATGTATCTGTCATCGCCGTACCATTGACCGTCATCGTGCGAATCCCGTTGTCATTATTGGGATCAGTGGGATATGTAATCTCGGCCATCACCCGCCCCGCCCCATCTTCTTGGCGAATGGCCCTGGCTCGGTCATCAAAAAAGGTTTTGACCTTGGTCCGCCCATCAGGATCAATCACCTCATGCAACAGATAGGTCGAGGTGGCAGGATCCAGCGTCAGCGGATATGTATACACGTATGTCCAATCCAAGTCCCGTAAATCATTGACCGTGGCCAGATTGCCATAGATGTCATATTGATAGCTCACACTACGCCCTGTATGGTCGGCCACAGTGTCCAGCAGCCCCTGCGTGTTGTAGCTCAAGTCCAGCCAGCGTTGCCCGCTCGGCCCGGTCACCCGGCTCAAGCGTCGATTGGTATAGGACATAGTAGTCAGATACCCCTGTGGATCACGAATGCTAGTCAAGTATGCTTTTTGCAGAGATCCATAAGCCTCAAATTCAAACACTAACCCCGCATCCGTCTGCCCCATCACATCACCCAATGGCGAGCCAACCATTACAGTATCCCCATCAAGGGCCACACTCTGCCCTATCGGCTCGTAATCTTCACCAAATTTCCGAATGAACAGCTCTTGTCCATTGATTAACTCCCAGCCATACTCACCAAGTTCATACAAGTAAACTAGCCCAACCTGAATATTCCATTGATTTTTAACCCCAGGTATCCCCACCAAAATTCGATCACCCTCAATCGCGACGGCTTGACCAAATAACCCACCTTCTTCGGCTAAAGTTGAATGATATCCCCAACTATTTGTGCCACCTGTATTTTGCTCAAATACATTAGCTGACCCAAAATCCGCTTCCGACTTCGGGATACCAACCACAATTCGGTTGTCATCAATCCCTACACTGGTTCCAAACTCATCACCTTGAGGATCCCACGCTGGCGATATTAATTTTTTCAACTGGCCCCAATTATTCGCGCCGCCTTGGCCGCGCTCAAACAAGTAGGCGGCCCCAGCATCTGTCCCTTGGCTATCCTCCTTATAGGCTCCCACGACTACTCGATCAGCATCAATATCAACACTGTAGCCAAAACCATCGCCTGATTCACCATCACTCCCCGTTATTTTTTTCGTGAGTCCCCAATTGTCGGTACCGCCCTGATTGCGCTCAAAAATATAAGCTGCTCCGGCATCTGTCCCTCGGCTGTCCTCTTGATAGGCCCCCACCACCAAGGTGTCCCCATCCAAAGCCAGACTGTAGCCAAAGTAATCTTCAGCCACTCCATCTGCAATGGTAATCTTGGTGACCTGCCCCCAATTATCTGGACCGCCTTGGTCGCGCTGGAAAATGTAAACCGCCCCAGCATTCGTCGCTTGACTGTCCTGTTGATAGGCCCCCACCGCCACGGTATCCCCAGACAATGACACGGCCTGTCCAAAGAAATCGCTGGCCGCCCCATCCCCGGCCACCACCTTTTTCACCTCATTCCAGCCCGAGCTCCCCCCTGAATTACGCTGGTAGAGGTACACTCCCCCGGCATCAACCCCGTTGGTCGTGTCATCGCTCGGTGCCCCAACCACCATCCAGTCGCCATCGACCGCAAGGGCCTGCCCGAAATTATCTTGAGGTTGGTAATCATTGGCCGTTAGGGTGTCTTGAGTAAAAAGTTGGCCGGGTTTCGGGGTTTCAAAGGTATAGACTGTTTGATTGCCTGTGGTAATGACATAAGTTTGGGTCAAAACGTGATCATATTTGACCATACTGGCCCAAATCCCAGGGTCAGGGATGTACGTTTCTCCATATCCACCTTCACCTTCTCCTTCGCCTTCACCCCCTTCAATCGTGAATCGCATCCGCGAGCCGTGCGGCGCTTTCAAAATCACCGCATTGTCAACGCCATATGGGCCTGCCGCAAAGGTTAAATCCAGATCATAGGTATGGGTCCAGCCATACCCCATCGTATCAGAGTACACCACCAAATCCTCAACCACAGAAAGACTGTTGTATGTTCTCTCAAACCTCAACGGCTGACCCAAGGTGGGAATGGAAATATCCGTTATCTCAAGATTAAAGTTGCCACTATGGGTATTAATTGGGTCAACAATTTCATTAAACCTGGGTCCTCCACAGATTGGGCATTCCCGACTTGAGAAGCGAAAATATTTTGATGTGCCTGTGTAACAGGGTTCAGGTATATGAAAGTCAGTACAATCACCAAAAGAAAGGTATCGAATCCCACTCAACTCTGTTGAAGCTGAGGTCAGTGCCTGCAAAGTCGGTGACTGAGGCGCTGCCTCAACCGGAGTAGACACAAAGGCCAAAAATAACGTCAGCAATGCCAACCCCAGCAGGAGGGGCAGGATGTATGAGAATATTGATTTCAGTCTAGTATATTGTGCTTGTTGCTTATTCATAGCTCCACACCTCCCCGCGTGAAAATAGGATAACTGCACCATCTCCGTTGGTTGCCCCGTGATAGGCTTGAGGCGGAATGGTCGTGGTTGGGGCTAACGCCCAACCTGAACCAAGCCACAGCCAAGTTTGTCCCGCTGGATCACCACCCACCAAAACAGCACTACTAGTCTCAGGGTGATAGGTCAAGGAATGCCCAATCCGTGGCGGCGGTCCACCGCCTCCCCCGCCATCATCTAGAAGCTGCCAGGTATTGCTACCGCTTAGGTCAAAAGCCCATAGATCAGCCAACAGGGTCCCGGTCACGGTTCGTCCGCCAAAGAGCAACAAGCGATTGTGGTCAGGATCATAGGTCAACGCGGTCAAGGTCCGGGAAATGGGGTTGTTACCGCTCACTGCCACAGACGTCCACACCCCAGCTTGATAGCTCCACAGATCATTGTGATATACCCCCTCATCATTCCCGCCAAAGAGATACACTGTGCCGCTACTCGGCGCCACGGTCAGGGCGTGGTGCGTACGACTGGGCGGCACACTGCCGCTGATCGTCACTTCGGCCCACGTACTGCCATCATAGTGCCAAGTTTGGTTCAGGGCCGTATCATTCTCATCACTGCCACCAAACAGAATGACCCCACCAGAGGAGCTTCCAGCGATTGGAGCACTTGTGTAGGCCATTTCCATCCCATAGCGACTGGGCGGGCTTTGGCTTACAGTGATTGGCGTCCAAGTCGCCGTTACCTTGTTAAATTCCCAGGTATCTTTTTCATAGCGCCAGCCGTCTGCATTGCCACCAAAGAGAACAATCCGATCTTGGTCGCTATCATAGGCCAAGGCCGATTCATTGATGATCGGTGGGGCTGACGTCGTTGGAATCAACTGCCAATCGGCCTCAATATCGAGGAAAAACTCATCTGCTCCTAAATCATAGCCGGTGCCAAAGGGTCGGGCCTCACCGTCAATGTCAAAGCTCACCCCATTATCCACGCCCGCATTGATAGCGGGTGAAGTGGAGGCTAGGCGATAATCACCATCGTCTGGATCAACAAATTCAGGTAGACCCGACACATCATTTTCCGTGGTTACTGGTCCGGTCCAGTCGGTTTCATTAGCCCATTGATCGCTTCCCCATAGGGTACTGTTGAGGTGAACAGTACTGTCTACCGAGACTTCTAGCCCAACTGTTTGACTCACCAAGATAGTGTTGGTCATTAACACAGTACTACCCTGAACTACCCCAATCCCTGTTCCGCCAGTGGAAGCACCCCCCTGATTGGGGCCAGTACCATTACGGGCAATGGTGGTCTGTAGCAGATGAGCCGTCGAATTATCAATGTACAGGCTACCGCTCGGCAACGAGCCATTGTCAACAATAAAATTGTTAATTAACGTAGCCTGACTTTGATCCAGCAAAAGAATACCATCCTCAATAAAATAATTGTTTAACACATTCACATCTTGACTGTTGTCAATGTAAGCCTGATTATCCCGCACTACACTATCCTGCAAAGCGAGGGGGCTATTATTTGCATAAAGTCCACTCCCATAGCCAATAAGTTTATTGTTCAGTTCAATGGTATTGCTAATAAGTTGGGCTGCGCTATCATCCAGATAGATCCCACCACCATGCGTATTAGCTGAATTGCCGTGAATGTGATTGTTGGTTAAGGTCGCATCACTATTGATAACAGCAACCCCTGCTCCTGAGCCAACAATCGTCTGATTTTCATAAATTACATTGTTAAGGATATGACTCGGGCTATCAATCAAATATATACCCGCCCCATCCAGGTTTGTACTGTTATGATGAATCCAGTTATTTTGTAGGGTGACTGAGGCATCCTCGACAAAAACGCCGCCGCCGGAATGGTCATCGTCACCACTCGTGATATGAAATCCTTCGACAGTTGGGGTAATATTTCCCGTGATGTAGATACCTCGCCCGTCATCGCCTGCTGGCGCCAAAGTTGTTTCGTTGTTGATCGGGTCTGATAAAAGCCAATTCGTGTCGGTATATCCCCCACGTAGGGTGATACTTTTCTCTATAAAGGCTACTTGATGTTGCTCCAACCGATTGATCACATCGGTGTAAACACCTGATGCAACCCGTACCTCATCTCCAGCCACGGCCCAATCCAAGGCATATTGCACGGTTGCACAAGGATTGTTGCTGTCGGTACAGATGCCGTTATCCACCCCATTGGATGCTACATAGCGAATCCCCTCGTTCACAACGATCGCCTGAAACTCATGAGCACCAGCATCAGGGCTACTGCCTATAGGGCGAGGTGCCCCATCACGATCTGTGCTCACACTACTCTCAACACCAGAATTAATCGCTGCTGAAGTTGCACTCAAGCGATAATCTCGGTTGATCGGGTCGAGAAAATCAGGTGCCCCCCAATGATTATCACTGGTTTGTAAGTCCCCTAAACCACCAATATCTGCTATATTGTTCCAAGGGGGACTTCCCCATAGGGTGCCTTTCAAGATGGCACTACTTCCAGTAGCAACGCTGATGCCCCGGGTATGGCTAACGAGAATAGTATTAACCAGAGTTAGCTGACTGTTTTGCCCGGTGTCAGGCGTATCAACAATAATGCCATTACCCCCATCACCAATCTGACCGATAATCGTGGTATGGATCAGCTCAGGGCTGGCATTTTTAACGTAAATTGCTCCGCCCTGACCACTTTCATTGTGGAGCAAGATGTTGTTAGCAAAGGTCGGATCGCTGCCGTCAAAAATACCAACCGCACTGCCAGAGCCATCATTGGGGATAAACATAGTGTTGCTAATAAAGAGGTTGCCTGTTACCTGAGCATCACTATTCCCCAGATATAGCCCACCCCCAAGACCACCACTCGCCGTTACATTACCTTCAATCACATTTGTATCAACTGTGGCTTGGCTATTCGCCAAATAAATACCCCCACCCCCATTGCTCCCGGTAAAGGTGGGGTTGTTCGGCGTAGCCACATTGTTGCGAATGACATTATCAGTCAGCAACGGTGACCCATCCAGGATGAAGATACCACCACCACCAAGCCCAGAAGCCTCATTATCAGCGATGGTATTTTGTTCAATCAAGCCATTGCTATTGACCAGATAGACCCCAGCCCCCTCGCCTCGGAACATTGAATTATTGGTAATCGAATTACCGCGAATGACTGGGTTACTGTTCTTGGCATATATCCCTGCCCCAGCTTGAATGGCGTAATTTGAATAGATTTTGTTATTCTCCAAGGTAACCGGGCTACCATCGATATACACGCCACCCCCAACGCCAAGCAGAATAAAGCCGCCATCGTTGGTTAAGGTGGTGCTCGCATTCCCATCAATGATCTCAAAGCCTTCGATGTGAGCCGTCGTATCTGCTCCCGTGATATACAATACCCGACCCTCATCTTGGGCATCTAAAATGGTCGGATTATTGATTGGGTCGGGGGTGCTCCAATCTGCTGTGGTGTATCCCCCACGCAGGGTTACGGCCTTATTAAGATAGAGGATTTGTAAGGTTCCATTGATGGATGTCACTCCGGTGTAAGTACCAGCGGCGACCCGAATCTCATCATTAGGATTGGCCCAATCGACCGCATACTGTAGGGTCTGACAGGGCGTGGCTGGATTTTGACAGTTGCTGTTGTCGCTGCCTGTGGCTTGGTCAACATATCGGATCACGCTACTGGCAGCCGATGGAGCTTCGCTAGCCAGATTGGCAATTTCGCTATCAAGCAAAACAGTGTTGTAAACCCGCCACTCATCCAATCGACCATCAAAGAGATTGGCTAGGGTGCCATTTTCGCTGTCCGCGCCTAAACGGAAGGGTTCTGCCGATTCGTGAATGGTTGAATATGAAACATCTTTAGGCGTCGCATCCAGCACCCCATCAAGATAAACCCGTAATTCTTTCTGCTCCGCATCAAACACCGCCGCCACGTGATGCCATTGGGTACCGTTGGTGGTCAGTGGTGTTGTTCCGTCAAGGAGGTAATCATCGTTGTAGGTGTTGTCTGGGGAAACTACAAAATGCAGGGTTTGATCCTCATTCAAGCCAAAGCGATAAGCCCGACCGTTCCCACCACCATAGCGATATTTCGAAGCAAACATCATTCGCCCGGTATGGGTACGTTCTGCATTAACCCACCCAACCAAGGTTAAGCTGCCGGTGATGTTCAAGCTTTGTTGGGGCGAAGCTGAGAGAAGACCAATGCCACCCTCTGTTTCATCAACATAGACGTACTGCTGTAAATCCCGCTCAAGATCCAACGCCCCAACCAGTTGGCCTGCGCTGTAGTTGGTGTTGACTGTGTTGGACAAGCTATGTCCATATCCCACCCCAAGCGTTTCATTTTCATTAAAGTTCCAATAAGCGACCAGTTCATCAGGGTGTTCTTGAATAACCACCGTTTGGGTTAAAAGGTCACTTCCCTGATTGTTACTGACTGAAAGGGTCACCACATAGGTACCTATTAAGGCATAGGTGTGGGTAGGATGTGGAACCGAAACCGGCGAGCTGCCATCGCCAAAATCCCAGGTATAGCTCAAACTGGTTCCAATTGATGTATTGCTAAAGACAGTAGTCTGCCCTAAACCATCTGGGCTAGAGGTGGTAAAGCTGGCCACAGGCGGCGTATCGATGACCACCGCTCCAATAGTGGTGCTTTCACTGTTCAAGGGGTTTGCAGCGGTAATCACCACCGTGTACCCTACCGCCATTTCAAACGTATGACTAATGACATTATCTTGAGTTGTGACAAGGGTGCCGTCGCTAAAGTGCCAGCTATAATCAACATCACTACCGGTGCTGACCGTAGCTGTCAAGGTCATTGATTGACCAAGGCTGACGGGGCTATCACTGGACACACTTAAGCCACTAATCGGCTCATAAATTACATTTCGCAGGGCCTGAATTTGTGGCTGCTCTAAAACCTCGGCATAAACGCGCCATTCATCTAATTGACCATCAAAATGCTGGACCACATTGCCATTCTGTTCATTGGCTCCCAATATAAAGGGGGCGGTCGAGGTAAAAATGGTGCTATGATCAATATCCCGGCTAGCCACTAACGTTCCATCTTGATACAACAACATCTTTTTATAATCCGCATCAAAGACCGCTGCAATGTGATGCCAGGTACCAATACTAACCGTTGTACTGGTAACCACTAACTCATTATTGGCTGGCGTATAGTCGCCATCAGGGGAGACCACAAAGGTAAGGTAATCGCCATCATTCACGGTCAGCCGATACCCTCGATTACCAGGCGCTGTACCCCACTCATACTTACTGGCTAAGACGTAATGGTCTCCAGAGGGACTACTCTCCAACCTGGCCCAGCCAACTAAGGTCAGGCTACCATTGACGTCTAGGCCTGTTTGAGTCGTGTGATCAATCGATAGATAATCATTGTTGGTCGCTTCTAAATCTACGGCGTGGTCAATTTGGCCAGTGGCTGAAACAATGGAGCCTGATTGCACCAAATCATTACCATTGCCTGAGCCATCCACCCGATTAGCATCGTGTTCATCCAAGGTCCAGTAGCCCATCAAGGTGGGTGGCGTGTCAATAATCTCGACCGTATCACTGTAGATATCACTACCTAAGCTATTCGTGGCTGTCAGGTACACGGTGTAAGTACCCGTCGCTGGGTAAGTGTAGGTGGGGCTTTCTGTCGTTACGATGGTCCCGTCGCCAAAGTGCCAGCTATAATTGAGGTTGCTTCCGGTTGAGGTATTCGTGAAACTAGTTATGTTACCCAAAACATCTGGGCTGGAGGTGGTAAAGCTGGCCACAGGTGGCGCATCTTGGACGATGACGGTTGTGGTCGCCACCTGACTATTCACACTGTTGGTCGCGGTGACGATCACGGTATAAGTACCAGTCACCCCATATGTGTGCAGGAGGTAGTTGTTGCTCGTCGTCAGACCACTCGCATCGCCAAAATCCCAAGTGTAGCTAATGTCATTCCCCGCCGCCACCGTTGCCGTCAAGGGAACAGATTGTCCCAGAGGGACAGGGCTACCACTGCTCACAGTCAAGCCACTAATAGGTAAGGCTGGGGCAGCAGGTTGGACCAAACTGAAGGCTTCAATACTGACTGTGGCAAAGGTGTTATCCACACTGTCTGCGTCAAAATAAAGGGTTGAAGCAAAGGTGCAAGCGGTGGTGTTTCCGCTACTGACCAAGGCACACTCCGCGATATCAGGCCCCTCACCACTCAAACCAGTGACGGCAAAACTCCCAACCGTACTCAGATAAAGTTGGTCATCTGCCGTGAGATGAACCCCATCAATCCCCTCATTTGAAACCGTCAATTCAAGGTCACTACTATCCAAATACATAGCCCAGCTACCCGCTGTGGTCGCCCCCAAGGTGGTGGGGGTGAAGGCCAAGACATCTTCATCTCTTGCATCCGTGACAACAGCAGGGTTACCCCCAGTCGAGATTAAGACCCGGCTATCAGGAAGGACCGTTATAGCATCAATATCCTCATCCGAGCTATCCAACCCCACATCTTCCCCATCGAGATACAAGCTCAACGTACCCGCCGTGGTCTCGCCCAGACTAGTAGCCTCCAATTGAACGATGTCCCAATCATCGACGGCCAACCCATTTGACAGGGTGTCCGCCGCTCGCAAGGAGAACAGGATTGTATTTTCATCCACGATATGCAAGGCATCAATACTCGGGTCAATCCCCAAATCTGAACCATCAAGCACGATTGAGAAATCACTCCCATCATAGCTGACAATATCTTCATTTTGCACCCCACTCAGATTGCCAAACGTATAACTTCCTCCTTCTGATACAGAGAAGTAGAGCAACGGCTCCACAATTGGAGCTTCAATCAGAACGGTCTCACTATAGGTCGCGCTGCCCAAGCCGTTGGTCGCGGTAAATACCACAGTAAACGTGCCCGTTGTGATGTAGGTGTGGGTTGGATTTTCAAGGTCACTTGTGGTTCCATCCCCAAAGCTCCAGGCATAGCTCAAGTTACTGCCGGTTGAATTGTTGGTAAAACTGGTCACCTCGCCCAAGATGTCAGGGCTGGATGTTGTGAAGTTCGCTACAGGTGGCACATCCTGAACAATCACGGTGGTTGTATCCACTTGGTCGTTGACACTATTACTCGCCGTAACCACCACGGTGTAAGTACCGACCGTGCTGTAGTTATGGCTGGCCGTGCTACCGCTACTGGTTTCGGGACTGCCATCGCCAAAGTTCCAAAGGTAGCTGACATTGGTGCCAGTGCTCAACGTTATACTGAAGGTCGTGGTCGCGGCCAAAGGTGTTGGGCTGTCACTCGTCAGAGTCAAACCACTGATCACTTCATCGGCGACAGCGACTGGGGCAAAACTCAAGCCCTCGATATAAAGCGCAGCTAAGTCAGCATCAATTTGATCGCCATCAAAGTACAAGGTTGTTTCATATGTACAAGACGTGGTCGTGCCACTAGTAACCAAAGTACATTGGGCCACATCCTCATTATCCCCGGTCAAATTGGTGACATCGAAGGTCCCTTGGGTACTAAAGTAGACCTGATCCGTTTCTTCGAGGTGAAAGCCATTAATCCCTTCGTTGTAAGTGGTCAGCTCCACATCCCCACTGTCAAAATATAAGGTCCAACTCCCTGCAGTAGTCTCCCCCAAACTGGTTGGCGTGAAAACCAAGACATCCTCATCCCTCGCGTCACTGATGACATCGGTCCCAGGATTCCCCGAGGTGGACAGTAAGATTCGGCCATCTTCGAGCACTGTCAAGGCATCAATGTCTTCACCCGAACTGTTCAACCCCACATCTTCCCCATCAAAGTACAGCGTAAAGGTGTTGGGGGATTCATATTGGACAATGTCCCAGTCATCGACGGCTAAGTTACCAGGCAAGGTCGCTGCCGCCCGTAAAGAGAACAGGATAGTATCTTCATCGACCACGTGAATCGCATCAATACTGGGCGTAATGCCAAAGGCTGATCCGTCAAAGACCCCGGTAAAATCACTCCCATCATAACTGACAATATCTTCATTTTGCACCCCACTCAGGCTACCAAAGGTATGAGGGCCATCGCTATTGACCGTGAAGTACATCACCGGGGGAGGGGCGGCCAAAATGGTTAAAGCTGCGGTGGCTGTATCACTTCGCTCACCATTCTGGGCTAGCAAAGTCACGGTATACACCCCAACTGCACTATATGTGTGAGTGGGGCTAGGTATTGTGGTGGTAATAGGCTGTCCAAGGACAGTTTCCCCAAAGTCCCACTCATAGTCAGTTGCCCCTGTCGAGTTATTTAAGAAGAGAATAGTCTGCCCCGTTTGGGCACTCGGGGGAAAGGGATTGAAAGCTGCAACCACAGCTTCGGTCACGGTGATGTAACTGGGGAGGGTTAGGGTATCGGTCAAGCTACTATCCCCAGCGTGTAGGGTCACGGTGTAAAGGCCGGAGGCGGTATAGGTGTGAACTGGACTGGTCGCCATACTACGACTACCATCGCCAAAATCCCATTCATAGCTCGTCGCATGGGTTGAACTGTTCACAAAAGTCACAGTCAATGGTGCATCACCATTTTGCGGGTTACCCCTAAACAACGCCTGTGGCGTTTCAGTCACGGCCATTACTTCAGTTGTACTCACACTCGCACTATCATTAGAGGCGGTCAGGGTCACGGTGTATATACCAGCCGTACTATAGGTATGGGTCGGGCTGGGCAGGGTGGTTGTAATACCATCCCCAAAATCCCATTCATAGGCGGTGGTCCCGGTTGAATTGTTTAGGAAGAGGACCGTTTGCCCCACTTTTACATTAGGGGGGAAAGGGTCAAAGACGGCCAACAATAATTCAGTCGCAGTGATGTAGTGGCTCAAACTCAAAGTATCAGTCACAATGCCATTCCCCGCCTGGAGGGTGACAGTGTAGATGCCGGGGGTACTGTAGGTGTGAACTGGACTGGTTACCATACTGCTATTTCCATCCCCAAAGTCCCATGCATAGCCAGTAGCATTGGTTGAGCTGTTCACAAAGGTAACGGCCAAGGGCACATCACCGCTCTGCGGGCTAGCCGTGAAATTGGCAATCGGATTACCGAAGTTAAAGGGAGTGACATAGTTCGAACGGGTTAACGTGTCGGTGACCACGCCATCGCTGGCTTGTAGGATGACCGTGTACGAACCAGCTTGCGTGTAGGTGTGGGTTGGACTGATGATAGTGCTGGTTGTGCCATCCCCAAAGTCCCACTCATAACTTGTGGCGTTACTCGACTGATTGAGGAAGGTGACACTCAATGGGGTTGGCCCTGCCAATGATGTTGCACTGAAATCGGCCACGACCGGATCAGCGGCAACATCGCTGATTTCAGTCACCACAGCCTCCACCCCAACAGACATCACGCCTCCATCTGCGCTGACTTCATATTGGCTATTGGTGATTGTCTCAGTGGCTGTGACGACAAAGGTGACTGAGGCCTGATTTCCAGCATCCAAGCTGGGTACACTCCAAACTACAACCTCGCCCGTCAACGTGCCCCCGCTCACGTAATTCGTCTCACTTGGCAACGTATCACTGATGATTAGGTTGTTAACTGTCATCCCTCCATAATTGGTAATGGTCAGGGTATAGGTGATCGGCGCTCCTGCCTCGGCAATGACAGGGCCATCTTTCGTAATGATCAATCCCACCGGGGCGGTGACAGTCACCAATTCTGTTGTCACTAATTCACTAACTGCGTTACTCGCTGTAACTACGACCGTGTAGGTGCCCGTCGCCGGGTAGGTGTGGTCGAGGGTTGAATTGAGCTGGCCTGGGCTAAAGGGCACCTGTTGGTTGGTTCCATCCCCAAATTCCCACTCATAACTCACCCCACTTCCACTGGCTACGATTGCTTCTAAAGTGGTTACTTGACCAACCTCATCTGGGGTTGAACTCGTTATGGTTAAGTCTAACAGCGGCATACCAATCAGGGCTAACATCAACTCGGCACTCAAGGCAAAATTAGTGTCATTGAGATCATCATTGTGCCCTTGAATGGCTAACACATTCGTGCCAAATTGCAGTAAGTCCAGATGTTCACTCAGATCAAAGGTCACCGTTTGGGTCACAATCTCGGTACTACTGGCTGTAACGGTATAACTGCCACTGCTCACATTCTGGGTCAAGATCGGTGTACCATTGAGATAGGCAATAAATCCATCTTCATACCGCATTCCCAATACCATCCCATAAACAGCGGTTGGGTCGCTGATTTCCAAGATGTGACGGGTAAAGAGACTACTGTAACTCCCGACCATATCACTAAGCACAGTATTACCCGACTGCGTCCCAAAACCACCTTGACCATTTGACCAGCCACTGTCGTCAAATGGGATGGTTGTCCAATCGGCAGCGGGCGCAGTCGTCCCTTTGAAGTATTGCCAAGCACTCCCTTCAGCCACAACAGAGATAGCTTCGGTTGTCGTGATGATGTTTTGGGAAGTATCTGTGATCGTGCCATCACTTGCTTGCAAGGTGATGGAATATATGCCAGCTTGGGTATAAACGGTCGTCGGGTTGACTTCACTGCTGATCTGACCGTTGCCAAAGTCCCACAAATATTGACTAGCATTGTTTGAAGTGTTGCTTAAGGTAATTGTCAGGGGCAAGTGGCCTTGAATAGGCGTAGCACTGAACCCAGACGTAGGTGGTTGATTGGGGATATTGACATTGATGAGTTCACTTTGAGTCAGAGTATCCGTCAACGTCCCATTGCTGGCTGACAGTGTGACCGTATAGCTACCTGCTGTACTGTAGGTATGACTAATCGGAGACAGGATGTTTGTAACGAGGGACTGACCATCGCCAAAGTCCCAACTGTAGTTACTGGCATTGGTGGAACTATTGACAAAGGTCACCGTCAAGGGTTCAATCCCACTCTGGGGGCCGGCTCCAAACTTGGCTTGGGGAGCAGTGAGGGTGTTGACCGTGATATAGTTGGGACGACTGTAGGTCGCTGACAATACCCCATTGCTGGCCATTAGCTCGACCGAGTATTGGCCACTCTGGGTATAGGTGTGGGTGTGGGTAATGCTATCAATGGTGCTGCTTGTCCCATCTCCGTAGCTCCATTGATAGCTACTGGCATTGGTCGAGCTATTCACAAAGGTTACGGTCAGCGGCTCATCACCACTGGTCGGGTTTCCCTCAAAATATGCCACGGGAGGCGGGGCAGAGACCGTAACATAGGCCGTTTGCGTCAAAGTATCGGTCACACTCACGTCATTGGTCGCTTGCAGGACAACCGTGTAGCTGCCAGCTTGGGTGTAGACATGGCTGTGGGTGATTTCAGTTGTGTGACTGACGGTTCCATCCCCGTACGACCACTGATAGCTAACGGCATCCGTTGAATTGTTGATAAAGCTCACACTCAACGGGGCAACCCCAACTGTGGGGCTACCTGTAAAATCGGCGACTGGATCAGCTTGGTACAACGGTCGGGCTGCCTTAGTAGCCTGCTCTAGCCGATGCTCATCGGAGGCGTGGGTTATGACAGCCGATGGACCCAACATAAACACCATCGACCACACGACCAACATTCGAATCACTAACTCAACGTTTGTTACGGTCATAGTTCTCTCTCTCGTATCAAGCCAATTTTTTGAACTTAGTGCAGGAGTTGAGTGCTTAGGAAAAAGCTATCCCGGATGCACTACTTCCTGTTTCAGTTTTCATCGCATTGCCGAAACACATTTTGGTTCAATCTTGAAATGAAATTGAACCAAAGAACCTCATTTCTGATACAACATCTTAAGAAACAACAAGAGTTATTAGCTTAACGTTGTAATGCTAATTAGTCAGCAGAAGACAGCAGTAATGTATGTGGTATTGAGGTAGGTCGTTTGGGTTAAGGTCAAGTTGGGCAAAGACTTGGTCACGTCTCTTTTAGAGATACTTTTTCGGTTTGGTCACAAGTATCATCATTGATCTTATGGTTACAATTCAACCATTGGGTCGAGAGTAAATCCTGTCGCCCCAGCAAGGGTCAAACCAGGTGGACAAAGTAATTTAAAGTATCATATTAATCCTGTAAAATTAATAGTATTTACATACTTTATATTCATTACTCTAAATTTTCTTCAACTTTATTTATCATTCAGTTTTACGCAAATGTTGTAAATGCCACTAATTCTAGATCGGGTAGTCGGTTTTTGTTGCACTAGCCACTATTTATGTCCATTGGTTTAATTTTGTTTCAAAAATTAGAGTTTCTACAAACCTTAAAATTTTCTCGATCAAAATTTAGTACTTTAGTAGGGGGTTTTTAACAATACGGACTGTACTTTAATCGATGTCAGCCGTTTTGTCATATCTTGTGCTTTAAGGCTCATGAGTAGAAAAGGTGCAGAGATGGTAAAATAAAGAAAAAGAAAAGGATAGGACAACAGGATGGAATTTCCGATCCAAGAATTGTTAGATTA